>NZ_CAXBIA010000001.1:0-734679 GCF_963975735.1 uncultured Parasphingorhabdus sp.
CCTTCAACCCTTCAATGGCACAACGCGCAAGGCGGCCTACAGCTCTCGCTTACGACAATACTGTGCATTACCCCGAAGAAGAAAGGTCCAAGGTCAAGGTCTCTTGGCCACCTGCGAGGCTTCTCAGTTTCCAAAACCCGCTTAAAGGTCTCTTGCAACAAGTCATCTGAAGAGAGACCGCTCCTTGCCAGGCGACGGGATATTCCGACAAGACGAGCAACATCAGCGTCAGAGATAGCATTAAGCCTCTCTAGCACTTCCTCTGGCAAGTAATATTCTACGCTGCTCGCCGCGGCGTCCATTAGCACTTCTCTCCTTCACTTATGCTGCTCCGCCCCGGCATACATTCGGACACAAAGGCCAAAAAAAAAATTGGTGTCCGAACTTGCTAGGTTGAAGAGCAGTAAGTGGTGAGGACACAATGTCCCGATTATGGAAGGAATGCAACCATGGCTAAGCCCGAAAAGAACCTCGGCCCGAACTACTTTCTTGACATCGAAGGCACGGTGGTGCCGTGGGAAGAGCCCACAATCACGACCGAACAGATTGCTGAACTCGGTGGCTGGGATCTCAGTCAGGGTGTCATCGAGATCGATGCCGACAACAATGAACGGACGCTCTCGCCGGGCGAGGTGGTCGAGATCAAGCCCGGTCGCGGTTTCAGCAAGAAGCACAAGTGGAAGCGCGGCTGATGAGGCTTCGGATAGAGCAGGAGCTTGCGCTGCTTCGAGAGCGATTTCCTGACATCGAACATTTGGAACACGGCGGGGAGGATTGGTTCCGTCTCCCTGCCTACGCCTTCCCACCTGGTTGGGGAATCAAGGATGAACCGATCTCCGAAGCGCCTATCGTCTTCAAGGTTGTCGCCACATATCCAACAGGGGAGCCCTATGGCTTTGCAGCTCCCGCTGGCATCAATTTCCGGGGCAAGCCCCCACAGAACACGGGGTCGCCAATAGCATATCCCTTCGCCGGCGAATGGCAGCACTTCTCTTGGAGCCCGGACGGCTGGCACCCCACTAGCGATGTGGAAAAGGGGGCTAATCTTTTGGCCTGGGTCCGCAGCTTCGCCCAACGTCTGAAGGAGGGCGCCTAATGACTATCCTTGCCATGTCAGAATCGCTTTACGATGGGTTGATCAGTCATCTTCTCCCACCGCAGAGTGGGCGAGAGCAAGCGGCCTTCCTCTTCGCGCGACCAACTCCTGACGATCAGAACGTTTTCGAGGTTGTGGCCTCAGAAAGACTTACGTCAGTCGATTTCGCTGCTCAGGAAAACGACTATCTTGAATTAGATGATGAAGTGCGTGCCAAGCTCATAAAGCAGGCGCATGACCTTGATGCCTCGCTCGTTGAGATGCATTCCCATCCGGGGCCGTTTCCAGCGGCATTCTCATGGGCAGACAGGCGTGGGCTGAGCGAAACTGTCCCTTACATGTGGTGGCGTTTGAAGAAGCGCCCATATTTCGCGATCGTAGTCGCACAGAGCGGTTTCGACGCATTGGTTTGGCGCATTGATCCAAAAATAGCCAAGCCGCTTGAAGGCATCCGCACCGGGTCTCGGCTTTTGCATCCTACTAACAACTCTTTGGGAGGCTGACTGTGAGTGGTATGTCCGACCGCTACCACCGCAGCATGCTACTCTTCGGTGCAGAAGGCCAGCAGAGGCTTTGCGAGACCAGCGTTCTTCTCGTTGGCGCGGGCGGTCTCGGCAGCCCCTTTGCACAACACCTCGCTCTGTTGGGGGTTAAGCGTGTGATGGCGGCGGATGCAGAAGAACTAGACGAAACCAACCGCAACCGATTTGTGGGAGCACGGTTTGATGATCCTGTGCCCGGCAGCGCGAAGGTCGATCTCGTCTGTCGGACGGTGAAGGAAATCAATCCAGAGGTTGATGTGCAACCCCTCCCATTCAATCTAGTTTCTGCGGAGGTTTTTGCGGCTGCGCGAGAAGCTGATTGGATCGTCGGCTGTTTCGACAAGGACGGACCGAGGGCGATCTTGAACGAGCTTAGTGCCGTCTACGATAAGCCCTATATCGATCTGGCCTCTGACGTGCCTGAACCGGGAATTTACGGCGGTCGTGTCTGCGTGTCTCTCAATGGCAACGGCTGCTTGGAGTGTATGGGGTTACTCGACCGCCGCGAGGTTCGACGCTACTTCGAAACTCCTGAGCAGCGCGAGCGTGAAGATGCCATCTACGGGATTCCCCAAGGTGCGCTGGAAGAAAAGGGCCCTTCAGTTTCGCCGATCAATGGCGTGATTGCCAGCATCGCCGCGACTGAATTTATGGTGGCCGTCACGGGCATGCGAGAGCCGACTAGATTGCAGGAATATCGCGGCTGGGAGTCGAAGGTCTTGGTTAGTAAGGACGAACCGACGGCCGATTGCCCGATCTGCAAGGGCATACGAGGGAAACCTCAAGAGGCCGATGTTGAACGCTATCTCCGGCTGCCACATCTTAGGTTCGGCGAGTAATTCTAACGACTGCTTTTCGACTTGGAATCGCACGAAACCCAACAGTCCGCTACCGCCCACACCAAGCCATTTCACACTACCTAATTGAATAGCCGGTTGTAGACAATGAACGGGCTGTCGAAGATGTCGCAAACTGGGCAATTTTGGTACTGCATGTTTAAAAATCGCTCACCCAGGCGAATTTGGAGAAGTCCCAAGCAGGCCGCGGCGGTCCACAACCGTTATGCGGCGCGTCTTGGCTTCAATGACAAGACGTTCCAGAACACCTGTACCAGGAAAGGCTATCAAATATCGCGGATTGAGGGAGAGCATCTGCTCGTTGCGCTTAAATCCTGCCCGGGCTCCGAGGCGACGGTCGAGCGCGAATACTAGCTGCTGAATACCGCGACGTTCCGCCCAGGACGCGGCTAAGCGATCTGCCCCCTTGGTGTCGCCGCCATGGACAAGAACCATATCGGGAACACAGTCCGATACCTTGTCGAGTGTTTCCCATATATTTTCGGCAAATCGCTTCGCATCGTCAGTGCTGTTTTGTTTTGTTCGGCCGCCAGCGAAAATTACTGGCGTACCTTCGGGAATATGGGCTTTCTTCCGACTTTGCGCGCGAGCGCGGAGAAAATCACGGCCATTGATCACCGCTGATGTGATGCCTTTGGCATGATTTGGCCGGGAACCGGTCATCGGCTTCCAGGACGAGCCGGTTTCATGGATATAGAGAGAGGCAGCCGTTTCGCGCATGGCCTCAAAGGCAATCATGCTTGCTTCAGCAGCCTGTGCGCGTTCGATCTGTTCTTCGAGATTGGAACTGTGGATTTCTGATCCGTCGGCGCTTGCAAGAAGCGCCCGGATTTCGTCGGTTGCGCGGTCGACAGCCGAGGATTTGCGCGAAGCGGCGCGGTGAAAGAGATTGACGAAGCCCCACGCGATGTCTTCGCCATCAGCTTCCAGAGCGGTATCGCTGAAAAGCGCAAAGAGATCAGACCAGACGCCGGCAAGCGTCTGCTGGATCGCGTTTTCACATGGAAAATCTGTGGGGCCAAATGGCGGCGTGGTGATCGACAGACCTGAAAGATCAAGTCCTGACAGCGACCGGGTAAAATTGTCATACATGGTTTTGCCTCCTGAACTTGGAAGCAAAGCGGGCAGCGGGATTGCGACGCGCTGTTGCCTCCGGCAGTGCCCGCATCGGACCGGGAATAGGCAGACATGCCGCACCGCCAACGGCGGGAAACCTCAAAGGCAAGGCTGGCGCGGGCCACACGGGCCGCAGTCCTTTGAGGTTGCGGCTGGCTGCCGACCGGTCCAAGGGCCTGTCCTGACAGGAGGCAAGGGGTGAGCAGCGCTGCAGCCAGCACGCAATGATTAGAGGGCAATAGCAAGTTCATGCCAAAACGTACCGGTAGCGAGCAGTTAAGGAACGTATCGCATCAGCCAGACACTGGCTCATATATGGCTTCGCCATTCGAGAAACGGCCGATACAACGATAATGGGAAAACATCACCAGAAAGCGGGCTTCAATTTGGGAAAGCCATTGATCTGTGCGGCCCTTCAAGGGAGCAATGCTATCTTTGTCCCAATAGCGATTGTCATCACGCGCTGTGATCCAGATGGCTGCGAGACCGCAATATACCGAGATACCAAAATCAGCAAAAGCGTTGCGCAGCAGGATGCGATCCTCGCGTCCGCGCCAGCCATTATAGAGGTTAAGTGACGGAAAAGCTTGTTTGGCCTGATGGATAATATTCTCGACAATCGCTTCATATTCCAGGTCCCAATGATCATCGCCTGCTTCGATAAACTGATAGGCAGTGATGGCGCCGGTTGGATAGCTCACTGAACGTCCCATGATCTATTCTCCTTCAGGCTGCTTCGGCAAATGCAGCGTCGCTATCCTGCGCACTCATCTGCTCTTTGCCGCCGAGGCGCAGCAGAAGCGATGCGGCTTCTTCGGCCCGTGCAGCTGCAGTCAGCATGGCGCGGTCATCTGATTTCAGCAGCTTGAGCCAGTGGCTGATGTAGCTCGCATGATTATCAAGATGACTTACCGGCAAGCCAAGCTCTGCGCCCAATATGGCGCTTGAAAGTTCAGCTACCAGTTCTTCTGCGGCATAGGCAGCGCTGCCAAAGCGGTTTTTAAGATTGCGATTTAAGCGTGATTTATGTCCGGTCCAGTGGGTCGCTTCATGGGCAAGGGTAGCGAAAAACTGGTTCTGATCATCAAACAGACTTCTTGGCGGCATGGTAATGCGATCTGCTAATGGCTCGTAATAAGCACTGCTGCCATACTCGCGGATATTGGCCCCGATGCGCGCAAAAAATTGATCCAGATTTTCTGCGCGCCCTTCGGGTTCAATCTCAAGCAGTTCAGCCTTTGGATAATAGCGCTCCGGCAGACCGTCGCATTGATCGGCATTGAAAATGGCATAGGATTTAAGAACACGGCGCGCTTCTTCCTGCACCTCACTATGATCCGCTGCTTCAACTTCTTTGGTATAGCTTTTATAGAATATGGCGATGGTCGATTTTTCGCCGTTACGGACCTGTCCGCCGAGCTTCGCGCATTGGCGGTATGTCATCCAGTAGGGCGAACAAAATCCTGCAGATTCGGCTACCATCCAGAGCCAGAAAACATTCATGCCTCGATAGGGCGTTCCGCAGCTGCGCAAGGGCCGGGAGAGAGGAATGCCGCGCCATGGCTGAACCCAGGGCCTGGTACCAGCTTCAAGTTTTTCTATAATCGCGGCTGTGATGCGCTGGGCAGGTGACACCGCGTTTTGCCGTGAATGACGGCGGTTAGTGGCTTTTTTCTTATACATGGCTTTTCTCCTGAAATCTCCGGACGAGAATGTCCGGTTCATGTCGGCAAAAAGCCGCTCTCTCCTCTTCCCTCTGGATTGGTACCGGGCTTGTGAAGTGCGGCCGATCGATGCGGGCAAGCGAAAAGGCGGCCCATCCCCATCGGGATGGACCGCCTCAGCCGAGCAAACAAACCTGTCAGGAGGACGTCAGGCCGCTTGTTCGGCTATCTCCTTGTCGCTGGCATCGTGAGCGTCCGGACAATCTCCTGAATCGCCTGCGGAGCTAAGCGGCGGGAAAGCCATGACAGCGGGCACCCATGCCAATGCGCGTTCCTTCACGCCTGCTTCGGCAATGAAGTTGCCGGAGAAGATGCGTTCGGCAGTCGCGGCCAGATCTGCCTTTTTGGACGCAGCGTAGCGGCTAACAAGTTCAGGTCCGCCGACAGCATCGAACGCCTCAAGGGTGCGCGCCTTGGGTATCCGGTCAAAATAATTGGCTGCAGTTGGCCGCCACCAATGCGCCATTTCGATACCGAGCATGCTGCCCAGACAGTCGTGCAGCGGATTTTGGCGCTCGCCAGTTACCGCCAAGCTAGCGACTAGCGTGCGTGCAACCACGTGGCTAAGCCATTGGCCGCGGGCATCGTCTGTAAGACCGCGGAACAAGAGGAAGCGAGCGACTTCTCCGTCACCGCTGCGCCAGCTTTCATCCAATGCAGCCGATGTTTCTGCAAGCGCTGCGGTAGCTGGCGCGTCCTTCGCCTCAAATCCCGCCACCGGGCCATGTGCGACTGGTCCGGAAATTGTGAGCGCTTTGGCCTTCTGCCAATCATGACTATCCTGGTCAGCGAGCGTGAAGACCAGAAGATCGAGCGCGAGCGCAGGATCACTGGCAAGATAGAGCGCGAGAACATCGCGGCGCTGCATCGAGAGTTCATCAAGAAGGCGCTGGGACAATATTGCAGGTTTGCCTGCATCTTGGGATTCGCTTGCGACGGGCTCAAGCGCGCCGTCGTCCGCATTATCCGGTTCACTTGCGCTATAATATTGGGGCACCAGCATCGGTTCACCCTCGCGTGAGAGGATGAGGAACGCGCCCGCATCTTGTTTCAGCTCTTCGGCAAGAATGGGTGGGCGATTGCTAAGGGCGCGCAGTTCCTTGTCGATTATGGCAAGTTCGGATTCTGCCTTCATCACCTCGTCTTCGGCGCTATCCTCATCTTCCAAAATCGCTGCCTGGATGTCGTAGGCGGCTTCGAGTTCACCCAGACGTGCCGTTTCGGCGGCCTCCAACGGTGCTGGTTCAGCAGGAAGCCGACTAAGACCGCCTACGAGCTCATGGCTGACATAGCAGTCGAGTGTCGGTTTGACCCAGGCAAGACCGGTTTCGCCGGCTTTTGCTTGTGCCGCTGCGTCCATGGCTCTGGCCGCCAGTTCCTCAAGTAAAGTGATATCGAGCCAGCTCTCGCTTGCTTCGTCGTCAAACAGTTCGCGCTCAATGCGGCCACCAGCACCGATATAGGCGTCGCGGCCGACAAGAATAGCCCGGGGATCGCTACCGCGGACGCTGCGTTCGAGTACCATGCGGCGAATACTGTCGGCGGTGATTTGATAATAGGCGTCCTGAACCTCGGCAAATACCTGAGCTTGCCGATCGATATCCGAAGTTGCTCCATAGGCTTTGGCGATATCCAGCGTGATTTCTCCGGCAGCCAGACTTTCAAAGACGCAAGGCGCAAGCGCAGCGAGCCGCAGTCTGCCCTCCACAAATCGCACGGTGACGCCGAAACGGCGCGCAACATCCGCTGCACATGCGCCCGCTTCGATAATTGCTGCAAAAGCCTGCGCTTCGTCGGCGGGGTTCATCTGCAACCGCTGAAAATTCTCCGCAAGGCTGGCTTCGCGCATTTCGTGTTCGTCGCCTTCGATCACCAGGCAAGTGACCGGCATATTTTTCTTCAACACGCCCTCTTCGGCCAAAGACGTGAGGGCTGCCAGACGGCGGCCACCGGCTTCGACCTCGAATTTTCCGCGCCGTGCTGAGCGGACAAGAAGATTCTGCAGCAGACCGCGCGCTGCAATATCGGCTTTCAACTGCGCGTCAGCTGCTGGATCGGAAGATTTGCGCACATTGCGGGGACTGGGAACGAGTTTGTTCAATGCAATAGACTGGATCATGATATTTACTCCTGATTGAGATGGACGAACCAGCCCGAAAGGCAGGTTCATAAACCCCCGAGCATCGCTCTTCTCTCAAGGCTTTTGGGGCCGGTTTTACGCCGGTTCGGCTCAATTTGGTGAAAGCGCTATGACCAGTCAGACCGCGAGATTGGTCAAAATGCAAGCAGCCTCATTCGTCGGCACGAATAGCCGTGTGCGGTAGCGGATGATTTCGGTGAAACAGCCCTTTGCCTTATACCAGTCGAGGCGCTGGGGACTGAAACCAGTAAGCTCAATGCGCTGCGATCCATTGACCAGCGATCGCTTCACAACGAGCGCGTCATGGCTGGCGAGCGCTATGGGCTTGCCATTTGTCATGACCAGATTTGCGATATCACTGGCCGGAACGCTGCCTGAATGCGCAAGACCGAAGCTTTCTGAAATCGCTGCAAGATCGGCGGCATCAACCTGCCTGCCAATCAGCGCGCGTCCATCCTTGGCAACAATACGAGCGACATGGATATGCTCGTCGCCAAGCTTGTTCCAGACCGGCAGGAGCAGCCCGGTGGTCAGATATATTCTCATGTGCTCGCGGCGACGGGCGGCCTCTTGTTCTTCGGCGCGCCAGATGCGCTCGAATGACTCACGGTCGACAGGTTCCCAGAGGCTTTCGCTCAGCGCTTCGATTGTCCAGTTGGCAGATTTGAGCGGGCGCAGGAGACGCCTGCGCTCAGTCACCGATCCGTCATCGTTGATGATACGGCGAGCCGGGATAGCAAGCGCAGCGCCGCCCGAGCGCGCATTGCGCATAGGCTGAACATGGGGCGAGGACAGGTCATGCAACCCCGCCAAACGCTCAAATCGCAGCGGCTTGAGTTGCCGCTCGGCATCGAGACTGAGCAGATGCGTGGTCGCGCCCGATACCGGATCGGCGCGCAGCAGCTGATCCGAAACAATCGCAAAATTATCGACCGCGATCGTTTCGATGCCAAGATCGAGCGTTCCGGCTTCGCGGGCGGCTTCGATGCGCGCCTCGATGAGCCCCAGATATTCATCGAAGATGGCGTTCTGGATGGCGATCGGCAGCGCAAGGATACGGTTCAGCCAGCGCTGGATCGAAGGCAGATTGTCAGTGAGACCGCCATCTGTGTCTTCAAGCCTCAGGCCCGTCAGCTCGCAGAAGCGGGCAAAAGAGACCGCTTCTAGCTTTCCGTCATAGAGCAGATGAAACCAGCGACCCAGCGCATCGCGAGCATAATCGCTTTCGAGATTATCGGCCGGATCAAAAAGATTTTGACCGCCGGTTTGTCTTTGGCCCCGGGTGAGCGCACCGAGCGTATCCAGACGTCTCGCGATTGTCGATATGAAGCGGCGTTCGCCTTTGACATCGGTGGTTACAGGACGGAACAAAGGCGCGGAGGCCTGGTTGGTCCGGTTGGTGCGGCCAAGGCCCTGGATGGCGTTGTCCGCCCGCCAGCCCGGTTCGAGCAGGAAATGGACCCGGCGTTGCTGGTTTTGGGCGCTTAAGTCAGCGTGATAGGACCGACCGGTGCCGCCAGCGTCTGAAAATATCAGGATCCTCTTGGCCCCGTCCATGAAGGCCTGCGCCTCGGTGAGGTTGGAGCGCGGCGACCGGCGTTCGAGTTGCTGCTGGCCTTTAAGGTCAGTTATCAGCCGGCGGGTGCGTCCGGTGACTTCGGCAACGGCCTGTTTTCCAAAATGGTCGATCACTGCGTCGAGCGCAATGGCAATGGGCGGAAGCGCACAGAGTTGTTCGATGAGGCTATCACGGGCGGCAACCGCGCGGCTGCAAAGAACGGGATTGCCCTGCGCATCGCTCATTGCCTCCGAGCGGAGATTGCCTTCTTCATCAGTGAACAGCTGCATCAAGCGAACCGGAAAGCTTTTGGACAAATAGTCGATCACATATTCGCGGGGCGATAGATCAATGCCGAGGGCTTCGCGCTCTTCATCGCTGAGTTCGGCGATCCGCCGGTCGAGCATTGCTTCCGATGTCGATACCAGCTGGATGACGGCCGATTGGTCATTTGCGAGCGCCTGTTCGATAGCCGGAATTAGGCACGGGAGTTTCATCGAAAGCAAGAGCTGTGCAAAGAAGCGCTGTTTGGTGCCTTCGAAGATGGACAGGGCCGCTGCCTTGGCATTGCGGTTGAGCGTATCACCGCTATCCTCGTCAACCACGCGCGTGGCCTCGAGTGCGGCTTCCAGATTTTGATGGATGATTGACCAGGCCGCTGAATAGGCATCGTACACCGCAATCTGCGCAGCGGTAAGTTGATGCTCGAGGATTTCATATTCGACGCCAGCAAAGGATAGCGCGCGGGCAAGATAGAGGCCTTGCGCCTTCAGATCACGGGCGACCAATTCCATCGCCGCAATACCGCCCGCGCGGATACTGCTCAGAAAGTCGTCATAGGTCGTAAAGGCGGTTTCTGGGCCCCAGAGACCAAGACGCGTCGCATAGCCAAGATTGTCAATATCCGAAGCACCAGTTGCCGAAGCATAGAGGACACGTGCGCGCGGTAGGAGATTTTGCAAGCGAAGGCCTGCTATTCCCTGTTCGGATCCCTTGACCGGTCCGCGGCTACCGGTGCTGCCAAGCGCATTGGCCATCGCATGGGCTTCATCAAAGGCGATAACGCCCTCGAAATCACCTCCGGCCCACTGGATTATCTGATCAAGTCTTGTGCTTTCCATCCGGCCCGAGCGCAATGTCGGATAGGTCACGAACAGGATGCCTTGCGAGCTTCCAACCTTTTGACCAAGTTTCCACGCCGACAAGGGCTGGATATCGAGCGGCAATCCGCCAAGCACCTGCCAGTCCCGACGCGCGTCCTCGATCAGTGCTTCGTTCTTGGATATCCAGATGTGGCGGCGCTCGCCCGCAAGCCAGCGCTCCATGATAATCGCAGCTATCTGACGGCCTTTGCCAGCGCCGGTTCCATCGCCAAGGAAAAAGCCCTGGCGGTAGCTGTGACCATCTTCGGCTATTGCTAACTGGGTGCCTTTATCATCCGGTGCAAATCTACCGGGCAAATCGCGTTCAAAGGCGGCGCTGGCATAGATGAGTGTTTCGCACTGCGCCTCCGACAAGAGGCCGCTGTCTTTCCAGCCAGCAGGTAGTAGGGGGTTTGCGGTGACGATTGGCGCTGGGACCGAACCCATCGCAACCGATTCCACCAGCGGCGTCGGGTGCGGCGGTGCTTCCTTTATCGATACGCGGCTTGGCCGGTAGGGCAGATAGATGCCCACCTGCTCGGGCAGGTCCGCCGGGTTATCAAGAACAACATAGTCGAGGGCCTCGCAAACGGCAATTTCTGCGCCCCGGTTCGCAAAGGGTGCCAGCGGCCGGTTTCGCTGTTCAGCGCTCAGAGGTAAAAATGGACGACGAGGCGTGGGTAGCACAAGGTTCAGCGCAGAAGCAGATTGCCGAGCGGGCAAGGACGCGATCAAATCATATAGTGCGCCTAGCGATGTCGTGACCTGACTGCCAGCGGACTCCCTATTGCTGCCCTTGTCGATCACAACCAGGCGCACCGACACGCCTGTACCAACTTGGCGAAAGGCTCCCTCGATGACCAGATCAAGATGCAACCCAGCCGGATCGTTACGTCGAACAAAGTCTTTAGCCTTGAAGCTTTCGGGCATGATTGCAACGATACGTGCTGTCGGCGATGCCAAACGAAAGGCAGCGCGCAGATGACGCATCGCCGTCTTGGCGTCTTTGCCGCGTTCGGCGCTCCGCGCAAAAGGTGGGTTGATGAGTATGACAGTTGGCTGGGGTGCTGCGGGAAGAAGGTCATCGATCAGCTCGCCGTCATGGGCAGAGATAGCGGCGCCCGGGAAAAGCTCGCGTAGAACAAGCCTACGCGAGGGATCAATCTCGTTGAGGAGTAAGGGAATTCTATGGATAGCTGGCCATAACGCCAGCATACCCGTGCCGGCTGATGGTTCGAGGACAAGGTCAGCTTTCGAGAGCTGCGCTGCCTTTGCCATAAGCCAGCCGAGTATCGGCGGCGTGGAAAATTGCTGAAGCGCATTTTGCTCCTCGCTGCGCACATGGCGGGGCGGCAGTGCGGAATTTAGCCATTCAAGCCGGGCTTCAACTTCTGCCAATGGAGAATTGCTCCCTATCCGGCTGTGCTCTCGAAGCCAGAGCAGCGCGCCCAGTTCGATCGCATGATTGCTGTCGGCTATGGACCAGGAATGCGCAGCATCACTGCCGCCTGTTGTGGTTTGAAAAAATTCATTGATATCATTCCGCTTGAGATGTCGCCCACAGCCAAGAGCACATACAATTTGCCGCGCGGCTTTAATGAATGCCGACGTAAAGGTGTCGGCAGTGGATTCGGGATTGGCGAATAGGGATGTCTGGAAATTCATGGGCGGCCTCCTGAGGTTTGCGCGACCGGCCTGACGCTATTGTCAGACCCATGGTCACCCCTCAAAAAGCCTGCTTTCCTCTTAAACCTTTCGCCGCGCCGTCCAGTTCACCAGCTCGTCATTCCAGTCAGTTCCGGGCAATGATGGTGTGCGGACTAGAATTCGGCGGCTAGCTCGCAAATAGGCTGACCGACCGCGTTTCGCGGCGAGGACGCCGCCTTGGTCGGCATCGACAAAGAGATGGAGCTCGGTCACACTTTCCGGGATGGCAACAAGACCAAAGCGTTCGTTACCAAGCGTTGCCCAGCAGGGAATGCCAGTGAGCGCACGCGCTGAGAGCGCGCTTTCCACCCCTTCTGCCAAGCCAAGACAGCCATCTTTTGGAGGAAACAGACGAACTGCGCCTTCGCCGAGGCGGCCAAGCGCGCGCTTGGGTTTTTCGAAGTTTGCTATGCGGGGAAGCGTGCCATCCAGAAATGTCCGGTGGACGGCAATGACACCTTCGTCGAGACTGACAGCTGCAATCATGGCCGGCAGAAAACGGACCATGCCTTTTGGGCCCAATGGTGTTTGGGCGTTAAAACGCAGCATTGGCGATGAGGCCAATATGCTTCGGGCTTCGAGATAGGCTTTGGCGCTTGTGCCAGAGATATACCGGGCTTCGCGCCATATACGCAGTGCCGCACGTGACGGCCTGACGTCCACGCGCGCGGGTCCATCGAACGGTACGCTGCCGCCATCGAACAGATTGCGCTGATCCACGCCTTGGTGCGCCAAGGCAGTTAGCACTTCACTCTGCGCGCAGCCTGCGAAACAGTGAAAGAGTATTGCATTTCTACCGATGCTCACTCCGAGCGATGGCGTATGATCATCATGCGCGGGGCAGCAGGCCATTCCCTTGGTACCTGACCAGTGGCCGTTCAATTTTTTGCAAAGATCACGAGCCGTTTCTTCGAGAGACGACCGGGACTGGCCTTGGACAATTTGGGACATGGGGCGGGATCCTTTTAAACAAACTTGATCCCCCAATTGAAGCTCTCTCCCCTCTTCGAACCCGCAGAAAGCGTTTTCCTACAGATCAATATTCACATTATGTTCTTATTTGATTCGAAGCAACATGGAGATCAAATATGCTGAAATTATATTGGATTTTGTTGCCTGTCGCGGCGCTACTCGGCGGCGCGACAGCCGGTGAAAATATGCAGGGAAATGAAACAGGAAGCGCGGAAAGGCTGTTTCCTCCGACTGCACATTTTGAACTCTTTCAACACGGTATTTGGCCGAGAAACGATGCCAGCCCGGATGCTGGAGATATTTATCTCGAGCAAGCTGCTCAGCCCATAACTCACTCTCCAACTCGATCATCGTTTCGAGAGAAAATATATGAAGCGGCAATTCGAAAAGCCGAATTACGCCATGGTATTCCAACCGGGCTGCTGCAGGCATTGATCTGGCAGGAATCGCGCTTCGATCCAATGGCGATAAGTCCGGCTGGGGCAGCTGGTTTGGCGCAGCTAATGCCGGGGACGGCCCGCTATCTCGGCGTGGCGAACCGGCACGATCCCGATGCCAGCATTGACGGGGGTGCGCGATATTTAAAGGAAATGCTTGGGAAGTTCGGGGCAATCCATCTTGCGCTTGCAGCTTACAATGCCGGTCCCGGAGCAGTTGCACGTGCGAGGGGAATCCCCAAAAATCGCGAAACGCCGGGATATGTTAGAAAAGTGATATCCCGCTGGAAGGCTATCGTCGGTTGAATGGGGTTAACAATGGCTGCTCACTTTTTCCCGATCAGGAATTTTGACCAATCAGCCATTAATGGCGTACGCTTGTCGAGGTAATTTGTGCGGCGGTAGGCTGCTTCGACTTTGTTGGCGATTGTATGGGCAAGGGCGGCTTCTGCAACTTCGCCGGGATAATTCGTCCTTTCGGCAACCCAATCGCGGAACGACGAACGGAAACCATGCACTGTGTATACCTCGCCCTTGTCGCGCAATATCTTGAGCAAGGTCATATCCGACAGCAGGCGCTGCGGATTCTGACCGGGAAAGACCAGATTACTCAGTGGGGAACGGAATATAAACGCTCTCTTTAGCACTTCCAATGCAGCTTTTGACAGCGGGACAACATGCTCGGTCCCGGCTTTCATGCGTCCAGCGGGAATGGTCCAGAGCTTCTTCTCCATATCGATCTCTGCCCAGTGTGCGCCGCGCACTTCGCCGGAGCGAGACGCGTTCAGGATGAGGAATTCAAGCGCCAGACGACCAATCGACTGTCGCTCGCGCAGCCATGCGATGAATGCCGGTAATTCGGGGTAGGGCATTGCAGCGAAGTGGCCTTTCTTCTTGGGTTGACGTGGCAAGCCACGGATAACTGAACGCATGGGAGCTTCAGTCTCACGAAAGCCTTTTGCGCATGCCCAATCCAGCACGGACCCGATTCGCTGCCGCACCCGCTTTGCGGTTTCGGGCTTGGTCAGCCATATGGGAGAGAGTACATCACGAATTGCTGGCCCTTCAATCTCCGACACGAGCTTTTCGCCCAAGGCCGGGAAAGCGTAGGTCTCAAGCGTGTTGATCCACTGAGCCTGATGCTTACCATTCTTCCATGCAGCTTTGTGCTCTTCATGAACGCGTTTGGCCGCGTCGCTAAAGGTAGGGATCGTCATCGCTGCTTTCTCACGCTCGGCCAGAACGTCAACACCTGCTTTCACCTCCTTGCGCAAAGCGCGCGCGGCCTCGCGCGCATCGGTCAAAGCGAGATCAGCGAGACTGCCCAGCCCGATATCCCGACGCTTCCCATTGGCCTGGACCCGCACAATCCAGCTTCCTTTGCCTTTTCCTGCGTATTTGAGGATCAGGCCCTCTCCGTCAGAATATCGACCAGGTTCCTTAAGATTCTTGATCCCGATTGACGTCAATCTTGCCATCACTCGCTCCTTTCAGACCCACACTCAGACCCACACTCTATGTCGGATGCATATGAACATATAGAGAACAATATGGATAATGAAAAGTAGAAAAACGCAATATTTCTGCGGGTTTCTGGACTATAAGGGACTTTCGGGGAAAGTGAATTGGCGGAGACGGAGGGATTCGAACCCTCGATAGGTTGCCCTATACACGCTTTCCAAGCGTGCGCGATCGACCACTCTGCCACGTCTCCGCATATACCGTCTGACCCGTGAATCTGGTCGAATATCAGACAGCGCCGCTTCCCTAATGCGGGAAACAGGCTTTCGCAAGCGATAGTGTCGGGTTAGGATGCCGAGGAACAGAATATTGGGAATTTAAACCGTTCGTCCTGAGCTTCTCGGAGGACGCCTCGCGACGAACAGCGTGGTTCGACAGGCTCACCACTAACGGCAGGAAACGGGAAATTTTATATGAACAAATTGCTCTCCATCGCCTCACTGGCGGCGCTTGCCGTATCCGCACCAGCTCTGGCTCAGGAAACCGAAAAAACCGAGTTCCCCAGCCCTAATGCCATCGTAGATGCGGCCCCGGCCAGCGACTGGGTGAAGATGGCGCCGAGCGACCTGCTGGTCATGGACCTCGCGCCCGGTGCCGAAGGCAACGCACGCCGCGTGGTCATCCAGCTTATGCCGGAACCCTTTTCGCAAGGCTGGATCCGCAATATCCGCAAGCTGGCTGAGGCAAAATTCTGGGATGGCACCAGCATCAACCGGGTGCAGGACAATTATGTCGTGCAATGGGGCGATGCCGGTTACGATAATCCGGAATCGGGCGAGACCGAGCAGAAGGCTTTGCCGGATGGTTTGGAGACGGTGCCGGAGAGTGAGTACTTATCGAAACTGACGCCGATTGATGGCGAGAGCTCAAACATAGACAATTCTGATCCAGCGTCCGACGCGAAAGAGGGTTACAGGGATGATGCTTATGGAACGGCTCTATTCGGGCTAGGCTGGCCACTTGGTTCAGGCAATAACAGTCTTTGGCCAATCCACTGCTACGGCGCAGTTGGCGTAGGTCGTAACTATTCCCCCGACACCGGCAGCGGTGCCGAACTTTACACCGTGATCGGCCATGCGCCGCGCCATCTCGACCGTAATATTGCCGTGGTCGGGCGGATCATCGAGGGGATCGAGTATCTCTCGAGCCTGCCGCGCGGCAAGGGGCAGTTGGGATTTTACGAGGATGCAAGCAAGCGCGTGCCGATTTCCTCGATCCGCCTGGGCGATGCATTGGATGAAGACCCGGCACCTGCGTTTGAATATCTCAATACCGAAAGCAAGGTCTTCGCCAAATATGCCGACGCCCGCGCCAACCGCCGTGATCCGTTTTTCATCAAACCAGCTGGCGGAGCGGATATCTGCAATATTCCGGTGCCGGTGCGCCGAGTGAGCGGGGAGTGAGCTGAGGTAAGGGGATAATGGTAGCTGTGTTCTCCCGCGAAGGCGGGATTCCATCCAGAACCATATGCTCGAGACGCCATTTCTCGAGATGGACCGCAAAGCGAGACACCCGCCTCGATTTGCCCTGCGCAGGGGCACAATTTCTCTTTCCTACATCTCGTAATTTCTATTAGTCTGGCCTCATGTTCCAAATCCTGTCCACCGCCTCCCCACCACGGTTTTCAGCAATTTCCGCACGGGAATTTTCCTTCATAATAGGGTGTGTGACTCTGTGTGACCCGAAGATTATTCCTCGCCGCAGAACGGAGCACAGGAACCTGCAAAAGGGCAGGAAGCTTTCTTTTTCTTAACAGTGTAAAGTGTGTAAAGTTCATCAAGAAAGGAGTCGCATGAAAAACTATTTTGGATCAGCGCACATCGCCTTTTGGGTCTTGGCCGCAGCGTGTTTTTCATTCCCCTCTCCGGCACTGGCGCAAGAGGAGGTCGCAGAAAAAAGCCCCACCGAAATCCTCGCCGCCGCGCCGGTCGAACACTGGCTACCCATCCCCCTCACCGACCTGATGGTGCTCACGTTGCCCGATGCCGCAGACGGTACAAAACGCCATGCGGTAATCCAGCTTCTCCCCGCCAATCTGTCCGGCGGCCACGTCCGCAACGTCCGGACCTTCGCAAAGAGCCGCTGGTGGGACGGCACCAAAATCTACCGCGTTGCCAAGGATTTCGTCACCCAGTTCGGCGGCAACCCCGATGCCAAGAAGCTTCCCAAAGGCCTCGAGACGGTTCCGGAGAGCGAATATTATAACGCCGCGCTCGGGGTGAAGCGTGATGCCGACATGGCGGCGCTGCAAGCGGCAGTCGACTATAGCAACGAATATCAGGGCACCGAAATCCGGCCGCTGATGAAGATGATCTACGAAAATGGCGGCGCGCAAAAGGTCGGCTTTGGCGGCGGCTGGCCGATTGGCAGCAAGAGTGTCGACGGCGAAACGAAATATTATCCGCTCACATGTCGCGGATCATTGTCGCCCGCCCATTATGACCCGCCAGACGCCGGAACGGGCGCAGAAATGTCGGTGATCACCGGCGAAGCGGCGCGCAGTCTCGACACGACTTTCGGCATGGTCGGCCGGGTGATCGACGGGCTGGAGCATTTACAGAATCTGCCGCTGGGCACGGACTCGGGCGGTTTTTACGCCAATAAATCTCAGCATATCGAGATCAAATCGATCCGGCTGGCCAGCGAATTGCCGCTCGCCGAGCAGCCCGCTTATGAATATCTTGCCAGCTACAGCCCTGCGCTGCTGCAATATATCGAGGCCCATGGCGGCTATGGCAATATTTGCACCGTGCCAGTGCCGATTAGGAAAGTTTCAAGATAGGGCAACAAAATTACAAGGCGTCTCGCGCAGGCCGGTATTTGCTGTTATTGATTGCCACTAGACTCAAAAAAACAGGAGCCTCCCCATGCGCGTCGGAACCCCCAGAGAAATCAAGAACCATGAATATCGGGTCGGCCTGACCCCTGAGTCAGTCCGGGAATTGACTGCCCACGGCCATGATGTGCTGGTGGAAACCGGAGCAGGACTGGGTATTGGTGCCGAAGACGCGGAATATATCGACGCAGGCGCGACGATTGCCGGCACAGCCGCCGAAGTCTTCGAAAAATGCGACATGGTGGTCAAGGTCAAGGAACCGCAGGCCGTCGAACGGGCGATGCTGCGAGAAGGCCAGATATTGTTCACCTATCTCCACCTCGCGCCCGATCCCGAGCAGACCGCCGATCTGGTCAAATCCAAGGCGATCTGCATCGCCTATGAAACCGTAACCGGCACCGGCGGATTGCCTTTGCTCAAGCCGATGAGTCAGGTCGCCGGACGCATGTCCATCCAGGCCGGTGCGACCGCGCTGGAGAAAGCCCATGGCGGCCGCGGCATATTGCTCGGTGGTGTCCCGGGCGTTGCGCCCGGCAAGGTGACGATCATCGGCGGCGGTGTCGTCGGTTTCAACGCTGCACAAATGGCCGCTGGTCTCGGCGCCGACGTGACGATCCTCGACCGCGATCCCGATGTGCTCGAATCGGTTGGCACCCATTTTGAATCGCGCGCCAAGACGCGTTTCTCGAACAAGGCCAATCTGGCCGAATGCGTTGCCGACGCGGATCTCGTGATCGGCGCAGTGCTGATCCCTGGCGCAGAAGCCCCCAAATTGGTCACACGCGAAATGCTCAAAACCATGCGCCCCGGTTCGGTATTATGCGACGTAGCAATCGACCAGGGCGGCTGTTTTGAAACCTCCAAGGCGACGACCCACGAAAACCCGACCTATGTGGTCGACGATATCGTCCATTATTGCGTCGCCAATATGCCCGGCGCGGTATCGCGGACCTCGACCTATGCGCTCAACAATGTGACCCTGCCGCACACGCTAGCGATTGCCGCCAAGGGCTGGGAAGCGGCGCTGCGCGATGACGCACATCTGGCCCAAGGCCTGAATGTCTGGAATGGTCAGGTAACCTACAAGGCGGTCGCCGAAGATTTGGGCTATGAATATATGCCGGTATCGGAGATTGTGGGACTGAAGGCGTAATCTGGTTGGAGAACAGCTGTTTGATCCGTTCGTGGTGAGCTTGTCGAACCACATCTCTCGGACGAAATATGTCCTTCGACAAGCTCAGGACGAACGGCATAACAAGAAGGACGGACCTACATGGCAGCAGCAGACCAGAAACCGCTCGGCTCCGGATTTCCAGCGAAGAGCGAACCGCACGAAATACTCGCCGGCATTGATCTGTCCGGCAAGACCGCCATCGTCACCGGGGGCTATTCCGGCATTGGCCTGGAGACCACCCGTGCTTTAGCCGGTGCGGGCGCGACGGTGATCGTGCCGGTTCGCGATCCGGCAAAAGCAAAAGAGAATCTGGCGACCGTCGACGGCAATGTCTCTTCGGCAAAAATGGATCTCGCCGATCTCGCTTCGGTGCGGGATTTTGCTGCCTCGGTTGCCGGCGATGTCGACTCGCTGGACCTGCTGATCAACAATGCCGGAATCATGGCTTGCCCGATCGAGCGTGTCGGGCCCGGCTGGGAAAGCCAGTTCGGCGTCAACCATATGGGCCATTTCGCGCTGACCAAAGCGCTGATGCCCTCGCTCGAGAAAGCCGCCGCGCCTCGCGTGGTCGCGCTGTCGTCGGTCGCCCACAAGCGCAACGGCATATTGTGGGATGATATCCAGTTCGAGAAGAGCGACTATAATAAATGGGTGGCTTATGCCCAGGCCAAGAGCGCCAATGCCTTGTTCGCCAACGCGTTGAGCCGCCGTATGCAAGCCTTTGGCGGTCGCGCCTTCTCGGTCCATCCGGGCGGCATTTTCACCCCGCTGCAGCGCCACCTGCCCCAGGAAGAGCAGATCGAATTGGGGTGGCTGAACAAGGACGGCACGGTGCCGCCGATGATTGCGGAAATTTTCAAGACAACGACCCAGGGCTGCACCACGAGCCTTTGGGCCGCCACGTCACCGCTGCTCGATGACATGCCGGGCGTCTATTGCGAAGATTGCGACGTCGCGCAGCTGGTTGGTGAAGACTCACCCTCCTTCATGCATTGCGCACCGCATATTACCGTCGACGAAGATGCCGAGCGGCTGTGGGAGCTTAGCGAGACATTGCTCGCCGCTGCATGATGGTAAAGGACGACCAAGAAACCAGGGAATATGCCGGACTGCTGCAGCGCGATGCGACCGGCTTCTTTCTGAAATGCGATGATGGCGAGCGCTATCGGCTCGAGCTGTTGCGCACCCCGATTGACGAGGTCGAGAAACGGGTGGTGGTGACCGGACGGGCTACCGGCAATGCCATGCTCGAAGCAGACGGAGTCCGGCTGGCATGAATTTCGACCGTGCCGGAACCGGTGATATCGAACGTCTCCATGCGCTGGTTGAAAGCGCCTATCGCGGAGAAAGCGCCAAGCGCGGCTGGACCCACGAAGCCGACCTGCTCGGCGGGCAGCGGACCGATGCCAAGGCGCTACGGGAAATCATCGAAGCGGACAGGCAGGTGATCCTGCTCGCGAAAAACGGCGATGCCATCGCGGGATGCGTGCAGCTTTCCCATGTCGGGGAAGGGCTTGCCTATCTCGGCTTGCTGACCGTCGATCCTGATTTGCAGGCCGCAGGGCTTGGCAAGGAATTGCTGACCCGGTCGGAGCAATTTGTCCGCAACAACTGGCAGGCGAAAGCGATCGAGATGACCGTCATCCGCCAGCGCAGCGATCTGATCGCCTATTATGAACGTCGCGGCTATGGGCGGACCGGCGAACTGCGACCCTTTCCCCACGGCGATCCGCGCTTTGGCCGGCCCAAATCGCCGGATCTGGAATTCGCGGTGCTGCGCAAGCCGATCTAGGCGGCCTTGCCCTCGAGCGCCTTTTGCCGGCGGCGCTGGACCGAACTGCCCATGCCGAGCGCTTCACGATATTTCGCCACCGTGCGCCGGGCAATATCGAAGCCCTTGTCTTTCAGCAGGGTGACCAGCTTGTCGTCGGACAGGATCTTCTTGGGGTCCTCATTGTCGATCAGGGACTTGATATGACTCTTCACCGCTTCCGCCGATGCCGCCTCGCCGCCGGTCGAAGACTGGATGCCGCTGGTGAAGAAATATTTCAGCTCGAACGTCCCGCGCGAGCAAGAGAGATATTTGTTCGACGTCACCCGGCTGACAGTCGACTCGTGCATCTCGATTTGTTCGGCGACATTCTTGAGCGTCAACGGCCGGAGATGCGCCACACCTTTGCGGAAAAACTCCTCCTGCTGCTTGACGATTTCCGTCGCGACCTTGACGATCGTGCGCTGCCTTTGATCAAGCGCCTTGACCAGCCAGTTGGCGTCGGCAAGACATTCGCTCAACCATTCTTTCGATTGCTTGTCCTGCGCACCGTCCTTCAGCTCGGAATAATAGCTGCGGTTCACGAGCACCTTCGGCAAAGTGGCGCTGTTGATTTCGATGATCCAGCGGTTCGCGCGTTCGGCGATGAAGACATCGGGGACAACCGACTGCACCGCGCCACCGCCGATCTTGCAGCCAGGCTTCGGATCATAATTGCGCAGTTCGCTGATCATATCCATCAGGTCTTCGTCATCAACACTGCATATCCGCTTGAGCTGCGGCAATGCACCTTTGGCAAGCAGGTCCAGATTGTCGATCAGGCGCTCCATGGCAGGATCATAGCGATCCGCATCCCTGGCTTGCAGCGCCAGACATTCTGCCAGATCCCTCGCGCCGACACCGACAGGATCAAGCGTCTGAACGACGGCTAATATACGCTCTATGTCAACGAGCCCGACATTCAGGCGCTGGGTCAGTTCGAGCAGGTCAGCCTGCAAATAACCGCACTCGTCGATCTGGTCGATGATATGCTGGGCGACGAACAGATCCATGCCTGAAAGAACGGCGCCCGCCTGATCCATCAAATGGTCGGTCAGGGTTGTCTCGGCAACCAGCATATTCTCGAAATCCGGTGCCTCACCGCTTGCGGTCGAACCGGAACTGGAACTTGATCCATTCAATCCCAGCTGACCGTCAAGCGCGCCATCGCTTTCCGACAAGCTATTATTGGAGAAACTGTCCGTGTCACCCTGCATGTCGAGAGTGGATTCCGATTCCGCCGGACCGGACGACAATATTTCGTCGCTGCCCTGCGCTGCAGCCTCGCTCGGTTCAACATCTCTATCGTTTGCTTCACCACTCTCCGTCGAAATCTCGCCAGTGTCTAACAACGGATTTTTTTCGATCTCGTCGGAAATAAAGGTTTCCAGCTCGAGATTGGATAAGGTCAGCAACTTGATCGCCTGCTGTAATTGCGGCGTCATTACCAGCGACTGACTCTGCCGCAAATCGAGACGAGGCGCGAGTGCCATAGCTAGAGTGCGAAGCCCTCGCCCAAATAGAGCCGTCGTACATTGGCATCCGCAACCAGATCTTCCGGACTTCCGGCGAACAACACCTGCCCGTCATAAATGATGCAGGCCCGATCAACGATATCGAGCGTTTCGCGAACATTATGGTCAGTGATCAGCACACCGATGCCGCGCTCGCGCAACTGGCACACCAGATCGCGGATATCCGCTATAGAAAGCGGATCGATACCGGCAAAAGGTTCATCCAGTAGCACGATCGAAGGACTCGCAGCCAGCGCACGGGCGATCTCACACCGCCGCCGCTCGCCACCCGACAGTGCCATCGCTGGCGAGCTTCGCAGCTTGGTCAAACCGAATTCATCGAGCAGACGGTCAAGCGTTTCATGCCTGACCTGAGAATCAGGCTCCACCATTTCCAGAACCGCCATGATATTCTGTTCAACGGTCATCCCTCTGAAGATAGACGTTTCCTGAGGAAGGTAGCCGATACCGAGAATAGCGCGGCGGTACATGGGGAGGGACGTGATATCCTCGCCATCGAGCATGATCCGCCCGGCGTCCGGTCGAACCAGACCCATCACCGAATAGAAGCAGGTCGTTTTGCCTGCGCCATTGGGGCCAAGAAGCCCCACTACTTCACCGCGTCCGACAGACAGCGATACATCGGACAGGACCGAGCGCTTGTCGTAACTCTTGGCGATCGAAACCACAGCGAGGCCGTGCTCCATGGCATCACTTGCCATAGCGGCCCCCGGGTCGGCCATTACCGGAATGTCACTGGCGGCGGTGTCGTTCATCTGTCGTCCTCATTTGCATGGGCTGTCTTGTTCGCTGGTTAACAGCATGCCCCAATCTGGTCCAAATTGGCAAGCTTTGTGCATGGTTGATTGAAAATGGTCTTTTCATGAACGGAATCAAGCTAGGCCGGGCTCGGAATATCCATGAGTCTTCTGATTCCCGATCGGGACTGACACTTTACCAACATTGCCGGTGATTTCAGTCTTTACGCTGAGGAACGGTGAACGTGCCTGATACTCGCCCGCCGGAGCCTTGCGTACCAACGGAAGCCCCCCCGGTAGAACGTCCGTCTATCGTCGATTTTCCGGATGCGAGGTCGATTATGACACGCCCGCCGGACAGACGATTTGTACCTTGGGTAAGCGTGACATTACCCAATAGCGTGATCAATCGTCTGTTGAGATCATATATGGCAACATTTCCCGACGCGGTGTCGCCGGCTTTGCGGACGGTGACGCCGCCGGATGCATCGATCCGGTCAATCTCGATCCCGCCGGCGTTCCGGTAGGCAACGGTCATCCGTGCCGCGTTGAGCACAAGGCCTGCTTGCTCGACCCGGACAGCGCCTGAAAGCACGACACGGTCGGCACGATCCTGAACCTCGATACGACCGGCATCGAAATTCACCGGCGCGTTGCTGTTGTGACTCCCGAAAACCTGTGCCGGAGCAGGACCTGCGAGCAGCAATAGCCCGGAAGCCAAGAAAGCCGTACCAGCGGAAAGGGAAAGAAAAAGTTTCAATTTCATCTTATGGTCTTCTTAATCCATTTTGTTCGATCCGCAAACTCGCATTGCCGTCCAGGCTTACGGTGCGCTCAGCCAGGTCTGCTTCGAGCCGATCGGCGCGGAATGTGCCGATATTGGTCCGGCCTTCAACCACCCCGCCACTTTTTAATGTCCGTTGCTTGAGATCAACCGTCACATTGTTGGTCGAAAGCCGGTAACCGCTGGCTGATTCAACCTGCACCGGCCCTGGCACCCGAACATTTTCCTGATCCATATCATAGCTACCGTCGTTTGCACGTATCTGGGCCGGCCCGTCCTGTAGCAAAATACGCGCGGAGAGATCCTGCAACTCAACGACAGCTTCGCTCGAACTTTTCTGCACGGCGGAGCCCGCTTTCAGCGAGAATGGGCGGCCTTCGCTATCCTCACCCCGATAGAGCGCTTCAGTGACTCTCATCCGTTCCTTGGCTACGTCGACGCTATTCTTGTCGAGAACAAAACTCAGTTCACCAGACATGGTGAAGGGAGCCAGCGCCAGCATCGACCCCAATACGCCAACTCCGGCAGGCAATATGAAACGCAACCATTTTACGTTCCGGTCATGCGTGCCATTCGGGGCAGCAAATTCCTGACGTTTCGTCCGGACTGGATTGGCGGAAGTTGACATAGGTGAACTACAATTCCAAAAATCAGAAATTACGACAATTGAGCGAAAGACCCAGGCGTTCAGGCATGGGCAAAAATATCCGTTTCCGCCCAGCCCGCCAGATCCAGTCGTGCGCGGTCAGGCAAAAATTCAAAGCAAGCCTGCGCGAGCGCCGTTCTGCCTTCCCGTTCGAGCCGGATTACCAGTTCATCCATCAATCTGTGCAGAAAGCGAACGTCGGATGCGGCATATTCCCGCTGGGCATCACTCAGTTCGGGATTTCCCCAATCACTGGATTGTTGCTGCTTCGAAATGTCCTGGCCAAGCAATTCCCGGACGAGTTCCTTCAATCCGTGGCGATCCGTGTAGGTACGGATGAGACGGGAAGCGATTTTGGTGCAGAATACGGGAGCCGCCATCACGCCCATATAATGCTCGATAGCCGCAAGATCAAAACGGGCAAAATGATAAAGCTTCAACCGCTCGGGATCAGCCAAGATGGCACGGAGATTGGGCGCTGCATAATCACTATCGGGACCGAAACGCACGAGATGCTCGTCACCCCCGCCATCTGATATCTGAAGCAGGCACAGACGGTCACGGGGAGTCTGCAGTCCCATGGTTTCTGTATCCACCGCAACCGGGCCGTCGCTCAGAACGTCAGCGGGAAGATCTTCTTCATGAAAAAAAACTGCCATGATAATTTGCCTGTCTGTTTCTATTGCTGGAACATACTCATTTTCTCAACCGTGGCGCTGGCGCGACAACCATTTTGATATTTGGTTTCGGCCATGGCCAGAGCAGCGGCTGGGGAAATTGACAGTCCCGTTTCTTTGGATATGCTATGTGCCGCAGGCGGGTTCAAACAGCAAGTTTAGTTTAAACATGAAATCACACCTGAAGCTTGAACGCTGCAGCAGGAGTTTACCGATATAACGGCGAAAATGCCATAACCAGCCGCTCCCGGCTTCAATTTCAACAAGGCGACCATAGTCTCACTTCTCTATATTGCAGGGTTGGTTATCGGGATAACCAAAATTTTCGGCTTTATACTTGCGTTGGCTTGGAAGAACAGGTCGTCGGTATAATTGGCGGTATTCTCTCTTTCGTTTTGATCGGGATTCCTATTCCTCTGGCACTTTTCATATTGATATTGGTCCGTTCTGTGGTTGCATTGTTGAAAGCACAGAAACAGGAATCGATCGCCGATCCGAAAACATGGCTTTTCTGATCGGGCCCATCAGAATATCAGAATCGGTCTAGCTGCGACGCAAACGCCGATTTCATTCGCTTATTCCTCTATTTTTCTATATAGTTGTGCCGCGCGGCAATTAGATTCGCGCGAAGCAATGTTCCGGAAATCGTCCGCTGTGACATTGGGATTATTGGATAGGGCGAATTGAAAGTGGCGATTTAAGAATGGGTTTTGACAGAAACCGGCGAGGTAGAGGCCGGGACAAACGCGACGGCTTCGGCGACGAAAACTTCGATGGATATCAAGGTGATAACGGTCCGCCCGTAGAAAGATATACGCGGCCAGACAGTGATTCCGGCGGTGGCAGACGGGGCGGCGGCATGCCGGACCAGGTAGTCGGCGAAAGCACCGGCACCGTAAAATTTTTCAATGCGCAAAAAGGTTTTGGCTTCATCGTGCAAGATGGTGGCGGCGAAGATGTTTTTGTTCATATCAGCCAAGTTGAACGCGCGGGCCTGAAAGGCCTTGCCGAAGGTCAGACATTGCGCTTTTCGCTGGTTGATCGTGGCGGCAAGGTTTCGGCTTCGGACATTCAGATCGAAGGCGATCTTATAGAAGTTACCGATAGCGCCCCTCCTCGTGAAGATCGCGGTGGCGGCGGAGCCCCTCGCAGAGAACTTACCGGCGAGAAAGCCACTGGCACCGTCAAGTTTTTCAACGGCAGCAAAGGCTTCGGATTCATCCAGCGTGATGACGGACAGCCTGATGCATTCGTGCATATTTCAGCTGTAGAACGCGCTGGTATGCGCGGGCTGGAAGAAGGCGATAAGCTGGAATTTGAACTAGAAGTGGATCAGCGCGGCAAGACCGCAGCAGTGAATCTGGTCGCAAAGTAGCTAACCGGACGCTATACACTATATCACGAATTAGGCGGGCTTTTTGGCCCGCCTTTTTTTTGCGTATCTGATAGCTTGGATGCCTCTCGAGACAGTATTGTATAACGGACATAGAAAAGCCCGCCGGACTTGTCCGACGGGCTTTTCCAAATTTTCCGACTATCAGAAGCGGAAGGTAACCGCCGCTGAATAGACCTGACTTTCGACATCGCTGCGACCGACCGAGGTATCGACCATCAGGTCGAACGACGTGCTGCCGGCGTTGTAGCGAAGGCCGACGCCCAGTTCGCCCCAGTTCCGGTCAACCGGTGCCAGAGCGAAGCCTGCCAGAGCGCCGGTACCGCCAACGAAATTTGCGCCGAACGTGCTCGGGTTGTCGTTCAGGAATTCATGAACAAAGTTCATCGAAACACGCGCCTGCAATTTCTTGCCTGGCTTGCTCTTGAACTCGACGCCAGCCAGTCCCTGAATACTGTTATAATCGGGCCGGACAATCGTCAGAGCCGGTCCGCCACCAGCTTCGGAAATAGTATCGAAATTGATGTGGGCGGATCGAGCACCAATTCCCGGAGCTATAATCGTATCGAGAATATCGAGTTCTTTCGAAAGGCCAATTTTCGACGCATAGATCAGACTGTCATCATCGGTGGTCAAAGCGAAAGTCTGCGCCCCGACAGCGACGTTGCGCAGAGTCTGAGCGTTGAAGGTACCGATACTCAACTGGGCATCCAAGACATAGTCACCACCGAAGCGCGACTGGCCGTAGATTGAACCCATGATCGTGCGGCTCTCTGCCTGCTGCCCCAAGGTCACGCCGGCATCAACATCAGAATAATATGCCGACACGCCGATCATGCTGTTTTCGCCGAGATAATATTCCACGCCGCCAGCGATGAAGAAGCCGTCAAATTCATCGTCGGAAGAGCCAGTACCCGGCATAGCCTGCGTATTGCCCTCGACAAAGCCTCCGGACAGATAGACTGCCATATCCTCATTGACGCTACCGGAAGTCACCATGCTGTCCACAGCGCTTATAGTTGCATCACTCATGATTGCCGGAGAACCAGGAATATTGGCGCCGCTTAAAGAGGCCGAAGCCAATTGCAGGGGCTTGCCGCTCACCGCGATCGTCCCGCCATTTGTGGAACGGTCGGCAAAGCTCATCCGACTGTCATAGAACCGGCCGATGTTGGTCAAAGAACCTCGGGCCATGTTCTGGACAGCAGCCTCTGTTGTCGGGGCCCAACTGTCGAATGTAGCCTGGACGGTTTCGACATCTGAGTAGTCCAGGAAGTCGAACAGTCCGGAAACAGCAGCATTTCCGCGATTCCGATCCATCAACGCTGCATAGCTGACTTGGAGCGGATCGTTTCCGTCAACAGCCGTTTGATAGCTTTGAACGCTAATCGTCATGTCGACAGCATTTGCGCTATACACAAGTTGAGAAGACAAAATCGCAGAAATTTGGGTTGCGCTATCAAACTCATTGGTCACGCCGCCGGTCGCGGTGAGAATACGATAGGTGCGTTCGGTCGTTTCAAAACCGCCAACGGGCGAGAACACAACGTTACCACCAATATCGGCGACACCATTAACAGCTAGAAGATCGGAGTCTCCCGAGGCGCCTATATCGACCATCAATGTGGAACCCGAAGACAGGATGACATTGCCATTCACCGTCAATGTTCCAATTGTTCCAACCGTGCCCGGAGCGATACCGCCGGCAATGCTAGTCAGGAATGGCACGTTCAGCGTTCCGGAACCCGACAGCAATCCGGCAAAGAGGGAATAGTCGCCGACACTGTTCAGTGTACCGTCAACAGCAATCCGGCCTGCGGTCTGGTTGACGTCAATTTGAGCCGACAGGCTTGATCCGGAATTGATCATCAATCCAGCCGCACCGCCAACATTCAATCGATCAATGGTCACATCGCTGTTCAGACTTGTCGCGCCTGCCTGATCCAACGTGACTTCGAAATAGCGAGCCTTGACGCCGCCTGCGACATCGGCATCTATGTTATCGGGAACGAAATCTGTTGCGCCGACAAGACCATTATCCAGCGTCGGAGCCGGGAATGGGTCGCCTGCGGCCTGAGGTGCTTCTTCAGCGCCTTCCGGTCCGCCATTGGTTTCAGCGACAAGGTCGCCGGCCGGGATGGCACCGCCAGAGATTGCGATATTCTCGACCAGAGTCGCACTGCCACTAATCGCGATATTTTCGACGATCATACCATCACCGCGGATCGCGGCATCGGCCAGCAGTTGTGGCCGTCCAGCTGTTTGTGCGGCAGGAGCTGCAACCGCATCTGCCTGCGTTTCACTGCCCGAAGTCAGGCTAGAAGCAGCCTCCGCGTTAGGAACTTGTGCCGACGTGGGTGCTGGGCGCGATGGAGGTGTATCCGTTCCAGTCGCAAAATCAAAACATCCATCACCTGCGTTATCACCGGCTTCATCGTAACAGACTTCGCCAAACTGCGGTGTTGACTGCGTGATTCCATCAGTCTGCGCATCGGGGAACCCGTTTACCACGTTACCGCTTGCATCAATGATACGATAGGCTGGATCTAGATCGGTCTGCCAGTGGGTTGCATCTTCCCATGCGCCGTCACCGGCCTTCGCACTTACATAGCGATAAGGATTTGTCGCTGCGATATAGTCTGCGAACAGGAACAGCGGCTGGTAAAAGCTTTCGGTGCCATAGGAACTGAAAACCTGGGGGCCAAAGAAGCGTGAGCCGCCGGACAGGACACCAATCTGGAGATCTTCGGTCGAGAGGCTGTTATTCGCTGCATCGAGGATCAACGGACCGCCGGAATCGCCCCCTGCCGTCGTACCTTCGCCGACACGGGCTTCATCTTTGTAGAGATTGAAGTCAAATGGATCGGCTTGGTTCGGATCGTCGAAGTCGATACGATAAAGAACCTGCGGCAGATCACCAAAGGGATCACCGAAAAGAAACGTGTTCCGGTCATCGAACGTGGTCAGCGCGCCGAGCATATTCTCGGCGGCTTTCCGTCGCCAGTCGATACCGATATCGGCACCTGTCGTACCACTACCGGTGCGACCGTAGCCTGTGATGTTAACATGGTAACCGGTGCCGTCCGTATCATCGATTGCGCCAGGGTCGGGGAGCGGAGAGAATAACAGGGCCCATGTCGGGATATTGGCTGCCGGATCGGACAGAGTGGCCAAGGCAATATCACCTTCGAGAAAACCAAAGCCTTCGACCCGTGCTACAGAATCGGGATTATAGGCAATCTGGCTGATATTATAGACAAACAGATCGGGATTGGATGCGAAACTGTTCCCGAGCCAATTTTGGAAACCGGGAAGAGCATTCACATCGAACGAAAACGCCGATTGAATAGCCCCGTTGGTTTCAAAATCACTTTCAGGACGATCATTCACGCAGTGCGCAGCGAACAACACGGTCCGCGGGTTGATCAAGGTACCACTGCAGACAAACCCATCATTGCGGAAAAACATGCCGACGCCGTTCACACCGCCGTCGTTGTCAACAATCTGCTCCGGTGTATAATTGTCATTTGGAACAATCGCCTGAGCGGGAGTTACCAGAGCGAGTGTTGCGATTGCTCCGGCAGCTGCGGTACCCAGAAGTACCGACCGCGTGGAATGTCGGAAATGCTTGATCATGAAAGAAAGCCCCCTGTAATATTCTGTTAGAATAGACCCCGGCCGAGGCCTTGCTTTATTTTCCTATCCAAATCAAAGTGTTAATAGTTAACTGGATTTATGATAGCCGGGTAAATGGGAGTTTTCCGAGGTTTCCTTAAACTACAAAGTCAATGTTTGGTGACATCCATGGTTATTGAGCAACACGCTTTGGCCAATTTCCGCCAAAAATATCCGTCGTCTGTTTACATGTTATCCAGACGGCGGCAATTCGAGTGGGCTGCCCAATTCTGCCCATTCCAGCGGAGATCATTCAATCTTTCTGTGCAATTTCCAGCAAGAACCAGGCGCGTTCTTCCGCCTGGTCTGTCCAGTCATCCAGCAGGCCATCGGTCGCATTGTCGCCAGCCTCTGCGGCAAGTTCTTTCGTCTCCCGCAGTTTTGCCACGAGCTTGAGATTGTCCGCACGCAGTTCCTCCAGCATGTCCGCCGCTGCAACCTTCGCATCATCATTGTCGGATACGCTCTGCCGTCTGGCGATATCGCCGATCGACGTGAGCGTGCGATGACCGTTCTTGCGGACCCGCTCGGCGATCAGGTCGGTGGTGGCAAGAATCTGCGTCGCATGATCGTCGAACATCAGGTGATAATCACGGAAATGGGGCCCCGATACATGCCAGTGGAAATTCTTGGTCTTGAGATAGAGTGCGAAACTATCGGCTAGAACTCCGTTTAGCGCCTCCGCTACGGCCTTTTTTGCATTGTCACCGGTGGTCATAATCTGCTCCTTTTCATTTTCCATCTCAGGAAAAATAAAGGCGCGAAGACGATATTCCCAACGGAAAAACTGGTTGTCACAGATTGACAATATCGATCAGATTGGCGCTGTTAAGGATTCCCGTGATCGAACTAGAAAATGCCCCATGCGCTGAGCGCCAAGACGCTGCCGATCAGGAGAAAACCGGCGGCACCGAAAAGCCGGACAGCCTGCATCGGAACTGCATCTGCCAGCCGTTGTCGCAATAAAATGGCGGGCACACAGGCGATCATTACGCCTATCCAGCCACCGGCAGCAGCAAATATTCCCATATCGGTCCGCGCGGCTGTCGCCGCCAGAATGAACTGGCCCTTGTCGCCGAATTGCAGAATGAACAGCCCGAGGAAAGATGTCCAGAAGGGCCCGATACTCCAACCTTCCAGCAAGTCGGTCGGGCGCCGCCATGCAATCATGCCGACCCCGGCAAATATCAGCGACAGGGCATAGAAGAGCTGTAACGGCTCTTCGCTTATCCACTGGTTGACGGCGGATCCCGCTACCGCAGAAATCGCGCAATTGCACAGGGTTGCCAAGCCCAATCCCCAAATGACCGGAGAGATGCGCCCGTATCTCATCGCCAGAGCCGCACAAAGGATCTGCGGACGGTCGCCAAATTCGGCGAGTGCCATTGTAAAAAGAGAAGTTAGAAACGCATCCACTATATTATGCGGTTAGGGCTGGCCGCCGAGACGAAGCGCGACATTGGCCATCAGCGCTTCGGTCATGGCCGGGCTAATCTCTTCGCAATCCAGAGTCGCGCGCATCGCTTCAAGATAGAAGCGCGCAACCGTAGTGGCCCCACCATTTTGTATGGCGGGCTGCAGGGCGGTTTCGAAGGCACAACTGAGATCGTGGAGCGCAAACAGGTGATGCTGGGTAGCCTTTTGCCGGACATGGTCGAGATGCATCAGAAATTGCACCGGGTGCCGGGCAACCAATTCAACTGGCAAATCGTCGAGCAAAGTCCGCATTTCTGCCTGCACAAATAGATTTTGATCATGGTCCATCGCAACTGCCCCTGTTTCGATGATATCATTGCAAAAACATGGTTAAGAAGCGGTAAACGGAATGAAGTTTATCGCCGGAATAGTGGTGGAGGCTTTTTCTTGACATTCATCGGCCTTTTCACCATTAGCGCGGGGAACGAATGCGGCGCCGGATAGCGTCGCTGTTTTTATTTCAGCTTCTGCCTTAAGGAATGCACCATGGCGAAACCAGCCAATGTAAAGATCAAACTCGTCAGCACGGCGGATACCGGCTTTTTCTACGTAACCCGCAAAAATCCGCGGAATCTTACCGAAAAAATGGTACAGCGCAAATATGATCCGGTTGTGCGCAAGCATGTCGAATTCAAAGAAGCCAAAATCAAATAAGCAGGCTTTGGCCAGACTTTAGCGGTGCAGAACTTGCTGCACCGATTCGATGAATTTCGCGACCGATATCGGCTTTGAGACATAAGCCTCTGCTCCGGCACTCAATATCCGGTCTTCATCACCCTTGCCGGCATAAGCGGTCACGGCCATGATCGGTATGATCTTGAGCTGGCCGTCTTTCTTGATCTGCTCGATCAGCTCCAGACCGCTGACGTGCGGCAACTGGATATCCATCACGATCAGATTCGGGACAAAGCTCCGCGCTTTTTCGAGCACTTCCCGGCCATCGCTGACCGGCTCGACCACAAAACCATGGGCCCGCAGCAGGTCGCAAAATAGCTTGAGGTTCAATTCATTGTCCTCGACCACCAATACTCTTTTTGCCACGACCGGTTTTGCCCTTTCAAACTTGCTGCCGACCCATTAGGCGAAAGCGGCAATGGAAACAAATCCCAATCTCGGACCCGATGCCGACATCATCGCCTTGCAGGCGCTCGGCTGGGTGCTGCAGGATCAAGACCGCGCGGAACGGCTGCTCGCTTTGACCGGACTGGACCCCCGCGAACTGCGGTCTGGCTTGGAAGATCCAACGATGCTGGCATCCCTGCTCGGTTTTCTTGCCAATCACGAACCCGATCTAATCGCCTGCGCAGAGGCCATCGGCGTCGCACCCGAAAAACTGGCTGCCGCCGCAAATCATCTTAATGCCCCCGGAGATTTTTATGAGTAACAGGCCGCTTCTGATCAGCGATTGCGACGAAGTCTTGCTCCATATGGTAGTGCCGTTCCAGCAATGGCTGGATAGCGACAAGCATATCCACTTCGATCTCGAGAACGGGAGCAATTTTGCCGAGGCGCTGCGCCACAAACATGATGGCACACAGGTTTTGCCGGAGCAGATCTGGCCGATGCTGAAGGAATTTTTCGACACCGAAATGTACCGCCAGGGCGCCATCGAAGGCGCGGTAGAATCGATCAACAAGCTCGGCGAAGTCGCCGATGTTGTCATATTGACCAATCTGCTTGACGATCGCCGCGAAGCGCGGGCGGAACAGCTCAAGGCCGTCGGCATCGATTTTCCTGTCTACACCAATCAGGGCGGCAAAGGAGAGTTGCTGAACAGCATAATCGCCGAATTTGAGCCCAGCGTCGCCGTCTTTGTCGATGATCTGGGTCATCAGCATGGCAGCGTCGCGAAACATGCACCCGACGTTTGGCGGCTGCAATTGGTCGGTGAGCCGATCTTGGCAAAACATATCACGACCAACCCTGCTGCCAGCGCCCGTATCGATATATGGAGCGAAGCCCTGTCCTGGATATCCGAAAAATTTGATAATGCCCTACCGGCTCCGGCGATGGATCTGCCGTCGCAAGAGCTTGACCCCGCCAACCATGCGTGAGAGATTTGCCTTATGACCGATAATATTGAAAGCGCCCTGACAGCCAAAGGCATAGAGCTGCCTACACCCGCTGCCCCCGTGGCCTCTTATGTTCCCGCTGTGGAAGTCAATGGCCTGCTCTATATCAGCGGACAGGTCTCGATGGCCGACGGCCAGCTGATCACCGGACGGCTTGGCGAAAATATGTCTCTGGAAGAGGGGCAACAGGCCGCCAAGGCCTGTGCCTTGATGATCGCGGCGCAGATCAAGAAAGCGGCCGGATCGCTCGACCGGGTCGACCGGATCGTCAAACTCGGCGTTTTCGTCAACAGTACGGCGGATTATACCGACCATCCCAAGGTCGCCAATGGCTGTTCCGACATGATGGAAGTGATTTTCGGTGCCGCAGGTCAGCATTCCCGCAGCGCAGTTGGCGTGTCGTCATTGCCGCTCGGCGTAGCGGTCGAGGTCGACGCCATAATCGCCCTGAAACCCGAGTGATCGGGCCGCTGCTAGACAATGCACTTGCGCCGGCTCCGGCGCCTGGCCGGGTAGCGTTCCTGAAAGGCCAGCCATATGCCCATCGCGGATTGCACGGCAATGGCGTGCTGGAGAATAGCCCCGCCGCCTTTGCAGCCGCGATCAAGCTGGGTCACGGGATCGAGTGTGATGTCCAGGCAGCCGAAGACGGCCGCGCCTTTGTATTTCATGACTATGAACTGGACCGGCTGACGGACCAAAGCGGTTTGATCGTAAAAATGCGCGCCGACGATATTGACCGGGTCCAGCTGAAAGGCGGGCATGGCAAGATTCCGCGTTTGCGCGAAACACTCGCCCAAGTCGCGGGTCAGGTACCAATCCTGATCGAAATCAAATCGCGCAACATGCGGGTTGGTCCGCTGTGCCTTTCGGTACGCCGTGCTCTGGAAGGCTATGGCGGCAAAGCGGCTATCATGTCCTTCAATCCGCTGGTTGGCGCATGGTTTCGGAAAAATGCCGACCATATCGTTCGCGGGTTGGTGGTGACGGAAGAAGACAGCAAGAACTGGCGCGGCAGAATCGCCCGCCACCGCAATCTTTGGACAGCGAAGCCCGATTTTCTGGCTTATGATATCCGCGACCTGCCGTCCCGCTTTGCCGCTGCGCAACGCGCCCGTGGTCTGCCAATCGTGACCTGGACGGTACGCTCGTCCGAACAGGAAGAAATCGCGTCAGTATATGCCGACGAACCGGTTTACGAGATGCCGCAGAGCTGATCGCGATGTCTGATTCCCCGGCCGCTCCTGTTGAAATTCACGCTCGCGTTGCCGATGATATCGCCAGCCTGCCGGCGAAACAATGGGATGCCTGTGCCGGATCGGCCAATCCTTTTGTCTCCCACGCTTTTCTGTCCGCGATGGAGTTATCCGGTAGCGTCGGTCCGGGTACTGGCTGGAAGTCCCTGCCGATCATCATCGAAGATGAAGCCGGCCAAATCGCTGCGTGCCTGCCAAGCTATCTCAAATCGCACAGCCAGGGCGAATATATTTTCGATCAGCAATGGGCGCATGCGTTTGAACATGCCGGGGGCCAATATTATCCGAAAATCCAGATAGCCTCACCCTTCTCGCCGGTGCCCGGACCCCGCTTGCTGCTGCGCGACAAAAATTTGGCTTTGCCGCTACTAAAAGCAGCGGAACAACTCACCGAAAATAACGGTATTTCGTCGGTGCACGCGACATTTGTCAGCGAGGACCAGCTCGACTATTTTCGCGAAGCGGGCTGGATGATCCGCACCGACAGCCAGTTCCACTGGCGCAACGACGGCTATGAGAGCTTTGATGATTTCCTCGCGGCCCTGTCTTCGCGAAAGCGCAAGGCGATCCGCCGGGAACGGACCAAAGCCCGGGAAGAAGTGGAAATCATCCACTTGTCGGGCGATGATATCCAGCCGGATCATTGGGACTATTTCTGGCAGTTTTACCAGGATACCGGGATGCGCAAATGGGGGCAGCCCTATTTGACACGCAGTGCTTTTGATCTGCTGCACCAGAAAATGGCAAGCAAGCTGTTGCTGATATTTGCCATGCAGGATGGTATTCCGGTGGCTGGCGCGCTCAACGTCATTGGCGAAGAGACGCTTTACGGCCGCTATTGGGGTTGTACGCGCGACATCCCGTTTCTGCATTTCGAGATTTGCTATTATCAGGCGATTGACGCTGCCATAGCGCGAGGATTGAAGACGGTTGAGGCCGGAGCACAGGGTAGCCATAAACTGGCGCGCGGCTATCAGCCGGTGCCGACCTGGTCAGCGCATTATATCGTCGATCCGGGATTTCGGTCGGCGATTGCCGACTATCTGGAACGCGAGCGACAGGCGGTTGCTGCCGATATCGAATTTCTGGCCGATATGGGGCCGTTTAAAAAATCGTCTTAGCCTATGCCGCGCGGCGTGTATTGTCCTGCAACCAGCTGCGTGCGTCCCGCTGGGCTTCGGCAATTTCGCGAGCCGTCATTTCCAGTGAAATTTCTGCCCGGCAGATCTTGCTTTCATCATGGCCTGACAAGGCGGCCAGATTGAACCATTTATGGGCTTCGATCAAATCGACGTCGATGCCCTCCGATCCGGTAGAATAGATCACGCCCAGATCAAAATATGCATTGCTGCTGCCTTGTGCTGCCTCGGAGAGGCGGCTTTCTATCAGAAAGGCGGCGCTTTTCATGCTATTGCCCATATTCTCAGTCCTGTTTTTGTTGCCGCATTCACTGGCGACAGGACGACTTTCACCGCAATTTCCTAAAGGAATGGTTAACGGGAATTGGGGAAAATTGATTCGGCCGTGTAAAAAGGGCGCGAAATCAAGCAATCCCATATTATTCAATGGTTAACAAAACAGCAGTGTAGCCTTAGGAAACGGGGATATTGTCGATCAGCCGCGTACGGCCGATATGGGCAGCGGCAAGAAGACGGGCCGGTTTTGTAAAATCATGCAGTAAGGCAAGCGTATCGGCGTCGCGCAGCTCGAGATAGTCGACTTTGTGAAATCCTGACCCCAGCAATCGAGCCTTGGCATCCGTCAATATCGCTGCCGCCGGCTTGCCAGCGGCTATCGCTTTCGCGGCATCCTGCATCGCTCGAGGGAGCGCTACGGCATTGCCTCTTTCCTCTGCTGTCAGATAGGCATTGCGCGACGACAGGGCCAGACCATCGGGATCGCGAACGGTCGGAACGCCAACGATTTCATGGGTGAAGTCAAGGTCGAGCGCCATCCGCCGGATAACCGCAAGCTGCTGATAGTCTTTCTCTCCGAAAAAGGCAGCATCGGGACGGACCTGATTGAACAATTTTGCGACGACTGTGGCGACGCCGTCAAAATGGCCTGGCCGCGCCGCACCACATAGTCCGTCGCTGATCCCGCTGACGCTGACATTGGTGGCATAGCCCGGTGGATAGACCTGGTCCGCCGCCGGTGCCCACAGCAATTTTACACCTGCCGCCTCTAGCAGAGCAGCATCGGCGGCTTCCTGACGCGGGTAGGCGTCCAGATCCTCCCCTTCGCCAAACTGCGTCGGATTGACGAAGATCGAAGCGACCACTGCATCGCTTTGTTCTTTTGCCACTTCCACCAGCCGCATATGGCCCGCGTGTAGCGCGCCCATGGTCGGGACGAGCCCGATTTTAAGTCCCGACGTGCGAAACTCCGCCAAAGCATTGCGCAGCGAATCCAACTCTCGAACAATTTGCATGCATCACTCTTTGCATTTAGATTTTTCTGTAAAGCTCTGTTAGGCTATGCGACGGTGAACCGCCCTTCGCAAGGGCCTAGAACAGGGATATAGCTGAAAACGTGACCAATAATGCGCATCATATCGTCTTCGCCAATGAAAAGGGCGGGACCGGCAAGTCCACCACTGCGGTTCATGTCGCGGTTGCGCTTGCCCATCAGGGTCACAAGGTGGGGATCATCGATCTCGATCCGCGCCAACGCACCACCTATCGTTATCTGGAAAATCGCGACGCGACGATGAAACGGCTGAATATCGATATTCCGCAGCCTTTTTTTGAAGTCTTCGAAGAGGATAATCTGTCCCGGCTCGAACAGCAGATAGAACGGATGTCCCACGGCGTCGATTTTCTGCTCTACGATACGCCCGGCCGCGACGACAAATTTGCCCGCTATGTAGCAACGCGCGCGAATACACTGGTCACGCCAATCAACGACAGTTTCGTCGATTTCGATCTGATCGGCCAGGTGGACCCGGAAACCTACAAGGTGCGGAAACTGAGTTTTTACGCGGAATTGATCTGGGAGGCTCGCAAGGAGCGGGCCAAGGCTGATGGCAAGACGATCGACTGGGTGCTGCTGAGAAACCGGACCCAATATGTCGAAGCGCATAATATGAAACGGATCGTTGCAGCGCTTGCCGAATTGTCGCAGCGCGTGGGATTCCGTATCATTCCCGGCCTTAGCGAACGGGTCATTTACCGCGAACTGTTTCCGTCGGGCCTGACGATGCTGGACAAGAAGCATCTCGGCCGCCTGGCCACAAGCCATCTGGCTGCACGTCAGGAACTGCGGGAACTGATCAAGCATCTCGCGCTACCGCCAGCCGTCCAACGGCAGCCGGAAGATAATAAACCTGCTCTCGGCAAACCAAAGCTGGTGGCCTGACCGATGATGCCATTGCTCATATTCGGCGGCGCCATTCTGGCCTGGCTGGTGTTGTCGGGCAAGGCAAAGACCATGACTCCAAACCAGTGGCTGGCCCTGGTAATGGCGCTGGTGGGCGCGAATTTCCTGCGCGGCGGTGGCTGGGTCATGGGCGGGGCGATGATTGCCGGCGCGGCTTTTCTGAGCGGCTGGCGGATCTTGATACCGGCCCGCGATCGGGTGGAGCCAAAGCGCAAACCGCGCAATTTCGAACTCGACCGGGCGCGATCCTTGTTGGGGGTCAGCGATGGCGCCGGCTTTATCGAAATCAATGCCGCCTGGAAAGAACGGCTGGCGGAACATCATCCCGACAATGGCGGAGACGAGCAGCTGGCGAAGATGATCAACCGCGCCCGGGACCTGTTATTGGAAGATTTGGAAGCATCTAACGGGCAGTGAACCTGCGATTCATATCGACAGTAATGCTGGATTTATAGGTATATGCCGCTTACAAACCGGAAAATCCAACAATCCGGGACTTCCAACATGACTTCACCATCCTCGCACGATTTTCACCCCAGTTCGCTGCGCGAATATGACATTCGCGGCATCATCGGCGAGACGCTGGGCGCGGAGGATGCTTATGCCATTGGCCGCGGTTTCGGGACGCTGATCGCCCGGGACGGCGGTTCTGCGGTGGCAACCGGATTTGATGGCCGGACCAGTTCGCCGATGTTGGAAGAGGCGCTTGTTCGCGGTTTGAATGATGCCGGAATCAATGCCATTTCTGTCGGCATGGGCCCCACTCCGATGCTTTATTATGCCGAATCTGTACTAAATCAGGTCCAGGGCGGCATAATGATCACCGGAAGTCACAATCCGGCCAATTATAACGGCTTCAAGATGGTGTTTCAGGGGCGTCCCTTTTTCGGTGCTGATATCCTTAAGCTCGGCAGCATGGCGTCAGAGAGTGACTGGGACAGCGGTACCGGTTCGCTCGAGCGCATCGACATCATCGACGAATATGTCGAGCGCCTGCTGAAGAATTTCACCGGCAATGCCTTCAAGGTCGGCTGGGATTGCGGCAATGGCGCGGCCGGACCGGTGATCGAGAAATTGACCAGGCTGCTGACCGAGCGAGGCGCCGGCGAGCATCATCTGCTTTACACTGAAGTCGACGGATCTTTTCCCAATCACCATCCCGACCCGACCGAGGAAAAGAATCTCGAGGACCTGAAAGCTCTGGTCGCGGAAAAAGGTCTCGACTTCGGTGTCGCCTTTGACGGCGACGGCGACCGGATCGGCGCGATTGATGGCCAGGGCCGGGTGATCTGGGGCGACCAGTTGCTGCAAATCTATGCCGAGGATGTGCTGAAAAGCGATCCCGGCGCGACGATCATTGCTGACGTCAAGGCGTCACAGGCTTTATACGACCGGATCGCGGAGCTTGGCGGCAAACCGCTGATGTGGAAGACCGGCCATAGTCTGATCAAATCGAAAATGAAGGAAACAGGTTCGCCGCTCGCCGGCGAAATGAGCGGCCACGTGTTTTTCAAACATGATTATTATGGCTTCGATGACGCGCCTTATGCGGCGATCCGCCTGATCCAGGCGGCGACCAATATCGGCAAGTCGGTAACCGAGTTGCGCAGCGATATGGTCGAGATGATCAACACGCCGGAGATGCGATTCCAGGTTGATGAAAGCCGCAAGTTCGCGGTAATCGACGAAGTGCTGGAACGGCTTTCGGCCAGCGGCGCAGAAGTCAACGATACCGATGGCGCGCGGGTCAATACCGAAGACGGCTGGTGGCTGCTGCGCGCCAGCAACACCCAGGATGTGCTGGTCGCCCGGGCCGAAGCCAAGTCGCATGACGGGCTCGACCGGCTGATGGCGCAGATTGACGAGCAGCTGGCACTATCGGGGCTGGAGCGCGGCGAGCAAGCGGGGCATTAGTCCCCGACGGCCGGACGGAAGATACGCTCCGGTCGACCTTCATCAGATGAAGGTCGCGCCGTTGGCCGCGGGACCGACCGCGGAGATTACAAATATTGCCGAGCAGAACATGGCGGCGAGACCGGCGGCGATTTCCTCACGAAAAGTGAAGCGGGGCATGATATTTTCCTTCCTGCTGGCTGGCATTATGCGATCAACGACGCGCTATTCCGAACCGCGGGACCGACACTTGCGGCGACCAATACGGCAGCAGAAAAAATAGCGGCGAAAGCGGCGGCGATCTGGTTCTGGATATTGACGTTCGACATTTTGAAATTCCTTCATGTTTAAAACTGGCCTCCGCAATTTCTGTTAGCGAAGATAGGAATAGCTTTGCATACAGCGTGCCAGTTCGTATATTTCTATGTGTATCAATATGTTACCTCATATTCCGGAAAAAGTCGTCCGCCATTGATCCTGATTAATGGGAAATTTCCCCATATTTTGGTCAGGCAAGTTCCGAGGCCATCGGCATTCGACTATCAAATTACATGTTGGCGCGTCGCTGCTGACTGTGATTAGATATGCAGACTGTATTTCATGCAGAAATTATAAGGAATGATCATGGCTGCGGATTTTGACCTGATAATACGCGGCGGAACCATTGCCGATGGCAGCGGTGGTGATCTTATCTCCGGCGATATCGCAGTCAGCGACGGCAAAATAGCGGCGATCGGGCAGATCACCGGCAAGGGTCGTGAAGAAATCGACGCGACGGGCAAGATCGTCACCCCCGGCTTTGTCGACGTCCACACCCATTATGATGGCCAGTGTATCTGGGCGGAAGAGCTCAGCCCGTCGTCTTCGCACGGCGTGACCACGGCGATCATGGGCAATTGCGGCGTCGGCTTTGCGCCCTGCCGCAAGGAAGATCACGACATGCTGATCAACGTGATGGAAGGCGTCGAGGATATTCCCGGCGTGGTCATGTCCGATGGCCTGCCCTGGAACTGGGAGACATTCCCGGAATATCTCGACGTCGTCGACAAGGGCAAGCGCGATATCGATATCGCAGCCTATCTGCCGCACTCCCCCTTGCGCGTGTACGCCATGGGTGCGCGCGGCGCGTCCCGCGAACCGGCCAATGACGATGATCTGGCAATGATGCGCAGGTTGGCACGGGAAGCGATGGAAGCCGGAGCGATCGGCTTCGCGACCTCGCGTCTCTCGATCCACAAGACCGCAGACGGCGGTTCTATCCCGACATTCGAAGCCGATGTGGCCGAACTGGAAGCGATTTGCGGCGGAATGGCGGATGCAGGCACCGGAACCTTCCAGGTGGTGCTTGATGCGTTCGTCGGCTGGGACAAGGAATATAAGGTGATCGAACGGGTGATCGAATCATCCGGCCGGCCTGCCACTTTCACGCTCGCCTCCGGTAATGACGGACCGCCGCGCTGGCGCAAGGTGCTGGATATGATGGAGGCCACCCACGCCAATGGCGGAAAGGCAACCGCCCAGATCATGCCGCGACCGATCGGCCTGATCGCCGGGCTGGAGCTGACGGTCCATCCCTTCATTCTCTGCCCGAGCTGGGCGAAGATTGCCGACCTGTCGGTAGAGGAACAGGTCGCGGCGATGTGCGACCCGGAGCTTCGCAAAGCCCTGCTAAGCGAGGAGTTCGAACATGGGCATCCGTTCAACGCGCTCGCCCGCGACTGGAACTGGCTGTTCCCGCTCGACAATCCACCGGATTATGCACCGCCGAAAGAGATGAGCATGGCGGGACAGGCAGCCGCGAAAGGCTGCACGCCGCAGGAGATTGCCTATGACCGGCTGCTCGATACCGACGGCAAGGGCCTGTTTCTCGCCGCTTTGGGCAATTACGAGAACGGCACATTGGCCAGCGCTCACGAAATGCTGAGCCACCCGCACTGCATTCCCGGCCTCGGCGACGGCGGCGCCCATTATGGCGCGATTTGCGACGCCAGCTACTCGACCTATTTGCTGACCCAATATGTCCGCAAGCCGGGAGCCGAGAGTTTTGAGCTGGCGGAAGCGATCCATATGTTGTCGCACAAGGCCGCCAAGGCGGTTGGGCTGGACCAGCGCGGTCTGCTCAAGCTTGGCGCAAAGGCAGATATCAATGTGATCGATCTCGACCGGCTGCAATTGCATCTGCCGGAGATCGTCCGCGATCTGCCAGCGGGTGGTCAAAGATTGCACCAGCGCGCAACCGGCTATGATGCGACGATCGTGTCGGGCGAGATCATCCGGCGGTTCGACCAGTCCACCGGCGCGCGACCGGGACGGTTGATCAGGGGGGCATAGAGAGCGTGGAACAGTCGCTTCCGGCAGAGACAGCGGACATATTCGATCGGCTCCCGGAGGAAATGGCTGGCGCGTTGCGAAATCTTCGCGCGCTCATTCTCGAAACGGCAGCGGAAAACCCCGCCGTGGGGCCATTGCAGGAAACGCTGAAATGGGGAGAGCCGGCCTTTCTGCCGTCAGCCAGCAAATCCGGCACCACCGTCCGCATCAACGCCCACAAGAAATCCGGGACACGATATGCATTTTATGTCCATTGCAGCACCGATCTCGTCGAGCGCTACAGAGCGCTGTACAGCGACGTTCTGCAATTTGAAGGCAGTCGCGCAGTGTTGTTCGATCTGGCAGACGCCCTGCCCGTCGATGCGGTCAAACATTGCGTCGCGATGGCGCTGACCTATCATCTGCGCACCGACTGAGCGGCTAATCGACCGCTTTCTCCGGTTCTGCCTGCCCCTGTTGCATATCGGAGAAAATGCTCCAGAGCGCGATGAACAGGGCGGCGACCAACGGGCCAATGACGATGCCATTGATCCCGAACAGTTGCAGTCCGCCGAGCGTCGAGATCAGCACTACATAGTCCGGCATCCGCGTGTCCCTGCCGACCAGCGTGGGTCGGACGAGATTGTCGACCATGCTGATCAGGAATATGCCGCAGAGGATCAGCACGACACCCTGCCAGATATCGCCGGAGACGAACAGGAATAGCGCAACAGGAACCCAGACAAATCCTGTTCCGATCGCCGGAATCAGCGAGAATATCCCCATCAACACCGCCCATAGCAAAGCACCGCGGATATCGAGCGCCCAGAAGACGAGACCACCGAGACTGCCCTGGATGATCGCGATGATCAGACTGCCCTTGATCGTCGCGCGGATGACGACCAGGAATTTTTCCTTCAGAATCCGGCCATTTTCCGGGCTCAAAGGAATGATCTGATCAATCCTTTCCGTCAGCGCGCGACCATCGCGGAGCAGGAAGAAGGTCAGATACATCATGACGCCAAGACTGAGCAAGAATTGAAAGGCCCCCTGACCGACGCTGAGTGACCGCGTGACCAGAAATTCAAGAATCGCGGAAATCGACTGTTCTATCTCCGCCCTGATGGCGGCAAAATCATTATAGCCATAGGCGGCCAGCTGGACCTGCATCCAATGGGGAAGCGAGCGTTCAAACGCCTCGAACACCGCTCCGAAATCGATCTCGCCATCCTGAACCCGCACGTAAAGACTCGCCGCTTCCTGCGCCAGAGCCATGCCGAGCAGGATCGTCGGGACCACAACCAGCAGCAGGATCAGCACCAATGTGATCACAGCGGCGAGATTGGTCCGGCCCGGCAGATAGCCCAGCAGACGCTCGTAGACCGGACGAAACAGCACCGCGACAACGACGCCCCAGACGATGGCCCCGAAAAACGGTTCGACCAGCACCGCAAATGCCAGCGAGACGATCACCAGAAGCGTGATCAGAAAACCCCATTCAACCCGTTTCTTCGATGCCGCTGGATCGTTCATTTTTTGTCGCTCTTATTGGGTCTGCTGCCGCGACCATGTTATATTTCTCTGGTCTGCAGATACGGGATTAATTCAGAGCGGGCAAGGATCAGGCGCGATTGTTAGTCGCAATATCGACACTATATTACGCAGGAAGCGTGTAGGCCTGTCGATGCAGGAAAAACGGAGCAAGATCAGCGTAATGGCCGACGACAAAATCCCGCCGATCCTGGCCGACTGGTTTGCCTCGCGCGGCTGGGCAGTGCGGGAACATCAGCTGGAGATGCTCGCGGCAGCGCAGGCGGGACGCCATGCCTTGCTGACGGCGCCGACCGGTGCGGGCAAGACGCTGGCGGGGTTTCTGCCGACGCTGATTGATCTGATTGAACAGACGGACAGAAAACCCGTTCGCCCTGAACCTATCGACGGGCCGGATGCGCCTAGCCCCGTGCTTCGACAAGCTCAGCACGAACGGACGCGGCCTGCCAGTACCAATAAAACCACCGTTGGTGCTGGGCCTGTCGAAGCATCTGCCCAGACACAAGCTAGCCTTCCAAAGACTCCGGGCAGACGGAGCGATCTCCACACGCTCTATATCTCTCCGCTCAAGGCACTCGCGGTGGACGTCCAGCGCAACCTGCTGACGCCGATCGAGGAAATGGGCCTGCCGATCACGGTCGAGACCCGCAGCGGCGATACGCCGGCCAGCCGCAAGGCGCGGCAGCGGGTCAAACCGCCGCAGATCCTGCTGACCACGCCGGAATCGCTCAATCTTCTGCTCAGCCAGCCGGAAAGCTTCGCCCTGTTCGCCGGTCTCAGACGGGTGGTGATCGACGAGGTCCATGCCTTTGCCACCGGCAAGCGCGGCGACCTGCTCGCCCTGTCGCTGGCGCGATTGCAGAAAATCGCACCGGAGATGCAGCGGGTCGCCCTGTCCGCGACGGTGGCCGAGCCGGACGATTTCCGCGCCTGGCTCGCGCCTTATGGCGATATCGACACGGTGACCCATGTGCTTGGCGCGGAGGGCGCGCCGGCCGACGTATCGATCATGCTGCCCGAAACGCCCGAAGGCGACCCGGTGCGCGTGCCCTGGGCCGGTCATGCCGGAACCTATGCGATTCCGCAGGTGATGGAGCAGATACGCAAGAACCGGATGACATTGGTCTTCTGCAATACGCGGTTTCTCGCCGAATTTACCTTCCAGAAGCTGTGGGACATCAACGAGGACAATCTCGCGATCGGCGTCCATCACGGCAGTCTGTCCCGGGAGGCACGACGCAAGGTCGAGAATGCCATGGCGTCAGGCAGGATGCGGGCGCTGGTCTGTACCGCCTCGCTCGATCTCGGGGTCGACTGGGGCGATATCGATTGCGTGATCCAGATGGGCGCGCCGAAAGGCTCGTCGCGTCTGCTGCAGCGGATCGGTCGCGCCAACCACCGGCTCGATGTGTCATCAAAGGCTTTGCTCGTGCCCGGTAACCGTTTCGAATATCTCGAGGCCCAGGCGGCGCTCGACGCGGTCAACGAGGGCCGCCGCGACGGCGAGCCGTTTCGCGTCGGCGGTCTTGATGTGCTGGCCCAGCATGTGATGAGCTGCGCCTGCGCCGGTCCGTTTCAGGAGGATGATCTGCTCGACGAGGTGCAATCCGCCCTGCCCTATAGCGCCCTGTCGAAAGAGCAGTTCGAGCGGGTGCTGAACTTCACCCGCGACGGCGGCTATGCGCTGAAGGCCTATGACAAGTTCAAGCGGCTGCGGCGGGATGCCAAGGGCGTCTGGCACCTGACCCATCCGAAATTTGCCGCCCAGCACCGGCTCAACGCCGGGATCATCGTTGACGGCGCGATGATGAACGTGCGGTTCAAAAATGGCCGTAATCTAGGCAAGATAGAGGAAGGCTTTGCCGCCACGCTGTCGGTCGGCGACACGTTTTTCTTCGCCGGGCTGAGTCTGGAGCTGATCAGGATGGATGCCAGCGATGTGATCGTCCGCGCGGCCAAGAAAGCCGCGATGATTCCGAGCTATGGCGGAGCGAGACTGCCGCTGACCACCCATCTTTCCGATCGGGTGCGCGGCTTTCTGACCGACCGCGCCGGCTGGGCGCGCTTCCCCGATGATGTTCGCGAATGGCTGGAGATGCAGGACCATCGCTCGGTCATGCCCGAGCCGGGGCAGTTGCTGGTCGAGACCTTTCCGCACAAGAAGCTGCATTATATGGTCTGCTACAGTTTCGAAGGCTGGAACGCGCACCAGTCGCTCGGCATGTTGCTGACCCGGCGGATGGAAGATCGCGGCCTCAAACCGGTCGGCTTTGTCGCCAATGATTATGCGCTGGCCTGTTATAGCCTCGAACCGGTCACCAATCCCGGCGCCTTGTTCAGCGCCGACATATTGGAGGACGAATTTTTCGAGTGGGTCGAGGGTTCGCACCTGCTCAAACGCGCCTTTCGCGAGGTCGCCGTGATCAGCGGTCTGGTCGAGCGCCAGCATCCGGGCAAACGCAAGACCGGCAAGCAGGTCACATTCTCGACCGATCTGATCTTCGATGTATTGCGCAAATATGAGCCGGACCATCTGCTGATGCAGGCGGCCTGGGCCGATGCGCGGGCGCGGATGACCGATGTCGGCCGGCTCGGCGATCTGCTCGATCGAGCGGCCGACTCGATCATCCATGTCGAGCTGGAGCGGGTCAGCCCGCTCGCGGTGCCGGTGCTGGTGATGATCGGCCGCGAACATGTGGCACAAGGGGCGACCGACGATGCGCTGCTGATCGAGGCGGAATCGCTGATCAACGAAGCGATGAAAGTGGATTAGCGTCCGGCGTCTCGTCGCACGGCATTTGGAAGGATCCGGTTTTTCGCGTAAGGCTGGCAAATGGCTTGTTCGACAATGCTGCTTCCCCTCTGCGCGTCGCTATTCGCGGCCCAGCCTGCAGTGGCGGTTCCGGTTGAACCGGAAGCCGAAGCGCATATCGCCGACGCGCTGCCCGACCAGTTTCTTCAACCCGACTCCGAAGAGATTGCGATCGCGCAGGACCGGGTCGAGCGGATGACCGTAACGGTCGGCATTGGTCAGAGCGGCCCCTATCAGTTCATCATCGATACCGCTTCCCAGCGCACCATCCTGTCCAGGGAAATTGCCGGTGCGCTGGCGCTTGATCTCGAGGACGAGGTCAAGATTGTCGCGCTGGCCGGTACCACTACAGTACAGACCGTCTACGTCCCTAGCCTGACCCTGGGCAAGCGCAGCTATGACAGCCTGATCTCACCTACTTTTCGTGCCGCCAATATCGGCGCCGATGGCGTTCTCGGTCTCGACAGCCTGCAAGGACAACGGATATTGTTCGATTTTGTCGGCAAACAAATCTCGGTCGGCGATACCAGCGAAAAGCTGCGTAGCCGGTCTCGCCGGGAGATTGTGGTAACGGCAAGGCGGCGGTCCGGGCAACTGATCTTCACCAACGCGACGATTGGCGGGATCAAGACCAGCGTGATCATCGACACCGGCGGGGAACTGTCGATCGGCAACAAGTCGCTGCAAAGGCGGTTGCGGCTGAAAGCTTCCGCTTTGCAACAAACCAGCCTTGTCGACGTTACCGGCCGATCAGTCGAAGCGGATTACGGGATCGCCGAGGAACTGGTGATCGGTCGCGCCCGTTTTGGTATCATCCCGATCGCCTTTGCCGATATTGCACCATTCAAGGCTTTGAAGCTGGGCAAGAGACCGGCCTTGTTTCTCGGCATGGATGCCTTGCGCCAATTTGACCGGTTGGCGATCGATTTCGCCAACCGGAAAATCTACTTCCTGCTGCCGGAGGGTCTCGAGTGACGTTATTGGTCGAGTGAGAAGGGCTATTTGTGGTATAGCTTTGGCAAGTTGGAACCGGGAGCGTAGATTGTCGCTGACCGGAGCAAACAGATCGGAGATATTATGTCCCCTTTTTTGACGAACATCATTCCCGCTTTCCTGACGCCCGCGCTGACGATGGCCTTTCCTATTCCCTTTGGCCAACCGGTGACACCCGAAAGCTTGCCGACTCCCGCCGGCGAGATTGTCGATATCGATCAGGATCGTGCCAAACGGATGACCGTACCGGTCAGCATAGAAGGCAACGGTCCGTTTTCCTTTGTCATCGACACCGGCGCGGAACGCACCGTGATTTCGCGCAAAATCGCCGACAATTTGGCGCTGGAAGGCGAAGAACCGGCCCAATTGATGAGCATTGCCGGTATTTCCATGGTCGACATGGTCTACGTGCCCCGGCTGACCCTGGGCCAGAAAAATTATGACGGGCTGGTTTCGCCCGTATTGGCGGCACAGCATATCGGCGCCGATGGTATATTGGGCCTCGACGGTTTGCAGGACCAGCGCATCCTGTTCGATTTTGTCACAAACCAGATTATCATCGAGGATGCAGATGAAGCGCGCGACCGGCCACCGTCACGCGAAATCGTGGTGACCGCCAAACGCCGGTCCGGCCAGCTGATTTTTACGGACGCGACGATTGCCGGTATCGAGGTCAACGTCATCATCGATACCGGAGCGGAAATGTCCATCGGCAACAGTGCTCTGCAAAAACGAATGCAGAAACGAGCCAAAGAATTGGGCGATGATAATCTGTTGATTGCCGTCACCGGAGAAACTCTGGGGGTGGAATTCGGGAGATTACGCGAATTCCGTATCGGTCGTGCCCGTTTCGCTAACCTGCTGGTTGCTTTCGCCGATGCGCCGCCGTTTGAACGCTTCGGACTGGCAAACAAGCCGACCTTGTTGATGGGCATGGACATGCTCCGGAAATTCGATCAGGTCGCGATCGATTTTCCCAATCGCAAAATCCATTTTCTCACTCCCAAAAATGCCCCGTTATATACCAGCGACTCAATAGGCACCCGGATCAAGTTCTGACCAGGCAACTTCATGACACCGACAGGAAAGTCTCAAAACTCGTCTAGCTTAGAGCCTAAACCACCTTTTGCAAAAATAAAATGGATTAAACCGGCAATCCGGTTCGTTCCCTCCACACACAGACAAGCATCCGCCTCTTTGGCGCTTTGCGATTTCTTCAAGGAGCGAACCAACCATGCGCATTTTTCTTACTTTACCGATCCTGCTCGCAACCGCCAGCCCTGCCCTTGCACAGGACGTTAGCGAACAACAAAACAGCATCCCGCAGAACGAAACCCGTTTCCAGATTTTCACCGGCGTTGACCATGTCGAAGGCGATGTCGGCCAAGGCCTGGACTATGAAACCACTTTTGCGACCACGGGCGTGGCGATGAGCAAGGGCCGGTTCAGCGCGTCGGCCTCGATTCCCTATATCTCGTCCACCGCTCCGCAGGAAGTTATCATCAACCAGGGCGGGCTGTTCGGCACGCCACTGCTTGGATCGAACGGCACCCAGACAGGCCAAGTCAAGCGCGAGGGCATCGGCGACCTTTCGCTCGCCGCCGCCTATCAGCTGCCGGTTGCTGGTGTCGACGCCAGCATCGGAGCTTCCGTGAAAGTCCCGACCGCATCGAGGGACAAGGGCCTCGGAACCGGCAAGGTCGATTATGGCGTCTCCGGACAGCTGTCCAAGAAACTCGGTGCGGTCGTGCCGTTCGTCGGCGCCGGCTATACGATCATCGGAGAGCCGGATAATTTCGAAACGCGTAACACGCTGTCAGGAACCGCCGGCAGCCATCTGCTGCTCGGCGAGAACAGCGCGCTGACGGCCTCTTATTCCTATGAACAATCTGCTTCCTCCAGCATCGGCGACAGCCAGAGCATCAATATGGGGTTCGGAACCAATCTGACCCGCTCGGTCCGGATCGGGGTTGATGGCGCAGTCGGCCTGTCGGACGCCGCGCCAGATACGAAGGTCGGGCTCAAGCTTCGGGTTGGAATTTAAGGGTGGATTTGCTTTCATGTTGCTTTCAGAAGGCTTTGCGGAGACAATGCTATAGTGTTGAAGCGAAAATCCAGAATAGTTAGGTATTTTTCTACCTTTCAGCGTGACCCCAAACAACTAGGTCCGTTGATCTAGGTTCGATCGTCATGACTGTAACTGAAACTTCGAATGCGCGTCGAGTACAAGGTATTCCAAATTCATCACCAGCGTGCCGTCGATAAATTGCCGAATTTTGATTAATTTATTTATCTATGTTTATTGGGGGCTAAGTAATTGTACCAATATGGAGTATATAGATCAATCCCTATAGTGTGGTTCGCGCGAGCAGCTATTACCCAACTATTTATGCAGTTATTTATATTTTTTGCATTTTATGCAATTAGTCCAATTTATACCGTCATATCATCAATAATTGCTACTGTGTACATCGCCGTAAAGACATGGCGCCGTGGCATGAATTCTGCATCAATAGGCTGGAAAATTGCGACATGTTTAGCTCTTGTATTTAATTTGGCCGTTTTTTCAGTGGTTGCACAAGATAGAATTCCCTTCTCTGGCTAATAATTTCAAATTACGGTGACGTTGCGTAATTGAAGTAGCCATCCTCCATAGGGATCACGGTGACAGGTGCAAAAATCCCCGGAACACGATGGCTTCGCCTACGCTACGCCGCCACTTCCAAAGCGAAAACCGGTTCTGCATCTCCACTCACCCACTGCGGATATTTTACCATCGTCGTGGCGAATAACGCAGATGCAAGATGATCGCCGAGCCAATTCTGCAGGGCAGGTAGGGGCAGCGCATTGAACCAGTCGCGATCGTTGTTGGCGAACTGGCGGACGAATGGGAAAATGGCGTGGTCGGCCAGGCTGGGCTTCGCGCCCATCAGCTGCCCCGATGTCTGAAGCAAACCATCGAGCTTTTCGAGAAAGACCAGTCCGGCGCTGCGATGGTCGAGCGGGTCGACATTTTCGTAGCGCGTCGGATATTTATAGCGGTCGAGATGGTCCTTGAACGGGCCATCGGCTTCCGCAATCAGCGCGGCTTCGGCGTCACTGCCCATAAGCCAGTTTTGCGGGTCGTTGCGGGCCAAGGCCCAGTGCATGATCGCCAGGCTTTCATCGATGACCTGCCCGTCCGGCAACACCAGCACGGGCACCGTTGCCTTGGGCGAGGCAGCGATCATTTCTTCGGGTTTGTTGCGCAGCACGACTTCTCGCAAGCGAACCGGAGTTGCGCTGACCAGCAGCGCCATCCGCGCGCGCATCGCATAGGGGCAGCGCCGGAAACTATAGAGGACCGGCATTTCGGTCATGGCGGTCATGCCGTGCCGAGATGCTGACGGCCTTCTTCCGCCGCTTGCTCGACCTGACGCTGGCGTTCGCGATAGCGCGCGCGCTGTTCGTCGCTGCGCTGGTCGATGCAATGCGGGCAGGCTTCGCCGGGCACATAATCGGGCGAGGCACGGTCAGCGACATTGAGCGGCATCCGGCAGGCATAGCATTGGCCATAGTCCGATTCCTGCAAGCCGTGACCGACCGCAACCCGCTGGTCGAACAGGAAGCAATCGCCCTGCCACATGCTTTCCGCTTCGGGCACATGTTCGAGGTATTTCAATATCCCGCCCTTGAGATGATGGACGTCGTCAAAGCCCTGCGCCTTGACATAAGCGGTTGCCTTTTCGCAGCGGATCCCGCCGGTGCAGAACATCGCGATCTTGGGTTGCTTGCTGTCCTTTTGGCGCAGCTCCTCGGAAAATTCGTCGAACCAAGCGGGAAAGTCGCGGAAACTCTTGGTGTCCGGGTTAATCGCGCCGTCAAAGCTGCCGATCGCCACTTCATAACCATTGCGGGTATCGATCACCACCGTGTCGGGATCGGCGATCAGGTCGTTCCAGTCTGCCGGATCGACATAATTGCCTTGCTGGGTCGCGGCATCGACACCCTCGACACCCATCGAGACGATTTCCTTTTTCAGCCGGACTTTCATCCGCAGAAACGGCATCGTGCTGGCCTCGGAATATTTTACCTCCAGCCCATTGAACAGCGGCAGGGCACGCAAACCGGCAATCACCGCGTCAATATCGACCGATGCGCCGGCGATCGTGCCGTTGATCCCTTCGTGGGCGAGCAAAATCGTGCCTTTGAGATGATGCTCCTCGCACAAGGCGAGTATTTGCAGACGCAGGGCAGCGGGGTCGTCGACCACGGCAAAATGATAGAGCGCGGCGACTTTTACGGGAGATTGAGATTCGGTCATGGCTGCGCATATAGGATGGTTGCGGCAAAAATTCCAATAGAGCGGCTTGCATAGCTTTGATGTTCATCGCATAGCGGGTCATGGTTCCCCTTCTGTTCGCCAATCACCGCTTTGATATCGTGGCTCCTGCAGCGCTCTACTGGCCGGCGAAGAACGCGCTGCTGGTTGCCGATCTCCATCTCGAGAAAGCCAGCTTTTACGCGCGGCAGGGCCAGATGCTGCCGCCTTATGACAGCCAGGCAACGCTGGCGGAGCTGGCCGATCTGGTCGGTGCTACCGGTGCGACGACGATTTTCTGTCTCGGTGACAATTATCATGATGATGAAGGCGAGGCGAGGCTGGAACCGGAAGCGGCAAGGCAGCTTGCCGCGATGACCGGCGCGCTGGAGTGGATCTGGATAACCGGCAATCACGATCGTGACGTGGCTGGCCTGTGGGGTGGCTGCGTGGTCGATGAATGGACCGGCGAAGGGCTAGCACTCCGCCACCAGGCCAGCGCTAACAGCCTGTTGCCCGAAATATCGGGCCATTATCACCCGAAATTCCGCATCGCGGTGCGCGGCCGCCATGTTGCGCGGCGCTGCTTTGTCAAAGGTCGCCAGCATCTGATCATGCCCGCTTTCGGCGCGCTGACCGGCGGTATGGCGGCCCAGGATCCGGCCATCGAAGCATGTGTCGGCGGTCCGGCAGAGGCAATCATCGGCCTGGCGAAGAAGCCGGTGCGATTCCCGCTTCCCTTTAGCGAGTCACCAATAGACTTTATCGATGAAGGGCAGCTTGCATTGCCTCTGGCCACCAGCGGCTGCTAACGGCGCGGTCATGGATCGATTCACACCCTATCGCGACCAGCTCGATGCGCTGGAAAAAGCAGGACGCAAGCGGCGGCTGTCTATTCCGGCCGGCAAGGATTTTTCCTCGAACGACTATCTCGCACTATCCCGCAGTCCCTATCTGAAAGATTGCGCCCAGACCGCGATCGCCAACGGCATGGCGCACGGATCGGGCGGATCACGGCTGCTCGGCGGCAACCATCCCGAACATGAAGCGCTCGAGGCCTTTGCCGCAGACCATTATGGCGCGGAATCCAGCCTGTTCTTCGGTTCCGGCTTTGCCGCCAACGCGGCCCTTTTCGCGACCCTTCCGCAGACAGGCGATCTGTTGCTCTATGACGAGCTTATCCACGCCAGCGTTCATGACGGCATGAAGCTCGGCCGCGCGGAGTTTACAGGCTTCCCGCACAATGATTGCAACGCTGTCGAGCAGGAAATTCGGAACTGGCGCGCATCCGGCGGTACAGGCACCATCTGGATCGCAGCGGAGAGTCTGTACAGCATGGACGGCGACCGGGCGCCGCTGGCCGATCTCGCGCGCATTGCCGACATGCATGACGCCATGCTGGTTATCGACGAGGCCCATGCGGTCGGGGTCTATGGCGAGGGCGGTACCGGTCTGGCCGGTGACATTGGCAGGCAGGAGAACGCGATCCTGTTGCGGACCTGCGGCAAGGCGCTGGGCGGCGAAGGCGGCCTGCTGACCATGCCGAAAATCCTGCGCGAATTTTTCATCAATCGCGCCCGGCCGTTTATCTTTTCCACGGCGCCGAGCCCGCTGACCGCGCATCTGGCCCGGCAAGCGATCATCTATGTCGCGGACAATCCGTCGCTGCAGGCCGGTCTGGCCGGGCATATCGCGCTGGCCCGGGACTGTTTTTCCGGCCTGTCCCTCGGCGACCATCAGGATAGCCAGATTTTCCCGATCATCCTTGGCGAAGACAGGGTGGCGGTAGAAGTGGCGGCAAGACTGCAGGGCCAGGGATTTGATGTCCGCGCCATCCGCCCGCCGACGGTGCCAGCAGGAACCGCGCGTCTGCGTATTTCGCTGACCCTGAACGTGACGCAGGACGATATTCGGGACCTCTCGGCCGCATTGCACGAAGCGCTGGTATTGGCGGACGCGGCATGAACCGGCAATTGGTCATCACCGGCACCGATACCGATATCGGCAAGAGCGTTTTTGCCGCAGCGCTGACCGCGGCCCTGGGCGCCAGCTACTGGAAACCGGTGCAGGCCGGCCTCGCAGACGGCACAGACAGCGAGACCATAGCGCGGCTGGGCGGAATCGATCCTGCCCGGATATTGCCCGAACGCTACCGGCTCAAGATTCCCGCCTCGCCGCATTTTTCGGCGGCGCAGGAAGGCATTGTCATCGGTCTGGACGATCTCGACATCCCGCAGGTTGACGGTATGCTGATCATCGAAGGCGCAGGCGGTGCGCTGGTCCCGATCAACCCGGAGCTGCTGTTCGCCGATCTCTTCGCCCATTGGGCGCTGCCGGTGATCATCGTCGCCTCGACCAGTCTCGGGACGATCAACCACAGCCTGTTGACGATCGAGGCTTTGCGCAGCCGCGGCGTGCCCATCCATGGTATCGCGTTCATCGGCGACGAAAATGTCGATAGCGAGCAGACCATCTGCCGGATCGGCGCTGTGCCCCGCCTCGGGCGCTTGCCGGTCATCGATGAACTCTCACCGGAATCATTGCAGGACGCCTTTGCTGCGCATTTCGATATCGGAGACTTTGCGTCATGAGTATCAATATCTGGCACCCGTTCACCCAGCACGGTCTTGGCGAACCGATCCCGGAAATCGCGCGGGCCGACGGCGCGGCGCTCTATCAGGCAGACGGCACCAAGATTATCGACGCAATATCGAGCTGGTGGGTGCAGACCCACGGCCATTGCCATCCCAGGATCGTCAGCGCGATCCAGGAGCAGAGCGCCAGGCTGGACCAGATGATCTTTGCCGGATGGACTCACGAACCGGCCCGGGAACTCGCAGCGGGATTGTCTGACTTTCTGCCGGCTTCTCTGGAACATATCTTCTTTTCCGACAGCGGTTCGACGGCGGTCGAGGTCGCGCTGAAAATGGCGCTCGGCTATTGGCATAATCGCGGAGAGTTGCGCCAGAAAATCCTCGTCATGGAGCATAGCTATCATGGCGATACGATCGGTGCGATGTCGGTCGGCGCGCGCGGCGTGTTCAACCAGGCCTATGCGCCTTTGCTGTTTGACGTCGGCACGATAGGCTTTCCGGAAGCCGGCGCAGAGCAGGCGACGCTCGACCAGCTTGAAGCATTTTGCAAGGATCGCGAGAACCCGCCGGCGGCGCTAATCGTCGAACCGCTGATTCTCGGCGCCGGCGGCATGATAATATATAGCGCCGATATATTGGCGCAGATGGCGGCGATCTGTCGCGAGCATGATGTCCTGTTCATTGCTGATGAAGTGATGACCGGATGGGGCCGCACCGGCACCGTCTTTGCCTGCGAACAGGCGGGCGTCGAACCGGATATATTGTGCATGGCGAAAGGCCTGACCGGCGGCGTCATCCCGCTGGCCGTTACCGCTGCCAGCGATCCCATCTTTCAGGCGCATTATTCCGAAGATCGCGCGCAGATGTTCTTCCACTCGAGCAGTTTCACCGCCAATCCGATCGCCTGCGCGGCGGCCAATGCCAATCTCGCCATCTGGCGCGACGAACCGGTGCAGGACCGGATCGACGGCATCATCGCCTCGCATCGCGCCTTTGCAGAGGGACTGAAACGCAGATCCAACGTCAGCGGGCTGCGCCAGTGTGGCACCATATTGGCGTTCGAAATCGATGATGGTGCCGGCGACTATATGTCCAGTCTCGGACCGCAACTGCTGGCGTTCTTCCGGGATCACAAGATTTTACTTCGACCGCTGGGCAATACGATCTACATCATGCCACCTTATTGTATCAGCCCTGTGGAACTGGATGCTGTTTACGCCGTTATCGAGGAAGCAATTGACCATTTCGGTGATTGCTGATCCACAGGCGGCAGAAAGTTTTTTTGCATAAGGCCGAAAAACCCGCCAAGGATAGATGATGGAACTAGTTGACTCTCTCATGGTCAAGATCGCGCTGATCGGCCTCCTCGGCATCGGTGCGCAATGGATTGCCTGGCGGACCGGTCGTCCCGCCATCGCTCTCATGCTGATCGTCGGCATTCTGGCGGGCCCCGTGCTCGGTATCATTGATCCCGAACGCGATTTCGGCGCGTTGCAGGAACCGATCATCAAACTGGCGGTTGCCGTGATCCTGTTTGAAGGCGGGCTCAGCCTGAACTTCCGCGAATTGCGACAAGCGGGTGGCGCGGTAACGGCAATGATATTCATTGCCGGACCGATTGCCTGGGTACTGGGCACCGGAGCCGCGCATTATGGCGCTGGCCTGTCCTGGGAAATCTCGGCGTTGCTCGGCGGTATCATGATCGTCACCGGTCCTACCGTGGTCGGTCCGATGCTGCGGACGCTGCGGGTTCCGTCGCGGGTTCGCAATATCCTGAAATGGGAAGGCATTGTGAACGATCCGATTGGCGCTCTGCTCGCTGTCGGCATCTATGCCTATATCACCTATGAAGGCCCCGATGCCAATATCGCCGTCATCAGCATGGATGTGCTGGCCGCAAGCTTCATTGCCGGTCTGATCGGTGCAGGACTCGGCTTTGCCGTCACCTGGCTGTTTCCCCGGGGCAAGGTTCCGGAATATCTGAAGGCTCCCTTTCTGCTGGTCACGGTGATCGCCGGTTTTGTCATCGCCGATCTGATCAAGCATGAAACCGGATTGATCACGGTCACCGTGATGGGCATCGTCATGGCCAACCGGCAAATCTATTCGAGTCAGGCGCTCTACCGGTTCAAGGAAGACCTGGCGGTGCTGCTGATTTCCGGTGTGTTCATCATCCTTTCCGCCACGCTGGACTGGGAAACGGTGCAGCAGTTCCGGCCACAATTTGTCATCTTCCTGATCTTGCTGCTGTTCGTTGTGCGGCCGCTCTCGGTGCTGCTGGCTCTGTTTTTCAGTTCGGTACCGTGGCGCGAGCGCCTGTTCATCGCCTGGATAGCTCCGCGCGGGATCGTGGCGGTCGCGATCACCGGTCTGTTTGCCATACGCCTGGTCGATTACGGACTGCCGGGGGCCGAGGCGCTTGTCCCGCTCAGTTTTGCCGTTGTCATAGCGACGATATTCGCGCACGGCTTTTCCGCTTCCTGGGTCGCCGAACGGCTGGGGATTTCCGAAGGAAAAGGCGAAGGCGTGTTGATCGCCGGTGCCAACCGCTGGTCAATTGCTCTGGGTAAAATGCTGAAATCTCTCGATATCGATGTTCTGATTACGGACGACAGCAAATTTGCCCTGCGACGGGCGCATAGCGAAGGCCTGACGATCCGCCACGGCGATGTGCTCGAAGAGGCGCATGATGACAATATCGATATGGGCGAATTCCAGCATCTTATCGCCGCCACCGACAATGACAGCCAGAACCAGTTGATCACCGCAGATCTCGGCCCGGAAATGGGCTATGAGCAGATCAGCCGGCTGGCCAATGACAGCCACAGCAAAAGCCGGGTTGGGCATGGCCGGCTGTTGTTTGAATCGGGCGCGGATTTTGGCACTTTGCTTGATCGTGATCTGGCGGGCTGGCGATTCAGCAAGACCAATATCACCGAGAAATTCAGCGCCGAGGATTATCGGAAGAATCTGGAAAAAGACGAGGAGCCGCTGGCCGTTCTCAAGCCTGACCGGCGGCTGCTATTCTTTGCAACGGATGCCCGTCCGGTGATCGAGGAAGGCGATGTCGTCATCAGCTATGTCGCCGCCGATACACCCGAAGAGCGCAAAGCGGACCGCGCTGCCAAAGACAGTGAAAAGAACGGCGAGAGATCCGACAAGGGCTGATTATGCGGTCTGTGGCGCTCGTTCGCCAAACAGGGCCGTGCCGACGCGTATGTGGGTGGCACCAAGCTTGATCGCCTTTTCAAAATCGCCGGACATCCCCATGCTGAGTCCGTCCAGCCCGTTGTCACGCGCAAGTTTGGCGAGCAGAGCAAAATAAGGCGTCGCATTGGTGCCGTCCGGCGGAACCGCCATCAAGCCGGCCACTTCAATACCGGCGTCGCGGGCTTGTTCGAGCAATTGCGGAACCGCCTTGATATCGCAGCCGCCTTTTTGGGGTTCTTCGCCAATATTGACCTGCAGGAAACAGGGGGGGCGGCGCTCCTGCCGATCCATTTCCTTCGCCAGTGCCTTGATCAGCGACATCCGGTCCACCGAATGGATATAATCGAACAGGGCCACCGCTTCCGCAGCCTTGTTGGATTGCAGCTGGCCGATCATGTGCAGTTCGACATCGGGATAGTCCGCTATCAATGCCGGCCATTTCTCGGCCGCTTCCTGCACCCGGTTTTCGCCGAACACACGATGGCCGGCCGCCAGTAACGGCCTGATCTCATCGCCGCTACGGGTTTTCGACACGGCAATCAGCGCGATATCGGATATTTTTCGGCCCGCCAATCTGGCAGATTTCTCGATCTTGCCGCGGATGTCCTCGAGGGCTGGATTTGCCAAGTGTGAATCTCTCTCAATCATATTCTTTCGCCAAGCTTGCGTCTATAGAGCTGCTTATGTTGCGAGACCAGCCCTGCCCCCTGTTGCCGGACCAGAGAGGTTCGACCCTGCCGCGGATATGGTTGTTCACCGACGAGCGGAATGACGCGTTTCTCGAGCACAGCATCAGGCAACTGCCGCGCGGTAGCGGGATTGTCTTTCGCCATTATCATCTGCCGGAACCGTCACGGCGGGCGCGATTTGAAACGGTCCAAAAACTGGCCCGGCGCCGCGGACATATTATATTGCTGGCCGGATCACCGGCACTGGCCAGACTCTGGGGTGCCGATGGCGTGCATGGCCGGACGTTGCGACGGTCCGGAATAGGAAGACTGTGGCACAGCGCTCCGGTTCATGATGCCCGGGAAATCCGGCAAGCCAATCGCGTCGGCGTCGATATCTGTTTTCTGTCACCGGTCTTTGCCACCCGGTCGCATCCCGGCCAGAGGCCACTGAATCCGTTGCAGGTTCGCCGCCTGGCTGCCCTGTCCAATGGCGCGGTGATATATTTGGGGGGGATGAATGCCCGCCGCTACCGGGCGCGCAAAAATCACCTGACCCACGGCTGGGCCGCGATCGATGCTTTAAGCTGAATGCAGAATTTTAGAAGCGGAACTGGGTTCCGACATAGACGGCCTGGCTATCCTGACGATTGTCGGTCAGTGGCGCCATCCGGTCACGCTCGTTGTTGATCCGGACACCAGCGGTCACAGCCAGATTGCGGGTAAGCGAGTAGCTGCCACCGACATCAAGCGTATAGTCTTTCTGGCTGGCATCCAGTGCGCGTGGCGCGGCGTTGATCGGCGCGGAAGCATCGATCGACATGCGTGTGTTGAAACGACTCTTCTTGCCGCTATTCTCATCGCCCATCAGTTTTTCGGAACCGATTTCCGACAGATCGGGCATATTGCTAGCCAGTTTTCTGACCGGGATCGCAAAGCTCTTCAGGCCCTTCGCAGAGCCGAGGCTATAAGAAACCGGTGCAATTTTTGCTGCGTTTGTCACACCCGATCCGGAAACTCCGGCGAGAATATTTTCACGAATGGAAACGGCATCAGCCGATTTCTGACGAACCACCACCGTCACGGAACGCTCTCCGTCGCGGGTGCCGCCGGTAGGCGTAAATTTGAAGCTCGCATTGCCGCGCAAGGCGCTGAGTTTGAACTGGGCTACGAGATCAGGGTCGGCACCGGCCACGGTGAAGGAACCGATCGATCCCAGTGTTTTGAGGGATACCATATGGTCATCGCCGGAAAGCACTCTCGCCAGGGCAGGAGTCATGGCAAGGCCCGAGAGTGCGAGTCCCGTCGCTAACCAACCGATATGACTACCCTTTTTCCTCATGACGAGTGCGATTCCCCTTTAAGCGGCCTTAGCTATAGCAAAAATTGACGCTCTGCACGAGTCAACTTCGCCTTTTGTCCGATTTTGCATATCTAACTTAAATCTGTTGCAGTTCGGTTACGCTTTTGTCTGGACATTTGGCAGAGCCTAGCAGTTTGAAGATGAACCCGGGATGATTTTGCCGTCATTCAACTGCGGTTCAGTCCGCGCTGCACAAGAGCAAAACATGCGCTTATGCTTGCCCCTTGCGGCAAAGCATTTATAGAGAGCGCTGAAATGATATCATGTCCGGAACAAATCCTGTGAAATGGATTTGCGATCGGCGCAAAATGCAACCAGGAGCGCTTCATGTCCCGCCTCAAAACATCTCTCTTCTTGCGATCTGCAACCGCTAGTCTGCTGACATTGTCCTTGCTTTCTGCCTGCGGCGGAAAAGAGCGTCCCAAAGCCGACCTGGCGGCATCTCAGGTCACCACCATCGGCGTGAACGCCTATTTGTGGCGTGCCTCGCTTGATGCCCTGGCGTTCATGCCGCTGACCCAGACCGACAGCAATGGCGGCGTGATCCTGACCGACTGGTATGTGAATCCGGAAAATCCGGGCGAGCGGATGAAAATCAATGTCTCGATCCTCGACCAGGATTTGCGCGCCGACGCCCTGCGCGTCGCGGCATCGCGTCAGGTTGCCAGCAACGGCACCTGGGTGGACGCACCGGTCAAGGCAGCGACCACGCAGAAACTGGAACAGATCATTCTCACCAAGGCCCGCGATCTGCGGCGCGGTGCGATCACCAACTAATTTCCTCTACCATATAATGGGGCCGCAATGACCGATCAGCGATTCAATCCACTGGCGGCGGACAAACGCTGGCAAAAGCGCTGGGACGAATCGCGCGTGTTCGAAGCGGATGACGCAAGCAGCAAGCCGCGCAGCTATGTGCTCGAGATGTTTCCCTATCCGTCGGGCCGCATCCACATGGGCCATGTCCGCAACTATACGATGGGCGACGTGCTGGCCCGCTTCCGGCGGATGCAGGGTTATGAAGTGCTCCATCCGATGGGCTGGGACGCCTTTGGCATGCCGGCGGAAAATGCGGCAATGGAAAAGAAAGTCCATCCCGGCGAATGGACCAGAGCCAATATCGCATCGATGCGCAGCCAGCTGAAGACTTTGGGTTTCGCCTTTGACTGGAGCCGCGAACTGGCGACCTGCGACCCGGATTATTATGGCCATGAACAGGCATTGTTCATCGACCTGTTCGAGGGCGGTCTCGTCTATCGCAAGGAATCGGCGGTCAACTGGGATCCGGTCGACATGACCGTGCTCGCCAACGAGCAGGTTATCGACGGCAAGGGCTGGCGTTCGGGCGCGCAAGTCGAAAAGCGCAAGCTCAGCCAGTGGTTTCTCAAAATTACCGATTTTGCCGAGGATCTGCTGGCCGGACTGGGCGACATGAAAGGCTGGCCCGAAAAAGTGCGACTGATGCAGGAAAACTGGATCGGCAAGTCGCAGGGTCTGCAATTCAATTTCGCTCTGGCCGAACCGCAGGATGACATAGCGACGGTCGAGGTCTTCTCGACCCGTCCGGATACGATTTTCGGAGCGAGTTTCGTTGCTCTGGCCGCTGACCATCCGCTGACGCAGAAGCTGGCAGCAGAAAATGACGCGCTCGCCGCCTTTGCCAAGGAATGCAAAGCCGGTGGCACGACCGCCGCCGAGCTGGAGACAATGGAGAAAAAGGGCTTCGATACCGGCCTGACCGTCACCCATCCGCTCGATCCCGACTGGCAACTGCCGGTCTATGTCGCCAATTTCGTATTGATGGATTATGGTACCGGCGCGGTATTCGGCGTGCCCGCGCACGACCAGCGCGATCTCGACTTTGCCCGCAAATATGACCTGCCGGTCAAGCGCGTGGTTTCCGATGGCGACGAAACCGGTGCCGAATATGTCGGCAACGAAGCCTATACCGGACCCGGAAAGATCGTGAACAGCGCGTTTCTTGACGGCATGACCATAGAAGCGGCACAGAAGACCGTCATTGACCGCGCCCAATCCGAAAACTGGGGCAAGGCACAGACCACATGGCGTCTTCGCGACTGGGGCGTATCGCGCCAGCGCTACTGGGGCACGCCGATTCCGATCATCCATTGTGATGATTGCGGTCCGGTACCGGTTCCCAAGGATCAGCTGCCTATCGTGTTGCCCGAAGATATCGATTTTGAAACGCCGGGCAATCCGCTGGAACGACACGCGACATGGAAACATATCGACTGTCCGAAATGCGGTAAGGCAGCGCGGCGCGAGACCGATACGCTCGATACATTTGTCGACAGCAGCTGGTATTTCCTGCGCTTTGCCAGCCAGCCGGACGACCGGCCCTTTGATCCCGAAGTGGTCAAACAATGGCTGCCGGTCACGCAATATATCGGCGGCGTCGAACATGCGATCCTGCACCTGCTCTATGCCCGCTTCTGGACCCGCGCCTTGGCGAGCATCGGCAAGCTGGACTTTGCCGAGCCGTTCGAGAGCCTGTTCACGCAGGGCATGGTGACGCACGAAACCTATAAACATGGCGACGGCAGCTGGCTGTCTCCCGACGAAGTCGAGAAGAACGGCGCCGACTGGGCCGTCATCACGGATGGATCACCGGTCACCACCGGCCGGGTCGAGAAAATGTCCAAGTCGAAGAAAAATGTCGTCGACCCCGATCCGATCATCGAGCAATATGGCGCCGACGCAGTGCGTTTCTTCATGCTCTCCGACAGCCCGCCCGAGCGCGACCTGCCATGGTCCGAGGCCGGTATCGAAGGCAGCTGGCGTTTCGTCCAGCGGCTGTGGCGCCTGTTCATCACGGTCGCCGACAATGCTGATAAAGGCGAAGACAAGACGCTCCGGCGCAAGCTCCACCAGACCGTTGCCGGCGTGGCTGGCGACGTCGAGGCATTGTCATTCAACAAGGCGGTGGCGAAGATATTCGAACTGGTCAATCTGATCGAGAAATCCGGGCCTTCCGCAGACCGGACCATTGCAATCAAGTCACTTGCCCGGATCGTAGCGCCGATGGTGCCGCATATTGCCGAGGAAGCGTGGGCCTTGTTCGGCGAAAGCGATCTGGTTGCCAATGCGCCATGGCCGGAGGTCGACGAAAGGCTGCTGGTCGATGATGAAGTGACCATAGCGATTCAGGTGCGCGGCAAGCTGCGCGATACGATCACCGTTGCCAAGGGCAGCAGCAAGGATCAGCTCGAAGAGCTTGCTCTGGCATCCGAGAAGGTGCAGCGTAGTCTGGACGGAGCGGAAATAAAGAAGGTGATTGTCGTGCCCGACCGACTGGTCAACATCGTAATATGAAGAACATGATCGCCCGGATCACCATGGTTGTGACATTGTCAGCGCTGCTGGCCGGCTGCAATTTGCGGCCGCTTTATGCCGGTGGCACGACTGGCGTCGTCGCGCAGGAACTCGGCCATGTCGAGATTGAACCGATTGCCGGCAAGGCCGGATGGCTGATGCGCAACGCGCTCAAGGACCAGCTCGACGCGTTTGAAGGGCAGCAGGCGAAATATCGCCTGACGGTTGCACTGGAAGACAAGATTTCCGGATTTGGCGTGCGCAGCGATGACCGGATCACCCGCGAACGCAGAACCTTGCGCGCCCGCTATCAACTGGTCCGCCTCGCCGATTCCGTGGTGGTACTCGACGCCACGGCCGGTTCCGATGCCGGTATTGACGTGGTGTCGTCGGAATATGCGACTCTTGCGGCAGAAGATACGGCGCTGGAAAATCTGGCCACCCGTGTTTCCAACCAGATCGTAACCCGGCTGTCTCTGTTCGCCCGGGAAGAGGCCAACGCGTCGCCACAGCCATGAAGGCAAAGCCGGAAGACATTGTCAGGCGCTATCATGCCGGTCCCGACCAGTTTCGGCTGATCCTGTTATGCGGCCCCAACGTCACCCGCTGTCAGGCGCTGGTCGACGAACTGGTGCAGCCGCTGGCGAAGTCCGCAGAACGGGTCGACATGACCATCGGCGATCTCAGCGACAGTCCCGCCCGGCTGAACGACGAAGCCAATTCCGCTTCGCTGTTCGGGGACAAGCGCTATATCATATTGCGGCTGAACAGCGGTGAAGCGGTGCGGGCAACCGCAGCGATCGAAACCTTGCTGGCAAGCGCGCCCGGCGGCGATCCCGTCTTTGTCATCGCTCCCGGCATGGGCGACAAGACCGCCCTGGCCAAATCGATCATCGCGGCACCAGATGCGATGATCGCGACCTGCTATGAAACCACGCCGGAACAGGCGGTCGCCACCATCCAGACCATGGCAAAGGCCGAAGGCCTGCGGATCAGCCGGGAGATGGCGCAGGAAATAGCCGCGCTGACCAGCAATGATCTGGTGCTCGCCCGGCTGGAAGTCGAGAAAATAGCACTTTATCTCGACGCCACGCCCGAAGACCCGAAGGCACCGGAATCCGACATCCTCCTGTTGCTCGGCGCGGAGAACGACGAAGAGGATATCAGCCTGCTGATTCACGCCGCGCTCAATGGCGATGCCGCCCGACTGGCGCAGGAAATTGCCGCTTCCCGCGCGCAGGGGATTAGTGAAATTGGTCTGATACGGATCATGTTGCGCCACCTTACCAAGCTCGCGGAGCTCCGCAGCAAGGTCGACAACGGGGGCAATGTCGATTCTGTCGCCGGTCACCCCAGCGTATTTTTCAGAGACCAGAAACATTTCAAGCGGCAGCTGCGCATTTGGTCGTCGCAGCATATCGCCCGGCTGATCGAGCGGGTCCTGCAACTGGAGATCACGTTGAAAAGCAGCGGTCAACCGGACCAGGTTCTGCTGGAAGATGAGCTGCTGCTGATTGCCCGGAAGGCGGCGAGGAGCCGATAGGTCACTCGTAATCGGCGGTGATTGCTATCCTGCCGCGGAACTGGCCGCTGGCGTCGCCTCGCACCCTCAATTTGCCACCGAAAGAAAAGATCAGTCGTCCGGCCTGATCCAGTCGGGCCATCGCCGGCAGATTTGTCTCGAGTTTTTCCAGCTCCGCAATCGAACCATTGGCCGAGCTCAGCTGTATCCGTTCCGGCAGCGATACCCGCACGCTACGCCCCGGTTCGCCGGTCAACCGTCCTTCACCATGCAGAGCCATACCACCAAGATTGGCGATACTGCCGCTAATTTGTCTGGCACCGGACGTCGGATCAATGCTGACCTCGCCACCATTGCTACCCAATAAAGCCATTCGCGAGAAATCCAGATTGGCGGTGATTTCAATCTGTAACGGGATTTCCGACTTGTCCGTGGTCGTTCCGGCGAGATTATCAGGCACCGGACTTACGGCGCAAAGCCGGCATTGGGCACGCGCTGCGTCCGGCAGATATGCCAGACATACGGTCACCATGGCCCCGAACAGCAAGGATTTTACGACCATCTTCATAGGCCGGTAATTTGGCCGGATATGCTGAATATCTGGTTAAGATCAGATTTGATTCGTGACGATACCGGATGCCAGGTCTCTTGACCGGCTGCGATTGAGGCCCCATTTACCGGATATGGAAAAAACAATATTGAGCGATGAAGAATGGCGGCGACAGCTCTCGCCCGAACAATATCATGTGCTGCGCGAAGCGGGCACCGAACGGGCTTTTACCGGATCGCTCAATGCGGAATATCGCGATGGCGCGTTTTTCTGTGCCGGCTGCGGTAGCAAATTGTTTGAATCGCAAAGCAAGTTCGATAGCGGCTGCGGCTGGCCCAGCTTCTCCGCCCCCGCCGACAATGACGCGGTAACCGAGATCAAGGACAATAGTCTCGGCATGCGCCGGGTCGAGGTGCGCTGTTCAACCTGCGACGGACATCTTGGCCATGTTTTTCCCGACGGTCCGCCGGAAACCGGACTGCGCTATTGCATGAACAGCGCCGCGATGGCGTTCGAGCCCAAGGCAGACTGATTTTTCCAGTGCTTCCGTGTTCAGCCTGCAGTAAGGCGTTAACACGCTAGAAAAGCTTAAATTCAGCGTATAATGGGCAGAACAATATGGCGCGTGGCAAAAAACGCAGCGAAAATCAGGGGCCGGTACGCAAATGGCTGTGGCGGATCTTCAAAACCGGTCTTGTCGCCGGTTTGTTTGCCACGATCGCGTTGGTGGTTGCCGTGCTGGTCGCGCGATCCTCGCTCCCCGGCTTCGAGGACCTGAAGTCCTCACCCAATGGCCAGATGATCCGGGTGCTGGACGTCAACGGCAAGGAACTGTTTTCCATGGGCCCGAGCTACGGCGAGTGGCTGCACTATGATGACATCCCGGAAGTCATGAAGGCGGCAATGGTATCGGTCGAGGACCGGCGCTATGAAAGCCATCCTGGCGTTGACCCGATCGGAATAGCCCGTTCGCTGCAAGTACGGGCGCAGCGCGGCTATTGGGCCCAGGGCGGCTCAACCATCACCCAGCAACTGGCGCGAAACATATTCCTGAACAACAACCGGACCTTTGGCCGGAAAGGGCGCGAAATATTGCTCGCCCTGGCGATGGAACGCAAATTTTCCAAAGAGCAGATTCTCGAGCTCTATCTCAACAAGGTCTATTATGGTGGCGGTGCTTATGGCATCGATGCCGCTTCCCGGCGGTTCTTCGCGCATGGCGCCAGAGATCTTGATCTGGCCGAGGCCGCTATCATCGCCGGTCTGGTCAAAGCCCCCTCCCGCTATTCCCCGACTGCCGATGCCAAAGCCGCCATCGGCCGGGCAACCGTGGTTCTCGAGGTGATGCAGGATGCCGGTGCGATTACCGCAGCGGAAGCATCGAAAGCCAAACCTGCTTCGGTCAAGCTGGCGCCGGAGCCGCGGCAGAATAGCGTCCGCTATTTTACCGACTGGGCGCTGCCGCAACTGGACTTGCTGATCGACGAAACGATCGAGCCGATCGAGGTATGGACGACGCTGGATCTCGATATGCAGCGCGCCGCCGCAACAGCGATCCAGTCGCGCGTCCCCGCCGGTGCCCAGGGCGCGCTGGTGGCGATCGACCGCGATGGCGCGGTTCGCGCGATGGTCGGCGGTACGGATTATGTGACATCCAACTATAACCGCGCAACGCAGGCCGTCCGCCAGCCGGGGTCGGCCTGGAAGATATTCGTCTATATGGCAGCGCTCGAAGCGGGCTATGCGCCCGATGATATGGTGACCGATGCGCCGATTACCATTGGCAACTGGACGCCGCGTAACAGCGGTGACCGCTATGCGGGTGACATCAACGTGCGCACCGCCTTTGCTTTTTCCAAAAATACCGTCGCGGCGGCGATTGGCAATGACATCGGTACCTCCACGATCGCCAATATGGCGCGTCGTTTCGGTATCACCACTCCGATCGACACCAATCCCTCGATGGTGCTTGGTACCTCCGATGTGCGACTGATCGACATGACCCGCGCCTTTGCGTCGGTCAGCGCCAAGGGCGTCGCGATAACGCCGTTTGGCATCACCAAGGTGCAGACGATGAAGGGTGATATTCTCTATCAGAGCAAATTTGACGGCAGTCGCGTGCTGGTTGATCCCTGGGTGGCAGCCGGAATTACCGATCTGATGCAGACTGCAGTGAACACCGGCACCGGACGGGCAGCGCAGATCGGCCGGCCGGTTGCGGGCAAGACCGGGACCACCAGCAGCAACAAGGATGGCTGGTTTCTCGGTTTCTCGAGCGGCCTGACCACGGGCGTCTGGATGGGGCGCGACGATGCCAAACCAGTCAGTGGCTTGCAGGGTGGCCGGGCTCCGGCATCGGCCTTTGCCCAGTTTATGAAAATTGCAGTGGCCAAGCGCAAGATCGAACAATTCGATACCGAACTGGTGCTGCCGGAATGGCAACTGGAACCGGACGAGGACGAGCTGTTCGGCGCGCCGGAAGACGGTATCTATGTCGACGAGAACGGCATGCCGATAGAGACCGGCCGCGGTATCGAATATGATCTGGAAGGCGGGGAAGCTGCCGATAACCCACGGCTGGACCAGGACTGGATCGATTCCGTGATCGGCCGCGGCGGAGATCCTGCGCCCCGCAAGCCAGAGCCGACCCCGGTCAAGAAACCGAAGCCGCTGCCTCCGCAGAAGCAGCCGGAATCCCTGCTGCCCGATGCGATGCGCTCCGAAACGCAATAAGGAAGGGATTCAGTCGGTCGTTGGCGACTGCCGCTCTACGCCAACCATGTGCAGGCCACGGCCATGGTCCTTGAGCCAGCGATCGGCGACACGCCGGTCCAGTTCGTAAATCCGGTCGAGCAGCGCATAAAAGCGCGCACTATGATCCATATGCGTAAGATGCGCCACTTCGTGCGCCACCACTGACCGGCGGACATGGGCTGGCGCCATGACCAGCCGCCAGCTCAGTCTGATGGACTTGTTACCGGAACAGCTGCCCCAGCGGCGGCGCGCATCGCCGACCGCCAATTTGGGCAAATCACTGCCGGCTCGACTGCAGTAAAATTGCAGATCTTCGGCAAAAATCGTGCGGGCCTGTGCCTTGAGCCAGCGAAGCACACGGGTCTCGACATGTTCAACCGGTCCGCCCAGCCGGATTTCGCCTTCGACGCGATGCGGCGCACGCGCAAAATCCGGGGACCATTTTATGATATAGGGTTCGCCGACAAAGGCGATCTGGCTGCCATCCTCGACCGGAACCGGTGGCACGGCTTCGGCAAAGCGGGCATTGAGCCAGTCGGATTTTGACTGGGCAAAGCGCAGCGCCTGATGTTCCGACGCGTGCGTGGGCACCGTCAGGCGAACGACGCCCTTGACCGTATCCGCCGAAACAATGATCGACCGGGCCTGTTTGGATCGCCGCAAATGGAGAGGATATTTGACCCCGTCGAGGCTGATCGCGAGCGCTTCGGGACGCGATGAGCTAAAGAGGCGCATCGAGAATATGCTGCTCAAGCGGTCCGGCCTTGCTTTCGGGAATGACCTTTCCGCGGATCGACTGGCCGGCCGCATGGATCGATTCCCGATCCCCGGAGACCAGATAATGCCAAGCCGGTAACGGCAGGCCGCGGGCGCGCATTTTATAGGCGCAGCTGTCGGGCAGCCATTCAAATTCTTCCAGCTTGTTGCGGGTCAACCGGACACAATCGGGAACGTGGAACTTGCGGTGGCGATAATCGCTGCACTGCGCGCTTTGAAGATCGAGTAATTTGCAGGCGATGTTGGTCATGTAGATCTGGCCGTCATCCTCGTCTTCCGCTTTCAGCAGACAGCATTTGCCGCAGCCGTCACACAAGGCTTCCCACTGGCCGCGATCAAGCGTTTCGAGTGGCTGTTCCCAAAACGGTGGATCGGAATCTAGCGGACCCATCGGTTTATTTCAGCGGCAACATCCTGCGGCGTGCCATCAAAGGGCAGCAGCGCGAGCGGCTCGCCGTCCGGTCCGAACAAATAGGCCTGACGGCTGTGGTCGACGAGATATTCACTCGATGATTCATCTTTGCGGATATCATAAATGATCAGATATTTTTCCGCGACGGCCGCAATTTCCTCGGCGGTGCCGGTGAGACCGATAAGCCGGGGGTGAAAGGCGGAGACATATTGTTTCAGAACCGCCGGCGTGTCCCGCTCGGGGTCGACCGATATGAAAATCGGCTGGATCTTCTTGCTCAGGGCCGGATTTTCTTTTTCCGCCTGCTTCAATCCCAGCATGATATTGGCAAGGTCAATCGGACAGACATCCGGGCAATAACTGTAACCGAAATAGATGATCCGATACTGGCCCTTGAACTCGGATTCCGATGTTTTGCCACCATCCTGGTTGGTCAGCGTGAAGTTACCGCCAATCCTGGCCCCCGCTAGCGGTGGCTCGCTATCCGCCGCCGTGCTCCCGTCGGATGCGGCATTACAAGCGATCATGAGGGTCAATAATCCTGCGCTGAGGATCGATTTTGCGATGTTTTTGAAATTGTTCATTACGGGGCCAGACATGGTCTGCTAGTGAATCAAATTCAACAGATAATTGATAGTCAGCAATTATAACGGATCGGTGATAAGTCTCCGGTTAGCAAAATGGGGCCTAGAATGTTCAACAAAAATCACACTGGCGCAGTTTGGGCTGGTAAATTCACCCTTTTCCTTCGCTTTGCGGGAATTGCGGTCGCAGCAACGTCCCTGTCGACGCCCGCCGCCGCGCAATTTTCGGACAGCTATAATTTTCTGAAAGCGGTCAAAGACCGGGATGGTGAAGAAGCGACTAAATTTCTCAGCCGTCCGGGTTCGGTGATCGTCAATACGCGCGATCACTCTACCGGCCAGACGGCCCTGCATGTCGTGGTCGAGCGCCGCGACAATACCTGGCTCCAGTTCCTTCTGCAAAAAGGGGCCAATCCCAATCTGTCGGACAAAGAGGGGGTTACCCCTCTCCATCTCGCGACCCAGCTGCGCTTTGTCGATGGCGTCAGAACCCTTTTGGACAAAAAGGCAAAGGTCGATGATGCAAATAAGCAAGGCGAGACCGCGCTGATTCTGGCGGTTCATCTCCGTGATGCGGAACTGGTCCGCGTGCTCCTGGCAAACGGCGCCGATCCGGACTGGACCGACACGCTGGCCGGAAAGTCCGCCCGCGACTATGCATCGCAGGATCGCCGGACAGCTTCAATTTTGGCGGAGATTGAAAAAGCGGATGCCGAGAAAAAACCGGCACCCGAAGGTCGGTTTTTCGGGCCGGAGGGCTAGTCCCCGATCAAATGCCGCCCGGTTCGTGCAGACCGGAGACGGGGCTGATCCAGCCATCGGAGATCGCTGCACGGCGCATCGCACGGCGCGCCAGCCGCATGATCTCTGTCTTGCGCCGCGCCGGGGCAAGCGCATGGGTCGCAGCGGCGCGCACCATTTCTGCATCATAAGCATCGGCGATGATCAGGCCGGTGCGATCGGGCAGAAAATCTGCACCATTGACCGGTGCCGCATCAAATCCGGTCGGCAAGGCCCAGTAGAACCGGTCACAATAATCCAGATATTCCGTCCATTTGCTATCGCCGAGCAAATCGCTGCGCGCGACCTTGATCTCGACAATGACGATCTGTCCCTTCGCATCGATCCCCATCAGATCCGCCCGGCGCCTGTTTCGCAAGCTGACTTCGGGCAACACCAAGATATCATGTCTCAAAAACATCCGGGCGACACCGCGAGCGACGGCCTGCGCGCCGGTCAACTCGTCATGAGCTGCCAACAAGCCAAGCGAATTATCGATAATCGTCATGAAAGCTGATTAGAACATAAAAAGAACAAAATAAAGGCCCCCGCAAGGGAGCCTTTATGAATTCGATATGGCCGGAGCGATTAGCGATAGAAGATATGATTATCGATCGAAGCCAGCCGCTTCAAGCGCCAGCCCGGCGAAACATGACGGGCGTGAAAGAATAATGCGCCCTCCACCGAACTTTTCCAGCCGTCGTTCACCGCGATTTTGGCAATTGCTACCGCGTTACGCCAGGTCTGGCGTCCGGTTTTGATGCGTGGCATCTTGCCACCGCGAACGAACGAGAACTGGCTGCGCTGATAGACAACGCCGCAGATACTATCGGGAAAACGCGACGATTCGACGCGAGCCAGAACCACGCGGGCAACGGCAAGCTGACCCTGCAGCGATTCGCCCTTGGATTCAAAATAGACTGTTCCGGCGAGACACTGCATCTCGGCATCAAGGGATCCCTCTACCGATTGCTGGCTCACCAGCTGACGCAACGACGACGCGTCGTCATTTGTAAAGTCGACATCTTCACCAAAACCGCGCTCTGCGCCTTCATTGGCAATCTTGTCTGACTCGATAACATCCTTGGGAATTTCGGCGACAACTTCCTGTTGTTCGCCAAATACAATGGCCGGGTTCGATTCGTCGGCTTCCAAAAGAGCCGGATCGACAAAAATCTCGGATTCAGGTGTCTCATCGGTTGCTTCCAACGCGAAGGACACATCGGTAACGGACAATGCCGCGACCGTAGTAAGAGCAAGCGACAAGACGCTTGCGGCACGAAAAATTTTGCTCATAAACCTGTTTTTTTATGCGGTGAGACCAGAGCGGTTCATGACTTTCTCGTCAAAACTGCCAAAACAGACCCAAAAAACCAAAGCGAAGGTCTGTTACTGCTCTCCCCGACTGCGTGTTTACCACCTGTCATTCCTGACAAACCCAGTGGCAACCTGCGCATCAAAGTAGAGCGCCAAATATGGTTTTGCGGAATAAAGTCAAGTTTACTGACCCAATAGGGCGATGAGCCGTTCCGCTTCCGGGATGTCCAGTTCAATTAACCACATATCGGGATCAAAGCAGAATCTTTGTGCTATATAATCAGTTAATTCTTTATTGTTATCAGTGTCTTGCGGCCATATTTGCTGCCAGTTGGGGGAGCCGTCAAGCGTCGGCATATTCTCTAGAAGCCTAGGGTTTTCGCCCTTTTCCAGGCATTGAATCAGGATCGCGCCGGATATCCTGTCGCCCTTTTTCAGCACGGCCCCGAAACCGCCATGTTGGCTAACCAGCCTGAGAAGGGTCTGTACCTTCATTTCCGCAGACAGCCGCGGCTCAATCATCTTTCTGATAGCCGGGCAGGGATGCCAGGGGGATATGCGAACGCATGAATGTCCCGGTACCACGGGCAATTTCTTCACCTTCGCTGTCGACCAGCCGGGCATCGGCAACAAATACCCGGCGTTTACCACTAACCCAGCGACCTTCGGCTATTACCGGACCGGATTTGAGCGGTTTGGTGAAGAGCAGATTGAACGCGGTGGTCAGGATGAAGCGGTCGGAAACCAGGCTATTGGCAGCGTAGAAAGCCGCATCATCGAGCATTTTGAAATAGGCCGTGCCGTGCACTGCCCCCGCTGCGTGATAATAGCGTTCGTTGACATCAAAAAAAATTCTGGCCGTGCCGGGTTCACCGATTTCCAGCCGCGAATTGAACAGCCGGTTGATCGGGGCCTCGGCATAAAGCCGTTCGAGGGCGCGAAAATGTCCCTGCGCGCCGCCGCTTTCCAAACCAGTTTCAGGATTATCTGTCATGGCGGATATCAGGCAGCCCGCTGCTCGCGCTGCTTGCTCAGCAATGCATATAGGGCATCGTGGCCCGATGCGCCGCGGAGCTTCGCAACCATATTGTCATCCCGCAGAAAACGGGAAATCTCGGCGAGAGCCTGCAGATGCTCGACTCCGCCTTTTGCGGGAGACAGCAAGGCGAATATCAGATCGACCGGCTTGCCATCTTGCGCATCGAATTCCACCGGTTCGGCAAGGCGCAGAAAGATACCGACGCAACGGTCAAGATCGAGCAATTTGCTGTGCGGTATGGCGATCTGTCGCCCGAATCCGGTTGAGCCCAGAGATTCGCGGGCCACCAGTCCTGCTCGTACGGCTTCAGCATCAAGCCGATAGCATTTCTGGCCGATTTCGCCGATCATACGCAAGATTGCGTCCTTGCCACCGTCGCCGGGGCAATCCCGCACGGCTGCAATATCCAATCGAACGGACGAGATTGTCATCATATATTCCTTTTATCCCGGCCTTTTGTCCCGGTGATATTCGCCAAAAAACGCAAATATCCCGGAATCTGGTGGCCGGAGCGCATTGGCCCGGTCGACAGAAACGCCAATCATCTGCCGATCAGGCCACTAAGCGACCCTATCAGCTATGCGGCTCTACCCAACCAATTGTGCCGTCGGGGCGGCGATAGACCATATTATGGGTGCCAGTGCCAGAGTTTTTGAACAATAGCGCGCTGGTATTGCGCAAATCCATCATCATCACGGCATTCGAAACGCTGGCTTCCGGAATATCGGTGCTGGTTTCGGCGATGATCGGAGGAGAATCGCCATCCACTTCGCTTTCCTCTTCCTCGTCATGGGAATCGAACACCCGATAGGCCGCCTCTTCCTGTTTCGCAGCATATTGCGCCTGGACATGATGATCGTTGAGTCGCCGCATATAACGACGCAGCTGTTTTTCAATCTTGTCGGCGGCCTGATCGAATGCCTGATGGGCATCACCGGCTGCCGCGTCGGCTTTAAGCATCAGACCCTGCATGACGTGATTCACAATGTCGCATCTGAAATGCCCATGCGGCGCTTTGCTGACAGTGACATTGGCGGAGATGGCCTTGGCGAAATATTTGCTGGCGATCGCGCGCATCCGGTCCTCGGCATGGGTTTGGAGCGCATCACCGGTATCGACCTGGTGTCCTGAAACACGAACTTCCATAATTATTCTCCTTTTATTGGGTACCGTTACACAATTGGCAGTACCGTTAGACCTCTGTCCAAAGAGGGCTTTCGATACCCTCGATAAATTTCTGATGCCGCGCCAGTTCATCCGCACTCGCATGATGCTCTCGCGCAGCCATAAACGTCCGGCGTTCCGTCCGCTGTGATGTTGATTGCATGCTGGCAAGATTTTCCTGCCGTTTGCTGTCCTCCGCCAACCCCAGTCCGATCTGGCGGCCACCGGTCAGTTCGATATAGAGCTGGGTGAGCAATTCCGCATCGAGCAGCGCACCATGTTTTACCCGGTGGCTACGGTCGATGCCATAGCGCGAGCATAATGCATCGAGCGACAATTTGGCACCGGGATGTTTGGATTTTGCAATCGCCAGCGTATCGATCATGCGAAACCGCGAAATCGGTTTAAACCCGCATAAAACCAGCTCGGCGTTGAGAAAATTGAAATCGAATTGCGCATTATGGGCGACAAGATTGGCATCACCCAGAAAATCGAGAAGCTCTTCCGCTCCGGACGCGAACAGTTTCTTGTCGGACAGAAATACATCGGAAAGTCCGTGCACATTCTCGGCCGCCTTGGGCATCGGCCGTTCCGGATTATAATAGCAATGGAAGCTCTGCCCGGTTTCGATCCGGTCAATCATTTCGATACAACCGATTTCAACCATCCGGTCCCCATTTTGTGGATCAAAGCCGGTGGTTTCGGTGTCGAAAATTATCTCTCGCATGAGTCCAATATCGGAGCGAAGTTTGGGTTACGCAAGGGAAGCTTTCAGTTTTTGAACAAGTTTTTGCACTTGCTGTCGTGTTTCGGTGAGAGGCCGGGATGTATCGATCACAGAATCGGCCTTTTGCCGCTTTTCCGCGTCCGGCATTTGCAGCGCCTTTATCTGCTCAAACCGCTCCTCGGTCATGCCGGGACGGACCAGGACACGACTGCGCTGGTCTTCCGGCCCTGCGGAAACCACGACAATATGGTCAACGCCCTCGGCGCCCGATTTTTCAAATAGCAGCGGAATGTCGAACAGGATCATCGGCCGGTCGCTATGTTGTTTCAGAAATGCCAGCCGCATTTCCCCTACCGCCGGATGAATCAGCTGTTCGAGCCGCTGCAGGGCAGCCGGATCTCCGAGCACCGCCGCTCCCAGCTTCTGGCGATCCACGCCCTCGCTGTTCGTGCTGCCCGGAAACATGGCCTCGATCGCTTCGACCAGGGCGCCGCCCGGTCCTTGCAACTGGTGCACGGCGGCATCGGCATCGAACAAGGGAACACCTTCGTCGACAAACATTTGTGCGACGGTGGATTTTCCCATGCCGATGGAACCAGTGAGACCGATTATATGGGGCCTGTCCCGTTTCGTCATGCGATCAACAATTTTCTGAGTTCGGCATCATCTTCCATCGGCGGCGTCGCGCCAAAGAACAGTTCGAAGGCCAGTGCTGCCTGCCCGATCAGCATATCCAGACCATCGACCACCGCCAGATCGCGTTTTTTGGCCGCGCGCAGAAGACCGGTCTCAAGCGGCGCATAGACAAGATCGTAAACCAAAGCGTCGGCCGGCAAAGGATCGAGATCCACCTCGAGCGGTGCCTTGCCCGTCATGCCGAGCGGGCTGGCATTGATCAGAAGATCGGCTTCCGGCAAGCGCGCATCCATCGGCAGGACGCTGCCTTTCACCGAGGCCTGCATCAACAGGCCCGTCGCTTTCAGGCCGCTGCGCGCGAGAAATGTTATTTCGCCGATTCCAACCTGTTTCAGGGCGAATAATACCGCCCGCGCGGCACCCCCGGCCCCGATCACGACCGCATGTTTCCCCGACCAGTCGGTGTCGGCAATCGGTGCCATAAAGCCGGCCGCATCGGTATTTGTCCCGATCAGACTGCCATCTTCCTGTCGGACAATGGTGTTCATTGCCCCGATCTTCTCGCGAACTCCGCCGGGATCACTCACCAGGTCCATTATCGCGATCTTGTGCGGCAGAGTTACATTGCAGCCGCGCCAGGCCGGGTCGGACCGCCGCTGTTCGATATAATCCGCCAGTTCGTCTGGCGTAACATGGTGACGGCGATAATCCGCCTTGATCGCCAGCCGGTCGAGCCAGAATTTGTGGATCAGCGGAGATTTGCTCTGCGCAATCGGGTCACCGATGACATCGGCATATGGAATGGCTGTGGTCATGACGTCAAAATACCCCGAATGCGAAGATAGTCGAGCAGGTGCAGCAACGGCAGCCCCATGATCGTGAACTGGCTGCCGTCAATAGCAGAAAAAAGCTGGGCGCCTCTACCCTCTATCTCGTAACAGCCGACACAATAGCGGATATTATCCCATTCGGTCTCGACATATTGCTCGATAAAAGAGTCGCTTAGCGGTCTCATCGACAGCGTCGCGATATCGATATGGCGCCACACCGGAATGCCCTGTTCGGCAATCACCGCCGCGCTGAACAGCTTGTGCTTTCTGCCCGACAGCAATTTCAGATGAGCAATGGCATCAGCGCGGTCGACCGGCTTGTCGAGCATCATTCCGTCGTCCATGGCCAGAACCTGGTCGGCACCCAATACCAGCCCGGCTCCGATCCGCCGCGACAGCCGGACCGCTTTTGCCTCGGCAAGCGCATCGGCTAGATTGCGGGCGGTCACGCCTTCGCTCTTCAGCCCTTCTTTGAGCGCTTCTTCGTCAACATTGGGGGCGATCGCTTCCGCGGCCACGCCGGCAGCGGCCAGCATAGCGCGCCGTGCCTGACTTTTTGAAGCCAGAATCAGCGGCAGATCATTCATCGCTGTCGGCCTGACCATTGCTGGCTACGCTGTCTCCGGCGGCAACATGGCGCTCGTTATAGAGATTGATAATTGCCGCAGCGGATTCCTCGATAGACCGGCGGGTCACGTCGATCATCGGCCAGCCATTGTCGGCGAACATCCGCCGGGCATATTGGGTTTCTTCCTTGACCTTCTCTTCGTTGACATAATCGGTTTCCGGCGCCTGGTTCAGCGACAACAGACGGTTGCGCCGTACCTGGACGAGCCGCGAGGCACCGGTGATCAATCCGACAATCAGCGGATTTTTCAAGCGAAACAGAACCTCGGGCGGCGGAGATTCCGGGACAATCGGAATATTGGCGGTCTTGAAGCCCCGATTGGCGAGATAGATGGACGTCGGCGTTTTCGAGGTTCGGGACACACCGGCAAGCACGATATCGGCTGCCTCCCAGTTTTCCCAGCCGACACCGTCATCATGGGCAATGGTGAACTGGATCGCCTCGACCCGGGCGAAATAGGCCGCGTCGAGAATATGCTGGCGGCCCGGTCGCGCTTTGGCTTCCTGGCCGAGCATGTTCGACAAGGCATCGGTCACCGTATCCAGTGCCGGAACCGACGGCAGACCGAGATGCCGGCATTCCCGCTCGAGCTTCGTCCTGATGTCGCGATTGACGATAGTGAATATGACCAGCCCCGGATTGTCCGCGACCTCGGCCAAAATCCGGTTGAGATGCTTCTCGGAACGGACCATGGGCCAGAAATGCTTGATAATCTCGACACCGTCAAACTGCGCAAGCGCCGCTTTGGCGATGTTTTCGAGTGTCTCGCCGGTGGAGTCCGATAATAAATGGAGGTGGAGCCTATTCATGACCTAAGCTTTGTGATTTCACGGTGGATAAAGCAAGGGATGAAGTTGGGGATAACCACTTGCGGAATATTCTTACCCGACTCCCACAAATCCATCCACAGCGCACCAACATTGATGGATTCCATCCACAGACTGTGGATAGCGGGGATCAAATTCTAGAATCGGTTAATTTTTCGTTTACGGCCACCTGTCAATCTGTTTGTATTTGCGGCGCTGGCAGGTTACCGCCTTTTCCACGCTCTATCATCAACAACAATTCTATAATTAATACTTAAATATATATAATGGATGACCGTCTTTCTATGCCGAACGGAACCGACTCCCCTAAAATTCTCCTCCAGACATTGCTCGGCAAGAAAACCGATCAAACGCCGGTCTGGCTCATGCGTCAGGCAGGCCGCTATTTGCCGGAATATCGCGAATTGCGTGCGCAAAAGGGCGGATTCCTCGAACTTTGCTATGATGCGGAATCGGCAGCGGAAGTGACATTGCAACCGATCAAGCGTTTTGGCTTTGACGGTGCGATTCTGTTTTCAGACATATTGATCGTCCCGCATGCGATGGGCCAGAAACTGTGGTTTGAGAAGGGAGAAGGACCCCGGCTGGCACCAAGGCTGGTTGATGCCGCTTTGTCGTCTCTAGAGGGTGCTCCCGAGCATTTTGAAGCTATTTACGCCACGGTGCGCCGGGTTGCCGAACGGCTCGACGACAAAACAACCTTCATGGGCTTTGCCGGCAGCCCCTGGACCGTCGCGACCTATATGGTCCACGGACAGGGCAGCAAGGATCAGGGTGTCACCCGGCGTTTTGCGTACAAGGACGAAGCGGCTTTTTCCGAACTGATCAACGCAATCATCGAGAATACGGTCGAATATCTGCTCGGCCAGATCGAGGCCGGCGTCGATGCGGTGCAGCTGTTCGACAGCTGGGCCGGATCTTTATCACCGGCACAATTTGAAAAATGGGTAATCGCGCCCAATGCGGAAATCATATCGCGGCTGAAAGCGGTTCATCCCGATCTGCCGATAATCGGTTTTCCCAAGGGCGCCGGCGCGAAACTGGTCGCTTATGCGAATGAAACCGGAGCCAGCGCGATTGGTCTGGATGAAACGGTGGATCCGGTCTGGGCCCATGCAAATCTGCCATCCGAGATTCCCTTGCAAGGCAATCTCGATCCGCTGGCTTTGATTGCCGGCGGCGAAGCGCTGGAACAATCGGTCCGTCATATCCTTCAAGTGTTTGAAGATCGCCCGCATATTTTCAATCTCGGTCACGGCATTTTACCGGACACGCCCATTGAACATGTTGAAAAGCTGCTTACACTTGTGAGGCAATGAATGAAATTCTGTCGATGCTCTATCTCTGGTTGAAAGCGGCCCATCTGATCTTCGTGATTTTCTGGATGGCTGGGCTGTTCATGATGCCGCGTTTTTTCGTCTATCATCAGGAAACCGCGGTCGGTTCGGAAGAAGACGGGAAATGGATCGAGCGCGAGGGCAAGCTCCGCAAGATCATTCTCAATCCGTCCCTAATCGTCGTCTGGGTGGTTGGATTGGCGCTTGCCTATAATATCGGCGCGTTCAGTCAGGGCTGGTTTCACGCCAAATTGCTGATGGTACTGGCGCTTTCCGGATATCATGGCTGGATGATGGCCTATTCCAAAAAACTGGCGCGGGGCGAACGGACAATGACGGATAAAGGCCTGCGTCTGGTCAATGAAGTTCCTGGCGTTGCCGCGGCGATCATTGTGATATTGGTGATCATCAAGCCATTTTGAATGGCGTTAGTTGACACTCAAATAACAAAGGCGTAAATAAACGCCAAAGCCCGTCCGGGCTAAATTTTCATGTATATCGAATTTCGAAGCCAGCAAATAGCTGCACACATGCAAAAAATATGATTTCCCAAAACATCTGGATAAAACTCCATGCATTTAAAAGAATTAAAAGAAAAATCGCCCGCCGGTCTCGTCTCGATGGCGGAAGAACTGGGCGTTGAAAGCGCGTCGACCCTGCGCAAGCAGGATCTGATGTTCGCGATTTTGAAAGAACTCGCCGATCAGGACGAACTGATCATGGGCCTCGGCACGATCGAAGTGCTGCCCGACGGATTTGGCTTTTTGCGCTCGCCCGAAGCCAATTATCTCGCCGGTCCCGATGATATTTATGTTTCTCCCAACCAGGTCCGCAAATTCGGCCTGCGCACCGGTGATACGGTCGAAGGCGAAATTCGGGCCCCGCGTGATGGCGAGCGTTATTTCGCGCTGACCAAGCTGACCGCGATCAACTTTGACGAACCTGACGCTGTCCGTCACCGGGTGAATTTCGACAATCTCACGCCGCTTTATCCAGACGAGAAGCTCAAGCTCGACAGTCTCGATCCGACCGACAAGGACAAGTCTGCCCGGGTGATCGATATTATTTCGCCGCAGGGCAAGGGCCAGCGCGCCTTGATCGTTGCGCCGCCGCGCACCGGTAAAACCGTCTTGCTGCAGAATATTGCCAAGGCGATCACCGACAATCATCCGGAAGTTTATCTCTTGGTCTTGCTGATCGACGAACGGCCGGAAGAAGTCACCGACATGCAGCGCTCGGTAAAGGGCGAAGTGATCAGTTCTACCTTTGACGAACCCGCGACCCGCCACGTGCAGGTTGCCGAAATGGTGATCGAAAAAGCCAAACGCCTGGTCGAGCACAAGCATGATGTTGTCATCCTGCTCGACTCGATTACCCGTCTCGGCCGTGCCTATAACACCGTCGTACCGAGCTCCGGCAAGGTGCTGACCGGTGGTGTGGATGCGAACGCGCTGCAACGACCTAAGCGCTTTTTCGGTGCTGCCCGTAATATCGAGGAAGGCGGTTCGCTGTCGATCATTGCTACCGCGCTGATCGATACCGGCAGCCGGATGGACGAAGTGATCTTTGAAGAATTCAAGGGCACCGGCAACTCGGAAATCGTGCTGGATCGCAAGGTCTCCGACAAACGTATCTTCCCGGCACTCGATGTCGGAAAATCCGGTACGCGTAAGGAAGAATTGCTGGTCGAGGACGAGAAGCTGAAGAAAATGTGGGTTCTTCGTCGTATTCTCATGCAAATGGGCACAATCGACGCGATGGAATTCCTGCTCGACAAGATGAAGGATTCAAAATCCAACGACGATTTCTTCGACAGCATGAACCAGTAAAATCTCCGGATTGCCCCGATGATATTGGAACATGCGATATTGTGTGTCCGGCCGGGGCAATCGGATGATTTTGAGCGGGCAATGGCAAAAGCCAGGCCGCTTATTGCACGTCAGCCGGGCTTTCAGTTGATCGAGGTTCGGCCTTCTTCAGATGATGGAGAATGCTATCTGTTGCTGGTCCGATGGGACCGGATTGAATCGCATCGGGAACGATTCCGCCAGTCAGACGATTATCAACAATGGCGTGCCTTGCTTCACTCTTTCTATGACCCTATGCCCGAGGTGAATTATTTTGGACCCTGTATTTTCCATGATTGAACTTCTTTCAATATTCACCTTCGCCGCAAGCGGTCTCAGTTCTGTTTCCGACATCTGGGCAGCGATTGTCCATGATTTCTCCAATATCGGATCACCGGCAGCGCTGGCGGCCTTCGGGCAGGTGGTGCTGATCGATCTGGTATTTGCAGCGGACAACGCAATCGTTGTCGGCGCATTGGCTGGCGGCTTGCCAGCAGAACAGCGGCGCAAGGTCATTCTGATCGGTATCGCCGCCGCGCTGATATTGCGCATCCTGTTTGCGCTGATTGTCGTGCAATTGCTGCAGATTGTCGGTCTGGTGCTGGCTGGTGGCTTGTTGCTGCTCTGGGTTGGCTGGAGTTTCTACCGCGAGATTTTCCACGAAGGCGAATCTCCCGGATCGGAAGAGATTGAAGGCGACGAACGCAGCGGCGTAAAGGCGCAGAGAAGCTTCTGGGCGGCTGTATGGGCCGTTACCGCAGCTGACGTGTCAATGAGCCTCGACAATGTCCTTGGCGTGGCTGGCGCGGCGCGGGAGCATCCCGGTATATTGGTGATCGGACTGCTGCTGTCAGTCGCGCTCATGGGCCTCGCGGCCAATGTCATCGCCAAATATATCGAGCGCTACAAATGGATTGCTTATCTGGGGCTGGCGGTCATCGTCTATGTCGCCGGCAAGATGATCTATTCCGGCCTGGTCGGTGACGAGCAGACGATTGGTGTTTTGACGCTGTTCGGGTGATCCTGAACGCGACAAATATCGCCATTGTAACGGGTGGCCCAGGATCCGGTAAAACGACCCTCTGTGAGAAATTATCTCTCGAAGGAATCGCTATTGGTAGCGAGTCCGGTCGCGCTATTCTGGCCCGGGCTGATGGCCATGATTTGCGAAAGCGTGATCCGCTGGCCTATTCGCTCGAAATATTGAAACTGGATCTTGAGAAGTTCAAAACGGCCAATTCATCCGGCGTGAACTGGCTGTTTGATCGTGGCTTTCCGGATAACGCTGGTTTTCTTGACCTGATGGGCTTGCCTAGACCCGATGAACTGGATCAGGCATGTCGCAACCATAGATATTCTGGCCCGGTGTTTGTCGCTCCTCCGTGGAAGGAAATCTATCGTAGTGATCTGGATCGGATTCAGGATTGGGCCGAAGCCAAGGCGACTTATCATGCGGTAACAGCGGCGTGGAGAGAATATGGTTATGTCCTGATTGAATTGCCCAAGGCTAGCATCGAGGAACGTATGTCATTCGTAAAGGTCCGTTTAGTCTAACCCTTCATCTTCTCCAGCATCTTGCCCATTTCTTCCCAGACCTTGTTGATCGCCTTGAGTGGCCGGACCATAACCTTGAAGTCCTGAATCTTGCCGCCGTCATTCCAGCTGATGATATCGACGCCGTTGACCTGGATCCCGTCGAGCTCGAGTTCAAATTCCAGCATCGCCATATTTTTACTCTCGTCGACAATTTCACGGACATAGCGGAAGCTGTCATTGGCGAGCACGATATCAGCCGCGCTGAGATAGGCGACAACGAGCGGCTTGCCGGCTTGCGGTGTGTGGACAACGGGGGAGTGGAATACCGCGTCTTCTGCGATCTGGTCGCGCAGGCCGCTTCCATCCTTGTCTGCAAAATGGTCGTGCCAGACTTTCAGACTGTCGCGTGCGCTCATGCCAGATGTTCCTTGAAAAAGGCTTCGGTACGGCTGTCGGCCAATGTTGCGGCGGCTTCGTCGCGGCGCGCGCCAAATTGGGCGGCAAAGCCGTGGTCGAGGCCGTCATAATCGTACAATGTCACCTTTGGATGATCGTCCAGTCCGGCGTGCATTGCTGCCTGCGCATCGGCGGGGACAAATCCGTCGGCCGTGGGGATATGCAACATCACTTCGTGCGCAATCGCGTGCTTCTCATCGAGCAGACCGTCGATTCCGACGCCATAATAGCCGACAGATGCCCGGATGTCAGTGCGTGCGGCGGTCATGAAGGCGAGACGGCCGCCGAGGCAGTAACCGACGCAGCCGACTTTGTGGCTGCCTATGCTGTTCTGGGCAAAATGGATGACCGCTTCGATGTCGCGAATGCCCTGATCCTGGTTGAATTTGCCCATCAGGTCGAGCGCCTGCTGGAATTCAGCCTCGACATCGGCATCGAGATTGGTGCCTTCGTTTATCCGCCAGAACAGGTCGGGAGCGATGGCGAGATAGCCCTGGCTGGCCCAGTGGTCGCATTTCGCCCTGATCCCTTCATTGACGCCGAAAATCTCCTGGATGACGATGATAGCGGCGCTGATCTCTCCCTGCGGACGTGCCATATAGCAGGGAATTTCGGCGTCTCCGCTCAATGTTTTTACCTGTTCGATCGCACCCATCTTGTCGTTCCTTTGCATCATGTCTTGATTCTTTGACCACAATATCCCCATATCGGTGGCAGGCAAGGTCGAACATCAACCTGTTGCGTGGAGGGGGAACTTCGTCGCGATGGCCAAACAGAGGAATATATAATGAAAGTCAGCGTTGAACTGGACTGCACACCGGAAGAGGCGCGCCGCCTGATCGGCTTGCCCGACGTCGCGAAACTCAACGAAAGCTACGTCCAGGAAATGTCGAAGTTCCTGCAGGGTGCGAATTCGGTCGAGCAATTGCAGAATTTCACCAAGATCATCGCGCCAATGGGCGAGGCGGGTCTGAAGATGTTTTCGTCCTTCCTGACCGGTGCCATGGGCGCTGCATCGGGCGGCGGAAAATCTACCTCGACCAAGAAAAAGAGCGACTAGCTGCCGCTTTCCGTGATGTTGTCCGCTGATGATACAATTTTCGCATTGTCCAGCGGACAACCGCCGGCAGCCATAGGAATCCTGCGGATCAGCGGTCCGCGAGCAGGGCAGGCGCTCGAATCCCTCACCGGTAATTTACCAAAACCGCGTGTTGCTGGACTCCATAATATTACCAATATGGTTAACGGGGAGCTGCTCGATTCAGCTTTGTGCCTGTGGTTCCCGGGGCCGAATAGCGCCACGGGTGAAGATCTCGCCGAAATTCACTGCCATGGCGGCCGCGCGGTCATCCGGGCGATAGAAGCGGCGCTGGAACAGATTGATGGTTTGCGGCAGGCGGAGCCGGGTGAATTTACCCGAAGGGCTTTTACTCATGGAAAAATGGATCTGGCGGAAGCCGAGGGTCTGTCCGATCTGTTGTTCGCCGAAACCGAATTGCAGCGCAAGGCGGCGGTCCGCAATGCCGGTGGGGCTCTATCGCGCAAGATCAATGACTGGCAATTGCAGATATTGTCGCTGTCGGCGCGGGTCGAGGCGGAGCTGGATTTCTCCGACGAGGATGATGTTGCGCCCGAGCAGGCCGCGGTAGTCCAGAACAGCGCCCGGCCTTTGGTCGAAGAAATGCGCAATCTGCTGGAGCGGCCACGTGCGGAAAAATTGCGCGACGGGATTAGAGTGGTGCTCGGCGGTCCTCCGAATAGCGGCAAGTCGACATTGCTCAACGCTCTGGTCGAGCGGGAAGCGGCAATCGTCTCGGATATAGCCGGAACCACCCGCGACGTGATCGAGGTGCCGATTGCCCTGGGCGGCATTCCGTTTCTTTTCATCGATACCGCCGGCGTTCGGGAGAGCGGAGCAGAGACGATCGAGCAGATCGGCATCGATCGCGCGCATCAACAATTTGCGGCTGCGGATATTATTTTGTGGCTAGGTGATGAAGGGCAGGGACCGGCGCAGGACAATCTCATCGAGGTCAGTTCTCGCAGCGATCATCCGGAGCATCAACCGAAAGTCAGTGCCGCCTTCACCTTATCGCCGGTCAGCGGTCAGGGCATGGACGCATTGGTCGATCATCTGATCGTCCGGGCGAAAGACATCCTCCCCGATGGTGACCAGGTCAGCATCAACGCACGCCAGGCCAATCTGCTTTCGAACGCCTGCGACAATCTGTCTGCGATTATCGACGAAGCGGATTATCTTATCGTCGCGGAACATCTGCGCATGGCCCGCAAGGCGCTTGACGAGATCACGGGCAAGGCGAGCACCGAAGATATGCTCGACGGCCTGTTCGGAAAATTCTGTATCGGCAAATGATTGTTCCACGTGGAACAGCAGAGGGCACCGGTAGATTTTGACCTGCAAACCCGCTTGAGCTATGGGCCGCAGCATGAGCCAAGAATTTGACATCATTGTGGTTGGCGGAGGCCATGCCGGTTGCGAGGCTGCCGCTGTTGCGGCGCGCATGGGTGCGTCTACCGCGTTGGTCAGCTTCACCCGCGAAAGCATCGGGGCGATGTCCTGCAACCCGGCAATCGGCGGACTCGGCAAGGGCCATCTGGTGCGGGAAGTCGATGCTTTTGACGGGCTGATTGGTCGCGCCGCCGATGCTGCCGCGATCCACTATCGTATGCTCAACCTGTCCAAGGGCACAGCGGTGCAGGGGCCGCGGATCCAGGCAGATCGCAAACTCTATAAAGCGGCGATTCACAGGATGCTCGACGCCCAGGACGATCTGACCATCGTCGAGGGCGAAGTGGCCAGTCTCATCATGTCGGAATCGCGGGTCAGCGGAATCGTCATGGCGGACGGATCGACAATCAATGCCAAGGCTGTGATCCTTGCCACCGGTACATTTCTCAACGGGAAATTATTTCGCGGCGAGGAACGGCATGAGGGCGGACGGACAGGCGAGGCCGCTTCTGTTTCGCTGGGCCAACAGATCCGTGATGCGGGACTGCCGATAGCCCGATTGAAAACCGGAACGCCGCCGCGCATTGACGGCCGGACGATCAACTGGGCGGTCTTGCCCGAGCAGCCATCTGACGATGACGGCTGGACGATGTCGCCGCTGTCAAAAGGGCGTACGGTCGCGCAGACATTTTGCGCGGTTAGCCGGACCAATGTAGAGACCCATGAAATCATCCGCGGATCGCTTGATCGCTCTCCCTTGTTCAGCGGCGCGATCGACGCGCAGGGGCCGCGCTATTGTCCTTCGATCGAGGACAAGATTCATCGCTTCGCCGATCGCGATTCGCATCAGGTGTTTCTCGAGCCGGAAGGCCTCGACACCAATCTCGTCTATCCGAACGGGATCAGCACCTCATTGCCCGCCGATGTTCAGCTCGCCTTCGTGCGCAGCATGGACGGACTGGAGAATGCCGAGATCATCGTTCCCGGTTACGCGGTAGAATATGATCATATCGATCCACGCGCCCTCGACCGTTCGTTGAAGGTCCGTGATCTGGATGGGCTTTATTGCGCCGGCCAGATCAATGGAACCACCGGATATGAAGAAGCAGCGGCCCAGGGACTGATCGCCGGGATCGGTGCCGCATGTCTGGTGCATGGCAAGGACGCGCCCATGCTCGATCGCGGCACCAGCTATATGGCGGTGATGATCGACGATCTGGTGTTGCAGGGTGTCACCGAGCCTTATCGCATGTTGACCGCTCGGGCGGAATATCGATTGCGCTTGCGGGCGGACAACGCGTCGACCAGATTGACCCCGATAGCAATGGCTCTGGGTTGCGTTGCTGCGGAACGTGCCGTCTGGTTTGGCGACCGCCAGCAAGCGCGTAATGATATTTTTGCGGCGCTCGAATCGGTCTATTCGAGCGAAGATCTGGTGAAGCTCGGGATCAATGTCCGGCGTGACGGTACCAAGCAGAGCCTGTTCCAATGGCTGCGTTTTCCGAATATCAGCATCGCTTCATTGGAAGATTTGGAAGCATGTTTGAAGACCGGCAATGTCGACCTGATGGCCGAGATTGAGGAGGATGCACGCTATGCGCCCTATCTCGAACGGCAGGAATCGGAATTGCGCGATCTTCGCGCCAACGAGCAAATTCGCCTTGGCGACGATATCGATTATGGCGTCATCGCCGGGCTTTCCAACGAGATGGTCGAAAGACTGACCACGGCGCGGCCCGACAGTCTGGCTGCAGCTTCGCGGATCCGAGGCATAACGCCTGCGGCGCTCGCCGCGATTCTCGTTCACGCCCGTCGCCGGGATTCAAGGAATATCGCCGCATGACGGAAGAAGAAGCGCAAGCCTGGCTTCGCGCAGAATATGATGTTTCACGTGAAACATGGCAGCGGCTTGAAACATTCAACGCGCTGTTGCGCGACGAGATGCAGCGACAGAATCTGATATCCAAGGCCAGCGCAGATAGCCTGTGGTCCCGCCATGTCGTTGATAGCGCCCAGTTGTTGCGCTATGCCCCGGCGCCGGAAACCGGAAAGATCTGGCTCGATCTCGGAACGGGCGCCGGCTTTCCCGGGATCATAATTGCGATACTGACACCCTATCAGGTGCATATGGTCGAGTCCCGGAAACGCCGCGCAGAGTTTCTCAATCAGGTGGTAGATCAGACCGGCATAAGTGATCATGCGAGTGTCATTGCCGACCGGTTGGAGAATATAGAAAGCTTCCCGGCTGACGTTATAAGCGCCCGCGCTTTTGCTCCGCTGGATCGGCTCATCGCACTTTCGCACCGCTTTTCCACAGAAAATACGGTTTGGCTCTTACCTAAAGGTAAAAATGCGGTAAGGGAACTTAAAGGCCTGTCGCCAAAAAGGCAAAAAATGTTCCACGTGGAACATAGTTTGACCGATCCGGATGCCGGAATATTGGTGGGAAAGGGCTAGAAACCTATTTTTCGAGGTTGAACTGAATATGGTTCGTATCGCAATAGCCAATCAAAAAGGCGGAGTGGGCAAGACCACCACAGCAATCAATATGGCCACCGCGCTGGCCGCCAGCGGATGGAAAGTCCTGCTGATCGATCTCGATCCGCAAGGCAATGCCTCCACCGGCCTCGGACTTTCGCAAGGCGATCGCGTCAACAGCAGCTATGATCTGCTGATCAACGACGTGCCGCTCGCCGATTGTATCAACCAGACCAAAGTGCCCGGACTGGAGATTGTTCCCGCGACCGTCGATCTGTCCGGTGCCGAAGTCGAGCTGGTCGGATTCGAAGAGCGGACCCATCGTCTGAAAAAAGCACTGGATAGCGCAGACAACGGCCGCTGGGATATTTGCCTGATCGACTGCCCGCCCTCGCTGGGTCTGCTCACCCTCAACGCGATGGTTGCGGTGGAATCCCTGCTGGTGCCATTGCAGTGCGAGTTTTTCGCGCTCGAGGGGCTGAGCCAGTTGCTGCAAACGGTCGAGCGGATTCGCGCGCGATTCAATCGCCAGCTTTCGGTGATGGGCGTGGTCCTGACCATGTATGATCGTCGCAACAAACTGACCGAACAGGTGTCCGATGATGTCCGGGCCTGTCTCGGAGATGTGGTATTTGAAACCGTGATCCCGCGCAACGTCCGGCTTTCGGAAGCGCCGAGCCATGGCCTTCCGGCGCTGATCTATGATTACCGGTGCAGCGGGTCCGTCGCCTATATCGACCTTGCCCGCGAATTGATCGGACGCTTGCCGGACAGAAAGGTAGCTGCGTGATGGCCGACGAAACGACCGTGAATGAGAGGAACAAGAAGGCGCCAAAGCGCGCGACCGGACTGGGCAGGGGCCTCAATAGTCTGTTTGGCGAGATCCAGCGGGAAGAACCGATTGTAACCGAAGCACCGGGTGCCTCCGGTAATAATGATGCCGGACAAGCACCGGCGCCGGCTATTGACGGACTACGCTCGATTGCGGTGTCCGATATCCGGCCGAATCCCGATCAGCCGCGGCAGACGTTCAACACCGACGCGCTCGACGAACTGGCTGACAGTATGCGGCAGCGCGGCGTTATTCAGCCGATTGTCGTGCGTCCCCATGGCAAGAATTTCCAGATCGTCGCCGGTGAACGCCGCTGGAGAGCCGCGCAACGCGCCCGGCTGCATCAGATTCCCGCGGTTGTTCGCAATCTTAACGACGAAGAAACGCTTGAAATTGCGATTGTCGAGAATGTCCAGCGCAAGGATCTCAACGCGATCGAAGAAGCGGAAGCTTATGCGCGGCTGAGTCAGGATTTCGGGCATAGCCAGGCGCGGCTTGCCGAGATTGTCGGCAAATCGCGGAGTCATATCGCCAATCTCATGCGTTTGCTCGAACTGCCCGATGGTGTGAAGAGTCTTGTCGTCGACGAAAAATTATCCATGGGTCACGCCCGGGCGCTGATCAACGCGCCCGCTGCCGAAGAGCTGGCGTCTCAAATAGTCAAACAGGGGTTGTCGGTCCGCGACGTCGAGCGTCTGGTCCGCAAGTCATTAGCGGGTGACAAACCCTTGTCTGCCAGAAAACAGGCGGCGATGTCGGAAACCGATGCGGATATCCAGGCGCTGGAAACGCATCTCGGGGATTTGCTCGGGCTGAAAGTGACTATCCAGTCGAACGGGCAGGGTGGTTCCATGTCGATTGAATATGCGAATCTCGATCAACTCGACCTGATTTGCCAGCGCCTTACCGGCGAACATATCTAGCTACTAGAGTCCGGAAATGGTCCGGATTGCTACCAAGGATGGCAAATATCGCGAAAGATTTCGCACCAAACCACCCATAATATCTCTATATTTCAATATGTTAGTCAGATAATAAAATATTAACCATGACTGGCAGCAAAGCTTTATCCTTTCCCTCGGATAAGCAATGTCGAATGTTGGTACAGGCGACGTTCCGGTCAGTGGGTTTGACGGGAGCGCACCGCACGTGCCCTTTCGGTAGTAATATAAAAATAGGGACCAGAACTATGACCAAATTTATGAAAGCCGCTTTGGCTTCTTCCGTGCTTGTGGCATCTGTCATGGGCGCGAATGCAGCCAATGCTGCAACTGCATCTGCCGACGCAAAAGCAAATATCCTGCAACAGGTTACCGTAACTTCCGATGGTAGTGATCTTGACTTCGGTACGATCGTAAGCGGTGCATCTGCCGGTACTGTCGCTGTGAATGCTGCTGGCACCGCAACTTGCAGTGCAGCAATCGTCTGTTCCGGCGCAACTTCCGCTGCCGGTTTTGATGTTACCGGTACAGAGAATGCAACCGTCACGATCTCGACTGATGCGTCGGTTACGTTGACCAACGCGAATTTGGATACAATGTCTGCTTCGCTGACACCCAGCGTCACGAGCATCGTTCTTGATGGAACCGACGCTTTTGTAGTTGGCGGCACGCTTGCCGTTGCTGCTAACCAGGCTGATGGCGCCTATGTGGGCAACTTTGACGTAACCGTCAGCTATCAGTAAAAACTGAACCGACGGCAGAAAGCCGCCGATCAGCACTAAAAAGCCCGTTCGCACCTTGGGTTGCGGACGGGTTTTTTTATGAACTTCTGCAAGTTGAGGGCGGTCAGACAATGACCGGGAATCGTCCATGGTTAGCGCTTTGGTAACCCTATTTAGCCATAAGGGCTGTGTGGGGCCGGCTGTGGGAAGCCAACCTCTCCGAATGACCAGTAAGCCGGAGAATATCATGACCATCCAGAGATTTAGACTATTGAAGAAATGCTGCATCGGGCTGGGCGCCTTGGCGTCAGCCATGTCATTATCATCGACGCCGGCACAGGCAGCGGGTGACCTGTTGGTTGCGCCGACCCGGGTTGTCCTCGACGGGCAGCGCGGGACCGAAGTTATATTGAATAATATCGGCTCGGAGACGGCCACTTACCGGATATCGCTGGAACTGCGCCGGATGACCAGCGAAGGTCGTCTGGAAGATGTCAGCGCAGAACAGGAAAACGACATCGAGCGGGCTGCAAAGGAAATGATCCGCTACGCGCCACGCCGGGTGACGCTGCCGCCGAACCAGCCGCAGGCGATCCGCCTTGGCGTCAGAGCTCCCGAAGGTCTGCCTGATGGAGAATATCGCGCGCATCTTCTGTTTCGCGCCATTCCCGAGGCCCGGTCTGTTACCGAACAGAATGCACCAGAAGGGGGTTTCTCGATATCCCTGACACCGATTTACGGTGTCACCATCCCCGTGATCATCCGTCAGGGCAATTTGCAGGCGACTGCTGCTATCGCCAACGGCAGGATGGAACAGCAGGGGGATGGCCAGGCACTGACCTTTGATCTTAGTCGAACCGGCGATCGGTCGGTATATGGCGAAATCCGGGTTACAAAGCCGGGAACAAGCGAGCCGGTCATGGTTGCACGGGGGATTGCGGTCTATCCGGAAGTCGGCCAGCGCAGCGTTACGCTTCCGGTACCACCCGAAGTGGCAGCGCAGCTCAAAGGCCAGGTATCGGTTGAATATTACGAACCCGCGAATTCCGGCGGAGGACTTATCGCCAAAACGGACATGGTTCTTAGATAATCATTTCATAACAATGACTTATGTCGGCCTCACGCCGTCACGAAGTCATGATATGAACCATGAATGAGCGATATGATATAATCGGCCGGAGCTACCACGCCCTGGTCAAGGCCGCGGGGATCATTGCGATCTCGGCGGCTTCGCTGTTCATGGCATCGCCTGCGCAGGCGATGGCCGACTGGACCGCAAACGACGATGATGCCTTATTGTTTGACCTGCGGTCTGGCAATTATCGGCTGGGAGACGGCGTTCGCGGCTATCAGACCGATAACGGAATCTGTGTCGATCTTGCCGATGTCATCATGGCGATGGACATTCCGCTCCGGCTCGACAAAAAGTCGCGCCGCGCAACTGGCTGGATCTTTACCGAGAACCAGACGCTCACCATCGATCGTGACAATGAAATGGTGCAAAAGGCCGGTTCTCCGGCAAAATTGCGGTCCGGGCAAATATATGACGTGCCCGAGGGCTGGTGCGTTGACGTGAAAAGCCTGTCGGAATGGTTTGATGTGAAATTCATCCCCGATCTGTCCAATGCGCTGCTGACTCTCAAATCCGACACCCAATTGCCCTTCGAACGCGCGCTCGAGCGCAAGGAACAGGCGGCCAAAATCCGTCCGCACAAGAGTTTTGATCTGTCCGGTCTGCCGCAATCGTCGGAACCCTATAAATTCTGGCGCACCCCGTCGGTGGATGCCGTGGTTTCGGCTGGTGGACTGAAAGACAGGCGATCGGGGCAGAAATTTGACCTGCGGTACGAACTTTTTGCGTCCGGCGAAGTCGGCAAAGCGAGCTTCGATGCCCGCTTGTCCTCCGATAACAAAGGCGTACCTGAAAATCTCAGGGTTCGAGCCTATCGAACCGATCCGAAGGGCCAGCTTCTCGGACCGTTGAAGGCCACCCATTTCGCCCTGGGCGATGTATCGACATTCTCCACGCCGCTGGTGTCCCAGTCGGTCGCAGGACGCGGGGCATTGGTGACCAACCGGCCCGTCGAACGGCCGGATAGTTTTGATCGGACCAGCTTCCGCGGCGAACTGCCCAATGGCTGGGACGCAGAACTATATCGCAACGGCCAGTTGCTTGCTTTTGCCGAAAATCGCACCGATGGCCGTTATGAATTTCTCGATGTTCCCTTGCTTTACGGCCAGAACCGTATCGAAGTGGTGCTATACGGCCCGCAAGGACAGATAAGACGCGATACCAAGGTGATTCCGGTGGGTCTGGACTCTATTCCACCCCGGGATACTTATTATTGGGCAGGGATTCACGAGGCCGGCGAGGATCTGATCCGGCTCGGGGAGTTTTTGCCGATCCGCCAGGCCGGTTGGCGCGGCGGAGTCGGGGTTGAACGGGGTCTCAATAATAAAACCTCGGTTGCAGCCTCGCTGTTCAGTCTGCAAATCGATGGCGATCGCCACAATTATCTTGAGGGATCGGTTCGCCGGGCGGTGGGCCCCACGCTGGTTGAGCTATCGGCTTCATCGAACCTCGGTGACGGGATGGCGTTTCGCGGCCAGCTGCTCGGACAGCTTGGCAATAGCTATATTACCGCCGAATCTATCTGGACCAAAGACGAATATATCTCGGACCAGATCGAAGAAGATATCAGTTCACGCCATAGTCTGGCGATTGATCATAGTTTCAAAATTGGCAGCAAATTGGTGCCTTTTCATATCGATACGCAATATGAGACGCGTTCGGACGGCCGCGAAATTCTCGATGTGACTGGGAGAATGTCGTTTAATCTCAGATACTTGTCTCTAACCGGCGAACTCAACTGGGAAAAAAGATTTAGTGATTCGGGTGCAGGTGCGCCGGATCAGCTCGATGCACGGCTGCTTGCCACCGGGCGGATCGGCAAGGTCCGGTTGCGCGGTGAAGCGGTGTACAGGCTCGCGCCGGAGAAGCGTTTCGAACGGGTTGATTTTACCGGCGAATGGCGGGCTGGCGAACGGTCCGACTGGCGGGCCGAGCTGGGCTATGACGCGAGTCTCGACCGCGCGCGTGCAGGCATCGGGATTGTTCGCCGTTTTGACCGCTTTTCGGTCACCGCGAGCGCCGAGGCCGCGACCGATGGATCGGTGGCAGCCGGTCTGAACCTGGCGTTCAGTCTGGGACCTGATCCCCGAAGCGGAAAATTCCGTTTGTCGAGCAACAAGCTGGCCAATAGCGGCCAAGCCCTGGCGATCGTCTATCGGGACGAAAACAGGGACGGAATCCGTCAGGCCGGAGAGCCATTGGTTGAAAATGTCGAGCTGACGGCCGGCCAGTCGGTGACGCTGACCGCTACGGATACCAATGGCCGGGCGATTATCGACAATCTGCTGCCCTTCCGGCCAATATTGATCGGGATAGACAGCAGCAGCTTGTCCAATCCCTTCGTGCAGCCCGCTCTCCCCGGTGTGGTGATTACGCCGCGGCCCGGTGTTGCGGTAACCGTCGAACTGCCGCTGGTCAGTGCCGGCGAGGTCGAGGGGACCTTGGTGCGCAGGGGCGGCGGCGCGATTGCCGGTGTCGGCATGGAACTGGTGAACGGCGAAGGCCGCGTCGTTCGCGAGACCCAGACCGAGTTTGACGGATTCTTCCTGTTCGATGGTGTTCCCTACGGCATTTACACGGTCCGCATTGCCAAATTGTCAGCGCAGGCGATCCAGGTTCCGGTGATTCTTGGCGCGCGAGCGGTGGTGGACGAAGATAATCAGGTGGCGCGGCTGGGTGCGATAACGGTCGGTAACAACGCCGATATGGCGCACAATGATAGCGACCAGCCGGACCCTGAAGCCATGCCCTAGCCTTTGATTGCTGCGGTTCTTGTAACGCTTGTGCTTTCTGTTACTTATCCTGTTTTCGCGTAGTTCAGGAACCGTCCATGCAAGTCATCGCCAATGGTATCAATATCGAAGCAGAAGATCACGGCAACCCCGAGGATCCGGCCATATTGCTGGTCATGGGCTATACCGCCCAGCTGATCTACTGGCCGATGGATTTCGTCAACGGTCTGGTTAAAGAAGGTTTCCGGGTCGTCACTTTTGATAATCGCGATGTGGGTCTGTCCTATAAATTTGACGGGGTGCGGCCACCGCATCCGATCCGGCAGATGCTCACCAAACGCTTTTTCCCGAATCGGCAAATGGCTCCCTATAATTTGAGCGATATGGCGAGGGACGCGGTCGGCGTTCTCGACGCCCTGAAGATCGACCGGGCGCATATTGTCGGCGCGTCCATGGGCGGTATGATCGGTCAGCTGATTGCGGGGGATCATGCCGACCGGGTGCTGTCCTTTACACCGGTGATGTCATCGACCAACGGTCCCGGGCTTCCCGGAGCCAGTGCCGAAGTACGCAAGGTGCTGATGCAAACGGCTCGCGCAAAAGCGCGGACACCGGACGAGGCTCTGGAACTGGGACTCGCCTTTTCGTCGCTGATCGCGTCCGAGGAAGGCCGGAACCGGCCGGAGGAACGCCGGGCGATGATGAAACTGGCGCAAGAACGCGGCTTCTACCCGCCCGGGCCGAAGCGCCAGATGGCGGCGATCATCGATACCGGAAATTTGCGACCGACGGCGAACCGGATCACCGCGCCGACGATGGTCATTCACGGCGCCGATGATCCGCTCATCCCGTCCGTCTGCGGTCAGGATATCGCGGCCAATGTCAAAGGCGCCCGGTTCGAGCTGGTTGAAGGCATGGGGCACGATCTGCCACCCAGCAAATTGCCGAAAATGGTCGATCTGATTGCAGCCCATTGTCGGGCCGCCTGAAAACCTCCGATTATTCGGGTAGCGGCAAGCAATAGGCAACGCTCTGGTCGGTCATATTGATTTCATATGGTTGACCCGCCAGCGTGTCCCCGTCCGCCTGAAACGCGGCCAGTCGGGAGATTTTGTCCTTTGCGATTATCGTTAGCCGACGAGCCGGCAGGGACCGGACGAAATCGAGCTGTGCGGGGTCACGACCGCGCGCGATCCGGAGCAGGAAGCGGATAAAATCCCTGCGCCGGGCGCGAGTCAGCAATATGACCTGGAAATGCCTGGATCCCAATTCCGCTGCCGGCGCCAGGACCCAGCTTCCGGCATAATATCGGGCCTTGATTACATAGACGGCGCTGCAATTCAGATGTTCTGTCGTGCCGTCGGGCGCTTCCACTGCCAATGAAAAGTGCAGCTTCGGCCAGTCGCCGAGCAACTTTATCAGCGACCATGCATAAGCCGCGCCGCCAATGCGCTTTTTCAACGCGGGGCTGTGCCGTGCGACGGCCTGTCCATCGGGACCGGCACTGATGCAGGCAACGAAGGGCTGGCCGTCGCTGGTTACCAGCGGGGCTTCGAGGCGCGCCACTCGCTTGTCTAGAAATCCGGCCATGATCTCGCGTGCAAATATTTCCGGATCACTGGAATAACCAAGTTCTTTCGCGACCAGATTCACCGTGCCGGCGGGAAACACGCATAATGGCCTGGATATTCCGGAGCGAACCATTGATGCGACGACCAGCTGCAGGGCTCCGTCACCGCCCGACACACAGACGAGATCACAGTCGGGAAAAATCTCGAACTGCCCGTCCTTCTCGGTCCGGCCCAGTCTTACTTGCGCGCCGCATGCCTGGAACGCGCGGGACAGGTCATCCAGCCGGGTTTGATTAAACGTGCCGGAGGCCGGATTATGAATGAGTTCGACGATCATCGGGCGCTCATGCGGTGGATGGAGGTGATCCGTCAATGACTGAACGGAAGGCGCTATGTTCCCGACGGCTGGTGCCGGCTGCGGGTGACCTGTCTATGCCGACACCTGCAGTCGCTCCAGGGCAATTTCCCTGGCCGCCTTATAGCCGGCCTTGCCATTGGCCGCGCGCGGAACCTCGTCCACCACGATAATGGCCCGCGGCGTCTTGTAGGCCGCCAGTTTCGAGCGGACATGTTCGGTCAGCGCCGCTTCATCGAACCGGGCGCCGTGCACCAGGGAAATGATCGCGGTGACTTTCTGGCCAAAGCGGTCGTCGGCTATCCCTACCACCAGGCAATCATAGACCGATTCATGCGTCTTGAGTGCTTCTTCGACTTCTTCGGGAAAGATCTTCTCGCCACCGCTGTTGATGCAGGCGGAACCTCGTCCGAGCAAAGTGATCGAGCCATCCGCCTCGACCGTCGCGAAATCGCCGGGAATCGAATAGCGGACACCGTCGAATGTCTTGAAAGTGGCCGCGCTTTTCGCTTCGTCCTTATAATAGCCGAGCGGCACCATTCCCCCATTGCAGATCAGGCCCATTTCACCGGAACCGGGTGCTATTGGCTTGCCGTCTTCGGTCAGTACTTTGGTCGTCGGATTCATATCGAACTTGGCGGTCTGGTCGCTGTCGATATTTTCGGCGGTGGTGATCGAAACCCCCATGCTGCCTTCGGTCGAGCCCATGCTGTCGACAATCGCGATATGCGGCAAATGGCCTAAAAGGCCGCGCTTGACCTCCGTGGACCACATCACGCCCGATGATCCCATCATTAGAAGTGATGATAAATCAAAGACTTTCCCTGCCGTCTTGGCCTCTTCCAGCGCAGCGAGCATCGGCTTGGCGAAAACATCGCCGACGATGGTGATATCGGTAACTTTCTCGTCTTCGGTCAGCTGCCAGAGCGCTACCGGATCGAAATGACTGTTGTCGTTCAGTACCACGCAGCCGCCGAGGCTGTGCGGAACCATCGCACCGATCCACATGCCGGTACCATGCATCAGCGGGCATGCAGGAATGGAGCGCGATGTTGCGCCCGCAGCGTGCAGCTGCTGTACGAGTGGTCCAAAGCCGGAGGCGTCGGCTGGCGGTGTCATCATCCGCATTTCAAATCCCTTGGCGAGCAGCGCGGTGGCAAAGCTCTTGTGATCATACATCACGCCTTTGGGCATGCCGGTCGTGCCGCCGGTATAGAGTAAGTACAGATCGTCACCCGACCGTTCGATTACCGGCATGGGATCCGTGTTTTGCACGGCTTTTTCGTAGGAGACAGCGCCCTCGAGATGCTGGCCCGATCCGTCGTCGATTTCGAGGAAGAGTTTGATCTGGTCGAGCTGATCCCGAATCGCGGCGACGCGCGGGGCAAATTGTGCCTGAAACACCAGCGCTTCGCTGTCGCTGTCGTTGATGACATGGGTCAGTTCTGTTTCGAGATAGCGATAGTTCACATTGACCGGGCAGATACGTGCTTTGAAGGCACCGAACTGGGTCTCCATATATTCCGCCGAATTATAGGAATAGATTGCCAGCTTCGCACCGGCCTTCAGGCCATGGTCGGTAAGCACCTGTGCAACCCGCGCGGCTCGATCTTCATATTCTGCCCAGCTATAGCGTTTGTCGCCATCTACGATTGCGGGCTTGTCGGGAATTGCCGCCGCAATATTTTCCCAGATATTTGCCATCTGCCAGGTCATGCGATTCTCTCCTTATTTTTTCAGTCAGAATAGCCAGATCGCGGGTAGACGCAACCAGATGACGGGCGCTGCAATCGATTGATTCGATCTATGCCTGCGTAGGTGCGGCGAGTTCGGCTAATATGGCTTCGCTATGTTCACCGAGCGCCGGACTGGGGCCGCAGGGTGTCGGCTTGGTCCCGCCAAAACGGGCCGGGGATGTGACATGCCGGACCGGGCCGAGCAGCGGATGATCGCTCTGTTCGAAGATACCGACAGCCATGGCTTGCTGGTTGGCCGGCAGGTCTTCCAGCGCCACACAGGGGGCAGCCGGCACATCACGAGCGGCGAGACCGGTGACCATCTCTGCGCTGGTCAGGTCGGGCTTTTGCGCGGCGATGATCGAGGCAAGCTCCGCCATATGGACGCTGCGGTTCGCCATGCCCTTATATTTCTCTTCCGTCTTCAGGTCCGGGCGGCCGACGATGTCGAATATCGCCGCCCAATGGTCGTCGGTCATAGCGGCATAAGCGATTGCTCCGTCGGTCGAACGGAGCGGCAATTGATAATAGTCGGCGAAGGGCGCGCCGTGAGTCACGTCGTCGGCTTGCAGCGTCAGGTGCATCCCGCCGTCGGGCCAGAGAAAGGCGATGCAGCTTTCAAGCATCGACAGATCAATATGCTGGCCGATACCGATGCGTTCGCGTGCGAACAGGGCTGCGGTAATCGCCTGCGCGGCCGTATAAGCGGTGATCTTGTCGCAGATCAGGGTTTTGACATAGGCGAAACCTTCGGGATGACCCTGCAGGGTCATGAACCCGGCCATCGCCTGCATCACATGGTCATAGGCCGGGCGGCCGGATAGCGGCCCTTCGTGGCCAAACCCGGTGATGGCGCAATAGACAAGCTCCGGTTTCTCCTGGCGCAGCGCCTCGCTGCCCAGTCCAAGCCGGTCCATCACACCCGGGCGGTAATTGTGAATCACCACATCCGCCGACAGACAGAGTTGCCGGGCATGGGCGACGCCCTCTTCTGTTTTGAGATCGAGCGTGATCGAACGTTTGGCGCGGTTGCAATTGTGGAACAGGCCGGAGATGCCGGATTTCTGACTGCCCAGCCAGCGCATCGGATCACCGATGCCGGGCGGCTCGACCTTGATCACGTCCGCGCCCTGCTGGGCGAACATCATTGTCGCCAGCGAGGCGGTGACCATCGTGGAAAATTCGATGACCCTGATTCCGGCCAGTGGCTGCGTCGATGTTATCTCTGTCATGCAATCCTCAATCCCGGCTTCGTTCGAGCCGGTCCGGAGGAAGCATATGGTGCAATTGATCCCGCGACAAGCTCAGGATGGATAGGGAAACGTCATTCGCCCAGATTGGCGGCCAGTCTTTCATATGCGGTGAGAAAATCTTCCTTGAAGCCCTGCACCACCTGACCGGCGGTCATCTGTTCGTTCATCAGGCCAACGCCCTGCCCGACCCAATAGGTGGCCAGATCCTTGGCGCCCTGATTGTCACCCTGACTGAGCTTGTCGAGCACCCGCAACGGAGGCTCCGCGACCAGAGACTGTAACGGCATGGGAAGCGGGGATGGCGCGCCCTCAGCCTGCCAGGCATCGGTCCAGGGGGAGCGCAACTGCCGCGACGGCTTGCCGGTGCGCGAGCGCGCCCGCACGGTGTCGCGTGATGTGGCAGCGAGCATTTTCTCTTTCACCACCGGATTGGTCTCTGCCTCGACCGTGGTCAGCCAGACCGACCCGCACCAGACGCCGCTGGCACCCATGGCCATGGCGGCCGCCATCTGCGCGCCGGTGGCAATGCCGCCCGCGGCCAGTACCGGCGTGTCATCGCCAATCTGGGCGAGCGCGTTGCAGACTTCCGGGATCAACACCATCGTGGATATATCTCCGGTATGGCCGCCGGCCTCGCCGCCTACGGCAATGATGATGTCGACACCGGCCGCAACCTGACTCATCGCATGATCTCTCGTCCCGACCAGAGCGGCGACCGGCACATTGTGCCTTTGCCCCATTTCCAGCATCACTTGCGGCGGGATACCCAGAGCATTGGCGATCAGTTTGATCGGATGGCGGAAAGCGACTTCCAAAATCGCTGCCGCCGTGCCGCCGCGCAAATTGTCGGTGAAGGCGACCTGTTCGCGGCGGACCGCTTCGATGTCCTCGGCGCTACGCGCTGCATCGACACCATGACGCTGCATTATGTCATTGGTAAATTGCTTATATTCGTCCGGGATCGAGGCGAGCACGGCATCCGGATCAAGCTTTTCGCCCTTTCCCTCGACCTTGTTCGGGACGATGATATCGAGACCATAAGGCTTGCCGTCGACATGGGCGTCGATCCAGTTGAGCTCCTCTTCGAGCGTCTCCGGCGAGCAGTTTACCCCGCCAAATACGCCCATGCCACCGGCTCTGGAGACGGCAGCGACGACATCGCGGCAATGGGAGAAGGCAACCAGCGGAAATTCGATGCCGAGCATGTCGCAGATTTTATTGTTCATTGGTGGGTCTCCTCATTGCCGTTCGCCCTGAGCCTGTCGAAGGGCCCGTGGCGGTCAATCGTACTTCGACAAGCTCAGCACGAACGGTCTTTATCAACTATCGGTTTCTTCAGCTTCATCGGCGACAATTTCCAGGATCAGGTCATCGGCTGCAATCTGTTTGCCAGCGGTTGCCGCGATGGTTTCAACCGTCCCGTCAATCTCGGCGAGTATCTCGTGCTGCATCTTCATCGCCTCGAGCACGGCCAGCTTGTCGCCCTTGGCAACCCGCGCTCCGGCTTCGACCAATATTTCGAGCAACAGCCCGTGCATCGGCGCGACCACGGTTCCGCCGCCGCCGGCGTCTTCCATGGCGCTGAGGCCGGTCAGGTCGGTGACAGTCAGCGAGCGTTTGGGCAGCGCCAGATACAGGGTGCGATGGTCATCATAATAGATGGCTTCGATAGTCCGCCCGTCAACGCGCAATTTCGCGTGATCGGCGGTCAGGCTGATCAAGTCCACCTCGACTCCTTCTTCGCCGGATCTGACCCGGTAATGACCGGGCTTGTCGACATGGACATGGATGGTCTGGGCATCTTCGCCGTCGGCATATTGCGCCACGGTTTCCAGCGAGCCGGTGCTGGACCAGTCGAGCATTTCCGGATTGACGTTAAGCGCCAGCCTATGCGCCGCCTGTTGCCGCAGCTTGTGATGGATGACCGCCGCGATGGCATAAGAGGCGAAATCATGCGCCCCGAGATCCACCCCGTCTTCGCCGTAATTCTCGGCGATGAAAGCGGTGGTTGCATCACCGGCGACAAAGTCCGGCCGGTCGAGCGCATCGATGAGGAAATCGCGATTGGTCTTGGGGCCGAACAGGGCTGTTTCCGATAGCGCCTTGATCATCCGCCGCCGCGCTTCGTCGCGGGTTGCGCCATGGGTGACGATCTTGGCGACCATTGAATCGTAAAAGGGTGATACTTCGCCGCCGGTCTCGATACCGCTGTCGACCCGCGCGAGGCCGGATGGCTGCCACAAATGGATCGGGCCGGTGCTGGGCAGAAAATCATCTGCCGGATCTTCGGCATAGAGCCGGACTTCCATCGCATGGCCGGTGAGCGTGATGTCCTGCTGCTCAAGACCGAGCAAGTCGCCTGACGCGACTTTCAGTTGCAGTGCGACCAGATCAAGACCGGTGATTTCCTCGGTCACCGGATGTTCGACCTGCAGCCGCGTGTTCATTTCGAGAAAATAGAAGCTGCCCGACTGGTCGAGGAGAAACTCGACCGTTCCGGCACCGACATAGTCGACCGCCTTGGCCGCTTCGACCGCAGCCGCGCCCATTTGCTCGCGCAATAGTGGCGTCATGACAGGGCAAGGCGCTTCCTCGATCACCTTCTGGTGGCGACGCTGGACAGAGCAATCGCGCTCGCCGAGATGGATGGTATTGCCGTGGCTGTCGGCAAAGACCTGGATTTCGACGTGGCGCGGCTTGATAATCGCTTTCTCGAGGATCAGTTCGCCATTGCCAAAGGCGTTCTCCGCCTCGGACCGGGCCAGTTTGATCGCATTGGGCACGTCTTTGAGATCATGGACCAGCCGCATGCCGCGACCGCCACCACCAGCGGCTGCCTTGACCATCAACGGCACACCGATCTTGCCTGCTTCGGCGACCAGTACATCGTCCGCCTGATCATCGCCCTGATAGCCGGGCACGCAGGGCACGCCGGCGGCGATCATCGCGCGTTTCGACCGGGCCTTGTCGCCCATCACGTCGATCGCTTTTTCCGGCGGGCCGACGAAGATGATATTCGCGTCAGCGCAAGCCTTGGAGAAGGCCGCATTTTCCGAGAGAAACCCGTAGCCGGGGTGAATCGCATCGGCGCCGGTGTCCTTGGCGGCCTGGATGATCTTGTAGATCAGCAGATAGGATTCATTGACCGGAGCCGGACCGATATGCACCGCGTCATCGGCCATTTTGACATGGGGCGCGTTCGCGTCCGCGTCGGAATAGACCGCAACCGTGCGGATGCCCTGCGCCTTGGCGGTGCGCATCACCCGGCAGGCGATTTCGCCGCGGTTGGCAACCAAGAGTGTGTTGATTCGGGTCATTTTATTTTCCTTCACCCCGTTCGTGCCGAGCCTGTCGAAGCATGGTTTCGCGCCAGCTGTCCTTCGACAAGCTCAGGACGAACGGAAGAATTTGCGAATATCTGTTCATTCCGGTTTCACCACCCAGCTGGGCTTGCGCTTCTCGAAGAAGCTGGCGACGCCTTCCTTGGCCTCGTCGCTGACCATGCGGTCGGCGAAATTCTCTGCGGCTAGTCGGACCACCTCTTCGCGCGGCTTTCCGGCAATCTGGCCGAGCAGTTCTTTGGTTGCAGCCACGGCGCCCGGCGCTGCGCCCAGGACCTGTTTTCGGAGCTGCATTTCAATGGCTTCCAGACCCGCGACATCGTCGGCGATGAAATCCGCGAAGCCCAGTTTATGGGCCTCTGTGCCGTCAAACCGCGCGGCGGTCAGCATCAACCGGCGACCGGTGGCATAGCCGAGCTTCTGGATCACAAAGGGGGATATCTGAGCCGGTGTCACGCCAATGGCGGTCTCGGTCATCGCGAAGCGCGCGCCGCTTTCGCAGATCACGACATCGGCGCAGCAGGACAGGCCGAAGCCGCCGGCCATCGCCGCGCCTTCGATCAATACGATTACCACTTGCGGCGCGGTGTTCACCAGGTCGAAAATCTCCGCTGCACCGCTCGACATCTTGATGATCGCCGCGCGGTCGCCGCTTTGCTGGAAATTTTCCTTGAAATTCTTGAGATCTGCACCGGCACAGAAGACGCCGCCGCGCCCTCTAAGGGTGATTCCGCGCACTGCGCGATCATCACGAACGCTTTTCAGCACTGTGCCAAGTTCCGCAACCAAGACGTCACTCAGGGCGTTGCGGTTTTCCGGCTGGTTGAACCAGATGGTGAGCCAGCCCTGTTTCAGTTCGAGCTGCAGGGTCTCGGTTACGGGAAGAGCGCTCATATCCGCGCCACCCCGAAGGCATTGGGGTGCAGCGTCCGGTTCTGTGCCTCGAAGATCGTCTCCAGAGCAAAACCGAGAACCTTGCGGCTGTCACGCGGGTCGATCACGCCATTGTCGAGCACCCGGCCGGAGGTGAAGAAGGCGCTTTCCTGCGCTTCGAAAATATCCTTGATCCGCTGTTCCTGCTTGGCAATCGCTTCTTCGTCGGGTTCAACGCCTTTGCGCTTGGCCTGAACCCGGGCGACATGGCTCATCGTGTTGGCCGCCGAAGCACCAGCCATGACGCCAGTTTTCGCGTTCGGCCAGCTGAACAGGAAATCGGGCTCGAAGGCGATGCCGCTCATCCCGTAATTGCCCGCGCCAAAGCTCGCGCCGATATAAAGCGCCAGTTTCGGCACCCGCACGTTGGATACCGCCTGGATCATCTTGCTGCCGAGCTTGATCATGCCCTTATGCTCGGACTCGGTGCCGACAATATAGCCGGTGGTGTTGTTGAGGAAGATGATCGGTAGCTGCGACTGGTCGCAAAGCTGGAAGAAATGGGTCGCTTTGGCCGCCGCTTCTGGATCGAACGGACCATTATTGCCGATCAGTCCGACCGCATGGCCCATGATGCTCGCCTGCATGCAGACCGTGCCGGGGCCATAGCGTGGTTTGAATTCCTCAAAGTCCGAACCGTCGACGATCCGGGCCGCGACTTCGCGGACATCATAGGGGATGGTATAGTCGGTCGGCACGACACCGGCAATCTCGTCGATGTCGTAGATAGGTTCTTCATAATCATTGCGACGGATCGGGGTGGTATTCTTGTTCCAGTCAAGCCGGCCCATGGTTTCGCGGGCGATGGCAATGCCGTGGGCATCGTCATCGGCGAGATATTCGACGCTGCCGGTCGTGGAAGCGTGCATTTCCGTGCCACCAAGCTCGCGGTCGTCGGCGACTTCGCCGGTTGCCGCATGAACCAGCGCTGCGCCGCCGAGCGCTGCCATGCCATTGTCGCGAATGCCGATCACATAGTCCGACATTCCGGGCATATAGGCGCCGCCAGCGGTTGACGGTCCGTGCAGAACCACCATCGTCGGGATACCCGCCGCACTTAGCCACGCAAGATTGCGGAACAGCATGCCGCCGTGCGCCCAGAGCTCGACCTTATATTCCATCAGGTTCGCGCCCGCGCTTTCAACGAGATGGATGAACGGCAATTTGAGATCCTGGGCAATTTTCTGTGCGCCCTTGCTGGCATCCCAGCCGCCGGAGGTCGCTGCCCCGGCCCGGATACCACTGTCATCGACCCAGATCATGCAGCGCACGCCTTTGACAAAGCCGATACCCAATATCACGCTGCCACCGGGAATGCTGGTCTCGGGATTGCTGTCCTCGAGCAGATAATTGGCCATATTATACAGGCGCAAGAAGGGCATTCCGGGATCGAGCAAACGGGTCAGCCGCTCGTGCGGGGTCAGCTGGCCGCGTTTTTCAAAGGTCGGACGACGCTTTTCCGACGCATCAACCGCGCGCTTCTCGAGGCTGCGGAGATGATCGATCAGCGTCAGCATGTCCTTGCGGTTCTGCGCAAAACTGTCCGAACCGGTGGCAATTTTCGATTTAAACTGGGGCATATTCAGGACGCCTTTGCGGGAAATGGCACAGCGGAATATTCGTCATTTGACACATTCAGTCTCCTATGGCTATTTGAATAGCATTCGGTATTTTCGAGTCAAGCTCAATAAAGGACAGGTTTTGGCGACTAAAGTGGTCACTTTGGAAACCCAGCGCAGCAAGCTGGAGCGCAAGGAACAGGCGATTCTGGACGCGGCGCGCGCCATTTTCGTCAACCATGGCTTTGACGGCGCGCGCATGTCGGAGATCGCGCGCCGCGCCGGTATCGGCGAAGGCACGATCTACAGCTATTATGAATCCAAGGCCGAATTGATGCTCGCGGTCTTGCAGAAATTCTGGGACGGGCTGACTCTGGAAGCCGAGGCAGTCATGGCGTCAAGCACGGTCGAGGATTTTTCCGACCGTTTGCGGGCGCTGGCGCAATATCATCTGAATACGGTGATATTGAACGCCGACTTCATCAATCTCAGCTTCGCCCTGCGCCGCAACAATAGCGAGGTCAGCGTCTCGCGCGACCATCTGCGCCATTATGTCGCGGTTTTCGACCAGCTGTTCCGGCGCGGGCAGGATCGTGGAGAATTGCGGCAGGACGCGGTGCTGTGGCAGGCGCGTGATATCTTCTACGGCACCCTGGAATATAGCGCGCGGTCGATCGAGATGACCATCGGGGCAGAACGGGCCGAACGACAGCAAGGCCCGGTGGTCGAGCAGATGGTGGCGTTGTTCGAGGCTCATTATGGAGCGGATCGCGCTGCTAAACCGGCGGATAACGCCAATATTGATCATATGTCCCGGCAGATTGAGCAGCTCGACGCAAAGCTCGATGCGCTGGCGAAACGGGTTTCCTGACAGGCAAAAAAAGAGCCCCCGAAGGAGCTCTCTTTCTTATTCTTGGTTGTTCCGGCTTAGGCTGCTTTATAGAAGCTCTCGCCAGCGTCCGCTTTTTCGCGGAAGCTCATAGGCGGTTTGAACCGTTCGCCATGTTGCTGCGCCAGATTGTCGGCGATGCGGACGAAATTGTCGACACCCATCGTGTCGATATGGCTCATCGGACCGCCGGTCCAGGGCGCGAAGCCCCAGCCGAAGATCGCGCCGAGATCGGCAGATTGCGGATCGGAGACCACGCCTTCGTCGAAACATTGTGCGGTGGCGATCAGCTGGATGAACATCAAGCGCTGTTTGACCTCTTCGACATCCGGCTGTTCTTCGGCCAGCGCGAAATGGTCGGCGAGGCCAGGCCAGAGCTTTTTCGACCCGTCATCGGCATATTCGTAGAAACCACCGCCAAAGCGCCGTCCACGACGGTCGATCTGCTTGACCATGATGTCCATCAGCTCTTCGGTGCCGCTCGGAACATAGGCGTCGCCCAGTTCTTCCTTGGTTGACGTCATAATGTCATAGCCGAGCTGCAAGGTCGTTTCGTCGACCACGGCGAGCGGGCCAATCGGCATGCCCATCGCGATTGCGGCATTTTCGATCAAGGCCGGTTTCACGCCTTCGGCGACCATCAGCATCGCTTCATTGGCATAAGGCGGGAACACACGGTTGGTGTAGAAGCCGCGGACATCCTTGACGACAATCGGAACCTTGCGGATTTTCGCATTATAGTCGAGCGCAACCGCCAGAGCCTTGTCGCCGGTTTCGGCGCCAGGGATGATTTCCAGCAACGGCATTTTCTCGACCGGCGAGAAGAAATGCATGCCGATAAACTGGTCAGGACGTTCGCTGTTCTTCGCCAGACCCGTGATCGGGAGAGTCGAGGTGTTGGATGCAAAGATGACATCCTTGCCGATGACCGCTTCGGTCTTTTTGATCACGTCGGCCTTGATGTCCGGACGTTCGAACACCGCTTCGATGATCAGGTCGACATCTTTCAGATCGTCATAATTATCGGTCGGTTTGATCCGCGCCATGAAAGCATCGGCTTTTTCCTGCGTCATCTTGCCACGCTTCACGCCCTTGTCGACGATCTTCTGGCTGTAGGCGATAGCCTTTTGCGCTTCTTCCATGCTGCGATCGAGGACGACCACATTCATGCCGCCCTTGGCCGTGACATGGGTGATGCCGGAGCCCATCAGGCCGGCACCAAGCACGCCGACGGTCTTGAGTTCTGTTGGTGGCACGCCTTCAGGGCGGGCTGCGCCCTTTTCCGCGGCCTGTTTGTTGATGAACAGGGTGCGGATCATATTCTTGGCTTGCGGGCCGGAGAGCAATTTGGTGAAATATTTGCTTTCGACACGCAACGCGGTGTCGATCGGCAGCATCGAGCCTTCATAGAGGCAGGACAGGATCGCCTTGACCGCTTCGTAATTGCCCTTGCTCTGCTTCAGCGCAATCGCCGAGGAGCCGAGATAGAGCGGAACGGCGCGCGGATCCATCGATCCGGCACCACCGGGGAATTTATAGCCCTTCTTGTCCCATGGCGCGGAGGCCTTGGGATTGGCTTTGACCCACGCTTTGGCTTTCGCGACGACTTCGTCAGCGGGGACGACTTCGTCGATAAAGCCCTGGGCCTTGGCAGCCTGCGGGTTGGTGGGTGCGCCCATCATGATCATCATGCCGGCGGCCTGCAGTCCGGAGAGGCGGGGCAGGCGCTGTGTGCCGCCGCCGCCGGGCAGCAAGCCAACCTGTACTTCAGGCAGGCCAAGCTGGATCTTGAGATTGTCGGCGCAAACGCGATAATGGCAGGCCAGCGCCAGTTCGAGACCGCCACCGAGAGCGAGGCCGTTAAGGGCACAGGCAACAGGTTTGGCGTGGGCCGTGCCCTTGAGCAGGTCCTTGGCGCTGTTTCCGCCGGTTTCCATGCGGCGCAACATGCCGTTGAGTTCCCAGGCGCTTTCAAACGCTTCGGCCATGCTGGCGGCTTTTGACGCGCCGAGCATGTTGAGATCGGCACCGGCGAGGAAGCCGGATTTCTTGCCCGATGTAATCACCGCGCCCTTGATTTCTTCCTTGCTGATCAGCTCTTCGACGAAGGTTTTGAAGTCAGTGATCAAGGCCTGGTTCCAGACGTTCATCGACTGGCCGGGGAGATCGATGGTGACCAGGGCAATGCCGTCGCTGTCAATATCCACTGTGAATGTTTCGTAGGTCATGTGTTCTGTCCTGTATTCGTTTTCCGGCAATGGCCGGAATCCAGTTCAAAAAGGGAGCCTGCGCCCGGTCCTGGCCGGGGCGCAGTCAATTAGTTCACCCGTTCGATGATCGTGGCGATACCCATGCCGCCGCCGATGCAAAGCGTCGCGAGAGCGGTCGATTTGCCGGAACGTTCGAGCTCGTCGAGCGCGGTGCCGAGGATCATCGCGCCGGTCGCGCCGAGCGGATGGCCCATGGCGATTGCGCCGCCGTTGACGTTCATCACGCTATGGTCGACATTCATCGCATCCATGAAGCGTAGAACGACGGCAGCAAAGGCCTCGTTCAATTCCCACAGATCGATATCATTTGCTGTCATTCCAGCACGTTCCAGTGCCTTCTTGGCGGCAAATTCGGGGCCGGTCAGCATGATCGTCGGTTCGGAGCCGATGGCTGCCATCGACACGATCCGCGCCCTGGGTTTCATACCATATTTCTCGCCAGCCATCTCGTTACCGACGAGAACCGCTGCGGAACCGTCGACGATGCCCGAGCTGTTACCGGCATGGTGGACATGGTTGATCTTCTCGATCTCGGGATGCTTGAGGATCGCGACATCGTTGAAGCCGGGCATTTGCTCGCCCATCATCTTGAACGCAGGGCCAAGCGCGCCGAGCGACTGCATATCGGTTTCGGGACGCATCAGTTCGTCGCGATCGAGCACGACTTCGCCAATCACATCGCGGATCGGCAGGATCGATTTGGCGAAGCGCTTTTCGTCCCACGCCTTGGCGGCGCGCTTCTGGCTTTCGACCGCATAGGCGTCGACATCATCGCGGCTATAGCCGTATTTGGTGGCGATCAGGTCGGCGGAAATGCCCTGAGGTACGAAATATTCCTGAAAGACGAGAGTCGGGTCGGCCATGCCGCCGAGACCGTCGCTGCCCATCGGGATGCGCGACATGGATTCGATTCCGCCGCCAATCGCCAGATCGGTTTCGCCGGAGCAGACCTTGCCGGCCGCGATGTTCACCGCTTCGAGACCGGAACCGCAGAAGCGGTTGACCTGGATCGCGGATGTTGTGTCGGCATAGCCGGCTTTCAATGCCGCCATGCGGCTGATTACCGCGCCTTGCTCGCCCACTGGAGAGACGCAGCCAAAGGCGATGTCTTCGACTTCGTGGCCCTCTAGTTCGTTGCGATCGTTGATCGACGCCAGTACCTGGGCGGAAAGGTCGAGAGCAGTGATTTCGTGCAGGGCGCCATCGTTGCGGCCCTTGCCGCGCGGCGATCGCACTGCGTCATAGATAAAAGCTTGCGTCATTTGGGGTTCCTCTCGCTGGAAGAATTGGAAGGATGTTGCGCAATGCTAATGGTGCAGTGCAGCATAGTCAAGCAGTTTACGTAAACGTCAACTTGAGGAGAAGGCGACTCGCCTTCTCCCGGTGCCGTTTGCATCATAAACTAATCTAGGATCGATTGATATTTCTGGCTGAAAACGTCGCGGCCGACGATGTAGCGCATGATCTCGCTCGAACCGGCATAGATCCGGCTCATCCGGGCGTCGGTGAATATGCGGCTGATCTCATATTCTTTCATATAGCCGGCGCCGCCGTGCAGCTGCAGGCCGAGATCGGCCATTTCCCATTCGATTTCGCTGCCCAGCATCTTGCCCTTGGCAGCGATATTGGCGTTGAGCCCGCCTTCGTTGTGGATATCCACACAATGGTCGACATAGACTTGCAGCATGTCGATTTTTGCGTCCATTTCCGCCATTCTGAACTGGGTATTCTGCATATCCGACAATTTCTTGCCGAAAACATCCCGGTCCATGACAAATTCGCGCGTTACATCGAAGGCGCGCCGTGCCGAGGCGGCATAGCCGACCATGGCGATCAGCCGTTCCTCGGCCAGCCCTTCCATCAGATGGATGAAGCCCATGCCGGGCGTGCCCAGCGTATTTTCCTTCGGTATCTTGACGTCATTGAAGAATAGCTCGGCTGTATCCTGCGCATGAAGCCCGATTTTTTCGAGATTCTGGCCGCGCTCGAAGCCTTCCATGCCGCGTTCGAGGATCAGCAGGACCATCGCATGTTTGTCTTCGACACCGTCAATCTTTGCAGCGACAATCACCACGTCGGCGTTGATGCCGTTCGAGATATAGGTTTTCGATCCGTTGAGCAGCCAATGGTCGCCCATGTCTTTCGCGGTGCTTTTCATGCCGGATAAATCGCTGCCCGCGCCGGATTCGGTCATCGCGACGGCGAGGATCGTCTCACCGGTCACACATTTCGGCAGGAAGCGTTCACGCTGCTCTTCATTGCCTATATTCTTGAGATAGGGGCCGACCAGCCGGCTGTGCAGTGTATTATACCATTCGCCGCATCCTGCCCGCGCGGTTTCCTCGATGATGATCTGCTCGTAGCGGAAATCATTATCGCCCATGCCGCCATATTTCTCGTCCGGCCAGATCATCAGGAAGCCCTGATCGCCAGCCTTCTTGAATATCTCGCGATCGACGATCCCGGCTTCGCGAAACTCGTCCATTCGCGGCGCGACTTCGTCGGCGAGAAAGCGACGATAGGCGTCGCGGAACATATGCTGTTCTTCGGTAAATTTGCGCATGGAAACATCCTTTGATCGTGGAGAGAAGCGCGCGCTCGAAGCCCGCTAGTTGTTGCCGGTCTTAATGGGCGAGATTTAATCGGTCAATTAAGAAACAAGTCTGTTAAACAAGGCCGTTGCAATTGCCCATCAACCATCGTTATGGCGTTCGCGTGGAACAGACAAAAAAACCTTTCATCCTCGGGCTTGGCGGTACGACCAGTCCGGTATCCTCGACCGAAGTCGCGCTGGCGATCTCATTGCAAGCCGCAGAAGCTGCAGGAGCGGAAACAGAATTGTTCGGATCGGATCGCCTGATGGCACTGCCGCATTACCGGTCTGATCCGGCCGGCCTGAACCAGACCGGCAAGGATCTTGTCGAACTGGTCCGCCGTGCCGATGGCATTTTGATCTCGAGCCCCGGCTATCACGGCACCATCTCTGGCCTGGTCAAGAATGCGATCGATTATATTGAAGAGACATCGACCGATGGTCGTACCTATCTCGACGGTTTGCCGGTCGGGCTGATCGTCACCGCTTACGGCTGGCAAGCGGTCGGCAGCACATTGGCTGCGCTGCGCTCGATCGTTCACGCCCTGCGCGGCTGGCCGACACCGCTGGGCGTTGGAATCAATGCATCGGGTGGAATGTTCAGTCAGGGCGTCTGCACGGACGAAAGCGTCAACGAGCAGCTTAAAATGGTTGCACAGCAAGTGATGTTACGCGCCGAAACGCGCTAGATCACTGCGGCGGCAGATTGCCGTAGAAGTCCCGATACCAGCTGACGAACCGTTTCAATCCGTCTTCCAGCATGACCTTGGGTGCATAGCCGGTCAGCGCGTGCAGCTTGGATATGTCCGCATAGGTTGAGGTCACATCGCCGGGCTGCATCGGTCGCATGATTTTTTCGGCTTCAAGGCCGAGCGCATCTTCCAGTGCGGTGATCATGTCCATCAAGCCAACGGGGCGGCTGTCGCCGATATTGAGGATGCGATGTTCATGCCGCTCGGGCGGATGGTCGAGCGCGCCTAATATGCCGTCGACAATATCATCGATATAGGTGAAGTCGCGCGCCATCCTGCCTTCGCCGTAAACCTCGATCGATTCGCCAGCCAAAATCTTCTGGGTGAAACCGAAATAGGCCATGTCGGGCCGACCCCAGGGACCGTAGACGGTGAAGAAGCGCAGGCCGGTCATCGGAAAACCGTAGAGTTTCGCGTAGGACTGGCTCATCAACTCGCCCGAGCGCTTGGTTGCGGCATAGAGCGAGACCGGATCGGTGGCGGGTTCTTCTTCGGTAAAGCCTTCCCCGCCCATCGGCTTGTCACCATAGACCGAGCTTGAAGATGCATAGACCAGATGCTGGAAATTCTCGGCATGGCGGCTGGCTTCGAGCAGCGACAAATGGCCCTGCAGGTTGGACTTCTGGTAAGCGAACGGATTCTCGATACTGTAACGGACACCGGCCTGTGCCGCGAGATGGATGATCCGCTGCACGTGGTTGGTCTGGACCAGCGTCTTGACGCCATCGGCATCGGACACATCCATTTCGACAAAGCGGAAACCGTCCAGAGCCTCGAGATTGGCGAGCCGTGCGGCTTTTAGCGCCGGATCATAATAATCATTGAGATTGTCGATCCCGATTACCGCTTCCCCGCGCTCTATTAGACGCGTCGAGACGGCATGGCCGATGAACCCGGCGGCTCCGGTGACGAGAATGGGAGATTTTTGGGTGTCAGGCATGATGGCTTCCGTTGATGTCAATCGCAGTGCCTCTAGCACGAACCGGTAAAGATATTGCAAGCGATTGCAGCGGCCATTCCGTCCGGAGGCGCAGCTAGTCCTTGCGCAAAGAAAAACGGCGGCGCTTTTCAGCACCGCCGTCTTTTTAATCCTTGTCAGTCCGGCGCGATCTCGTGCCGTACCAGACTTGATGTTGTTGTGCTTAGTAGCCGAAGATGAGCGAGATGCTTGCCGCGCGTGGCGCACCGATTTGGACAAATGGCGAATTGCCGTCCAGATCGCCACCAAAGCCGCCTACATATAGCTTGTCGAGCAGGTTGGTCACGTTCAGCTGGACTGCAACATCGTCGCCGAACTGGTTCTGCGTGATGTTCCACCGCAGGTCGAGGTCGACCAGCGTGTAGCCGCCAACAGACCGTGTGTTGGTGTCATTGACCCAGCGTTTGCCGGTGTGCTTGACCTGGGCACCCAGTTCGAAGTCGCCGAACTGCTGCTGAACACGAGCACCAACGGTCCAGAGCGGGGCTCCGCTTTCATTCTTGCCGGCAGTAAGAGCAAAGATCGGATCGCCAACCGCGGTGCACTGGGCAACGCCGTTTGTAATATCAGCGGCCGAGCAAACGTCGGTCTGAACATTGTCCTGGATATCCGATTCATTGATCGAACCGAAAACATATACCATTGTTTCAGGCGTTGGTGACCAAGCGATCGAGGCATCGAGACCATATTTGTCTACACGGCCGAGGTTCCGGAATACCGATTCATCAAGGATCGGATCATAAGATGACGCGAGCCGGTTATTGTAGCGGGTATACCATCCAGCGAACTGGGCCTGGATGTTGCCGGTCCGATACCGAAGGCCCAAATCGAGACTGTCGGTTGTTTCGGGAACTGGCTGAACGCCCGGTGCGTTCTCCGGGAAGTAAAGCGAGTCATAAAGCGGATCGGTAGCCGGTACCGAAAGCCCCTTGGCATAGTTTGCAAATACGGATGCGCTGCCGAAAGCATAGGTCAGACCGATGTTTGGCAGGATGTCATCATATTTATAGGTACGTGACTGAGGAATTGCAGAGCCGGTAACGGTGTTGGTTGCTGCATCATAGCTGTATGGATTCGCCGCTTCATAGGCTGCGCTGACGCCGCCAACGCAATCGAGAAAACCGCTTGCAGATGTGGTGTAGCAATTCTGGTTCAATTCGCGCTTGAAGAACGGTGCCCGCAAACCGAGCACTGCGGTCAGACCGCCAAATGTACCGCGATATTCGCCTGAAATCTGATGCAGTGTCGCGTAGGACTGGCGATCGCGTTTGTTGAGTTCAAAACCGTCTACCGTAACCAGTCCGTTGTTAACCGGGAACACGTCGGCAATTTCGCCGTTGAGAAGCGCAACCGAGGTCTGGCCGGTCTGGCGATGGTTGGCATCGTCATAAGTATAGGCCAGACGGAAACGGTGGTCCGGGTTGAGCTCGTAAGAGAGGTTTGAAATAACACCGAAACGCCGGGTGCGGGTCTGGCTTGGATCGTGACCCGTTACTTCGTCGAGCGTATCGCCGTCACCGTTGAGGTCACGACCGAAATAATAGCGCCCGCTAATGAAGCCGGTCATTTCAACACCGCCAACGTTGCGGGTCTGCTCGAGCAGTTCTTCGTCGCCGCCGCCATTCGCCTTCACATACTGGTAGCTCGGATCGACCGAAAGAACCAGACCGTCCGTCAAGGTGAAGCGCGATGCGCCACGGATGTTACCGGTATTCGACGGGTTGTATCGGCGATCAAATTCCGCGCCGCAATTGTTGTCGCTCTGGGCGGTTCCGGCTTGAGGAGCCTCGACCGTGCAAGGGAAGTTGATGTCGTAAAAGCGGTCCGCTTTTGTCGCCGGGAAACTGTCCAGCGAGAAGGAACCGAAGAAGTTGTTGCGGTTTTCGTTATAGTGACCCGCGACAGCGATGAAGTCGCCATTGCTGCCGATATCCTGCCAGATGCGGCCGTTATATTGCTGCTTTTCGACAATGCCGTAGTTGTTGAACGGGTTGTTGTAACGCGTGTAGCTGGCGGAAACGAAAGCCTTGGTGCCGAAACCGGTGATGTCGCCGGTGTCGATCATGCCGAAGCCGCGCATGTAAAGCCGGCTGCGGTTGTCGGTGTCGCCATTGGCAAAGGTGCTACCGGCTGAGAGCGTGCCGGTCAGCTTGAAATCGTCGCTGGGCTGGCGGGTACGAAGGTTGATCGTGCCGCCCACAGCGGAAGCGGTCGGGCTGTCGACGTCGGTCACGCCGAGGTTGACGTTGACCTGCTCGATGATTTCCGAATCGACCTGCTGGTTGGTGTACAGCGCATAGTTGCCCGAATCGTTGAGTGGCAGACCGTCAAGCGTCTGCGAAATGCGATCATCGCTGAAGCCGCGGATCGTGAATGAACCGCCGGAAGAACCCCATGGGTCATTGTTCTGGAAGCTGACACCGGGAACGAGATTGACGATATCATTGACCGTCTGGCCGGGGCGTTGACGACGGATGATTTCTTCGTCGAGAACCTGCTTTGCCTTTGGCGTGTTGGGAATTTCAACGCCACCGACATCGACGGTTCTTCCGCCGGTTACGATGATGACATCATTCTCAAAATCGACGGTACCGGTCGACTGGGCCGAGGCGGATGTTGCCATCAGGCCCGCCGTTGAAAGGCTGACTACGCTGGTAGCCAAGAGATATTTAATCTTCATGATAAGAATTCCCCGTTGTGCGCCGCAATGGTTTGTGCACCGCAATAAAAAAACTGTCTAAAGCCTGAGCGACGGCACATCATGTGCACCGCCGGATCAACGCCGGTCGTCTGTAGGTGCCATTAATGACAGTTTTGTCTCAATTGAAACGTCATATGCCGCACTGCAGCATTTTTATTATTTTCCGGTTCGCGAATTTGCCACGATATTGGTCGAAAAGAAGTGGTTTGGGGACCGAATATCCAAAATTAGAATATTGTTTTCAATATTTTATTAGCGAAGCGATCTTCTCAAACAGCGCACCGAAAGCGGCTTCGCACTGTTGCGAATTTATCACAATGTCGGCGTGGGTTTTGGATGGTTCGACATGGAGATCGTGCATCGGACCGACCTGTTCGGCGAATTGGTCGTGCACCGACCGGGCTGTGCGCCCTCGTTCGCGGACATCGCGTTCGAGTCGGCGGGCAAAACGGGTTTCGGAATCGCATTCGACGAAAATGCTCAAATCCAGCAACTCGCGCAACGGCTGGTGCTGCAGGATCAATATGCCGTCGATCAAGATTAGCGGCCGCGGTTCGGTCCGCTCGGTTTCCGTCTTCGGCAAATGGGTGGGAAAATCATAAAGCGGCCGGTCAATCGCCTCGCCGCTCTTCAACTGGCGCAATTGCGAGCACATTTGGTCGAAGTCGACGGCATCGGGGTGATCAAAATTGGGACCGCCCTTGCCTTTTGGCGCATCGCCAAAGCCGAAAAAATAGTCATCCTGCGGCAGAACGACGCATTGATCCGGTCCCAGCTTCTCGAAGATTTTGCGGGTCAGTGTTGTTTTTCCGGAACAGCTGCCGCCGCTGATGCCAACCACCTTCGGAGTCATATGAGGCCGATCTCGCGCAGGCGCTGCATCAGATAGTCATGCGCGGTGATTGGTTCCGGATAGAGATCGGGGTGGGTGTCATCGATGCAGCTTGGCAGGGTGTCGATCGCATAATCGGGCCGGAAGTGGAGGAAGAAGGGCATCGAGTAGCGCGAATGGCCACGCCGTTCCGGTGCGGGATTGACCACGCGGTGGGTCGTCGAGGGCAGGCGGTTGTTGGTCAGCCGCTGCAGCATGTCGCCGATATTCACCGCCAGCTCGCCCGCCTTCGGGGTCACCGGCCGCCAATGGCCATTCCTGTCGAGCAGTTCCAGACCGGCCTCTTCGGCGCCGATCAGCAAGGTGATCGTGTTGATATCCTCATGCGCTCCGGCCCGGACGGCTGGCGAATCTTCGGGGACCGGCGGATAGTGGATCAGCCGCATCACCGAATTGCCGTCGCGTACCGTATCGACGAAGAAATCCGGGGCGAGTCCGAGAAAGCGCGCGATCGCCTCCAGAATACGCGCGCCGGCTTTGTCGAAGGCGGCGAACATTTCGAGATAGGTTTCGCGGAACCCGTCGAGTTCCTTTGGCCAGATATTGGGCGGCATGAAGGGTTCGAAAGCGTGGCCAACTGGCAGGTCGCGGCCGATATGCCAGAATTCCTTGAGATCGCTGATATTGCTATCCTTGGCGCTTTCGGTGCCGAACGGCGTGTAACCGCGAGCACCGCCGCCGCCGGCTATGTGATAGGATCGCTTCACCTCTTCGGGCAGGGCAAAAAAGGCGCGCGACATGGCTTCGGCGCGTTCGATCAGTTCGTCGGGGATGCCATGGTCGGCGACTACGGCAAAGCCCCAGTCGGAGAAGCTGCGGCCGATCTGTTCGGCAAATGCGTCGCTATCTTCGTCCGCCATGGCGAGCGAGACGGCGGCCAATGTGTCTGGGTTCTGGGTCATGCTCTTAAAATGCGCTCCGGTGCTGCTTTGTCAATCGGGATGAATCAGCCGAGCGACAGCAATATGCCGGCGAGCGCCGCGCTCATCAGATTGGCGAGCGAGCCTGCGGCCAGCGCGCGCAGGCCGAGCCGGGCGATGACCGGACGCTGATTGGGTGCAAGGCCGCCGGTCACGGCAAGCTGGATGGCGATGCTGCTGAAATTGGCAAAACCGCATAGCGCGAAGATGACAATGGCATTGGTCAGCGGGGAAATGCCGTCCTGGATCTTGCCCAGTTCGATGAAGGCAACAAATTCGTTGAGCACGACCTTGGTCCCGAACAGGCCGCCCGCTCCGAGGGCTTCGTTCCAAGGGACGCCGAGCAGGAACATGACCGGCGCAAAAATATAGCCGATGATCATCTGGAAGCTGAGATCCGGCATGCCGAACCAGCCGCCAATGCCGCCGAGCAAGCCATTGGCCATGGCGACCAGCGCGACAAAAGCGAGCACCATCGCGCCGACCGCCACTGCCAGTTTGACGCCGGTTTGCGCGCCCATGGCCGCCGCCATAATGATATTGGCAGGCTTTTCCTCTTCATATTCGACCGCGACCACCAGCTCCTCCGGAGCGGGATCAGCGGGATTGTCCGGCATGATGATCTTGGCCATCAAGATGCCGCCGGGTGCCGACATGAAGGCAGCAGCGAGCAGATAGTCGATGCGGATGCCCATTGCGGCATAAGCAGCCAATATCGTGCCCGCGACACCGGCCATGCCGACGCTCATCACGGTGAACAGCTGCGACTGGGTCAGGCTGGCGAGATAGGGGCGGATGACCAAAGGCGATTCGGACTGGCCGACAAAGATATTGGCGGCTGCACAGAGCGATTCGACCTTGGAGATGCCGGTGATCTTCTGGATGCCGCCGCCGACCCATTTGATGATGAACTGCATCACCCCGAGATAATAGAGGATCGAGATCAGCGCCGAGAAGAAGATGATCACCGGCAGCGCGGCAATCGCGAAACTATTGCCGCCAATCGACGGGTCGGCGAGCGGGCCGAAGATGAAATTGGTGCCGGCCGAAGCATAGCCGAGCAGGTTGGATACGCCGAAAGCCATGGCTTCGATGATCCGCTTTCCGGCCGGTACATAAAGCACGATCACGGCTATCCCGGCCTGCAGCGCAAAGGCGGCCCCCACCACCCGGAACCGGATGTTCTTCCGCCCGGTCGAAAGGCCAAAGGCGATCAGCAGGATCAATGCCATGCCGGCCATGCTTGTCAGGATCGGTATCATCGGACTCTTCCAGTCAATATTTCGGGCCGGATCTGGCTCACCAGGTGAAACTGCCGGTTTCGCTATTGCAGGCGGCAGCCAAGCGGTCGAGGCAGTCGTCGATATCGTCGGAGACGATCAGATGTTTGCGCCGTTCTGCGGACACGAAACCCTGTTCCGACATTGTGTCGAGAAACGCGATCAGTGAATCCCAATAGCCGGCGATATTCAAAATGGCGAAGGGCTTGTTGTGATAGCCGAGCGCGTTCCAGCTCCAGGCCTCGAACAGTTCGTCCATCGTGCCGACGCCGCCCGGCAAGGCTACGAAGGCATCGGTCAGATCGGTCATCTTTGCTTTGCGCTCGTGCATATTCTGGACGATGTGCAGCTCGGTGACGCCCTGATGCGCGACTTCCAGATCTTTCAGCATCTCGGGAATGACACCATGAACCCGGCCACCCTCGGCGAGCACCGTGTCGGCGATAATCCCCATCAGACCAAGCCGCCCGCCACCATAGACGAGGTCAACATGGCGTGCCGCCATGGCCTTGCCGAGCAATATAGTCGATTCGGCATAAGCCGGGTCCTGCCCGGCATTGGCGCCGCAATAAACTGCCAGTCTCTGCAAACTATCCCCCGATCGCGCGACACAAGGGGCCGCGATCTGCTGCGTTCAATATTCTTTGTCCCTATAGAAAAAATCACACTTGTGACTATTTCTTTTTTTTCGTCGCAGACCGCGCTAGGCAATCGCGATGAACGAAATTTCCAAAACCAACCTTATCCCGCGCTCCCTGTTTGTGTTCGCGGTCCTCTATGGCGGGATGACCTGCATCGCCGGAATCCTGGGCGCGAAGCAGGTGGCGCTCGGGCCGCTGGCCGTCGAATCGGGGATTTTCCCGTTTCTGCTGCTGGTCGTATTGTCGAGTTCGGTCGCCGAATTGCATGGCCGGGATGTCGCCAACCGGCTCGTCCGCTTTGGTTTCATTCCGCTGATCACCGCGATCATCCTGATCCAGATCGTATTGGCGCTGCCGACCGATCCGGGCATGTACGAACCGGCGAAAGAAGCTTTCCCGATCATATTGTCGCAAGGCGCGCGGCTGATGTTCGCCGGAATCATCGCTTATGGCGTGTCGCAGTTCCTCAACGTCTATATCTTCTCCCGCCTCGCCAATATGAAGGGCGCGATGCTGGCCTTGCGCGCCGCCATTGCCAGCGCATTGTCGCAGATTGTCGACACGCTCATTTTCATCACCATCGCCTTTTACGGCGAGCGGCCGATCGGACAATTGTTGCTCGGTCAGGGTTCGGCCAAAGTGGTATTGTCCTTCCTGCTGGTGCCCTTCCTGATCATATTTTTCGTGAAACTGGGGCGGAGACTGGATCGCGACTGACGCCTTTTTGGCCAATAGCTATTCGTTCTGTTTTGCGATTCGGTTAGCTTCTGCCAAATCTTCCGGTGTGTCGATATCCGTCAGCAGATGATCGCTGCCCGCAATTAGAAGAGCATCGCCCAGCAGCTTTCTGGCGCCAGTATCGCCTGTTAGTCCCAATAGCGTTTCCAGCGCGCCGGAGGGAAAAATTGCCGGTGGCATCGGTTGTTCGTGGCGGGTGGATGCAGTGGTGCGGGTCCCGCCTTCTTGCTCGAAGGCAGCAATCAGTCTTCCGATATGCCCGTTTGTCACAAAAGGCATGTCGGCCAGCATGATGCACAATGCGCTGGCTCCGGATGCAATCGCCTGGGCAGCGGCGAGGCGGACAGATGTTGCCTGGCCTTGTGCGGCGGCATCATTGGCGATCATCTGATAGCCGAGCGCACCCCATTGTGGCGCGCAATCATGTTCGGGCGACCCGATCACAAGCTTTCGGGCGAAGGGAAGGCCGGCGGCGGCCTCGGCTGCGTGCAGGCCCAGCATTCTGTCGCCCAGCGATGCGGCCAGCTTGTCCTGATCGCCAAATCTGCGGGACTGTCCGGCAGCCAGCAGCGCCAGCATGATGCCGGAGCTCTCGTTCAATTGGCGGTAACGCTTTCAATATAGGCGATGACTGCCTGTCGTTTGGCCTGATCCGCAATTGTTCCGGCAACCATCGTCGTGCCGGGAATTTTTGCGGCTGGATCGGCGATATAGCTATCCAGTTCGGCTGCGGTCCAGGTGACGCCCGATGCTTTCAATGCGTCGGAATATTCGAAGCCGGCAACTTTTCCGGCCGCTTTGCCAACAATCCCGAAGAGATTGGGGCCGGCGCCATTGGGAGCGCCCTGTTGCAGCGTGTGGCAGGCGGAGCAATTGGCAAAAGCCGCCTTCCCTTCGGCGATCAGCGCATCGCCCGAATCTCCCGCGACGGCAGCGGTTTCCACCAGCGCGGCGCCCGGTTCGCGGACGATGATCTGCTCCACTGGTCCCGGCGCAGGGTCAGCGCCGCATGCGGCGAGCAGGAAAACGGAAAGGCAGGCAAGGTTTCGCGCTGTGGTCATGTCGTGACTCCGATCAGGCAAAGCTGTGTTTGGACAAAGGCAATTCGCGAATCCGCGTGCCGGTGGCGGCAAAAATCGCGTTGGTGACGGCAGGCGCGATCGGCGGCAGGCCGGGTTCGCCGCCACCGCCGAGACGCTCGTGATCGCCATTGATCAGCGCCACTTCCACCTCGGGCATCTCGTCGATCCGGAGCATCGGATAGTCGTGAAAATTGCTTTGCTGGACGGCGCCGTCCTTGATCGTGATATCGCCATAAAGCGCTGCGGTCAGGCCATAGACAATCCCGCTTTCCATCTGCGCGGTAAAGCCGTCGGGATTGATCGCAAAGCCCGGATCGGCGGCGACATAGACTTTTGTCACCCGTGGCTTGGGTCCGCTCATGTCGACTTCGGCGACCTGTGCAACGATCGACCCGAAGGACGGGACAAAGGCGATGCCGCGGCCATGTTTTTCCGGCAGAGCGCTGCCCCAGCCGGACATTTTCGCGGCGGTGTCGAGCACTTTCAGATGACGCGGCGATTCCGCCAGCAGTTCGCGGCGGAAGGCATAGCCATCCTTGCCGGCGGCATGGGCCATCTCGTCGACAAAGGATTCGATGAAGAATCCGTGCTGGCTGTGATCGACCGAACGCCACGGGCCAAAGCGCAGATGCATCGGCACGTCGACCTTGCGGATTCTGTGGCTGGCAATGTTGTAATGGGGTATGGTTGGCGCGTCTGCGGGATCGAACAGGTGGGTGTGGATATTGTCCCAGCTGACCGCCTTGCCATCCTTGTCGAGCCCGCCGCGGAAGCGACTGGTCGCCGACGGGCGATAATGATCCTGCGCCGTGTCTTCTTCCCGCGACCAGATCATCTTGACCGGATAGCCTGTAGCCTTGGCGATCCGGGTGGCCATGATGATGGCGTCACTGTCGGACCGGCGCCCGAAACCGCCGCCGAGATAGGCGTTGTGATAGGTCACATCCTCGAATGGCAGACCGGCGGCATCGGCAGCCGCCTGGCGGGCATTGACCGGCGCCTGATGGCCCGACCAGACATCGCATTTGCCATCGCGCACCCATGCGGTGCAGTTCATCGGCTCCATCGTCGCGTGGGCAAGGAAGGGCACCTTATATTCCGCTTCGACCTTGGTTGCTGCCTCGGCGAAGCCCTTGGTGACATCGCCCGCTTCGGTCTGCATGTCTCCGCCATCTTCACCGGCCTCGTCGAGATGGCTGGCATAGCGGGCGAAGATCGCGTCCTGATCAAGGCTGTCGCCTTCGGTTTTGCTATATTGGGCGTCGATCGTACCCAGCGCTTGCTGTGCCTGCCAATAGCCGTCGGCCACCACGGCGACAAAATCGCCCATGTTGAGGATCTGCAGCACGCCGGGCATGGTTTTGGCGGTGGTTGCATCCATCGATTCAACCGTGGCGCCGATCACCGGAGGGGCCTTGACCGCCGCATATTTCATCCCCGGGACATCGGCATCAATCCCGAAAACCGCGCTGCCATCGACTTTTTCGGGAATATCATGGCGGGCCTTTGGCTGACCCATGATCTTGTAATTTTCCGGTGATTTGAGCTTGGGTTTGGCGGGCAGGCTTTGCTCGGCGGCGGCGAGGGCGAATTTCGCGAAGGGTTCGGACTTGCCGCTTTTGGCATGGATGAGCATGCTGTCCGCTGTGCTGATTTCGCTCTTCGGAACCTGCCATTCGCTTGCTGCAGCTGCGACCAGCATTTCGCGGGCTGCGGCGCCGGCGGTGCGCATCGCGCGCTGGCCGGTGGCACGCACCGAGTAGCTGCCGCCGGTGAATTGCAAGCCCATGGCCTGCGCCAGTTCCAATATGCCGCCCGCGACCGTCGGTTCGAACAGCGCCGGCACCTGCAGATTGGGAAACAGGAAATCGCGACCGATCGAATCGGATACATATTGCATGTCGGCAGGCGCTTCGAGAATCTGCACCTTGTTCCAGTCGGCATCCATCTCGTCCGCCAGCATCTGGGCCAGCGCGGTATGGACACCTTGCCCCATTTCGACATGCGGAATGACGGCGGTGACGACATTGTCGGTATCGACCTTCACCCATGCATTGAGCAGCTGCTCATTCTCGCCATTAGTGAGTAGCGGGCTCAGCTTGTTGATCGGATTGCCCTGACGGACCGCTACGCCGACAACCAGAGCGCTACCGGCAACGACACCGGCGCCGATGAATGCGCGTCTTGACCATTTGCCCATGATCTAAGCCTCCACTTTCGCGGGTTGTTCGATGCCTGCAGCCGCCTTGATCGCCTTGCGTATCCGGCCATACATGCCGCAGCGGCAGACATTGCCGGCCATGGCTTCGTCGATCTGCGCGTCGGTCGGCCGGGGATTTTTCTCCAGCAGCGCAGTGGCCGACATGATCTGGCCGGACTGGCAATAGCCGCATTGGGGAACCTGCGCTTCGATCCAGGCCTGCTGGACCTTGTGCAAAGTGCCGTCTTCGCTGGCGATGCCCTCGATGGTGGTTACTGTCTTTCCGTCGGCGGCGGAAACCGGCGTCGAACAGCTGCGGACCGGTTTGCCATCCAAATGCACGGTGCAGGCCCCGCACTGGGCGATGCCGCAGCCGAATTTGGTGCCGGGCATTTTCAGATTTTCGCGGACAACCCACAATATCGGTGTCGCCGGGTCGACGTCGACCTCTCTGGCCTGGCCGTTGACGTTCAGCTTGATCATGAGAATTTCACCTGGATGATTGAATAGCAATATGCAACTTATAGGCAATTATGCGTTATATGCCAATCAATCTGTTCGCCGGTACGGGCCGCTCGGTTCCATTCAGGCAAATACATCTGCCAGTGCGTCCGTATTTCCGCCCTCTTTCGCGATGCGAAGATCGACATAGACCGCGGCAATACCGGTTCCCTGTATCGCGCCGGTCAGCGTGTTGATGACCAGACCGATGATCGTGACTCCGACGGTGCCGGCAAAGGCGAAGGGTATCATGAAAAGGCCCAGAACCGTTGCGATAACCACATAAACCACGAACAAAAGCAATATCCAGCGCTTCGAACCCTTGGTCAATTCCGCGCTGCGCTTCAGGGAATCAATGATCCCCTTGTCTTCGGCCATCATGACCGGCGAGGCAACGATCCACATCAGGGCCAATATCAGGCCGGGGATAACGAGCAATATCAGGCCCAGCATTATGCCCAATGTCATCACTATGCCCAGACCGATCAGAGGCAATATTTTGCCGATCGCCTGGCTAACGCATTCGCCCAGGCTGACTGTCTGCCCGTTGAGGTCCTTGACCGTGGCGATGATGAAGGTGGCCTGCAGCAAAATCGACAATATGATGAACAACAGCCATCCTCCGAATGCTGTTGCAATCATCGACGGGGAACTGAACATCGTCATCATTGCGGTTGCATCAACGCCAGCCGCCGATGCGCCGGTCGCCATCTGGATAAGTGCCTGTGGCAGAGCGACCATCAGGAATGACAGGCCGAGAAACATCAACGGATTGCGTTTGATCACGCCGAAAGTGTTGTTGAGTACTCGCCCAATATCCAGATGCTGTACTGTGTCTGCCATCTCAAATCCCCCCAAATTTTCTATGCCTGATCAAATTGTCACAAATTGTGCAGAAGGTAAAGCTTTACAAAACAACGATCTTCGCTCTTGCCCGATCATCGGGATTCTGCGAGACTTTGGCGGTGGTAAAAGCAGCGCAAGACAAGGGAAATGAAGTAGGCGCTTCTTTTGATGGCGCGTGGGACGACGTGCGCGCCGATGCAACGATCCAGTTTGTCCCCAGCCCGGCACCCCGGCCACCGGAAATTCCGCAATGGTGGCAGGATTTTCTCGACTGGCTTGGCGACTTGCTCAGACCGCTGTTCGAAATGGTCGCGGCGGCCTGGCCGATATTGCGTATCCTGTTGCTGGTGCTGCTTGCCGCAGCTGTGCTGACTTTGCTCTGGATAATTATCGCGCCTTATGTCGAGCAATGGCGCGGCCGGAAACGTCCGCCGGAGGATGCCTGGCAACCGCAACCGGCGGCAGCGCGGGAGCTGCTCGCGCAAGCCGAGGCACTGGCCGCCGAGGGCCAGTTTGACCAGGCGGTCCGCCTGCTGCTCCATCACAGCATCGCCGATATTGAACAACGCCGGCCAGACCTGCTGCGCCCGTCCAATACGTCGCGGGAGATCGAGCGATTTGACAGTTTGCCCGAAACCGCACGGTCGATGTTTGCGGTGATCGTCGGTCAGGTCGAGCGCGGCATATTTGCGGCTCTGCCGATTGACGAGAGCGGATGGCAGGTATCGCGCGATGCCTATGCCGGTTTTGCGCTCAAGGAAAGCTGGCGGAGCGCAGGAAAAGGATGAGCGCTCAGGCCAATCCATTCCAGCGGACCACGATCGTCATCATGTTCGCGGTCGGTTTCGCGGCGTTCGTAGCGCTGCTCTACGGGCTGGGGATGGGTGACCCTCTGGCCTCGGGCAAAAATGGCGAAGCCCACGGCGCATCCAACAGCATCGTCGGATATAAGGCCTTTGCCAATCTGCTCGAAAAAACCGACGTTCCGGTGCAATATTCGCGCTCTCCGGGGGGGATGGACAACGAGGGGCTGCTGATTCTGACGCCGGGACCGTTTACACCCACCGAAGACATTGATGCTGTCGTTCAGCAGCGTTCCTATGTCGGGCCGACGATGATAATCTTGCCGAAATGGCAAGTGGTCCAAAACCCAAAGCTGGAGAAAGGCTGGGTTACACGCGGAGACTTGTGGGGCGGCGACCCGGGAGAGGCAATGCTGAAAGACCTTGCGGACGTCAGTATCACCGTCGATGACAAGGCGCGTCCCGGAAAAGCATTGGCTTCGGCCGTTGGCGCGCGCGTGAAAACGCCGGAAATGCCAGTCACCATCAAGGGCGATTTTATCCGCACGGTGGTCCGGGGGCCGTCGTCAGGGAGTGCGCTGGTCGCCTATCGCGATGATGGCGGTGTCTATGCCCAACTGGACCGGCTCGATGAATCGCGCATTGCCGACGAAGACGAGATAGATGCATCCTTCTATCCGGTGGTGATTGTTGCCGACGCTGATCTGCTCAGCAACGGGGGCATGGCAGACAAATCGACCGCCCGCCACGCGCTCGCGCTGGTCAAGGCGGCTTCCACAGCCAGCGATGGCGGCGTGACATTCGACCTCACGTTCAACGGTCTGGGGCGTTCGGAAAATCTGCTGACTCTGGCTTTCGCGCCGCCGTTTCTGTCGGCGACCATTTGCCTGATCACAGCAGCTCTGGCTGCGGCCTGGATGGCGTTCAACCGCTTCGGGCCGCCGGTCATGGAAAAGCGCAGCCTGGATTTTGGCAAAAGCGCGCTGGTCAATAACAGCGCTGCCTTCATCAGCCGGATGCAGCGCGGATATCTGGTCACCGATCCCTATGCCGAGATGATCCGTACGCAATCGGCCGAGGCCATCGGTATCAGCCCGCATGCCGACGAACAGGAAATCCATCAAAAACTGGACGCGTTGGGGGAAAGCGGCGGCAACCGTTTCTCCACCCTGTTCCAGCAACTCGTTCGCGCCCGCAAACCGCAGGAAATTGCCGACGGGGCCGCGGCCCTCCACGCCTGGAAAAAGGAATTTATCGGATGAACATCGACGAACTCAAGACGCTGGCGGACAATATCCGTGGTCAGGTGGCCAAGGCGATCATCGGGCAGGAGGAAATTGTCGACCATCTGCTGATCGCGCTGTTCTCGTCCGGCCATGTGCTGCTCGAAGGGCCGCCGGGCACGGCAAAGACCTTTCTGGCGCAATGTTTTTCGGCCACGCTGGGTCTGGATTTCGGACGCATCCAGTTCACTCCCGATCTGATGCCCGGCGACATTATCGGGTCCAATCTGTTCAACTTCCAGACCAGCAGCTTCACCCTGACCCGGGGGCCGATTTTCTGCGACCTGTTGCTCGCCGACGAAATCAACCGGACCCCGCCGAAAACACAGGCCGCGATGCTGGAGGCTATGCAGGAGCGTTCGGTGACCATCGATGGCGAGACCCATGCGCTGGGTTCGCGTTTCATGGTGGTTGCCACCCAGAATCCGATCGAGCAGCAGGGCGTCTATCCGCTGCCCGAGGCCCAGCTCGACCGCTTTCTGTTCAAGCTGCTCGTCGAATATCCCGACGCCGAGGAAGAGAAGCGGATCGTTGCCCAATATGGCGAGCGCATCGGCGCGCCGGTGCCAAGGGACTTCGGCATCGAAACACAGGCCGACAGCGCGACGCTGACTGCCGCGACCGAGGCGGTGAAGTCGGTCAAGCTGGTCGAGGATGTGGTCGACTATGTTGTCCGTCTTATCCGGGCGACCCGCGAAACAGCCGAACTGGAAAATGGCGCCAGTCCGCGCGCCGCGATCATGCTGGCCAATGCCGCGCGGGCGCGGGCAGCGATTTCCGGCCGGGACTATGTCATCCCCGATGATGTCAAAGCGCTTGCGCCCTCGGTGCTCCGTCACCGGACCATGCTTTCTCCCGCAGCCGAGATTGAAGGCCGGCAGGTCGATAATATTATCACCGGGCTGGTCGAACGGACGGAAGCCCCTCGTTGAATTTTTACCCGACCGCACGGGCCGTCTGGCTGATCGCGCTCGGCGCGCCGATTGCCGCGATACTCGCGGCGATCATTCCGTCGCTATGGGCGATCGGTGCGGGATGGGCGGCTATGCTTTTGCTTTTGCTCATTCTCGACGGACTGGTCGCCGCGAGGGCGAACGAGGTGCGTTTGACGGTGTCTGGCAGCGCCGAGATCGGTGCACCGCTGTCGCTCGGGCTGGCTGCGGATTTCTCCGGAAAGACCGGGCCACGGAAACTGTTTGGCAATCTCGGACTGGATGAGCGGCTGGCGGAAGACGGAACGGTCGCTTTCGTCCTGGACCGCACCACCGCAGACAGCCAGGGTTTTTCCGGGCAGGCGACCACGATTCCCGTCAGACGGGGAACCGGAGAGATCGGCAAGCTGTGGCTGAGGTGGACGGGGCCGCTTGGTCTGGCGTGGCGACAGATCCAGAAGCAGAGCAGCCAGAGCGTCGCCGTGATGCCCAATATTTCGGCCGTCCGCAGTCCCTCGGTGCAAATGTTCCTGCGCGATTCCCTGTTCGGCCTGCTCGCCCGGAAAATTCGCGGCGAAGGCAGCGAATTTGAAGCGCTGGCCGAATATCAGCCGGGCATGGACCGGCGCAGCATCGACTGGAAGGGATCCGCCCGGCACAGCAAATTGCTGGCCAAGGAATATGATACCGAGCGCAACAACCAGATTGTTTTCGCGCTGGATTGCGGATCGGCCATGTGCGAGCCGATTGACGGCTTGCCGCGCATCGACCGGGCCGTGTCGGCGGCGCTGCTGACCGCCTATATCACGCTCAAGGCCGGCGACCGGACCAGCCTGTTCAGCTTTGCCGCCAAACCGGAATTGTCGACGCCTTTCCTTTCGGGCAGTCGTAACTTCTTCCGCTTGCAGCAGGAAGCGGCGACCATCGACTATCGCCATCAGGAGAGCAATTACACATTGGCGCTGTCGAGCTTGCAGAACCGGCTGCAGCGACGTTCGCTGATCATCATCTTCACCGACTTTACCGACCCGACCGCAGCCGATCTGATGCTCGAGGCGGCGGGGCGGCTGATCGACAAGCATCTGGTGCTGTTCGTGGTTTTAGAGGACCGGGAGCTGACCTCGATTATCGACAAAGCGCCCGAGAGCGCCGAGGATGTCGCGCGGGCGGTGACGGCCCGGAACCTGCTCGACCAGAAAAAACTGGTCCTGACCAGATTGCGGCATATGGGCATTGATGTGATCGAAGGCGCCCATCAGGATATCGGTACGCGCCTGATCAACTCCTATCTCAATATCAAAAGGCGGGGCGCGCTTTGAGCACAGAGCAGGCATTGAGCGCAGCGGTGTTGCGCAGCGACCGTTTCCGGCTTGAGCGGGAGGCGGACTGGATCCGGCTCGAAGACATTGTCACAAAAATGGAGAAGGGCAAGAGCAGGCGGCTGTCGGATGACGATGTGCTGGCGCTGCCGACGCTGTACCGCACTCTGTTATCCAGCCTGTCCATCGCCCGGGAAAATTCGCTCGACGCCGGGCTGATCGACTATCTCGAAGGGCTGGCGCTGCGGTCCTATTTTCTGGTCTATGGTACCCAGACCAACTTCCGCCGCTGGCTCGGCAGCTTCTTTGGCGGCGGCTGGAGCCGGGCAGTCCGGGCAATCCAGCTGGATATCTGGATCGCCTTGTCGGTGATGATCGCCGGCGCGGTGATCGGCTATATACTGGTCGCGGGCGACAGTGACTGGTTCTATGCGCTGGTGCCGGGCGGTCTTTCCGAAGTCCGGGTGCCCGGTGCGAGTGCAGAAGCGTTACGCGGAACGCTTTTCGGTACGGAGGATTCGGACGGATTGGGTGTGTTCGCTGCCTTTCTGTTCAGCAATAATGCGCAGGTCGCGATCCTGGCCTTTGCGCTCGGTTTTGCTTTCGCCATCCCCAGCATATTGCTGCTGATTCACAATATGGCGTTGCTCGGTGCGATGCTCTGGGTCTTTGCCCAGCGAGGCCTGACGGTCGATTTTATCGGCTGGCTCTCGATTCACGGCACGACCGAGCTATTTGCCATATTGCTGGCCGGAGCAGCGGGGATTCATGTCGGCCGTTCGATTGCCTTTCCGGGCGCCAGATCGCATCTCAAGGCGGCCAGTGACGCGGGCAAGCGAGCCGCTGTCGTCATGGTTGGCGTTGTCATCATGCTGATCTGCGCTGGCCTGCTGGAAGGCTTTGCCCGGCAATTGGTCAACAATACCGCTGGCCGCTTTGGTGTCGGCGGCGGGATGTTGCTGCTGTGGCTGCTCTATTTCACCGGCTTCGGGCGCGAACGGCGGAGGCCGGGCGCATGACCGAGAGCAAAGCTGTCGAGCCATGGATCCGGCGATCCGCCAATCCGAAACTCGACCGGGTCATGGTTACACCGGAAGGCGTGTCGCTCAACGTCACGGTTGCTGCCGCCGGCGCAAGAGCCGGCGCGCTTGCGCTCGATATCGTGATCATTCTCGGTTTGATTCTGGTGGTCACGATCGCCGGGTTGCTGATTCTATGGGGCTTCGGACTGACCATTGAAGGAAATCTCGATAATACGAGCGGTCCGTTGCAAATATTGGCGGTCCTCTGGATCATCTCCGTCTTTCTGTTTCGCAACGCCTATTTCCTATATTTTGAACTGGGCGATCGTGCCGCGACATGGGGCAAGCGAGCCGTCGGCATCCGCGTGGCAGCGCGAGACGGCGGACGGCTGACCGCAGAAGCGGTTATCGCCCGCAACATCGTGCGCGATGTCGAACTCTTCCTGCCGCTGATGTTTCTGACGTCTGGCGAAGCCAGTGGAACAATGTCGGACTTCACCTCCTGGGCGGGTTTCCTCTGGGTGCTGATGTTTCTGCTCTTTCCCTTGTTCAACAACGACCGGCTGCGCGGCGGTGACGTGATCGCCGGTACCTGGGTTATCCAGAATGTGAAAAAGAATCTCGGCGACATTGTCGCTCCCTCTGCAGCGCAGCTTTCGGCCGATGGCGCTCCGGCGACCGCGCGCTATCAATTTTCCGACGAGGACTTGTCGGTCTATGGCGAATATGAATTGCAGACACTGGAAAATGTTCTGCGCAGCGACCAGAATGAAGCGCTGGAAAAGGTAGCCGCGTCTATCTGCGAGAAAATCGGATGGGAACCGGGCAGCGGCGATGAACGGATCTTTCTCGAGGCTTATTATACCGCGCTGCGCGCCCGGCTGGAGCGGAGCATGAAATTTGGCAAGCGGCGCAAGGACAAGTTTTCCCCGCACGAGTAATAAGACGGGGTGGCACCGATCCGGCGGTTCCGTAGCGTCACCTTAATTGCTTGGTTAATTGCTTGTTTTCGGCGGGTTTCGCCCTATAGTCCAGCCAAATTCTGACCAAGGAGCGTTCCCATGAATCTGGAATTCACAGAAGAAGAAAAGGCCTTTCGCGCTGAAGTGCGTGAATTTATTGAAAATAACTATCCCGAAAACATCGGGACTCGCGGCGTGCAGGATGACATGAGTCCCGAGGACATGGTCGCCTGGCACAAGATATTGGGCAAAAAGGGCTGGTCGACTCCGGCCTGGCCGAAGGAATATGGCGGTACCGACTGGACGCCGACCCAGCGCTACATCTGGGGCGAAGAAAATGCGCGGAAAAGTACCGTGATGCCATTGCCGTTCGGCGTCGCGATGGTCGCGCCGGTGATCTACACATTCGGCAACGAAGAACAGAAGGCACAGCATCTGCCGGGTATCCGTTCGGGTGAAGTATGGTGGTGCCAGGGCTATTCCGAGCCTGGTGCCGGTTCCGATCTGGCCTCGCTGAAGACCACCGCGGTTCGCGACGGCGACGATTATATCCTCAACGGCCAGAAGACCTGGACCACATTGGCACAACATGCCGACTGGGGTTTCTTCCTCTGCCGTACCGACCCGGATGCGCCCAAGCCGCAAATGGGTATCAGCTTCATTCTCGTCGACATGAAGACACCCGGCATTGAAGTCCGCCCGATCAAGCTGATCGACGGCGGCTATGAAGTCAACGAAGTATGGCTGACCGATGTCCGTGTGCCTGCGACCAATTTGATTGGTCAGGAAAATCAGGGCTGGACCTATGCCAAATTCCTGCTCGCGCACGAACGCTCCGGCATTGCCGGTGTGGCGCGCTCGAAGCGCGGTATCGAACAGCTCAAGGAAATTGCGAAGGCGGAAATGCTCGATGGCAAGCCGCTGATCGAGGATATGGGTTTCGCCCAGAAGATCAGCCAGCTGGAGATTGATCTCTCGGCGCTTGAAATCACCGAACTCAGAACATTGGCAGGCGAACAGGCTGGCAAGGGTCCGGGACCGGAGAGTTCGTTGCTCAAGGTCAAGGGTACGGAAATCCAGCAGCGGCTGACAGAGCTGACACTGGAAGCGGTTGGCCATTATGGCGCACCCGATTTCCGCAGCTTCCCGGATGACGGGTCGAACGACTTCCCGATTGGTCCGGACTATGCCCATCACGCGGCACCGACCTATTTCAACATGCGCAAGACGTCGATCTACGGCGGGTCCAACGAGATCCAGCGCAACATCATCACCAAAATGATCCTCGGCCTTTAACCGGACCGACAAAGGGGAACCAATATGGATTTCGATTTTACCGACGAACAAAATATGGTGCGCGACGGAATTTCGCGCCTGATCCGCGAGCAATATGACTTTGATACGCGCCGCAATGTGATCGCCAGCGAATCCGGCTGGCGTCCGGAGCTCTGGGCGCAGCTGGCCGAGCTTGGCATGCTGGCCGCTCCATTTTCGGAAGAAGACGGCGGATTTGGCGGCGCTACCGAAGCGATGATCATCATGGAAGAATTCGGCAAGGGCCTCGCGGTCGAGCCGTTCATCCCGAGCGTGGTCTGCGCTGGCGGCTTGCTGAAACATGGCGGCAATTCTGCGCAGCGTGAAGAATATATCGGCGGGATCATTTCCGGCGAGATGATTTTTGCCTTTGCCTATGCCGAACCACGCGGCCGCTATGATCTGGCAAATCTGGAAACCTCGGCAAAGGCCGATGGCGGCGATTATATCCTCAACGGTCACAAAGCCGTCGTGATTGGCGCACCGTGGGCGACGCATCTTGTCGTGACCGCGCGCACATCGGGCGGGCAGACTGACAAGGACGGTGTCTCGGTATTCGTCGTCGACAAGGCGGCCCAGGGCGTGAGCACCCGCGACTATGCCACCGTCGACGGCCGCCGCGCTTCGGAAGTCTATTTCGAGAATGTCAAAGTCTCCGGTGATGCTTTAATTGGTGAAGCAGGTAATGGTCTGCCGTTGATCGAGAAAGTCGTCGACGAAGCAACCGCTGCGGTCTGTGCCGAAGCGGTTGGCGCGATGAAGGTGACCAACGAAACCACGCTCGACTATTCGCGCCAGCGCAAGCAGTTTGGCACACCGATCGGTTCTTTCCAGGTGCTTCAGCACCGGATGGCTGACATGCTGATGGAATATGAGCAGTCGGTTTCGATGTGCTATCTTGCCACGATCAAGCTCGATGAAGACGACGCGACGCGGAAGAAAAATGTTTCTGCAGCTAAAGTCCGCATCGGTCAGGCCGGACGTTTCATCGGCCAGTCGGCTATCCAGACCCATGGCGGCATGGGCATGACCGACGAGCTCGCAGTGGGCAGCTATTTCAAGCGTCTGTCGATCATCGAAGGCGAGTTCGGCAGCGTCGATCATCATATGCGGCGGCACATTGCGCTGACCGCGGGTTAGTCGAACAAAACCGTTCGTCCTGAGCCTGTCGAAGGATGAACGCGGCGCAGAGCGGGCTCCAATGTGCTTCGACAAGCTCAGCACGAACGGCATCGCGGGTCGATATGATTTTTGACCCTATCATTTAAGGGGATAGAGCCACGCTGGTTCTGTCCCCTTTTTCACGCTAGATCATTGCCATCCGTTGGAGAGGATGTTGATGAGCAAGTTACCCGAGCAGACTTCCGGCGGCGTCTATCGATATTATGTCCTGATCATGCTGATGCTGACCTTCATGTTCAACATCACCGACCGGCTGGTGATGTCGATCCTGATCGAGGACATCAAGGCGGAGTTCCTGCTGAGCGACACGCAGATCGGGCTGCTCGCCGGGACCGCTTTCACGATATTCTATCTGCTCCTTGGCATTCCGGCCGGTCGGCTGGCGGATCGCACCAATCGGCGGACCATGGTCGCAGTGGCCGTCTCGCTGTGGAGCATCATGGCGGCCTTATGTGGCGCGGCGACCGGTTTCTGGACGCTGTTTCTGGCGCGCCTTGGTGTCGGCGTTGGCGAGGCTGGCGGTGCGCCGCCGTCGGTGTCGATCATCACCGACTATTTCGCGCCGCACGAGCTTTCCCGCGCGATGGGCATCTTCACTGCCGGTGCTGTGCTCGGTCCGGTTCTCGGTTATTCGGCGGGCGGTTATCTTGCTGCGGAATATGGCTGGCGCTGGGCCTTCATCCTGCTCGGCCTGCCGGGCGTACTGCTTGGTATCATACTCTATCTGACCGTCAAGGAGCCGGTGCGCGGCCGGTTTTTCCCGGCCGATGCGAGCGTCTCCGGTGTCACCAAACAGGAACCGTTCAGGACCGCGATGCTCTCGCTCTGGCGCAATTCGATTCTCGCCCGGGTGATCACGGCCAATGCCTTCGCCAATGTTCCGGCCTTCGCCTTTGCCATCTGGCTGGCGCCGATCCTGATGCGCAAATTCGAGATCACCCAGGGAGAAGCGGGCTTGTATCTGGGCGCCGTGCTGTTCGTCGGCGGCGTGCCCGGGATGATATTCGGCGGTTTTCTGGCGGACCATCTGGCAAAGAGAACCCCGAAATGGCGTCCGTGGTATTGCGCTTTGGCGCTCGGCCTGACGCTGCCTTTCTGGGCCTCCTGCCTGCTCGCCGACAGTCTGCAATGGACGTTGGGACTTTATATCGTCGGATATATTCTGCTCGTTTCAACGCAAGGCGCGGCCTATTCGATGATGCAGGCTGCGGTAAAACCGACCGAGCGGGGCACGGCCTCGGCTGTGGGCAGCCTGCTCGCCAATCTGCTCGGCTACGCGATCGGGCCGGCGCTGATCGGCGTGATGAGTGACGGGTGGACCGACAAATATGGTGCAATGTCGCTGAGCTATGCCGTCATGGTCACGGCCGTGGTCAGCCTGACGATCTCGGTTAGCCTGTTCTGGTGGACCAGCAAGGCGATGACCCACCAGCCTTCCGGGCTTGCGCTACAGCAATAGCCCCCCGTCAGCGATAATCGTCTGTCCGACGATATAGCCGGCCAGTGGCGAGGCGAGGAACAGGACCAGACCCGCCATATCGTCCGTATTACCGATGCGGCCGAGCGGGATCGACCGGATCGTCGCTTCCCGCCGCTTGGGATTGTCGGTGGTGACCTTGGTCATCTTTGTGGCGATCAGGCCCGGTGCGACACCATTGACCCGGATGCCGTCCGGTGCCCAGGCCTTGCCCAGGGTGCGGGTCAGTCCGGCGGCACCAGCCTTGGACGCGTTGTAACCGGGATTGCCGACGGTTGCATGGAAGGCCGCGGTCGAACTGATGATGATCAGCGATCCCTTCGTCTCTTTCAGCAGATCGTAAAATTGTCCGGCGCAGGTCATCAGGCTGTTGAGATTGACCTGCACGACCTTGGCGAAATTTTCCGGTTCAAATTCGGCGCGCTTGTACATCACCATTCCTTGCGAACAGACCAAAATGTCGAGCCTGGTGAATTTCTGGCGCAATGCGATGATCGCTGCATCGTCACCGGCATCGAGCTGGTGATAGGTCAGGCCCGCCAGATCGGATCCCTCGTCGGCATTATAGTCGGCTTCGCTGCTTCGGGTGCCGGTGACATGCACCTCTGCACCACGGGCGCGAAAGGCTTGTGCGCTGGCATTGCCGATGCCGCTTGATCCGCCGATGATGCAAACGGTTTGGCCACTATAGTCGAGCGATGGGTCGATCATTTGTTCTTCTCCTATGCAATTGACTATTGGCCGAGCATTTGCCGATCGTCTAGAGCCTGTCTCCTAATCTAGCCGGAGCACTGACATTATGGATATCCCCTTTTCGCTTGAAGGCCGCACCGCTCTGATCGCCGGTGCCTCATCGGGTTTCGGCGCGCGTTTCGCCAAGCTTTTTGCAGCGGCTGGTGCCAATGTTGTTCTGGGCGCGCGGCGCACCGACCGGACCGATGCTTTGGCGAAAGAAATTATTGATGCAGGCGGTCAGGCACTGGCGGTTCCGCTGGACGTCACCGACGAGGCATCGATTATCGCTGCCTATGATGCGGCGGAAGCGCAGTTCGGCACGGTCGATTCGATCGTCGCCAATGCCGGTGTCGCTGCGACCGGACGATCCACCGAAGTGCCGGCGGACCGATTGCAGATGCTGCTCGATACCAATTTCAAGGGCGTCTATCTGGTGGCGCGCGAAGGGGCCAAGCGTCTCATCGCCAGCGGTAGCCGGGAAAAGGAAAACGGGCGAGTGGTGATCATCGGTTCGATCACCTCGCGGCTGACCGGCGAAGGCGACAGCGCCTATGCCGCCAGCAAGGCGGGCGTGACCCATCTCGGACGCAATCTCGCGCGCGAATGGGTGCGGATGGGCGTCAATGTGAACACGATCCACCCCGGCTATATTCCGACCGAGATCCAGGGCGACTGGTATCAGACCGCAGGCGGCGAAGCGCAAATTGCCGGTTTCCACCGCCGCCGCTTGCAGGATATCGAATCGCTCGATCCGATGATGCTCTATTTTTCCTCTGACGCATCGCGAATGGTCACGGGGTCGGATATCATCGTCGACGACGGGCAGTCTCTCTGAGAGGTCAGTCTATAAGCCCTAGCTAAACAAAGGGTGCCGCGAGCAAAATAATCCTGTCATATCTTTTCGATGGTAGAGGATATCCGCCCCAACGAGGGCATCGAGAATAAGGCAGATATTGCATCTGCTTCACGGCGCGCGAACTATGCACTCGCTGTATTGTTTGTCGTCACCATGCTCAATTTTCTCGACCGGCAGGTGATTTCGATCGTCGCCGAACCGATCAAGCGAGACCTCGGCTTGAGCGATACGCAACTCGGCCTGATGACCGGCCTGTCCTTCGCCGTCTTTTACACCACCTTGGCGATCCCGCTCGCTGCCTTGGCGGATCGCTGGAACCGCAGCCGGATTATCGCCATCGCGATTGCGGTCTGGTCGCTGATGACGGTGCTGTGCGGGCTGGCTGGCAATTTTGTGCAGCTGTTTCTGGCGCGCATCGGCGTCGGCGTTGGCGAAGCGGGCTCTTCGCCGGCATCGCACAGCCTGATCGCCGATCTGTTCCCGCCCGAACGCCGTGCCGGCGCGCTCGGCATCATGGGTGCGGCGGTTCCGGTTGGTGCGTTCATTGCTTATGCCGGTGGCGGCTATATTACCGAAATGTTCAGCTGGCGGGCCGCATTTTTGCTGGCCGGCCTGCCGGGGATTATCATCGCCCTGGTTATCTGGTTCACTGTGCCCGACCCGCGCGGCAAGGTGAGTCTGGCAAAGGCCCTGCAACCGGTGCCGGGCGAGGTGACGTTGCGCAGCGCCCTGCTCGACCTGTCGCGGAAACCGGCCTATTGGCATCTGGTTGCCGCCGGCGTGCTGGTGCAATTTGTCTCTTATGGTCTGGCCAGTTTCTATGGCAGCCTGTTCGTGCGCGTGCACGGTATGAACTATGGCGAGCTTGGCTGGAAACTCGGGGTGATGGTCGGATTGACCGGCGGCTTCGGTGCCTGGTTCGGTGGCAAGGTCGGTGATATTATCGGCAAGCGTGATCCGCTCATGTCGCTGTTGGTCAGCGGACTGGTTCTGGTTCTGGCTGCCCCGGGAATGATTGCCGCCATCTATGCGGACAATGCCAATGTCGCGATCATGCTGCTCGGCTTCCCGACCTTTGCCGCGACCTTCTATTTCGGTCCCAGTTTTGCGGCGGTGCAGACATTGGCTGGCGACCGGACGCGGGCGATGGCGGTGGCAATCTATCTGATGGTGGCCGGTCTGATCGGACTGGGTCTCGGCCCGGTCTTTGTCGGTGGCCTGTCCGACTATTTTGCCGGTGGGGCTGCCGGACTGGAAGCCAGCGCACTCCAGCAGGCGCTGATGATACTCGCTCTGTTCAACCTATGGGCTGGATTTCACTATTGGCGGGTCTGGGTGTGGATGAAACGCCAGCGGACCTAGGCAGCTATTTGCCGCCCGTCACATAGAGGCACTGGCCGGTCACCCAGTTCGACGCCGGAGACGCCATATAGACAACCGCAGCAGCAATATCCTCTTCCCGGCCAAAGCGGGCCAGAGGGATCTGGAATTGCTTGAGCAGGGCCGCGCGTTTTTCTTCGGAATCGATACCCATGGATTCGTCAAAATTCTCGGTAGGAATCGGGCCCGGAGCGACCGCATTGACCCGGATTTTTGGAGCCAGCTCGAGCGACAGGGTCGCGGTCAGGCTGTTCACTGCCGCTTTCGAGGCTCCATAGGGTCCGTTCTTGGCCTGGCCGCCGATCGCAGCGCGCGAGGAAATATTGATGATCGCGCCGCCATTATCGCTCATGTGATTGGCCGCAGCAACGGCGCCCATCCAGACGCTTTTCAGATTGAGCTCAATCTGCGCGTCCCAGCTGTCTTCAGGCGTGCGTGTCAGATAGCGCGGTGTGCCGTCGGGCAAGCCGCCGGCATTGCTGACCCAGATACTCAGCCGGCCGAGTTCCTCGACCGCCCGATTGGCAAGGTTTTCCAGCGCAGCGCGGCTGGTTACGTCGGTGGGCACCGCGATAGCGCGGCGACCCAATGCGCGGATTTCGCTGGCAACCTTTTCCAGATCATCGGCGGAGCGCGCCGCGACGGCGACATCGGCGCCCGCTTCGGCCAGGCCTAGCGCAATCGCCCGTCCGATTCCCTTGCCGGCACCGGTGACGACAGCAACCTCACCGTCGAGTTTGAATTGATCCAATATGCCCATGATCTCGTTCCCTTGAATGGTTTGTTCATTGATTGATCCGCTTGGCCGCCGCGCGGCCTGCGATATAGCCGAATGTCAGGGCAGGCCCCAAAGTACCGCCTGCGCCGGCGTAGACGCTGCCGGTCGGCGCGCTGATCACGTTGCCGGCACCGAACAGTCCGGCAATCGGCTGGCCATCGACATCCACTATCTGCGCCTGTGCGTTGGTTTTTGCGCCGCCATTGGTGCCGAGCGCGCCCATCCTGATTTCCACTGCGTAATAAGGCGCTTTGCTCAAGCTACCCAATGTGGCCCCTGCGCCTTCTCTGGAGCGGTCGCCGTAGAAGCGGTCATAGTCGGTCTTGCCGCGACCGAAATCCTGATCGTCCAGTTGATCGGCCTGTTCATTGAACCGGTCGATCGTGGCCGTTAGATTCTCTGCATCGACCTCGATTTGTGCCGCGAGCTCTTCCAATGTATCGGCTTGCGCCACCCACTCGGGCAGCGGCGTTCCGGGCATGAAGGAGGACAGCGGATAGCGTTCCCGATATTGCGAATCGAAGATCAGATAGGCTGGCAGATTGGGATAGGCATAGGTCGCCGGATCGAAGGCGTGAAAGGCCCCCGCCAGTGCCGAATAGTTCGCCGCCTCGTTGCAGAATCTCTTGCCGTCGCGGTTGACCAACATGCCGTGCGGCAGGGTGCGCTCGATCAGCACCGGCATGTTTCGTGTCTCGCCGGTCTGCCATTGTGCTTCGGGAATCGCGAGCGTCGGCACCCACCATGCGCTGGTCATATTGCCCAGGCCCGCGCCTGCCGCCATCGCCATTTTCAGGCCATCGCCCTGATTGGTCGGCGGCGAGGCTGGCGCGTCGAGCGGCCCGCGCAAAAAGGCGTGTTTCAGCGCGTCATTCCATTCGAACCCGCCGGTGGCCAGTATCACGCCCTGCCGCGCAGAGATCGTTTCTCGCTCGGTACCGCGTTCGACAATCGCACCGGTTACCCGGCCTTCTTCCACGCAAAGCCGGTAGCCGCCACAACCGAGAACCGGCTCGATGCTGCGTTCCAGACAGGCCTTGAGCAACCGTCCGACCAAAGCCTGTCCCCAGCCGCGCAAATCCGCGGCATTGCGCCGCTGCAATTCTCCCGGCTCGACAACACCGCTGCCGCCACCCAGAGGAGTCTCCCGCAGCATCATTCGCGGCGACGGACCATGTTCGAATATCCGGTCTTTCCATTCGCCGAGCGAATTAAAATCGAACAGATCGTTGTCAAGCGACCGGCCACCGGTTTTCGCGCCGGGACGATCCTCGTAATAATCCGGATAGTCCGGCATCATCGTCAGCCTGATCGCGTCGATATCGCTGAGGAAGGAGAGCATTTGCCCGGCTTCGGAGACAAAGGCCTCAAGCACCGCATGGTCCATCTCGCCGTGGTCGAGCGACAGGAAATAGGCCAGGGCTTCGGCGGCACTGTCCTCTTTACCCTGCGCCGCCATCTGCTCGTGATCGGGTAACCAGACCACGCCGCCGGAGATCGCGGCGGTCCCGCCGAGCTGGTCCTGCTTTTCGATCAGCCGGACCGAGGCACCGGATTCGTGCGCTGCCAGCGCCGCGGTCAAGCCCGCTGCACCGGCGCCGATAACCAGAACGTCTATCTCGCTGTCGACCATTAAATAACCTCTCCGTCATCGGACTGGGACAGGGTCTAAAGCCTCGCGGATATTGTCACAAACCGCACTTTGAATAGCGGAGCGGTTTCAGGCGTCGGCCCTGGCGACCAGCGATGGCAGGCGACGGCCGAGGATATTTTCGAACCAGTGGTTGGTGGCTATGGCTTTGCGCAGATCGAGATCATGGTCGATACCTGACCGGTTGAGCAGATTGACCAGATCTTCCGTTGCAATATTGCCCGTCGCATTGGGCGCAAACGGGCAGCCGCCAAGGCCGCCGAGACTGGAGTCCAAAGTCTCTACGCCGGCCTGAACCGCAGCCCAGGCATTGGCTATACCGGTGTTGCGCGTGTCATGAAAATGCGCGCGCATAGAAATTTCGGCAGGCAATATTTCCCGGAGCCGGCCGAACAGGTCGGTGACCTGAGCGGGTACGCCGACGCCGATGGTATCGGCGAGGGCGATCTCCAGGGGGCCTTCTCCTGCCATTTCTTCAGCAATATTCAAGACCGTTTCCGGATCGACCGCACCTTCGAACGGACAGCCAAAGGCCGCCGATATGGTGACCTGCGCTTTCAGCCCTTCGGCTTTGGCAAAGCGGATCATCTCCCGATTTTCCTTTATGCCCTGTTTTATGGTCTGGCCCTGATTTTTCTGGCCGAATGTGTCGCTCGCCACGACCACGCAGCCGACTTCGTCAATCCCTCGCTTTTTGCCCTCTTTTGTTGCCAGACCGCGGAGAACGCCGCGCTTGTTCAGGCACAGGCCGATATAGGACACATCGTCGCGGTCGGGCAGGCCGGCAATCACGTCCTCGGCATCGGCCATTTGCGGCACGCGCCCCGGATGGACAAAGCTCGCCACTTCGATGCGCTTTACCCCAGCATCCAGCATATGATCGATCAGACCGAGCTTGTCCGCCGTTGCGATAATTTCGGATTCATTCTGCAGGCCGTCGCGCGGACCGACTTCCAGAATATTTACAAAGCTCTGGGTTTCTTGTGCCATATTATGCGTAAACAATCATGCTCCTCCTTTGTATAGCAGAAAATTTACGCAGATGTATTTTTCGTGATGCAAGGGATATTGGCAGGGTTGCCGCTGATCGGAAAGACGGCAGTATAATTTGAAGAGCAGACCGCGGCCCCGCTCCACTGCGTGACTAGCGCAGTCAGAACGGTATATCTATGACCGGACAACCTAGGCCCGTGACGGCTGGCCATTGGCGGTGCCTTGAGCATCGTCGACAAATAATTTCTCATAGACGCGTATCGTCTGCTCCGCGATTTCTTCCCATTGCGGAAAGCGATCGCAGTCTACGCGGAAAACATCCGGATTGGCGTGCGCACGGTCCAGTGCGCTTACCATGCTCCGCATATCCTCCGGGCTAAAATAATGTTTGGCGTTCAATCGCAAATCCCGGTTTTCCGGAAGATCGCTCAGCAGGACCGGACAACCAAGGCTGATCGCTTCGAGCAGTGTATTGGAATGTCCTTCGCGGATTGACGGGTTTACGAAAAACCGCGCACCGCGATAGAGCGAGGCCAAACGCGACCGCGGCAGGCTGCCCAGCATCTTGATCCGCTCGTCCCCCAAAGCCTCTATTTGTTTGCGTCCGGCATGTCTGTCCCAATGGCCGACGATCACCAACTGCATTTGAGGATAGCTTTTGGCAAAGACCCGAAAGGCGGCAATCAGACTATGAATATTTTTCTGCTGGGAGATCTGACCGACGAAAAGAATATAGTCCCCGCCGATCGGCGCGCCAGAATCTTCCGGCGAATTCTCCGGGAGATTTTCCGCCCGGTCGAGTGCGTTACCGATGACGTGAATGTCTTTCCCGATGCCGGACGCGCGCAATTTTTTTGCCAATGCCGGTGTCACGACGATGATTTTATCCGCCCAGCGCAATTGATATTTGGCGCATCGCATGAACCATTTTCCTGTCCAGCTCCAGGGACGTTGTCGGCAATCGGCACCCAGGCGCACGACAATTTTGCAGCCGATCAACTTATAGGCCCAAAGCAGAAATACCGGTTCCAGTCCGGCCATATGGACAATATCCGGACGCATCCGCAAAGCTTTGAACCATGTCAGAATCGAATAGAGCAGCCCGTCGATTTTCCCGAAACCGGGGGTCGGCGCGCACCACAGCGATACGCCGCGAAAATCGTCGCTTTTTATATGGGGTTTCCAGCCTGCGACGCATATTTTCCAGCCCTGCGCGGCGATCAGAGGGAAGAGGCTTTCCGCGTTTTTTTCGACGCCGCCTTCCACGTCAGGCATGCCGCGGACGCCGACGACTAATATCGTTTTCATTAACGTCCCTCTGCCTGCCCCTAATAATCGAGGTCATTTGAGCCAAGCCTGGTTAACAAATGCAACTGTGATCCCGTGACTTGGCCGATATAGCCAAATTTTTACGGCCAAGCGCGGCGAACCACAGTCAGCTGATCCATTTTGGCTCATTCCGTAAAGATATTTTGCGGGAAGTGGTTGATTGGGTTATCGATATGCGATCACAGTTAATGACCTGTTGACCACGAATGCAACGAGCAAGACGGAGTGGGCTACAATGTTTGAAGATCAGACCGATCAACTGAAGCCGCTTCCTGCTGTTATCGGCAAGTTTCTGGCACTGGATCCGCGTCGCGTTGAATTCAGGATCCGGGGCTTTGACCTTGCCGAGAAAAGCCATGAAGAACGGCTGGAATCGATCGGCAAGACATTTCTGCGCGGTTATAATCTGATATTGTCGCTTCGTTCGCTTGCCGCGTTCGAACAGGCGATGGCAGAGGAGCCGGCCTTACTGCGCGGCTTTTTCGTCGAAGGTGGAGCGATGGGCAGCGCGCTGGTCGATTCCATTCCTTTTCGCCGTCCGATGCTCGGGAAATTCCGGGAACGGTTCGAGGAGCGCTATCCGCTGCTGGTCAATGCCGGCACCGGACTGGCCATGTCCAAGCTCTCCTGGCGGGAAAAGGCGATCGTTGGTGCGCTGGACCCGTTCTATCGCTGGATGGCTTATGACGGCATGGGCTATCACAATGTCTATTTTCAGCAGGAAAAGACCCTCAACAGTCCCAAGCGGATATTGGAAGGCTATGCCTCGCGCGCTTATGACCAGGGCGTCGGCCGCGGCATCTGGTTTGTCAGCGGCGCCGATATCGATAAGGCGGCGGCTCTGGCCGGCTCCATGGCGGCCGATCGGCAGGCGGATATCTGGTCGGGCATCGGGCTGGCCAGTTGCTATGCGGGCCCGGCGGACGACAGCGTATTTCTCGACGGTTACCGGCTCGCCGGACCGAACGGCGAGTGGTTTGCGCAGGGGATAGCTTTCGCCTGCAGCGCGCGCATCAGCGACCAGAGCATGCCGGAAGCCATCCGCACGGCAATCAATAGTTTGTGGGGCATGGAACCCGAAGCGCTGGCGGCGCTGGTGGACGAGTTCCGGCAAAGCAATGCAGCCGGGGCCCGATCGGATCGTCCGCGATATGAAGCATGGAGACATTGCATCGCGGAAGCTTTTGTTCAAAACATTACCGAGCGGTCGCGCGGCGACGGCGAGGGAATTTTCTCTCCGCAGGAAGCTGTAGGACGGGATATCGACAAACAGTCCGCCTGAGGGCCATGGTCCGGCTGAGGGTTGCGCCGGACAGGCAGCAATGTGGCGTCTCATGTCCGATATTCTATTGCAAAGGCCGCCGCTGCGCCGAGCAGACCGGGTTCGGGATGGGTTATCATCTTGACCGGCAGGCTTTCCATCAACCCGCGGTAGCGCCCTTTCGATACGAACCGGTCAGCAAAGCCGGAGCTGGCAATATGTTTGACCAGCCGCAGGCCCAGGCCTCCTGCCAACACAACCGGGCCCGGTCCATGGGTCAGCGCAATATCTCCGGCGATGGATCCCAGTGTCTGGAAGAAGCGATCGAGCGCCGCCGTTGCAATGCTATTCTGCCCTGCCAGCGCCATAGACCAAAGAGCCCTGTCGTCCCCCGGCGGCATTGCGCGGCCTTCCATTTCGGACAGGACTTCGAATATCGCCCGCAGGCCCGGTCCTGATACGACGCGCTCCACTGCGACCCGGCCGTATTTGTTACGCAAAGTCTGGAGGATGCGATCCTCGACCGCATCCAGAGGCGAAAAATCCGCATGGCCTCCTTCAGTGGCGAGCACCTGCATTTGATGATCATTGTAAACCAGAGCAGCGACGCCAAGGCCGGTGCCCGGACCGATAACGCTGATGACACCGGTGCGTGTCAGCGGCAGATCGGGGCCGGTGATATGGAACAGCTGTTCGGCCTCAACCAGGGCAACCGCATGGGCGACAGCGGCGAAGTCATTGATCAGGATATGCCGGTCGACGCCCAGTTTGTTCGGGATCTGCGATGGCCGGACGATCCACGGATTGTTGGTCATCTTGATCAGGTCGGACCTGATCGGAGCGGCCATGGCAATTGCAGCGGCGCGGGGAAGCGAACGACCGAGATGTGCGCTGAAGACTTCCCATGCGATTTGAAAGCTTGCATGATCTGCGGTTGCCAATGTCACAGGGGAGGAGAGTGACAGGATTCTGCCGTCCTCTATTTCCGCTATAGCAAAGCGTGCGTGGGTTCCGCCAATATCGGCGACGACAATGTCATCCATGGTTCAAAGCACTGCGCCCCGCAAGGCACCGGAGTTTCTGTACATCAGAGGCTGTCTTGTCTTGCACAGCCGGATTACCTTATTCGCAGCCCAATATCGTATCGGCCACCGTACCCAGCGCCACGCGCGACAGGCTGAAATTGATCGATCCTGTTGTTGAGATTTGAAACGGAGCGTCCAGTTTGCTGACATCCGCTCCGGCATTGGCAAAGCATTTGATCGGCACGCCGACGGTTTGCCATTTTCCCACATCAAGCGTGTTCAGGTCGGCTGGCGCGATTTCTCCACCGCAACCATCGCCGCATCGCATCGATAATTTGACCGGCGCACTGGATCGTTTGTCATAGCGCATGGTCATCAGCAGCAAGACATCGCCATTGGCTTCGCGACTGACGTCTATCGGCGCATGTGTCACCAGTTCGACGACGGTCGGTCCGCCGCCCCCGGAAATGAATTGCCGCGCCCCTTCCTGCGTTAGATGATCGACCGCTCTGACCAGAACCCGTCCTCCGATTGCCTCTGCCGGGGTGGTGGTGATACGAGTCCTGTCGGATTGGCCGTCAGATACAAGCAACGACCATGATGCGGTCGGAAGGCCCTTGTCAAAAAACAAGCCGGCGCTGGCTTCCTCGTTCGCGACCCCGGATTCTTCGGACAAAGTCCCCAGGTTCGTGGCACTGCCAGTGGTCAGGCCATAGCCGAGATCGAACAGACGTGGTCCTTTGGCATCGGCGGTCATCGGCCAGGTGAAACTCAGCTTTCCTTGAAATTCATGCGCAACATTTCCGTTCTTGTTGCGGAAGAGCATATCTGCAACGCCGCCGCCTTCTGATCCCGGCAACCAAGCGGTTACAAAAGCATCGGACGCGTTTATTTCCGGATTGGTCCATAATGGCCGTCCGGTCAGAAAAACTGCCACCACCGGTATACCCTGCGCCTTCAATTTGCGCATCGTCGCCAACGGCCCCTTCAGCTCGGATTTGAGCTGCAATGTTTTCAGGTCGCCCTGAAATTCCGCATAAGGCGTTTCACCAAAGATGACGATGGCCGCATCCGGCTTGTCTGTGAAACTGCCGTCGGGTGCATGGCGTGCCGTGCCACCGGCGGCGGTGACTGCATCTTTTATCCCCTGCCAGATTGATGTCGCCCCGGGGAATTTGTCATTGTCAATGCCGGTCCCCTGCCAGGTCAGCGTCCAGCCTCCCGAAGCCCGGCTGATATCGTCGGCACCGTCGCCGGCGACCAGGATATTGCTGTTGGCAGCCAATGGCAGGATCTGTTTGTCATTCTTGATCAGCACCAGCGACTTGCGCACGGCCTCGCGCGCGAGCGCCCGATGGTCGGCGCTGCCGAGCGTCTCGAAACGGCCGGAATAGGGCCTGCTGGACGGCCGTCCGGCTTCAAACAGTCCGGCGCGAATTTTGACGCGAAGGATATTGGCCACCGCATCCTCGAGCCGGTCCATAGGCACGATGCCGTCTTTCGCCTGTTGCACGAGGCTATTATACAGCGGTTTCCATGTATCGGGCGCCATATACATGTCGAGCCCGGCATTGATTGCCTGAGGGCAACTGGCATTGGTGCAACCCGATATCTGGCCATGGGCATTCCAGTCACTGACGATGAAGCCGCCAAAGCGCATTCTTTGTTTCAGGACGTCGGTCAGCAATCCCTTGTGACCGGTTATTTTCTCGCCATTCCAGCTGGAAAAACTGGCCATGATGGTCTGGACGCCAGCATTGATCGCCGGGACATAGGGGCTGCCGTGAATATCCCGCAGTTCGGTTTCGCTGATCTTGGCATCGCCCTGATCGCGCCCTTGATCAGTGCCGCCGTCGGCCAGAAAATGTTTGGTGCTGGCCAATACATGGGGTCCAGATAAAATCGGCCTGTCGCCAGGCTTTCCCTGCAGACCCTCGATGAACCGGCCGACATAGCTGGCGACCAGCGCGGGGTCCTGCGAGTAACCTTCATACGCGCGACCCCAACGGCCATCCTGCGGCACGGTGATGGTTGGCGCAAAAGTCCATTCCATTCCGGTTGATCGCAGCTCGAGCGCTGTCGCCTCGGCGATTCGTTCGAGCAGATCGGGATCGCGCATCGCGCCCAGTCCTACATTATGCGGGAATATGGTCGCCCCGACGATATTGCTGTGACCATGGACAGCATCGGTGCCCCAGATAATCGGAACAGCCGTCCTGCCGCCTTTGGTGTCGACAGAGGCATCATAAAAGGCGTCCGCGAGTGCCAGCCAATCGGCGGGAGGCGCAAATTCGTCATTCCCCGGGGCCGAATTGCCGCCGTTCAGAATCGAACCAAGATGATAGCGCCGTGCTTCGTCGGGCGTCACGCTGGCGATATCGGCCTGAATGACCTGGCCGACCTTTTCTTCGATTGTCATGTGCGCGATGATTGCATCGATGCGCGCTTCAACCGATGCGTCCTCGGGATAGGGCCATTCCGCACGCGGCCAGATTTCCGGATGGACGGTGGCCGCCGAATTTTCAGCAGGCGCTGCGATATTCTTGCCGGGCGAGGGCAAGGCAACGCACGCCGTGGACAAAGTCAATGCCAGCAACGGGCTAGCCAGATGGCGACGTGCTTTAAAGGTCAATTTTGATTCCTCTCACAAGGTCTGTGCCACTCATCGGTAGCTTTCCTCTCTGCCAGTAAATATATTTGACAGCGTTATCAACTATTTTTGACAAGGTTGTCAATTAGTCGTTGACAACCTTGTCAATTTTTTGCAGATCAGAATGCGAGATGGAGACTATTCAAATTTTTTGACTCCATTGGTGCATCGGGGCTGTGCAGTTTGGCCCTTTAAGGCTTGTTAAGTCGTAAAGACCGCAAGTGAATTGGATTTAAGTGATCGCGCTGAAGGCGTGACATTTGGGAGGATAGCAGAATGATCGGTCGAAAGTTTATATCGCGGCATAGTTTGATGGCAGCCGCATCCTTATACGCCATCGGCAGCGCAAGCGTCGCCATGGCTCAGGACGTTGATGCGCAAGGCGCAGCTACTCCCGAAGCCGGCACGAATGCCGCTTCGGATGACGTCATTGTCGTAACCGGCTTTCGCGCCTCGCTGGAAAATGCACTGGCCGCAAAACGCGACTCCAACCTGATCATTGAATCGGTCACGGCCGAAGATATCGGTAAATTCCCGGATCAGAATATCGCCGAATCGCTTCAGCGCCTTCCCGGCGTCCAGATTGATCGCGAAAATGGTCAGGGCACCAAGGTCCGTATTCGCGGACTCGAGCAAAATGTGACGCTTCTCAACGGTGATCTGTTTGTAAGCGGTCTGGAAAACTTCAAGGTCGGCGAAGGCAATTTCGTTCGTCAGGATTCGCTCGAAGGCGTGCCTTCTGAACTGATTGGTGGCGTCGAAGTGTTCAAGTCGCCGAATGCATCACTTATCGAAGGTGGGCTGGGCGGTATCGTCAATCTGAAGACCCGCAGCGCGCTAGATATGAAAGATGGCCTGACACTCGCCGGTAACGCGCGTTTGAACAAAGGTTCTGAAATCGGAGGCTGGGAGCCGACCGGCGCGCTTATCGCCGCTTATAATTTCAATGACACATTGGGTATCATTGCTTCTCTTAGCTATGACAAGACCAACGATCATCATAATGTTCTGGGCGGCGAGAATCGTGGCAACTGGGCTTTTGCTGACGGTCGTCGTGATCAGGCAACAACACCGAACAATTATTACGCGCCGGAATATCGCTACATCACCGATCGTGATCAGTATCGCAAGCGGTGGGGCGCGTCTTTGGGCATCAACTACCGGCCGACCGACGAGCTTGAGCTGAACGTGAACTATATACACTCGGAATTGAAAGTGGACACACGGGAAGTGTCCCTCAAATTCCCGTTTGGCCAGGGTGAATTGTTGCAACTCCGTCCGGGCGCGAGCATCGACAGCGATGGCATTCTGCAAAGCGGTACCGTTCAGGCCAATTCGGCCGAGGCGATCTCGTTCGTCGATATTTCCGATATCAAATCCGACAATCTTCAGTTCGGCATTGATTATGACAATGGAAGCAACTTCCGCGCAAATATCGCGGCAAATTATTCTACCGCCGATCTGACCCGTGAAGTGGCGAATAATGATGTTCGTCAGACCGCTTACACTGTCCGGCAGAACGGAGCCGGTGGCGCTCTGGTTGACGGGGTTGCGGGCAATCCTGCGGCTCCGGCGACTTGGGATTTCACCTATCAAAATGCGAAATTCCCCGTCTTTGGTTTTGGCGCCGGAACGCCGACAGATCTGTTTTCCAACCCGGCTTACGGACTGTTCAAGTCGCATTGGGCCTTTGGCGATCGCTCGAAAGTGGATGGCCATTCGATCAAGGCGGATTTTGCCTATGATATCGACGATAGCGCTGAAAACGGAATCACGTTGAGCGCCGGTTTCCGCTATGGCCAGCGCCAAGTCGAATTTGCTTCCGGTCGTTATCTGGCAGATTATTCCGGCAAGGGCGAAATTGATGCGTCGGCGATCCCCGATGCGGAACGGGTACCGGGTTTCTCCTATAACTGGACGCCTTACGGATATTTCCAGGATCCGGGTATAGGCTTCAAGATCTGCGATTTGCCGGAAGCCAACAAACCGGCCGCATTCGCGGGCTGTAGCCGCTTCGGTAATTCACCCGTCGTGATTTCGCCGGTCCAGTCTTTCCTATCCAATCCGGAGCGTCTGGAAACGATTGCCAACTTTGCCGGCGGCCAGAATATTCCCGGCGGATCACTGACGGTTCAGGACCGGGCTCAAATGACGGATGCTCTGGCCTGGATTCAGGCTCTTTATCCCGACACGCCGTTCAGCTTTTTCGAGGATCCTCTGCAGGCCTATCTGGTCAAGGAGGAAACCAAGTCTGCCTATGTGATGGCCGACATGGGTAGCCCCGATGATCCCTATCATATCAATGTCGGGCTTCGTATCGTTAACACCAAATTACGGGTCGACCAGAATCAGCCGTCAAATGCCGATCCGGTCTATTGGGGCACCGACAGCTGGAATGGTGTGCTGCGTGATTTCCAGACCGATACCACGACCCAGAGCACGACCGACTTCCTGCCAAGCATCAATGCGGTCGTGGACGTGAATGATGACTCCAAGCTCAGATTCTCGGCAGCGCGCGTTGTTGCTCGCCAGAAACTGGATGATCTGGGCCGGGGTTTCGCAACGAATTTCACCAGAGATTCCACGGTTGGTTCGCCGACGCAGGATCTGTTCCTGTTCACCAACGGCTCGCGCGGTAACGCAGGGCTGGAACCATTTCGTGCCTATCAGTTTGATCTGGCTTACGAACTCTATCTGGGGCGGCAGGGTCTGATCTCGGTCGGTGCGTTCTGGAAAGAAGTGGACTCGTTCATTGTAACCGAAACCATCCCTGTCTTCGTCAATGACCAGGGCGGCGGGCGATTGGGACCGGTCAACCAGCCGGCAAACGGAACCGGCGGCCGGGTTCGAGGCTTTGAAGTTGCGGGGCAATATGCCTTTGACTTCGGTCTCGGCTTCACCGCGAACTATACCTTCGCGGATACTTCTACCGATGGCTCCAATGACTTCGATACCGACCTTCCATTACCGGGTGTTTCGAAACATTCGTTCAACAGCCAGGTCTATTTTGAAAGAGCCGGTTTTGCCGCGCGGGCCTCTTATACATGGCGTTCGAAGCAATATGTCGGCAACTTCGGCTTCGGCGATGGCGGGACGACCCGAACGCTCGGCATCTACCAGCGCTCATATGGTCAACTCGACGGGCAATTGTCCTATGACTTCAACGAGAATTTCGGCGTATTTGTCGAAGGGATAAACCTGACCAAGGCGGACCAGTCTGCCTATCTGCAATTCCCGGAATTGCCGTTCCGGTATGAATCCGGCTCTCGCAGGATCTATGTCGGCGGCAAGTTCAAGTTCTAGGCTCCCTTGATACGGGCCCGTATTCACACGGATACGGGCCCGTTTTTTTTTGCCAATTTGTTTGCCGGTCCGACAACTGCTAAGGCTTAGTCCGGCCTTCGGGAGTGCGGAACACGGTTATGAGTGAAACGCGTAAGATCAAAAAAATTGCTATCGTCGGCGGCGGCACTGCCGGCTGGTCGGCGGCCTGTTTGCTGGGCCGGATTTTCGCCCGCGACGGTACCGAGATCACGTTGATCGAGTCATCGGCTATCCCGACCATCGGTGTCGGCGAGGCAACGATCCCGCCGATCTTTGAATTTCTCAAACTGCTTGAAATCAATCCCGTCGATTTTGTAAAGGAAACCCAGGCCACCTTCAAACTGGCGATCGAGTTTCGGGACTGGTTGAAGGTCGGTCACAGCTATTGGCATCCGTTCGGCAATTTTGGCGTTACCATCGATCGCCGTCCCTTTCACCATTATTGGTGGAAGAATGAGGCAGAGGGGCATGAAGGCCGGGTCGCGGACTTCTGCCCCTCCATCGCTCTGGCCGAGCGGGACAAATTTCTTTTCCCGCCTGCAGATGGCCAGTTTCCGGGCGGTGCTCTCTCTTATGCATTGCATTTTGATGCCGGCCTGGTTGCCGCCTATCTGCGCCGGGTCTCCGAACAGCTCGGCGTGATCCGCCTCGACCGCAAGGTCGAACGGGCGACGGTCGATGATCGCGGCCATATCGACCAGCTATTCTGCGACGATGGCTCGACCGTTTCGGCCGATCTCTACATCGATTGTTCGGGCTTTCGCGGGTTGTTGATCGAACAAAGTTTGAACGCCGGTTATGAAGACTGGACCAACTGGCTGCCCTGCGACCGCGCCGTGGCCGTGCAGAGCGAGGCGGTCGGGCCGCGAACGCCCTATACGATATCGACTGCGCGCGAAGCGGGCTGGCAATGGCGCATTCCGCTGCAAAACCGGGTTGGCAATGGTTATGTCTATTCCAGTGCTTTCATCAGCGATGCCGACGCGCAAGAACGATTGGTGGGATCGCTGGATGGCAAGCCGCTGGCGGACCCACGGGTGATCGGCTTTACCGCGGGCCATCGCAAGAAATTCTGGGACGGTAATTGTGTCTCGATCGGTTTGTCGGCGGGGTTTCTGGAGCCGCTGGAATCCACCAGCATCCATTTGATCGTGACCGGGCTCAACCGGCTGCTCGACTATTTCCCGGATCGCAATTTCGATCCCGCGCTGCAGGCGTCCTATAATCGGGAAACATTGACCGAGTACGAGCATATTCGCGACTTTCTCATGCTTCATTATTACCCCAACCAGCGCGTCGGCGAACCTTTCTGGGATCATGTCAGGCAGGCACCGCTGCCGGACAGCCTGGTGCAAAAAATGGAATTGTTCGAGAATAGCGGCCGGATCATATCGCGCCGGCGCGAGCTGTTTCATGACCTGAGCTGGTTTTTTGTCGCACGCGGCATGGGTTTGAAACCCAAAAGCTATGATCCATTGACCGATATCCCGGATTTCAATGATGTCCGGGACGTGATGGGCCAGGTGAGTGCGGCGGTCGGGCAACTGGCCAGCGCCGCGCCGTCGCATGATCAGTTTCTGGAAGCGCTGATCACGCCAGGCGATCACCGGCGTCCGGTTTTCCACGCGCCCTCGGCCAGCGGATTCGGGCGCTAGCAGGCGTTTAGCCAACGCGGACGGCTGCTAGGGTCGCGAAACCGCCTGTGCGCTGTTGCGCCCGCCACTTGTCGGACGATAGATCATGATGGTAATCGCGCATATCATCGCGGCCAGAATCATCCCGGGGAGAACCGCTCCACCCTTTAACGTCGCATCGCCACCACCCGTCAGGGCAAGGCTCAAGGCAATTATTTGTGGTGCCAGCGCCTGCCCCAATTTGCGGGCAACATTGGAAAGGGCATAGACGTGCGCAGCGCAACCCGTCCCGTCGGGCGCGGTTTCCAGATTGCGGATAGCGATCGGCACCATTGACCAGAACATCACCGACATCCCGCATGTGGCAGAGATGGCAATCGCCAATATCACGGTCGCGACTGCCAGCCCGTGTCCATAGAAAATTGTCAGCATCACCAGAGCCGTGGCGTGCAGCAGGACCGCCGATATCAGGGTCGTCACCAGCCCGATGCGCGATGACAAGGCGACCCATAACGGGGTCGTGATCAGCAAGGCCGCCGACGGTAACAGGGCCGCCCAATAGCCCCATTGCGGGTTTTGCAAATCACGGTCGAACAGGAACAGGATAGACTTTGCCGTCACGGTCGTGCTCAATCCTGCCACCACGATCGTCACCAGCAAGCGGCGCAACCCGCTATCGCGTCCGATCAGTCCGAAATAATGCGAAATTTCCTGAACAGGTGGCAGCGATGATATCGGCGGCGAGGCAACGCGCTCCCTGACCCCCAGCCAGGTAATCAGGAAACAGGGCTGGGCCAGAACGCCCAATATCAGGGCACCGACCAGAAATGGCGTGTCGCCTCCCGAGGCGAGCGCATAAATCGTCGCTGCGGTCAGTCCGCCCAGTGCGGCTCCCTGCATTCTCATGCCCGTGAGCTTTAGTTGCTCGGACGGATCATCGGTGATCCGCGCGGTCAGCACCGCGTAAGGAATATTGCCGCAGCCATAAGCAAATCGCAGTCCGATATGCGTCGTGGCCGCGTAAATCGCGAGATCCATTCCCGCCAGGGGTGGAGATCGAAAGGCCAGCCACAAGGCTATGGCGATCAGCGGGCCGCTCAGCAGGACCCATAATCTCATCGGATATCGCGCCGCCTTGCGATCGGCAACAGCGCCGATGAGAGGATCAAAAAGCCAATCGACCGCAGCGCCGACGAGAAAAATGCCGGCCGCAATACCGAGCGGCAGATGCAATATCTGAATATAGAAAAACAGCAGATAGAGTTCGATCGATTGCCAGACGAGGTTGAAACCAAGGTCGCCTGCCGCATAGCTCAGCCGTTCGCGACGCCGGATCACGGCTTGGCCATCACCGGCTTGCGGGCGGTGCTGTTGATTGCCGGATAATCAGCTCGCACGCATGGGTTTCCAGCATATTGAAAGGCTTATTCTCGAGCTTTGCGATCAACGCGTCGGTCGCATCGCGCGCCATGTCAAAGACGGGCTGGTGAACGGTTGTAATCCGCGGCCAGACGATTTGCGCGATCGCGCTGTCATCGAAGCCGGAGATGGAAACGTCATCGGGAACATTGAGCCCGAGATCACGGGCGGCCATGATCGCGGCGGCGGCCATGTCATCATTCTGGGCGAAAATGGCCGTCGGGCGATCCGTCCGGTCCAGCAATTTATGGGCTGCAGCGAGACCGGATTCATAGGTGTAATAGCCTTGCTCGAGCAGATCCGGTGAATGTGACAGTCCGGCGGCTTTCAGAGCTTCCAGAAAGCCGGTCAATCGCGCTCCGCTGGAAGGGTGGGTCGGATCGCCTTTGATGACTCCGATCCGGGTGTGGCCGAGCCCGAGCAGATATTCCGTCATCTTTCGCGCCGCTTCGATATCATCGGTTGTCCGGCAGGGGCCAATATCGAGAGACTGGGTCGGCGCAACGCGCGAAAACGGGAAGTCATATTGACGGAGTTCGTCCAATATTCCGGGATGATCGGAAGCTGGCGGAGAGAGGATGACGCCATCGAGCGCGGCCGCGCGCAAGACGCTCATTATTTTTCCCGCGACCTCGATAACCGAGCCCACTGGCAATACGAGCAGCCGGTATTTCTCTCCGTGCAACCGGTCGAGTGCGCCGTTTTGCAACTCGACAACATAGTTGGGACTGGGGTTTTCGTAGATCAGACCCAGCAGGTAAGACCGTCGTCCGACCAGACCGCGGGCCATGATATTGGGATGATAGTCAAGCTCGGCCGCTGCCTGCAATACCTTGTCCCGCAATATCTTGCGGACATGCGGTTCGTCGTTGAAAACTCTCGAGACCGTTTTCGTCGAGACATTGGCTGCTGTCGCGACGTCAATGATCGTGGCCCGCTTTCTGGACTCCGACATTATGCGGGCAATCTTTCGTTGATCTTCTTGCTCCTCGACGCGACATCCGACATTGGCAGACCCACAGGTTTCTAGGTTCTTTTCGGCTGTTTTGCAACCGAATCAGTCTGACTCGTGACAGGAATGACAACGAAAGCCATATCTGATAAAACCGGTCCATCCATGGGAGAGGGAGCAGCGGATATGGTCAAGACAACAAGACGTCAGATGCTGGCGGCCGGGGTGAGCGCTGGCGCTCTTTCTCTTCTTGGTTGCAATGGAGCAGCCCCGTCTGCTCCGTTCTTTGTCAGACGGGAAGGCGGGCGCCTGACGTTGAAGGATGAGACCTACCGGTTTGCGGGCGCCAATCTCTGGTATGGCGCTTATCTCGGCGCGGATGCTGCTTATGGAGACCGGCCAAGGCTGGGCCGCGAACTGGACCGGCTGAAGGCGCTGGGCATTACCAATTTGCGGATCATGGCATCGTCCGAAGAGGGACCATTGAAGGCCGGCATAAAGCCCGGCTTCCGGACGAAGGAGAGCTGGAACGAGACCCTGTTCGAAGGTCTGGATTATTGCATGGCGGAAATGGCAAAGCGCGACATGAAAGCGGTGTTGTGCCTGACCAACTTCTGGGAATGGTCCGGCGGCATGATGACCTATCTCTATTATACAACCGGTCGCTATGTCGACATGAATGACCCGGCGCATCCGTGGCCGGAATTTCCCGATCAGAACAGCGATTTCTATCGCTCCGGGGCAGCAATCAGCCTCTATCACGATCATGTCCGGCATATGGTGGGACGGACGAATGTCGTGACCGGACAGCCATATCGCGACGATGTGACGTTGATGAGCTGGCAGCTTTGCAACGAGCCGCGCCCGGGTGTCACCGCGGCCGTGATCGACCGGGCATTGCCGGACTATTATCGGTGGATTGGCGCCACGGCAAAGCTGATCCGGTCGCTTGACGGCAACCATCTGGTGTCACTGGGGCAGGAAGGCACGACGGCCAGCGGCGGCCGCGAGGATGTGTTCGTCGAGGCGCACAAGGAGATGGACTATCTCACGGCCCATATATGGCCGCTTAACTGGGGTTGGGTCGACGGCAAGGATCTGGCCGGCACCTGGGATGCCGGCGCGGCCAGGGTCGCCAGCTATATCGAAACGCATATTCGTCTCGCCAAAGAAATGGACAAGCCGCTGGTGTTCGAGGAATTCGGCTTCCCCCGTGATGGCGAGCTTTATGATCCCGCAATACCGACCGCCTTTCGCGAGCGCTTCTATGCCATGATATATAAAGCGGTCGAGGCCAGCGCTGCGGTCAATGGACCGGTAGTGGGCAGTAATTTCTGGGCCTGGAACGGCGAGGCGCGCTCCGCCCATGACGATCATCGGTTCCACCCCGGGGACACCGCCTATATGGGCGACCCTCCACACGAGCCCCAGGGCTGGTACGGCATATTCGACAGCGATGCCTCCATGCAGGAAATCATCAAGGCGCATGCGGCCAGGGTTTCAGCCGGCTAGGTATTCGGGAAACCGGATATCGGGCAACAAGAGCCGAAATATTCGCCATCTCCTCGCTGCAACCAACCTACCTCGATTTTCAATCAGGTAAATTGGCTTTGACAGCATCCTCCCAATGCTGCGTGTTTATCCCTTTAAAAAGCAGCCACAGTGCCACCACCCATTCGAACAAGGCCCCCGGCAAAAAAAACAACATGACGTTGTTTCTAAAGTCCGGAAAAAGAAGAACAGTAGCGGCAACACAACCAATAATTGCATAGGTCATCACACCCCATGCTGCGAGCCACCTAGGGATAAAGCGAGAACGGAGAAACAGGCTGAAGAAGAGCACGCCGCCAAAGGCCATGGGGATGAGAAGAAAGAAAAGGGCTGAGCCGGATAAGTGGCCAAAGAGGCCCATGAGGGCGCTACGTTCAGCGTCTGAAAATGTTGTCAGTAAATCCCGGTTGGTGATGGCCGCGAAGGCTGCGTATTTAAAGACGATGAAGGTTGCGCCCATGGCGGCCTCTATGAGCCGACAGAAGGCTCCCATAATAGCGACGCCCGGACTGACCGCGCGCAGGACGACATACATTGCGGCCGCTGAGATACCAACGAAAGTGTAAAGCAGCGCTTCGGCAAGCAGGCCTGTCCTGAAAGGAAGCTCGAGTTCAACCACCGGACCGTCCGCGCCGAGGAAAGCGCTGAATGCGGGGATCGGACCGAAGGTAATGTATAACCCAGCGATAGTATACATTATGTAAGAAAATCCTGCGATCCGGGCCATCAGAATTGCAGATCGTTGAGATTGGTTGAGTTGAGACATAGGTCAGTGCGCCTCCAAAGATACGTTAAGAGGTCGCGCTGGAGTCCAACGCGAATGACGGAATGAATAAGGGAATCCACCCAGCTTGTCGTCCGGATGGGCCTATTAGGACACTGTAGGAGAAATCTTTTTTGCGCTGTTCAAAACGGGCAGCAATTCCTCGCGCTCCGCAGCTCGATAGGCGCTGGGCGTTGAACCGCCATGTTTCTTGAACGCCTCATTGAATGTCGAGCGTGAATTGAAACCAACCTCATATCCTATAGCCAGAACGGTTTCATCAGTTTCAACCAGCAGGCGTTTTGCTTCATCGACCCTGCACCTGTTGACGAAGTCAAAGAAATTGACCTCTAGATGCTGCGAGAGGGTTTCAGAGATGTGGTTTTTGGTCGCACCGGTAACGTCGGACAGATCGCGCAAGGAAAGATCACTGTCTGCGTACAAGCGATCGGTATTCAGCGCTGCGGTGATCTTGGCGGCTATTCGCACCATATGCGCATCGGTGAGAAAAGGCATTCTTGGAGACGGCGATGGAAGGTTTTCGTCGAAGTTCAAAGGCGGTTGGCGAACCCCAAGATAGGCAAATACAGCAATGGAGAGCATCTCGACGAGCGCCAAGGTCACGTAGAATCGCGGCACGGATATTCCGCTTACCCATAGCACCTGTTTTATCCCCAAGAACAGCCAGACTCCGCAGAACATCAAGAGCACGTTCCTGAGCCAATTCAATGAACGCCGATCAATGCTCGCAAACTGCTGCATCATGTCTGATCGATGCTTGGCTTGGAGTTTTAGAGCGCCAATGAGGTAGAAGGTGGTGAATGCCAGGAAGAGCAAAATCCCGGCAGTGCAAGTGAATAAAGCGATCTGGAAATGGACAGGATTTCGGGTCGCCGGATCAACGAGCGCGAGTTTTTCTTCTGCACTGAGGAATGAGAACGGGAGACTTATCAGGATAACGAGTGCCGGTCCAAGAAGAGCAAACCAGTCCCGACCACCAAAGCTGAATTGAGTCGGTGAGACCAGGGCGCGAGTGTAGAACAAAACAGCTGGTCCAAGAGCCATTCGGACGGAAAGCTCAACACCCACAAGATGCGGCGCGATTTCATAAGCACCGGATATGATGAGCAATTCGCCGAGAACGTGGGCGAGCAAAGCGAGCAGCAAAGCTGCGAAACTGATTGACTGGTCTTTTCGATCCTCGCGCTGGCCGAACGTCATTGCCAAAGAAAAGACAATAACTGCTGCCGCTGCTGCGTAAAAGATCGTCATGAGAGTTGCTGGCATCGGGCCAGTTATCTGACGAGTTTACGATCTTGTCAAAGGGTGAGGTACCGCCACAGCGGCCCTCTTGCTCAACGCGGTGTATGAGAAAAATCGATGAATCCGGCTTGCCACTTCAACTCGTCGCCAACAGCAATCCAACTTGTGGAGAGGTGCAGGTCCGGTTTCCGACCAATTGCCATCATGGCGCATAACGCAATCTGATATGAGATCAGTTGACCATATCAGCGCAATCGCATTAATTTTGGTTCAATTTTTCTAACGTCCGCTTTGCGCTGGTTCCTGCCGTTGTAGGCCATATGATTTAACGACCGCGATTGGGGCGATAGCCGCCATTGCGATGTGCAACGGCTCAATGTCCGTTCGTCATCGATAATTATTCAGGATTGGTCGGTCAGCTAACAGCCCAGAAGTGAAAATGGCACTCTGAGGTCAACTGATCCCAAATTGGTGCCCATCCTTGACCGCCATGATTCCGCAAAAATGGCGGTTTCCCGTTAAATGTCTGAAATGGTGCGGTCGAGAAGACTCGAACTTCCACGGGGTATTAACCCCACAGCGACCTCAACGCTGCGCGTCTACCAATTCCGCCACGACCGCACTGTCTCTAGCTTGGGACACTTGTGCCCCGGGTAGGCGCGAGCCTCTAGCAAAGGGGTTGGGCAGCCGCAACAGATATTCGCTGCCGTGTGACTTCTGTTAACCGGGACAGCGATTTTGTCCCGTAACCGCACGATAGAGGCCATCATGCCCGCTACGCCTACGAAAACTTCGACAAAGGCGGCTGTTAACCTTCTATTTACCTTGTCCGGGCCGGCTGGATTGCGTTTTACTCTGCTCTATGGACGGCCTGCTTCTCATTTTTCTTCTTCTCGGTGCAACGCCGGGCGTGTCATCGGACGAGGCGGCCAGCTCCGGTACCCGCGCTCAGGCCGTTGCGAGCGCGAATATCCTGAGAGGCGAAGTGATCCGTTTGGGAAATCCGGCCAGCCGGGTTGCAGCGAAGGACAGCAGCAACCGGTTTGCTGTGCAACGATCTGCCGGGCAGATCGCCGATATTGACGGCGGGACCATCCAGATTCTGGAATTTCAGTAACGCGCTCGGACGGCATGGTCCGGGCAAGGTGGCTATTCCCTGATTGTGTCAGCCCATCCGACTTCCAGCTGGCTGGCGGCGCGCGGCACATCAAGCTTGGCTTCGTTGAAATTAATCTTTGCCCCGGGCGAAAGCGATTGCGCCGGTGCTTTCATTTTCCAGCTATAGACGATCCGGCCACCGGCATCGCGCAGGATCACCAGCATGGACGGGACCGTCTGGTCGGTTTTGGTCGGGTTGATGATCGTGCCGCTGGCGGCAAAATATTCGGTACCGTCCGGCAGCGTCCGGCGGTCCTGCTTCTGGCTCAGCTCGATCAGTAGCGGGGTTTCTTCGGCCGAGGCGAATTGATAGTCGGAAATCCATTGCGGTGGTCCGAATATGAACAGCGCAGCGCCCGCCGCCAGAACGACAGCAGCGAAAGCAACGGCGGCGATGGTCCATAATTTCGCCGGGTTCCGGCGGGGCTTGAACGGCGGCTCGTGCGCGAAACTGCTTGTTTCTGCGGCATAGTCCGGTGTGACGGAAATCGGTGGCGGTGGTGCTGAACGACTGACCGGAGAGGCCGGTGCTGTGGGGGCGGCGGTCTCGTCAGAAACCGGTTCCGGCTTTGGGATCGCGGGTGTTTCGCCCGAGGCGCTTGCGGTCACCAGTTCTTTTTCCGGAATCGCGGCTTCCTGAAACCAGCTGTGACGACAGGAAGCGCAGCGTACCGAACGGCCATTGATACCAATGGCGCTGTCGGGCACGAGATAACGAGTTTTACAAGCCGGGCAGTTCAAAATCATGACATAACCTCTAAACACGCCATGACGCCAAACTGCAAGTGGCTGCATCATCGATTTGAGACCGAAGCCTTTTTTTTCGCGTTTTCCCGCAAAATAAAGTCGTGCGCAAGATAGCGGAGTTGATTTGGATGGTCTTCCCGGCCTATTGATTGCGGGGCCGGGCAATATTGGGCCAGAATATTGGAATGTAGCATATAAATGGACGAAATTGTTCGATTTGAAAATGTTGGTCTGCGCTACGGTGCGGGCGCAGAAACCTTGGCCGATCTCAATTTCACCCTTTATCCCGGCAGTTTTTATTTCCTCACCGGCGCGTCCGGTGCGGGCAAAACATCACTGCTGAAACTGCTATATCTGTCACAGCGCCCCAGCCGCGGCGTGATCCGGCTTTTCGGCGAAGATGCCGTCACCATGCCGCGCGAGCGCCTGCCCGGTTTTCGGCGCCGGATCGGGGTGGTTTTCCAGGATTTCCGCCTCGTTCCGCATCTGTCGGCCTTTGACAATATCGCGCTTCCCTTGCGGGTTGCCGGTGTTCGCGAAAAGGATCTCGAGACCCCGGTGACGGAGATGCTCGAATGGGTCGGTCTCGGCGACCGGGCATCTGCCCGGCCAGCGACATTATCAGGCGGCGAGCAACAGCGCGTGGCGATAGCCCGGGCGGTGATCGGCCGGCCGGAGATATTGGTAGCCGACGAGCCGACCGGTAACGTCGATCCCGAAATGGCGATCCGCCTGCTGCAATTGTTCGAGGCGCTCAATACGCTCGGCACAACCATCGTCGTGGCAACCCATGATATCCATTTGCTCAGCAAGATACCCGGCGCCCAGATGATGCGGCTGGAAAAAGGCATGCTCGCCGATCCGACCGGTTCGCTGCGTCATCCGCCACTTCCCCAAGACCAGACGCAATAGGGCGCAGGGGGCATGTTCAAATTCTTTGTCATTCCGGGCCATGACCGGCGCCTGATTCCCGAGGGGCGCTTGTCCGGGCCGATGCCCTGGGTCATAGCGATCATGATTTTTCTCACGGTTCTGACCGCGGCGGCCGGTCTCGCCATGACCCGGGCGATGAGCGACGTGTCGGACGAACTGTCCAGCCGGGCGACGGTGCAGATTATCGAAGCCAATCCGCAAGTCCGAAACCGTCAGGCAGGTGCGGTTGCCGCACGATTGCGCACATTGCCGCTTATCGAAGAAGTCCGGGTTCTGCCGCCCGAAGAGATCGATGCGCTGATCGAGCCGTGGTTGGGCACGCAGGATCTGGCGGATGATATTCCCCTTCCCGCGCTGATTGATGTGAAACTCGCCCGCACGGCGACCGACGCCGAATATCAATCGCTGCGGAGCACGTTGCAATCGATTGCGCCGGGAGCCCGTGTCGAGCCCAGCAGCGGCTATATTGCACCGGTAATTTCTCTGGTGCGTTCGTTCCAGTGGATCGCTTTTGGTCTGGTGGGCCTGCTTGCCCTCGCGACGGGGGCAGCCGTTATCATTTCGGCGCGATCGGCGCTCAATACCCATACCGAGACCATTGCGGTCGTGCATTTGCTGGGGGGGACGGACCAGCAGATCAGCCGTCTGTTCCAGCGGCGCATCGCGCTGGATGCGCTTCTTGGCGGGTTGATCGGTCTGGCTGGCGGTGCGGTGATCATCTGGCTGATCAGCGGGCAATTGTCCGCGCTTGGCTCCGGTCTGGTGCAATCGGTTGGTCTCGACTGGTGGAGCTGGTTGATAATTGCTGCCATTCCGATATTGGGAATGTTCCTTGCCATGGTGACCGCCAGATTAACGGTCACCGGCGCCTTGAAAAAGATATTGTAGACCCGCTGGATGATTTTGCGCTTTTTCTCTTTCCTGATCCTGTTGTGGATCATCGGTTTTGCCTGGTTCGCCATCGATTTGCCGCGTCCGGCGGATGATGATGCGCATACCGGCTCTGTGGTCGTGCTGACCGGCGGAGCAGGCCGTATCGATCGCGCGCTGGATATACTCGAAGCGAAAACAGCGGGTAGGCTGCTTGTCTCCGGGGTCGATCGCGATGTGAAGCCTGCGGAGCTGGCAGCGGAATATGACCGGCCGGACGCTTTGTTCGATTGCTGCATTGATCTCGGCTTTCAGGCGGTGGACACCCGCTCCAATGCGCTTGAAATTGCCCGCTGGGCGGCGAGACGGGGCGATAAATCGGTGCGACTGGTGACCTCTGACTGGCATATGCGGCGCGCCCGGCTGGAACTGGAAAGAGCGATGCCGCCGGAGGTACGAATATTGTCCGATGCGGTGCAGACCCAGCCGTCGCTGCGTACTTTATTCACCGAATATAATAAATATCTGATGCGCCGTCTCGCGGCATTGGCAGGCGTCTGAAATGCTCGCGTTCATCCGGTCCCTGATCTTCATGGCGGTCTTCTATCTCGGCTCCGTCCCGATCATCATTGCCACTTTCGTCGGCGCCTTTTTCTGGCCGAAGACCATCTATTATATGGCGCAATATTGGAGCCGCTATCATTATCTCTGTGCCCGCCTGATCCTCGGCATCCGGGTCGAGGTCAAGGGCGAGATCCGCAACGAGCCTCTGCTCTATGTCTTCAAGCATGAGAGCATGTTCGAGACGATCGACCTGCTGCGCCATTTCGACAGGCCGGTGGTGATTGCGAAGAAAGAGCTGCTGGTCATTCCTCTCTGGGGATGGATCGCGACCAGACATGGCCTGCTCGGCATCGACCGCGACGGCGGTGGCGCGGCGATGCGGCAAATCATCAAGCAGGCCAAGAAAGCGGTCGCGGAAGGCCGTCCGATTGTCATTTTTGCCGAAGGCAGCCGCGCTCATCATGGAGAGCGACCCGAACTGCAGACCGGATTTGCCGGCATCTACAAGCTGATGGGCATCCCCTTGGTCCCGGTCGCCCTGAACAGCGGAATCGTCTCTCCCCGCGATACATTCGTCCAGAAAAGCGGTGTGATCACCTATGAGGTGCAGCCGGAGATCGAGCCGGGCCTGGACCGCGACGATATCCGCGACCGGGTGCACGCCGCGATCAACATGCTGAACGACTGAGTAAAGCTGAAGCCCCCGCGAACAGGCTGTCAGCCGATCATGTCTGAACCGGCCCGTCTGCATATTGCAAAGCGGTATCTAAGGGAGATTACGTGGTTCTCGACAATTGATGATGGCTTATGGGAAACAGGCATGATTCCGAACGGGCGGCTATCAGATATTATCTCATTTCCCCCCTCGGAGCTTATCCGGAGAAGATGAAATGACAGAACAAGAAACCCCCATTGTCCGCGAAGCGGTTGGCGTCTTTCAATCCGAACGCGCGCTGCAGGCTGCCGTCGATGACCTGTTATCGCACGGTTTCGATCGGTCGGAACTCAGTCTGCTCGCGCCGCTGTCTTCCGTGGAAAAGGAACTTGGGCACGGCTTCACCTCGGTGAGGGAACTGGAAGATGATCCGGTGGTTCCTACCACGGCCTATATCTCCACGGATGTGATCGGCGATGCAGAAGGCGGCGTTTTCGGCGGTTTCATCTATGTCGGCGCGCTGGCGACGCTCACCGCAGTGGTCGCGTCGGGCGGTGCCATTGGCGCGGCCATTATAGCAGCCGCGGCCGGCGGGATCGGCGGTGGTGCCATTGGCGCGGTTCTGGCGAAGCTCATCGGCCAGCATCACGCCGATTATGTCGAGGACCAGCTCGAACGCGGCGGCCTGCTTTTGTGGGTGCGGACGTGGAATGCTGCCGATGAAAAGCACGCCGTGGAAATTCTGGCCAATCATAGCGGGGCGGATGTTCATGTTCACGACCTTCCCGCGACCCATGATGTTCTGGACGAGCGCTATGGCGGCGACACATTCGCCGGCGAGCTGCAAGCATATCGTGGCGTGCCTTATACTTACCTACCGGATGGGGAATATTATATCTCCGGCGAAGTTCTGCCAACCGAACGCGACGTCAAGGCGCGGATTGACCGGGATATTTATCTCGAAACATTGCAGTCCGAGGCAAAAGCACAAGGATGGGATATTGAAATAGTCCTGGCCGATCCCGCCGGCGTATTTCACACGCCAGCCAAGCTGTTGGCAGGGGACCTGCCGGATGCCATCAAGGCCGATATTCTCAGGCGCTGGGCCTATGGCGAGAAGCAACTCGAAATCGCGTCAGACGACGGAATGCAACCGGCCCGTAACGGCGATCGCCTGCAGGAGATCAATCTGGCGCTCGAGCGGCTGTAAGCTGCGTGAAAGCGCCTTCAGGATTGGAAATTGTGGGAATTACGTAGTTACAAAGCAGCGCCCATATTGTCTTGAGACATCTCCTCAGGCGAAGGACAGAGCCACGCTCCATCGATTCGCCGACCACAGATCGGAGTCCAAGTCATGACGAAAACCATATCCACCATTGCCACAGCATTGGCCCTGTCCCTGGCGATCCAGGGCTGCACCCAGAAAAATGATTCCAGTGAAAAGGCGGAATGCGTCACATCCGAAGATGACGCCATGGGTGAGGCACAACAGAGCATGGACGACGCGAAACACGCTGCCAGCAAGGCGGCGCTGGAAGCGCATAATGCCGCAAGAATGTCGGTGACGGCGGCCAAGCTGGCGGTCTGTTCCGAAGCGCAGAAGGACAAGGAGGCTGCCGCTCAAATGGCGATCACCGCGGAGGCGGCAGCCAAACGCGCACAAACCAAGATTTTGACGGCCAATAGCAAACTGGATCTGGCGGCGAATGAAAATGCCCGGAAAGCCCAGGATCTGGTGAAAGAAGCCGTGACCGCAACCGGTGAAGCCGTTCGCGAAACCAACACGTCGCTGATGGCGGGACTGGAAGCCGATACGGCTGCGGCGAAAAAGGCTGCAGATTCAGCGCAAAAAGCGGTGATCAAGGCTGCTGCTGCGACCGCCGACGCCAGCAAAGCTGCGCAAGTTGCGGCAAAGGAAACCTGGGAAAAAGAAATGGCCGAAAGCGACGAAAACGAATAGTCATGCGAACAACGGAACCGGTTCACCCACGAAAGGAAATATCCACATGCAAGGATTTGTCGATAATATTGAAACGCTGACGGAAGAGAATGATGATTTCCGCCGTGTGCTCTACACCGGACATAATCTGCAACTCGTATTGATGGCCCTTCAACCAGGCGACGAAATCGGCGAAGAAGTCCATGATGACCGCGACCAGTTTTTCCGGATCGAAGAGGGCAGCGGCCAGATCTGGATCGACGGAAAAGCCAATGAAGTAAAAGCCGATGACGGCATTATCGTGCCTCAGGGTGCCAGCCATAATGTGGTGAACACCGGCAAGGAACCGCTCCGGCTTTACACCATTTACGGTCCGCCCGAGCATATCGACGGAACCGTTCATGCGACTGCCGCAGACGCGCAGAACGAGCATGAGCATTTTGACGGCAAGACCACCGAATAGCGGGGACTTCTCTTCCGGAATCAGGACCGGCTGACGGAGACTTTGCTATAGCCAGCAAATTGTCCCCGTCATCCGATCCGGATATTAGCGGCCCATGTCGCGCTGAATGGTGCGGCTGGCCATGTAGAAGTGGAAAACTGCCCAGATATAGAGACATTTGAACAGGACCATCGACCACTGCAGTCCGTCCGCATTGGCCGAATCACAAGCGGCTTGCGCAGCAACGGCGAGATTGCTTGCCTTGCACGCCTCCAGCGACAGTGCCGGATCCAGTCCTGACAGGAATGTCGCATTCAATATCGTCGACAGCCCGCCGATCAGTGGCGGACCAAGGCCGTAACCCAGCAGGTTGACGATGAACAGGGTGACGGCGACTGCCGTGGCTCTCATCCGGCTGTCGACCACGCCGCTGGGGACCGCATAGAGCGGGCAGAGATAGGTATAGAGCAGCATTTGACCGACCATCATCAGTGGAATGGCCAGCCACAGGGAATCTGCCAGATAGCCGACCACATGCATAGGTATGACGCCTATCAGCGCAAACATCGGTATCAAGGCCAATGCCTTGGGAAAGCGTTCTGCATATTTGTCCGCCAGATAGCCCGACATATAGGTGCCAATCGATGCCATGACCGCCAGTGCCAATGCGAATTTTACCGAGGCGTCAAATATCGACAGTTCATGGGTGCGGATCAGGAAGGACACGAAAAACTGGCCGACGCCATAATTGACGAACGAGGCAATGGTGACACCCATGGTGACGTGCCAATAAGCCGGTTTCGTGGACAGGATCTTTAACACCGCGCGAAACCCGACCTGTTCCCTGTTCTGCATTTCCGCCGGGTCGGTATAGCCGCGAGGCGGTTCCTTGATCGTCATCTTCACAATCAGTGCGACAATAAGGCCCGGTACGCCGACAACCACGAATGCAACGCGCCAGGCTTCGATATTCTGCCAGTCCAGAGCGTTCACTGCCCAGGTCCAGTTCCAGCTGTCGAGCATTGCGGCGACCGTGGGACCATCCAGACTGCCGACGATGAAGCCGCCGAAAACATAGGCGACCATGCCGCCGAGCGGGATTCCCAACGCATAGACCGAAACGGCGGTCGAACGTTCCTTGGGCACAAAATAGTCGGCGATGATCGAATTAGCCGGTGGCGAGCAACCGGCTTCGCCGATACTGACGCCGATACGGAATATGAACAGCGCGATAAAGCTGGTCGCAAAGCCGCACAAAACCGTCATCAGGCTCCACAAGGCCACTGACCCGGCGATGATCCAGACCCGGTGGTTCTTCTCGGAAAAGCGAGCAATCGGGATGCCTACAAATGTATAGAGAATCGCGAAAGCCGGGCCGCCGAGCAGCCCCATTTGCCAGTCTTCAACCCCGAAGCTTTCCTTGATTGGCTCGGTCAATATGTTGATGATCGTGCGATCGATGAAATTGAAAATATAGACGGTGAGCAAAATTCCGAGAATATAATTGCGGTAATTCTTGGTACCATATCCCGTTTCCGGGCTTCCACCATTATTGGAATGCGCGACATTATTCGCTGTAGTTTCGGCCAAATTCAGACTCCCATAGCGTTTCCCAGCTGATTGTTGCCGCTGGGTATTCTCGCATGGTACCGAATTTTATGGCATTGTATATGCCATTGTAAAATTTGGGTTTGAAGGTTTGACGATTGGGAAGGGTGTTGGTCACAGGTGCAATTGCCCTGACATCCTCATCCACAAAGCGCTGTCCTACACCCGGCTCGATCGCATATTATCGCTATTGATCCTGCAGCAGATGCCGGACAGGCTCTTTGATAATTTGAATAGGAAAGCCGCGTTTATCACCGTCTGCAAGTTGCCGGCAGTCTGATGCGAGGAGCAGTTTGAAAGATTACACTCGAAGCCGAAATATGACCGGTAAAGACCAGAAATCCGGGGCTTCGGGGCAAAGATTACAGAAAACAAAACCGGCCTCTGCTGTAAAGTTTGGTGGACTGCAGCAATGATCAGACTGGCGCGCAGGATGGAAACATCACCGCGGTCACTTTGCGCCTTCGTGCGCGTTCGATCGCTCCGCTGCCATGAGCGTGCCAAGCGGCCTTTAATCGTGGGTGCGACCGAAATCGGGTGCGGCGTCGTCCTGGCCTTCTTCGATGATCCTGCGGCGGATCGCGCGGGTCTTGGAGAACAGGTCGAACAGTTCGTCGCCCTTGTCCCAGCGGATGGCGCGTTGCAGCGCGGTCAGGTCTTCGGAGAAGCGCTGGAGCATTTCCAGCACCGCATCCTTGTTGGACAGGAAGACATCGCGCCACATGGTCGGATCGGAGGCGGCGATTCTGGTAAAATCGCGGAAACCGCCTGCGGAATATTTGATCACCTCGCCGCGGGTCACATCTTCCAGATCGGACGCGGTGCCGACAATCGTATAGGCGATCAGATGCGGCAAATGGCTGGTCACGGCGAGGACCAGGTCATGATGTTTGGCGTCCATGATCTCGACATTGGCGCCGAGCCTTTCCCAGAAGGCCTTCACCCGTTCGACATCGCCTTCGGCAGCATCTTTCGGCGGCGTCAATATGCACCAGCGATCCTGAAAAAGCGTCGCAAATCCGGCATCCGGACCGCTGTGCTCGGTACCTGCCACAGGATGGGCCGGGATAATCCGGGCATCGGGCAGCGCCTTGGCCAGAGCGGCCAGCACGCTTTCCTTGGACGATCCGACATCGCTGATGATGGCATCGTCCGGCAGGTCTTCGGCGATCTCGGCGGCAACCTCTGCCATCACGCCAACTGGCACGCAGAGGATGACCAGATCGGCGTCGGTGACCGCTGCCCCGGCACTGTCGCTGACATCGTCGCAAAAGCCGAGCTCGATAACCCGGGCCCGGACCTCCGGATCGTTGTCAAAGCCGGTGATTCGCGCCGACGGCATGCTCTGCCGGACCGCATGGGCGATGGAAGAGCCGATCAGTCCGAGACCGATGATCGCGATATTGGCAAAGGGCAGCATCAGCTGGCGGTGTCCAAAATTTCGCGCAACGCCCGGGCGAGACCGCGCGTTTCTTCTTCGGTACCGATGGTCATTCGCAGGCCGTTGACCAGCCCCTGTCCGGGCAACCAGCGCACGGCATAGCCTTTTTCCATCAGCGCTGCATTGACCTGTTCGGCGGTGATTTTGCCCTCGAACAGGACGAGCAGGAAATTGGTGTGGCTCGGCACGATCCGCAAGCCGTGATTGCCCAGCGCACTGATCTCGTCGCTAAGCCATTGCCGCCATTTTGCGTTATGCGCGCGGCTGGTGGCAATAAAATCATCGGCTGCCAGAGCGGCGAGGGCCGCTTCCTGGCCTGCTGTTGTGACGTTGAAGGGCAGCCTGATCCGGTTCATCGCACCGATAATCTCCGCCGAGGCATAGCCCCAGCCGATCCGTTCGGCGGCCAAACCGTGGATCTTGGAAAAGGTGCGGGTGACCAGAACATTGGCTTTTGTTTCGGCCAGCTCCAGCGCACCATCATCCTCGTCCGCCACGAGATATTCGGCATAGGCGCCGTCGAGCACCAGCAGGACGTGCTCGGGAAGCTCTGCCTGCAGGCGCGTGATTTCTGCGCGGCTGGAAAAGGTGCCGGTGGGATTATTGGGATTGGCAATGAAGACGACCCGCGTCCGGTCATTGACCTTGGCGAGTATCGCATCGACATCGGTGCCATAATCCTTGTCGTCGGCAATAACCGGCGTTCCACCATAGCGCCGCGCGGCGATATCATAAACGGCGAAGCCATATTTGACGTAGATCACTTCATCGCCGGGTCCGCTGAATGCATTGGCGGCGAGATGGAGCACGTCGTCCGAACCGGTGCCGCAAATGATCCGCGCCGGATCGAGGTCAAATCTGGCGGCAATCGCGGCGCGCAATCTGGTCGAGCCGGGATCGGGGTAGCGGTCGACCGCGCTCGATGCGGCGTTCAACGCCGCCGTCGCGTCCGGGCTGCATCCCAGCGGGTTTTCATTGGCTGACAGTTTGACCAGCTTGCGACCGTCATCACCGCTGGATTTCCCGGGCACATAGGGCGCAATTCCCATGATCCAGTCTTTTGGTTTTGGTGCATTCATTGCGTTGGCCTGTTCGTCTGAAGATAATATCTGTCGCCGGACTAACCTTTGCGGCCTGTCAGTCAACAGCATTATCAATTGACGCTCCCGATTTCGCCGCTTAGCCCCTATTATCATGAGCGAAGATGAGCGTTATGGATTGAACAGACAGGTCCGTTTGCTGGGGCCGCTGCCACTGGACAGCGGAGCCGCGCTTGCGCCGGTCGAATATGCCTATGAAACCTATGGCACGCTCAACGCGGATGCCAGCAATGCCATCCTGATCTGTCATGCGCTGACCGGCGATCAATATGTGGCCTCGAAACACCCGCTGACCGGCAAGGACGGCTGGTGGGTAAGGATGGTCGGACCTGGCAAGCCGATCGATACCGATCGCCATTTTGTCATCTGCGCCAATGTGATCGGCAGCTGTCTCGGCAGCTCTGGTCCCGCGACGATCAATCCTGCTACCGATGAGCCCTGGGGGATGGATTTTCCGGTGCTGACCATCGCCGACATGGTGCGGGCGCAGGCGATGCTGCTCGACCATCTCGGGATCGAGCGGCTGCATGCGGTTGTTGGCGGTTCCATGGGGGGGATGCAGTCAATAAGCTGGGCCGCGCTCTATCCCGAGCGGGTCAAGTCGGCGGTGATCATCGCCTCGGCAGCACGGCATAGCGCGCAGAATATCGCCTTTCACGAAGTCGGGCGGCAGGCGATCATGGCCGATCCGCGCTGGCGCGGCGGGGCCTATTATGCCGATGATGATCCGCCAAGCAGCGGTCTCGCGGTGGCGCGGATGGCGGCGCATATCACCTATTTGTCGGAAGAAGGCCTGACCGAGAAATTCGGCCGGCGGCTGCAGGACCGGGAGGCCAAGACCTTCGGCTTTGACGCAGATTTCCAGGTGGAATCCTATCTCCGGCATCAGGGGATCAGCTTTGTCGACCGCTTCGATGCCAACAGCTATCTCTACATAACCCGGGCGATGGACTATTTCGATCTCGCCGAGGCGCATGGCGGGGTGCTAGCCAATGCTTTTGCCGGTTCCAAAACCCGCTTTTGTTTGATCAGTTTCGATACCGACTGGCTCTATCCGACCAGCGAAAGCCGGACGATGGTCCACGCGCTCAACGCCGCGGGTGCCGAAGTCAGCTTCATGGAATTGTCGAGTCCGTTCGGACATGACAGTTTCTTGCTGGAGAACCCGGAGATGAACCGGATTGTTGACGGCTTCCTGAAGGCGGGAGAGGGGAAATGACCGCTGGTCCTATTTTCAAACTGTCGCTGCGCATTAGTGGACTCGCACAAAGCCACAAAGTCACAAAGAAGAAATCACCTGTTCTTCCCTTCGTGCCTTCGTGTCTTCGTGCGCAAAAAACTTCTGTCTTCCGTTTCAAAGAGCGCGCCGCATGACCAGACTCCGTCCCGATCTTCAGATCATTGCCGACAATATCGCGCCGGGCAGCCGGGTGCTTGATATCGGGTGCGGCGACGGCGCGCTGATGGCGGCGCTGCGCGATGAAAAAGGCTGCGATGCCCGCGGGCTGGAGATTGAGCCCACCAATGTCGCCAGCGCGGTCGCCAAGGGGCTGTCGGTGGTGCAGGGCGATGCCGATACCGATCTCGCCGCCTACCCCGATGGCAGTTTCGATTATGCGATACTCAGTCAGACGCTGCAAACCACCCACCGGCCTGATGTGATGCTCGAACAGCTGCTGCGCATCGGCCAGCAGGCTTTCGTCAGCTTCCCGAATTTTGCCCACTGGCGGGTGCGAAGCTCGCTGATGTTCGGCGGCCGGATGCCGGTCACCCGCCTGATTCCGCAAAGCTGGTATGACACGCCCAATATCCACCATGTCACCATCGACGATTTCCGCGCGCTGGTGCAGGATGGCAAATATGCGCAGGAAGGGCAGTGGTTCCTGAGCGGCGACAAGCAGACCGGGCGCGGCCTGGCGAATTTGCTAGCGGAACATGCGGTATTTTTGTTGCGAGGTTAGTGACCCTGCGCTGGTGGCGAGGCCGTCATCTCGGGCATATTCAGACAATAATCCCATTTTGGCGATTCCAGCAGGGAAAAAGCGACCGCGGAGCCAGGGTCACTTTTGCAAAAGTTGACCGTCATCGCTTGCTCTGAGCCTCTGGCATCGCCCTGCATCTGTACCCATAAAGTCGCCTTGGGTGCGCCTACCGTGACACTGGTGGTTTTGATCCCCAGGCTTTGAAGTTGGCCGTTGATTGACTCCGGCGCGTTTCGGGAATGATAATTGCCCGTCAATATGAAGGCATGTTTCGCAGAGCCGTCAAGAAGCATCGCAATACGCTTGGCTGCATCTGAATCAAAGCTACCCGGTCGTTTCTCGTCGTCCATGAAAAGCAATTTCAAATCACCGGTCGCCGCAAGCGGTTTCAGGGTACAGATTAATTCCGCCATCGCGAGGCTGGTTCTGCCATCCTGATAGTCATTCCGCCAATAAGGTGATAAATTGTCGGCGCCGACGAACGGGCAGTCTAGCATTCCCGCAGATGGCGGCAGTTCGACGGCCACTATCGGTTGTTTGCCCTCTGCAATATAGTCTTGAACCATTGCAAGGAACAGATCGGGCACTTCCCGGGACCCGTGAAGTTCTCCAAGCACTAGAGCACCACCAGATGGCGGTAAGGGCGGCTGCGGTGTTTCTGGAGCTGCAGCCATCACGGCAAAAGAAATGAATAGCGTCAACACCGTCTTTGAAATTACCTGCACAAGCCTCTCCCTTTTCTTATTTCCGTTGCACTTCTTCCAAACCCCAAGCAACCAATATAGCCAGCCCGCTCATCCCCGCCATGATCGACAGCACAATCTCCCCACCAAACCAGTTGGCGATTAAACTAAAGACCCCGCCGGCGAGCAGCAGCAAGCCGATGATCGTATTTGACAGCGCGGTATAGGCAGCGCGCGTGTATTTGCCCGCCATATCGACGAGATGGGTTGATCGTCCGAGGCGCACACCCTGATAGGCGATCATCAGACCGAATAGCAGCACAGGCAATATGACACCGCCGCCCAATGTCCCTGCGAACGCAAGCCAGCTTGTTATCGCCAAAATGACAGCGCCAACCATCGCCGAGAAAATCAGCACCTTGCGGCTGGAGCGGTCGGACAGGCGGCCCCAGACAAAGCTGCTGCACAGGCTGGCAAGAGCGGACGCGAGCACGAGAAAGCCGAGCTTGTCATAACCTTCTCCAGCCTCGCTCCCAACGGCGATCATGAACGGCGGGGCCAGCGCGGTCGCCGTCAACAGTCCCCGCGTCGCGATAAAGCGGCTGAGCTGGGGATCATCCCTTAGATAAGTGAAATTTTTCAGCGCTTCTTTGAACGCCGACTTTCCACCTTCGGTAGCGCCGGCCTCTTCGTTCAAGGTCGCGAACAACAGCGCGCTCAATATCCATGCTCCGCCAGCCAGAAACAGGCCGCCGGTGACCAGCATCATGCGGTCAACCAGATTGAAGGACAAGGAAAGCGCGAAGATAATGACGCCAACCGACGCAATTGAACCAGCCAATCCGGTCGCGGTGCCGCGCCGGGATTTGGCGATGGTTTTGCCGAGCACGTCCTTGTAGCACACCGAACAGACGCTTCGCGCCAGAGCCAATATTGCCAATGAGATGACAATGGCCCAACCTGCGGCGACACCGGTCATGGTCAGCGCGACAAACCCGATAGCCGCAGCCGCCAGACCCTGCACCAGCGACCCGCCGACCCAGGCCCATTTACGCCGGGGCAGTCTCCGCAAGAAGCCGGCGGTCAGAAGTTGTGGCAATAGAGCGCCAGCCTCCCTCACCGGGACGAGCAGGCCTACGAGGGCAATCGGTGCTCCGAGGGAGGTCATCAGCCAACTCAGCACCAGTTTCGGGTCAATCAGCCCGTCCGCAATCTTGGTGAGGGCTAGCGATCCGACATGAGTGAAAAAATTGCCCGGTTCCTGTTTGCAGGCGCTTTCCGGGATATCTGCGCAGGCGCGGCCTTCGTCATCGATGATGATCGACTGGAAGGCTTTTTCGGTCGTTGATCTGCTGGCCATGACCGGGCTTTACCGGATTAACGCTCCCGCGTCGTGCTGAACTTTAGGTCAGGATTGCGCTCTTCCTGATAGCCTACATCCCATGCGCTTCTTGCCAGAAATACGAGATTATTGTCGCGGTCCTTGGCGAGCGCGCTCTGGTTGATATTGGCAAAGGCATCGACCGTCGCCTCGTCGCCGCTGATCCAGCGGGCGGTTTCGAACGGGGCCTGTTCGAGATAGGCGTCGACCTTATATTCCGCTTCCAGCCGGGACACCAGAACCTCGAGCTGCAACTGCCCAACCACCCCGATGATCCAGTTGGCACCGATTTCAGGATAGAAAACCTGCACCACGCCTTCTTCGCTCAGATCGTCCAGCGCTTTGCGCAGCTGCTTGGTCTTGGTCGGATCGCGCAGGATGACGCGGCGGAGGATTTCAGGAGCGAAATTGGGCAGGCCCGTGATCCGCACCTGGTTCTTTTCCGACAAGGTGTCGCCGACCCGCAAGGTGCCGTGATTGGGGATCCCGATAATATCGCCCGGTTCCGCCGTATCCGCAATTTCGCGGTCCTGCGCAAAAAACAGGATCGGCGAGTGGATGGCAATAGGCTTGCCGAGACCCGAAGGTGTCAGCTTCATACCGCGTTTGAATTCGCCCGAGCAGAGTCGCATGAAGGCGATCCGGTCGCGGTGCTGCGGGTCCATATTGGCCTGAATCTTGAAAATGAAGCCGGTGACATCGCTGCTAGCCGGATCAATCGGAGCCGGATCAGCGGGTTGCGGGCGGGGCGATGGAGCATAGTCGGCAATCGCCTCGATCAGCTCTTCAACGCCGAACTGTTTGAGCGCAGAGCCGAAAAAGACCGGGGTCAGATCGCCGTTCTGATAAGCTTCGAGATCGAAGCCGCTATAGCCGCCCTGCGCCAGTTCGCCTTCGCTGGTTAGTCGCTCGAGCGCGCTTTCGCTGAGGACTTCGGCCAGCTTAGGGTCATCGAGACCGGAAAATTGCTGGGTCACGCCGTCATATTGTTTGCTGTCGCCGGTCGGCTGGTGGAGCTGGTTGTTGATCAGATCATAGACGCCTTCAAACTGTCCGCCCATGCCAGCGGGCCAGCTCATTGGGCAGACGTCGAGTGCCAATTTGTCGGCAACCTCGTCGAGCAGTTCGAACGGATCGCGGCCTTCGCGGTCGACCTTGTTGATGAAGGTGATGATCGGCACGTTGCGCATCCGGCAGACTTCGAAGAGCTTCAGCGTCTGCGCCTCGATCCCGCTCGCGGCGTCGATCACCATGATCGCGCTGTCGACGGCGGTCAGCGTGCGATAGGTATCCTCGGAAAAATCCTCATGGCCCGGCGTGTCGAGCAGGTTGAAGACGATACCGTTGCGCTCGAAGGTCATGACGCTGGAGGTGACCGAAATCCCGCGCTGCTGTTCGATCTTCATCCAGTCGGACCGAGCCCGCCGGTTGTCGCCCCGCGCTTTGACCTCGCCAGCCAAGTGGATAGCCCCGCCTTTCAGCAACAGCTTCTCGGTCAGCGTCGTTTTACCCGCATCGGGGTGAGAGATAATCGCGAATGTACGGCGTGGTTTGGTCATCAGTTTCTGTTTCTCGTTTCCGCGTCAGCGGAGCCATAATAAATTTATCACGCGAAGACGCGAAGGCGCCAAGATTTACCGGTTATCCCAACCTCTTCGTGTCTTCGCGACTTCGCGTGAAACCAAAAAGGTCGGGTGCAGCTATCGCTGCAGATGGTTGATAAAACTAGCCCCTCAATTCCGCGCCCAATTTCGCAGCGTTTGCCACCACTTTGTCCGACAATGCCTTCAGATCCTCTTCGGTCAAGGTTGCGTCAGTCGGTTGCAACGTCACTTCCACCGCCAGAGACTTCTTGCCCTCGCCCACGCTAGGTCCCTCAAACAGATCGAAAATCCGCGTATCGGTGATCAGTTTCTTGTCCGCGCCTTTGACTGCTCGTACAAGATCGTCCGCTGGCATGTCCGCATCGACGATGAAGGCGAAATCGCGAGTCACCGCCTGCAATGCCGGCGGGGCAAAGGCATCGCGCATATGGCCCGACTTCTTCTTCAGCGGAATCGCATCGAGGAATAGCTCGGCGGCAACGGCAGAGCCCTTGAAGCCCATCGCCTTGGTCGTCGAAGGGTGGAGTACGCCATAAGCCGCCAGTATCTTCTTCGGTCCCAGACGCAATGTGCCCGACTGGCCGGGATGATAATGATCGCCTGCTTCACCAAAATCCATCAGCTTGTCGGCCGGTGCGCCAGCGGCGTCCAATATCGCAAGCACTTCGGCTTTGGCGTCATAGGCATCGAATTTCGTCGCGGCGCCAGCCTGCCAGCTGCGGGCGCGGTTTTCACCGGCGAGCACCAGACCGATGGTCGGATGCTCGCTGCTTTCCAGATAGCGGCGGCCGACTTCGAACAGGCGGATAGAGGATGCGCCGCGCGCAGCATTGCGCTGGGCGGCCGCGATCAGGCCGGGCAGCAGCGATGGCCGCATGACCTTGAGATCTTCGCTGATCGGATTGGCCAGCGACCAGGTTCCGCCACCGAAAGGCGCAGCTTCCTTCTCGGAGATGAAGCTCCAGTTGACGACTTCGTTCAGCCCGCGTGCTGCCGCTGCCCGCCGTGCCTTGCGCTCGGCCAGCTGTTCCGGAGAGGCGGTGGGCTTGGCGACACCCGGCTTGCGGGGAAGCGGTGTCGATGGAACCTTGTCGAGCCCTTCCATCCGGATGACTTCCTCGACCAGATCCTGCCAGCCGGCGACGTCACGACGCCATGTTGGCACTGTGATCTGCCAATCGTCACCGATGACAAAGCCCAGCGCTTCCAAAATGCCGTGTTGTCGGTCTGGATCGACATCCAGCCCGCCGAGAGCGGCGCACTGGCGTGGGTGATAATCGATCACGCGCTGTTCCGTCGGCGCTTCGCCTGTGCGGGTTATCTCGCTGGCATTGCCGCCACAAAGGGCCTGCACCAGCGCCGTCGCGATCTGAACGCCTTCTTCCAGGAAAGCCGGATCAACGCCCCGCTCGAACCTTTGCCGCGCATCGCTGGTCAGCATCAGCTTCTGGCCGGTACGGGCGATATGGGCCGGGTCGAAATAGGCGCATTCGATCAGCACATCGGTGGTGTTCGCGTCCGTGCCATTAGCCGCGCCACCCATGATGCCTCCGATACCATGTGCGCCTGCTTGATCGGCGATCACAGTCATGGTCTCGTCGAGCGTATATTCCTTGTCGTTAAGCGCGACCAGTTTCTCGCCCTGGTGCGCCTTGCGCGCAACCAGTCCGCCGTTCAGCTTGGCCACGTCATAGACGTGCAGTGGGCGCCCCTGATCTAGGGTGACATAGTTGGTGATGTCGACCAGCGCCGAAATCGGCTTCTGGCCAGCGGATTTCAGCCGGGCCTGCATCCAGTCCGGTGACGCGCCATTGGTCACGCCGCTAACGGTGCAGCCGTAAAAAGCGGGACAGCCTTCTGGATCGTCAATCGCGATATCAGGACCTGCACCGTTGCGGGCGATGTTGGCGATGTCCATCGGCTTTAGCGTACCGAGACCGGCAGCGGCGAGATCGCGCGCTATCCCGCGGACGCCCATGCAATCCTGACGATTGGGGGTAATGGCGACGTCGATGACCGGATCATCAAGTTTTGCATAGTCAGCGTAGCTGGTGCCAACCGGCGCATCTGACGGCAATTCGATGATACCGTCATGATCCTCACCAAGTTCCAGCTCGCGCGCGCTGCACATCATGCCGAAACTCTCGACGTCCCGGATTTTTGCGGGTTTCAGCGTAAAATCGCTGCCCGGAATATAGGTACCCGGAGGGCCAAAGACGCCTACCATGTCTTTGCGCGCATTGGGTGCGCCGCAGACCACTTGCCATGGTTCAGCGGAGCCATCGTCAACCTTGAGCAGTTGCAGCTTGTCGGCATTGGGATGCGGCCCGGCTTCGATCACCTTGGCAACCCGGAATGGACGCAATGCGTCAGCAGGGTTTTCCAGCCCTTCCACTTCCAAACCAATATCGGTCAGCTTGTCGGTGATTTCGGTGAGGCTTGCGTTGGTATCGAGGTGGGCCTTGAGCCAGCTTAAAGAGAATTTCATGCGCCGACTCCTCCGCTCAATGTGGGGACGTCGAGGGCGTCAAAACCGTAATGATCGGCCCAGCGCAGATCGCCGTCGAAGAAAGCGCGCAGATCGTCCATGCCATATTTCAACATCGCCAGCCGGTCGATACCGCAGCCGAAGGCAAAGCCCTGCCAGACATCGGGGTCGAGCCCGCAATTGCGGATGACATTGGGATGGACCATGCCGGAACCGAGTATCTCCATCCAGCCGCCCTCGTTGCTTCGGGAATCGCCGCCGATGATCCGGCGGCCCTTTTCGACCGAGAAGCCGACATCGACTTCGGCGCTGGGTTCGGTGAACGGGAAATAGCTCGGGCGCAGGCGCAATTCGATATCGTCCCGCTCGAAGAAAGCGCGGACGAAGGTTTCGAGTGTCCATTTTAGATGGCCCATGTGGATGCCCTTGTCGATTACCAGACCTTCGACCTGATGGAACATCGGCGTGTGGGTGGCATCGCTGTCGCTGCGATAGGTGCGGCCCGGTGCAATGAGGTAGATTGGTTCGCCAGCGCCATCGGTCTGCTTGGCAACATCCATCATCGTGCGGATTTGCACCGGAGACGTATGGGTGCGCAGCAATTTGGCCATGCCGCTTTCATCGGTTTGCGGGAAATAGAATGTATCGTGCATCGCCCGCGCCGGGTGGGTTTCGGGAATATTGAGCGCGGTGAAATTATGCCAGTCGTCCTCGATTTCGGGACCGGTGGCGACCGAGAAGCCGAGATCGGCGAATATTTCGGCCAGTTCGTCCATCACTTGGCTGACCGGATGGATGCTGCCCTTTGGCGCACTAGGCGGCGGCAGGGTCATATCGAGTTTTTCGGTAGCGAGACGGGCGTTCAGTGCTTCGCTATCCATCGCGTCTTTCCGCGATGCGATCGCGTCGGCCACAGCTTGCCGCGCACCGTTGATTTTCGGTCCCTCGGCCTGCCGTTCTTCGGGAGTCATCTTGCCCAGAGTCTTGAGCAACAGCGAAATCTCGCCTTTCTTGCCGAGGGCGGCAACGCGAATGGCTTCGAGAGCATCGCCATCACCAGCCGCTGCTATCTGTCCGAGATATTTCTCTGCAATTTCTTCACTGGCACTCATGACTATACCCTATTTTCCCTGTCGACCGTCTAAAGCAGGCTGCGGCGAAAAACCCAATAAAAAAGCGCCGCGAGATTGCTCCCCGGCGCTTCTTTGAATTTCTGGAAATGCTTAAGCTTTCGCTAGAGCATCCTGCGCCTGTTTGATGATGCCGCTAAACATAGCAGGTTCATTCATCGCCAGATCGGCCATTACTTTACGGTCGAGTTCAATCCCGGCCAGCTTGGTGCCGTGGATGAACGTGCCATAGGTCATGCCTTCTGCGCGAACCGCAGCGTTGATACGCTGGATCCACAATGCGCGGAATGACCGTTTCTTGACCTTGCGGTCGCGATACGCATATTGGCCGGCTTTTTCGACAGCCTGCCGCGCGATGCGGATGGTATTCTTGCGACGGCCGTAATAGCCCTTCGCCTGTACCAATAATCTTTTATGTTTTGTACGAGTGGTCGTACCCCGTTTGACACGTGCCATAATCTATATCCTGTAAGTTTGAATGTCGCTGCGGCGGGAATTAACCCAGGCCGTATGGCGCCCATTTCTTGACTGTCCGAGCATCCGCATCACACAATTTCTTGGTGCCGCGGTTCTGGCGGATATATTTGCTGTTATGGCTCATCAAACGGTGGCGTTTGCCGGCTACGCCGTGCTTGACCTTACCGGTTGCGGTGATTTTGAAGCGTTTCTTCACACCACTTTTGGTCTTCAACTTGGGCATTTTGGTCTCCTCTAGAAGTTACCGTTACGGATACTTGTGGCAGCCCAACACTGGCCAGAGCATCACATAGGAAGGGGGTCTTTAGCGGGATTCGGCAGGAAAGCAAGTTTTATTGCGAGGTAAAGACCATCAATGATGGCAGGCGATAGCCTCGAGTATATCGTCCACCCGGGCGTGATCCCCGATCGCCAGCACGTGGCCGTCTGATTCCGCGTGAAGCGGTTCGCCGTTCCAGTCGCACATCATCCCGCCGGCGCCGTCGACGATCGGGGCAAGGGCGGCGAAATCGTGAAGTTTCAGGCCCGCCTCGCAGACCACATCGACATGGCCGCTGGCGACCAGGCCGTAATTATAGCAATCGCCACCATAGATGATCTTGCGCGGCGCGACCTTGCTGGCCAGTCCCATGAAATGTTCGGCATCATGTTCGTCAAACTGATGCGGTGTGGTGGTGGCGAGGACGGCGTCCTTGAGCTCCCGGCAGCGCGAGGATTTTGCCGGCTGGCCGTTGAAAATGGTCGGGCGACCGATAACCCCGACCCAGCGTTCTTTTGAAATCGGCTGGTCGATGATCCCGATCAACGGGAAGCCTTCCTGCATCAAGGCGATCAACGTGCCGAATATCGGCCGGCCGGCGATAAAGCTGGTGGTACCGTCGATCGGATCGAGTACCCATTGCCGCGACGCGCCTTCGTTGCGGGTGCCATATTCCTCGCCGATAATCCCGTCATCGGGCCGCTCGCGCTCGATGATCGTCCGCATGGCAGCTTCCGCCGCGCGATCCGCTTCGGTTACCGGCGATGAATCATCCTTGGTTTCCTGATCAAATTTGGCGCGGAAGAACGGACGAATAGCTTCGCCGGCGGCTTCAGCCAGTTTTTGCGCGAGATCGATGTCTTTAGGTGTCATTGGTCGTCCTATAATATCAGAAAAGGCTTTTAGCGAGCATCAACCAGACAATGACCAATATCGCTGAAAATGCTGGAATGCCAAGTGCAAACCATATTATGTAAAGCCGGTAATATTGCGCCGTCAAGGCGACCTGATTCCGGGCGGCATCCCTCGCCAGATTGCGTAAGCGGATTTGAATATATACTACCGGGAGCCAGCAGAGCCCAATGAAAACATAAAGAGCCAGGGACCAGAGAATCCACGGGGTCATAATCGGCCAGCCGAGCAGATGAGCGAGCCAGAAGCCGGTCACTGGCTGCACGATTACCGCCAGTGCCGTAAACAGAAAATCGGCGATCACTACCGTGTCGGCGACATGCGCAATCAGCTTTGCATCTCCGGTACGGTGGGCCATCAGCATGAAAAACGCTATGCCCGCCCCAGTTCCGATCAGAACCGTTGCTCCGATGATGTGGAGCCATTGGGCGAAGAGAATCGTGGCGCTCATCTCTTGTCCAATGCAATCAGGCAGGTGATGGACAGGCCCATGGCGGCGATAGCCTTGATCAACGGAGCCAACGGATCAAGCCAAAGACCGGGCGTCAGTACTGCTCCACCGAATAAATAGGCGAGTGTGACTATTATAGTTCCCGTCAGTGCCCAGCGCACGGTTTTACGGAACAGCAAGCCCAGGCCGAGAATGATGTCAGTCCAAGCGCCGCTGATTACCAGCAATTTTGCGGTGGCGGGGGAAAGTTGTTGTCCCAGCAGGGCGGCGGCCTCTTCAACCTTGAACAGTCCCAATATTCCGGAGCCCAGCCATAATATTACAAGTGCGCCGAGAAACAGGGGCATTGCCAGCATCAGCCGGGCGTGAATCCGATCTTGTTTGCCGGCAGGATATTCATTGAGAATCTCATTCAGGGCCTTGGCCGGGTGACCCAATATCGCATTGGTTTGACGAAAATCTCCTTGCACGCCTTCTATAAGCGAACGAACCGCGTTGGTCCGTAACGGGGAGCGCCATCCCAACCAACCCAGCCCGTCCGAAATGTTCGCAGCCAACTTCATCAAGAATGGACTAATCGGGATATGCCAACGTGCCGGAGCGAAATTCAGCCATTCGCGATGGCGTGCAATGATGTGGTTTAGCGACTGGGGCTCTTCCTCGACCAGGTCGTGAGAACCGGCAAATTCTGCTGGTGTTGTGACTGCGCGCGCCACCGCATCCGCGACTTCAGATAGGGATATTGTTTGCACTTGGCCCATCTTCGAGAGATGTGGTGTAAAATAAGGCATGGCGCCGATCATCCGGATAAGCTCGGTGCCGCCGTAGCTGTTGCGACCGATGACCAATCCAGGGCGGAATATGATTGCGTTCAATGATGATGCGAGCAAATATCGGTCAGCGCGCGCTTTGCTTTGCATAAAATCAACCGGAGCTTGATCGGACGCTCCGCACGCAGAAATCTGGATGAAGCAGGAAATGCCCGATGCTTCGCAGGCCGAACCCAGTGCGATAATCGCGTCGGCTTGCGTTACAGTCACGTCATTCCCGGGGCTCGACTGCAAAACGCCACTCGCATTGATAACGACATCGATATTTCGGAGTATGGGCGACCAACTTTGCGGGCAGCAATATTGGCTGAGATCACCCTGCCGCCACTCTATTTGAGGAAGAATGGACCGCCCGTAGGAGATGTCGCGCCCAAAGCCGGTGACTCGATGCCCAGCGGCTGAAAGCGCATTGGCAATGGCGCTGCCAATGAAACCATATGCGCCCAGTATCAGAATCGACTTTGGCGGTTCATCCATTCGATGTTCAATCCGGCAGTCTGCTTAACGAGCATCCGTCGGTGTGCCGCCTTGCAGAAGCAATACCTTCAGGAGTCATTGATCGTCGGTCTCCGCCAGGCTTGTTCGCCAGGCCCATAGATAAAGGATCAGCCCGGTGATAATGAACATGGCGCAGCCGGAGAGAACCCAGGCATTGGCCCACCAATAGTCGCCCCATGTAAACTCGCCGGACATGATCTTTTTCCAGCCATTGAAATGCTGCATCCCTGCAACGATCAGGCCCAATGCGGCTAGCGTTGATGCTATCCATCGGTTCAACCAGTGCTGGGGATTGGCAAGCAGGAGCAGGCCCAGCAGTCCGATGACGGTTCTTTGGGCCCGACAATAAGGGCAGACATAGACCCAGTCCGCCCATTCGGTAAACCAGGCGAACAGCGAGATGAAAATCGCCAATATCGCGATGTGAACGCGATATTTCAGCAGCAGTTCGAAACTAGGCATTGGCGTCTCCATATATTGGATATTCCGGGCGGGATTAATCCCACAAGCTGCTGACCGAGCTTTCATCCGCGATCCGCTTGATCGCCTCGCCGAGTAGCGGTGCGATCGGAAGGACTCGAATCTTATTGGAATCGAGCGCCGATTGCGGCGCACGGATGGTGTCGGTGATGATCAGCTTGCGGAGCTGGGAGGCGTTCACCCGTTCGACCGCCTTGCCGGACAATACGCCGTGGGTGATATAGGAAACGACGTCGGTTGCACCGGCTTCAATCAATGCATCCGCCGCATTACACAAGGTTCCGGCGCTGTCGGCAATATCGTCGATCATGATGCAGAACCGGCCTTTGACATCGCCGATGATGTTCATGACTTCGGAAACTCCGGCCTGCTCGCGACGTTTGTCGACGATGGCCAGAGGCGCGTTGTCTAGCCGCTTTGCCAATGCCCGGGCGCGAACCACGCCGCCGACATCAGGGGATACGACCATGATGTCCTTGTCGCTATGACGCTTGATGATATCTTCACTGATAACCGGCGCGCCGTAGAGGTTATCGGTGGGGATATCGAAAAAGCCCTGAATCTGACCGGCGTGAAGATCAACTGTCAGTACTCGGTCGGCACCCGCTTCGGTAATTAGGTTTGCTACTAGCTTGGCCGAAATCGGGGTGCGCGGTCCCGGCTTCCGATCCTGCCGTGCATAACCGAAATAGGGAATGACCGCCGTGATCCGCTTGGCCGAAGCGCGACGCAGGGCATCGATACTGATCAGCAGTTCCATCAGATTGTCATTGGCCGGATGACTGGTCGACTGGACGACAAAGACGTCTTCGCCGCGAACATTTTCGTGGATCTCGATGAAAATCTCGTCATCGGCAAAGCGCTTGACGCTCGCATCGGTGAGCGGAATATCCAGATATGCGGCAATTTCGGTAGCGAGTGGCAGATTACTATTGCCCGACATGAGTTTCATAGTTGCGTTCCCCGATCCAGCGGCCCGCAAGAATCTCCAACGGAACCTCATGTTAATTTTGCCACCCTGTTAGACAGGTGGCCATGAAATCAAAAGTCCGTATTTGCGTTTATTTCGATTGCCCAGCACTGTGGCCCTTTCTATCAGGGCGCGATGACCGAAAAGCTTATCATCACCATGGCGCAATTGACGCAGAGCGTAGGCGATTTGCGCGGCAATGCCGACGCAATGATCGCGGCGCACGGCGCGCGGCCGGATAGCGACTTGGTCGTGTTTCCCGAGCTGCAGCTGATCGGCTATCCGCCCGAAGATCTGGTGCTAAAGCCGGCTTTATGGGAGCGCGCTGAAGCGGAACTCAACCGGCTGGCCGCCGCGACCGCAGGGCCGGGGCCGGCAATGCTGGTAGGATCGGTGTTTCGCGAAGAGGATAAGCTCTATAATGGCATAGCGCTGCTGGCGGATGGCCATATCCAGGATATCCGCTACAAGGTCGAGCTGCCAAACTACGGTACATTTGACGAAAAGCGGCTCTTTGATTCCGGTTCGATGCCGGAACCGATTATATTCAAGGGCTGCAAGATCGGCTTGCCGATCTGCGAGGATGTCTGGTTTTCGACCGTTTGTAATCACTTGAAATCTCGGGGCACGCAATTGTTCGTGTCGGTTCACGGCAGCCCCTATGAGATCGAGAAGGACGATAAGCGCCTCGGCCAGGTGGCGACGCAGCGGGTAAGGGAAACCGGTATTCCCCTGTTGTTCCTGAACCGGGTTGGCGGACAGGATGAAATTGTCTTCGATGGCGCCAGTTTCGTGCTCAACGGTGACACCAGGGTGATGCATCAGCTGCCCGACTGGGACGAGGCAATCGTCGACACCCATTGGTCGCTGGAAGGCGGTAAGTGGACTTGCGCGCCGGGCGAGATTCATCAGCTCGATGATCATCCTGCCGATATTTACAATGCGATGATCGTTGGATTGCGCGATTATGTGAACCGCAACCGTTTTCCCGGAGTCCTGCTGGGACTTTCCGGCGGAATCGACAGCGCCTTGTCTGCGGCGGTCGCGGTCGACGCATTGGGTGCGGACCGGGTGTGGAACGTGATGATGCCATCGCGCTTCACGTCGCAGGAAAGTCTCGACGACGCCGAAGGCTGCGCGAAAATGCTGGGTACAAGGCTGGACACTATCCCGATCAGTCCGGCGATCGAAGGCTTTGATGCGATGCTCGAGGACAGTTTTGCCGACAGCAATGTCGATATCACTGAGGAAAACATCCAGTCACGGATTCGCGGAGTCACGCTGATGGCGCTCTCCAATAAATTCGGTCATATGCTGCTGACCACCGGCAACAAGAGCGAGATGAGCGTCGGCTATGCCACTATCTACGGCGATATGGCGGGCGGCTATTCGGTACTCAAAGACGCCTATAAGCTGACCGTTTTCAAACTTTCGGCATGGCGTAACCGCAACAAGCCAAGTCTGGGATTGGGCCCCGATGGTCCGGTGATGCCGGAGACGGTGATCACAAAGCCGCCGAGCGCAGAGCTCCGGGAGGATCAGAAAGACAGCGACAGCCTGCCGGATTACGAGATTCTCGATCCGCTGCTGCACGGCCTGATCGAGGAAGAATTATCGGTCAATGATCTGGTCGCGCGCGGCTTCGACCGCGAAACGGTGGTACGGATCGAGCGGCTGCTCTATATCGCCGAATATAAACGCCGACAGGCCCCGCCGGGCGTCAAGCTCGGCACCAGAAATTTCGGCCGCGACCGGCGCTATCCGATAACCAACGCATTTAGGACCGTATGACCTTAAAAACCCGCTTTGCTCCGTCTCCCACGGGCCACCTTCATGTCGGCAATATCCGCACCGCGCTCCACAACTGGATGTTCGCGAAGAAAGAGGGCGGTACATTTCTGCTGCGTCTCGATGATACCGATGCCGAGCGGTCGAAGGATGAATATGTCGACGCGATCCGGGCCGATCTGGCATGGCTCGGTCTGGCGGCCGACGAAGAACAACGGCAGTCGTCGCGCTTTGACCGCTATGAAGAACATCTGGCGAAGCTGAAGGCGGATGGACGGGTTTATCCCGCCTATGAAACCGCGCAGGAACTCGACCTCAAGCGCAAGATCCAGCTCGGTCGTGGAAAACCGCCGATTTATGATCGCGCGGCACTCGACCTGACCGCAGAGCAGGTTGCTGCCTATGAAGCCGAAGGGCGCAAGCCCCACTGGCGCTTCAAGCTGGATCACGGAACGCTGATCACCTGGACAGACCTGATCAGGGGCGACCAGAATTTCGATCCGGCGCTGCTGTCCGATCCCGTCATTCTCCGCGAAGACGGCAGCTGGCTCTATATGCTGCCCTCGGCAATCGACGATATCGAGATGGGGATTACTCATGTCGTGCGCGGCGAGGACCATGTTGCAAATACTGCGGTGCAGATCCAGATGTTCCATGCGCTTGGCGCAAAACCGCCGGAATTTGCCCATGAAGCATTGCTGGTCGGTACCGAGGGCAAGCTTTCCAAACGACTCGGCTCGCTTGGTGTCAGCAGTTTTCGCGAGAAGAATATCGAACCGCAGGCGATCGTTGCCTTGCTCGCCCGCATCGGAACCAGCGATCCGGTCGAGCCGATTGCCGATGTCGAGCAACTGATTGCCAGTTTCGACTTTGCCCGTTTCGGCCGCGCACCGGCACGCTTTGACGATGAAGAGCTGGCGCAGCTCAACCAGAAGATCGTGCATCTGCTGGATTATGACGATGTCAAAGGTCGCCTGCCCGAAGCGATGACTGCTGATGCCTGGGCTGTCATCCGTCCCAATCTGCACGATATGGGCGATGTCGGCCAATGGTGGCAGGTGGTAACGGGTCCTATATCCTTGCCCGAATTCTCGCCGGAAGACCGGGAGTTTTTGTCGATCGCCCATGATAAAATGGAAGATTTGGAAGCATCTTTTGACATCTGGAAAGACCTTACCGGAGCGCTCAAGGAAGAGACGGGGCGCAAGGGAAAGCCACTGTTCATGCCGCTGCGCCAGGCGCTGACCGGACTCGACCATGGTCCGGATATGAACGCCTTGCTCCCCTTGATCGGTCATGAGGGTGCACTCGCCAGACTGGCCAAAGCTACTACCTAACCAACTCTAAAATAATGATTTCTATCACTGGAGCAACTTGTTTGCAATAACTGATGTAATGGTATATCATTACAGTTGGCGATGGGGTCAGATAGTCAAACAGGCGCCGGCCGCTTCGCCATTTCTGAGGATGGTTGAGAGGATAGGATCATGAGCTATGTTTCCGTTTACGAGAACAAGACGCCCCGCTCCAAAGGCGTGGCGATGGCGGTTGGCGTTCACGCGCTGATCATTGCCGGCGCGATGGCGATGCCCGAAATAGTGGCGCCGGAGAAATTCAAGGGGACCATCATTGCCTTTCCGGTGAAGGTGCAGACGCCACCCGAACCGGTCATCGAAGACAAGAAGCCCGAAATCAAAATAGCCAGTCCAACAAGGCAAACGCTGCCTGAACGGTCGATCAATATCGATGTTCCTGATCCGTTTGTTCCGGTCAACAATTACGGCAATGTCGAAATCAAGGCCGGGTCTGGTGGCTTTGGCGACGCGATTCGCATCGATCCGATAAAAATTGCGCCGGATCCCGTGATCGTCGGCGCGAGCCTGAACAGGCGTTATGCCGGCGATTTCCAGCCTGCTTATCCGGTCGGGCAATTGCGCCGGGAAATCGAGGGCACAGTCAGTGTCCGGGTGCTGGTCGGCACCGACGGCCGGGTGAAGGACATCCAGTTGATCGAATCACCGCACGAGGATTTCTGGACCGCAACGCGCAAACAGGCGCTGGGAAAATGGCGTTTCACCGCTGCGACCAAGGACGGAAAGCCGGTGGAGAGCTGGATGACGCTGAAAGTCCGCTTTGAAATCAACGGTTGATAGCCACGCCGGGTGGCTGGTCCGAATCTTCCCGGAGCAAATTTGCGGGAAGGGCTGGTCATCCGGGTGCGTCCGCACTATTTGGAGCAAATGGGCCTGTTGAAAGATGTATCAGTGACCGGCGGCTTTGGCGACTTGGTCGCCGTTTTCCGCCAGAGTGAACCGGGGGAGCGCCTGCTTCCGGCGGTATTGGCGATTGCCTGCACGTCGATCATATTGTTCCTTTTCTGGCTCGATCCCAAGGTGAATACATATACTTATGTACCGCAGGAGGTCATTTATGTCGAAAACTGGACGACCGACCGGACCGATGAGGAAATCCTGAAAGACCGCTGGGAAATCCAGTGCCTGAAGGACAAGTTGGAAACAAAGCGGCGCGAAGCGGTGAAATCGCTGGGACGGATGTCCGGCATGGATGTCGACGAAATCGAACGCGAAGCGATCGCGGAACGTCTGGCGCGCGGCGAGGTAGAGGTGGAACGTCCCGCCGGCCTGCAATGCTAGACCCTGTTGGCGATGCACAATATATGGCAGTCGCGCTGGCTCTGTCGGAGCGCGGCCGTGGCCGCACCGGTGCCAATCCCAATGTCGGTTGCGTCATCGTCAAGCAAGGTGTGATCATCGGCCGTGGCTGGACCCAGCCGGGCGGACGACCGCATGCCGAGGAAATGGCGCTGGCTCAGGCGGGTGCTTCTGCCAAAGGCGCGGATATATATGTCACCATGGAGCCCTGTGCCCATGAAAGCAGCCGGGGCCCGACCTGCAGCAATTCGATCATCGATGCCAAACCCAAAAGAGTGATTGTCGCGACGCTTGATGCGGATGAACGGACCCGGCGCAGAGGCATTGACCGGCTGGGCGACGCAGGTATTCCTGTTTCGGTCGGCATCCGCGAACCGAAGGCGCGGCGCGCAATGGCCGGTTTCCTGTGTCGACTTGAAAATGCCCGACCCTTTGTCACCCTCAAACTGGCGATGTCGCTGGATGGCTGCATCGCCATGGCCGACGGGTCGAGCCAGTGGATCACCGGCGACCGGGCGCGGGCCCATGCCCATCTCGAGCGTGCGCGCAGCGATGCCATTTTGGTCGGAGCCGGAACGGCAAGAATCGACAAGCCGGGACTGGATGTCCGGCTTGACGGCTTGACTGACCGCTCGCCGCAGCCCGTCCTGCTGGGCAATGATCCGGATATGCCGGCGCATTGGCTGCAAATTTCCGAACCGGCGGCGATAGCGGATCTGGCCGATATCAACTGGCTGCTCGTCGAAGGTGGCGCCAAAACCGCGACATCGTTCCTGCAAGCGGGTCTGGTAGACCGGCTGTTGCTCTATCGCGCGCCAATCGTCATCGGCGGCGGCCTGCCCGGCATTGGTGATATCGGGCTGGAAAAGCTCGGCGACGCCCACGGTCAGTGGCGGCGTAGCGAACAGCACCAGCTGGGGCAGGATATGCTTGAGATATATGACCGTGCAGCCTAGGTTCCGCTCGGTTTACGGCAAATAGGCTCAGAAAATAGGATCGCCCATGTTCACAGGCATTGTTTCAGATATCGGCATGATTTCGTCGCTCGACCAGCGCGGCGACCTGCGCGTGCAGATCCAGTGCGGCTATGACATGGCCAGCGTCGATATGGGCGCGTCGATTGCCTGCTCGGGCGTTTGCCTGACGGTGGTCGACAAAGGGCCCGACTGGTTCGCGGTCGACGTTTCGGGCGAGACGCTTTCCTGCACGGCCCAGGGACTTTTTGCCGCCGGAGGGCGGCTCAATCTGGAACGGGCGCTGAAGGTCGGCGATGAACTGGGCGGTCATATCGTCACCGGTCATGTCGATGGCGTCGGCGAAGTGGTTTCCAGCAAGATTGCCGGTGATTCGAGAGAGATCATCATCCGGGTGTCAAAAGACCTGGCGCCTTTCATTGCCGCCAAGGGGTCGATCACGGTCGATGGAGTCTCGCTGACCGTGAACGCGATCACCGACGACGAAGAGGGCGCGCTGTTCACCCTAAACATCATTCCCCATACCGCGCAGGTCACCACATTGGGCGATCTGGACAGCGGTCGTGCGGTCAATCTCGAGATTGATATATTGGCGCGTTATCTGGCGCGGATGGAAAAGGTCCGTTCGCTGGCCTGACCCGAAAGCAGGAGGCGACCCATCAGTCCCTCAGAACGGCAGCCATTTCTGTTTCTTGCTGAACTTCATATAGCCGACATTCGCGCCGAGCCTGAGACCGGCGCCGAGCCGTACCGGGATCAGCACCTTGTCGCCGCTGCGCAAATAGCTGACGTGGAAGCCGCCGATGAAATAGGCCGCGCCTTCGCCAGCCGGGAAGCGCTGGTATAATTCTTCGCTATCATAGAGATTGTAGACCAGCACGAAGGTATTCGCCGCGTTGCCGCCGAAATCAAAGCCGATCGAAGGTCCGGTCCAGTAGACCGGGCGCTCGCCTTCTACCTTGTGGTAGAGCTTGCCCGAACCGTAGCGCAGTCCGACAACAAAAGCCCCGCTGGCTTCGCGTCCGGCGATATAGGCATTGGGGCGGCCCTGCTTTTTCAGAATATCTTCGATGACTTCGGCCAGGCCTTTCGCGCCCTTGCCGAATACGCCTTCCGCCGCTCCGATCAGATCATCGTCCTGATAGGTATTGCTGTCATCGGCGGGGGTGGTCATGGTGCTGCCGGTCTGGCCCGTGCTTGTCGCCGGGTCGTATGGAGCTACAATATCCGCGTTGATATCGCTGTCGATCGCAGCATCGTCGACCATGCTGGGTCCCGCGCTATCGGCCGAAAAATTTCCGTCATAGTCCGGCGTCGCCAGATCGGCATCGATCGCATCATTCGGATCGATATTCTGCACCTGGGCAAATGCCGGGGACAGACCAGGTGCAGTGGCGAGGGCCAAAACAGCAAATAGCCCCAAAAATTTCTTCATGCACAACGGTAACATGGGTAAACTCCTTCCCAATACCAGCCAGTCACGGCCCTCGGCTGTTGCGCATGACCGCGCAATGAACGGACGACGAAATGAGTCGATTCTGCGGCGGTTCGAGTCCTTTGGTCAAAATCGCACGGATAACCGCCTTTTCTGATCCGTTTTCACAAGGGTAACTTTACCCGTTGCAGCGAAGGCTGTGCATGGTTATAGCGCGTCCTCTAGCCAACTGCGCGGACACGTGGGTGAGCGGCTGAAACCACCTCCCTGCTAAGGAGGCAAGGGCCTCACGGTCCTTCGAGGGTTCGAATCCCTCCGTGTCCTCCACTGGCTTTTCCAGCCAAATCCTCTACCGTCCAGAAACGCTTGAAAATCTAAGTTTTTTCAGCGATTTCTTATAGATTCCGTCCAGCCCAATCCAAGCTCATCCAAAGCAAAGTGGGGGTATATTGGGGGGTACGGGTCTACCAGAAAGGGGGTAAAAAATGCTGACGGACAAAGCGGTAAGAGCTGCGGCTGCAAAGGAAAAACCGTATAAAATAAGCGATGGAAACAGCTTTTCCCTTCATGTTTCAAAAAAAGGGCGCAAGACGTGGCGATTCAAGTTCCGATTCGGGAACAAGGAGTAACTGCTGATCCTAGGAACCCACCCCGATATATCCTTGGCCGACGCCTGAGAAAGGCGCAAAGAAAAGAAGCGCGTAAATTGCTGAGCGCATGTCGTGATCCGCGACATGCGTTTATCCGTTCGCAACTGCTCGGCGATACGACCGGCTCCAAAAGCTTCGAGGTGCTGGCTCGTGAATCGTATGATCTCAGGCAGCCGCGATGGAAGCCTATCCACGCCAAAGATGTAATAACAAGACCCCTAGAGCGATCTGTGAATGAGGGTCGGGAATACAGTTGAGGGCTATTTGCCTTGTCGATGACGATTATAAAAAAAAATTTGGCCAGGCGCTTTCAGGCTCATGACTCCGTCACTTCCTTCCACTCAAGCTGACTTTCTGGCCACTGCGCGCAACACTGCCTTTCCATAAGCCGTTTTCGCAAACATTTCTCCGCGCAATTTCGCCTGCTCGGCAGAAATAAACCCTTTTTCAAACGCGATTTCTTCGAGGCAGGCAATTTGAATACCTTGGCGATGTTGTAAGGTGCGCACGAATTCACTCGCTTCCAAGAGACTATCATGAGTGCCTGTATCTAGCCAAGCATAGCCGCGCCCCATCTGCTCGACGTATAGGTCGCCAGCTTCCATATACAGGCGATTGAGATCAGTGATCTCAAGCTCACCACGGGCTGACGGCTTCAATTTACGAGCATATTCCACTACTTGACCATCGTAGAAATAAAGACCTGTCACTGCGTTGTTTGATTTTGGTTTATCTGGCTTTTCCTCTAGGCTTAAGGCACGCCCGCCTTCGCCCAGTTCGACTACGCCATATCGCTCGGGATCTTCAACCTGATAACTGAAAACTGTCGCACCGTCCGTGCGCGCAACCGCGCTTGCAAGGAGTTCAGTAAGATGTGCACCGAAAAAGATGTTGTCGCCTAACACTAGTGCGACGTGATCTTGATCCGTCAGAAAGCCCGCATCCGCACCGATAGTAAAAGCTTGCGCCAAGCCTTCAGGTCGAGGTTGTTCCGCGTAGGAAATAGTTAGGCCGATAGCGGAGCCATCCCCGAACAACTCCCTGTAATTGGAAAGATATTCCGGGCTAGAGATAATAAGTACATCACGTATCCCGGCAAGCATGAGAACGCTGAGAGGATAATATATCATTGGTTTGTCATAAACTGGAAGCAGCTGCTTATTGACCGCCAACGTAGCGGGATGCAAACGGGACCCAGTGCCGCCGGCGAGGATGATGCCTTTCATTAGAAAATCTCCTTGTTATTCGGCATTCCAATTAGTTCATCGAGAATGTCGCTTATTGCTTCTGCCCATGAACGCGGAATAATGCCATATTCTGCCTCAATAGCATCGTGGTTAAGTAAAGAATTGGTCGGCCGCACTGCAGCGGTAGGGTAGTCAGCTGATGTGATTGTTTCGACTTCAGCAGCGGGGCCACCGCGCAATCGCGACTGCCGGAAAATTTCCTCAGCAAACGCTGCCCAATTAGTAGCTCCCTTGTTACTAAAATGAAAAGTCCCCGAATGAATGGCATCATCTTCCGCCATGGCGACCGCGATTGTCTGCACAGCAGCAGCGAGGTCTGCAGCAGATGTGGGGCTACCTATTTGATCGCCGACGACGCGTATTCTGCTATGCTCCGTCGCAAGACGCAGCATAGTCTTCACAAAATTTGAACCATGGGCAGAGACAATCCATGCAGTACGGATAATTGCATAGCGGGAACCACTTGATCGTACGGCCAGCTCCCCACCCAACTTAGATGCGCCATACACATTCAAGGGATCAACTGGATCGTTCACGTTCCACGCATTAGCGGATGTACCTGAAAAAACGTAATCGGTCGAAAGCTGGATCATCGGCACGCCAGCATCCGCACAAACCTGGGCGAAAGCTGCAGGCGCCAGTGCATTTATCTTCCAAGCATCGACCTGTTCGCTTTCGGCTCGATCAACCGCAGTGTACGCTGCCCCATTCACAACGGCACCCCACGGATTGCCATCATGCCCATTAGTCACCGCGTTTGCTATTGCGTTGGTATCTTCCAAGTCTAACATGGAACGGTTCATTGCCACCGGCTCAAATGCACTAGTCCATTTCAACCGTTGGAGCTCAGTTCCGAGCTGCCCGCCAGCCCCTGTGATTAATATCGCTCGTGTCATGAGATTAATTCGTAATCCCGCGCCGTCTTGCTGCATTCGCCTTGACTAAGGGGCGCCACCAAGCTTCGTTTTCCAGATACCACTCAACCGTTTTTCGAATGCCACTTTCGAATGTTTCCTGAGGTGTCCAGTCTAACTCGGCTGCGATGCGCGACGCATCAATTGCATAGCGAAGATCATGCCCAGGACGATCTGCAACATGGGTAATCTGGGAATCATAGGAATTTCCATCGGATCGCGGGCGAAGAACATCAAGGATTGCGCAAAGCGTCCGGACTACCTCGATATTCTGTTTTTCGTTATGGCCCCCTATATTGTAGGTCCGTCCCGGCTCGCCATTTTCAAGAACAGCTTGCAAAGCACGTGCGTGATCTTCGACATAAAGCCAATCCCGCACCTGATCACCTTTACCATAAATAGGTAAATCTTCTCCATCCAAGGCTTTTGCAATAATCAACGGTATTAGTTTTTCGGGAAAGTGATAGGGGCCGTAATTGTTCGAACAATTTGTGATTAGCACCGGCAGTTGGAACGTGTGACCCCAAGCCGAGACTAGGTGGTCTGAGCCTGCTTTGCTAGCAGAATAGGGTGATCGTGGGTCGTAGGACGTGTCTTCTGTAAACAGCCCGTCCTTCCCTAAGGACCCGTATACCTCGTCGGTCGAAATGTGATGGAAACGGAAGGAGGCCTTCGCAACGTCTTTTAACTCTTGCCAGTATGCAAGAGTTTCGGCCAGCATGATGTATGTGCCAACCAAATTAGTCTGAATAAATGCGCCTGGCCCGTCGATTGAACGGTCGACATGGCTCTCTGCCGCAAGATGTGCGATAATATCTGGACGAAACTCGCCGATCGCGGATCTCACCGCGTCGCTGTCGCAAATATCTCCTTGCACGAATGTATATCGGGCGTTGTTCGCAACTGTGTCAACCGTAGTAAGCGAGCCGGCATAAGTGAGCTTATCGAAATTTAGTACGGAATGTTCTGTGTGCGCAATCAGATGTCGTATCAAGGCTGAGCCAATGAAGCCAGCGCCGCCGGTGACCATAATGCGCATTTGTAGAATCCCAATATTAAAAAAGCGGCTCTAAAGCTTGGCCATCAAAATTGAAAGGGCTTTCAAATTCAGCAAGTGATTGCAACTGTCGGTCTTTTGCCGACAATTCTGGCATGGTATTGAGCGGCAGAGGCCACTCGATACCAACGTCCGCGTCGTTCCAAATAATGCCACCATCATGTTGCGGAGCATAAAATCCCGAGCATTTATAGACAACCTCGCAACGCGGTTCGAGTGTCAAAAATCCATGGGCAAAACCGATGGGGACAAATAGCTGATGTCCATTATCTGCACTTAGTTCCGCTCCGACCCATTTACCATAAGTTGGAGAGCCAGCGCGGACGTCAACCGCAACATCAAAAATTCTTCCGCGGATGCACCGAACAAGTTTGTCTTGGCCGTGCGGAGGGATTTGAAAATGGAGTCCTCGAAGGGTGAACGCGGGAATCGAAAGCGAATGATTGTCTTGCAAGAATGAGCAGGCAATCCCGAGCTTTGAAAATGCTGTTTTATTATACGTCTCGGTGAACCAACCCCGTTCATCGTTGAAGCGCTTAGGTTGTATAAGTGTAACAGTGCTCATAATCTCGCCATACATTTATAAAAGGATCCAAAAAAATTTCATACCAAATTACGCGATATGCTCGAATGAAACAACGCTCAAGATTACTATATCTTAAAAGTTGGGGCTTCAAGAGTACCCCCAAACCAATTCAATTATGCTGCACTGCAATGAATATTAGAAAACATATAGCAGATGCTAAGCCGAGAGCTACGGCCCTCCCTAAACTATAACTTGGTAAATCATGTTGCAGCGTTCCCTCATCAAGAGATTTAAACAGGCGCTGATCGACCATAAAAAGCAATAATATAGTTCCAACAGCGTTTACGATTTGTCCCGCATAAGTTAAGGACATGCGATATTGCGGTATCATTACTGCCAAAAGAAGTGGTAATGTTATACCGATACTGAAACAGAAAGAAGCCGTGGCCGTGTGAACGACAATTTTCCGATCAAATTTTCGATGTGCGGAGGGTTGTAGATCGCCGCTAGGCAATCGAAGGGTTCGGCTAAGCAATCTAACCGTTATCTCTGTGGGTTTGCCACCAAGCAAAAGCAAGATGTGAGTGGAAAAAGCTGCCAAGAATCCGAGAGCAAGTATAAGTGAAACAAAATTCGCCTGAGATCCTTTTTCGATACTCAGCGCTATGAGGGCGCTATAGGCGAGAGTAAAAAACCTTCCGAAATAGAGATATATATTCGAACGGCTTACATAAAGACCAATCTTCCCTGTCGGGCAAGCTGCTTTGATCCACCATGATGAGGACTCTACTAAAAAAGACGCCATCATGGCGCCAACCGAAAAAAATGCAGTCAATTGGAAAAGGGTCATTTTCTGAATATGAATAGGTTTTGCAAAGCCAAGAATTCTGCAAAAATGGAATGTTTTAAAATGTTGGGAACTAAGCGACCTGATCCTTGCCAGTAATCTAAAGTGAAACCAGCCTGCTCCGCGACCAAAACTACATCGCTTTTGCAAAACCAGCGTAAATGGGTGCGATCAAACAGGCCGGCCTCGTCTCGAGGAAACGTGCCTCTTGCAAAAATGTGATATGCTGCACGTACTTGGCGAACATTAGGAACGGATAGCACCAACATCCCGCCTGTACCCAACATTCGGAAAAGAACTTCAAAAAATGCCTCAGTATTCTCTATATGTTCGATCACGTCATTTGCCACAATGAGGTCAAATTCGCCGGGCAACTTAGCAACTACATCAGGATCGGTGATTGACCCCAAAACGAAGTTGTCCAGCACTACGTCAGGCCGACGAATATCGACGCCCCATACGCTGGCTCCATGTGAGCTTTCTAAGACGCGCAATGTAGGGAAATTCCCACCACCGACCTCGAGTATGGATTCAAATCGCCCCGCAGGAATGATGCTGAGCACATCATATCTCGGATTATCATGATAGGAAGGCTGGGCCATTGATGCAATCCTAGTAGCTTTGTATGTCGGCATGGCTACATATAGCCAAACTAGGGCGCTGCTTAACTACGAAAAATACAGAAAGATAGGTATTTTTTGAAGTTCTGGTGGTCTTGGAGATTGTTTGTGACGTTTTACTGATTCGCGCTAATTTGAGCTGCTGAGGAACAAATTAATTACGCAGTATCGCTACCGAGATAGGCGATCGTGGGATACAAGATAGCAGCCTGAAGTCCTGTTAAATTGCTTGCGGAGCATCAAAATCCTTGTAATATGCCGTTTTTGGAGAGCTGCAATTTCTCGGCTCCAATAGCAACTGATCACTAATTTTACAAAAGGGCCGCATTATGCAGCTACCTGTTGTTGCGGTACTGCTCGCGACCTACAATGGATCGGCGCATTGCAGGGCACAGTTGGCGTCTATTTTGTGGCAACAAGGCGTTGATGTACATGTCTATGTTCGAGATGATGGCTCGCATGATGCTACCTTAGACATAATTGAGGAAGCAGTGAACCGTTACCCCGGGAAAATTACCATCATCGACAATGGGGGGGTATCAACAGGATCAGCCAACGGGAATTTTTTTGCGTTGCTGGAGGCCGTTGATTGCTCTGCGCATCCGTATATAGCGCTGGCCGACCAGGACGATGTCTGGACGCCGGATAAGCTGTTACGTGCCATAGGGCGCTTATCTGAGGCAGGGGCGGATGGGTATTCCTCCGATCTGATTGCTTTTGACGAAAACTCCAATAACGCATGGATGCTGCACAAAGCCGGCAGACAGGCTGAACTAGACTACCTTTTTCAAGGTGCTTCCGCGGGATGTACTTATGTCTTAACGCGCCACGCCGCCAGCGTGATCGCTAGGGTCATTAAAGCGGCGCCTCCATTTTGCGAAGCTGCTTCCCATGATTGGATAATTTATGCGATTTGCAGATCGCGTGGTATGGACTGGGTCCGAGATCCGGTTGCAGAAATTTTGTACCGTCAGCATGCAAATAATCAATATGGCGCGAAGCGGGGCTGGTACGATATTTCAGCAAAATTGAGTTCTGTGCGGTCTAAATGGTATCGAAATCATGTGTTGTGGCTGAAAAATATCGTCGTAGGCAGCCCGGTAGAGCTGCGAGTATTTCAAGCGGTGTCTCATAGGACAGCTGTCGATCGTTTGTGGTTGATAGGGAAGGCGGCTCGGTTTCGTCGAGCGTCTGCTGATGTTGTCAAATTACGTCTTGCAATTGCGCTGGGCATATTATGAGCCAGTCAATTTCATCACATTTTTCAAAGCGCATCAAGACTTGACCCTCAGTGTTGGTGGACAATTGGTTGCTTTCGTTTCATTGCATATCAAACTCATCGCCGCCAAACAGGCTTCGGAATAGAGCATATGGATTATTTAGAATCGAACCCCCAAATTTCCTTATGTGGCGCAGCGATTGTAGTCGTACTCTATCGTCCTTCAAACGGTGATCTAGCGCACCTCGCGGAGCTCGCGACGTGGGGCGTGAGTGTTCATGTCGTGGTGAACGATGCTGCTATTGAAGAACTTTTGCCCTTAATGGAAGGCCTGCGCTGGATCAAAAACTCGGAAAACGTGGGATTGGCCCGTGCGCTTAATCAAGGGATTGCCGCTGCAGTTGAGGCAGGCAGTCAGTATATTCTATTGCTAGACCAAGATAGTAGGCCCATCAAAAATATGCTTGCTGAACTCATCGCTGCAGCAAAGAAAATCGAGTCTGAGGGCCGCCTCCTAGCTTGCGTCGCACCCTCATTGTATGAGAGAAAGACCGCTGGCAATACGACAGCAGGTCATGAATTTGCGATAGGCGCTACTTTTGCAACGTCGGGCACTTTGCTTACAAAACAGGGCTGGCGTCAGATTGGGCCGATGTGGGAAGCGCTATTTATTGACGGGATAGATCATGAATGGTGTTTCCGGGCTCGTGCAAAAGGGTATGAAACCGTACTTGTTCAGAATGTTGAGATGGAACACGATATGGGAGAATCTTCAATAAAGATTCTAGGGCGAGTTCGTCCCATTCATCGTTCGCCCGTCCGCCATTATTTCATAGTGCGCAACACATTGTGGTTACAGAGAAAGTCCTATATCCCCATCTCATGGCGGCTAGCTGAGCTTTTTAAGCTGGTATACCGTATTCCCGCTTACATATTTAGCACGGACGATCGTAAAGGCACGCTGATCAACATTATGGCGGCGATAGTGGATGGTCTTACCGGCCGGGAAAAGCGGCAACCTGTATGACACGGCAATTAAACGAAACGCAGCCAGACGTTATAAAGGGCGATAACGGCGTGGAAATCGAATGAGCCAAGTATCGGTCAATCCGGATTTATTCCGCCAGAAAACACAAAATTTACCTTATTGGGTTGCCTATGCTTTTATTGCATCCGCGATATTGATAATAAATCTTTTAACTGATCCTTTGTATTATGCTGATATAGACACTTATATTCAATATACAAATGCTTTAGTTTACTTCCCACCTGACAGCTGGATGTATTTCGAGGTGTTCTCGAATATCTATTTGTTGACTACATACTGGCTGACGCAGTCGGATGTTTCTGGTACAATCTTAGCGCATTATCTTCTGTCCTTAGGCTTTCTCGTTGGGTTAAGATTAGTATTTCCGCCAGACAAATCTTCTTGGGCAGCACTTTTATTCACTTGCGCAATGATAGGTCCGCTTTTGGCCTTTGTTACCATTCGTGCCACTCCTGCGTACTTCCTTATTGCTATCGCTACGCATTTAGCCATAAATCGGCGACGCTCTACTTGGGTGTTTTTGGTTGTAGCAACAATGTTCCACATCTCTGCTCTGCTCGCGGCCGTGCCGTTGGCGCTATTATATTTTGATCAAAACTTGCCCAAATTATTTCGCGCTGGTCGATCACGGAAACTGTATTTCTTTATTATTCTGGTCGCCGCGATATTCGGAGCGGCCTTGCCGCAATTGTCCCTAAGCGTCGCGGACCTAGTTCGGACTATTCCCATTATTGCAAAGTACGTCGTTTATATCGTAGCAGCAACGGAAGAAACCAACATTGAGCACTATGTATTTTTTGCTTTCGTCGCCAGTATGGCAATCATATTTATGCTGGCTCAAACCGCTCAGTCGGCAAAACTAACTTCGTATGTTATGATCTCGTTCATCCTATATGCGATAATCTTCTTCACTGCTTCACCAATAGCTGCATTTCGGCAGACACCTTTCTGGATGATACCGATGATTTCTGTTCTGCCATGGGAAAAGATTGGGATGAATCGTGCAACCGCGCCTCTGTTTATTTTGCTTTGTGTGGGATTGTTCGCGTTCCAGTTTCAGCAAGTTTACGCATAGATCCTTGAGAGAGTCATTCGTGCATTCGAGTTGCGCAAAGCGTCGGTGAGATTTGGGTCGAAAATATGTTCGGAAATATATCGCAAAATGACGTGCAGTGCTTTTAGGAGCCATATAATCTGTAGCGCGCCGATCCATTTTGCTTAAGGCTGAAGAGCGAGATTCAGTGGCAATCGCTTCGGCGATTTGAAATTACAACCAGATCCTGCCCTGCTATATGATAGAATATTAAGGCGTTGATCGTAATAGTGTGGGGCGATTGAGTAAATTAGATATGTAGAATATAGTGCGCCTGTTTTTTGTATCTGAAGATAAGAAAATATGTAAGTTTTAGAAATTTAATTAGTAACCTTAGATATTATAAGTCCGTCGTTGGAAAATAGATATGTCCTCAACAAATATGCTGGAAATCTGGCCAAATTTTACTGAAGAAGAGGCGCGCGTAGTTCATGATATTATCCTTTCGAACAAGGTAAATTACTGGACGGGGCAAGTCGGGCGGCAATTCGAAAGCGAATTTGCGGACTGGATAGGTACTGGTTTTTCCATCGCTCTAGCTAACGGCACTTTAGCGCTCGACCTTGCGTTAAAAGGTTTGTGCATTAACCCTGGCGATGAGGTTATCGTAACTCCCCGCACTTTCATTGCATCTGTATCTTCCGTTGTGTCGGCCGGTGCAACGCCGATCTTTGCTGATATTGATCGGAATAGCGGAAACATTAGCCCAGAAACTATCAATGCGGTTCTGTCAGACAAAACCAGAGCCATTATCCCTGTCCATCTCGGAGGTTGGCCGTGTGATATGGAGGGAATTATGGCGCTGGCCCAACAACGTGATTTGTCTGTTATAGAAGACTGCGCACAGGCGCATGGCGCGAAAATTGGTGATGCCATGGCCGGTTCCATTGGTCATGTAGGCGCATGGTCTTTTTGTCAGGATAAAATCATGACCACTGGCGGCGAGGGCGGCATGGTAACGACCAACGATGAAGAATTATGGGGCCGGATGTGGTCCTACAAAGATCACGGAAAAAACTGGGATGCGGTATACAATCGTCAACATCCACCCGGTTTTCGCTGGGTGCACGAAAGTTTTGGAACGAACTGGCGTATGCTGGAGATGCAGGCGGCAATTGGACGAATCCAGCTCACACGAATGGAGGAGTGGACTGCTTTGCGCACACGAAACGCACATGCGTTGCAAGTTGTTTTACAGGCTTTCCCAGAGGCCATTCGGGTGCCTGACCCCGGTCCCGGTTTCACTCACGCCTATTATCGGCAATATGGGTATATTAAACCGAACGGACTAAAAGCAGGATGGACGAGAGATCGAATAATCGAGGATATAGTTGCCCACGGCTATCCTGCATTTCAAGGTAGTTGCAGTGAAGCTTATCTTGAAAAGGCTTTTGATGGGACTGGCTGGCGGCCGGAACCACGGCTACCTGTCGCGAAAGAGCTTGGTGAAACCAGTATGATGTTTTTGACCCACCCTTCTATCACTGAGGCGCAACTCGAAGGATATTGCAATGTGGTTCGGCAATCGTTTGAGAAAGCTGCGAGATGATGGCTAGTCACCTTGATGGTTGCGAAAATTGACCCCATTCCGCAAAAAGGGAAAGGCTTCCAATTTAGTCAAAATCGGTGAAAGGAGGATGCTTTTCTCTCGCTTACTCCCGCCAAATATTGTTAAGAGCTAATTATGAAGACAACGCGTATTTCCGCAACAAGCCTCGCTTTCCCGGAAGGGACGCTGAGCAATGAAGAGTTAGCCGACATTTTTGAGGGCTGGGATGCTTCGAAGATAGAGAAAAAGCTCGGTATCAAGTCTCGACATGTGCTTGCAGAGGATGAAATGCCATCCGATATAGCGGTGAAGGCCGCAGAAAACCTTTTTAACGAGCAAAAAATTGACCGTCAGCAGATAGATTATCTGATTTTCTGCACACAGGCTCCAGATTATTTACTTCCAACCACCGCTTGTATTATTCATGAACGAATCGGATTGCCGAAAAACTGCGGCGCTGTAGATATAAACCAAGGGTGTTCGGGTTATATCCACGGTCTTGTTTTGGCCAAAGGTTTGATTGAGTCGGGTTCTGCAAAGCAGGTTCTTTTGCTGACGGCCGATGCTTATTCAAAATATGTCGGCAAGGATGATGCCAGCGTTCGAACCCTGTTCGGGGACGGCGCATCAGCAACTTTGCTATCAGTCTTGGATTCTGAAGTGCCTGATACTCAACTAGATTCAGCGCTCGATAATTTTGTGTTTGGCACAGACGGTTCCGGTGCGGGCAATCTCATCCTTGCCAACAGCGCACTAAGGCAAGACGGTTCCGGCAAAGGAAGATCGCCTCTTTACATGAATGGTCCTGAAGTGCTCAATTTCACGTTGCGGGAAATACCGCCCCTGCAGGAAACTATACTCCAGCAAGCGCGACTCACGATGGAGGATCTGGATTTCGTTATCCTCCATCAAGCGAACAGCTTCATGCTTGCTCAGCTAGCGCGGAAACTCAAAATACCGGCAAACAAACTTCTTGTTGATATGGCTGATGTCGGTAACACCGTTTCCAGTACGATTCCTATCGTAATGCATCGCGCCGTCGTGGATGGACGAGTTAAGCGAGGTGATGTCGGTCTTTTGGCAGGCTTTGGAGTGGGACTATCTTGGGGCGGTTGTATTTTAAGATATTAGACTTATCACAGGTCCTGCAATTTTAATTTTAAACCAAATTAGGAATCCATGATGAATGACAAATTCAACGAAGAACTCGCCGACACAATGGAGATTGAGGTTAGCCAGTTAACCAAGGACTATGAACTCGAAGAATCAGAAAATTGGGATTCGATGACAATCGTTACGACAATCGCGCTTATCGACGAGCATTTTGGAAAATCGATTGACGGTGAGAAGTTAGCTGATTGTAAGACGCTCGGAGACATTTACGGTCTGATCGAAGCCAGTTGAGAAGTTACCCCGTTGAATGGAAGCTATGATCGTGAGCACACCATATAAATTTTCGCAGTTTTCAGGCGTGAAAATTGATGGCATTGCGAGTTGCGTGCCTGGGAAAATGATTTCCAATAGCGACCTCGAAAATATCTTTGGCGAAAAGGACATGCGGCGTTTCGGTAAGTCTACCGGGATTCTGGAACGGCGCGTGGTCACGGAGGAGACGGCACTGGATCTATGCATTACTGCAGCGCGCGAATTGGAAAAAAACGGTAGCGATTTCGAAACCATTGAAGCAGTAATTTTTGTGTCTCAGACACCCGATTACGTACTGCCAGCCTCTGCAATTATTGCCCAAGATAGGTTGGGTATTCCGCGCGGTGTACCAGCTTTTGATGTCGGTCTTGGTTGCTCCGGATATGTTTATGGTATGTGGTTGGCTGCCAGCCTGATCTCGTCCGGAGCAGTGCGTTCGGTCTTGCTCTTGGCGGGTGATACTATTTCCAAGAAAACGGATAGCGAAGATCGTTCGACACGTCCAATTTTTGGCGATGCGGGAACGGCGACGATCATTTCGGCATCAGAATCTAGTGAGTTCTGGTCCTTTGCGATGGGGTCAGATGGAGCAGGATTTGATAGCATCATCATACCTAATAGTGCGGCCCGCCAGCGAGAGTTAACCGAATATGGCCTCGATAAAAACCTGATCGACAACAAGCTTTACATGGATGGCCAAGCTGTTTTTAATTTCACGTCCGCGGTAATTCCGGAATTGATTAAAGAGTTGATGGAAAGAGTTGGCTGGGCTCCGGATGATTTAGGTGGATTATATTTGCATCAGGCAAACAAGTTAATTTTGAATACGATCGGAAGGAAGGCGGGAATCGCTGCAGAGAAAATTGCCAGTAATTTAGATCGTTTCGGAAATACCAGCTGCGCGTCTATCCCGTTGGCTCTCGTCACGTCTCCAGTAGAGAATGAGCCACACAAAGCAGTATTATGCGGTTTTGGCGTTGGCTTGTCTTGGGGAGCTTTGGCGTTGGAAATTGGTGAATTTCCCAAACTGATGACAGAGAGTAGTGCGGTAATATGATTTTCGACAACACGCTTTTGAGAGATCGAACTATTCTGGTTACGGGCGCTTCATCCGGCATAGGTAGGGAATATTGCATTCAAGCGGCCCAGCTTGGTGCGCGCATTTTATTGATTGGGCGGGACAAAGATCGTTTGGACGCTACGCTGGGATCATTAGAAGGCAAAGATCACCAAGCCTTCCAACTAGAATTGAATCTGATCGACGATTTCAAGAAGTCCTTACTAGATATTACAGAAATGAGTGGACCGCTGCATGGGGTTTTCCATGCGGCAGGCATCGAAACCGTGGATACATTGAAGCGAGCGAATGACGAAGTATTTGAGAGGTCTTTTGCAGCGAGCGTTCGGGGTAGCATTGCGATCCTAGCCGCTTGCTCGCGCAAAAAGGTTATGGTCGATAGTGGCGCAATAGTTCTAATGAGTTCGGTTGCTGGACATCGGGGTCAAATGGGAATGGCATTATATAGTGCAAGCAAGACTGCTATTGATAGTTTGACCAAAAGCGGTGCTATAGAATTAGCTGGCCGGAATATTAGAGTGAACTCGGTCGTGGCTGGTGCAGTGGACACCGCAATGCACCGTGTCATTTTGGAGAGAATGACGGCGGAGTCGACTGCGGCTTATGAGAACAAGCATTTACTCGGATTTGGTCTGCCATCTGACGTTGTCAACGCGGGTCTATTTTTAACGTCGGATGCAAGCCGATGGATTACGGGAACGAACATGATCGTGGACGGCGGATTCTTAGCAAAATGACTATATTATATATTATCGGCGCGGGCGGCTTCGGGTTTGAAGCCGCTCTAATTTGCGATGCGATGTTGGCTTCCAAGTCGGCTCCGTTCAACAGCTATGCATTTCTCGACGATGATCCGGAATATTTGAACAAGCGAGGCCAACAACAATTATTCGCCGGGAAGCTAAATAGTCACGAAGTTGATCCAAGTGCGCTTTACATCTGCGCGATCGGTGATCCAAATAGTCGAAAATCGAGCGTTCGAACATTGCAAGCAAAGCACGCCCAGTTCACCAATATAATTCACCCGACTGCGATCGTCGCTGATAGCGCTCAGATTGGTGAAGGCGTGATTATCTGTGCTTTTGCATTTATCTCAACCTTTACAAAAATCGGAAATCACGTTCACGTTAACGTGTCATCGTCGGTCGGACACGACAGTGTGCTTTCTGACTTTTGCAGTCTGAGTTCGCACGTGGACATAACCGGAAACGTATCTGTTGAGGAACGCGTCTTCTTTGGGACAGGCGCCGCCGTTTTACCGGGCTTCAAGATAGCCGCAGACTGCCGCATTGGTGCCAACGTCCATGTTATGCGTAATCTGAAGCCGGAAAGTATTATGTATAATGAGCCGGCAAAGTTCTTAAATAAAAAAAGCTAGGCGCTGATACGCATGTACGTAGTGAACAGTATGAGGGAATTGCGTTCCTACGTCTTCGCGGACGGATTCCTTCCAGCAGTATTTTGACGTATTTGCCGGAAACCGTATTTTCGATTGAAAGCCGCAAAAATCGACCAACTTAGAGATTGGATCAAGCTACGGGCGAACAAAATAGCGGTATAAAGGGTTGTTCTTACCTTCTATGACACTCCAGTGAACTTCGACATTGTAGCTTCACCGTCAGCGCTAACGCCGTCTTTTTTTAACACTTTGACAATTGTCGTGATCAGGATTTTGAAATCCAGTGTCATCGACTGGTTATTGACATACCAAAGGTCAGCAGCGAATTTTTCTTCCCAGCTTATTGCGTTGCGACCGTTTATTTGTGCCCAGCCAGTAATCCCCGGGCGAACATCATGGCGGCGAGCCTGTTCGGTCGTGTAAAGTGGGAGGTACTCCATTAACAGGGGGCGGGGCCCGACCAGCGACATCTCTCCTTTCACGACGTTCCAAAGGCCAGGTAACTCATCAAGACTCGTGCTACGGAGAAATTGTCCATAACGGGGCAATCGATCTACATCAGGCAAAGGTATGCCGTTCGCATCAAATGCATTTTTCATAGTTCGAAATTTGATCAGATAGAAGGGGCGTCCGTGTAGGCCGGGGCGCTCCTGAATAAAAAAAATTGGTTTGCCGAGATAGATGCGGGTGAGAAGGCTTATAAAAAGGATAACCGGCAATAACACCAACAGCGCGGATAGTGCGGCAATTAAGTCAATCGAGCGTTTCATAGTCGGCATAACCTTAGCGTAGCGAGATCGAATTAATGCCAATATCGAAGCCGTCTCCATTTTCCGAAGAGCGACCACTGATATCAAGCCAATAAAAGCTACACCCCGAATTTGTGTTGTCTATTTTGAGGTTTTCTATTTTTCTTTTCAACGGAATTCTGATTATCCGCGGTGGTTCTTTTATTGCTTGAGCACATGCTAATGTGACGAATATCTGGGCATCGTCACTAATAGGTGCATCAGGTTTCACTGCCATTACCAAGGTGCGCGGAGGCAGTTTGATTAACTGCCTGACAAAGATACCGCCCGCGTTCCGAATGGCGCTCAGTTCTAACTTGCCGTCATTAATGGCCGCGCCGAATTCTCCGGTAGAAATCAGCTCCCAGTCGATGGGTGAATAGGCAGGTTGAACTTCAAAAGTTCCATTTCCCACCAGTAAGCCCGTATTTTTTTGAACACTTAACAGACGGTATAAGCTGAAAGCTTGCTCAAATTGCTGATTGGTGATGAGTGCGCGGATAAGAGCTGCGTCCCTATACGTGCTGTCGCTCTCCCCTCGGTTGTGGAGTGCTTCCCGCAAAATGGCGGAATTCTCCAGCGAATCGGGTATGCTCACCACAGCACCCCAAAACTGAGCAGCCCAAGGAGGCTGTAACAGGAGCGTATTTTTAAATGGTTCGATAAAATCGCCATTAGCTAGCGCTCGGGCCAAAGTTGGAATAACTACGGGAGCCGCAGATGAACTCGTGCGCAGTAAAGTGTCGTAGTGGTCTAATACGGCAGGGATATTATTCCGTTCGCCACTATCAACAATCAACCATCCTGTGATGAGAGGCTGACGCCGCGAAAGTAAGTGCGCGAGGCTCATCAATTCGCGCTGGCGGTTCTCGCGTTCCCCGAGTGCGAGAACCGCAACAGCCTCAGGCGTGATAGGCTCTTCAACAAATGCTTTCCGCGCCATTCTTTTGGTAATAGATTCGATGCGGTCAGGAAACTCATTCCCGTTTTTGACGACAGAACCTCTTACAGATGCTGCAGCAAGACTTTCAGCAGCAAATCCGTTCATGGGGCTCAAAGTCACAGCAAGTGCCGGTGCTTTGTCTTTGGCTATTGCTCCCATGGCGGTCACTGCCGCAGTTACAGCAATGGCAAGGGCTAAGGTCCATAAGATGATATTCTTCAGCATCACTCAAAAATCAATTGTCCAGAGATTAGGCTGGTTCAGGTTTTTTGTTACCATAGCTATATTCATATGCGTACCCATAACCATAACCACTATGTTGGGTTTGCACCTTCGTGACAATACCCCCGAAAATATGAGCGCGGGAACTTCGGACACGCTGAATGGCCGCTTGAATGCCGCGTATTTTCACTCCGCCTGCTTCAATCGTATATATCACACCTTCTACAGAATCTGCCAATAACGGAATGTCTGCTAATCCCAACACGGGTGGGGCATCAACGATGACCGTGTCATATGCTTCGGTTAGCTTTGACAAAAGTTCGCTCATTCGTGTGCTACTGAGTAACTCTGCTGCGTTGGGCGGTATGGGGCCAGCAGACATCGCATCAAATCCATATATGCTATCACGGTGTATTAGCTGGTCTAAGTTGTCCTCTCCCGCCAGATAATTACTGAGGCCATTTATATTTTGACTGTCCAGCAGTTTATGCAAAGAAGGATTCCGCATATCGGCGTCAATTAGCAATATCCGCTTTTTAGTACTAGCAAGGACCGCCGCGAGTGCGAGTGCAGACGTGCTCTTTCCCTCATTTGGCCGCGTACTGGTCAGCAGAAATGATCGCGGAACTCCGTGATCCGTTAGAAACGCCAAACTTGTACGGATCGATAGATATGCCTCCCAAGCAACAGATTTTTTGTCATCAAGAGAGTGAAGAATGTCTTCTTTGCCTAGATCTGGTATTGAACCAAGTGGGGCGATCCCAAGCTTGAACTTGAGATCTGAGGGATCTTTCACGGTCTGATCAATTTGTTCCATGATGAATACATAGGCAGCGGCTAATCCGAGGCCCGCCATTAACGATAGGATAATATTTAGCAGGAGTTTCGGACTTGAAGGGTTCTCAGGCGGTTGTGCACGGTCAACTACTGATATATTGTTTGTGCCCACACCTGCCACCCCAATTTCTTTATAACGTTGGAGTAGCCCATCATAAAGTTCGCGGTTTGTGTCCACCTCGCGCTGGAATATATTATACTGAATTGAATCGCGCCGTTCACCGCTAAATTGATCTTTCAAGTTATTAACTTGAGCACGCAGTTGCTGTTCACGGTCCAAGGCCTCTTGATAGCGGGCGGTTGTGCCTGTGCGAGACCTGACTTCTTCTCCCGAAATGCTCCGGTCTAGGGCTCTGATTTGTGTCGCTAGTGCTTTAGCGGCTGGGTATTCAGGCTCAAACTGTACCATCAGCTTGGCATACTCTGCTTGAACTTTAGCGCGTTCCTCGCGAAGGTTATTCAGCGCGCCATTTATCAGGGCATTCTTGTTGCCTGGCCGCCCACTCGCCTCGCTTTCGGCGGCGATACGGTCGGCTATCGCCTCCGCTAAAGCAGCATTTAAAGCTTCCAAATTGGCTGAGGCAAGTGTTTTCTGTGACAGCGTTTTACCTGTCGATGTTTGTTCTGACGATAATGTGATTATCTGTTTATTATCTGCGTAGGCAGAGAGATTGCGCTCCGAGTCTTCCAGTTTCTGCCTGAGATCAGCCAATTGTTGTTCGAGGAACTTTCGGGCATCAGCGGTCGAGCTGAAACGCCTGTCAAGATTAGAAGCGATAAACTGTTCGACCCATGAGTTGGCAATCTGCGCGGAAAGAACCGGGTTCGGGCTTTCGAAATTAATCCCGACCAAGCTGGAATTGCGTATCGGCGCTATGCTAACATGTTCTTGCAGGATATCGGCGGCAAGTTTGAATCTGGCGTTGCGTTGAGCGGCAGATTGCGTTCTAGACTTTTCTGTTAGCATGCCACTGTTGTCTGGATCGACACTGAAATTTTCAAAAAAACTATCGTTAGTCGTGAGGTTTTGGGCACGGACTACGCGTTCCGCCAGAGAACGTGATTCCAGTAAAGAATATTGAGTTTGATAAAACTCGGTACTCTGCACGGCATTATCTGACGCTGTCACGCCCTCGACGTTTGTAACCTTGTCCTGCTCGCGGTTAATTTCGACAGTTGCGGTAGAAGTATAATATGGCGTCATTAATAGTGTCGTGATAATACCGAGAGCGATACAAGAAGCAATAATCAGGGCAATGCCGATCTTATGACGTAGTAAGGCTTGCCAATATTGAACCAGTACTGGTGTTTTATGGTCTAGATCGGCGTAAGGATCGGTATCAGAAAAGATGGTCTGGCTATCACTAGGTGAATAATTATTCATAGGTGAGCTTTGTTTTCTATTTATCATTGTCTGAACAAAATGATCAACGGCGTGGTGATCAGCGGGGATGCCTGAATTAAGTCGCGGAACAGACGGCGAGCCTGTGAATCTCCAACTACGATCACATCATTTGCAAAGACCTCGGGGTCGGAATACGCTCCTCTGCGTATGGCCTTGAGGTTATACAGTCCTGCCAGTTGATCGCCATTAACACTGCGGAAAATTACAACATCATTCAATTTCGCAAATTCTGCAGCACCGCCTGCGGTCGCTACGGCGCGCATCAAGGTCATGCGACCGATCACAGGGTAAAGTCCGGGCTTTGTGACTTGGCCATCAACCGTGATCACCTGACTGACGGTTTCTTCAAGATTTACTGTAACCTGAGGATCGCGTACGTAACGGCCTCGCAAACGTTTTTCCAGCTCATCGGCGAGTTCGCCTGGGGTCAAGCCAGAGGCTTCGACTACGCCAATCAGCGGAAACGAAAGGCGGCCACTGGCGTCAATCTGCATTTCTTTGCTAAGGTCCTCAACGCCAAAAACATCGATTTTAAGTTTATCAAATGGCCCGATAAGATACGGACGATTCGAGCTCAACTGGTCAAGCCGTGTCGGTTCCGGCAATCCGTCCGCAGAAACAACGGTAACGTCGGGACTACCGCCAAGGAGAGTCGGTCCACCACAGGCTGTCAACGCGAGGGCCAAAAATAAAATGAATAGGCGTTGCATCATCTTTAATATTTTCCATTGAATTCAAAATTCCGTTAAACGAAACTGTTTGGCGCGTAAACTGGTCATATACGAGGTGAGCCCAATAACAACATGAAGTGCTTATGGCGCAACTTTAACTGCATTGCGCTGAACATCATTCACATTGTCACTTAATGTACACGAAATTATCGCAAACAAGGCGATGAGCGAAGGGACGCGTAACGGATAATCGCCGATACTGCCCGCCAGAAAGATCAGAATGACCATTGCAGCCATTATCACAGCATATTTTGTATATCGGGAGTTTCGCCAAGCTTTGACCAAGCCTGAAAACTTAGAAAAGCTCCAAATTCCTGCGCCAGCAGCAATCGCTATCGCGGGGAGTCCACCCTCAATAGGAAACTGCAGCCAGTCATTATGTGCCTGATTCAAATAGGACGGATTCAAAAGTTCCTGAGGTTCGTATATCCGATATACATGCTCGAAACTTCCAAACCCGCTTCCCCAAGGCGAATAGTCGTTGATCATTTTTATGAGTATTGGAACAAGCTGTCTACGTAATTCTTCAACATCGCTGCTCTCAAAAAGTCGATCAAACGCGAGCGAGCGGGAAAAATACACGGATAGGCCAGCGATTATCAAGACTAACGCAATACTTGAGAATAATATAGCCTGCCGTGATGTAAATCTTTTCTTACCAGCCCTATTTCCATGTGTGAGCCGCTGACTTTCGATCGTGTAACGACCAAAATAAATCAATACCATTGTGGTGACTAGCGCGGGAGCCATAAGAATCAAGCCAGCCCGCGATCCTGTAATAAAGATCAGCGGAACCAGTACGAAAATTGCTGCAATGCTGCCATAAAATTTTAACGTCGCCATTTTCGTGTTTATGGGATGGGAGGCTGCATACCATCCCAACATTATTATCGTCGCTGCCAACAGAACCGCTTGGTGATTGCGATTGGCAAATAGACCAACAGCTGCGCCACTATTCGTAACATTGTAAAGATAGAGCGGCCCCCGCGGCGATCCGGTAAGCTGAAACGCAGCCCACAAGGCGCTTATCCCAGCTAGAGTGATAATAACCGCAACGGCTTGTTTCCGGCGTCGCTCATAGAGATTGAGATAGAGCATCATCGCGGAAATCGGGATGGCGAGCGAAAAAAGGCTGTTCAACGTGCGAGAAGGTGAGAGCGTTAACGGCCGCCAAGGCTGCTCAATGCCAGCTAAGTCAGCAATATCTGCGAAAATCTGTCGCTCGGGTAGCGCCGTCCAGATATGTGGCGGAAGAGGGATCAATTGGAATATCATCAACCCGGCGAGGGCCAACGCAATATAGAGAGGAAAGGTCCTGCCTTTCCATGCTTTTCGGTCCATGCATGTCAAGGCATAGGCGCCAAACAGAACGGCCAATGGACGAAGGAACACCAACGACTGGACATCATCACGCGAGCTACCGCCCATGAAAAATACGAGCGTCAGAAACGTCGAAAAGGCATAAAAGCGGGCATTATCTCCGCTTAATTGATTTCGAAGCTTACCGAATTTTCTTGTTACATTTCTGGCCATCTAATTTTCTTCTATAGCAAAAGACAATGTCAATCAGCCCATTCTGAAACATACATTCCCTGCCTCGGTAGACATCATGTAAATGATTGGCAACGATGTTTGATTGATAGCACATGTTTACAAAAGGCCTACGCAATGCTCAAAGCGTATTTATAACGTGTTCCAACGAACCGGTATCCGATACCGTTGAGCAATTCCGTATTATGGGCGCAAAGCGGGCGAATGCGCAGCCAATTGGAAGTGGGGGTATGTGTCGGGGTGGATTTTCCCTTTGTCGAATATATTATGTCATAATTTCAATGTCTAGTCATTTTAATTCCCATCCCTCCGTGTCCTCCATTTGCTTTCCCTCTCCATTCGCTGTTGATCGGATGAACATCAGCATCCGCGTCAAGGAAAAATAAAATGCGACAAGTAAAATGCGACAAGATGGTCGACGCAGACCTGCCCGTTGCGTTCTGGATTTTGATCGCCCAGTTCGTTTGACACCTCCCTCTATTTATATAATGACAGTCATTCTATTAATTAGCGGTTGAGTCGATTGTCCAAAACCACCAAGCCATTGCGCGGCAGGCCGCCGGGAGATGCTCGAGAGCGGATATTGCAGGCTGCCCGGCAATTGATCGGGAATGCGGGATATGACGCAACTTCGGTGCCGCAAATTGTTGAGGAAGCCGGAGTAGCCCAGGGTACTTTCTACCGATATTTCAAATCCAAAGCGGACCTGTCAAAGGCACTGGCGGAAATTTTCAACGAACAGATGAAATGCAAATTCGACGAGGCGTTCGAATCCCAATTGCCGATGTTCGAGATGATGCCGGCCATTATCGGAAAGCTGCTCGAATTTTTTCAGAGCTATCATGACATCATGCCGTTTCTGGAAGAGCATACAATGCCCTTCGGTACATCCGCCCATGCAGCGGAGCTGCGGGAAGAACATTATGCACGGATGGCGCTTGTCATCGCGCGGGACCAGAAGAAGGGACTCATCCGGGATGATATCGTGCCGGAATTGCTCGCGCGTATCGCCGGCGGTGTCTTAATGAATCTCGCGCGCATGGTCGCGCTGGAAGAGAGCGAACTCGAACCCAGTGAAATTTTCGTGAGCGGTAAAGCCTTTGTCATGGCCGCGCTCGCGCCGCAGGAGAATTAGACATGCCAAAACGCGTAATCATCATTGCGGCGGTCGCAATTGCAATCGCTCTGGCTGCGATTTTCACATCGGGCTTCGGACTGTGGTCCACGGAAGATGCACCTGCCGAATATTATGGCAATGTAGATATCAGGGAGGTGAACCTAGCCTTTGAACAATCGGGTCGCATCACCCGGATGAATTTTGAAGAAGGCCAGCGCGTTGAAAAAGGCGCTATCATGGCGGTCATCGACCAGCAGTCACTCAGTGACGATCTGAAGGCGGCTGAGGCGCGTCTGGCGAGTGCAAGGGCGCAGCTGGTCAGAAGCCGGAACGGCAACCGGCCGCAAGAAATCGGTGCGGCCGCGGCACAGCTCGACCAGGCACGCGCGCAGCTCAGGCAGGCCAAGTCGGAATATGAGCGGCGGTCCGGACTGGTCGCTAGCGGCGCTGTCTCCCGCGCTCAATTTGAACAATCGCGGGCCGCCTTCGAGGTCGCGCAAGCCGCCGTTAATACGGCCTCGCAGCAGTTGTCTCTCATTCGTGCGGGAAGCCGGCAAGAAGATATCGCGGCCAATGCCGCCGCCGTTGAACAGGCGCAGGCCGATGTCGCGCAGGCGCGGACGCGGCTTGGCGAAGGGCAGCTTGTCGCTCCCTCCGGCGGCATCATTCTTTCGCGTGTTCAGGAACCCGGCGCAATCGTGTCGCCTGGCGCGACCATATTCACGCTGACGATCGACAAGCCTGTCTATATCCGCGCTTATGCTCCGGAGTCTCAGCTCGGGTCGCTGGTGCCCGGAGCCAGAGTGCACGTGACTACCGACAGTAGCGAAAAAGTCTATATAGGCACAATCGGCTATGTATCGCCGAGCGCCGAGTTCACGCCGAAAACAGTACAGACCGAGGACTTGCGTGCAGATCTGGTTTATCGCTTTCGCATAGTCGTGGAAAATCCCGACAGCGGCCTTCGCCAGGGGCAACCGGTAACCGTCATATTGGCCCGGACCACAGCCCAGGAACAGGCACCGGATTGATGACCAGCGTCGTCGCCACTGCCAGCAATATCGTCAAGAGATTCTATGCTGAATCGGGCAAAAGCGAGGATGTGATAACCGCTCTGAATGGCGTTGACTTTGATGTTCGCGCCGGTGAGATAACCGGTCTGGTTGGCCCCGATGGTGCCGGGAAAACCACGCTGATCAGACTTCTGGCCGGATTGATGAAACCGGACGACGGCGACATTCTCGTCGACGGGATCGATGTCGTCGCAGACCCTGAATCCGTATATCAGCGGATCGGCTATATGCCGCAACGCTTTGGGCTTTACGAAGACCTGTCGGTTCAGGAAAATCTCGACCTCTACGCAGACCTGCGTGATCTGAAGAAGGAGGAACGGCAGGACACCTTCGCCCGTCTGCTCGATTTTACCGATCTTGATCGTTTCAAGGCCCGTCTCGCGGGCAATCTTTCGGGTGGCATGAAACAGAAGCTCGGCCTTGCCTGCGCGCTCATCAATACGCCCACGCTGCTTCTGCTCGACGAGCCCGGTGTCGGCGTCGATCCGGTCTCCCGCCGCGAGTTGTGGAAGATGGTGAAGGATCTGACAGGCGAGGGTATCGGCATCGTCTGGTCGACCGCTTATCTCGACGAGGCGGAAGCTTGCGATCATGTGCATCTGCTCAATCACGGACAGAAATTATTTGGCGGGAAGCCGCAAGACCTGACCGGATCGGTCAGGAATCGCGTGTTCAGGCTGGAAAATTTTTCGGGCAATAAGCGAGAGGTGCTGGCCAGCGCGCTCAACCGCTCGGGTGTGCGGGACGGCACGATCCAGGGAAGTGCTATCCGCCTGCTATTTGCCGAAAATGCGGTGCCAAATATCGAAGGACTCAGCGGCGCGGAAAAGGCTACGCTTGTCGCGGTCGAACCCCGTTTCGAAGATGCTTTCATCGACATACTCGGCGGCGGGCCTGATGGGCACAGCGCCTTGGCGAGCGACTATCGCGAGATCGAAGAGACCGACAGTCCACAGATTGTCGCGGACAGGATGACCAAGAGATTTGGCGATTTTACCGCTGCGCATGACATGCATTTTTCCGTCAAGCGCGGCGAAATCTTCGGGTTGCTTGGTCCGAACGGCGCAGGAAAATCGACGACCTTCAAGATGCTGTGCGGATTGCTCAGCCCGACCGAGGGCAACGGCAGCGTCGCCGGATATGATTTGCGGCATTCGCGCGCCGACGCCCGTGGGGCTCTGGGCTATATGGCGCAGAAATTCTCGCTCTATGGTGAATTGAGCGTGCGGCAGAATCTCGAATTTTTTGCCGGGATTTATGGCCTGTCCGGAAAAACCGCTGCGCATCGTATCGAGGCGATGATCGATACATTCGAGCTGCGCCCTTTTCTGAACAGCGATGCTGGCGGCATCCCTCTGGGCTTCAAGCAGCGCCTGGCGTTATGCTGTGCTGTGATGCACCAGCCGCCGGTGCTGTTTCTCGATGAGCCCACCTCCGGCGTGGACCCGACGACGAGGCGAGAATTCTGGCAGCATATCAACGGACTGGTCGAGAAAGGCGTCACGGTTCTGGTCACCACCCATTTCATGGAGGAAGCGGAATATTGTGACCGGATTGCTCTGATCTATCGCGCCGAGACGATTGCCTTCGGCACACCGGATGATCTTAAAAAGGATGCGGCGCAAATGGCCGGGGCAGCGGCCGATGAAAATTTTACCATGGAAGATGCCTTTATCGCGATGATCGAAAATGCCGATCTTGTCCGTGAAAATTCTGATCAGGCGAAGGCAGCAGCCTGATATGGCGGCCCGCTTCTCTTCCCGGCGGCTTCGCGCATTATTTATCAAGGAAGTGCTGCAAGTGCTGCGCGATCCGTCGACGATTCTCATCGCCGTGTTTCTCCCGATCATGCTGGTTTTCCTGTTTGGTTACGGTGTCTCGCTGGATACCTCGGCTGTCAAACTGGGACTGGTCCAGCAAAGCGGAGGCCCGGCAAGCCTCAGCCTGACGTCCGCTTATGTGAATTCGCCCTATTTTGACGTGAAGCAATCCAATGACAAGGATGCGCTGTTCGATGACCTGACCGCTGGCCGGATCCGGGGTATCGTGACGATACCGTCAGATTTTGACCGGCTCTATGCGGCAACCGGAAAGCCCGCACAGGTCCAGATCATCACCGATGGCAGCAATCCCAACACAGCCAATTTTGTCAGCGCCTATGCGCAAGGTGTTCATGCACAGTGGTTGCTATCCGAAAGCGCGCAGGATGACAGCGCGCGCAGTGGCGGAATCCAGATTCTACCACAATTCTGGTATAATACGGCGCTGACCAGCCGGAATTTTCTGGTGCCGGGTTCCTTTGCCGTGATCCTGACGATGATCGGAAGCCTGCTGACGGCTCTGGTTGTTGCCCGGGAATGGGAGCGCGGAACAATGGAGGCGCTGATCGCAACGCCGGTTACCATTCCGGAATTCATCATCACAAAAATGACCCCCTATTTCATTCTTGGCCTGATTGCGGCGACGATCTGTACATTAATGGCTGTCTATATATTCGACGTTCCCTTCCGAGGGTCGATATTGGCATTATACGCTCTATACGCGGCTTTTCTGATGCCGGCGCTTGGTCAGGGACTTCTGATATCCGCAGCCCTTAAAAACCAGTTTGTTGCCTCGCAGGTCGCACTGCTTACGGCTTTTCTGCCAGCCTTTCTGCTCTCCGGATTTATCTTCGAGATCAGTTCGATGCCCACGTGGATTCAGGCGATCACCTACGTCGTGCCGGCCCGCTACCTGATCCCGCCGCTGCAGAGCCTGTTTCTGACCGGCAATGTCTGGGCGCTGTTGCTTCCCAATATCGCGATATTGCTGGGATTTGGCGCGCTGTTCTTCATCCTGATATTCCGCGTTACGAAAAAGAAGCTCGACTGATGGCCGAACCAGCATTTGCAACATGGCCGGCCTGGGCACGGATGAAGGCGCTGGTGATCAAGGAATTGCTCGCAATGCTGCGCGACAAGAAGGGACGGATCATCCTTGTCGCGCCACCGGTTTTGCAGCTCGTCCTGTTCAGCTTTGCCTCGACGCTTGCGGTCGAAAATGTCGATATCGTATATGTCGACCGCGATGGCGGGACGGCTGCGGCCGAAATCATTCAGCGCATCCAGGGAAGCCCGAATTTCAGATCAGCGAGCCGCGTGGCTTCTGAAAAAGCGGTAGAAAAAGCCATTGACGAGCAACACGCGATCGCCGGAATTTATTTTCCGCAAGGGTTTAGTGCCGATTTGAAGACAGGGCATCCTGCCCCGCTCCAGATAGTCTATGATGGCCGCCGGTCCAATGCTTCGCAGATTGTGAACAGTTATCTTGGCCAAATTGCGGCCAGTCTCAACCTGTCCCTCGCGGCTGCCCGGCAGGGCAACGGCTTAAGGGCGCCGAGCGAGATCGTCCCGTCCAATGCATTCAACCCCAATCTGGAATATATGTGGTTCGTTCTTCCCAGTTTGATCGCGATGATCAGCGCCATTACAACTCTGGCCGTAACCGCCCAGTCTGTTGCGCGCGAGCGGGAACTGGGAACCTTTGATCAGCTGATGGTGACACCCCTGAGGGTTCATGAAATCCTGATCGGCAAATCGATTCCGCCTTTTCTGGTCGGGCTATTGAACTCGACAATCTTCATTGTCGCAGCGGTATTCATCTTCGACGTGCCGCTTCGGGGATCGCTCATTCTTCTTTTCGGTGCGATTATTTTTTATCTGCTTTCCGTCATCGGTGTCGGGCTTTTCATCTCCTCGCTTTCCAAAACGCAGCAACAGGCCTTTCTCGGTACCTTTATCTTCATCACGCCCGCGGTACTGTTGTCCGGCTATGCTTCGCCGATCGACAATATACCGTTCTGGCTGGAGCGGATTTCGCTCGCCAACCCGGTCCGGCATTTTATCGTGATCGTTCAGGGCGTATTTCTCAAAGCCATGCCGCTTATGGAAGTGCTGGCCAACACCGTTCCGCTCATCATCATATCCATCTTTACACTGTCCGCGGCAGCCTGGCTGTTCCGGCGCAGAATGGAGTAACCGCAATATGTCCCAATCACCCGGAATATTGGTCGCAAGCTTAGCGATATTTCTATCATCCTGTACCGCTGCTGGTTCTGAATATCCGCGCCCGGGTATTGCGCCGCCAGCACAATTTTCTTCGACAAGCGATCGCTCCGCCGTGGAAGAAAACTGGTGGCGGCAATTTCATGATCCGCTTTTGACCGCGCTTGTGCAGGAAACGGCCGCGCGCAATCTTGACGTCGCCGAAGCCGCGGCCCGGGTTCGCGAAGCGCGCGCGCTACTGGAGGCGGCGAGAGGCGGTCGTCTTCCGGAAGGCGCGCTGACCGGATCGGTCACCAGCAACCGGCTGAGCGAGGAAGGGCAGATACCTGTCGGTAATATTCCAGGCTTTGAACGCGACTTTACATTATTCGACGCCGGTTTCGATGCATCGTGGGAAATCGATCTGTGGGGCCGCGACAGCAACAATATCAAGGCACGCGCAAATGATCTTGCGGAAAAGCAGGAGCTGCAACGGTCCGTCCTGCTCAGCGCCATCGCCGAAACCGCCGCAGCCTATGTCGATTTGCGCAGCGCCGAGGCTTCGGCACACGCGATAGCTGGACAGGCCAAAGCCTTGCAGGAGAAATTGCGATTGTCCCGGCTCCGCAGCAGCAGCGGGGAAGCGCCGAAATCCGAAACTGTACAAATAGCGGTCCAGGCGGAGGACGCTGCGGCGCAGTTGCCGACAATATTGGCCAGCGCAAGGGTCGCGGCCTATCGTCTGGCGCTGTTGACCGGGCGTAATCCGGCAGACCTGCTGGAACGTGTCAATGACGCGGGAAGCCTGCCGGACCTGCCCACGACCGTATCGGCAGGCACACCGTCTGACGTCCTGCGCCGCCGTCCAGATATTCGTGCGGCGGAATATCGCCTCGCCGCTGCAACAAACCGGGTTGGCGCTGCAACCGCCGATCTTTTTCCCAGATTTTCATTGCTCGGCAGCGTTGGTCAGCAATCCCGCGATGGCGAGGGACTGTTTTCAGCCGGTTCGACACGCTTTGCCTTTGGACCTTCCCTGTCATGGCCGATCTTCCAGATGGGAACGATCCGGGCCCAGATACGGGCGGCAGATGCGCGCAGCGAGGCTGCGGCAATCCATTACGAGCGAACGGTCCTGACTGCGCTGAACGAGAGCGAAACGGCGCTCACTCGCTATGCCCGTGCGGTCGAGAGGGTACAAAGAACGGGCGCGGCGTTGGCCAACGCCGTGGAGAATGAAGCTTTGGCGCAAAAGCGCTACACGGCAGGCGAAGATAACAAGCTCGCGCTCATGGACGCTGTCGCGGCGACCGCCCGTTCGCGTTCGTCGCTTGTCGGTGCCAAGGCCGATGCGCTCCGGCAGGCCATTGCCGCTTACAAGTCACTGGGCGGCGGCTGGCAAGATTTCGAGCGAAGCGGTACCGAGCCGCAATAGCCGGTTGCGTCTGCTAGATTTCGTCGATCATCTCGGCCAGGGTGGCGAGGCATTCGCGGGCGAGTAAAATGCAGCGTTCGGGGGACCAGCCCTGTTCGTCATCGGGCAGTTCGTGATTATCCTTGAACGGCATTTCCAGAGTCATGGTGACCGCCCCGAACCGTTCGGCCAGCTGGTTGGTCGACATCGACAGATTGGCTTTGCCCTTGGCAGCGGTCGGATAGCCGAGCGTGGTCTGGAAATCCGGCGTCCGCTGCGCGAGACGGTTACGATAAGTGTGATATTTCTCCAGTTGCGCGTCGGTGATCGACGGAATGCCTTCAAAACCGGCGATAAAAACTGCGGGAATCGCTTCGTCTCCATGGACGTCCATGGCAAAATCAACGCCGCTTTCATCCATCGCGTTGCGGACGCAGAGGACTTCGGGCGATTTCTCGGCGCTCGGCTCATGCCATTCGCGATTGAGGTTTGTACCTGCGAAATTGGTTCGTAAATGGCCCATACGCGAACCATCCGGGTTCATATTGGGGATGATATGAAACCGGCATTGCTGCAACAACAGCCGTGCGTGGGGATCGGCGGGATCGGTGAGCATTTCCAGCGCGCCTTCCATCCACCATTCGGCCATGCTTTCACCCGGATGCTGGCGGGCATAAAGCCAGACCTGCTTGTCGCCGCTGCCCAGTTCGAGACAGTCAATCGGCTGGCCTTCGAGACTATGGCCCAGCGTTCGCACCGATATGCCCTCGAATCCCGCCGTTTCGGCGATCAGATCGTGATGGCGTTCCATGCTGTAGGGCGCGAAATAGGCGAACCAGATGATATTGCTGCTCGCGGTATAGCGTATCGACAGGGTACCGCTTGCTTCGTCGTAACTGCTAGCTGCGCGGCCCCAATATTCACGGTCTTCACTGACGCAGGCGTTATAATCGGGCCAGCCCTGCGGATAGGCCGATTCCTTCAGGCCGCCGATGTTGAGTTCCAGTTCGTCACCAATTTCGCAGGCCACCCGGAAATGGAACCATTGAAAAAACTCGCTGTCCTTGTCCTTGCGGATGGAGAGCTCTGCGGCGGTGCCTTTGATGGCATGAACTTCGATATTGCCGCTATCGAACGCGCTGGTGATTTTTATGGTCATGGTACCCTGATAGTGGTTCCGGACTCTCCGGGGAAGTCCTTGAATAAGGCTTCGGCCAATTTGGCGGCGGCCAGACCGGGCTGTGCTGCCGGCGAGCCGTCCTTTGCTTCGACCGACGCGCGGCCTTCCCAGACAATGTTGCCGCTTTCCTGTTTGGTCAGGCGCACGGAAAGCTCGGTGACGATCTTGTCTTTCGGCGGACCGCTGAGATCGATGCCAATGCCCAGGCCGACGCCGGAGCCACGACTGCCGGTGCTGCCGCCGACGCCGACCGAAATCGGGGATCGCGATCCGCTTGCGCCTATTTGTGCTCTTTCAATGGTATAGCGTGCGATATAGTCGGCATCTCCCAATCCATCTTCGCTTTTTCCCGAGCCGACTCTCGCCTCCGAAAAGCCGACCCGCTGCAATTCGCGAAGCAAGGCTGCGCTATAAGTCGCATATTCGATGCTGCGACTTTGCCCTTCATCCTCGACATAGGCATCGATCACCACGCTGCCCGGCACGATCGGCGCTGCTTGCACATTGTGAAAACGGGTGACATCCACCGGCGGGGTCATCGCCGTACAACCGGACAGAAGCGCTACCGCCAATGCCGTTGTTGCAAATGATTGGAAACCGGCCATGATACTCACTCCTTAAACTGCCTAGTTCTATATTAGCGCATAATCGCCGAGACTGCGGTAAAAAAATATATATGCAGGCGACCGTGGTTAACCGATTGGAGACGCCAGCGCGTTATACAGCCGATATAGGAAATATATAGGAACCTAAGATTAATGGCGAAACCGTTTACGATATTGGTCACCGGCGGAGCAGGCTATATTGGTAGCCACGCGGTGCTGGCGCTGCTGGATGCCGGATGGCCGGTCGCGGTGATTGACAATCTGACCACCGGTTTTCGCTGGGCCGTGCCGGAAGGCGTCGCCTTCTATGAAGGCGATATCGAGGATGACGCCCTGGTTGCGCGAATCATCAAGGAAGAGAATATCGGCGCAAACATGCATTTCGCCGGCTCGATCATTGTGCCGGAATCGGTGGAGAATCCGCTCAAATATTATCACAATAACAGCGCGAAGAGCCGTAGTCTGATCGAATCGGCAGTGACCGGCGGCGTCCATCATTTCATCTTCTCGTCGACCGCCGCAACCTACGGTATCCCGGAGGAAAGCCCGGTCAGCGAAAGCACGCCGCAACTGCCAATCAATCCTTACGGCATGTCCAAGTTGATGACCGAACATATGCTGCACGATGTGGCGGCGGCGCATGATCTGAATTTCTGCGCGTTGCGCTATTTCAACGTCGCCGGTGCCGACCCGCAAGGGCGTACCGGGCAATCGACAGCCGGTGCCACCCATTTGATCAAGGTCGCGGTAGAAGCGGCACTGGGCAAGCGCGACAGCGTCGCTGTCTTTGGCACCGACTATGATACGCCGGACGGCACTGGAGTCCGCGATTATATCCACGTTTCGGACCTTGCCGATGCCCATGTGCTGGCGCTCGAAGCTCTGATCGCGGAGCCGAATCGCAATCACCTGCTCAATTGTGGCTATGGTCGCGGCTTTTCGGTGCTCGAGGTGCTCGATGCCGTCGACCGGGTCACCAACCAGAAAATTGTCCGGGAACTCCAAGGTCGTCGCGCCGGCGATCCCGATTCGCTGATTTCAGACAATAATGCGATCATGCAGCGCTTCCCGTGGCAGCCAAAGCATGCCGATCTCGATGAAATTGTGGCTCATGTGCTGGCGTGGGAACGCAAACTGATCGGAATTCGCGGAGAATAGCGCTGGTCGCTTGACTTTAGCGGTTGTCGACCGTAATTGCCCTGCTTCAACGCAGCATGCGCTGCTTTCAAGAAATTCAGAAAATCAAGGCGTGGTACCAAAATGAAAGTCCGCAACTCACTGAAGTCGCTTAAAAACCGTCACCGGGATTGCCGCGTAATCCGTCGCCGTGGTCGCACCTATGTGATCAACAAGACGAATCGCCGGTTCAAAGCACGCCAGGGCTAATTGCCTGTTTATGGCAGAAGCATCTGCCATTTCCAAAATTGACACCGTCATCTTCGATATAGGCAATGTCCTGTATCGCTGGGATTTGCGTTGCCTATTTGCAAAATTGATTGATGATCCCGAAGAGCTGGACTGGTTCTTGGCCCATGTCGTGACGCCGGAATGGCATTTCCAGCATGATGCCGGACGGCCCTTTGCCGACATGGTCGCGGAGCGAAGCCGCGAATTCCCCGAATATAGTGATCATATCATCGCCTATTCCCGGCGATTCCCTGAAACCATTCCCGGGCCAGTCGATGCCATGCCCGACATCGTGCGCGCATTGGCGAATCGCGGCGTCCCTTTATTTGCGATCAGCAATTTCGGCGCCGAATCCTGGGCGCAATTTCGGCCATCGGCACCGATATTCGATCTATTTTCCGATATTGTCATTTCCGGGGAAGAAAAACTGATCAAGCCGGATGCAGCGATTTACGAACTGGCGCTGAAACGTTTTTCCCGCCGCGCTGACCAATGTCTGTTCATTGACGACCGGCTGGACAATATCGAGGCCGGTCAGGCGCTCGGGATCGCCGGCCATCATTTTCAGGATGCGACGACCCTCGAGCAGCAGCTGAAGGCCTTGCGCCTGCTCTAGTCGCGCTTGAGCTCGTCTCCGGAGAGACGCACGATATGCAGCAGGTTGGTCGAGCCTGGTGTGCCAAAGGGTACGCCGGCACAGACAATCAGTCGTGAACCCGCTTCGCCGAGCTTGTGGCGCAGCGCCATCCGCTTGGCCTTGGCGATCATTTCCTCAAAATCGGAAACGTCGCGGGTGACCACGGCATATGCCCCCCATAATAATCCGACGCGCCGGGCGGTGTGACGGTTTGGCGTCAGCACCATGAGCGGCACCGAAGGGCGTTCGCGTGCCATCCTGCGGGCGGTCGAGCCGGAAGCGGTATAGCAGACGATTGCCGAGGTCTCGATCGTGCGGGCGATATTGTAACTTGCGGCGGCCAACGCGTCCGCAGTCGTCTCGTCGGGCACGGTTTCGGTGAAATGGACCCGGTCTTCGTACGACGGATCATTTTCCACCTGGGCGGCGATCCGGTCCATCATTGTCGCCGCCTCGATCGGCCAGTCACCGACCGCCGATTCGGCCGACAGCATGATCGCGTCGGCGCCGTCATAAATCGCGGTTGCGACATCCGAGACCTCGGCGCGGGTTGGAGTGGGTGATTTGATCATCGATTCGAGCATCTGGGTGGCAACCACCACCGGCCGTCCGAGCGCGCGCGCCGCAGCGACGATTTTCTTCTGCAGCGGCGGTACCTGTTCGGGCAATAGTTCCACGCCGAGATCGCCGCGCGCGACCATCACGGCGTCCGACAGTTCGAGTATCTCGTCGAGCCGGTCGATCGCGGCGGGCTTCTCGATCTTTGCGAGCAAGGCTGCTTTTCCACCGATCAGCCGCCGTGCTTCGGCAACGTCCTCGGGGCGCTGGACAAAGCTGAGCGCGATCCAGTCGACATCCTGTGCCAGCGCAAAGGTCAGGTCTTTGCGATCCTTGTCGGTCAGCGAACTGACCGGCAGTACGACTTCGGGAACATTGACGCCCTTGCGGTCCGAAATTTCGCCGCCGACGATCACTTTGGTCACGACGCTCTTTCCGTCCGCCTCGGTCACTTCCAGCCGGATTTTCCCGTCATCCAGCAACAATGTATGGCCCGGCTGCAAGGTACCCAATATTTCCTTGTGCGGCAGGGTGACGCGCGTCGCGTCGCCCTTTTGCTTGAGCATGTCGAGGGTGAAGCGTGCGCCCTCTTTCAGCATCACCGGCGGCTTGGCAAAGGTGCCGATGCGCAGCTTTGGTCCCTGAAGATCGGCGAGAATGGTAATCGGGCGACCGATTTTCTTCTCCAGCGCCCGGATCGATTTGACATTGGCGGCATGGGCGGCATGCTCACCGTGGCTCATGTTCATCCGGAAGGCGTCGACCCCGGCCCGGTACATTTTCTCGATCATTTCCGGACTGCCACTCGATGGGCCGAGCGTAGCCAGCACTTTTACCTTGCGGTTGCGGGAGAAGATCGGCGTTGCCATGCGTAAATTCCTTAGTGGCGCTTTACCTGCGGATTGCTTATTCCCAATTCATGACAGGATAAAAACAAAAAACAACGGAAACGAACATGACCGATCAAATATCTGATGCCGCCGCCGCCGCTGCCTTTCGCCGGCTGGTCAACCATCTGCAGCACCGCCATGATGCGGAAAATATCGATTTGATGGGGCTGGCGGGTTTCTGCCGCAACTGTCTCGCCGACTGGGTGATGGAGGCGACGGTCGACGCCGGCGGTTCGATGACCAAGGACGAGGCCCGCGAAGCAATCCACGGCATGCCGGCGAATGAGTGGAAGAAAAAATACCAGACCGAAGCAACACCGGAACGGCTCAAAAAGATGAAGGAAAGCGTGGCCAAAAACGCCGACGCGTCTTAAAGGCAGGCTTCGAATCCGAATATAGTTTTAAAGGAATGAAAGAATGAGCGAAGGCAATGTTGCCGCAGACCAGCTGCGTCTGTTTATTGAACGTATCGAGCGGCTGGAAGAAGAGAAAAAGGGCATGGCGGACGATATTCGTGACGTTTATTCCGAAGCGAAATCGCAGGGCTATGATGCGAAAATCATGCGCCAGATCGTTCGCCTGCGGAAAATGGAAGCCCATGACCGTCAGGAAATGGAAGCCATTCTCGACACCTATAAAGCGGCGCTTGGCCTGGCCTGACCAATAGGCTAATAGCCAGTCTTTAACGGTGGGAAAGCAAAGATGATCGTCACCACGACACCCAGTATCGAGGGCCATGCGATTCGCGATTATCGCGGAATCGTGATTGGCGAGGTCATTGTCGGCGCGAACCTTTTCCGCGATCTCTTCGCCAGCATCACCGACATTGTTGGCGGCCGTTCTGGCAAATATGAAAATGTCCTGAAACGCGCGCGCGATGAAGCGCTGGCGGAGATGGAAGCCGAAGCAGTGAAGGTCGGCGCCAATGCGGTTGTCGGCGTCGATCTTGACTATGAGGTCGTTGGCGACAAAGGATCGATGTTGATGGTATCCGCATCGGGAACCGCGGTAATCGTGGAATAGCAAATCGGGAATTTGAGGTAAAATGGCAGGCCATAGTAAATTTAATAATATCAAGCATCGCAAGGGCGCTCAGGACAAAAAGCGTGCGGCGCAATTTTCGAAGCTCTCGCGCGAGATAACCGTGGCGGCCAAGTCCGGCATGCCGGATCCGGATTTCAATCCGCGCCTGCGCCTGGCGGTCAACAGCGCCAAAGCGGTGTCGATGCCGAAAGACAATATCACGCGCGCTATTGAAAAAGCGACGGCCAACGAAGGCGATGATTATAGCGAGATCCGCTATGAAGGCTTTGGCCCCGGTGGCGTGTCGCTGATCATCGAGACGCTGACCGACAATAATAACCGCACTTTTACCAATGTTCGCACGATCATGTCGCGAAATGGTGGCAATCTGGGCGAAAGCGGTTCGGTTTCGCACGGTTTTGACCGGGTCGGCTATATCCAGTATCCGGCCAGCGCCGGCGACGAGGAGACCGTTCTCGAAGCCGCGATGGAAGCCGGCGCCGAAGATATTTCTTCCGATGACGACGGTCATGAAATCTGGACCGCGATGGAAGATCTGCACGAAGTATCCACTGCCCTGGAAAAAGCCCTTGGTGAAGCGGCAAGCGTCAAGCTCGCCTGGCGGCCTTCGGTTCAGGTCGAAGTCGATCAGGAGCAGGCCGAGACCTTGCTCAACCTGATCGACATGCTGGAAGAAGATGACGACGTCCAGACCGTCTGGGGCAATTATGACGTGTCCGACGAGATCATGGAAAAACTGAACGCCGAGTGATGTGGGAATTTGCCGCCAAAGCTGCGCTCGCGGGAGTGATCGTGGCAATGGTGGCAACCATCGCGCAACGCCAGCCGAGCTTCGGGGCGCTGGTCGCCTCGCTGCCCCTGATATCGATCCTGGGCATGATCTTTCTCTGGCACGCCCGCCCTGACGCGGAGAATATGGCGCTGCATGCCGAAGCGACCTTCTGGTATGTGCTTCCATCTCTTCCAATGTTTCTGCTGATCCCGATGATGCTGCGCAATGGTATCAGCTTCTGGCTGGCGCTGGCGGCGGGATGCCTGCTGACGATCAGCCTCTATCTGGTCATGGCCTTTGTCGGCCGCCGTATCGGGCTCCCCATTTAAGATGATCATTCTCGGTCTCGACCCGGGTCTCGGTACCACCGGCTGGGGCGTGATCGTCGCGGACGGCAACCGCCTGTCCCATATCGCCAACGGCCAGATCAAGACCGATACCAAAATGTCCCTGGCCAGCCGCTTGCTCAAGCTTGATCTCGAACTGACCGACCTGCTGCTGGAATATAAGCCTGATGGCGCGGCGGTCGAGGAAGTCTATGTCAACAGCAACCCGCAAAGCACGTTGAAGCTCGGACAGGCGCGCGGCGTGGTGCTGCTTGGTGCTTCGCGGACGGGAATTGAAGTCGGTGAATATTCGGCGCGGACGGTGAAGAAATCCGTGGTCGGCGTCGGCAATGCCGACAAGGACCAAGTGCAGGCGATGCTGAAGATTCTGCTGCCCGGCGTGAAGCTGGCCGGCGCGGACGCCGCCGATGCGCTGGCGGTGGCGATCACCCACGCGCATCATCGGAAACGGTAGAGAGTTAAAGCACCGTTCGTCCTGAGCCTGTCGAAGGACCATGGAGCGCGCAAATTCGTACTTCGACAAGCTCAGCACGAACGGAGTTCTCGCACGAAGCCACAAAGGCACCAAGACAAGCCATTGGAACCATTCGCTTCGTGCCTTCGTGCGAGGCCATTTCGTCATGCCCGCTGGCGCAGCGAGAGAAAGAACAAAACAAAAACTCGACAGATTCGCCTGCGGCGCTAAAACACGTTCATGATCGCAAAACTCACCGGCACCATCGACGAAATCGGCACCGACAATATCGTGCTCGACGTAAATGGCGTCGGCTATCTGGTTTTCTGCTCGTCGCGCACCATCGGTGCAATTGGCGGCAAGGGCGATGGCGCGACCATCTATACCGAAATGCAGGTCAGCGAGACCGATATGCGGCTGATGGGCTTTGCCAGCGGTTCGGAGCGCGACTGGTTCCGGCTGCTGATCTCGGTACAGGGCGTTGGCGGCAAGGTTGCGCTGGCGATATTGTCGGCGCTGGAACCCGGAGAAATTTCGCGGGCCGTGGCAATGGGCGACAAGGCGATGGTCAGCCGCGCCAATGGCGTCGGGCCGAAACTGGCGCTGCGGATTGTCAACGAGCTGAAAGACAAGGTCGGCGGCATCGCGACCGATCCGATTATTGGAGCAGGCGGCGCGGTCCACGCACCCTCGAACAACAGCGCCGACGCGGTCAGCGCGCTGCAGAATCTCGGCTTCAAACCAGCGGATGCTAGTGCGGCAGTGGCTGCGGCGGATGCCGAAGCGGGGGATGGCGCGACACTGGATGCGCTGGTGCGGCTGGCGTTGAAGAAGGCGGCACGGTGATCAGTAAGGGTGCTCTGTTTTATTCTAGCAGGAAGATACGTCACCCTGAACTTGTTTCAGGGTCTATTTCTCCACGCTTACAGGCTGTGATTGAGGCGTGGTGGATGTTGAAACAAGTTCAGCATGACGGTGGTGGCGTGAAGTCAGTCGCTTATCGGTTCCAATCCCAGATTGACCGCCAGATCAACCCATTGCGGGTTTTCCGATTCAATCAGATTGATCTTCCATTGGCGCCGCCAGTTTTTCAGTTGCTTCTCTCGCGTGATCGCGCTGGTCATATCGTCAAACATTTCAAACCGGACAAGGCGATATACGGCATATTTCGACGTGTATCCGGGCGTCAGGCGGTTGCGATGCTGGTAAAGGCGCTGGATCAAGTTCGAGGTTACGCCGATGCACAGCGTGCCGTACGGCTGGCTGACGAGTATGTAGACGCAGGGTTGTTTCACTTCTCGCACGGGCGGTATATTGACGCACAATGGACCCTGAAACAAGTTCAGGGTGACGATCTCGGGGGTATTGGCCGTTACTGACAATCCGCATCTTACGCCGCAGCGGCAGCCTGAAGATATCGACGCGGCCCTGCGTCCGAAAACGCTCGACGAATTTATCGGACAGGAAGCGGCGCGCGGCAATTTGCGCGTGTTTATCGAGGCGGCCAAGGGGCGCAGCGAGGCGCTTGATCATGTACTGTTCTTTGGTCCTCCCGGTCTCGGCAAGACCACGCTGGCGCAGATCATTGCGCGGGAATTGGGGGTCGGCTTTCGCGCCACTTCCGGGCCGGTCATTGCCAAATCCGGCGATCTCGCGGCGCTGCTGACCAATCTGGAAGAAGGCGATGTCCTGTTTATCGACGAGATTCACCGGCTCAATCCGGTGGTCGAGGAAGTGCTTTATCCGGCGATGGAAGACCGCGCGCTCGATCTGATCATTGGCGAAGGGCCGTCGGCGCGCTCGGTCCGGATTGACTTGCCCGCCTTCACCTTGATCGGCGCTACTACACGCCAGGGCTTGCTCACCACGCCGCTGCGTGACCGTTTCGGCATACCGGTGCGGCTAAACTTCTATTCCACCGCAGAGCTCGAAAAAGTCGTCCACCGTGCCGCGCGGCTGCTCGATCTCGAAATAGCTCCCGATGGCGCCACCGAAGTAGCGCGCCGTGCCAGGGGCACGCCGCGGATCGCCGGTCGCCTGCTCCGTCGGGTCCGCGATTTCGCCAATGTCGCGGGCACGAGACTGGTCGACCGGAAGATTGCCGACGAATCTCTAACCCGGCTGGAGGTTGACAGCATTGGTCTCGACGCGATGGACCGGCGTTATCTCTTCATGATTGCGGACGTCTACAAAGGCGGTCCGGTTGGCGTGGAAACGCTCGCCGCAGGCCTGTCCGAACCGCGTGACACGGTGGAAGAAGTGATCGAACCCTATCTCATACAACTCGGCCTGATCGCGCGGACAGCGCGAGGCCGGACGCTCAATGATCGCGGGTGGCAGCATCTTGGATTGTCGCCGCCTGCCGGGAAGGAAGTGGATGGAGAGTTGTTTGACTGATCTGTCGCCCCGGCGAAGGCCGGGGTCTAAACCAAGCTTGGTTTGAACCGCGATATTGGGTTGGGTGCCAGCCTTCGCTGGCATGACGTGTTACCTTAATTGATCCGCCGACGCCCAGGTTGCATGGGTGCCGCTACTAATCCGGTGCGGCAAGATGATCGTGCAGACCGGCCCTGCCGCAATATTCTGCGCGTCAAAAATGATACATTCCGACCGGTCCAGAGCCATGTCGGTGATAAAGCTGATCAGATAACCGTCATCCTCGGACCGCGTATTTGCGCGCGGAATGAAGGGGGCTTCGGACCCGAAGCGCTGCTCGCCGAAAGCATAATGTTCCGCTTCGCCGGTTTCGAGATCATGTTTGGTCAGGCCGTTGAACAGGAACCAGCCGGGCTCGCCGGTGACGCTATAGACATAGCGATAGGGCTGTCCGGCGATCTGCTGGTTGATCATCCCGAATTCGACCGGATAGTCGTTGAACAAGGTCTCTTCGCTGGTTTCTCCGGTTTTCAGATTGAAACGCCAGCGGTGCAGTTCGGGTTTGAAGCTGTGCAGGTCGATGCTCGCGCCCATGCTTTCATAGCCCGCCGGGAAATCGGTCAGCGGCGGCGGCACCGGCTCATTCTGGAAATAGCCGTCGAGGATGATTTCATCGCCATCCTCATAAGCGTTGGACCAGTGGAGTACGTAGGTCGGCTTTGCGTTGAACCATTTTATGTCCTCCGGCTGCCCCATGCGCGGGATGATGCCGAAACGGGTCGGCTCGTCGGGATGATAGGCAGGAATATAGAGATTCCGTTCGATCAGTTCCGGCTTCCAGTAGAGCGGGCAGTCGTTGAAAATCGCGAAATTCTCGGTGAACGCCATATCATGCGGCAGGCGCGCGCCGGGCAGTTCGATGGGCACAAAATGCTTGAGCGCATTGTCCGGTCCGACGACGCCATAATGGAGATAGGGCGCCCTGGTCGAATAGTTGAAGAACAGCAATTCGCCGGTGGTCTCGTCTACCTTGGGGTGGGCGGAAATGCCGTCTTCCGGAACCCAGTCCGCTGTGCCCAGCGTTTCCAGTGTCTCAGGGTCGAGCCGATAGCCTTCACCGCATTGATAGAAGGTCGAGAGAATCGCGCCGGCATGGACCACCACATCGGTCGAGCTGCTGTCCTTGACGCTGCCATGCGCGCCCCAGCCGAGTCTTTTGCTATCGGACGGCTTGCCCATGATCCCGACCCACAAGGGGCCGCCTTCATTCTGCTCTGCCTCAAAACCCTCGGTGCGGACAAAGCGGTTGCGGTAGCTCGCCCTGCCATTTTGCAGGCGGATCGTGTGGATCATCCCGTCGCCGTCGAAGGGATGATAGCGGCCAAGGCTGTCGTGCACCGGATTCTCGGTGTTGCGGACGTAGAGCCCGTCAATGTCGGCTGGAATGGTCCCGATTATTTCGAGATCATCTATATCCAGTTCTTCGAATATCGGGGTCCAGGCACCGTTGCGATAGGGATGGTCATTCGGCTCCAGCGTAACCTTCACCTGATCCACCCCGGTCGCCATCAGTCGCGCAGCAATTCGTTGATACCGGTCTTGGACCGGGTTTGCGCATCGACCGTCTTGACGATCACGGCGCAATAGAGGCTTGGTCCGGGGACGCCGTCAACATTGACCTTCGGCGGCAGGGTACCCGGTACCACTACCGAATAAGGCGGCACTTCACCGATCCAGACCTTGCCGGTGACCCGGTCGACGATCTTGGTCGATGCGCCGAGATAGACACCCATGGAGAGCACGGCACCTTCGCCGACGCGGACGCCTTCGGCGACTTCGGCGCGGGCACCGATGAAAGCACCATCCTCGATGATCACCGGACCGGCCTGCAATGGTTCGAGCACGCCGCCAATGCCGGCACCGCCTGAAATATGGACATTCTTGCCGATTTGCGCGCAGCTTCCGACTGTCGCCCAGCCGTCGACCATCGTGCCTTCATCGACGAAGGCACCGATGTTGACAAAGCTAGGCATCAGCACGACGCCTTTGCCGATGAATGCGCCCTGCCGGACGATCGAGCCGGGAACCGAGCGGAAACCCGCCTCGCGAAACCGGTTCTCGCCCCATCCGGCAAATTTGCTTGGCACCTTGTCCCAGTGATTGGCGCCACCGGGGCCCTCGATCAGCATATTGTCATTGAGCCGGAAGGAAAGCAGCACCGCTTTCTTGAGCCACTGGTTGACCACCCACTGGCCATCTTTTTTCTCGGCGACCCGCGCGGTGCCGTTGTCGAGCATGGAGAGGGCCAGATTGACAGCATCGCGCTCCGGTCCCTGCGACGTGAGGCTCAAAGATTCGCGTTTGTCCCAGGCGGCGTCGATTACGGTCTGCAATGCTGCGGTCATGTTGATTGTTCTTCCTTTGCGCTATGGAGGCCGGTGACCCAGCTTTCCAGATCGGTGATTTCGTGATCAATATAGGCGGGATCATGTTCACGGCCAGCCCATTCTGCACCGGTGTTGATCCATATTGTTGTCATGCCCAATGTTTTCGCGGGACGCAAATTGCGCGCCATATCTTCGACAAACAGGGCACGTGTCGGGTCGATACCGGTGGTGGCGATCAGGCTCTCGTAAGCAGCTGTCTGCGGCTTGGGGACGAGGCCTGTATCCAAAATATCGTGCATTTGATGGAACAGCCCGCCGAATCCGCGCTTTTCCAGAACCCGTTCGGCATAAGGCCGGTCGGCATTGGTAAAGACGAGCTTCTCGCCCGGCAGCGCTTCAATGGCGGCGCGCACCAGCGGCGCGGGGGACAGGCGATCCATATCAATATCATGGACGAAGTCGAGAAAATCGGCGGGATCGGTGCCATGATGATGCATCAGGCCAGCCAGCGTGGTGCCATGATCGTGGAAAAATCCTTTCTGGATCTTCCGCGCCTCGACCAGATCGCAATCCAGCGCCCGGGCAATATATTCGCCCATCTTGATATCGATCAGCGCGAAGAGATCGCACTCCACAGGGTAGAGCACGTTATCGAGATCAAATATCCAGTGATCGATATGGGAAAATTCCGGTGGCATGGGCAATCGCCTAAAGGCCGTTTCCGCCAATCACAAGCGGCAATATAGGCTAGGCCCGTGTTCCGGTATTTTCGACGCTCGCGCTATTGTGCCGCAGTGCTTTCAGGACGGTTTCGACAATACCATCGGCGTCCAGCCCTGCTTCGGCATATTGCACGTCCGGCTTGTCCTGATCCTGGAATATATCGGGCAGGCGCATCGTCCGGATTTTCAGGCCGGCGTCGGTGAGGCCGTTGTCAGACGCATAGGTCAGGACGTGCGCGCCGAGGCCGCCGACCGAGGCTTCCTCGACCGTTACCGCGACTTCGTGAGTCGTCAGCAATTTGCGGATCAATTCTTCGTCGAGCGGTTTGGCAAAGCGGAGGTCGGCAACGGTTGTGCTGAGGCCCTTGGCTTCGAGCCGCTCTGCTGCCTTCTTGGCCTCTTCGAGCCGCGCGCCGAGCGACAGGATCGCCACCTTGGTGCCCTGTTTGACGATCCGGCCCTTGCCGATTTCCAGCTGTTCGAGCTTCTCCGGAATCGGCACGCCGGTGCCATTTCCGCGCGGGTAGCGAAAGGCGATCGGACCGCTGTCGTGCAAGGATGCGGTATAGGTCATATGCGCCAGCTCGGCTTCGTCGGCTGCGGCCATCACCACCATATTGGGCAATGTCGCCAGATAGGTGACATCGAAGCTGCCGGCGTGGGTGCTGCCGTCTGCACCGACCAGTCCGGCCCGGTCGATTGCAAAGCGCACCGGCAGATTCTGGATCGCCACGTCATGGACGACCTGATCATAGGCGCGTTGCAGGAATGTCGAATAGATCGCGCAAAAGGGCCGCATGCCTTGCGCGGCGAGGCCGGCGGCAAAGGTCACGCCATGCTGTTCGGCGATGCCGACATCAAAGGCTTTGTCCGGATGGGCCTTGGCAAATTTGTCAACGCCGGTGCCCGAAGGCATGGCCGCAGTGATCGCGCAGATTTTTGGATCGCTGTCGGCCAGCTTGGCGAGGGTTTCGCCAAAAACATTCTGATAAGCGGGTGGTCCGCCGCCGGGACCCTTGTTCTGCTTGCCGGACACCACGTCGAACTGGGCGACGCCGTGATATTTGTCATCGGCTTCCTCGGCGAATTTATAGCCTTTGCCCTTTTCGGTAACGACATGGATCAGGCAGGGACCTTCCGCCGCATCGCGCACATTTTCGAGCACGGGAATTAGATGTTCCAGATTATGGCCGTCGATCGGGCCGACATAATAGAAGCCCAGTTCCTCGAACAGGGTCCCGCCCATGGTCATGCCGCGGGCATATTCATCGGTCTTGCGCGCCGCGTCGTACAGGCCCTTGGGCAGTTTGCGGGCTATGCGCCGCGCCAGCTGGCGGACACCGAGAAATTCACGGGAGGATACGATTCGGGCGAGATAGGCCGAAAGCCCGCCCACCGGCGGCGCAATCGACATGTCATTGTCGTTGAGGATGACGACCAACCGGTTGCCGGCGGCCTCGGCATTGTTCATCGCTTCATAGGCCATGCCGGCGCTCATCGCGCCGTCACCGATAACGGCAATGCCGCGACCGGGCTTGTCGTTCAGCTTGTTGGCGATCGCAAAGCCGAGGGCAGCGCTGATCGAGGTCGAGCTATGGGCAGCGCCGAAGGGATCATATTCGCTTTCCGACCTTTTGGTGAAGCCGGATAGTCCGCCGCCCTGACGCAGGGTACGGATCCGGTCACGGCGGCCGGTGATGATCTTGTGCGGATAGCATTGGTGGCCGACATCCCAGATCAACCGGTCTTCGGGCGTGTTGAAGACATAATGTATCGCTGTCGTCAGCTCGACAACACCCAGACCGGCACCCAGATGGCCTCCGGTAGTGGAAACCGTGTCGATCACCTCCGCACGCAGTTCGTCGGCAAATTGGCGAAGCTGGGCTGGTTTCAATTTCCGCAAATCTGCTGGAAAGGAGACGTCATCCAGCAATGGTGTATTCGAAACTGGCATATTTACTCCCTGATTGGTCCCAGCTTTAACGGCATCGCGATGCTCTGTCGAACTTTCAGCAGCCCGTCGGTGAACCTTTGCTGACGCACCGAATCAATTAGCTGCATTTCTGGCAAATGCCGCGCACCTCGATCACCGGGCGAATGGAGCTAAAACCCTGGCTTTTTGCAACCGTGCGTACTTGCTGGGACAGGGGATCATCATCAATATGTGTTGCCTCTCCGCAGGTGTCGCAGACCAGAAAGATGCAATCATGCGCGCAGCCGGGGTGGCTATTGGCGAGATAGGCATTGGCGCTTTCGACCCGCATCGCGAGGTTATTCGCTACGAACAGGTCGAGAATCCGGTACACACTATTCGGTGCGACACGCTTGCCCCTTGCCGAAGATACCAGTTCGGCGATGTCATAGGCCGAAGCCGGACGAGAGAAGCCCGCCAGAGCTTCAAATATCGCCGCCCTTGTGTCGGTCCATTTCTCACCGGACTTTTCCAGATTGGCGCGTGCCGCGTCGGCTAAGGACTCGCCTTGATGCTCATGATGATTATGTTTTCCCATAGGGATAATTTAGGGATGTTTCGCCTCGAGGGCAATGGGGCGCAGTTTAATGGGTGGCGCGGTAGTTCAGATCATGGGCCAGCGCGAGAACGCCTACACCGAGCATGGTATAGATGACCTCAGCTCCGCTATGGCCGCTTTCGTGACCAAGGGAGATCGCTCCAATCATCATGCCCAGGCCCAAGCCGCCTATCGCCGCCGGCATCATATAGCCGTGGTCCAATACGCCCCGGCCCAGGGTAAACAGGCCTAGCGCGATTGCGATACCAAGGCCGATTTCATGAACCAGCGGATCGAGCAGCATGCCGCCCGCCGAAGAAAGGATAGCAACAATAGCGATGGTCGAGACGCAGTGGACAAGGCAGAGGCCGGACACGAGCACGGCCAGACGATCCCACAGGCCGTCCTTGATCAAAAGACCATTTTTGTTCCACAATTTTGCTGCCGTGAACACGACTCACTGTCTCACTTGTTGCTTACGTGGGGTGGATATAAGGAAAGGTGTGTTAAGATACAACATATCATTTCTGAAATTTCGGGCTTTTTGCGGGCGATGTCCGCGTTTCCAGTTGTCAGGCGCTGCTTTTGATCGCAAATAGCGGCCCATGACCGACACAAGCATATTGAGGCAGCAGGAAAACAACGCCAGCAATCGTCCGATCGCCATCGCCAACTGGCTGATTGGCGTTGCGATTCTGGTGTTCATAATGGTCGTCGTCGGCGGCATAACCCGGTTGACCGAATCGGGTCTGTCGATAACCGAATGGAAGCCGGTGACCGGTGCATTACCGCCGCTGAGTGAAGCGGACTGGTTGTCGGAATTTACCAAATACCAGCAGATCCCCGAATATCAGGAAATCAATGGTCCGGCGGGGATGACGCTGGCGGATTTCAAATTCATCTATTTCTGGGAGTGGGTGCACCGGTTGCTAGGGCGCCTGATCGGTGTGGCCTTTGCACTGCCGCTGCTCTGGTTTGCGGTGAAGCGGGCGATCCCGTCCGGCTATGGCTGGCGGTTGGTGGCTCTGCTTGCTCTCGGCGGCCTGCAGGGTACCATCGGATGGTGGATGGTCAGTTCGGGCCTGAGCGAACGGACGGATGTCAGTCATTTCCGGTTGGCGGTGCATTTGCTGACCGCTCTCTTCATCCTTGGTGGCCTTGTCTGGACGGCGCTTGACCTGCGCCAGCTTGCCGCCGGCCACCCGAGGCCGGCGCGGATGACGGGGCTTGGCATAACGGTCTTGGCGGTACTTTTTGTCCAGCTGCTGTTCGGCGCCTATACGGCGGGCCTGAATGCCGGCTATGTGTCCAGCACATGGCCGCTGATGAACGAATATCTCGTTCCCGGCGGGATCAACTGGGCTGGCGGTACGTGGGCCGCACTCAACTATGACCCCTATCTGATCCATTTCATCCATCGATGGTGGGCCTGGGTCGCCGTCGGTTTCCTTGTTCTATTGGCGCGGAAAGTGCGGCCGATAGATCGCAGGGCCTCGGTCGCGATCCACATTGCTTTCGGTAGCCAGATATTGCTTGGCATTGCCACCGTGATGACCGGGATCGATATTCATCTGGCGGTATTGCATCAGGCGGTGGGTGCTCTGGTCGTTGCTTCGTCCATATGGGGCGTGCATCTGATCGGCCGCCAGCCACGGTGACCAATAGTCTGTTTTCGAGATAGGCAATTTCGGAGGCCGGGTTGTCGGCTATCAAATGGTGAAAAATCGTCATTCGATCAGTTCCAAATAGCCCTTCGGTATTATTATACCCGTTGGCAAAGCCCCGCTTTCGCTTGACTTGCCGGAATAACATCGCCAATAGCGCCGCAGTCGGCCGGATCTTTGCGTCCGGCTTTTATCATTTTTGACTCAAATCATTCTCCAGAAGGAGCAAACCCCATGAAGGGTATCACCAAACAGACCCAGTCGGCGAAGCCTGCTGAAGTCGAAAAGAAATGGCATATCATTGATGCCGAAGATCTGGTCGTTGGCCGGGTTTCATCGATTATCGCCAATATCCTGCGCGGCAAGCATAAGCCAAGCTATACCCCGCATGTCGATTGCGGTGATCATGTCATCGTGATCAATGCCGAAAAGGTGAAGTTCACCGGCAACAAGACCAAGCAGAAAACCTATTACAAGCACTCCGGCTATCCCGGCGGCATCAGCGGCACCACTGCGGAAAAGATCCTCGAAGGTCGTTTCCCCGAGCGTATCATTGAAAAAGCTGTCGAGCGGATGATTCCTAAAGGCCCGCTTGGCTTCGCCCAGATGCGTGCGCTGCATGTTTTCGCTGGCACCGAGCATCCTTATGCTGGCCAGGCGCCAGTAGCGCTCGACGTCGCTTCGATGAACCGTAAGAATAAGGTGGGCTCATAATGTCTGATGTAAAAACCGATCTCGCTGATCTAAAAGATATCGCTGGCCCGGCTGTTGTGGATGCACCTGTTGCTGCAGACAGCGAAGCAGAAACCGTGGTTGCTGAACCGCCCGTTTCGACCATGCCTTTGCGCGAGCAAGAGCTGGACAAGTTCGGACGAGCTTATGCGACCGGTCGCCGTAAAGATGCGGTTGCCCGCGTATGGCTGAAGCCTGGCAAAGGCAAGATCACGGTCAATGGCCGCGATCAGGAAACCTATTTTGCACGCCCGACCCTGCGTCTGGTTCTCAATCAGGTTTTTGCGATCACCGAGCGCGAAGGTCAATATGATGTTGACGTGACCGTCAAAGGTGGCGGTCTTTCGGGACAGGCTGGTGCGGTCAAGCACGGCATTTCGCAAGCCCTGACGAAATATGAACCGGCCCTTCGGTCGGCAGTGAAAGCCGAAGGCTTTCTTACCCGTGACAGCCGTAAGGTTGAACGTAAGAAATATGGTAAGGCGAAAGCACGTAAGAGCTTCCAGTTCTCCAAGCGTTAAGCGGAACCCAATCGAAATTCGAAAAGGCGGCCTTCGGGTCGCCTTTTTTTATGGCGCTGGCGATTTGGGAAGGCGCTGCCGGGGCTGCCTGATCGCGGACCGGCTCGAGATGAATAATATGATGCTTGTCAGTATCGCGGAGATCAGCATCACCCAGGCAGCGCCCAATGTGCCAAAGCGTGGTAATAATACTGCCATAAGCAGGCCCAGTGCGACCAGTCCGGCAACCCGGGCGACGAGCGCATTTCGGGCTCTGCCGGCTGCCTGAAGCAGCGGTTCGAGGCCCAAGCCTGCCAGACTGATGATGGTCGCGGCACCCAGCAGCAGCAAAATCGGGAAGGCGGCGAGATAGTCCGGACCCGATATGAGGGAGATGATGTTCTTGCCCAGCAATAAAAGACCAAGGAAGAGCACGCCGCCGCTAATTGCCGAAACCCGCAGCGATCGCCAGAACAGGGTCCGCAATTCCTTTGTTTGACCGATGGCGAACAATCGGGATAGTTCCGCAAATAACGGACGGGCAAAAACTTCGGCAAGTCGATTGAGGCTGTTGGCGATCTGGTCGGCCAGACGGAACAGGCCAGCCGCTGCCGGACCGACGAAAAAGCCTACCATGACCACCACCAGCCGTTCGCGGATAACGCTGACCAGATAGGTGAGGTTGGTGAATAGCAGGAAGGCCAGAAACTCTTTTCGGCTTGGCGGTTCCGCAGGGGTAGCAGAGGCATTGCGCAGCGGATGATCGGTCTCTTTCCGTCGCCACACCATCAACCACATCACGACAAAACTGATAAATTCGGACAGGCCCCAGACGATCAGGAATCCCGTCATCGAAGGCAGGGTCGCGACCAGGACCAACGCTCCGGCAAAGCGGACGACGGGAATGATCGCATCGCCAAAAGCATTGCCGCCGAAGCGATCCTGCGCGCGCAATATGCCGATCGGAGTGGACCGGACCGAGAGGAACACAATCACGCCATAGCCCATGATCGCGTTGACGGTCGGATCGCTCCAGCCAAATTGCGACGCGCCGTAGGGGAGCATCAGCCATAACGCCGCACAGGCAGCGAGTCCGCCGAGAAATTCGATCCAGAAATTTTGCGCCGACAATTTCCGGAATGCCCGATGCTGGCCGGCCAGCAAAAAGGGCACGCCGAACTGCACGACGGCCTGCCATGTCTGCAGTTTCAGCACGGCTGTCAGCACCTGAACCGCGCCGACAATGACCATGAATTCGCCAAAGCCCGCTACGCCCAACGTCCGGGTCAATATAGCGAGATAGAAAATGCTCAGAATGGCGCCCAGACCTTTGGCCGAGAAAAGCCAGCTGCTGTTGCGGAAAACCCGAACGAGTGAATCCTCGCTGCGAGACCATCTGGTGAGTAAATTACGCGACACTGGTTTTGACATTTCCGATATATGATCCGGCGGTTGTGCTACTCTTTATCTCAAAATCCAGTTATTTCTATCTCTCTATTACCGAATTTCCTCTTGAAAAAATTTGATGTATTATTCAAAACTAAAAGATGATTGCCAAATTCGACGTAATATTGCTTGCGGCGCAACGAACGGGGGTTATCAATCCGCTCGCTCAAGCGCATGGCGTTAGCCACAAATGCCTGGTCCCCATTGTAGGCGAGGCACTGATTTCCCGTACATTGGCATCGGTCTCCTCCCATCCCGGTTGCCGAGCTATTTATATTTTGATCGAACCCGATGGTGAAAGCGCCGTGCGTCCGGTTGCCGAAACATTCGCGCGTAAAGATCTCCCGATCCACTTCGTCACTTCGGACCGGAATATTGCAGAGAGCGTTTTGCTGGGGTGCGCAAAGGGAACCGCGCCGTTCATCGTTACAACGGCTGACAATGTGCTGATCCGGCATGATAGCATTGACCGGGCGATAAAGGTGATGAACGAGGGAGCGGATGCGGTCGCTGCGCTCGCCAATAAAGACGATATCCGGGGCGTTCATCCTCAGGCCCAGCGGTCTTATTACGAATTCCGTGATCACGGCTATGCCAATTGTAATCTGTACGGGATCGCCGACAGGCAGGCGCTGAATGCTGTAGAAATATTTCGCGAAGGCGGGCAGTTCATGAACAACCCCCGGCGTCTGGTGACCGCGTTTGGGCTGCTCAATATCCTGATAATGCGCTCGGGTCTGATTGATGTTGACCAGGCCTTCCGTCGAATCTCAAAGCGTTTCGGAATCACCTTGCGGCGCGTGCCGCTTAGCGATGGCACACAAGCTGTCGACGTCGATAATGAGACCACCTATCGCGTAGTGGAGGCGATTCTGGAGAACCGTGTAGAAACGCTTGAAATCTGATTGCCTTACGACGCGACATTACAGATTGGCGCAACCGGATGACGACGGGAGCGCCATTGCCAGCGCATGAGGGGCTGGCTAAGTATCGATCCATGAAATGGCTTGTCATTATCGGTGTGTTGCTGCTGGCGTGCGGCGGCTTCGCGTTCTGGTTTTTTTCGCAGCCGGGTCCGAAGCAGCTGGATATGGTCAATAATGTCATGCCGTGCGACAGCGATGCCAGGCTGTTGGTGCAGGACAAAATTTACGACGAGGCGCTGGGTCTCGGACTCAATATCTGGGCACCAAAAACCGCTGCGACAGGGCCGCTTCCCGTCATTGTCTTCATCTATGGCGGTGGCTGGCGTGACGGAGCGAAGGATCAATATGCCTTCACCGGTCGCGCGCTGGCCAATCGTGGCTATATGGTGGTGCTGCCCGACTACCGGCTGTTCCCTGATACCCGCTTTCCCGGTTTTCTCGAAGACAGCGCCAAGGCGCTGGCCTGGGTAGATGATCATATCGGCGAACATGGCGGTGACGCGAACCGGATATTCCTGTCCGGGCAATCCGCCGGTGCCTATAATGCGATGATGCTGGCGCTCGACCGGCAATGGCTGGGGCGCGAAGGCAAGTCGCCGGACCTGATCAGAGGCGTGGCGGCGCTGGCCGGGCCTTATGATTTCTATCCGTTTGATTCTGAAACCACCAAGCAGAGCTTTGGCGACTATCATGCGCCCGAAATGACCCAGCCGGTCAATTTCGTCCGCTCAGATGCGCCGCCGCTGTGGCTATCCACCGGTACCAACGACACCCAGGTCAGGCCGCGAAACAGCAGGATCTTGCGCGACAAGATCCTCGAAGCGGGCGGCGATGCCGAATATGTCGAATATCCCGATGTCGACCATCTCGAGATCATGATGGCGCTGGCCAAGCCATTTCGGCACAAGGCTTCGGTGCTGGATGACATGGTCGCCTTTTTTGAACGGCATAAGTGATTGTACGATTTGATAGGGGAACCGCTGTTTTTGCAGTGCAAAACGGTTGAGATAGTGGCACTTCTTGGTTATGCGGTTCCGCAGAACAAGGGAATCCGATAGACATGGCTACTTTTACGCTCCCCAAGAATAGCAAGATCCGTAAAACCGGTGAGTTGCACAAGGCCCTGACCGGCGGGAAAAAGCGGCCGTTTAAAGTCTATCGCTATGATCCAGACAAGGGCGAGAATCCGCGCTACGACACATTTGAAATCGATACGGATGAATGCGGGCCGATGGTGCTCGACGCGCTGATCAAGATGAAGTCGGAGCAGGATGCTACGCTGACCTTCCGCCGCTCCTGCCGCGAAGGCATTTGCGGATCCTGCGCAATGAATATCAACGGCAAAAATGGTCTGGCCTGCACTACCGCGATCGAAGATTGCGGCAACAAGGTCACCATCACCCCGCTGCCGCATATGGAAGTGATCAAGGATCTGGTTCCTGATTTCACCCATTTTTACGCGCAATATGCCTCGATCGAACCCTGGCTGAAAACCGTGACACCGACGCCGTCAGGCAAGGAACGGCTGCAGTCGCCGGAAGACCGTGGCAAGCTGGACGGACTGTACGAGTGCATTCTCTGTGCTTGCTGCCAGACCAGCTGCCCGAGCTATTGGTGGAACAGCGACAAGTTCCTCGGTCCCGCCATCCTGTTGCAGGCCTATCGCTGGCTCGCCGACAGTCGCGATGAAATGACCGGTGAACGGCTCGACGAGCTGGAAGATCCGTTCCGGCTCTATCGTTGCCACACGATCATGAACTGCGCCAACGCCTGTCCCAAGGGTCTGTCCCCTGCCAAGGCGATTGCCGAGATCAAGAAGATGACCGCCTCGCGCGAAATCTGATTCGGACGCGAGCGCCAATTCATGACTGAAGCCGAGCGCAATTTTGACATCAGCGGTCCCGATCCCGAGCATCCGGGCTGGAATATATGGCAGCTGAACGATCCGGATTGCTATAATAGTTTCTTGGGGAAAATGGTCGTCCGCCGGGGTGGCGACGGAGTGGACGATAATATCGCCCGGGTGCGCATGTTCCCCGAGCGCAAACACCGCAATCTTGGCGATGCCGTCCATGGCGGGACGATGATGGGCTTTATCGACTGTTCGCTGTTCGCCGCGATGCGGGTGCTTCAACTCGGCCCGTCCGGTTATGCCGTAACGCTGGAATTGCAGACGCATTTCCTCGGTTCTGCGCGGATGGACGAGCCGCTCGAGGCACAAGTGGAGATTACCCGCGAAACCGGCCGCTTTCTGTTCATGCGCGGACTGGTTGTGCAGGGCGAAGACGGTCAGGATAATATGGCCTCGTTTACCGCCATCGTGAAAAAGGCGCCTCGCCAGAAAACAGATTTGCAATGAGCGCATTCTACCAGCGCTATCAGGCCCTGATTGCGCACGGCGAACTCCAGCATGATGCCGATCAGGATGATTGTGCAAAACAGCTTGCCCGGCTGCAAAAGGAACTGGAAGCTGTGCCGCCACGAGGCAGCATTTTATGGCGTGCCTTTGGCAAGAAACCTGCTGCGCCCAAGGGCATTTACATGTGGGGTGGCGTCGGACGCGGCAAGTCTATGCTGATGGACCTGTTTTACAATAATCTCGACATTCGCCGGAAGAAACGCGCCCATTTTCATGAGTTCATGCTCGACGTTCACGCCCGGCTCAATGTCGAACGCAAGAAGGAGCAAGGCGATCCGGTGATTCCGGTGGCCAAGGCACTGGCCGGCGAAGCGCGGTTCCTCGCCTTTGACGAAATGGTGGTGAACAACAGTGCCGATGCGATGATCATGTCGCGACTGTTTACCGGGCTGGTCGAAGCGGGGGTGACGATCGTCACCACGTCCAACCGGCCGCCCGATGATCTGTATAAGGATGGGCTCAACCGCGAGCATTTCCTGCCGTTTATCGAACTGCTCAAGACGAGGCTCGACGTGATTTCGCTCAATGGGCCGACCGATTACCGGCGCGAGCGGCTGGGGGACGTTGATCTCTGGCATGTGCCCAATGGCGAGGCTGCAACAAAGGCGCTGAGCGAAGCCTTTTTCCGCCTGACCGACTATCCGCCGGAGGATCGTGACCATGTTCCGTCGGCAGAGATAGAGGTACAGGGCGGCCGGATGCTGACCGTGCCGAAGTCTCTCAAGGGCGTCGGGGTGTTCTCGTTCAAACGGCTATGCGCGGAAGCGCGCGGCGCGCAGGATTATCTGGCGATCGCGCGCCATTATCATAGCGTTATCATCGTCGGCATTCCGGTGCTCTCCAAGGAAAATCGCAACGAGGCCGCGCGCTTTGTCACGCTGATCGACGCGCTCTACGAATATCGGGTGAAGCTGTTGGCCAGCGCCGATGCGGAACCCGATGCGCTATACCCGGCTGGTGACGGCAGTTTTGAATTTGAACGGACGGCATCTCGATTGATTGAAATGCAATCGGATGATTATCTTGCGTTGGGACATGGAGCCGCCGTCTAGAGCAGGCTTAAACTGTCCAGATCGATTGCCATTTGAGCCGGTCGTTCCGCCATCGCGGCGAACATCCGGTCGCCGCGTTCGGTTTGCTGGACGTGGAGCGACGCATTGATCGCCATGATGAATCCGGAAAAGGCGTGGCGGCGATAGTCGGTCCAGAATTGATCAAAATCAGGCCCATCGAATCGGAGAGCTAGATAGGCCCGAACCAGGCTTTCTTCATGCTCGCGCCGGACGGCCGGATCGGCAAAGCTGGTCCCGATGAGATAAGCGACGTCATTGGCCGGATTGCCAAGGGAGCAGGTTTGCCAGTCGACCAGAGCTGCTATCCGGCCACCATCGTGAAACAAAATATTGTCGAGCCGCATGTCGCCGTGGGTGATCGCCTGCTGCTTCGGGGGATGGGCGATATAGCTGCCGATCCGGTCGACCAGCCGCTGGCCGAGGTCCAGTATATCCGGTGACAGCAAAGCGGAGAACCGCTCGCGAAACAGCGGGTAACCGGCGGACAGACTATTCTCCAGAAACTGGGCATTGCCCTCGCCATGATGGAGCCATGGCAGATTTTCGAAGCCGGCTGCCGGCGTGAAACTGTGAAGCGCAGCGGCTTCGGCCAGTGATGATTCGACCTGAAGCAGCGATGCTCCTGCCAATTGATCACCCTGCGACGCGGGTGCCATGTCCTCGAGCAGGAGCACGAATTCCTGCTCATTTTCGGCAATGTCGGCGTGATAGGATTGGGGGCAGAGCGCGTTGCAATGGTCCGCTACATCCCGATACCAGCCGACCTCCATATCATAGAGATGGAAGATCGCAGCGGCGCCCCGGCTAACCGGATCGGCGCTGGGACATTTTGCGATGAAGGTCGTGGGGTGGCTGCCGCCTGACCAGTCGCAGGTAAAGCGGTAGCTGTCGCAGACCTGGCCGGTGCCGACCGGTTCGTGGGTAAGGGATGTGAGTGACCCGGAAGCCGCGCCGAACACTTGCTCGATGAATGCGGTTTCGAATTCTTCCGGTCGCACGGGGAAGCGGCCGCTCATGCTGCGGGGTCCATCAGGCCGGTCAGACCGCTGGTCGCGTGGGGGCCGATGAACAGTTGCTCGACCACGCCAACGCCGCGATGTTCCGCGGCATCGACGGTGAGCACGGTGTCGCTCAGTGCCTGGATATGGATGGTGGTCATGTCGATCGCGGGAGCGGGATCGAGGGTGATGACATCATGGGTGACTTCGAGATCGCCATGATCCATCCCGTGACCCCAGACCGGATGGAGATAGCCGAGACCGGACATATAGAATGTCCGGGCGGCATCGCCGGTGCGGGGTGTGATGGAGAGCGATCCGTTGCCGGTTTCGAGCCGGACCTGTTTGATCCGGCGGGAACCGCTGTGATAGCTGAGGTCGATGGTCTTCGGTTCGAACTCGGTTGCGCTGCCGGAGAACGCGTCGACCACGCCGCGCCGGTTCCACGGCAGGCCGTCGCCGTCGTCGTTGCTGTGGAAGAAGCAGGCATGGTCATCAAAATTGAGCGGAGTCCAGAGCCACCAGAATTGCGGGAAAGCCCCGGCTGGCGGCGGCTGTGACTCCGAGGCGCCAATCGGCCTGATCCCCCAGCTGCGGTCGCGGGTGCCGCGGCAATTGGCGATATCTATGTCCTGACCATCGACGCTGATGATGCCCGACCAGTCGCCGTTTTGCGTCATTCTGGTATAGTCCATCATCAGACGCGGGCCTTCGCGGCGGATGAAACGGGGTTCCTCGATCGGCTGGTGGCGGGCGGTGAAGCGGATGTCGGCGCTGATCGCGCTGTCGTTGCCGGTGACGGTCAGGCCGAGCTGCTGAAGCGGTTCGACGATGGTGACGGTGATCGGTCCGACGGTGAGGTCGAGTCGTTCGCTGGACATTCTCTTCGAGGCGCGCAGATTATGTTGCTTGCCGTCGATCGAGACACAGAAGGCGGCGTCCATGATATCGAGCTGCGGGTAGACACCGAGCGCGGCGGCGAAGAAGATATTGCCGTCGGGCGAATAGCCGTTGAAGAAATAGCGGTCGTAGAAATTGCGGTTGCCGCCCGATAGCGCCATCGGCTCCGGTGTCTGGTGCAGCGGATAGTCGTCGCCTTTTGTCAGCATGTTGCATCCTCTTTTTCTTTGCACCATGCCATTTCAATTTCGCTTTGCAACGCAAAAGATTGGAAGATTTGGAAGCATGTTTTCCGGTTCGTCGGCATGCCTGCGAAGGCTTGTACCCAAACCAATCTGTGGGGCGACTCTGCAGATTGGATCAGGCCCCTGCCTGCGCAGGGGCGACGGCATTTTTTCAGGAATCAAGCCGTCATTATTGCTACTGCGAACCAATTGCAAAGATAGAGGGTAAAATGCTGCTATATGCGGTTGAATTTGTCTTAATTGCGGCCTAATCCGGTCGTTAATATCCTTTTCCGACTCTATTCTATCAGGAGAATTTTCCAATATGGCCCGTAACAAGATTGCGCTGATCGGCGCAGGCATGATCGGCGGCACGCTCGCCCACCTCGCAGCTTCCAAGGAAATGGGCGATGTTGTCCTGTTTGATATCGCCGAAGGCATGCCAGCGGGCAAGGCGCTCGACCTCAGCCAGGCAGCTCCGGTCGACGGGTTCGACTCCAATCTCAAGGGCACCAACGACTATGCCGATATTGCCGGCGCCGATGTGATCATCGTGACCGCAGGTATCGCGCGCAAGCCCGGCATGAGCCGCGATGACCTGATCGGCATCAACCTGAAAGTGATGAAGGCGGTCGGCGAAGGCATTGCCGCCAATGCACCGGACGCTTTTGTTATCTGCATCACCAACCCGCTCGACGCGATGGTCTGGGCCTTGCGCGAATTTTCCGGACTGCCGCACAATATGGTAGTCGGCATGGCAGGCGTTTTGGACAGCGCCCGCTTCCGTCATTTCCTCGCTGACGAATTCAACGTTTCGGTTGAAGATGTCACCGCCTTCGTTCTCGGCGGTCACGGCGATACGATGGTTCCGGTTCCGGCTTATTCGACGGTTGCCGGTATCCCGATCCCCGATCTGATCAAAATGGGCTGGACCACACAGGAAAAAATCGACGCGATCGTCGACCGCACCCGCAAGGGCGGCGGAGAAATTGTCGGCCTGCTCGGTAATGGTTCGGCTTATTATGCGCCGGCAACCAGCGCGATCATGATGGCGGAAAGCTTCCTGAAAGATAAGCGCCGCGTGCTTCCTGCTGCTGCCCATCTGACTGGCCAATATGGCGTTGACGATCTTTATGTCGGCGTACCGGTCATCATCGGCAAAAACGGCGTCGAGAAGATCATCGAAATCGAACTGAGCGAAGAAGCACAGGGCAATTTCAACGTGTCGGTCGATGCGGTGAAGGAATTGCTGGCGGCTTGTAAGGCGTTGGATAGCTCACTGGCATAAGCGCAACCGTCATCCCGGCGAAACAATCGGGATTTCTTGCGACAACACAGCGCGCTGGGACAGGGTTTCCAGCTTTCGCTGGAATGACGAGGAACTAAGTTAAATGAGCATTTTAATCGACAAGAATACCAAGGTCATCACCCAGGGCATGACCGGCAATACCGGTACGTTCCACACGGAACAGGCTTTAGCTTATGGCACGCAGATGGTTGCCGGCGTTACGCCGGGCAAGGGCGGCACCACCCATATCGGTCTGCCCAATTATAACACCGTGGCCGAAGCGAAAGACGCAACTGGCGCGACTGCCAGCGTTGTTTATGTTCCACCGCCATTTGCAGCGGATTCGATCCTCGAAGCGATTGACGCCGAGATCGAACTGATCGTTGCGATTACCGAGGGCGTTCCCGTTCTCGACATGGTTCGCGTAAAACGCGCGCTGCAAGGCAGCAAGTCGCGCCTGATCGGTCCCAACTGCCCCGGCGTACTGACTCCCGGCGAATGCAAGATCGGCATCATGCCCGGCAGCATCTTCATGAAGGGTTCGGTCGGCGTGGTCTCGCGTTCCGGTACGCTCACCTATGAAGCCGTGCATCAGACCACAGCGGTAGGCCTCGGCCAGACCACGGCCGTCGGTATCGGCGGTGATCCGGTCAACGGCACCAACTTCATCGACGTGCTCGAACTGTTCCTTGCCGACGACGAAACCAAGTCGATCATCATGATCGGTGAAATCGGCGGCAGCGCGGAAGAAGAAGCGGCGCAATTCCTGGCGGATGAAGCGAAGAAGGGCCGTTCGAAGCCTACAGTGGGCTTCATCGCTGGCCTCACGGCTCCTCCGGGACGCCGCATGGGCCACGCTGGCGCGATTGTTTCCGGCGGCAAGGGCGGCGCGGAAGACAAGATCGCGGCGATGGAAGCGGCGGGTATCCGCGTGTCGCCTTCGCCAAGCGAACTGGGCACGACATTGGACGCGATGCTGAAAGAGCTGGTCTAGATTACTGGGCCCTCTGCCAGTGCAGAGGGCCACCCTCCCCCAAGGAAATGATCATGGGTTTTGAAGGTCAAGAGTTTCTCCAATCCGAAAAAGAAGCCGGCCCGAGCTGGCAGCGGAAGCACTGGCCGATTGATGATGCCGACGAGCTGAACAGCGCGCTCGATCCCACGCAAATGGGTGTCGAGATCAAGGCAGCCGCCGAGAAGTCCGGCAAGTCGATGTCTGACGCTGAAGTTGCGCGGGCGGCGGAAAATTCAATTCGGGCGATGATGTTGATCCGTACCTATCGGGTGCGCGGGCATCTGGGCGCCAATCTTGATCCTCTGGGCCTGTCCAAGCTTGAGGAACCGGCTGATCTGACTCCCGAATTTCACGGCTTTACCGCAGAATCGATGGACAAGCCGATTTTTCTGGGCGGCGTGCTCGGCTTCCAGACAGCGACCGTCCGCGAGATCGAAGCGGTGTTGCGGGCCAATTATTGTGGCCCGGTCGGCCTCGAATATATGCATATCGCCGATATCGAGGAACGGCGCTTCTTGCAGGACCGGATGGAAGGCAAGGATGCTGAAATCCACTTCACGCCGGAAGGCAAGAAGGCGATTCTCAACAAGGTCATCGAAGGCGAGGAATATGAAAATTTCCTCGGCAAGAAATATGTCGGGACCAAGCGTTTTGGTCTGGATGGCGGTGAATCGATGCTGCCGGCGCTGGAAAATGTCATCAAATATGGCGGCCAGTCCGGCGTCCGCGACATTGTCTATGGCATGGCCCATCGCGGCCGCCTGAACATTCTCGCCAATGTGATGGCCAAGCCCTATAAGGTTATCTTCCACGAATTCCACGGCGGCTCGGCCAATCCTGACGATGTCGGCGGCTCTGGCGATGTGAAATATCATCTCGGCACCAGCACCGACCGCGAATTTGACGGCATCAATGTCCATATGAGCCTGGTGCCCAATCCGTCGCATCTCGAAGCGGTGGATCCGGTGGTGCTTGGCAAGGTCCGCGCGCAACAGGTAGCGCGCGACGATCTTGAAAAACATGATCAGGTGTTGCCGGTGCTGATCCACGGCGACGCCGCCTTTGCCGGCCAGGGTATCGTCTGGGAATGCCTCGGCTTCTCCGGCATCCGCGGTTACAACACGGGCGGTTGCATCCATTTCGTGATCAACAACCAGATCGGCTTTACCACCAGCCCGCAATTCGCGCGCTCCTCGCCTTATCCTTCGGATGTCGCCAAGGGTGTTCAAGCACCGATATTCCACGTCAACGGCGACGATCCCGAAGCGGTGACCTTCGCCTGCAAGATCGCGATCGAATTCCGCCAGCGCTTTGGCCGGGATATCGTGATCGACATGTGGTGCTATCGCCGCTTTGGTCACAATGAAGGCGACGAACCGAGCTTTACCCAGCCAATTATGTATGCCGCGATCAAGAAACATCCCAAGGTCAGCAAGCTGTACGAAGAGCGGCTGGTTGCCGAAGGCGTGATCGACGCGAAATGGGCGGATGATACGCGTGGCGCCTTTGCCGATCATCTCGAAACCGAATTTCAGGCGGCGGCAACCTATAAAGCCGACAAGGCCGACTGGTTTGGCGGTCGCTGGCAGGGGCTGCATATTCCGGCCGATCCGGAAACCGCACGTCGCAATGTCGACACCGCGATTGACACAAAATTGTTCGACAGTCTGGGGCGGACACTGACTACGGTCCCCGAAGGCCTTCGGATCCACAAGACATTGGGCCGGGTGCTCGAAGCCAAGGCGACGATGTTCAAGAGCGGCGAGAATTTCGACTGGGCAACCGGCGAAGCGCTGGCTTATGGCGCGCTGGTCTCGGAAGGCTATAATGTCCGCCTGTCCGGCCAGGACAGCGGACGCGGGACATTTTCCCAGCGCCACGCCGTATGGGTCGATCAGGACACGGAAGAAAAATATGTGCCTCTGAGCACGGTTCGCCATGGCCGGTTTGAAGTGCTCGACAGTCCGCTTTCCGAATATGGCGTGCTCGGCTTCGAATATGGCTATGCCGGTGCCGATCCGAAAACACTGGTATTGTGGGAAGCGCAATTTGGCGATTTCGCCAATGGCGCGCAGATCATGATCGACCAGTTCATTGCCTCGGGCGAAGCCAAATGGCTGCGGGCCAACGGCTTGGTGATGCTGCTTCCCCATGGCTATGAAGGCCAGGGCCCGGAACATAGTTCGGCCCGGCTGGAACGGTTCCTGCAGCTTTGCGCGCAGGATAATATCCAGGTCGCCAATATCACCACCCCGGCCAATTATTTCCACGTGCTGCGCCGGCAAATGCTGCGGTCGTTCCGCAAACCTTTGATCATCATGACGCCGAAGTCGCTGTTGCGGCACAAGCTCGCGGTATCGAACGCCGAGGATTTCCAGGGCGACCATCATTTCATGCGAATATTGTCCGACACCAATCCGCCGGCCGACAAGGACGTGAAGCGTGTGGTGCTCTGCTCCGGCAAGGTTGCCTATGACCTGATCGAGGCGCGCGATGCGGCGGGTGACAAGAATACCGCGATCATCCGGATCGAACAGCTTTATCCGTTCCCGGGCGAACCTCTGGTGGTCCGCCTCAAGCGGATGAAGAATCTCGAGACGATGGTCTGGGCACAGGAAGAGCCGAAGAATAATGGCAGCTGGCATTTTGTCCGCCGTTATCTGGAGAAAGCTCTGGCGCTGGCGGATGTCGGGCCAAGCGAACCGGTCTATGCCGGACGCGCCGCTGCCGCCTCACCGGCAACCGGACTGGCAAGCCGCCACAAGCAGCAGCAGGCGCAGCTGATCGCCGAGGCACTGGGTCACGAAGTAGAATAGAATAAGCGCAGTTCTCCTGTCCTGGCAGGAACCTGACAAGCTACGAAAGCAGAGATGAAATTATGGCAATAGAAGTAAAAGTCCCGGTACTGGGCGAATCGATCACCGAAGCAACTTTGGGCGAATGGCTCAAGCAGCCCGGCGATGCGGTCGCCGCCGATGAGCCGATTGCCAGCCTGGAAACCGACAAGGTGGCGCTGGAAGTGCCCGCGCCGCAAGCCGGTGTGATGGGCGCGCATCAGGTTGCGGTTGGCGATACGGTCGAAGTCGGCGCGGTCATCGCGACGATCGAGGCAGGAAGCGGCGCGGCGATCGCTGCCAAATCTGCTCCGGCTCCGGCCAAGGCGGAAAGCAAGGCCGACGAGCCCGATGCCACGATCACCCTGTCACCGTCGGTCCGCCGGCTGGTGCTTGAACATGGTGTGGATCCCAGCCAGATCAGCGGCAGCGGCAAGGATGGCCGGCTGACCAAGGCGGATGTCGAACAATATGTGAAATCCGGTGCCCAGAGCAACCAGCAGGCCCCGCTGGCCGAAAAAGGCGAAGCCAAGGGCGCGCAGACGCCACCGGCGACCTCCTCGACCGGCAACCGCAACGAAGAGCGCGTCCGCATGACCCGCCTGCGCCAGACCGTCGCGCGGCGGCTGAAAGAGGCGCAGGATACGGCGGCTTTGCTGACCACGTTCAACGATGTCGACATGACTGCGGTGATCGAAACGCGCAGCAAATATAAAGAGCTGTTCGCCAAGAAACACGGCATCAAGCTCGGCTTCATGGGCTTTTTCGTCAAGGCGGCCTGCATGGCGCTGAAAGACGTGCCTTCGGTCAACGCGCAGATTGATGGCGAGGAAATCGTCTATCACGATTATGCCGATATTTCGGTCGCGGTCAGTGCGCCCAACGGTCTGGTCGTTCCGGTCATCCGTAACGCCGAAGCGATGAGCTTTGCCGATGTCGAGAATAGCATTGGTGATTTCGGCAAGCGCGCCAAGGACGGCACGTTGACGATGGCGGACATGCAGGGCGGTACCTTCACCATTTCCAATGGCGGCGTGTTCGGTTCCCTGATGTCGACGCCGATCATCAACCCGCCGCAGTCGGCGGTGCTCGGCCTGCACCGGATCGAGGATCGCGCTGTCGTCGTCGATGGGGAGATCGTCGTCCGTCCGATGATGTATCTGGCGCTCAGCTATGACCACCGTCTGATCGACGGCCGGGAAGCGGTGACCTTCCTGGTCCGGATGAAGGAAGCGATCGAGGATCCGGCGCGGCTTTTGATTGATTTGTAAGCAGACAACCCAATATCCGTCATGCTGACAGAGGTTGGCGATGACGGAGTGAGAGATAGAATATGACCGACAATTTCGACTATGATCTTCTGATAATCGGCTCCGGCCCAGGCGGCTATGTTGCTGCAATCCGTGCGGCGCAACTCGGTCTGAAGACCGGCTGTATCGAGAGCCGCGAGACGCTTGGCGGCACCTGCCTCAACGTCGGTTGCATCCCGTCCAAGGCAATGCTGCACGCGTCGGAACTTTATCACGAAGCCCATAGCGGCGCGCTGGAGAAATTCGGCGTCAAACTGACCGGCGCGAAGCTTGACCTGAAGCAGATGCTGGCCGAGAAATTGAAGGCGGTCGAGGAACTGACCGGCGGCATCGCCTTTCTGTTCAAGAAGAACAAGGTCGACTGGATCAAGGGGCGTGGCGCGTTTGAAGATGCGCACACGGTCAAGGTCGGTGACAAGAGCTACACGGCGAAAAATATCCTGATCGCGACCGGCTCTTCGGTTACCCCGTTGCCCGGTATTGAAGTCGACAATGACAAGCAGATCGTGGTCGACAGCACGGGCGCGCTCGAACTGTCGAAAGTGCCGGGCCATCTGGTCGTCATCGGTGGCGGCGTGATCGGGCTGGAACTCGGTTCGGTCTGGCTGCGGCTCGGCGCGAAAGTGACCGTTGTCGAATATCTCGACCAGATTCTCCCCGGCATGGATGGCGATATCCGCAAGGATGCGAATCGCATGTTCAAGAAACAGGGCTTTGATATCCGCACCGGCACCAAGGTCACCGGCTGCACGGTCAAGGGCAAGAAAGCCACGCTGACCATGGAACCGGCCAAGGGCGGTGACAGCGAAACGCTCGAAGCCGATGTCGTGCTCGTGGCAATCGGCCGCAAGCCGAATATTGACGGTCTGGCGCTGGAAAATTCCGGTGTCGAAACCAACGACCGCGGCCAGATCGAGGTCGGCCATGACTTCCAGACCAAGGTGTCCGGCGTCTATGCGATCGGTGATGTGACACCCGGCCCGATGCTCGCGCACAAGGCCGAGGACGAAGGCATTGCCGCCGCCGAATTTATCGCTGGACAGCAGGGCATCGTCAATCACGACCTGATCCCCGGCGTGGTCTATACCTATCCCGAAATTGCCAGCATCGGCAAAACCGAGGAAGAGGTGAAGGACAGCGGCGTCGAATATAAGGTCGGCAAATTCCTGTTCGCCGCCAACAGCCGCGCCAAGACCAACCGCGATACCGAGGGCTATGTGAAGATCATCGCGGACGCGAAAACCGATCGCGTGCTCGGCGCCCATATCATCTCGTCGCTCGCCGGCACGATGATCGCGCAGGTTACGCAGGCGATGGAATTCGGCGCAACCAGCGAGGATATCGCCTATACCTGCCACGCCCATCCGACCCATTCGGAAGCGATCAAGGAAGCGGCGATGGCGGTACAGGGCAAGCCGATTCATATGTAGTGTGATGGCCAGTCAGTTGATCCGTCTGTCAGGTTTGGCTTTCGCAGTCCTGATGGGCTGCATCTATATGCTGTCAGCCGGTGCACCGCGTGAGTTTTGGATCATCAACGGTGCGGCTCTTGCTTGCGCGATTGGTCTGTCTGTTTTTCTAAAACGGCTAGATCGAGGCTTCGGCGCAGTCGCTTTCACCGGTTTTGCGTTGGCGCTTTTTGCCGCAACGCTGTTCAGCGACGCGGAAATTGACGGGATCCATCGCTGGATTGCAGTTGGCCCGGTTAGATTGCATGTCGGTTTGCTTTTGCTGCCTGCGACAATTTCGCTCTTGCCAGACCTACGGAGAGAATTGGCGCTACTGACGGTCATTGCCATCAGCCTGATCGTTTCATTGCAGCCCGACAGAGCAAGCGCATTTGCGTTGCTCTCAGGCGTTTTGGTGCTTGCGATGGCAAAGCGCGACAAATGGTCTCTCGGGATGCTGGCGATTGGCGGGTTCAGTTTCTTATGGACATTGCGGAAAATTGACCCGTTACAGCCGGTTCGATTTGTGGAGTATGTGATCAGGGATGCTTGGGAATCCGATCCATTGTCCGCTGCTGTTATGGCAGTTTCTCTCATTCTGGCATTGGTCGTGCCTTTATTTGGTTTGAATTTCAGGAATCAAATCCCCCTCATCGCTTCGTTGGCGACTATCGGTGGTTTCGTCATTATCTCACTTTTTGGACCATATCCCACTCCGCTTATCGGATATGGTGCTACAGCCATTGTTGGATATGGTCTCGCATTGGGATTATCAGCGGTTCGTGAGACAGGAGTCAGACTGGCATGAACATGAAACATCATAAACTCATGCGCTGGCATGTCTGGCTGGGCTGGCTGATCGGGGTGCCGATTATCATCTGGACCGCCAGCGGACTGTTGATGGTGGCGCAGCCGATCGAGACCGTGCGCGGCAATCATCTGCGCAGCGAGATGCCGGCGCTGGCCGCGATAAAGCCGGTCGCGCCGTTGCTCGAAGGCCGTCAGACCAAGAGCCTGACCCTGCAGCAGAATGAAGCCGGCCCCTATTGGGTGATTGCCTATGCCGACGGTGGCAAGCGGCGGGCGGATGCCCTGACCGGCGCCTTGCTGCCACCAGTTTCCGCTGCCGAGGCCGATGCGCTGGCCCGTGCTGCCCGGTCCGACGCCGCGGCGATCCGTTCGGTCACACGATTTGATGCCGACAAGGCGCCGATGGATCAGCGCAGCGGACGGCCCGCGTGGCAGGTGGTGTTTGACGATGATGCGCGCTTCTATATCGATGCCGATACCGGCGAGCTTCTTTCGGTCCGCACCAAATTCTGGCGGGCGTTCGATTTCATGTGGGGCTTGCATATCATGGACCTGCAGACGCGCGAAGATACCAGCCACCCGATATTGATCGGATCGGCCATGCTTGCTCTGCTCGGTTCGATACTCGGTTTTGTCATGCTGTTCACCCGGCGCAGACGAAGGAAAGTGTCATGAATTCGGTCTTTCTCTATAGCGCGCTTGGCTGGCTCGACCTGTTCGGGATTGCGGTATTTGCGATTTCCGGTGCGCTGGTTGCAGCGCGCAACCGGCAGACCTTGGTCACCTTCGGCTTTTTCGCGCTCGTCACAGGTGTCGGCGGCGGTACCGTCCGCGATCTGTTGATCGGCGCGCCGGTCTTCTGGGTGCAGGACGCCCGCGTACCGATCCTGTGTTTGAGCATTGCCCTGCTGGTCTGGCTTACGCCGGTCAAATTCTGGCGCCCGGCAGCGGTCGACTGGTTCGACGCCATCGGTCTGGCCGCCTATTCGGTTTTCGGTGCGGCCAAGGCGATGCAACTGGGCATTGATCCGGTCCCCGCAGCGATCATGGGGATCATTACCGCGAGTGTCGGCGGGGTGATCCGCGATCTGATTTCCGGCGAACCCTCGATCATCATCCGGCCGGAACTTTATGTTACCGCCGGTGCGCTTGCTGCGTCGACCTTTGTTCTGCTGGTGCAGCTGGGGGTGCAGGGGTTTATCGCCGCACTGATCGCCTTTGCCGCCGGATTTGCATTGCGCGCGCTGGCGATCATCAAGGGTCTGTCCTTACCCGCCTATCGTGGCGCCGGAGAGAAGGAATAGCCGAACAGCCGGTTGATCCAGCCGGTGGACGCGCGCGTGTTCCGCTGGAATCCGGTTCCGCATTCCAGACATAATGCCTGGACGTCTTCGCGGACCAGCAAGCCCTGGGCAGTTGCCATGGCCTGACCGAAAATCGCCTTCTGGCGCTGTGCGGCCCAGCCGGTCACACCGGTGATCGGCGCGCTTTCCTGCCGGACGAACGGAATGCCGTCGAACGGGAGCCACGAGAGGCTGACCTGCGGATCAAGATATTGCGCGTGATAATCGCCTTCTGCCAGTCCGGCACGCTTGGCCGCCTCGGCGAGGGCTTCCGTCATGCCGCCAAAGCCGTCGACCAGACCCAGTTGGCGAGCGGTGCCGCCATCCCAGACCCGGCCTTGCCCGATTGTGTCGACCTCGGCCGGCGTTTTGCTTCGCGCGGCGGCGACCAGTTTGATGAAGTCGGCATAGCTGTTTTCAACGCCCGACTGAAGAATGGCATTGAGGTCTTCGCTGAAGCCGTCGACAAAATCGGGTTCGCCCGACAGCGGGGTGGTCTGGACGCCGTCGGCGGTGACCCCCCATTTGGCCAATGCTTTTTCAAAGCTGGGCAGAACCGCGAACACGCCGATCGAGCCGGTGATCGTATCGGGCTCGGCGAAAATATGATCCCCCGCCGTTGCGACCCAATAGCCGCCGCTCGCCGCGACGTCGCCCATTGAAACGACGATGGGCAGCTTCTTTTTCCTGGCTTCGAGCAGCGCGAGACGGATTTCCTCGCTGGCGAAGGCCGATCCGCCGGGCGAATCCACCCGGACCACCAGAGCCTTGATTTCTTCTTCATCCAGCGCTTTGTAAATCAGCTCGGCGATCCGTCCGCTGGCGGCCATGCCGGGGCCGGTATCGCCACCGACAATCTCGCCCGCAACGGTAATGACACCAATAGGGGAACCGTCGTTATCCAGAGGGTGCGCGGCCACAAAGTCGTCATAGTCGATGCTTTTGAAACTGTCCGGCGAGGGCTTTTCATCAGCGCCGACCTTTTCGGCGACAAAGCGTTCGAAGGCGGTCTTGTCGCCAAGCTTGTCGACCAGCTTCTGTTGTATCGCCACCGAGGCAATGTCGCCGCCTGCGGCGGTGATGAATGTGGCGGGGTCTTCGGCAAACGGCTTGATGATTGCCTGCGGCCGGGATTTTTTGACTTCGGTCTGCCAGCTGTCCCAGAGCACGCCGTAAAGCGCTTCCGAGGCTTCCCGCGATGCCGGTGACTGGTCGGCGCGCATATAGGGCTCGACCGCACTTTTATAGGTACCGACGCGATAGATATTGGCGGTTACACCGAGCCGGTCGATCAGGCCTTTGTAATAAAGCCGGTTGCCGCCGGGGCCGGCAAAGATGATGCCGCCCATCGGGTCCATCCAGATTTCTGTCGCATGGGCGGCAAGCTTGTAGCTGTCATCGCTGTAGAAACTGGCAAAGGCATAGATTGGCTTGCCCGCTTTCTTGGCTCGGTCAAGCGCCTCGCCGATATCGGTCAGGCTGGTCTGTCCGCCACCGACAAAACTGCTGAGATCAAGGACAATTGCTTTGACGCGGTCATCCTCGACCGTCGCATCAATGGCGTGCACGACATCGCGCAAGCGATATTCGCGCGGGCTGTCGCTACTGTTGCCGGCGAGAAAATCCTCGAAAGTCGGCGCAGCCGGTTCTTCGACAATCACGCCGTTGAGATCGAGCAGCAAGGCGCCGTTGCGGATCGCGCCGCTATTCGGTTGAGTCGACAGTAGGGCATAAAGCGCGCCGAAAAACAGCAGCATGGCGATCAGCACCATGCCATCCTTTATTGCGACCAGAAATCTCCACGCCGCTCGCGCAAATTGCATATTCATATCCCTGTTTTGACCGGATTGACCCCACCTATATGGGATCGGGACAGGATATTACCAGCGGATAAGACGGGGGACGATCAGCCGGCCGAGAATTGCGCAGATGGCTACCGCCAGCGAGTACCAGAGTCCGATATAGAATATGCTGTTGAACGGGCAGTGCAGGCTGTAGGCGGCCGCACCCAGAGCGCCGGAGGACATACCGATGAGCCAGCCTGCGCGGTCCAGTGCGACCGGTGCGCCACGGCGAAGCCAGAAAACCTGTGCTGCGGCTATGCCCGTACCCACGAATATGCTGATAGCGAGGCATTCGACGCCATAGCGCGGCACGAATATCGACATATTGTCCGGTGCGGCTATCATGGCCATGACGGCGGCCGTCGCAGGAAACAGCAAAGCGGCAAATAAGGCCCAGACCCAGCCTTTGAAACTGTTGCCGACAGCGGGCTGGCTCATCGCAATGACGGCGTAGCTGCTGGTCAGGCCGAGCAGGAGCAAGGCCCCGCCCCGCAGGAAGAACATCGGATCCGGAATACCCATCAATATATCACCGCGGATTCCGCCAAACACGGCAATCAGCGCGGCAAATGCCGCGGCGGTCATCAAGGTAAGCGCGAGCCCGTCCCGGGCTTTCAACGGTTTAACCGGCGTCAAGTCGTCGACGAGGCGATCTATCATCTTGTCTGACATCATTTACACTCTTCTATCATCATTCTGTTTCGACCATCGCAGAGAGCTTCTTCAGTCCGCGATGGATGTTCACTTTTACCAAAGATTCCGACTGGCCGGTCATCGCCGCCGCCTCGTTGATACTGAGGCCTTCAATCTTCACCAGGCCGATCACTTCGGCCTGTTTCGGCGGGATCATGCCGAGCAAGCGTTCAAGGCTGACCTTGGCGGTCACGTCCCCGTCCTGCGGATCGGCGACCATTTCTTCGTAGAGCTGGTCATGCTCGTGCCGGTAAATCTTGCGCAGACTGTCGATCCAGCGGTAACGGCCGATGGCGGCCAGCCATGGCAGAAACGCCCTCGCCGGATCATAGCTGGCCCGCTTGCGATGCAGCGAGATCAATGTCTCCTGCACCAGATCATCGATCGCCGACGGGTTGATCTTGCGGCTATAATAGCGACGCAGCCATTTTTCGCATTCGGTCAACAGGCTGGCATAGCATTGCTTGTCGCCGCCCTGAGCCTTGACCATCAACAGCCGCATGGTTTCTTCATTGGCGATCATCAGCTCAGCCGAACTTGTGGCCGAGCAAGCGGTCCAGCGAGAATATCCCGCCGCCCCGCACGATCAATATGCCGGCCAGCGCGACCCAGATGATATGGGTCTGCCACCATGCCTCGGGATAGACGAAAAGCTGGATGACCAGAGTCATGACCAGCAGGCCGGCGGCCCCGAGCCGCGTGAACAGGCCCATGACAATCAGTATCGGCAGAAAATGTTCGGCATAGGTCGCCAGCAGGCCGGTGACCTCCGGCCAGGGCATGCCATATTCTTCCTGAAACAGGAAAACCGTCGTGTCGCTCATCTGCAGCCAGCTGCCGTCTTCGACCTTGGTCCGGGCCGAGCGCCAGAATATGCCGGCCAGCGCAACCCGCGTGAACAGCAGGACCACGGCTTCGGGCAGCGAACCGCTGACCATTTGAACGAGCTTTCTGATCAATTTCATCATTTGCTTCAACCCCCGGACTTTGTCAGTACGCCTGCCTCAATCAACGTCACGATATGCTGCATGGCGGATGTTTCATCACCCAGTTCGAGCGCTGCGTCCAAAAGGTTACCCAGAGTTGTAATATCCGTTATTTTTCCGGCAATATCATATTCGGTTCCGGTCAGAGGATGGAATAATATCTGCGCTTCCGGGCGGGCTACCAGCAGAGCATGAGGCGTATCCGGGCCCAGTTCGGCGAGCTGCGGTGACAGTGCGCCGGTCAGGTCAATCAGCCGCATGGCAGGATGGGCTTCGATGGCAAAGCCGATCAGGCTCGCTTCGTCCAGCGTGGCGATATCGGCCAGCGCCAGGGGTTCCGCGTCCGCTGCATGATAGCTTTCTGTCCAGGCCCATTCTACGCGGGCAAGGTCTGTTTCGGTTCCGCCACATTTCCGGCCTTCCAGAAAATCGGCGAATCCGGCCGCGATCATGTTGAGATCGCAGGAGAGGATATGGTCCTGTTCGACATAGTCGCGTGACAGGCTGTGAAACCTGTCATGGCCCATATGTTCGTGCAACTTGGGAAACGCATTTTCGAGCGCGACCAGCCGGGCGTGGGAAATTGTATTGGCGTGCGCCTTGAGACCGAGCAGCGCGCGGGCTCTGTCCTCTGAAAACATATCATCGGGAAAATGGGCTGGCCCTTTTTGCAGGCAGGCGATGAAGCGCGACTGTTCTTCAGCGAGCGAGGGCATGGCGCGGCTCCTCCGACAGCGGATCGGCCAATATGGCATTCGCTTTTCCGACTTCCGCCATCAGCACATCATATTCGGGAATATCCGTGTCCCATTCGATCAAAGTGGCAATCGGGCCGACCCGCTCGATAAAGCGGCGATATAAAGCCCAGGTGACATCGCTGACGATCGAGCCATGATCGTCGATCAGCAGCGGGCCGCTGTCATGGCGTTCCGTCGCATGACCAGCGAGATGGATTTCGCCGACGATTCCCGGATCGATGGCGTCGATATAGGCGTTCATGTCGAGGCCGACATTGGTCGCGGTCACCTCGACATTGTTGATGTCGAACAGCAGGCCGCATCCGGATTCTTTGCATAGGGCCGAGATAAAGTCCGTCTCGCTCATCTCGTCCTGTCTATAGCTGAGATAGCGGGACGGGTTTTCGATCAGGATCGGGCGTTTCAGCCGGTCCTGCACTCTGGCAATCTGCGCCGAAAAATGATCGAGGCATTCGCGGGTATAGGGAATGGGCAGCAGATCGGGGTAGCGGTCATGGGCATTGCCGCTCCAGCTCAGATGGTCGGAAACCATCGACGGCTGATAGCGGTCACAGAGCGCGGCGATCTTTTCCAGATCGTGGCTGTTGAGTCCGTCTGCACTGCCCAGCGACAAGCCGACGCTGTGAAAGCTCAGGGGATAGACCCCGGCGATGGCAGTGAGCCAGCGGTGTGCCGGACCGCCATCGCCGAAGTAATTCTGTGGATGAACCTCGACCCAGCTTGGGCGTTTCGTCGCCGCATTGTCATCGAGTACATTGTTATAATGGACCGATTTCAAGCCTATGCCGCCCATGGGAGGGAGGGAGCGCGGCACAGGCAGGGCCGACGAAACGTGAGGATCAGGAATTGCGGGCATCCACGGAATTTAGCGCATTCAGCCCTTTTTGGGAACCGGTTTAGCATTGCCCTTGTGCGCGGTCAGCGTGCCGCCGATTTTGACACATTCGCCCTTGGCGACATAGTTCCAGGCATTGCCTTGATAGTTGGTGGTAGATGTTCCGGCACAGCTGGTGCCCGGTCCGGCCGCACAATCATTCTTGCCGGCGAGCGCGACGCCATAGCATTTTTCCTTGGCACCGGCTGCCTGTGCAGCGGTGGCGGATAGAGACAGGCTGGCAACGGCGGCGAGTGTTGCTGCTGCAGCGGTTGTTTTCATCAAAGCAGACATAATATTTCCTTCTTGAAATCGGGGGAACCAGTCCGAGCCTGCCGAAGCGGGCTCACACTGACATTCGCCCAGCCCCGTGATCCGGTTACACCGCGGCTGTCAAATAGCGCGGATCGGCAGTGAAGCGAATCGCAATGCCCAGGAAATCCAACAAAAATGCGCGGAAATATTTTCCGCCCTTTCCCTTGACGACGGATGAATAACTATTACATGGGGCCTGTTAGCACTCGGAAGTAGAGAGTGCTAATTCACTTATATTCTGCTCTTCCGGTCGGCGGCGAACCGTTGGCATGAAGAGATTTGGATGGGACAAGAAAGGGAAATCTATGAAATTTCGTCCATTACATGACCGTGTACTGGTGCGCCGCGTAGAAGCGGACGCAAAGACCGCGGGCGGCATCATCATTCCGGATAGCGTGCAAGAAAAGCCATCCGAAGGCAAAGTTGTTGCAGTAGGCACCGGCCTGAAAGACGATAACGGCAAGACCACAGCGCTTGACGTTAAAAAAGGCGACAAGATCCTGTTCGGCAAATGGTCCGGCACCGAAGTCACCGTCGACGGCGAAGAGCTGATCATCATGAAGGAAAGCGATATTCTCGGTATTATCGAGAAGTAAGCGCTTCCCCGATCATAATTTCAATCAACTAAGCAGAGGAAAATATCATGGCTGCTAAAGACGTAAAATTCGGCCGCGACGCCCGCGAACGCATCCTTAAAGGTGTGAACACGCTGGCTGACGCCGTTAAAGTAACCCTCGGCCCCAAAGGCCGTAATGTTGTGCTCGACAAGAGCTTTGGCGCACCGCGCATCACCAAGGACGGTGTTTCGGTTGCCAAGGAAATCGAACTGAAAGACAAGTTCGAAAATATGGGCGCACAGATGCTTCGTGAAGTCGCATCGAAAACCAATGATGTTGCTGGCGACGGCACCACCACTGCTACCGTATTGGCTCAGGCCATCGTCAAGGAAGGCATGAAATCCGTTTCGGCCGGCATGAACCCGATGGATCTGAAACGCGGTATCGACCAGGCTGTTCTGGCCGTGGTTGCAGATCTCAAGAAACGTTCGAAAGACGTCAAGGGCACCGAAGAAATTGCCCAGGTGGGCATTATCTCCGCCAATGGCGATCGCGAAGTTGGCGAGAAAATTGCTGAAGCAATGGAAAAAGTCGGCAAGGAAGGCGTGATCACGGTTGAAGAAGCCAAGGGTCTCGACTTTGAACTCGAAGTTGTTGAAGGCATGCAGTTTGACCGCGGTTATCTGTCGCCTTACTTCATCACCAACCCGGACAAGATGATTGCGGACCTCGAAAATCCATACATCCTGATCCACGAAAAGAAACTGACCAACCTGCAGCCATTGCTCCCGATTCTGGAAGCTGTTGTTCAGGCCGGCCGTCCGCTTCTGATCATTGCTGAAGACATTGAAGGCGAAGCGCTGGCTACCCTGGTAGTCAATAAATTGCGCGGCGGACTCAAGATCGCAGCGGTCAAGGCTCCTGGTTTCGGCGATCGTCGCAAAGCGATGCTCGAAGATATCGCGATCCTGACCAAGGGCGAAATGATCTCCGAAGATCTCGGCATCAAGCTGGAAAGCGTTACGCTGAACATGCTCGGTGAAGCCAAGAATGTCACGATCGACAAAGACAATACCACGATCGTCGACGGCGCTGGCAAGAAGAGCGACATCAAGGCGCGTGTTGAAGCGATCCGTAACCAGATCGAAAACACCACATCCGACTATGACAAAGAGAAGCTGCAAGAACGTCTGGCGAAACTCGCTGGCGGTGTTGCCGTGATCAAAGTTGGCGGCGCTTCTGAAGTTGAAGTGAAAGAGAAGAAAGACCGTGTCGACGACGCGCTGCACGCAACCCGTGCTGCCGTTGAAGAAGGCATTGTCCCAGGCGGCGGTGCTGCGCTTCTCTATGCTACTTCTGCTCTCAAAGGCCTTGAAGGCATCAACGACGACCAGACCCGCGGCATCGACATCGTGCGTAAAGCGCTGCAGGCTCCGGTTCGTCAGATCGCTGAAAATGCGGGCTTTGACGGGGCTGTTGTCGCTGGCAAGATGCTTGACCAGAAGAGCAAGGAATTCGGCTTCAACGCATCGACCGATGTTTATGAAGACCTTGTCAAAGCTGGCGTCATCGATCCGACCAAGGTTGTTCGTGCAGCATTGCAGGACGCTTCCTCGGTTGCTGGCCTGCTGATCACCACCGAAGCGGCTGTGGCAGAAACGCCATCAGACGACAAAGCCGGTGGCGGCATGCCCGACATGGGCGGCATGGGCGGCGGCATGGGCGGAATGGGCTTCTAAACCCAACCACCCGGCTACGGCTGAACCAAATAAGAGGGGCTGGAAGGAAACTTCCGGCCCTTTTTTTGTGGTCGCTAGATACGTTTCCAAATCCGGTCACTTGTGCAATGGAGTCCCCATTGAAAATCACAACGACAGGATGAATGACTATGCGGATCCGGTTTCTTCTTATCAGCACGGCGTTACTCAGCGGGCTGGCTGCTCTTCCGGTGATGCCGGCGTCAGCGGCAACCGAGCAAGTCGCAACCGAAGCGGCGAGCGAGACCGATCGCATCAACCAGTGGTTCGACGAAAAATATGAAGAAGAACTCGCGTTCAGTCCGATCGAACAGACGTTCATCGGTCGCAAGACCAGCTATGGTCTGATTGATGATTTCAGCGACGCCGGCGCGGATCGCGAACTCGCCTGGCGACGCGCCGCTGTTGCGGAGATGATAAGCCAATTCGACTATGAGAAGCTCTCGCAGGACGCCAAAATTTCTTATGATATCTGGGTCTATAATCTTGAGCAGGCCGAGGCCGGTCTGGCGTTCCGGACCAATCGCTATTCGCTGCACCAGCACAATGGCCTGCAGTCATTTTTTCCGACATTTCTGATCAATACGCACAAGGTCGATTCGGAAGCGGATATGATCGGATTCATCCAGCGCCTGTCCGGTGTCGCCACCGCGCTCGATCAACTATTGGCGCGGGCAAAAACCAACGGGGCGGCAGGGACACGTCCGCCGCGCTTTGCCTATGAAGGCGTAATCGACCAGTCACTCAAGATCATCAGCGGTGTGCCTTTTGGTGACGGAGAGCCTTCGGCAATCTGGACCGCGACTGAAGAGAAGTTGCAGGGACTGGTCGACAAGCAGATCATCGACGAGGCACGGGCCGAAGTTTTGCGCAATGAAGCGCGCACGGCCCTGACGAGCGCTTTTGCGCCAGCCTATCAGCGGATCATCGCCTGGTATGAAGCTGACCTGCCAAATACCGACGCTGCGCCGAAAGGGGCAGGCACTCTGGCGAACGGCAAGGCATTTTACGATTACCGCCTAGCCAACCAGACGACGACAAAACTGACCGCTGACGAAATCCACAATCTCGGTCTTTCGGAAGTGACACGGTTGCGGGCCGATATGGAAGCGGTCAAGGACGAGGTGGAATTTGACGGCGATCTGAAGGCTTTCTTCAAGTTCATCCGCGAGGATGACCGCTTCTATTTCTCCGACGATGATGCCGGTGCGGATCAATATATCGCGGCGGCGAAGGAACATATCGAGGCGCTGAAACTGAAATTGCCTGATTATTTCGGCATCCTTCCGAAGGCGGATCTGGAGGTCCGCCGGGTCGAATCTTTCCGCGAACGCGATGGCGCAGCGCAACATTATCGCAGTGGCACGCCGGACGGTTCGCGGCCCGGCATCTATTATGCCCATCTTTCCGACATGCGGGCGATGCCGATCCCGACGCTGGAGGTGATCGCCTATCACGAAGGTCTGCCCGGCCATCATATGCAGATTTCGATTGCCCAGGAGCTGACGGGCATCCCGACATTCCGCACTCAGGCGGGCTATACAGCTTACAGCGAAGGCTGGGGTCTCTATTCGGAGAAGCTCGCCAAGGAAATGGGCGGCTATGCCGATCCCTATTCCGAATTCGGGCGGCTCACCAGCGAGATCTGGCGGGCGATCCGGCTGGTGGTCGATACCGGATTGCACAGCAAGGGCTGGAGCGAGGAGCAGGCCGTGGCCTATTTCCTCGAGAATAGCTCGATTCCGGAAGCGGCGGTGCGTTCCGAAGTGCGCCGCTATCTGGTCAATCCGGGTCAGGCAACCAGCTACAAGATCGGGATGATCAAAATCCTCGAATTGCGGGCACGGGCGCAGGAGCAACTGGGCGACCGGTTTGATATCCGCAGTTTCCACGATGTCATTCTGGGAGGTGGCGCGCTGCCGCTCGGCATCCTGGAACAAAGGGTCGATCAGTGGATCGCCGAAACGCTCGGCTCGTAAAGATCAGGATAGGCTATGGTCTGCAGCACGTTTGAGCTTTTCAAGATCGGCGTCGGGCCGTCGAGTTCGCACACGATGGGACCGATGCTCGCCGCGGCGCAATTTGTCGAGCGCGTTGCTGATAGCGGCAGGCTGGGCGAGGTCACCCGGCTCGAGACATTGCTGTTCGGTTCGCTGGCGCTGACCGGCAGGGGCCATGCGACCGACCGGGCGATATTGCTCGGCCTCAGTGGCCAGCGACCCGAGCATATCGAGCCCGATGCAGCGGATCTGCTGATCGGGCAAATCCGGGGATCGAACCGGATTCGCCTGAACGATGTTCATGAAATTGTATTCGATGAAGCCATTGACCTGATCTTCGACCAGAAGAAACGGCTGGACTTCCATAGCAATGCGATGCGGTTCAATGCATTCAACGGCGAGGAACTTGTGGCGACGCGAGTCTATTATTCGGTCGGCGGCGGCGCGATTCTCGACGAGGACCAGATCGGCAGCAACAATCCCGAAAGCGGCCTGTGGGATGTGCCATATAGTTTTTGCTCGGGCGCAGACTTGCTTAAAATTACGGCAGACGAGAATATATCGATTGCCGATATCATGCGCGCCAACGAGCGCACCCGGCAGGCAGATGAACAGACCAGCGCCGGTATCCGCGCGATCGCTGACGCAATGTCGGCCTGTATCGATCGCGGTATATTGCAGGGCGGCATTCTTCCCGGCGGCCTGCGGGTCAAACGCCGGGCGCCACTGATCCACGCCCGCCTGATGGTGCGGCAGGAACGCGCCCTGTCCGATCCGCTCACTATTCTCGACTGGGTCAATCTCTGGGCGCTGGCGGTGAACGAGGAAAATGCGGCTGGTGGCAAGGTGGTGACGGCGCCGACCAACGGGGCTGCCGGGATCATCCCGTCGGTGTTGCGCTTCTATCAAAGATTCGCGCCCAAGGCCGATGAAGCGGGCGTGGAGACGTTCCTGCTGACCGCCGCCGCGATCGGGTCATTGTTCAAGGAGAACGCCTCGATTTCCGGCGCCGAAGTCGGCTGCCAGGGCGAAGTCGGTGTTGCCTGTTCGATGGCTGCAGCCGGTCTGACGGCTGCTTGGGGCGGAACCCCGCTGCAGGTAGAAAATGCGGCCGAGATCGGCATGGAGCATAATCTCGGCCTGACCTGCGATCCGGTTGGCGGCCTGGTCCAGGTACCCTGTATCGAACGCAACGCCGTTGGCGCGGTCAAGGCTATCGAAGCGGCGCGGCTGGCCATATTGGGCGATGGCACCCACCGGGTCAGTCTCGACGAAGTGATCGAGACCATGCGCAAGACGGGGCTCGATATGTCCGAGCGTTACAAGGAGACATCGCAAGGTGGACTTGCCGTCAATTTGGTGGAATGCTGAGCAAAAGGGGAGAGGATATTCATGAAGAAGCTCGGCATAGGGTTGTTGGTTCTGGCAATGCTCGGGATCGCCGCCGGCCTGCTGTTTCAGGAGCAGATCGGCAAGAGGCTTTTCGCCGCTGCCGTTGAAACAGCGGTGGCGCGCGACGTCATTGGCGACATGCCAGACGGCGTGCACGTAGCGCTTTGTGGTTCCGGTTCGCCGCTGCCGGACCCGACGCGGGCCGGCCCCTGTTCGGCGGTGATCATCGACGGCAAGATGTTCATTGTCGATATCGGCGGCGGTGCGGTGCGCAATCTGGGCCTGATGGGTCTCAATCCGGGCGCGACCGAAGCCTTGCTGCTGACCCATTTCCACAGCGATCATATCGACGGCATGGGTGAATTGATGCTGCAGCGCTGGGCTGGCGGAGGCCGGGACGCGCCGTTGCCGGTGATTGCGCCGGAGGGTGTGGAAGTGATCGTCGACGGGCTGAACGCCGCCTATGCCGCTGACGTGCAATATCGCATCGCCCACCATGGAGCAGCGACGATGTCGCTGACCGGTGCGGGCGGCGAAGCCCAGCCATTTTCCATGCCCGAGGGTCGGCAAGAGATGGTGGTCTACGAGAAGGACGGCATAAAGATCACCGCCTTTTCCGTGGACCATAAACCGATTGCGCCCGCGGTAGGCTATCGTTTCGATTACAAGGGCCGCTCGGTTGTGTTCAGTGGCGATACGGTCAAATTGCCGATTGTCGCGAAAATCTGCAACGGCTGTGATCTGCTGGTGCACGAAGTGTTGAATGCCGAGATGGTGGGCACGCTGGAAACCGCCCTTGAAAAAGTCGGTCGCAAGCGGCTGGTCAAGATAATGGCCGATATTCCGGACTATCACACGACGCCGGTCGAGGCGGCACAAACTGCCAGCGCGGCCGAGGCAAAGATGCTGGTCCTGTCGCATATCGTGCCGGCGCTGCCGCTCGACTATCTGGACGCCTATTTCATGCAGGGCGTGAACAGCGCTTATGATGGTCCGACAGTGCTGGGGAAAGACGGCATGCTGTTCAGCCTGCCCGCCAATAAGGATAGTATCGAACAGGGCGATTTGCTTTAATTCGGGGGTGATCCAAGGAGAAACCAGCCGTGACCACAAATCGATTCTGGCAATTGAACAGCCGTCCCGAAGCGCAGGATGTGTCGGGTTCGCTATCGCTGGAAAGCGAAGCGATGCCGGAACTCGCCGATGGCGAGGTGCTGGTCAAAGCGGCCTATCTGTCGATGGACGCGGGTACCCGCATGTGGATGACCGAGCGCGAGGACAGCTATCAGCCTCCCCTCGAGCTGGGCACAAAAATGGTCGGACTGGTGCTTGGCCATGTCGCCGCTTCGCGCCATGACGGATTTGCCGAGGGCGATCTGGTGCGCGGTTTCGGGCAATGGGCCGAATATAGCGTGCTGCAACCGGAGCTGGCCGGGCTGGTCAAGGTCGATGACGGTATCGCGGACATCAAGCAGCATTTCGGTGTGCTCGGCTTCAACGGCTGGACGGCGCTGTGGGGTATCAAGGAAACAGCCGCCGTGAAGGCCAGCGACAATGTGCTGGTCTCTGCCGCCGCCGGATCGACCGGCGTGCTGGCCTGCCAGGTCGCGAAGATATTGGGCGCCAATGTCTATGGTCTGGCTGGCGGCCCGGACAAATGCCGCTGGCTGGAGACAGAGCTCGGGATCACCAGGGCGATCGATTACAAGAATGATGATATTGCCGCCGAACTGGCGAAGGTCGACGGCGGCATCAACGCCTATTTTGACAATGTCGGCGGGCCTATACTGGATGCCGTCCTGCCCAATATGGCGCTTTATGGCCGGATCGCGCTTTGCGGTCTGCTCGCTCAATATGAAGGCGACGGGCGCGGTCGGGGACCGGAGCATTTCGACCAGATATTGATGAAGAGACTGCGCATCGAAGGCTTTTTCTCGCCCGATTTTGCCGATCAGGGTGAGCGGCTGACGGTGGAGCTGAAACAATGGCTCGACCAAGGCCTGATCGACACGCCATTCGATGTGACCGGCGGTATTGAAAATGTTCTCACCGCTTATGCAAAACTGTTCAGCGGCGGCAATATCGGCAAGGTGCTGGTAAAAATCTAGGCTCTGGCCTGCCGGAAGCGCAGTCCCCAGAGCGACAGCCCCATGATGGTCAGCGCATAGCATATCGCCATGACCGAAATTCCCGACCAGCCGGCATATTCATATGTTGCCGCGCCGAGCCAGCTCGATATGCCGCCGCCGATAAACATGATGACGATATAGATGGTCATCAGCCGAGTCCGGATTTCCGGGGCGCGGCTGAACAATATTGTGCGGCTGCAAATATCGACCGATGCGCCGCCGATGGTGTTGAAGATGACTGCAACGACCAAAATCCAGAGGTTATCGCCGGCAAACGGTAGCAGGCAAACCCCGACCAACTGCGCAAGACAGAAATAGATGCGCGCGCGTTCCGCTCCGATACGGTCTGCAAACCGGCCGGCGAAGGGTGAGCCCAGTACATTGATGATGGCGATGATCGCCAGATAGCCAACTGTATCGACGCCATAGCCATTGCGCGGCAAATGCAGGCCGATCGCCAGCCAGATAGCGAGAAAAAGTCCGAAGGAGAGTGCCTGTATCAGGCCGCCCAGCGGAACCTCCGGCAGAGATTTCATGATCGGCCAGAGCGAGCGGAGCAGTTCGCCATAACGCGGAGGCTCGACGCCGGAAGGTTTCTCGTCCCGCCTTCGCTCCATGATCAATGGCAGCAGAATTACCAGCAAGGCCATGCTCGCCACCCCCACCCAATAGGCCGAGCGCCAGCCGAAATAATGGCCGAGCAAACCGCCGCCGACCCGGCTGCCCAATATGCCCAGGGTAACACCGGCGGTCATGATCCCGGTAACCTGGCCGATGCGTCCGGGAGCAACCCGCCTGGTCACATAAGCGGGCAGCAGATAGGGCGCGATGGTGACAAAACCGAGCAGGGACGAAGCGGCAACAAATGTTGTGAAGCTTCCCGACAGCGCCATCGCCAGCATCGCCAGAAATTGCCCGGCGACAAATATCGTCACCAGCTTGCGGTTGTTGATCCGGTCCCCGAGCGGCAGCAGCAACAATATACCCAGCGCCAGAGCGATCTGGTTGAGCGCCGGAGCCAGTCCGACCGTTGCGCCGCTGACACCGAATTCTTCGGCAACCGGAGTGATCAGCGGATGAATATAATAGCCGTTGGCCACTACCGCCGCGGAGGATAGCGCGAAGAGGAACAGCTTGATCTCGCTGATGTGGGCGGGCGGGCTGCTTTCGATGGATCCGGGATTGTTCATTTCCATCTGCGCTTACGCGATAAGCGTAAAAGCGGAAAACAATATTCCCCTCCTATAGCCTATCAATAATATCGGCGAGATCGGATGCCTGCTTGTCATAAACGCGATCTCGCAGTGCCGCGAGCGTCTCGGGGTCGGCGACATCGGGATGGCCGCTGTTGAAAGGGGGATGCGGATCATATTCCAGACTGAGCTGGATGGCTTCGGCCACCTGTTGCCCGGCGATTTCCGCGACAACCGTCAAGGCAAAGTCGATGCCGGATGTAACGCCGCCCGCCGTGATGACATTACCGTCTTTGACCACGCGCGCTTTTTCATACGTGGCGCCGAATTCTTCCAGCAGACCGGTATAGGCCCAATGGCTGGTCGCGCGTTTGCCCTCGAGCAAGCCCGCCGCGCCGAGCGCCAGCGAACCCGTGCAAACCGACGTCACATATTTGGCTCCGCTGCCCTGATCGCGCAAAAATTGCAGCGAGGCTTCATCCTGAATTACATCTCTGGTACCAAAGCCCCCGGGGACGCAGAGCAGATCGGCTTGCGGGCAATCAGCGAAATCGGTCGAGGGGAGAATGGCGAAGCCACTATCGGTCTGTATCGGCTGGATTGCCTTCGCCGCTGTGTGGACCACGGCACCCGGGATCCGGCAAAGCACCTGCGCAGGACCGGTAAAATCCAGCTGGGTAATGCCGTCGAACAGCAGAAAGACAATGTGGAAGGGTTTTGGGCTATCGGTCACGGGGCTACTCCAGATTAGAGAGATGCCCAGGCGATCGGCTGTAAAAATATGTCCGCTCCCCGATGGTATCCCATCTTGTTCTCGCCAGTCACGGACAGATGCCAGTCTAATCCTGTTTATCTGCAAGATCAATCAGGACCTGCGTCCTTGCCAGCAAATATTCATCGGCTCGATGCTAGGGTCCGGACATGGAATATAGGACGGAAGATGGCTGGTCGGATCGCGCCAAATCACTTTTTGCGGTGGTCGTCATTCATGCCGCTATCGGCTATGCGCTGGTGAGCGGCCTGGGGACGGATATGGCGAAGACCGTATCCGCAGGTTTCAAAGTCATCAATATCAAAGCTCCGCCGCCACCGGAACCGGTCCCGGACGAGCAGCCGGTCAAAGCCGAGGAACAGCCCGCATCGCCGGAAAATCTGAAGGCTCAGGCGACCCAGATTGTCGCGCCTGAACCGGTGGTCAAACTGGACATTGTCTCACCGGTGGTTGCCGCGCCGATTGTGGGATTGGGAAATGATAATGACGCCGGTGCTTCCGACCGACCAGGTTCCGGCTTCGGCAGTGGCGGCCAGGGCGACGGTTTCGGAGGGGGAGGCATAGTCTCCGGTCCACGCCACCTGTCCGGCAGGATAGCCCGCAAGGACATCCCGCGCTCGGTCTGGAAATCGGGCAGTCGCGGCAATGTCGTGGCCCATTTCACGGTCGGGGTTGACGGCCGTGCAAGCGATTGTACCGTCCGGCAGTCGAGCGGCCATCCCGCACTCGACGCGACCACCTGCCGGTTGATCGAACAACGCTTCCGCTTTGAGCCGGCGCGGGATGCGCGCGGCCGGGCGGTGCCGCGTCCTTATGGCTGGCTGCAGGAATGGTGGCAGGATGGTCGCGGTCCGCAGCGGGCGGACTGACAGGGACTTACATCCCCATATAGTCGCGTTTGCCGACGGCTACGCCCTGCATGCGCAGCAGATTATAGGCGGTGGTAACGTGGAAAAACAGATTGGGCAGGAAGAAGCTAAGCACATAGGTCTCGCCGTCCAGCTCCATCGTCTTTCCCGGACCGACCGGCATAGAGATTTTCAAATCGGCATTGCCATCGATAGCGGCGTCGTCCGTGGCCGCGATTTTTTCTGCACATTCGGCGATACGGGCGATGAGCGCATCAAATGTTTCACCTTCCATCGGCATGTTGGGCAGATCGTCGGGGGCTGTGCCGCTCATCCGCGCCGCGCCGCGCACGGCAAATTCGGTGATCATCTGCACTTGCCATTTCAGGTCACTCATGTCCGGGAACAGGCGCGCGCCGAGATAGGCTTCGTCGGCGGTTCCGGCGGCTTCGGCTGTTGTCTTGGCCTTGGCGAGAATATTGGTCAGGCCGCGAAACGCCTGAGCGGCCGAGCCTTTGAGAATATGGGATAGAGATGTGGTCATATTGGTTCTTTCCAAATCGGGTTGAGCGTGAATATCTAGAATATGCCGGCGAGCAGATAGCCGCCCAGTGCGATGAAGCTGGCAAAGGTCGCAAAGGCGCCAATCGCCCGGAAGGCCTGAAAAATCTTGCCCTTTTCGGCGCCATGCGATCCTGCGACGGTCGACAGGGCGATTGCGTGCAAGATGCGGCTCGCGATGAATATGAGAGCGATGATCGCAACAATATCATTTGGTACCACGGTCATTTCCGCCAACGCCAGCACGACGATGAACAAGGCTGCATTTTCCGCCAGATTGCCGTGACGGCGGATTTTGCGTTCCAGCGCCGGATCGTCACCGGTACCCAGATTGATGCGGTTGCGGATGCGGTGCATGCCAACCAGGAGCATCAGTATCGCCTGCAGGATGATGAGCACGGCTCCGGCAACGGCCGCGATAATCGGTATGGTCATTCGGCAATCTCCCGGTTGCTTTTATCCTTGCGGACTTGCGGCAGTCCGGCAAGGAGCGCAAGATTATTAAGGGTTGGGGGAATTGCTCGGCAGCCCATATTCCTAACTCCGGCTGCGGTCATAAGCGGCTTTACGGGCCGGTTTTGTCGAACCGCGAATAGTAAGCACCGTTCGCGATTAATCCATATTGGTACCCAGTTTGGAATGAATTTTTCGACATATGGAAACCCGGCGTTAACCATGCGCTTGCACTGGCGCGCAACCTATTCCCCTTATTGGCGGTCTCATGAACGCAATCCTCCGTAATTTGTCACCGATCCGCCAGACAGCTATTATCTCGGCGATCGCAGTCCTGCTATCGTTCACGTTCACCGGATCGCTATATTTGCTATTCTTCGGGATGGATGACCGGTTCTGGAAAGCCTTGGGCATGTCGATAATCATCCCTTGGGGGATCACTATCCCGCTGGGCCTCTATACTTCCCGGCAGCGTTTCAAGCTTATCGAACTGGCCAACCGGCTCAAGGAAACGCAAAAAAAATTACGCAAGACCAACAAGGCGCTTGAACTGCGGGCCAATTTTGACGGCATGACCGGCCTGCTCAACCGCGATAGTTTTTTTGGCCGGGTCGATAAATTGCGGACGAATCAAAATAGCAATGTGCTGATGCTGATCGATGTTGACCATTTCAAGGACATCAACGACAATTTCGGTCATCCCGTAGGAGACCAGGCGCTGAAGATGCTCGGCAAGATATTTCGCAAGGTTCTGCGCAAAAATGATCTGATCGGCCGCATTGGCGGTGAGGAATTCGGCGTATTTCTGCCCGAGACAAGCATGCCAGAAGGACAAATTATCGGAGAAATGATCCGCTACGAGATCGAGAATATGATTTTCCAGCCCAGTCGCAATATGCGGCATGTGATCACGGTCAGCATTGGCGTGACCACAATCGATCCGCATCAGGCTCGTTCGGTCCTCATGGAAAATGCCGATGCGGCGCTGTTCGCTGCCAAACGGAGCGGGCGCAACCGGGTTGTCATGTTCGAACCGGGCATGCGTGCCAGCCCTGTCCCGGGCCGTGAAAAGCCGCGCGATTTAAACTTCATAATGTCGACATCAAATTTGCGACCACGCGGGATTTGAAATGACGAAGGCTGCTGGCGCTGCTAGTGCTGGCCGCTATGACGAACACTTCAGACAGCAAACCCAATCATCTCTATCTGGTTGACGGCTCGGCCTATATTTTCCGTGCCTATCACCGCCTGCCGCCGCTGACCAATATACGCGGCGAGCCGGTCGGCGCGGTCTATGGTTATACCACCATGTTGTGGAAGCTTGCCGACGAGCTCAACAAGGCCGACGGCCCGACTCATATGGCGGTAGTGCTGGACAAGGCGGGCACCAGCTTCCGCAATGATCTCTACGATCAATATAAGGCCAACCGACCGGAAGCGCCGGAAGACCTGAGACCGCAATTCCCTATGATCCGCGATGCCACGCGCGCTTTCTCGCTGCCGCTGATCGAGGAAGAGAATGTCGAGGCCGACGATATGATCGCCTCTTATACCAAGGCCGCTCTGGCAGAGGGCTGGAAGGTTACCATCGTATCGTCCGACAAGGATCTGATGCAGCTGATCGAGCCCAATGATGAAGGCCGTGTCGATATGCTCGACACGATGAAAAATGCCCGGATGAACCGAGCGACCGTCGAGGAGAAATTCGGCGTTGGGCCGGAAAAGCTCGGCGATGTGCTTGGCCTGATGGGCGACAGTTCGGACAATATTCCGGGGGTTCCCGGGATCGGGCCGAAGACCGCGTCGAAGCTGATCAACGAATTTGGCGACATCGAAAGCGTACTTGCCGCCGCGCCTGAGATGAAGAAATCGAAGATGCGCGACAATCTGATCGAATTTGCCGAGCAGGCACGACTGTCGCGGATATTGGTGACCCTGCGGGAAGATTGTCCGTTGCCGGACACGCTGGAAAGTTTCCTGATCCAGGATATTCCTGATGCGCCGCTGCGCGCATTTCTGGCCGATCACGGGTTTAACAGCCTGCTGAAGAAGCTAGGCGGGGACGGCCATGCCGAGCCGCAAAATCCCGATGTTGCCGACAATTCCTCGACTACCCCGGTTGCCAAAACTCCCGACGCCCCGGCGATTGACCGGTCAAAATATGAATGTGTGCAGACGATAGCGGCGCTCGACAAGTGGATCGCGCGCTCGACCGAACAGGGCGTCTGCGCGGTTGATCTGGAGACTGACAGTCTGGAGAGCGTGACGGCGCGCGTTGTCGGCGTTTGTCTGGCCACCGGCCCCAACGAGGCCTGCTATATTCCGCTCGGTCACGGCAGCGGTGACATGTTTGGCGAGACGCCGGAGCAGATCGGGCTTCAGGACGCGCTGGCCAGACTGAAGCCGCTGCTCGAGGATGACGCGGTGCTCAAAGTCGGGCAGAATCTGAAATATGACATGGGCGTGCTGGTCCAGCATGGCATTAAAATTGCGCCGTTTGACGATACATTGGTGATGAGCTTCAATCTCGACGCTGGTCTGCATGGCCATGGCATGGATGAACTCAGCAAGCTGCATCTCGGGCACGAGTGCATCAGCTTCAAAAGCCTGACCGGTATCGGCAAGAAGGCAATCGGCTTTGCCGAAGTGCCGCTGGATAAGGCGACTGAATATGGGGCCGAAGATGCCGATGTCACGCTCCGTCTGTGGGAAATCCTGCGCCTGCGGATGGTCCCGGAGAAGGCGACGCGCGTCTATCAGATGGTCGACCGTCCGCTGGTGCCGGTGATCGCCGGGATGGAAGCCACAGGCGTGCTGGTTGACCGTGAAGAACTGGCGCGGCTGTCCAAGACATTCGCCGAGGAAATGGCAAAGCTGGAACTGGAAATCCACGAACTCGCGGGTGAAGCTTTTTCCATCGGCAGCCCCAAACAGCTTGGCGAAATCCTGTTCGGCAAGCTTGGCCTGAAGGGTGGCAAGAAGGGCAAGTCGGGGCAATATTCAACCGATGTCACAGTGCTCGAACGGCTGGCCGGTGATGGCGAACCGATTGCCCAGAAGGTCGTCGACTGGCGTCAGCTGGCGAAGCTGAAATCCACTTACACCGACGCGCTGCAGGAACAGATCAACCCGAAGACCGGACGTGTTCACACATCTTATAGCCTGAGCGGCGCTCAGACGGGGCGGCTGTCCTCGACTGAGCCGAATCTGCAGAATATCCCGATCCGCACCGAAATCGGGCGGCAGATAAGGCAGGCCTTTGTTGCTGCGCCCGGCAATGTCATTCTCGCTGCCGATTATAGCCAGATCGAACTCCGGCTGGCCGCGCATATCGCCGATGTCGAGACATTGAAGGAAGCCTTCGCGAACGGCGAGGATATTCATAACCGCACCGCAAGAGAATTGTTTGGCGCCGAAGACCGCGACGCCCGCGCCCGTGCCAAGACGATCAATTTCGCGATTCTCTACGGTATCTCCCGCTGGGGTCTGGCCAAGCGGCTGGAGGTTGATCCGGATGAAGCGCAGGCGATGATCGACACTTATTTCGAGCGGTTCCCGGGCATCAACCAGTATATTTCGACCACCCTGCAGTCGGTCAGGGAAACCGGCTATACCGAGACCTTATTCGGTCGCAAGACATGGTTCGAGCGGATCAAGTCCCCCAATCAGGCCGAGCGTCAGGGCAGCGAACGCGCCGCGATCAATGCGCCGATCCAGGGCACCAGTGCCGACATCATCAAGCGCGCTATGGCAAGAATGCTGCCTGCGCTGGTTGAGGCGGGACTGGATAAGGTCCAGATGCTGATGCAGGTCCATGATGAACTGGTCTTCGAATTGCCCGAGGGTGATGTGGAAGCCGCCAGCGCGGTGATCCGTTCGGTGATGTCCGGTGCGGCGGAACCGGCTGTGAAACTATCGGTGCCGCTAGATGTGGATATCGGCACCGGCAAGAGCTGGGACGAAGCGCACTAGGCTGCTAACCGGACCCTGGCGAGGCGTCAGGTCTTGATCCAGAAGCGGATGAAATAGCCGACTGTGCCGACGACCGCCACGCCCATCGCCCAATAAGCCAGCATCCAGAGCAGGCGCTTGGGCAAGGGCGCGCCGTCGGCGCTTTTGCCTTTCGACGAGAGCGGATCAAAAGCCATTAGTGGTAGCCGTCCGATCCGACCTTGCCGCGGAACACCCAATAGGCCCATGCGGTATAAGCGAGGATGACCGGCACCATGATGCCCGCGCCGATCAGCATGAACATCTGGCTCTCGTAGGGTGCTGCCGCTTCCCAGATCGTGATCCGGCCGGGGATGACATCCGGCCACATCGAGACCGCAAGGCCGACCAGACACAGACCGAACAGGCCGAGCGCGTAGAAAAAGGGTGCGGCTTCCTGGCGTTTGGACAGGCTGCGGAAAAACAGCACCGAAATGACCAGAGTTGCGAGCGGAATCTGGGCCGTGGCGATGACGCCGGGATAGGCGAGCCAGCGGCTGTAATATTCTTCCTCGAGAAAGGGCGTTGCGATGCTGACAACAGCGATGGCGAGCAGCAGCAAGATACCGAGGCGGCCGGCATAGCTGTAGCACTGGCGCTGCAAGGGGCCTTCGGTTTTCCAGATCAGCCAGCAGCAGCCGAGCAAGGCGTAGCCGGCCAGCAAGGCAAAGCCGGTCAGCAGGCTGAACGGCGTCAACCATTCCCACCAGCCGCCGGCATAAGCGCGGCCTTCGACCGTGATGCCCTGCAGCAATGCGCCAAGCGTAATGCCTTGGGCAAAGGTCGCGATGACCGATCCGGCGGTAAAGGCGAAGTCCCAGCGCGCCCGGTGCGCCGGATCGCGCCAGCGGAACTCGAATGCGACGCCGCGCAGGACCAGCCCCAGCAACATGGCGATCAATGGTGCGTAGAGCGCGGGTAATATGATCGCATAAGCGAGCGGGAAAGCGGCCAGCAGGCCACCGCCACCCAGCACCAGCCAAGTCTCATTGCCGTCCCAGACCGGCGCGATGCTGTTCATCGCCGTGTCACGATCCTGGCCGACCTTGAAATTGGGAAATAATATCCCGATGCCGAGGTCAAAGCCGTCCATGATCACGTAAACGACGACAGCAAAGGCGATGATGCCTGCCCAGATGACGGTCAGTTCGGTGCCGCTCATGTCGCTGCTCCTTCTTCATGATCCCCTTCGAGCACCGCCGCTGCAGGGGTGATCCCTGCGGAGCGGATGGGCGCATCGTCCGGTGTCGGTTCATGCGCTTCGGGCGGTTTCGCGGCGAGCTTGAAGATATAGACGATGCCAGCGCCGAAGACGATGAAATAGACCACCACAAAGGCGAGCAGCGACGCGGCGACCGCTGGAGCGTCCAGTGGCGCTGCGCTTTCGCTTGTGCGCAGCAGGCCATAGATGGTGAACGGCTGGCGCCCGACCTCGGTCGTTACCCAGCCGGCCAGCACGGCAATGAAGCCGGATGGCCCCATCACCAGAGCCGCGCGGTGCAGCAGCGGCCAGTCATAGAGTTTCTTGCGCGAACGGGCGAACAGGCTCCACAGGCCGATGCCGAGCATCGCAAAGCCCAGACCGACCATGATCCGGAACGACCAGAAGACGATGCCAACCGGCGGTTCGTCTGCATCGGGGATGGTATCAAGCCCGGCGAGAGGCGCATTCAGATCATGTTTGAGGATCAGCGACGATGCCTTGGGTATTTCAATGGCATAGTCGACACGCTTTTCCTTGCTGTTGGGAATACCGAAAAGGATCAGCGGCGCGCCATCGGGATGGCTGTCATAATGGCCTTCCATCGCCATTACCTTGGCTGGTTGGTGCTCGAGCGTGTTGAGGCCGTGCAGGTCGCCCATGAATATCTGGGTCGGAGCGACCAGTGCCGCCATCCACATCGCCATCGAGAACATCTTGCGCGCGCCGGGGTTGGTCTTGTCTTTCAGCAGATGCCAGGCACCGACTGCGCCGACCGCAAAGGCGGTGGTCAGATAGGCGGCAAGCACCGTGTGCACCAGGCGATAGGGGAAGCTGGGATTCCAGACGATATCCCACCAGCCCGCTGCGGGCACGAACTGGCCGACGTCATTGATCGCATAGCCGACCGGCGTCTGCATCCAGCTGTTCACCGACAGAATCCAGAAAGCGGAGATGAATGTGCCGATGGCAACGGCCAGAGTCGCGACGAAATGCAGCTTGCGGCCGACCTTGTTGATGCCGAACAGCATCACGCCGAGGAATCCGGCCTCGAGGAAAAAGGCGGTCAGCACTTCATAGGCCATGAGCGGCCCGATAATCGGTCCCGCCTTGTCGGAAAATACTGACCAGTTGGTGCCGAACTGATAGGACATGACAATGCCGGAAACGACGCCCATTGCGAAAACCACCGCGAATATCTTTAGCCAATAGCGGTACAGGTTCGCGTAAACGCCATTATCGGTTTTCAGCCAGAGCCCTTCCAGCACCGCGAGATAGCTGGCGATGCCGATGGTGAAGGCGGGGAACAGGAAATGGAAGCTGACGGTGAAGGCAAATTGCGCCCTCGCCAGATTGATTGCGAGATCATTTTCCATCATATCAGGCCCCTTGCCTTCCAAATATCGATATCAGTGTCGGCGTTATCTTCGTTTTCCGCAATTGCAATAATCGCAGTATAAGCTTCGTTTTGCGAAAGAAAAACCTGCCCGGAGAGCTGCTCCAGAAAATGCGAGCGCTTCAGCGCGTCCATCACGGGTCCCTTGACCTCCGAAAGGTGCAGGGAGATGCCGGCATCCGCCAGACGGTGGTTGATCGCCTCGATGCTTTCCAGCGCCGACGCGTCGATCGCGTTGACCGCGGAGCACATCAGGATGACGTGGCGGACGCTTTTCTGCTCGGCGACTTGTTCGAGAATGAATTCCTCGAGCCAGCGCGCGTTGAGATAGGTCAGGCTCTCGTCGATCCGGATGGTCAGGATGCGGGGATCGGTGAAGACCTTGTGCCGGTTGACGTTGCGGAAATGCTCGGTTTCGGGGACCCGACCGACAATCGCCGCGTGGGGCCGCGAACTGCGCCACAGGAACAGGGCGAGACTGAGGCCAACACCCGCGATCACACCGGGCTCGACTCCAGCGAGCAGGGTCACACCAATGGTCGCTGCCATGGCGGCAAAGTCCATTTTCGAATAGCGCCAGATGGTTAGCGGCGTCTTCAGATCGACCAGACTCAGGACGGCGACGATGATGGTTGCGGCCAGAGTGGCGATGGGGAGCGATGCGAGCAATGGAGTGAGGAACAGCGCCGCCAGGGCGATGCCTACCGCCGTGAAGGCTCCGGCAGCCGGCGTCTCCGCGCCGGCATCGAAATTGACCACCGAACGGGCAAAGCCGCCGGTCACCGGATAGCCGCCGGAAAAAGCCGCCGAGATATTGGCTGCGCCAAGGCCGATCAGTTCCTGATCCGGGTCGATCCGCTGACGGCGCTTGGCCGCCAAGGTCTGGCCGACGGAGACAGATTCGACAAATCCGATAATGCTCAACAACAGAGCCGGTATCGCCAGTGTCTTCCAGAGCTCCAGATCGACCAGCGGAACCGAGAAGGGCGGCAGGCTTTGCGGGATATCACCGACCACGCTGACCCCCTTGGCCTCCAGATCGAACATTATCGTGGCGATGGTCGAAACGGCAACGGCGGCAATCGGTCCGGCCTTGGCCAGCAGTTCCGCCGGGCGTGCTGGAATTCCGATCCGCATCAGCAGCGGCTTCAGCCCCTTGCGGACCCAGAATAGAAAAACGGTCGCCGATACGCCGATGATCAAGGTCGGGATATTGGTGGTGCCGATTGTTGCGGCAATAGTGGAAACCAGTTCGGGCATGGCCGCGCCGCTCGCCTTGATCCCGAAAATCGACTTAAGCTGGCTGGTCGCGATGATGATGCCGCTGGCGGTGATGAAGCCCGATACCACCGGATGGGATAGCAGATTGGCGAGAAAGCCGAGCTTGAATATGCCGAGCAGCAGCAGGAACAGTCCGGAGAGCAGTGCCAATACCAACGCGGCGGCGATAAATTCGGCACTACCGGGCGCGGCAATGGCGCTCGCGGCAGTCAGGGTCATCAGCGACACCACCGCGACCGGACCGACCGCCAATGTCCGGCTGGTCCCAAATATCGCATAAGCAATCAGCGGCAGGATCGAGGCGTAAAGCCCTATCTCCGGCGGCAATCCCGCCAGCATCGCATAAGCCAGACTCTGCGGGATCAGCATGATCGTGACAATGATCGCGGCGACACCGTCGTTGGTCAGCGTGGTGCTGTTATAGCGACTGCCCCAATCAAGGATCGGCAAATAGCGGGAAATTTTCATCGGGCCGGCTTATTTCGCGCCGATACGATGCGGCTTGACCATCCATTCGCGGCCCTTGAGCATGCCGTGCCAGTAGACCGGCGGCAGGATCGTGTCCTTGAGCAGCCACGAGAGGCGCGATGGCCTTGTGCCGTCGATCAGCCAGTTCGGGAAGCTTGGCAGCAGCTTGCCGCCATAGCCGAATTCGGCGAGCACCACCTTGCCGCGCTCGACGGTCAGCGGGCAACTGCCATAACCGTCATAATCGGCCACCGCCGGCTTGCCTTCGAGGGCAGCGAGAGCGTTGACGGCAACGACCGGGGCCTGTTTGCGCACGGCTGCCATGGTCTTGGCATTGGGTGCGTTGCAGGCATCGCCGAGCGCGAATATATTGGCATATTTCGCGTGCCGCAGGGTGGCCGGATCGACATCGACGAAGCCGCTTTCCGCGGCCAGCGGGCTGGACCGGACAAAATCGGGAGCGACTTGCGGCGGGACAACATGGATCATGTCGAACTTTATCTCGACCCTTTTGATTTCCTCGCCATGTTTCTGTTCGAACGTGGCAATCTGCGCCGGACCGTCGACTGCAACCAGTTTCGATTCCAGCTTCAGATGGATGTCATAGCGCTCAACATATTCCATCAGGGCGGGCACATATTCCTTGATACCGAAGAGCACCGCGCCGGTGTTGTGAAACTGCACGTCGATATTGCCTAAAACGCCCTGCTTTTCCCACTTGCTGCAGGACAGATACATCGCTTTCTGCGGTGCCCCGGCACATTTGATCGGCATCGGCGGCTGGGTGAACAAGGCCGTCCCGCCGGCCATATGTTTGACCAGGTCGAATGTATAAGGCGCGAGATCGAAGCGGTAATTGGACGTGACACCATTTTTGCCCAGCGTCTCCGGCAGGCCGTCAATGGCTTCCCAGTCCAGCTTGATACCCGGGCAGACGATCAACACGTCATAGCCGATTTCCTGTCCCACGGCTGTCGCAACGGCGTTATTCTCCGGATCAAAAGAGCTGACTGCAGATTTGATCCATTGTGCGCGGGCAGGAATCAGGTCCTTTTCCTTGCGGTGGGTGAATTCGGGAGAAAAGGCACCGCCGCCAACCATCGTCCAGCCGGGCTGGTAATAATGGTCGTCGGCCGGGTCGATGATCGCCAGCGAGATATTCCTGTCGCGCTTCAACATGCTGGCGGCGGTCGCGATACCGGCGGAGCCGCCGCCGACGATGACGACGTTGAATTTTTTCGCGGCCGACGATGTATTGGCCGTTTTGGCCTGCGCCATCTCGGTCAGTTTTGTCGACCGGGCACCTGAGCGGCAATAAGCGAGAACCGGGGCCGGAAGGTCAGCCAGCGCGCCTGCCATTTTCTCGCCGTCCTGATCGGTGATCGCGCCTGACACTGCCGGGACATATGCGAACTTCAGGCCCGCTTGTTGTGCGGCCTCCGCCACGGCGGCAGAACGGGGATGGTCGCCTGCCTCGTCGTCGGGCCGGTTACAGATGATCGATTTGAAGCCGGCTTTTGCCAATGCCGTGACATCGCTGAGCTCCAATTGCGGCGATACGCTTACGGTGTCGCTCAACTTCGTGACTTCTGGCTTGCTCGTCATTGGACATCCTTCATTATCGTGTCTCTGCTTAACTTGTCGCCCGATGTGCGATCATGCCCGCCAGCAATGCGCCGACGAAGGCAAGGGCGGGCAGGGGATTGATCGCCAGGTCGGCCAGACCAGGCCCCGGGCAGAGGCCGCTAATGCCCCAACCGGCTCCGAAAAGGACCGCACCGATTGTCAGTTTGCGATCAATCAGCGTGGTGCCGGGCAACGAAAAATGCGCGTCGGCAAAAGGCTTTTCGAGCCGTCGCTGAATGATCCAGGCAATGGCCATCGGGATCATCGCGCCGCCCATGACAAAGGCGAGGGTCGGGTCCCAGTGACCGAAAAGATCGAGAAAGCCCTGCACCCTTGCAGGGTCGGCCATGCCCGAGAAGGCAAGGCCGGCGCCGAACAGGGAGCCGGCAAAAAGAGCGACCAATATCTGTCTCATAACAGGCCTCCCGCACGCATCAGCGCGACCGTGACAAAGCCGCTGGCCATGAAAATGGCCGTGGCAATCAACGAGCGCGGGGACAGGCGCGACATGCCGCAGACGCCGTGGCCGCTGGTGCAGCCCGAGCCAAGCCGCGTGCCATAGCCGACCAGCAGGCCGCCGATGACCAGCGAAATGACCGAGGGCGGAAAGCGGGTCTCGATCCCGCCGGTGATCGCGGAGATGACCAGCGCGCCCAGCGGCAGGCCGATAACGAAGGCGATGGCTATGCCGCGTGGCGCTCCGCTGTCGGCAATACCGGTGGCGCGCGCCGCCAGTCCGCTGACTCCGGCTATGCGGCCGAGGCCAAGCAGCATCACGGCGGCGGCAACACCGATCATCAGTCCGCCGATCAGGCCTTCCAGCGGCATGGCATGGGGAAATGCAGCGAGCATCAGACGCCGTTCAACGGGACTTTGAGGTAGCGCACGCCATTATCTTCCTCGGGCGGCAGATGGCCGGCCCGCATATTGACCTGGACCGACGGCAGGATCAGCCGCGGCATATCCAGCGTCTTGTCGCGCTCGGTCCGCATTTTGACAAATTCGTCCTCGGTCACGCCGTCATGCGCATGGATATTGTTCTTCCGCTGCTCGGCGGCGGTGGTTTCCCAGACATATTCGGTCCGGCCGGCAGGCAGATAGTCATGGCACATGAACAGGCGGGTGCTGTCGGGCAGCGACAACAGGCGCCGCATCGACTGGTAGAGCTTGCGTGCGTCACCGCCGGGGAAATCGGCCCGGGCCGTTCCGTAATCCGGCATGAACATCGTGTCGCCGACGAAGACCGCATCGCCGATGACATAGGCGATATCGGCCGGCGTATGGCCGGGGACGTGCATCACTGTTACATCGAGATTGCCGATCTTGAACGTATCGCCATCGGCGAACAGGCGATCGAAATCCGATCCGTCGCGCTGGAACTCGGTTCCGGCGTTGAACAATTTGCCGAATACATCCTGCACCGTCACGATATGCTCGCCAATGGCAATCTTGCCGCCAAGCTTTTCCTGCAGATAGGGTGCAGCCGACAGATGGTCGGCATGGGCGTGGGTTTCGAGCAGCCACTGGACCGTCAGACCCTGTTCCTTGACATAGGCAATCACCTCGTCGGCGGAATCAAAGGAGGTCCGGCCGGAAGCCGGGTCGAAATCGAACACGCTGTCGATGATGGCGGCGCATTTCGTCTCCTTGTCATGCACGACATAGGTTACCGTATAGGTCGGCTGATCGAAAAAAGCCTTGATAACGGGGATATGCTGCTGGGCGCGGGAGATTTGTTCCGTTGCATGAATCAGTGCCGAATCAGTCATAGATAATTCCTCAAATTCATATTTACATAAACTATGTAATACATTATATGTGTTGCGTCAATATGCTAACACTGCCAATTCTCGGGAGAGGTGAAAATTAATGTCAGATGCGTTGCAGGTAAAGTCAGGGTCATTGCGTATAGGGGAGGTCGCCCCGGACTTTGAGGCGCGCACGACCCGTGGACCGGTCAAGCTGTCCGACTATCGCGGACGGTGGCTGATCTTCTTCTCGCATCCCGCCGATTTTACCCCGGTCTGCACCACCGAATTTGTCGCTCTTGCGCGTCATCAGGACCAGTTCGAGGCGATGGACTGTGCGTTGCTCGGCCTCTCGGTGGACAGCCTCTATTCCCATCTCGCCTGGGCGCGGGCGATCGAGGAAAAGTTCGACGTCAAAATCCCCTTTCCGATCGTCGAGGATCCGAGCATGGCGGTCGGCCGTGCCTTTGGCATGATCGACGAAAATGCCGCCGATTCTGCGGCGATGCGGACCAGCTATTTTATCGATCCGGAGGGCCTGGTCCGCGCAACCACCTGCTATCCGCATAATGTCGGTCGGTCGGTTGACGAGATGATTCGCCTGCTGGCGGCGCTGCAACTTTCCGACAGGGCCGATGTCCTGATCCCGGAAGGGTGGCAGCCCGGTGACGATGTGCTTCAGATCCCGCCGCTCTCGGAGACGGATATCAGCCGGGAGGACGACTGGTTCTGCCACAAGGTGAAGGCCCCGTGACGGCGATTTACGAAAGCCGCGACCGCGCCGATACCGCGACCGAGAAGCTGAAAATCTTCGCCCAGCCGCAGCGGCTGATGATCTTGTCCTTTCTGCTCCGCGGCGAAAACAGCGTCAGCGAGATCGATGCCGCAACCGGTATCGGCCAGCCGGCGCTCAGCCAGCAGCTCGCGGCGCTGCGACAGGCGGATGTCGTGAAGACCCGCCGCGAAGGCAAGCAGATCTGGTATGACCTTGCCGATGATTCCTCGCGTCTCTGCGTCAGAACGATGGAAGCCTTGTTGACCGACAAGCCTGATCCGCAGCAGATCATGGAGGCAGCGACCAGAACGGTCTCGCCCGTGCGGAAACCGGTGACCGGAACAGGAACGGCCGGCTTCGCGAAAATATTATAGGATAGAGAAATCATCATGAGCAACGACAGCACCGATCAGGGCCAGCAACCGCAAGAACTGAAGCCGGAAGACTGGGCGGGTGATATGGGACTCAAATGGCTGGCCAGTCTCTCGTTGTTCGAAGAAATGATCGCCCCGATTGGCGAAGCCTTGCTGGCCCGGGCCGATTATCAGGATGGCGAGACAGTGATTGACCTGGGTTGCGGAGGCGGTGCTACAACGCTGGCTATCGCCGGTGCGGTCGCGCCTTCCGGCAAGGTCATGGGACTCGATATATCCCCCGACCTCGTGGCCGCCGCGCAGGAACGAGCGGCAAACAGGGGCATGACCAATATAGAGTTCACCAACGCCGATGCCGCCATCGCCCAATTGCCGGATGCGCCTTATGACCGGCTCTTCTCGCGCTTTGGCAGCATGTTTTTTGAAGACCCGGTCAACGCCTTTAAAAATCTCCACGGCCTCGTCCGGAAAGGCGCGCGCATCGATCTGGCGGTCTGGGGACCGCCGCGTGACAATCTCTGGATGATGGAAATGATGGGCGTCGTCAGAAATCACATCGAAATTCCGCCAGCGGTGCCACGCGCGCCGGGCCCGTTTGCGTTCGAAGATCTGGAATATCTGGGTGAAATACTGGACGGCAGCGGTTTCAGCGATGTTGATGTGGTCGCCTATGAAGCTCTGCAACCCGTTGGCGGGATTGGAGCCACGCCTGAGCAAGCCGTCGCTTTCGCCTTTGCCTCTCTTGCCGTCGGTCGGTTGCTGAATGAAAAGGGCGAGGCTGTCATTGCCGCCGCCAGCAAGGAACTGGCCGATCTATTTGCCCGCTATCATGTGCCCGGAAAAGGCGTGATGATGCAGGGAAAAGTCTGGCTGGTCTCGGCGATCGCCTAAGATTATGATTCTGCCCGATTGAGTCTTCGGGCTGAATTGTTGCCCAATATATATGGACGCAAGTCAGCCTTGCCGCCGGTTCGCGCCTTGAACGCAGTAAAATATTGGCGACGCGGATGTGCTCGCCCGAATAAGGCATGGAAATAACTACATTTACTTTGGCGGGTTTTTCGACAATCCTTCGTGTTGGGTTGTGACCACGTAAAATTTAGGGATGGGTAAATGAACAACGAACAATACGGAGCCTCGCTGTTGCAGCGGGTGAAAGCCATATTATTGCAACCACGTGCAGAATGGCCGGTCATCGAAACTGAAACGACCAGTATCGCTTCGCTCTACAAATCCTACATCTTGCCGCTGGCGGCGATCGGACCGGTTGCCGGGTTCATCCACGCCGTCGTCTTTGGCAACAGCTTTTTCGGAATCACGCACCGGCCGTCTTTCATGTCGGCCCTGTCGACCGCGGTGGTCAGCTATATATTCACGCTGATCGGCGTTTTTCTGATGGCGTTGGTGATCGACTTTCTGGCGCCCCGTTTCGGCGGCACTGCGAACCGGAATAATGCCTTCAAGCTGGCCGCATATAGCGCGACTGCGGCCTGGGTTGCCGGAGCCTTCCAGCTGATTCCGGGTCTGGGGATGCTCGCGATATTGGGGCTATATGGATTATATCTCCTTTTCGTCGGTATACCGGTGATGATGAAAGCACCGGAAGACAAGGCGCTTATCTATACAGGTGCGATCCTTGCCGTCGGCTTCGTCGCGGGAATCATCTTCAGCGTGATTCTGGCCCCTTTGATGATTTTGACCAGTTCGGTTCCGGAAGTCAGTGACGGCAGCCTGTCCGGTAGCGTCAACGTGCCCGGTGTCGGATCATTCGATTTGGGCGAGCTGGAAAAAGCCGGTGAGAAAATGGCGGCTGCCAACGAACGCGCGCAAAACGGCCAGGCCACGACATTGCCATCAAAGCAGCTGGCTGCAATGCTCCCGGCCAGTTTGCCGGGGGGGTTGGTCAAGACGAATACACATTCCAGCGGAACGTCGGTTGGCGGGGTTGGTGCCTCCAGCGCCGCCGCCAGCTACGGTGATGACGAGAAGAGCATCGATCTGATCATCACCGATCTCGGTATTGCCGGAAGTCTCGCCACGCTGGGCGGTGCGATGAATATGGAATCCGAAAGCCAGAACGGGACGGTGATCGAAAAAATGGGCAAGATTGACGGACGTCTCACGACAATCCGCTATGACAGCGCCAGCAAGGACGGCCGCTACGGGATGATTGTCGGTGACCGTTTCAACGTGCAAGCCGACGGATATGCCAATTCCATCGCGGACCTGCGCGCGGTGCTCAATCAGATCGATCTGGACGCATTGGAAGCGATCGCAAGATCGGGCGAGTGAAAATAATATCGCGAGGAGGCCGGCGCTTCGCCCTTGGCTGGGTGCTGGCCCCTTCGCTTTTTTCTCTGGCAAGCTGTGCAACGGCGGACAGTGGAGCAAAGGCCGCTTGCCCCGAGTCACAAGCGATGCAGGTAGAAAATTATCCATCGTGGAACCCGTTGCCGCAGGACGCTGTTATCGAGCAGCAAACCGCTGGTCATCCGCCGGAATATGCCAGTGACAATTATGCCATTGTCGCAAAGACAGCGGGGACGATTGAAGCTGTGTCAGCTTTTTATCGCTGCATGTTGCCGCGCCAGAATCTGACGATCATCAGCGAAGAGCAAGGCAATGTCCTGCTTATTCGCTTCGCGGGAGAGTCTGTTGATGATGGCTCGATCACGCTCAGGGGCGACGGTGAAGGGGACGAAACCCGCATCGAGATATTCGTCATTGAAAAGGAGAGGCCGGATATCCCCTTCCGCTAAAATCGCGGGAATGTAGAAAAAGCCTTGCTATACCAGCCACATGCACGAGAAGAGTATCTTCTTCCGGCGCACGGCCCGGAATTTTGCATGGGAACATTGAATGGGGAGCAATCGCCGTGAAAGTGAAGCTGAAAACCGCAAGCTAAACCTGTCCGAAGAACTGATCGCCGAGACCTATGACGCTTTGCGCCGGATAGCGTCGCGTCAGCTTAGCCGGCAGGCCACCGGTCCATCGCTCAACACCACCATGATCGTGCACGAAGCCTGGCTGAAATTATCTGCCTCCGAAGGATCGTCCTACACCGACCGCAACCATTATCTGGCCACGGCGTCCCGGGCCATGCGGCAGATATTGGTCGACCACGCCCGCCGCAAGACCGCGGGAAAACGGGGAGGCGGCGCTGCACATGTCCAGCTGGATGAAAATCTGGTGGCAGACACTGCCCCTTCGGATGCAATATTGACCATTGATGAGGCGCTTGCGGCGCTATCTGATCGCGTTCCGGAACTGGAAGCGGTGGTCGAATGCCGGTTCTTCGCCGGTCTGACCGTCGAGGAAACCGCACAGGCTCTGGATCGGTCCACGCGGACCGTTGAGCGGCAATGGACGCGGGCGCGGATTTATCTCGCGGAACATTTTGTGGCGGATGATGGCGCTGTTTGACGTTATCAGACCGACAAGGAAATTCATGGTCGCTTGTGAATTCTCATGGAAACAGGATCGCAAACCAGTCCTTCCAATCTAGCGGGTCGCATATGACAACGGACGCAATATGAAGCAGGATATCGGCAAGTCCGATTGGGAAAGGGTGGATTACGCTCTCGACCATGTCTTGTCACTGGCGTCCGGCAAGCGGGCTTCATGGATCAAGATGCATTTTGTCGCCGAACCCGCACTCGGTTTACGGACGAAAATATTGCTCGACAAGGCGGCCAATAGCGACGCGCTGTTCACGGTGCTGGAGCAAAAGCGCGACATGTTCCTCGATATGGTCGTGCCGGAATTCGCCCGCGATTCCGATGATCCGCGTGTCGGCTCTCATTATGGTCCGTGGAAGATCATCCGCCATATTGGATCGGGCGGGCTGGCCGAGGTCTATCACGTCGAGCGGGATGATGATCGCTACCGGCAAAAAGCGGCGCTGAAGATCATGCGGGCGTCTATCCTGAGCGATGATCTGGTCAAATTATTCCATCGCGAACGCAATGTGCTGGCTAGTCTGGATCATCACGGGCTGGTGAGAATCATAGACGGCGGCGAGACGGCAACAGGATCACCCTGGCTAGTCATGGAATATGTCGATGGCCTGCCGATTACAGAATATTGTGCGACAAATAGCCTGCCTCTGGCGGAGCGGCTCGCGCTCGTCGCACAAGCGTCGGACGCGTTGCAGGCCGCCCATAACCGGCTGGTCCTGCACGGCGATCTCAAGCCCGAACATGTCGTGGTTCAGGAAGACGGGGCGATCAAGCTGCTGGACTTCGGCATCGCCCAATTGCTCGATGAGGACGGGCTGGGAGGTCCGGCCATCGCCGTGTCTCCCGCTATCGCCTCGCCCGAACATCGTGCCGGAACAGCATTGACCATAAGTAGTGACATTTTCCAGCTGGGGCTGGTCGTCAAACAGTTGATATCCGATTTTGACCTTGATGCCGATCATATGGCTGTGGCGGAGATGGCAACGGCTTCCGATCCGGCTGCAAGATATCCGTCCGCTGCGCAATTCGCCATGGACCTGAGAAAGCTGATCGACGGTCAGGCAGTCATGGCGGCGCCGGATAGCAAAGCGGCAGGGCTTTGGCGCCTGATCAGGCGCAATCCATGGACAGCAGTCCTGGCGGCGGCCTTGTTACTGGGCTTTGCCGGCTGGGGATTGACCGCTTCGATCTATGCAAACCAGATTCGCGAACAGAGGAATATCGCGGTCGCGGCTCTGGACCGGGTCGAACGAGGCAAGGATATGCTGCTCAATCTGTTTCGGCGGTTCGATCCGCTGGAAATGGACGCGGCCGGCCCGCAATCGGCGACGACGCTCAGGATGCTGGAAGCTTCTCTGGCGGATGCACGCGAGAATCTGGCGGATGATCCGGCTTTGATTGCGGACTTGCTGGGCTGGACCGCGCGCGGCCACCAACGGGCCGATGATCTGCCTGCCGCGCAGAAACTGGCCGCAGAAGCAGTGGCATTGCTGGACAGAGCCAAGGCACCGCACAACAATGCCTATGCTGCTGCTCTTGCTTATCTTGGCTATCTGCAAAGCCTGGATGGAGACCGGAAAGCAGGTGAGGAGAAGCTGGACAGAGCGCTGGCCCTGCTTGGACGGAACAAGAGCGAAGATATTCATGCGCTCGACATATTGTTGTTGGCGGCCTGGAATCAGGAAGGGAACTGGTCGGAGCAGAAAGAGCTGTTCAAACGGGTGGAGACCCTGGCAGGGAAGCTCGATCAAATCCCCGCTGCTGTTGAAGCAGGTTCGGGGCTGGGCCGGTCTCTCGTCGGTCTGGGTGAGGGCACCGCCGCAGAAGCCCAGCTGGACAAGACCCTTGCTGTCGCCCGCAAATATTATGGCGACAATCACCCGCGGCTGTCGATCATCTATTCCGATCTCGGCCGGCTGGCAGCAACGCAAGGCAAACCGCAAGCAGCGATAGAATATCATCGCAAGGCTCTGAAATTGTCGATCGCCGCCTTTGGCCCCGATTATTCGTCCAACCTGTCACATCGCAACAATCTTGCTCTGGCTCTGGTCGAGGCAGGCAAGATCGAAGAGGCGATATCCCAGTTTCGGCAGGTCCTGGTGCAGACCCGATCCCAACATGGGAAGCGGTCTCTGGAAGCGGGAGAGGTGGAGCAGAATCTTGCTGCAGCCCTCGTCCAGACAGGGCAATTTACCCAAGCCGAAAGGGATTTGCGGGATGTCGACAATATTTTCGCGCGCCATCTTCCGGACGATCACCCGCGCCGTGCCTTTCCATCGCTAACCCGCGCCGAAATGCGTATAGCGCAAGGCCGTTTTGTCGAAGCGCAGGTTGACGCGCAGCGCGCATTCGACTTGCTCTCGCGGGTATTGCCTGCTGGCCATTTCGCGACCGAGGTGGCGCGGTGCCGGATCGGGATATCGATAATGGGACAGGGAAAGAAGAGGGAAGCGAAGCCGTTTATCCAGTCCGCCTATAGCGGCCTGAAGGCGTCGAAAATACCGCTGCCGGATCGGTATCTGCTTCCTTGCAAGGCAGCCGCAGCGAAATTCTCCAGCTAGTTTCTTCTGAAAACTGGCGGTGTTTTTCATTGCTTTGCGTTGGAGGGGTGATTGGCAATGATCTTGAGGATCATCCTGCCATTCATTCGATGTTTCAACGGCAAAGGATTGCTGAAATGCCAGTATCAAGCTTCAGATCGATGTTAACCGCCATCGCATTCGTGTCCGCTTCTCTGTCTTCGTCGGCAATGGCGGCGCCGGCCAGTCAACCCGGCCCGGGGCAGGACGCGCAGGATATCGGAATCTGTGCTGCTCCCACCAGCTGGGCGGGGACGGACAAGGTTCTGACCTGTACATGCCCGGCGAATTTTGACATTTCGACTTCGCTGTGGGGCACCGACATTTATACGGCGGATTCCTATATCTGTTCCACAGCACTCCATGCCTCGGTTCTGGATCGCAGCGGCGGACGCGTGACGATAGAAATGCTGCCCGGTCAGAATAGCTACACCGGTACGAAACGGCATGGCGTATCGACCCGGAGTTACGGGAAATATCGCGCCAGCTACCGCTTTGTTGATGCGGTCGAAGTCAATTCAAGCGGGGCATCGGCCGGAGATCGCAATCGGGTCAATGGCAATGGACGGAGATCCAGGTCCGGAAGTTCTTTTGAACGAGATGCCGCAGCCATATTGGGCAGTCTTGGTTTGGGCAATTTGGGTCAGGCGGAAAATCAACTGACCGCCGAAGATATCGGGGAATGCCGCGCGGCATCCAAATGGTGAGGAACCGGCAAAGCGCTGAGTTGCTCATGCCCTGCAAATATCTCGAACACGGGGTCGGTATGGGGAACCGACATTTACACGGATGATTCCTATATCTGCAAAGCAGCGCTCCATGCCGGACGGATCGACCGTTCCGGCGGGCAGGTGTCGATCCAGATGCTCCCGGGGCAATCCTCTTATGCAGGAACCAGACGCAATGGCGTCACCACAATGTCCTACCGCAGCTATGCAGGCAGCTACCGGTTCAATTGACGCGAGCCGGCGGGCCCCGACCAGGGCAAGAGGCCGGTCCCGCATCTATCAGATTAACATTTGGCATGGCGCAACGGAGAGAAGATATGAAAAATGGCAGAGTAATTTTGACGATGGCAGCGCCGATATTGCTGGTGGCCGGATGTTCCGATGATCCGAAGCCGCCAGAGGCTGTCGCCAATGGCCCGCTGGAGATCAGCAAGGTGGAGTCACCACCACCCGCCTTTCTGCCGAAGGATATGAGCTGGATGCCCAAGGATATCTGGCTGCCCGCCGACTTCGAACCGACGCAAAGCCAGAAGATGAATCCGATGGCCGAAACCTATCTCTTGCGCGGCAATACACAGACCAGCGCCGCTGACCTGCTGGCGGCCTATAATGATCGCATGATTGCAGCCGGCTATGAGCTGTTTCCCGTGGAAGAACCAAAGCCGGGGATGACATTATTTCGTGGAAACGGCCATGGAATGGTCATTATCGATATCAAAGATGAAGGCGTTAAACGGGTGCTGGTCGTCAGCGTTGAAAATGCGACCGGAAATTAACACCGGTTTCAATGTCCCGTGATGACGCGGCTACCCGTCATGGCTCCAATTATCTTTCTGTAACATTGTCAGGAAATACTCATGAAATTTCGCTCCGCTCTGCTGCTTCCTTTGCTCCTTTCCGCCTGTGGCCAGTCAGAAGATCAGGCGGCATCATCTACCGGGATATGGAACGGCGCAGGCGCTTCGGAGGTGGAGGTCGCTGGTCTGACCCCGGCCTATCTCGAAGGGCAATGGTGCTTTTCCCATCTCCTCATCGACGGAGAGCGGACCGATGAACAGATCAACTATATTTTCTCGCCTGACGGGACTTTGCTTTACCAGACCAATTCATCGACGGAGATCGAGGAACCCGGGACCTATGTCATCGAAGGTCGCCGTATAAAAATCAAACCCACTCTGGCTTTCATGGATATGCAACTCGAGAGTCTTTCTCAGGACCTGCTCATATTCAAAACTCCCTATGGACAGATGTTCTGGCCTCGCGGTGTCTGCGCGCCACAGACACAGTAAACTGCCGTTGATATTGCCTTACGCGCGATATTAAGACGGTCTTCCTGACAATATCATTTTTGCAGGAAAGGCCGGTATCGCTCCAGAATAGTCCTGTTCGCGGCCTATCCTGCTCTGGCAGTCGGAAAACTGTGCCGTTCGCCGTGGGACATCTTGACATGGTTCCAAATAATCTTAGGCCGTCACAAACAAATGTGATCCAGTCGGAAAACCTTCTGAGACAATCAAATGGAGATTATACAATGCGTGAAGCAGTCATCGTATCCTATGCTCGTACCGGGCTTGCCAAAGCTGGTCGCGGTGGCTTCAATATCACGCCCCCGATGACTATGGCTGCCCATGCCGTCAAACATGCGGTCGCCAAGTCGGGTGTTGAGGGTGATTTTGTCGATGATTGCATATTCGGTAATGTGGCGCACGCGGCTCCCAATATCGGACGCAACGCTGCGCTTCTCGCCGGTCTTCCAAAAACAACGGCCGGAGCAACGGTCAACCGCTTCTGTTCTTCGGGCATGCAGTCCATCGCAATGGCGGCAAACCATATCCGCGGTGACGGCGCAGATTGCGTGGTCGCGGGCGGTGTCGAAAGCATTTCGATGCAAGGGCCGCGGGCACCGGAAGGCAGCATCGACAATGAAATTCTGAAAATTGCTCCGGCGATCTTCATGCCGATGATCGAGACCGCCGATATCGTGGCAGAGCGTTATAATATCAGCCGCGAATATCAGGATGAATATTCCCTGCAATCGCAACAGCGGATCGCAGCAGCGCAGGAAGCCGGGCTTTTTGACGATGAAATCGTCCCCATGCAGACCAAGATGAAACTCGTTGATCGGGAAACCAAGGAAGAAACCATCGTCGACTACACCGTCGACCGCGACGAATGCAATCGCCCGACAACGACATTGGAAGGCCTGTCCAGTCTGAAGCCGATCATGGGCGAAGACAAATTTATCACGGCCGGCAACGCCAGCCAGCTGTCGGACGGAGCGGCCGCTCTCGTGCTGATGGAAGCCAAGGAAGCAGAGCGCCGCGGACTGAAGCCACTGGGCCGTTTTGTGTCCTGGGCGGTGGCCGGCTGCGAGCCTGATGAAATGGGCATTGGCCCTGTATTTGCGGTTCCCAAGCTGCTTGAACGGCAAGGGCTGACTGTTGACGATATCGACATCTGGGAATTGAACGAAGCCTTCGCCAGCCAGTGCCTTTACAGCCGCGACCGTCTGGGAATTGACCCGGCGAAATATAATGTCAACGGCGGCTCGATTTCGATCGGTCATCCGTTCGGCATGACCGGTGCGCGCTGTGCCGGCCATCTGTTGCAGGAAGGCCGTCGTCGTGGCGCGAAATGGGGCGTGGTCACCATGTGCATTGGCGGCGGTCAGGGCGGTGCCGGACTGTTCGAGATTTACCCCTGAACGCTGGCAATAGCCGTTGCTCGAAGCACTTTAAGGAATAGAAGCAGTTTTGGATCAGCTTACAGACGAACAAGTCGAACGCCGGTTATCGGATGCTTTGGCCAACCGCTCCTCCGTGTCTGCGGAGAAGCTGATAGCCGGATTGCTCCGCACTTTCAGCCTGTCTGCGGATGGTGAGGACGAATTTGTTTTTCCTGCGCTCAGCTCAACCGCGCGCGAGCGGATTTTCGGTGGCCAGGTTATCGCTCAGGCGATTGTAGCCGCGGATCGCACGGTTGATGCCGAGAAGAATATCCATTCGCTCCATTCCTATTTTCTCCGCGCCGGGGATGAGACCAAGCCGCTGCATTTCCGCGTCCATCGCGACTTTGACGGTCGCAGCATCTCCAACCGCAGGGTCGTTGTCCGGCAGAATGACAAGGTCATATTCAACCTGACCGCGTCTTTCCAGAAACCCGCCGAAGGGCTGGAGCATCAGATAGAGATGCCGGATGTTCTGCCGCCCGAGCAATGTATGAGCGCGATGGAACAGATCGCCCGCAACCCGCAGGTTTCGGACGAGCATATCGAGCGGATGAGCATGCCGCGCCCCTTTGATGTTCGCAGCTTTCGTCCGGAGGGCAAAACCCGGGATGCGAGGCAATATCAATGGCTCAAGACGGTCGCGCCGCTGCCGGATGATCCGCTCATACACCGGGCAACTTTGGCCTTTGCATCCGATATGGGACTATTGTCGACATCGATGATCCCGCACGGATTGCACTGGACCACGCCCGGCCTGTTCTCGACCAGTCTCGACCATGCGATGTGGTTCCATGATGATTTCAGAATCGACCAATGGATATGCTATGTCATGGACAGCGACTGGACTGGCCATACGCGCGGCCTCAATCGCGGCTCACTCTATACCCAGGACGGCATATTGATTGCTTCCGCGGTGCAGGAAGGCATGATCCGCCTGACGCCGAAAAGCGACTGAGCCTCAGAACAACGACTTAAGGTCCTTCTTCAGAATCTTGCCATTGGCATTGCGCGGCAGACTTTCGGTGCGGAACAGGATTTTTACCGGCACTTTGAAGTTGGCGAGCCGTTCGCGCACCCATGCCTGCAATTCCGCCTCGGTGGCCTGTTGTCCCGGAACCAGTTGCACAATGGCGGCCGGTTCTTCGCCCAGCATCTTGTGATCGATACCGACAAGAGCGGCGTCCATCACCGCAGGGTGATCGTAGAGGACATTCTCGACCTCGGATGAATAGATATTCTCGCCGCCGCGGATGATCATGTCTTTCGCACGGTCGACGATATAGCAGAAGCCTTCGTCATCCAGCCGCGCCAGATCACCGGTACGGACCCAGCCATCGACAAAGGTTTCGGCGGTTGCGTCGGGTCGTCTCCAATAGCCTTTGACGACCATCGGTCCGCGCGCCCAGAGTTCGCCGACCTCGCCGATCGGCATTTCCTCGCTGGCATCCTCGCTCATGACTTTCAGGTCGGCAGCCGCCACCGGCGGGCCGCAACTGGTCGGGCGATTGAGATAATCCTCGGCGCTATGGCCTGTAACCGTCGCCGTTGTTTCGGTCATGCCCCAGCCGTTGCCGGGCAGTGCGCCAAAGACTTCAAAGATCTTCCGGGCCAGTTCGGGAGCTGACGGTGCTCCGCCATAGCTGATCGAATCGATCGAGCTCAGATCATATTTCTCGCGGTCTGGATGTTCGATCAATTGCCACGCGATAAACGGCACACCGCCGGTCGCGTTGACCTTTTCCCGTTCGATGATCTCCATTGCCTTTACCGTGTCCCACTTGTGCAGGAATATCATCTTGTGACCGCCATGTACGGTGGGCATCATGGTTGCGGAACAGGCGGTACAATGAAACATGGGTATGACGGTCAAGCCAACCCGGACGGTAGGCTCGGGTAGTTCATTTCCCCGGCGCAAGGCTCCGACTGTTGCGGCATAGCCGGAGGAAATCGCGTTGGTTGTCAGGTTGCGATGGCTGCCGAGCGCGCCTTTGGGTTGTCCGGTCGTGCCACTGGTATAGAAAATCGTCGCCGCGTCATCCGGTGCAATATCGACCGCCGGCAGGTTCTGATCCGGCAGATTGCCATAATCATTGGGCCGGCCGATAATGGTTTCCAGCTGCCGGGCCGCCGGGGCCAATTCGCTTTGGCTGCGAGCCACTATGACATGTTTGAGGTCGGGCAGGTCCGCCAGATGGGGCGAAATCCGGTCCCATCTTTCGGCATCGCAGAGCAAGACGCTGGTCTGTGAATTTTCCAGACCGAAAACCAGTTCCTGATCCGTCCACCAGGCGTTGAGCGGCACAACAATGGCGCCGATAGAAGCGGCAGCAAAGAAGATCACCGGCCATTCCGGCAGGTTGCGCATTGCCAGCGATACCCGGTCACCCTTGGTGACGCCGATGTTCTGCAACTCCACGGCGAGGGCGGCGACGGCACGATACCAGTTGGCATAGGTGACGCGCTCGTCTTCGAATATCAGAAATTCGCTATCACCATGACCGCGGGCATGTTCGGCGAGAGCCGCCAGGCTGGGGTGCGCGTTTTTCCAGACGCGGGTGGCGACACCTTCAATATCGACCATCTCCATTTCAAATGGTTCACCCGGTGCGCATAACAAGGCTTTGATTTCATCACGCGACCGCAGCGGCCATCCATTGCTCGGCGTCCACTTTTCCAGCGGATCTATTGCTTGAGTTGCCAATTTATTCTCTCCTATTCGATAAACCTGAACCTACCCGTTGAACTTCTCGCCTTTGCTCGCCTTGTCCCGGAGCATATCGGCGACCGGCAGGTTGTGCTTCTCGAGTCCGGCAACGACCTTGTCGAGACCGACGGTATCGGCCCAGAACATCGGGCCACCGGTGTAAAGCGGCCAGCCATAGCCGTTGATCCAGACGACATCGATATCACTGGCCCGCTGCGCCATGCCTTCTTCGAGGATTTTGGCGCCTTCGTTGACCATTGGATAGAGCAGCCGCTCGCGAATCTCGTCCTTTGAAATGTCGCGCTGCTGCTTGCCCGCTTTGGCAGCAAATTCGGCAATGATCTGTTTGACTTCATCAGCGGGCGTCCGTTGACGCGCCTGGTCATAGTCGTAAAATCCCTTGCCGACTTTCTGGCCCCAGCGGCCGACGGCGCACAAGGCATCGCGCATGGTTTCGATGCGGGCCGGATCGCGATGCCATCCGATATCTATGCCGGCCAGATCGGACATCTGGAACGGTCCCATCGGGAATCCGAATTCGAGCAGGACGTCGTCGACTTCCCAGTAATTAGCTCCTTCCATAAGCATCGCATTGGCCTGTTCCTGACGCGGGCTGAGCATCCGGTTACCGATAAAACCGGGGCAGACTCCTGATACCGCCGCAACTTTGCCGATCTTCTTCGACAATTTCATCGCCGTCATCAGGACATCGTCTGCGGTCTTCTCGCCGCGAACGATCTCCAGCAATTTCATCACATTGGCTGGCGAGAAAAAGTGCAGACCCAGAACATATTCGGGGCGCTTGGTTACCGCCGCGATCTCGTCGATATTGAGGTAGCTGGTGTTGCTGGCGAGAATGGCGCCCTGTTTCACGATAGCATCAAGTTTGGTGAAGACCTCTTTTTTGACGTCCATATTTTCGAACACCGCTTCGATCACCAGATCGCAATCGGCGAGATCATCGTAGGACAGGCTGGGTGTCAAAATGCCCATTGCATCCTCGACCTGCTGCTCGGTCATGCGACCGCGCTTGGCGCTATTCTCGTAATTTTTGCGGATCACACCGACGCCGCGATCCAGCGCTTCCTCTTTCAGCTCGACGATGGTCACGGGGATACCGGCAGACAGAAAGTTCATGCCGATGCCGCCACCCATGGTGCCGGCGCCCAAAATCCCGACTTTCTTGATAGGTATCAGATCGATTTTCGGATCAATGCCGTCAATCTTGTTGGCTGCGCGTTCGGCAAAGAAATAATGTTGCATGGCCGCTGCCTGGGTGCCGGTCATCAATTTGGTGAACAGTTCGCGCTCTTTCGCCACACCGTCGGCATAAGACAATTCGCCCGCCGCTTTTACCGCCTGGATACCGGCTTCGGGCGCATCGAAGCCGCGGATCTTGCGACCGCTTTGCTGGCGGAATTCGTCGAATATGGCCGGGTTCTTGATGCCGTCTTCGTTGGCAGTTCCTTCCGAAGAGCGCGGCGGCGCTTTGCCAATCTGTTCGCGGGCAAAGCCTATCGCGTCGTCGGCCAGACTGTCTTCGCCGACGATCTTGTCGATCAGGCCGATGGCATGGGCTTTTTTCGCCGAAATCGGATTGCCGATCACGACCATCGGCAAGGCGGCCTCTGCGCCGACCACGCGCGGCAGGCGCTGGGTTCCGGCGGCGCCAGGAATCAGGCCCAATTTCACTTCCGGCAATCCCATTTTCGCAGACGGAACCGCGACCCGGTAGTGGCAGGCCAATGCAACTTCACAGCCGCCGCCTAGAGCGGTGCCGTGGATCGCCGCGACGACCGGCTTGCTGCTGGCCTCCAGCCGGTCAAGCGCCGCGCCGAGATCGGGGCCTTTCATCGGTTTGCCGAATTCCGTAATATCGGCCCCGGCGAAAAATGTCCGACCATCACAGCGGATAACCACGGCCTCGACCTCGTTGTCGGACAGAGCCTCGTCAATGCCGTCGACCAGTCCTTGGCGAACGGCCGCGCCGAGCGCATTGACCGGAGGATTGTTCGCGACAATGACCAGAATATTATCGTGTTTTTGAGTCGTTACGACGGACATTTTTTTCTCCTAAAGACCATGCTTTCGTGGCGAAGCATTGCGGTAAAGCGTGATAACCAACCGCGATTATCGGGCTGGCGGACCGAATATCACAAAGGCTGAGGATTTGAAAACAGGCTTTTGTCTCGGGGGAATTCAAAGCGATTATATTGATATAGGGCCCGTCGATTTCCGTCGGTTTCCCTAACGGATATCACGTCATGCAACGCCCGCAACTTTTTCGCCGGATTGGTCAGGCTGCGCGCAATGACGCGGTCTCAATTGTAACTGGTCTGGCGAATATCCGGCAGAGCCCTGAAACTCTCCGCCTGTGCCGCCGCCCAGAAACGGGCATAAGGCGTGGCTTCCGGTGTATCGACCAGCACATTGGCTTTGAGGAACGGATAGATACCGTCAATCGAACTGGATTTAACCGCGTTCAGGCGCTCGTGCAGATGGTGTGGCCGGATTTGCGAGGGATTTTCCAGACCCATGGAGACCACGATATCGCGCAGGGCCGCTGCGGTCTGCTTTTGAAACCGGTATACGCGCTCGGCTTTGTCTTCGACGACCAGACCGCGCTGCCTCGATAGGCTCTGGGTCGCGATACCGGTCGGGCACTTGCCGGTGTGGCATTGCAAGGACTGGACGCAGCCTAGCGAAAACATGAATCCACGCGCGGCGTTGGACCAGTCCGCGCCCAGTGCCGCGTTCATTGCGAGGCTGGCGCCGCTGATCACCTTGCCCGATGCCGCCAGCCGGACGTCGCCGCGCAGCCCGGCTCCGATCAGCGCATTATTGACGAGAATAAGGCCTTCGCGGAGCGGCATGCCGACGCGGTCGGACAGTTCAACCGGCGCGGCTCCGGTACCGCCTTCGCCTCCGTCCACCACAATGAAGTCGAGCTTGATGCCGGTTTGCAGCATGGCTTTCATCACCGCAAAAATCTCGTGCGGCTGGCCCACGCATAATTTTATGCCGACCGGTTTTCCGCCGGAGAGCGTCCGTAGCTGTTCGACAAAATCAAGCAATTCTAGCGGGGTGGTAAAGGCCGTATGAGCGGCGGGCGATATGCAGTCCTTACCTTCCGGAATACCGCGAGTTGCCGCGATTTCTGCGGTGACCTTCGCCCCGGGAAGCATGCCGCCCTGACCGGGCTTGGCACCCTGGCTCAGCTTGATCTCGATCATCTTTATCTGATCGAGCGCCGCGGTTCTGGCGAATTTTTCGGGGTCGAAATTACCATCGTCGGTACGACACCCGAAATAGCCGCTGCCGATTTCCCAGACAATATCGCCGCCATGTTTGGAATGATAAGGACTGAAACCGCCTTCGCCGGTGTCATGGTAGAAGCCGCCTTTTTGCGCGCCCAGATTCAGGGTTTCGATAGCTTTTGCGCTGAGCGAGCCAAAGCTCATCGCCGAAATATTCAGAATCGCGGCCGAATAGGGTTTCTTGCATTGGGGGCCGCCGACATTGACGCGGAATTCGCTGGCGGCCCGTTCATTGGGCATCATCGAATGGTTGAGCCAGTCATATTCATCCGAATAGACATTCAGTTCGGTGCCAAAGGGATGGTAGGAATTATCCCCCTTGGCGCGGGCATAGACCAGAGCGCGATCATTATGATTAAACGGCCTGCCGTCCAGATCGCTTTCCACGATATAGGAACGCAGATAGGGGCGCAGATCTTCAAAAAACCAGCGCATATGCGCGATGACCGGATAGTTGCGACGCAGCGTGTGGCTGGTCTGGATAATATCCCAAAGCGCGACACCGAGCAGAATGATGACGGGTGCCAATAGCCAAATCAGCCACGGATTTGCCGGAAGCAGAAAGCTGAGCACGGCTGCCGCTGCAACGAGCAATATCGGAACCACAAATTGTTTCATTTTTCACTCCGCATATTTCGTTTGCATATCTGCCGTCCAGCCACTGCCAACCATGATCAGGCTCAACCCTGCCGACGGACCAATTCACCTGTGTCGATAATTTCGAACGTCATCTTGTCGATATAACGCACAGATTCGTCATTTTCTGTCACCAGCCTCCGCGCGCCCGGATATTGCCGGACACCACTGTCCATATCGACGATCCTGAAATGCTGATATTCGATAATGTCGAGACAGGAGCCGTCATCGGTCATGCATCGATAGCGAACAAGTTCTTTCTCCATGATCTCAGTCCGGACTTGCGATAGGATCATCTGGCGGCGTGACGCTCACGATACGCAACATCCGTTCGGTTCCGCTCCGGTCCGGCCATGCAATGGTCTCTCCGGCGACCATTCCGATCAGGCCAGCGCCCATCGGGGTTAATATGGAAAGACAATCATTCTCGATATCCGCGTCCTTGGGATAGACCAGCTTCACCATTCGGCGCAGCCCACTTGTCTCGTCGACAAACTCGACTGTGCAGTTCATCGTCACGATATTGTCGGGCATATCGTCAGCGCTATGCAGCGTTGCGCGGCCAAGTTCTTGGTAAAGCATCTCCGCCACTTTCGGATTGCGGGATTCCAGCGCCATCGCGAATGCCTCGATCGCGTCGCTTTCATGGTCGATCATATGGATAACCGGACGCATCGCGCCCGGGCTGATATCTGCTTTTTTCATGATATTGATTCTTTTCAAAACTGGCCGGGAAGCAACGCGAAACGCGAAGTCCTTCTCTCAATATAGATTGTGAAATCCCGGACCCCGTTTTGTCACCCCGTTCTGTCGAGGCCAATAGCGTAGATCCGGGTCAGCTTCCTGCGGCGAGCTGTCCCGAAAGGTGGCGATATCGCCCGAGAGGAATGGTCATGGCCATCAGCAAGATATGGTGGAGCATGGCGATGTTGTCAATGCGATGCAATCGTGGCTCGGGCGCTAGTGGAGCAACGCACTGTGCAGCCCATAAGCAACACAGGATTTGGACTGATCCGCAACGGTGACGGGAACGCCGATCCTGTCGGTCAGCGTCTGGCCAATCAGATTGATTGCCGCACTGCCGCCGGTCAATATGATCCCGTTGGAATAGATGTCGTCGCATAGTTCGGGGGCCGTGTTGCCCAGAAGATTGGCTGACATATCGGCAATTGCATCGATATGCTTGTCGACCAGAACGGCCAGTTCCTGAACAGGAATGCTTCTGGTCTCGGGCAGACCGGTTGCCATATTCTGTCCTTTGACATCGATCGATCCGGCGCCAGCGAAATCCGTAACCATCTGCTCGACCAGTTCGAGTTTGGTTTGCTCCGCCATATTCTGACCGATCAGGAATTTATGCCTGAAATGGAGATGGTCCATGATCGACTGGTCCATACTGTCGCCACCCTTGCGGATAGCGACGCGACCGCATAGGCCGCCAAGCGACAGCACGACAGCTTCGGTGACGCCCGCGCCACATTCGACAACCATCGCGCCCGTCGGGCCGTCTATCTCGATACCGGCGCCCTGGGCTGCAGCGACGGTTTCATCGATCAATGTGACCGAAGATATGCCGGCATCTCGCGCCGCCGTCATCAAGGCATTGCGCTCGGCGCCGGTGGCGTCGGTCGGAACACCGATCGTGGCGGTCACGCCGCCTCTGGGTGGCTTGCCTATGCTGGAGCGAATGGCATATTCGAGGAATATCCGCGTGGCATCGATATCGTTCAGGACACCGTAGCTAAGCGGCCGGATAATCGTCAGGTCTGCCGAATCATGACCCCGCATTTTTCTGGCTTCAAGCCCGGCCGCGACCAGCTTCTTCCTGCCGATATCACCGGAGAAACAGCATAAGGACGGTTCGTCAAAAACGATCCCTCTGCCGCGGTCATGATGCGCGTGTTAGCCGTGCCGAGATCAATCGCGATATCCGGCTTATGTTTTCTGGTCAGGATTCTGTACATCAACGGATTTTAGACTGCATCAGCGAAGCTGTCAGCATTATTCGTGATAGCGGTATCGTGGTCAGGGAAAATGCGGATATGGCGGGGATCTGTCCGACGTTGCGGTCCTTCATCGGACCAATGAGCTCATCTCGCTTTGGTTGCCCCATGCGCTTTCCCGGCCACAAATATGCCAGCGAAAATAAGCGCGATGCCCACGACATGGAAAGCCTGTAGCTGTTCTCCGAGAAACAGCATGGCGAGACCTGCCCCCATGACCGGCAGAATATTCAGAAACTGCCCGGTGGAGGCCGCCCCGATCAGTTCGACTCCCCGGTTGAAAAAAAGATAGGCGAAGAAGGACGGAAAAATCGCGACATAGGCAATAGCGAACGCGCTGTTCCGTGAAGCTACAATCAGATGCCCCCGGACGATTTCCGCTGCGTAAAATGGCGCGATAATCATCACGCCGATCACCAGGGTTGCGGCGAGAAAACTCAGCGGGTGTACTGCCGGACGATAGCGGAGCGTCACCGTGTAAATCGACCAAAGCAATACGGCAAAGGCGATGATCGCATCGCCCCGGTCGAGATTGAAATTCGTCAGCGTGACCACGTTTCCCCGCGAGATAATTGCAAGCACGCCCGCCAGCGATATGATCACACCGGCAATTTGGCGGGCGCTGGTACGCTCTTTCATCAATATGGCGGCCGCGATCAGGATCAGCGCCGGCTGGGCTGCTTGCAGAAGCATCGCGTTGAGCGCGGTCGTGCTTTGGAGGCCGGTATAGAGCAGCGTGTTGAACGCGCCGATGCCCAGCGTCCCCAGGACAAGCATGATTTTCCAGTTTGCCTTCAATGTCGGCCAGTCCCGCTTCAGGTGCGGCCATGCTAGCGGGAGCAAAAACAATAATGCCAGACTCCAGCGCCAGAAGGACAGGGCTGCAGGAGGCGTGAGGTCCCGCGCCGCCCGCCCTACAATGCTGTTGCCCGCCCAGAATAATGCGGTGAACGAAAGCAGGATATAGGCATTGGACCATATCGCGGTGCCGGTTCTTCGAATCCGGGAGACTTGCGGCGAATTGGTCATGGAAGCTCTATATTATGGTTGCCGGTCCGGAATGGACCGAGTGCCATCCGGGCGGTTGAAGAGATATTTGCCGATGTCACGCTATTTCAGACATGACCCCTATTATGAAACCCGCTACGATAAGCAAGCCTCCGGCGGTTTGCCTTTGCCAGAATTGCGCACGCTCTGCAGAGAATGGCTTGTTTCTAGGGTGAGAGTGATGGTGCGCGACGCAGTCTGTAGCGAATGGGTCTGAAGTGTGATTTTCCTGATATTAGGGAATTAACAGGGAAATTTGCTGTTTTGAATACCAAAACAGTGCGCTTCACGCTGCTCAGACAAGCACAGCAGGATGTCGATTGCCGATGAACAGCGCTACTTCGTGTCCGAGGTCAGCGTTTAAGCGTTGATCTGATCCAAGAGTGTTCCAATGTCGATATTCCGGCTATATGGTTTAAGTCTGATATTTAAGGTGGTCCAAATATTAGTCACGAGCGCTTTGGCTCAATCAGGGTGCGACATATCAAACACGCGACGTGTGGACCAAGTCACGGTTCCATCGTTTGGGGAAGAGAAGGAGCAGATGTGCTGATCGGATTTTTTGCAGCTATTTCGGCAGCGGTGGCAGTTGCTGCCGGTGCTTTCGGGGCTCATGCTGCACCAGGACAACAGGAAGCGGAATGGTTGAGAACAGGCGGGCTTTATCAATTGCTCCATGCCGTTGCTGCATTGGCGATTATGGGCGTCGCTAGAGGTCCAGCGATCTTGCTTCTTCTCGGCTCTGCCGTTTTCGCAATTACATTATACGCGATGGCGTTTGGCGCACCACGGTGGCTAGGCGCTGTAACGCCAATTGGAGGGACCTTGCTGATTGGGGGGTGGCTATGGGCTGGTTGGATATATTACCGCGGTTAGGAAATATATTCATTTTCAGAACGATCCGATTTCGCAGTTCATTAACGCCGAACAAACTTAAGCTAACGATCGAAGGTGGTCGTCATAAGTAGTTTAATCATGTGTGCCGCGTTATTACGAAGTGCGGCCACATAGCTCTAAGCTCAGCTAGTTTGGATTGGCCGTCCGAACACTGTCGTGAACGAGACCCAGAGGCTGCACCGGTCGCTGGCACTCTATTCACCCTGATCGTCCCGAGGAAGGCCTCTTGCTCCGACACATTCATTCGTGTCGCGTGGTTCTTGAATCGATGAACACGTCCCTCGCGCTGCTCTAAGTCAATAGGGTTGTTAGGGAGATTCCGATCAACCAATCGATGCCAATAGAAATGAAAATCGAGACCTTCTTGACCGACAGATGTTGTAGCAAGAACGAGGGTAGAAATATTTGGCAGTGCCCGAAAAAGGCGCCTGACAAAAAGAATCTCGGTTAGAGCTTGCCCGCCGCCTGTTTGATCGCACGTCTGATGCTCATATATGTAGCGCATCGGCAGATATTGCCGCTCATTGCGGCATCGATATCGGCATCTGTCGGGTCGGGATTTTCGTCAAGCAAAGCGGTGGCTGCCAATATCTGGCCAGACTGGCAATAACCGCATTGGGGCACATCATTCTCCACCCATGTTTCGCGGATCACGTCGGCTGCGGATCCTGCCAATCCTTCGATGGTTGTGATTTTGGCGTTGTCGAGGCTGTCATGCGGCGTGATGCAAGCCCGGGTCGGAGCGCCATCCACATGGACGGTGCAAGCGCCGCATTGCGCAATACCGCAACCAAATTTGGTCCCGGTCATTTTGAGATGATCGCGTAGTACCCAGAGCAAAGGCGTACCTGCTGCCGCCTCGACTGTTTCATTTTTGCCATTTATGTTCAGTGTCGTCGCCATGAAATGCTCCTCAATCAACTTGTCGAGATTGCTGAAATATCCAGCTTGTCGCGATTTGCTCCCATCAGCGGCAGGGTCCTGAAACGCTGTCCGGTAGCATTGAAAATTGCATTGGCCAGTGCTGGCGCTGCAGGCGGCGTGGGCGGCTCGCCTACGCCCGCAGGCGGGCTGTTGGATGCAATGATTTCGACTTCGAAAATTTTCGGGGCCTCGCCCATGCGTATGACTCGCCAGCTCGGGAAATTATCCTGCACGACGGCGCCATTTTTCGCGGTGATCTCTCCGTAAAGCGCATTTGACAGGCCAAAAATCGTTCCGCCCTCCATTTGCGCCCTTGTGTGGCGCGGGTTGATCACTGTCCCGGCATCCACCGCGAGCCATATGCCCGGAATGGTCAGAGTTCCGTCCGCAGCAACCTTCACTTCGATCACGGTAGCAACATAGGTCAGAAAGGACCGGTGGACCGCGATGCCGAGGCCATGGCCATCGGGCAGCTTTCTCCCCCATTTGGCCATTTTGGCCGCTTGCTTGGCGACATGGGCCAGCCGCCCCGTATCGATTGGATATTCTTCGGGCGCGCCACCATAATTCTTGTAGCTTGCCTGTTCTGCATTGGGATCGATCAGTCTTGGTTCGCCGATCAGTTCGAGCAGATAGTCTTTCTGGTCCCGACCAGCGGCATGGGCGATTTCCGCGGCAAAGCTCTGGACCGCAAAGGCGTGGTAGATATTGGCAACGGACCGCAACCAGCCAATACGCAAATGGCCCTTGGCAGTGCCGGATTCGACCTGCAAATTGGGGATAGCAAACGGCACATCGGTTGCGCCTTGGCCCATTTCGCCGTCGGATGGCATGTCCATACCGGAGTCGAATGTGGAACCAATTGGCGGGAAAACAGAACGATGGCGATAGGCGGTACATTTGCCTTCACTGTCTAACCCCGCTTCAAGTCTTTGCGCGCTTGTAGAATGATAGAAACCATGGCGGATCTCGTCCTCCCTGGTCCATGTCACCTTGACCGGCTTGCCCATCTTCCTCGCCACCAGCGCGGCCTCGACAACGAAATCCGGTTTTGATTTTCGCCCGAATGCGCCACCCAGCCAGGTGGCGTTGACGGTTATATTTTCCTTGTCGATTTCCAGCAGATCGGCCAGCGTCTGCCGGGTTGCCTGCGGGTCCTGCACACAGGCCCAGCATTCCAGCCTGTCACCGGTCCAGCGAGCCGTAGCCGCCGGAGGCTCCATCGGCGATTGCGAGAGATGCGGCGTATAATATTCGGCGGTGATGGTTTTGTCAGCCTCGGCCAGCGCTGTACCAACATTGCCTCGACTGCGCCGCACGGTGCCCGGCTGCTTTGCCTTTTTCTCCATTGCCTTCCGAAAATTGTCCGAATCATAACCGGCATTGGGTCCGTCGAGCCATTCAACCTCCAGCGCATTGCGTCCCTGGATCGCGGCCCAGGTATCGACGCCCACAACGGCCACTCCGCCCAGCGGCTGAAACATTGCGGGCGGCTTCGCATCCGGCAGCTTCACTATTTGCAATACGCCGGGAATGGCGAGCGCCTTGGCATCGGCCACCGATCCGGTTCGACCAAAGACCTGGGGCGGCCGGGCAATGACGGCGTAGACCATGTCCGGTACGCTGACGTCAATGCCGTATGTCCCTTCCCCTCTGGTGATTTTCGGGACCGTCAGCGAAGAAACTTCCTTGTTTATGAAGCGCCAGTCCTTGGGCTCCTTCAAAGCGATCTCGGCTTCTGCCGGAACCTGCAGCCTGGCGGCCAGCTCGGCCAGATTGCCGTAGGAGAGGGTCTCGCCATTTTCGCTGTTCGAGACCTTGCCTGCTGCGGAGCTGCACCGGGAGGGATCCAGTTTCCAGTATAGCGCAGCGGCCGCGACGAGCATCTGTCGCATCGCCGCACCGGCGAGGCGCAGCCGGTGAAAATTATAACGAACCGAACGTGATCCGTCCGTATTCTGGTCGCCATAGCGTTCATGACCTTCCGCCTGAACGATCTCGACATTTTTCCAGTCAGCCTCCAGTTCATCGGCAATGATCTGCGCCATGGAGGTCCATACCTGCTGACCCATTTCCGAGCGATGGCAGGTAACCTTGACCGTCCCGTCTTTTTCGATCGCAATCCACAATGCAGGTGTCGCATCGCCACCTGCCACATCGGTAAGCGGGCTGGGACCTGCTTTGGGAACGTCCATCTTGTCAGCGTCGATAGAGGGTTCCGTGCTGGAACATCCGGCCAGTGTGACGGCGACGACGAAGAGACCGGTTCCAGCAACAAATCCGCGGCGCGTGAGGTTGACAATAGAAGGGGGCCGTTCGTCCCGTACCGGATTTTTTTCACGCGAGGGAATGATTCCCATATCTTCCAAGAACATTTCAAACCTCTTCAAATGGGGCAATAAAACCGGCGATTATCGGTTCGTGCGGCACGTAGAATCAACCTATCACAATTTATTACGAAAGGAAGATTATTTATTACCAAAGGCGAGCTTTCCCATATTTGATCCACCAGTTCGCTTTGACAGTGCCCGATTAGCGGCTAATAAGATAAGCCAATGGAATATTCCGCAAGCCAATCCTTATCACCACATCCCGAGCGATCGATGGTTAGCGAAAATCCGCAGATCGCGATGCCGTTTTGACCCTGGAAGCACAAACAAGGGAAGCGTTGAAGCGTGGCGATATACCGGCTGCGGCGGCTATCGCCAAAGCCATGATATCGGCGGACAAGGACCAGCCTGCAGGCTATTTCCTGCTGGGCATTGCTGCCGCCGAAGCCGGCCAGATCGCCAAAGCCATTCCCCTTGTCGAGGCTGCGGTAGAGCGCGGACCCGAAGCGGAACATCTGGCACAGCTGGCAAAACTGCTTATCCTGATGCGACGGGATGGCGAAGCCGCGGCTGCCGCTCGAAAGGCGATGGCCATGAAGCCCGGCGACGCCCGGACCTGCGATACTATCGGCTGCGTTTTTACCAGGCTTGGCGATCATGAAGGATCGGTAGAACCTTTCATCTCGGCGGTTGCAGCCGAACCGGACAATCTTGACTATCGTTATAATCTTGCCGCGGCGAGCAGCTTCACCGGCAGGGTCGACGAAGCCCGCGCGCATTACGAAGCAATAGTTGCCGCAGACCCCGGCAATGCACGCGCCCATTATGCCCTTGCCATTGCTTCCCGCCAGACAGCAGAATCCAACCATGTACCTAGGTTGAAAGCCGCTCTCTCCGAAGCACAGAAACCTGGCGACGGCCTGCGCATTCGCTATGCGCTGGCAAAGGAACTGGAAGACATCGGCGACCCTGAGGCCTTCACGCATCTTTCTGCCGCCAATGACGAACACAAGCGCTCGCTGCGATATGATTTCACGCAGGACGAGGCGATTTTCGACGCCATCGAGGCCTTGTTCACGCAGTCCGGGCAAACACATTTGCCCGGCGCAGGAAATCCCGACAAAGCGCCGATATTCATAGTCGGAATGCCCCGCACGGGAACGACGCTCGTCGATCGAATTCTCTCCTCGCATCCGGATGTGGAGTCGGCGGGAGAATTGCAGGCGATTCCGCTTGCGGTCAAGCGACTGGCGGCGACATCGTCCCGTAATGTCATCGATCCGGAAACGGTTATGACGAGTGGTGATATCGATCCGGCGAAAATTGGTGAGGTTTACCTCGCCCAAGCCAGCCATCATCGGCACCTGGGTACAGCCCGGTTCACCGACAAGTTGCCAGCCAATTTTCTCTATATCGGTCATATCGCGCGCGCGCTGCCCCATGCGAAAATCGTGTGTCTGCGCCGCAATCCGATGGATACGGTCTGGAGCAATTACAAAAATCTCTTCGCCAGCCAGTCCGCTTATTACGCCTATTCATATGATCTTCTGGACACCGCGCGTTACTATGCCCGCTTCGATAGGCTGATGGCCATGTGGGATAAATTATTCCCCGGGCTGGTGCTGCAACTGTCCTACGAACAACTGGTCGCGGATCAGGAAAAACAGACCCGACGCCTCCTGGAGCATTGCGGTCTCGACTGGGACGAAGCCTGCCTGACGTTTCACGAAAATAGTGCGGCCGTGGCTACGCCCAGCGCCGCACAGGTTCGCCGCCCGATCAATGCCGATGCGATAGGCAAATGGCGCACGCACGAAGCGGCGCTGCAGCCGGCACGCGCCTTTTTCGAGCAGCAGTCCATCCCGATCGATTAAAGCGATACTGCGCCGGTAGGCCACAGCGAAAGCCGCCGCCAATATGACAAGGGCACCTGTCATGTCCGACAGGTGCCCTCTCCTCTTCAATCGTGAACGCGGACGATCAGAACTTGAAGCGTCCTTCGAGGCCGACGGTCCGCGGATTGAGAACTGCCTGCCGGTAATAGCGCACAGTGACGCCGTCATTGACGCCAATTCGCGAGCGATCATTGGCGACCGACACCACTGCATATTTGTCGAAAACATTGTCGACGAACAGACCGACAGTGAATCGTTCGGTGTCATAGGAGATGGATGCGCGGTTCAGGATATAGCTTGGAATCTTATCCCCATAGGCGCGATCCCAACCGATCCGGGACACCACATTTCCGCGATAGGTTGCCGTCCAGTTCGCAACGATATCGCCATCCATGACCGGCGTGACGTAAGTTACACCGAGGCTGGCCGTGTTCTTGGCCGAGCCAGGCAAGCGATCTCCTGCCAGAGCGTCGAGTTGAAGGAACCGATTGGAATAATCCCCTGGCGTCTCGCGAATGGTGATGATGCCGGGAACATCCTCGGTCAATTTGGCGTCGGTATAGGAATATGTTCCCTGAATCGACAGTTCCGGGGTCGGCTTGAACTGGAACGAAGTCTCGAAACCCTTCGATTCCGCTGAACCGCCATTCACCGTAATACCGGTTGCACCGTAGAGCGTGGACGAATTGACCTGGATGCCTTGCCATTTGACCTGGAAGACATTGAAATTGAACGATAGCATGTTGTCGAACAATTGTGCCCGCATCCCAAGTTCAAGATTCTTGGTCGTGTCCGGTCCATATTGCAGTTCGTCGGGCAAGGCACAGATGATCTGCTGACCGGGTGCGATATTATCCGGGCAAGGCGCGACACGGTTCGGACCGCCGATACGATAACCCTTGCTGTAGGTGAAATAGGCCATCAGATTCGGGGTGAAATTATAGGAAGTGTTGAATTTCCACACCCAGCCGTCTTCCCCTGCATCGCCGCCATTCACGGGCAGATCGTAAGGGCTGAGCGGATCTCCCAGTACCGGCAGGGCTGCCGCGCCAGCGATCGTGGAGCTATATTTGAAGTAACGCGCTCCGGCAGTGACCTGCCATTCGGGCGTAACCTCGAAAGTACCTTCGCCGAAGATCGCCTTCTCGGTCACTTTAGAGCTAACATAGCTGACATATTCAAGCGCTTCGGGATTGGTCACCGGGTCTACCCACGGGTGGTTCGGAATACGCTCGGCATAATCGCTTTGATATTCATTCTCGTTATAGAATCCGCCAAGCACCCAGCTAAACGGGCCGCCGTGCCTTGAAACGAGGCGGATTTCGGCATTCTTCTGCTTGCGGGAGGTATCCGACTGGGTATATCCGGCGAAAGCGGGGAAAAGCTCGTAGTCGTAATCAAGATCGAGCAGCAGGTCGGTCACGTCACTCTGGCCGTGGTAATTGACCTTGGTATAGGCACCCGTGGCAACAATATCGAAGATATCCGCGACATTGGCGTTGATTTCTGCGCTGAACAGATGAGCATCGCGTTTGACCGGTTCCGTGAACCGGCTGGCATTCTCATAGCGGCCAGTCCCGAGCACGCCCGCACTGTTCGATTGCGCGCCACCAGTCTTGGTCTGCTGATAGGCGTAGGTCAGAATCAGCTTCAAATCTTCCGTGGTCTGGAACAGCAACTGGTTGCGGGTGGTGAATGTCCGTTCGTAGTTGAGATCCTTTTCTCTGGTGAGATTTGCAGCATAGCCCTCAGGAGTGATGCTGTCGGGACCATCCGGTTGCGGAAGCGATACGCCCGGCTCTTTGACTAATGTCGTATAATCGATGAAGCCGGGGTCGAAATAATAGCCCGTGGCAGAACGGAATGCGACGTGATCCTGCACGATTGGAATGTTGATCATGCCGTCAATCTGGACACCGAAGGAGTCGCTGTGAGACTTGGCGTAGACGCGACCGTGGGCCTCTCCTTCGACCTCGCTGGTATTGGGGCGGTTGGGAATATAACGGATCGCGCCGGCCAATGTGCCGAGGCCGTATAGCGTCCCTTGCGGTCCGAGCAGCGTCTCGACACGTTCGATATCGATAAGCTTGAAGTCATAATAAAGGGGGACTTCGCCCAGGTAGACGCCCAAAGCATCGTCGTAGGTCGCCCCGCCATCACCGGAGCCCGATGCATTGAGACCGCGCAGGACGATCGTACCTGTCGAGCCCGGGCCCGTGTCTGAAATTGTCAGCCCAGGTGTGAAATCGGCGAGATCGCGCACGTCGTCGATCCGATTGCGTTCGAGGTCCTCGGCACTGACAACCGAAATGTTGACGGGTGTTTCCATGAGTGTTGTCGCTCGCCGCGTCGCGGTTACGATGATCATATTGTCGGCACCGGCATCGTCAGCCGCCATATTCTCCGACATTTCCTGTGCGAGAACAGGTGTGGCAATCATAGTGCTGGTCAACATTGTTGCTGAAAGCAGGCCCAGCTTGAGTCTTGCGTCCTTTATCATTATTCTTATCCCTCATTTTAAATGCCCCCGCGGGCCAGACGTATGTCGTTCATCCTGCGACTTTGTCTTGAGGATCTTCCAGTTCGCCCGCTTACCGTTATTCGGCTTTCAAGCCGGCGCTTCTGAAATTGCGGTTATGATTCCGCCCGATTTTTGCGATCCCGAACTTACTTTTCTAAGCTATCTCCTTCTTAAATGTCGGCCGACGATATTTTGTCGCGCCTGGCCTTGAATTTGTTGATCAGTGGTTGAAACGGGAAGACGAACTGCTCGTAAATCGACAGTCGCTTGCGGTCGTCCTGGCCCACCTCTTTGGACTCCCCTTCGCGAAACGTGCCGAAAATCCGGTCGAGCAAAATAAGGGAATTGCCGTAATTGCACCGCGTATCTTCGTAGCTCAGCGCCGTGTGATGGAGACTGTGATGCCGAATGGTGGTGAAGACATAGGAATAGAATAGAGGCGGGTCGGAACGCACATTGGCGTGGGCGAAGGTGGACACCACGGTGAGCACATTGAAGCCGCAAAACAACGCCGCCGTGTCCAGATCGAAGATCGCAATGACGCTGAGACTGATCAGGAACAGCTCGATCGGATTGCCTACAGACCCTTTCATGGCATTGAGCTGGGTAATGTGGTGATGCGGCGCATGGGTCAGCCAGGCCGGGTACCAGTCGTGCATCAGACGGTGCATCCAGTACTGGCCGAACTCGTAAAGGAATATTACAAAGGCAACCTGCAACAGGAACGGCATCTGCATTGCCCATTCCGTGCTGATGCCAATTGATTCCTTGAACGAGGCCAGCGGTTTGTCGGCCAGCGTCTCGGTTGCCCAGCCGATCGCGGTATATTGGAGAGCGAGGTAGAAAAGATCTGTCGCAAATTCCTTGCGTGTCAGGCGCCAGCCTACGTGGCGCTCGAGCAGCTGTTCGAGACCGAGGACAAAAAAGCTTATGGCAAGGCCGGTGACAACGATGGACCAGGGGCTGTCGGTTATTGATGGGGGCGCAAACATCCAGAACAGGATGACAGCGATTATAGTTGCGGGAGGGATCAGGTTGACCAATGTCCGCTTGATTGGATTCTCGCTCTTGTCAGGAGCAGATATTGTGCAGGAGCGAACAGTAACGGCGCTGGCCGACCCGTCCTCTTTTACTGCTTCGCGATCTGAAGATCGACCCATAGAAAACCCCCTATCAGGCCGGAAATCGGCCTAATGCCTCAGGTTTTCTTCTCCCAATGGATGCCGTTCTCAATCGCGACATAACCTACGATATAGATATTACTTAACGCGTCAAGAGTAATAACCATGGTTTGTTAGCATGTGCACAATAAATTTTCCAAACGCCCGAAAACGCTGGTTTTTTTGGTGTTTGGCAGTCCTCTCTGGCGCGCTGGAGATGCCTGGCGGCCGCGTGGCTTTCCGCTTTTACCTAGCTTCAAAATAGGGAGAGCGAATCAGGACAGGCGGCTACAGTCAGACGCTTTCCTTATTCGGTTTCTGCCCCGGCGCTGCTCCACCAGGAAATAGAGTGTACGTCGTGAGCGCTCGTCCAGATGCCACTGGGTGTATAGCGTATGGCACCACTACCAGCGGCAGCACCCGGACGTGCGAGGATCTCCAGAGTTTCCGCATCAATTGCGACGAAGGTCTGATCGTCGGTTGTCCGCAGCCAGACTATGCCACCACCGGTGTCAATGTCACCATAAAGCAAGCTATCACCGACTTTGATGCGGCCAGTCACCGTGACAGTTTCGGGATCGATCCGCGCAACCGTGCCGTCTCCCTGTTCCTGTACCCAGACGCCGCCTTCACCGGCAGCGAGAAAACCGGGCTGTTTGCCGAGTTCGGCCGAACCGGTCACCTTGTTGGTCGCCGGATCGATACGCTCGATCGACCGTCCTTCGCTGCTCACTGCCCATAATGCGTCCAGGCCATAAGCGAGAAAAAAGGTTTGCGGGGCAACATCGATGGTTGCGATCACTTCATTTGTTTCCGGATCGATGCGTGCAATTTTCCCTTCCGCATCGCTCGGCACCCAGATCGATCCCGCGCCTGCGACCACATTTGTTTCACCTTTCGGATTGGCAATACCAGTGGCAATCATCGCTTCCACTTCCGCTGTCTCGAGGTTGATTCGATAGAGGTTCGCATCTTCGCAATTGGCTACCCATAGCGAATCAGCGAATATGGCCATCGTGCCGCATGGGCGCGGCATCTTGACCGACGCGAGCATGCCTTCGGTCGACCATTGTTCGACCCGGCCCCGATTGGTGGCCCACACCGTGTCACCGTCGACGGCGAGAAAATCCGCAAAATCGGGCACTTCAATTGCCTGTTCTAGCAAGTTTGCCGGTTGCAGCGCGGTTGGCAAATCAGTCGATTGCTGTTCAGTTGGAGAACAGGCCGCAGCAAAAAGCAGCATCAGGGTGATTGAACGTTTCATGTGAATACTCCTGCGAAGTGCCGGTATTGGCATATCAGTAACTATAAGGGTTGGTATCGATCGTCGTTGTACTGCGCGTCTGGTTGCAGAGAAAAACCGTGCCGGTGAAATAGATGCCCGGCTCGGTAATCGTCTGCGCATAGGCGAAGGCCTCGCGCAATTGCTTCACCGTCATCTGCACCGGCGCTTCGTCCGGTTGATGGGTGAGTCCGTAGGGATAGTCTTTGCCATCCTTGCTGATCTCGACGTGGCAACCCATGACGTGGGTTACAGGATGCGTGTCAACAAATTCGATCAGCCGCTTCATGCTGTCGAACCAGGGCTCCCAGTAAGTGATGTAGCAGCGCCCGCGATAGAACATGTCGCCGGTATAGAGAATCTGCGTATAATTGTCATAATAGGCAAATTCCGACACCACGTGGCCGGGTGAGCCCCAGATCTCGATCTCGCGTCCGCCCAGATCGAGCTTCACATGCTGTTCCGGATAATTGGTCATGCCCCAGAAACCGAGCATTTCTTCGTGGGTCAGGCCCATGTAGCGCGTGTTTGGACGGTCGGCGAACTGATTGACCGCAGCATAATGATCGGAGTGAAGATGGCTGAAAGCAACCAGTAGTTCCAGACTTGCAGGGTCCCGCCCGTTCCGGGCGCACCAGTCGTCGATACACTCGTCTACCACGCCGCGCAGGTCCCAGTCGTTGCGCAACTGGGTGAAGCCTTCGTCCAGCAGCAGGACGCGGTCGTTGCCGAAATAGAGCGGCGTGAAAGGTGCCTCGAAACTATAGGCCTTGTTCTGGCGGAGGATCGCGGTGTGCGCATTATACCAGTGGACCTGGACCGGCGGATCCGTGTTGTCCATGCAGGAAGCGGAACCGCAGATCCAGCGCTCGGGAAAGCCGCCCGGAGCGGGAACATTGCTCTTGAAATCTATTGGCGCCGGGCGCGTGGCGGCCATTGCCGAATTGCTGAATGTGGTGAGCGCATTACCGGCAACCGCAACCGTGGCGGCTGCGGCGTTATATGATATGAAAGTGCGACGATCCATGAAAGTCCTCTCTGATTTTAGAACGGCCGGGGCGGGTTGATCTGGGGCACGTCTTCTGGCCAGACCGGCGTCCGCTGGTCGGGGCTGACACCGTTGAAAAGCACAAAATCCGGCCGGATCAGCAGCATGTCCTTGCCCTGGATTTCACGCGCATATTGCAGCGCTTCATCGATCACTTCCGGTTCCAGCTGCAATATCCGTTCGTAAGGCTTATAGGTAGCAAAGCGCGGATAATATCTGCCGGGCGCAAACATCATCTCGACATGACCGCCAAGGATCCATTTGGGTGAACGGGCCGCCGCGAATGTCTTGAGCCGTTCCAGCGACGTTACGAAATCCCGATCATTGCTGATATTGATTTTGCCGGGATACAGGAAATCGCCGGTGAACAGGATGCGGCAATAGGGATCGTAAAATGTGACGCCGTCCTTGTGGGTGCCGGGCGTGGGGATGACCGTGATCACCCGGTCGCCTAGATCGATCGCACCCGTGCCCGAAGGCCAGCTGTTCCCGAATCCATAATGCTGTTTCATCAGTGCGAGCGGCGTTGGCACAATGACTGTATCCGGTCGTCCGGCAAATTGTACCAGACCCTGGTTTTGCGCAATGTCTTCACCGGACGTCAGCGCAATCGTCAGCGGCACCTTGCTGCGCCCTCTCGCCTGTCCCCAGCGGGTGATGATGGCATCCACTGTCTCGCGCAGCGGGTAATGCTTCGCGTTGGCAGTTGCGCCGCTGTCGATCAGCAGAGCCCCCTTGTTGCCAAATAGCAGATAGGTGAATGGCGCTTCCCAATGCACGCAGACATTTTGTCGCAGGACGAAACTATCCTCGTTATATTGCACCACCTGTACACGTGGGTCGCGGTTCTTCGCCGCCACGTTGGAGCCGTAGGTCCAGCGAAAGGCCAGCCTGCCCGGAGCCGGCCCGTCGCTGTTATAATTATGGGTTACTGGTTCTGCAGGGTGGAGTGGCACCGCTGAATCGGTGTTGCGGACACCGGGAGTATTATAGTCTAAATCGGGATTACCGTTGCCGGAAGCGGTGGGATTTAGAGCTGGTGTTGACGTCTGCGGCATCGAATACTCCTGACTGAGGTTCCAGTGCGGCGTGAACCGACTGCTTTCGATGCATACTCCCCCGAGACGCCGCGTTTCACCCGATTTCCGGATGATTCGGCAGGCATATTCAGCAAACATACGGATATTACTAAATATATCAATAGTAATAAATATAGATGGACAACGAGTCGTTTTGCCGCAATGCTGCAACTGCGAAAGGAAATCGAATCATGATCAAAGGGATACGCCGCGCAGGGGCATTGGCAATGCTGGCATGTGCATTCATTATAACGTCGTGCTCGCCAACGGCTGAGGAAACGGCAGCGCCGCGCACTGAATTCAATATCGGCTGGTCTATCTATGCGGGCTGGATGCCTTGGCCATATGCCGAACAAGCCGGCATTGTTAAGAAATGGGAAGATAAATACGGCATCAAGATCAATATCGTTCAGGTCAACGACTATGTCGAATCCGTGAACCAGTATACCGCTGGTCAACTTGACGGCGTTACCGTTGCCAATATGGATGCGCTCACCATCCCTGCTGCGGGCGGCAAGGACACCAGCGCAATCATTGTGGGCGACTATTCGAACGGCAATGATGGCGTACTTCTAAAAGGTGCCGAGGATCTTCACGCGATCAAGGGTCGGAAAATCAACCTCGTTGAACTTTCGGTTTCTCACTATCTGTTGGCGCGCGCGCTTGACGCCGTCGGCCTGTCGATGACCGATGTCAGCACCGTGAATACTTCGGATGCCGATATAGCCGGCGCCTTCTTGTCGAAGGATGTGACAGCCGCGGTTGCCTGGAACCCTCAATTATCCACAATGAAACAGGCACCGGGTGCAAAGCAAGTATTCAGTTCGGCCAACATTCCTGGCGAGATTCTCGACCTGTTGGTCGTCGATACTGCCACGCTCAAGGCCAACCCGAATCTTGGCAAGGCGCTCGCCGGAATCTGGTACGAGACGACCGCATTGATGCAAAAGCAGGATGAAGAAGGCAAGGCGGCGCGAGCGGCAATGGCTGCACTCGCCGGCACGACCCCCGAAATGTTCGAGGGGCAGCTTGCAACGACCTTCCTGTACGCGGATCCTAAGTCTGCCGTTGCTGCAACATCGGACAAATCACTGATCGAAACCATGACCCGCGTGCGCGACTTCAGCTTCGCTCAGGGATTGTTTGGTCAAGGCGCGAAGTCGGCGGATGCTGTGGGCATGGCATTCCCGGGTGGCAAAACGCTGGGTGACAAGAATAATATCACCTTGCGCTTCGACGAGACATATATGCAAATGGCGGTTGATGGGGCGCTATAGTCTGCTGATACTTGGAAACAGAGAGATCGGGATAGGAGTATCATGCGCTGGGTGAATCGTCGCATAAGTCGGAGCAACAACCTGCTCCTGGGCTCCATTCCGATCCTGTTACTGGTATTGATCTACCTGTTTGCGGCGGCCGAACGCCACTCGATCAATCCCAGCGACAAGCTGCTCCCTCTGCCTGGCGCCATGGTTCAGGCGATGTGGGGGCTGCTGTTTGAACCCGACCAGCTTACGGACCGGTTACTCTTCTGGGCGGACACGCTCGCCAGTCTCCAGCGTCTCGGGTTGGGTCTTGGTATTTCTACCCTGTCGGCACTGCTTGTGGGGCTATTGCTCGGTATTCTCCCGCCGGTGCGCGCTACCTTCGGCATGCTGGTGACCGGCATCGCGGTTATCCCGCCAATTGCCCTGCTGCCCATATTGTTCATCGCCTTCGGTCTTGGCGAGGCGTCCAAAGTGGCGCTGATCGTCATCGGTATCGCACCGTTCATGATCCGCGATATCGCTGCACATATTGGTGGTTTGCCCAGAGAGCAGATCGTCAAGGCGCAGACTCTGGGCGCAAGCACTTGGCAGCTGATATTGCGGGTCGCTCTGCCCCAGGCCATGCCCCGGCTGATTCAGGCGGTGCGCCTGTCGCTCGGACCGGCCTGGGTATTCCTGATCTCTGCGGAAGCGATCGCGTCCGATATTGGTCTCGGATATCGCGTTTTTCTCGTCCGTCGCTATCTCGCCATGGACGTTATTCTCCCTTATGTAGCGTGGATTGCGTTGATCGCGGTGGCGATGGACTTTCTTCTCGCCCGTTCCAGTCGCAGCCTGTTTCCATGGGCACATGGAACAAGCCGTTGAGTACGGTACTAAGCTTGCGAAACCTGTGGGTCGAATATGGCGACAAGGTGGTTCTGGAACGCATCAACCTCGAGATCAATGAAGGCTCGTTTGTTTCGATCATCGGACCTTCAGGGGCAGGCAAGAGCAGCCTGCTTCGGGTAATCTTGGGACAGGAAGCACCGACCTCCGGGGCAATCCTGCTCGACGATGTACCGCTGAATCCCGAATGCGGGCCAGACCGTGGCGTCGTGTTCCAGCGCTATTCCGTATTTTCTCATCTGACGGTCCTCGGCAATATATTGTTCGGCCTCGAATGTGCCCAGGCGCCGATAACGGCACGGCTATTCGGAGCGCGGCGGCGCGTAGCGGTTGCGGAAGCGGAAGAGATGCTGGCGGCGGTCGGTCTGAGTGACAGCCTGCATCTCTACCCGGCGCAGATGTCCGGCGGCATGCAACAACGTCTGGCGATCGCACAGGCGCTCATAAAGCGGCCACGTATCCTGTTACTCGACGAACCTTTCGGCGCGCTTGATCCGGGCATCCGGTCGGACATGCACGCGTTGATAACGCAGTTGTGGAGCGAATATTCCCTGACTATAATCATGGTTACCCATGATATCCGCGAAGCGTTCTCGCTTGGAACCAGAGTCCTGGCCTTGGACAAATTGCGCCAGGATCCGCACGCCCCGCACCGCTATGGTGCGTCCGTGGCCTACGATATTCCGATCGAGAAAAAGAACGTGCTACCGGAAGATATGGGCATCGACGTTGTGAGCAATAGCAGCGTCGAAATTGTCGGCAGTATTACTGTTGACACAACTAATAATAACTGAGAGGAGCAAATCATGATATCGGAACCCACAAAACTAGCCCGGCTCAGCATGAGCCTCCCTGCAGAATTATTGCTTCATCTCGACAATATGGTCGAAGAGCGGGGCCTGCCGTCACGGTCCCAGCTGATGTCAGAGTTGATCCGTCATGCTCTGGCAGAACACGAAGCGTTGACCCGTCCTGAAGAAATGCTCGCGGGGACCATCACGCTGGTGTATCGCGGCGACCACGCAGGCGTGCGCCAACAGCTCGCGACGACCCAGCTACATTATCTGAAAGAAGTCATCTCCTCGCAACATGTCTTCCTTGAGGATGACCAGTCACTTGAAGTGTTGCTGGTACAGGGACCGGCTGTGCGGCTGGAGGGTCTTTGCGATTCCTTGCGGCGCATTCGCGGGGTACATCAGCTGCGGCTTGTCACTACCACCGCCTTGCTTCCGCCGCTTCACGAGCAGGACGAACTGACTGAGAAGAGCAGAAAGACCACGAGCGCCGCGGCATGACCAGGCCACTGGCCGATCCCATGGCGGCGCGCGATCATGCGCGGGCAATGGCCGGCACGAAGGTAGACGCCATGCCGGTGTTGCCACCGGTCGCCGATGACCTGCCGGCTGATGTGGCTAGCGAAGATTTACTGTGGGAAGAGACGATAGCAGCCGGCGGATATGCCACCCGGAAGCTGGTGCGCGGTTCTCGCCTGCGCCTCATCGACCTTGAAGGTGACGCTTGCGCCTCAGTCCTGATGTTCAATGCGGAAATGCCATCCGAACGACTCAATATTGCCGACACGGTGAAGGTGCAGTGGAACGCCTATCTCGGCGCCGGCAAGTTGCTCCTCTCCGATATGGGCCGCGTAATGATGAGCATCCTGACGGACGGGGCCGGTACCCATGACGCCTTTTCCGGCGCGTCCAACGCCGCGACCAACACAGCCAAATATGGAGATGGTCGCAATAGCGGAGCCTTTCCCAACGGTCGGGACCGGCTGTTGCTGGGATCTGCGAAACACGGGTTACAAAGGCGCGACGTCCATCCCTGCATCAATTTTTTCAAAGGAACCAAAATTGAAGTGGACGGGACGGTTACTCCGCTTGTCGGCCCCTTTGATGCGGCGCGCGAACTGGTCCTGCGGGCCGAGATGGATGTGATTGTCGTCATCGCCAATTGCCCGCACATCCTCGATCCTCGCGAAACCTGGACGGTGACGCCGCTGCGTGTTTCCGCGTGGCGAGGAGAGGTTACTCCCGAAAATGACGATATCCGCAACGCCACGCCGGAAGGCTTGCGTGCCTTTCAAAATGTCGAAGATTATTTCCGTCGCTAGGAAGGAATACAGGTCCAACCATGACAGCCTCCCAAGGATTAGAAGGTCTTTCCGGAACGATCATTCACGACGAGATCGTGTCTGCTCGCGCACCATGGCTTCATCATGTTGCCGCTGGGCAGACTCTTCGTATTGTCGATCTGGAGGGCAATCAGGCGGTTGATTTCCTGCTCTATTCAACGGCCGATGATACGGAGCGCTATAGCGCGCAAGATACCGTCGCTGCGCAAGCCAATCTATTCCTTCGTACTGGTACCGTTTTGCGGTCGAACGAAGGGCGGGCGATGATGACCATTCTCGCTACTTCGGTCGATTATCATGACACGATCGGTGGTGCCTGTTCCTGCGAGTCCAATACATTGCGTTACGGCCATCACACCAAGAGCCAGCATGCCTGTGTCGAGAATTTCCTCGAGGCCAATCTGACCGAAGGGCGCGGCAAGCGCGATATTGTACCCAATATCAACTTTTTCATGAACGTGCCGGTCGAGGAAGACGGGGCGCTCGGGATCGTTGACGGCATTTCGGCCCCGGGCCTCATGGTCGACCTGCGGGCTGAAATGGACATAACCGTGGTGGTGTCAAACTGTCCGCAGATCAACAATCCGTGCAACGGGTTCAATCCAACCCCGGTACGGATGATCGTTACCGCATGAGCATTGATACAGTCCTCATTGCAAATCGCGGCGCAATAGCCACTAGAATTATTCGAACCGTACGCAGTATGGGGATGCGGTCGGTTGCGGTTTATTCCGAAGCCGATGCTGACTCCCTGCACGTATCACAGGCGGATGTGGCCGTTTGCATCGGCCCTGCCGCTGCGACGGAGAGTTATCTCGATATTGCGGCTATCCTTAAGGCCGCACGGGAGACCGGCGCAGGCTTCATCCATCCCGGATATGGCTTTCTGGCGGAGAATGCTGAATTTGCAGAAGCATGCGCTGCGGCTGACATTGTTTTTGTCGGACCGACACCGGAAAACATGCGAACATTTGGCCTGAAACACAGCGCCCGTGCGCTGGCAACCGAACATGGCCTGCCGCTCGCGCCCGGCACCGGCCTTCTTGAAGATGAAGACGATGCTGCAAGCGCTGCAAACGAAATCGGTTATCCGGTCATTCTGAAAGCCACGGCTGGCGGCGGCGGCATTGGCATGCATATTTGCGAGGACGAGGCGGCCGTGCGCAAGAACTGGGACAGCGTCGCTCGTCTCGGTGCCGGGAATTTCGGTGACGCCGGTGTATTCCTGGAGCGCTATATCGCCCGTGCGCGCCATATCGAGGTGCAGATATTCGGCGACGGGAACGGTCGGGTTATGCCGCTTGGCGAACGGGATTGTTCGCTGCAAAGACGGAACCAGAAGGTCGTCGAGGAATCTCCAGCGCCTGATCTCGACGACGATGTGCGGCGCGAACTGATTGCCGCAGCGGTCCGCCTCGGCACGGCTGCCGGGTACCTTTCCGCCGGTACGGTAGAGTTCCTGTTCGACGCCGAGCGCCAGGAATTTTTCTTCCTGGAAATGAACACCCGGCTACAGGTCGAACATGGCGTCACCGAAGAGGTGATGGGCATTGATCTTGTCGAATGGATGATCCGAGGAGCGGCGGGCGACTTCTCGTTCCTGGATCACAAGCCACCGGTATCAAAGGGCCATTCGGTGCAGGTCCGCCTTTACGCCGAGGACCCAGCGCTGGACTATCGCCCGACCAGCGGCACGATCACGGCCATAAATTTCCCTGAATCTATTCGTGCCGAAACATGGTGCACCGCCGGCAGCGCGGTCAGTGCCTGGTATGATCCGATGATCGCCAAGCTCATCGTGCACGCCGACACAAGAGAGGCAGCAATTGTGGCAATGCAGGCCGCGCTCGACGAAAGCCGCGTGGACGGTCTCGAGTCCAACCTCCGCTGGCTGCGCGCCGTCGTCCGCGATGATCGCTTCATTTCAGGCCAAGTCGCTACGAGATTGCTGGATACGATCATCTACACGCCGCGCAGTATCCGGGTGGTTTCCGGCGGCACAGCAACCACGGTTCAGGACTGGCCTGGCCGCGTCGGTCTCTGGTCGGTCGGCGTCCCACCCTCCGGCCCGATGGACGACCATTCCTTTCGTATCGGTAACCAGCGGCTTGGCAATCCAGAAGGAACGGCAGGGCTCGAGATTACCTTTACCGGTCCAACCCTGTATTTCAACGCAGCCGCGCGCATTTGTATCACGGGAGCCGATTTCGGTGCCCGGCTGGACGACGAGCCAGTTGAACGGGGCGTCCCGCTCGACATCGCTGCAGGCCAGACGCTCGCGCTCGGCCGCGTTAGCGGCGGCGGCATGCGCGGTTACATATTGATTGCCGGCGGGCTCGACATCCCGCCCTATCTCGGTAGCCGCAGTACGTTCGAGCTGGGCCAATTTGGCGGTCATGCGGCTCGAAAACTGGTGGCAGGTGACACGCTCCATCTTGCGGAAGCGGCTGTCAGCACACCCGCGCCTGTTGCCCAGGCAACGAATTTCGGGAACCACTGGACATTGCGTGTCCTATATGGCCCCCACGGCGCTCCGGACTTTTTCACCGATGAGGATATTCGCGCGACCCTCGATGCCGACTGGCGCGTCCATTACAACAGCAACCGCACCGGCGTTCGTCTGGTCGGACCAAAGCCGCAATGGGCCCGGGCCGACGGCGGCGAGGCGGGCCTGCATCCTTCCAATATCCACGACAATCCCTACGCCATCGGTGCCGTCGACTTTACCGGCGACATGCCGATCATCCTGGGTCCCGATGGACCATCGCTGGGCGGTTTCGTCTGCCCGTTCGTGGTGATCGCGGCGGATCAGTGGAAAATCGGGCAGCTGGCTCCCGGCGACCGCCTGCGCTTTGTTCCGGTCACCCTCGACGATGCGAAAGCCGCTGACCGCGCCCCGCTGGATTTGACGGCAAACCCGTCCTACGCGGGCGAGCCGAAGCGCGAGATCGCCCATCTCTCGCCGATCCTCGCTGAGACGCCTGCCCGGGGACTGCGCCCGCGCACGGTTTACCGCCAGCAGGGCGACCGCAACATATTGGTTGAATATGGTCCGATCGTCCTGGACATCGAGCTTCGCATTCGCGTTCATGCCTTGATGACGGAGCTCGAGAAACAGGCCTTGCCCGGCGTGATCGATATCGTGCCCGGCATCCGCTCCCTCCAGCTGCATTTCGATGACGACATTCTGGACCAGAGGGCCGCGCTTGCTGCTCTCATCGAAGCCGATAATCAACTCGGTGATCTGGAGGACTTTACGGTTCCTTCACGGATCGTGCATCTGCCACTCAGCTGGCGGGATCCGGCCACGCTGGAAACGATCGAAAAATATATGGCCGCCGTCCGTGACGATGCACCATGGTGCCCGGACAATATCGAGTTTATCCGGCGCATTAACGGCCAGCCGGACGCGGATGCTGTCGAGGACATTATTTTCGATGCAAGCTATCTCGTGATGGGGCTGGGCGACGTCTATCTCGGTGCGCCGGTGGCGACGCCGGTTGATCCCCGGCACCGGCTGGTCACTACCAAATATAATCCGGCCCGTACCTGGACCCCTCCCAATGTCGTGGGAATCGGCGGTGCCTATATGTGCATCTACGGCATGGAAGGCCCCGGCGGCTATCAGTTGTTCGGCCGCACCATTCAGGTTTGGAATACCTATCGGCAGACCGATGCCTTTGTCGACGGCAAGCCCTGGCTGCTGCGCTTCTTCGATCAGATTCGTTTTTTCAGCGTCAGCGCGGAAGAACTGGTTGAATGGAGAAGGGATTTTCCCAATGGCCGCCGTTCCATCCGGGTCGAGGAATCAGAATTCCGGCTTGCCGACCATCGTGCGTTCCTGGCCGAGAACGCAGAATCCATCGAGTCATTTGAAGCAACACGCCAGTCCGCTTTTGAGACCGAACGCGCCCAATGGCAGCAAAATGGCGAATTCGATCGTGTCACACAATTGACAGAGGACCCGGCAATCGGCGTTTCCGTTGCTCCCGCGATCGAACTGCCCGAGGGTACCGACCTGATCGAGGCTCCGTTCGGTGGAAGCGTTTGGAAACTCATGGTTGCGGAAGGTGACAAAGTAAAGGCCGGGGACGTTATTGCGGTGATCGAGGCAATGAAGATGGAAAGCCCGCTGGAAAGTCCCGATAACGGCACGATTGCCGCGCTCTATATCCACGAGCGACAGTCACTGGAGCCCGGTGCGCCAATGCTGGCGCTTAGGCGGCACCCATGACCTCGTTGGACCGGCAAAGCCCCGGGGCTATTGCAGCGGCCGTAAATAACGGCAAGACAAGCGCGCTGGCAGTGACGGAGGAAACGCTAGCCCGTCTTCAGGCTTATGACGCAGTTCAGCCGCAAATATGGATCAGCCGCGCTGCCACCGCCGACATGCTTGCTGCCGCCCGCAAGGTCGATGCCCGCATTTTGGCTGGAGAACGGCTTCCGCTTGCCGGCGTGCCTTTTGCGGTAAAGGACAATATCGATGTCGCCGGGTTTGAGACCACGGCAGGCTGTCCGGCCTTCGCCTATTCCCCCGCTGATTCTGCAACCGTGGCTGAAAAGCTGCTCGAGGCGGGCGCCATTTGTGTCGGTAAAACCAATCTTGACCAGTTCGCGACCGGCCTTGTCGGCACGCGCAGCCCTTATGGCATTCCGCGCAACGCCTATAATCTCGCCTATGTCAGCGGCGGTTCGAGTTCGGGATCGGCTGTCGCGGTCGCGGCGGGGCTTGTTGGCTTTGCGCTTGGCACCGATACGGCCGGTTCGGGCCGGGTACCTGCAGCGTTCAACCATCTTGTCGGTCTCAAGCCGACCAAGGGCCGCTGGAGCACAGAGGGCCTCGTGCCAGCCTGTCGCACCATCGACTGCATCACCGTGTTTACCGACAATCTGTCGGATGCACGGCTGGTCGATGATGTGCTGGCTGGCTTTGATGCCGCTGATCCTTATTCAAAACCGCTGGCCGACGTAGCATTGCGACCGAAACGCGTCGGCGTGCCGCGGCGTGACCAGCGGGCCTGGTTCGGCGATAGCCAGTCCGAATATCTTTATGATCAGGCGGTCGCGCGGCTCGCCGTCGATGCTGAGATCGTCGAACTCGATATATCGCCACTCAACGAAGCCGCGAGTCTCCTTTACAATGGTCCATGGGTCGCTGAACGAACGGCAGCCATCCAGGATCTGCTGGCCAGCAATCCCGATGCGATTCACGAGACGGTACGTCAGATTGTAGAACCCGGTCTGAGCAAGAGCGCTGTCGACGTGTTCAATGGCATGTACCGGCTAGCCGAACTCAAACGCCAGGCAGACGGACTATGGGGCGAGGTCGACATGCTCGCCTTTCCCACCACCGGCGCGACCTATCGCGTCGCGGAACTGTTGGTGGCGCCGGTCGCGCTGAACAGCAATCTCGGCTTCTACACCAATTTCGTGAATCTGCTCGACATGGCAGCCGTCGCTGTGCCTGCCGGAACCCGTTCGAACGGGACCGGCTTCGGCATCACCTTGATCGGCCCTGCCGACAGCGACCAGGCCCTGCTCGGCGCAGCTGAAAATTATCTGGCGGCAGCAGACTTGCCTGCTCCGCCCGCACTTGATCTGGAGGGAAAAATGGAAAGCGTGAAACTTGCCGTCGTCGGCGCCCATTTGAAAGACATGCCACTGCACTGGCAATTGACGTCTCGCAAGGCCGTGTTCGTCGGAGCCTTCGAAACCGCTCCCACCTATCGTCTTTACGCGATCGCTGACAGCGTTCCTCCGAAACCGGCGCTGGTACACAGCGAGGACGGGGCTGCCATCAAGGTTGAAGTCTATGAACTGGACGTCGCCGCTTTCGGTAGCTTTGTGGCAGAAGTTCCTGCCCCGCTCGCAATCGGGACTGTCACGTTGGCCGACGGCAGCAGTGTCAAAGGCTTTGTCGCCGAGTCACGGGCGACGACAGGCGCGCAGGATATCACCGATCTCGGCGGCTGGCGGGCCTTTATCGAAACGAAATAGCCCGCGTTTTACCCGCAAATCGGGAGAAAGCTGAACCACTAGGGACTTGGAAATATTACGCTTGACGTATTTGATAATATCAATACCATGGCACTCATAGCAAAAATAAAAAGTCGTTCACAGGAGAGACACTGCAATACCGGGCCGGTTTAGCGCTCGGGCAGTAGCTATTCCTGGGCCTTGGCCCTCAGATGAAAGAGGTAGGCGGTATGAACGGAGTTCGGGTAGGAAACAGGATTATTGGGGCTGACGCGCCCGTCACAGTCGGATGGGAAAACATCGGCAGGGTCGAAGGCGGTCCCGCCAAGCAGTTCATATTCACCTATTTTCAACCCACCGTGCTCTTCGCTGTTCTGGCCTTCTGGTATTACGCACCCAATTCCATTGCCGTCGCATCGACCGCCATCTGGCTCGGCATCTGTTTCAAGCTATTTCTGCTGGGACTCGAATGGGTCAACCCGCGCTACGAAAGCTGGCGTCTCACGTGGAAGGAATGTGCAACCGATCTGTTCTACGTCGGGCTCGGTTACACACTGCTCCGCATGGTCGACAATTATATCGGCGACGGAGTAATGATTGAAGCGATCCAGAACTCGTTTGACTGGGATAAATTCTCCTGGTTCACTGATCTGCCACTGCTGGTGCAGGCGCTCATGATCTCGCTGATTTTCGAATTTGGTCAATATTGGATGCATCGCGGCATGCACAATTGGCATCCCCTTTGGCTGACCCATGCTCCGCATCACTATATCACCCAACTGAACATCAACAAGGGCGCGGTCGGCAATCCTATCGAACTGTTCCTGATCGGCCTGGGTATCGGCGGCTTCTTCGATTTCATCCCGCGCGCCTTTCTGCTTGCAGGCGCAATCGGTCTGACTGTCGGCGTATACCAACATATCAATGTCCGTTTCAATTCGCCCCGCTGGTGGCGGTTCCTGTTCAACACCACCGAGCACCACAGCGTGCACCACTCACAAGATTATGAAGCTACACGCAGCAACTATGGTGCCAGCTGGATCATTTTTGACCGCCTCTTCGGAACCTGTGTCGATGGCGAGGCGGAATTACTCGGAATGGAAGGCGGACGACGGATGCCGATCAACGAGACCATGACCTTCCCGTTCACTGAAGGCTACAAGTCAATCAAGGCACGGATTCAGGCTCGCCGGGAGCCCCCAACCGCCATACCGGCCGAATAGTTGATCCTTTCGTCCTCGCCTGAAGCGATTTTCTCACGGCATGGCACATATTTGCCGCTGAGTGTTGCGAAGCGACAGGCTTTCTCCCTTCCCGGAACTTGCTGAAGGAATTGTAAGTGAAATTGCCTTTCATAGACCGCATCTGGCGTGTGAAGGGCTCGCTGCCCCTCGAGACCCGAATGTCCCCGGCAACTGCCTTCGACAAGCTTGATCCCCTATTCCAGACGAATGGGACAAGCTACGAGATCGCAGGCGACACACTGACATTTAACAAGCATAATCCCGCCGCGCAGGACAAGCTGGCGACGTTTACCCGCGGCACGCTGACGGTCGGCGAGCGGGAAGGGCGTTCGGTGCTCACATATAATGTGACCAGCCCGGCGTTGCTGGCCTGTTTTCTGGCGCCATTGCTGTTTCTGGCGTTGGGCCAGGTTAACGTAGCCATTGGAGAATATGAAAAGTCCAAAGCCGAGGCAGCAGACAAATCCGGAAAAGATACTGACAAATCGAAAAAGGACGAAGAAGCGGACAAGGAGGTGACGTTGCACTGGCTGGACGTGGCCTTGGGTGCACCCGCACCGGAAAAGCCGGATAAAAAGGAAAAAGAAAAAGAAAAATATAAAAAATACTCGCCCAAGACCGCTTATATTTTAGCGGCGATCTTCGCGACACTCTATGTCGTAGGACGCATTCTTGAGCCATGGCTAATGAAGTCGAGGTTTCGCAGGATATTGTCAGATATGCCGTCGGCTAATGACATAAATCCCGTCGAACGACTTAGTCGGGAATGATATTCGAACTTCATTCCCATCAATAGCTGCTGCACCCTTATCAATTTGCCGATTGAGAAGTTCGAGATATCAATGGGCCGAAATACCGCGAAGGCAAGCCTGAAACAGACTTTCGCCGCTCAGTACGGTGAATATATATAATAATAGGGACGTCTTTCTCAGCTTTGCGAAGGCGCAACCTTTCCAAGTGCTGACTGCACCTTGCTTTTCAACTTTTTCCGGGATCCGGAGTATTGTCAGTCTAATGATTTTTGCGATTTGGCTTTTTTGATCGCGTCAAATTTTTCACCGTTATCCATATTCCCAAAAAGGCTGGTTTCTTCACGCAAGTCCAGCAGCACCTTTTGAATTATTGCAGACAAGCGCGCCCACGATTGGGCAACTCCAGCAGCAAGCGCGATTTTACTAGGGTGAGAGTGATGGTGCCGCTTAGAGGATTCGAACCTCTGACCCCCGCATTACGAATGCGATGCTCTACCAACTGAGCTAAAGCGGCATCGCCGAAACGGATGGGCGTGGGCTCATGCGTTTTCATTGATCGCGCGCCATTACCAGCACAGCTTTGCCGTGACAAGTCCGCACAGTCGATAAATCGGGCGATGATGTGTGTTTGCGCGCTTATCATGCCAATCCTGCCCGAAGGTCATTATCGGGAAATTTACCATATATTTACCATGGGCAATGCATATCAGGGTGGAACCAATGGAATTGCAGTGGGGAAGCATGGAAAACCTACGAAATCACGGCGAACTTAACGATCAGGATTTGGCTTCGGCCCCTGACTATAACGTCTATGAAGAGGATGACGGCGCCGTCGAAGCGCCGCCTGCCATTGGTCAGGACGAGCGCCGCATGCATGTGCGCGCCTATAATTTTTGGGCCGGTCTTCTGGGCGAGCGACAATTTCCGAGCGTAGAAGATCTGGAGCCTGAATCCGATGACGATTTCGGACCGAATAGTGTTTTGCTCGACTTTACCGATGGTTTTGAAAATCCGACAATCCAGTTTCTCGGCCGGGCGCTGCGCGACGAATGCGAGATCGATGATTCGATCACGTCGATCGCCGACGTGCCTGCACGTTCGCTGCTGTCGCGGATCACCGACCATTATCTGCAGATTATCGCCAATCAGGCACCGATCGGTTTTGAAGCCGAATTCGTCAATCAACGCGGCATCACGATCATGTATCGCGGCATATTGCTGCCCTTCTCGACCGACGACGACACTATTGATTTCATCTACGGCGTGATCAACTGGAAAGAGGTCGCAGCCGACGCCGTCCGGCAGGAAATCGAGGATGAGGTGTCCGAAGCGATGCTGGCAGCACCGGCAAAGATTGCGGCAGGACCGGTCTGGGACGATGGACCGCATTCGACCTATCTGGACGAGTTCGAACTCACTTCGGAACTGGAGCTTGCGCTGGACGATAGCGCCAATGCAGTTGCCGAACCGCTCGATGAGGAGGCAAGTCTCGCGGACTGGTTGTGCGCCGCCCGGAACAGTGCCGACGATGCCGCTGATTGCGTAGAGCGCAGCCGTGTCGCGCTCTATTCTGCGATCAGTCAGGCCTATGATTTCTATCTGATGACCGAGCAATATCCGGACGATTACCGGATGCTGCTCGAAGATTCCGGTCTGACGGTCCAGGACCGTGCGCCGATGACACCGATTGTGAAGCTGGTATTTGGCGCTCAATATGACAAAACCAGGCTGACCGAATATGCGACAGCGCTCAAATATGCAGATCGCAATGCAATTGAAAAGGGCGCACTCGGTAATTTGCTCAGGCATCACGATGGTGGACTGAAGGCGATTGTCCATGCCGAGCGCGAAGCCAATAGGCCGACCGGTCTGCTGACGAAAGCTCGGGCTGTTGGCGAAGATCTGCTGGCGAAACTTCGCTCCGCACCTTCTCGGCAGTTGCAGGATATCGAAGCCGGAGATTCCGAATTTGTGGTGCTCGTCGCGCGCAAGGATGCGAACGGCGATCTGGCCATTGTCGGACCGGTACGCGGCAATGACAAGCTGACCGGACAGGCGCTCAAACATACGCAATTCTGATTGCCGCTCGCGGCGGGACCTTGCTTCTCGTTGCGCGGCTGATAGTAGCTTATGTAACCAAAATATCACTATTCCCAATAATCCCCAAATAGCATCCAAAAGGTCCGGCTAGCCTCTTGAGCGGCTTGGGGATTGGGCGCATAGCCTATGCCATGCTGACGGGTTTCCAACTCGTCTCGATCCATCTGGGGGAAACATGGCAGCCAGTCTCAAATCAAAATCCGGACAAACAGGCAAAACCGCTAACAGGCTCGAAACGGCGCTGATCGCCGCGTTCCGCGAAAGCGCCTTGCCGGGCGAGAATATCGGTTTTGATAAAAAGGCTTGTGAAGAAGCGGCGCGGTTCACCTTGCGATGTGCGCACGAACGGCAGGGCAGCGAAGCCAGCCTGTCGCTGGAAAGCGTCAGCGGCCAGCAAAATCACAGGCATTTGCGTCTCGCGATAGTCAATGACGACATGCCCTTCCTGGTCGACTCCGTTTGCGCAACGATTGCCGGTTTCGGTCTGACGGTGGAGCGGCTAATCCATCCGGTGGTCGCGGTACGGCGGGATGCCAAGGGTCATCTGACAGAGATAACCGAACAGGCGACAAGCGGCGAGAAACGCGAATCGATAATCTACATCGAGCTTGAACGGACCGACGCCCGTATCCGCCGGGAGCTGATCAAGACGCTACGTTCGAATCTCAAAGATATTGCCGCCGCCGTCACCGACTGGCTGAAGTTGCAAATCGTACTGGGTGAAAATGCCGATGCGCTTCCGGAAGGCGAGGGGGCGACCTTGCTGCGCTGGTTCCTCGACCGGAATCTCACCTTGCTCGGCCACGAGATCGTCAATAACGCCGGAGATCGCAAGCAGAAGCTCGGGCTGGCACGGATGCGACCGCAACCGATCCTGTCCGAAGAAAGCCGGCGCCGCGCTTTCGAATGGTTTGAAAATGGTGGCAAGGCACCGCTGATTATCAAATCCAATCAGCTGTCAACGGTCCATCGCCATGTCCTGATGGATCTGATCATCGTCCCGGTGAGGGAAAAGGGCAAGATTTCCGCCCTGTCGATCATTTCCGGCATGTGGACCAGCGCCGCGCTTGCTGCCGCGCCGGAAAATATTCCGGTATTGCGCACCCAGCTGACCCGGTTGTTCGACAAGTTCGAATTTTCCGAATCAGGTCATGCAGGAAAAAGCCTTACCCATGCGTTGACGGCGCTGCCGCATGATATGTTGATCACTTTCGCGCAGGATGATCTTGAAAAACTTGCGCTGATCTCGATGTCGCTGATCGATCGTCCGCGACCCAAGTTGCACAGTGTCATATCGCCACTGGCCCGCCATCTGTTTGCCTTCGTATGGCTCCCGCGCGAGCAGCTTTCGACCGAACGCCGGGAAAATGTCGAGAAAATGCTGACGGACGCGACCGGCGCGAAAATATTGAGCTGGTCCAATACTCTGGAAGAAGGCGGTGTGTCTTCCCTGCGCTACACGCTCGACATGGGCGTCGATGGCAAGGTTCCCGACCCTGATCTGCTTGATCAGGAACTGGAGAATATGGTCCGGGGATGGAAACCGGAAGTCGAACGGAATCTGAGAGAAGCCGGGCAGGAAAACCGCTCGGCAGTGCTGGCGCAGCGTTATGCAAATTGTTTCCCGGGCACCTATCAGTCCACCTATGGTGCAATGGAAGCCGCGAAGGACATCATGCGGCTGTTCAAGCTCGAACGAGGCGGCCAGCGGTCGACCCGGCTTTACCGGCTGGCCAGCGATGCCGAGCATTTGCTGCGGTTGAAAATCTATCATCTGGGTGGTGCTTTGCCACTGTCGGATGCTGTTCCGACGCTGGAGAATTTCGGTTTTACCGTGCTCGAATCGGTTCCGACTCCGCTGGATGATGGCCGGCTGGGCTATATTCACGATTTTCTGCTCGAACTGCGATCCAAGGAACGGTGTGACAGCCTGATTGCCCGCGCTGATGAAATAGAAGCGGCGATAACCAGCGTACTGGACGGTGAAGCCGAGAATGACGCCTTTAACCAGCTGATCACGACCGCGGGCATTGATGCCCGGTCGACAGTGTGGATGCGGGCCTGGTTCCGCTATTTGCGTCAAACCGGTCTGAGCTACGGCCTGATGACGGTTGTCGAGGCTTTGGCCGAGGCTCCGGATGTCACCGCGGCGATGATCAAACTTTTCCGTGCCCTGCATGATCCGGCGTTCGAAGGCGACCGGTCGCAGGCTGCGGGTCTCGCGACACGGGATATGGATGGGGCTCTGGTCAGCGTTCACGCGATTGACGATGATCGTATCCTGCGCCTGTTCCGTGCGGTTATCGAATCCATATTGCGCACCAATGCTTTCGCCTATCGGGCCGGTGAAGCGCTGGCGTTCAAGATAGAGAGCGCCAAAATTCCGGAACTTCCGGCTCCGGTGCCTTGGCGGGAAATATTTGTCTACAGTCCGCGCGTCGAGGGCATCCATTTGCGGGCAGGTCCCGTGGCTCGTGGCGGTTTGCGCTGGTCGGACCGGCGGGATGATTTCCGCACCGAGATATTGGGTTTGATGAAAGCCCAGCGGGTCAAGAATGCGGTGATTGTTCCGACGGGTGCGAAGGGCGGGTTCTTTGCCAAGCAACTGCCTTCGGGTGATGACCGCGACGCGTTTGTCGCCGAAGGGATCGAAGCCTATAAAATCTTCATCAGCGCGCTGCTGTCGGTGACCGACAATATTGTCGAAGGCAAAGTCGTTCCTCCTTCGCAGGTTGAGCGTCTTGACGAAGATGACCCCTATTTCGTTGTCGCAGCCGACAAGGGTACAGCCAGCTTTTCCGATATCGCCAACCAGATCGCAATCGAACGGGGTTTCTGGTTGGGTGATGCCTTCGCCAGTGGCGGCAGCAATGGCTATGATCACAAGGCGATGGGGATCACCGCGCGCGGTGCGTGGGTGTCCGTGCAGCGTCATTTTGCGGAAATGGGCGTTGATGTGCAGAGTGAACCCGTTACCGTCGTCGGTGTCGGCGACATGTCGGGTGACGTGTTCGGCAATGGCATGCTGCTGTCGAAGAGCTTGAAGATCGTTGCTGCCTTTGACCATCGTCATATTTTCATAGATCCGGATCCCGATGCTGCAAAAAGCTGGGTCGAGCGCAAAAGACTGTTTGAATTGCCGCGCTCCAGCTGGGATGATTATGACAAGAAGCTGATATCCAAAGGCGGAGCCGTATTCTCGCGCAGCTCGAAGACAATCAAAATCTCGAAGCAAATCGGCAGTCTGCTCGGTCTGCCCGACGACGCCGAGACGACGCCGTCCAAATTGATGAGGGCGATATTGGCCTGTAACGCCGATCTGCTGTGGTTTGGCGGCATCGGCACATATGTGAAGGCGGCTTCCGAGAACCACATCGAAGTGGGCGACCCGGCCAACGACAAGATTCGCCTCGATGCCGAGCAACTGCGGGTCAAGGTGATTGGCGAGGGTGCCAATCTCGGCATTACGCAGGCCGCACGTATCGCCTTCGCTGCCAAAGGCGGACGGCTCAATGCCGATTTTATCGACAATAGCGCCGGCGTCGATTGCTCGGACAATGAAGTCAACATCAAGATCGCGCTCAATGCGGAACTGGTCAGCGGCCAGTTGAAGCCGGATGCGCGAAATATTCTGCTTGAATCGATGACCGACGATGTCGGTGCGCTGGTTCTGGAAGACAACCGGCTGCAGGCCCTGGGTCTCTCGATCGCGGAAATGGGCGGCGCAAAGAACCTGCCGTCTTATGTTCGGCTGATCGATCAGTTTGAAGAACAAGGTCATTTGAACCGGGCCGTTGAAGGGCTGGCCAGCAATGAAGACCTGATCCGTCGGGGTCAGGACAACAAGGGGCTATACCGTCCCGAACTGGCCGTATTGATCTCGACCGCCAAGCTGGTGTTGCAGGATGCCATCGAAAATAGCGACCTGGGCGATGATCCCGGCCTGAACAGCGAACTGCTTCTGGCATTCCCGCTCGCGATGCAGGAAGGCCATGAATCGGCGGTCCTCCATCACCAGTTGCGCCGCGAAATCATTGCCACCAAGCTGGCAAACCGGATGATCAACCGGCTGGGACTGATTGACCCGTTTGAACTGGCCGAGGAAGAAGGCTGTTCGCTCGGAGAAGTGGCGCGCGCGTTCGTCATGGCGGAACGGCTGTTCCACGCAGACCGGCTGTGGCAGGCGCTGGAAGTAGCCGAGATCGGGGAAGATATCAGGATCGCCCTTTTCGATCGCCTGGCTTACGTCCTGCGCTCGCACATGGCGGATCTGATGCGGATCGGCGTGTCCGACGATCGTATCGACGATACCGTCAATATGCTGGCGCCGGGCGTGACTGCGCTCAACGAGAATGTAGAAAATCTGATAACCGCCGAAGGGCGCTTGCAGGCCGCAAAACAGACGAAATCGATGGTCGAGGCAGGGGCCACTCCGGAGATCGCTGCGAAAATCGCCGATATCTACAAGAATGACGGGGCCGCCGGCATCGCCTATCTTGCCCATAGCCGCGAAATTGATGCTTTGGACGTGGCCGCTGCCTTCACCGCGCTTGGCAGCCAGCTGGGACTCGACTGGGCGCAAATGACCGCGACCCGGATCAATCCGTCCGATCCCTGGGATCGTTTGCTGGTGGCTGGTCTGGCCCGCGATTTTCAGCAGATGCGTCTCGATTTCCTGCGCCGGACCCGGGGCAAGGATATGCCGCAATTTGTCGAAAGCTGGTCCGAACGCAATATCGATCGCGTCGCCCAGTTCAGAAAGATCATGGACCGGGCGCAGCAGTCGTCGAAACCCTCGATTGCGATGCTGGCACAAATTGCAGGGCAGGCGCGTCTGTTGCTGTCGCGCTAGATCCAATATCCCAGCGTATGAAGGGACAGGCCGACCAGACCGCCGACCAGCGTGCCGTTGACGCGGATGAACTGCAGGTCGCGACCAACGGCATTTTCGACCCGGTCGGTGATCGTCTGCGCATCCCAGTCGCGTATCGTCTCTGACACCAGCTTGACGATATTGTCGCCGTAGCTTGCGACAACGCCGATGACGGCGCGACGGCCAAACCGGTTGATCTGGCGGTTGAGCAATTTGTCCTGCTGCAGGCTGTTGCCCAGCTGGATCAGCGCGTCGCCAAATTGGCCCGCCAGCGCAGCGTCGGGGTCACGGGCCGCACGCAGCAGTGCCTCTCTGCCTTGCTCCCAGATTCCGTCAAGCCAGGACGCAATGGCCGGATTTTCAATCATCTCGAGCTTCCACTCGTTGACCTTCTCGCGAAGCTCCGGATCATGCTGCAATTCTGCGGCGAGTTGTTCGAGACTCTCTTCTGTTTTGGCCCGAACCGGATGATCGGGATCGGCCGCCATGTCGGCGAGCAACTTGTAGAGACCGTCGAGTACCTCGTTGGCGACCCGGTCGTCCAGGCCGGTCCAGCGCATCACTGCATTGGCGCGATCGGTCACGATATTGCAGATCACCGCTTCATTGGTGTCCAGCGTGCGATAGGCCCATCGGATAGAGGAATCGATCAATGGGCCATGGCGTTTTTCGGCCATGACCGCTGCCAGAATCTGTCCCATCGGTGTCGCGATGTCGAGGCCTACGGCCTGCTTCTTGACGGCGCCCTTGAACATGGTTCCGAGACGGTCCTTGTCGAGCGAGGCAATGGCATCACCAAGCAGCCGGGAGGCGCCGAATTTAAGTCGCCCTTCGCCGCCGCTGGGCGACTTCAGAAAACGACCGATGCCGCTGGCAAGATCGACATGTCTCATCCGCTGCGCAACCAGGCGCGAAATCAGGAAATTATCCTTGAGGAAATTGGCCAGCGTGTCGCCGATCCGGTCCTTGTTGCGCGGAATGATCGCTGTATGCGGGATCGGAATACCCATCGGGTGGCGGAACAGGGCGGTGACAGCGAACCAGTCTGCAAGCCCGCCGACCATCGCCGCCTCGGCGAAGGCACGAACAAAACCCAGTGCCGGATGCACCGCTTCGTAGCTTTTCGATGTGAAATATATGATCGCCATGACCACCAGCATGCCGGTGGCGATGATTTTCATATCCTGGCCAGCATTTTTGGTTGTCGTGACAGAGTTTACGCCGCCTCTGCTGCCTGTCTGGGAAGAAATTGGCTTCACTCGGCGGGCTGGACCTCCGCACCGGGTCGATCATGGTGATCATCGCCGGGCTCGTAGGTAAGCATTTTTTTGCGTAACCACGGGCCTGCGCGCCGTTCGAATCCGTCCGCCAGGCTAAATCCTGCGGGCACGATGACCAGAGTCAGCAAGGTCGAAACGATCAGGCCGCCGATTACGACAATGCCCATCGGTGCGCGCCAGGCGCCATCGCCAGACAGGGATAGGGCTGTCGGCACCATGCCTGCGGTCATCGCCACTGTGGTCATGACAATCGGCTGGGCACGCTTGTGTCCGGCATCCATGATTGCCTCGAACTTCGGAACGCCTTTCTGCATTTCCTCGATCGCAAAATCGATCAGCAGAATGGAGTTTTTACTGACGATACCAAGCAGCATAAGCACACCGATCAGCACCGGCATGGATAGTGATGTACCCGTAGCCCAGACCAGTAACATGCCGCCAAGCGGGGCCAGCGCGAGCGAGCCCATGTTGACCAGTGGCGACATCAACCGTTTGTAGAGTAGCACGAGCGTCGCGAAGACGAGCAATATGCCAGCGATCAAGGCGATCATGAAATTGACCGCCAGTTCCTGCTGCCACTCGTCTTCACCAAAGGCTTCGTTGGATACGCCGGTGGGCAGATTCTTCATGATGGGAAGCTCGAAGATCTTCTCCATGGCATCGCCTTTGACCACGTCCGGACCAAGATCCGCGCCGATAAACGTCCGGCGATTCTGGTTGTAGCGCTGAATCGATGTCGGCCCGGATCCAAAACTGACGGTGGCGACGCGGCTGAGCGGAACCGTTCCGCCGGTCGCAATCGGGATTGGCAGATTTTCGATAGTTGTCAGATCGGCCCGCGATGCGAGCGGCAACATGACACGGATCGGAATTTGCCGGTCCGACAGCGAAAATTTTGCAGCATTCTGATCAATTTCGCCCAATGTGGCGATCCGGATGATCTGGCTCAGCGAAGCAGTGGTTACGCCAAGCTGGGATGCGAGATCCATATGTGGAGTGATGATGATCTCTGGACGGCTGAGGTCGGATGCGATCCGCGGAGCGCGCACTTCACTAACCTCTTTCATCTGCTCCACCAATTGGGCAGCGGTGGAATCAAGCAGATCCGGATCCGAACCGGTCAGCATGATGGAAATATCGCGTCCGGTTCCGCCGCCGCCATTTTGTGACTGGAAGGAAATCCGGGCATCCGGAATTTTCTGAAGTTCCGGTGACAGGCTGCGCTCAAATTCCATCGAGGTCTTTTTGCGATCTTCCTTCAGGCTCACGAAGACTGTTGCGTTGGTTTCGCGAACCCGCGTCAGAGCGCGGTCAACTTCGGGCTGAGCATACATAAGGTCGGACACCCGGTCGGCAATTTTTTCGGTCTGTTCAAGCGTCGTTCCAGGCACAACCTCAATCTGAATACGACTATTGTCCTGATTTGTGGTCGGCTGAAATTCACTTGGTGTAATCGCGAACAATATGACCGTCAGGCCAAAGGCAAGGATACCGATTGCCATCATCCACATGCGATGATCATAGCCTCGCGCCCGAAAGCGACCGGAACGATAGGCATACCAGTCGGCAAAGCGGCTACCGAGAATACCGCTCGAAATTTTGATTATCCGTGCCAGCAAGGTTGCGCCTGCGAGACCAGCGGTTACGCCGACAATCAGACTCAAAAGGGCTCGTAAAAAGTCGCTCGGTATCAAAGTCGATAGTAATCCGTTGATAAACATCCCGAGAGAAAACGAGATGCCGACGAACGCTGCAACTATCAACGCAAACAATATGAAACCGACGAGATACTGCCACCATGAGGCTTTGGCAGGAACCAGCGTCTGCCGGACGCGGTCGGCAGATGATCGATCCAATACCCACTGCAGCAGGGCCATATATCGGTCCATCCAGACCCCTTCGCCATGTTCGGCCTGGCCGTGGGACTTCAGGAAATAGGCGGCAACCATTGGCGTTATCATACGCGCGACCGCAAGACTCATCAGCACCGACACAACCACAGTTATGCCGAAGTTTTTGAAGAACTGACCGGATATACCGGGCATCAGCCCAACCGGCAGGAAGACGGCGACAATACAGAATGACGTGGCGACAACCGCGAGACCGATCTCGTCGGCGGCATCAATCGATGCCTGATAGGCGGTTTTCCCCATGCGCATATGGCGCACGATATTCTCGATCTCGACAATGGCATCGTCGACCAGCACACCTGCAACCAGGCCCAGCGCCAGCAATGAAAGGAAGTTCAGATTGAATCCGAGCAGATCCATGAACCAGAATGTCGGTATCGCGGACAATGGTATGGCAATGGCAGAAATAACCGTTGCCCGCCAGTCGCGCAGAAAAATGAAAACCACGACAACGGCGAGGATCGCGCCTTCAATCATGGAGAGCATCGAACTTTTATACTGTGATTTGGTATAGGTAACGCTGTTGAAAAGCGGAATGAATTCAATCCCCGGAACTTCTGCCTTGATCTTGTCCATGACCTCGATTGCATTGTCATAAACCGTCACATCGGAAGCTCCGCGCGCTCGGGTCATCGAGAAATTGACGACCTCCACGCCCTTCACCTTGCTGATCGAACTGCGTTCGCCGAAGGAGTCGGTAACTTCTGCAACGTCACTCAACTTGATTGTCTGGCCGTTGCCCAGGGATATCTGCGTCTGGGACAAATCATAAGCATCGTCGGCGTTGCCCAGAACGCGGACGGACTGCCGGGTGCCGCCTACTTCTGCACGTCCACCAGCAGCATTGATGTTGATCTGGCGCAACGCACTGTTGATCTGGCTTGCGGTAACGCCAAGCGCCTGCATCCGTCCGGGTTGCAGGATGACCCTGATTTCCCGGTCAACTCCGCCAAAACGGTCGACCTCGGCCATTCCATCGACGGATAATAGCCGCTTGACCACTGTATCATCGACGAACCAGCTGAGCTGTTCGACCGTCATGTCGTCGGCTTTGACGGCAAAGAACGCGATCGGACCGCCCACGGCATCGACTTTCGACACTTGCGGTTCCAGGATACCATCTGGCAGGGATCCGCGAATCTGATCAACAGAATTTTTTACTTCATTAACGGCGTTGTTTACGTCCGCGCCAATTTCGAACTCGACAAATGTGCTGCTGCTGCCTTCGCTTGCGGTCGAGCTTATATTCTTGACGCCGCTGATCGAGCGAACCGCTGACTCCACCAGCTGGGTGATCTGGTTTTCGATCTCGGTCGGTGCTGCGCCTGGCTGGGAAATTCGTACGGAAACAGCCGGAAATTCGACATCCGGATTGTTTACGACATCCATCCGATTGAAGCTCAGCAAACCCGCAAAAAGTAACGCTGCGAAGAGCACGAGCGGGGCCACTGGATTGCGCGTGCTCCAGGCGGAAATATTACGAAGGTTCATCGATCAGGCCTCAAATTTGCGAACGACTCACGCGCCGCCTGCTTTCTTTTGGACTTTCGTCTGCACGGTCTCGCCGGGGCTCAGGAAGCCGCCTGCGCGAAGTACAACTTTTTCGTTTCCGGTTAATCCTGACGTGATGGAAAGTCCCGCGGGAGATACCGCGCCAATGACGACGTCGCGCCGCTCCGCCTTATTGTCCGGTCCGACAATATAGACAAAGCTTCCCTTGCTATCATTTTGCAAGGCAGATTCGGGCAATATAGCAACCTCGGAAGTCCCGCTCTCGATCAATGCGCTGGCGAACCCGCCTGGTCGCAAGGCGCTATCATAGCCGAGAGAAATTCTGGCGATACCCTGCCGGGATTGCGGATCAATGGTTGGAGAGATTTGCCACACCTGTCCGGTCAGAACCTTGGTGGTACCGACCGGGGTTACTTGGGTGGAAATGCCTACCGAAATATTGGCCAGATCGTTTTCGCCAAGCCGGGCCTGTAATTCCATTTCTCCATTTTGTGCGAGCACAAAGAGAATGCCACTTCCCTGGGTTACTGTCTGTCCGGGTTCGACATTGCGTTCCAATACGAAGCCGGCCTTGGGAGCCACGATATTCAGGCGGCTGTTGCGCGCCCGGGTTTCGTTCAACTGTGCCTGTGACAGGCGCAGACGGGCTGCGGCGGAATCGCGGGTTGCTGTCAACCGGTCGATATCTGCCTTGGAAATAAATCCCCGCTCGACCAGCTGTGCTGCACGATCCAGGTTGGACTGCGCCAGTTCAAGGTCGGCTCGGGAAACGCTGACCGACGCCTCGAGCCCCGCTGCTTGCTGGGATTGAACGGACCGGTCGATAGAGGCCATGATCTGGCCCTGCTTCACCCAGTCGCCAGCGTCGACATATACATTGGTTACCCGACCGCCTTCACCGACCACGCTAACCGGAATCTCCCGCCGTGCCGCCAATGTTCCTGTTGCGTTGATCGTTCGCGTTACCTGCTGCTTGCCGGGAGCCATGACCGTAACCATGGGTGCCTGACTGACAGCTTCGTCATCGCCCGGGGCGCCGAAGAAATAATGATAACCGATATACGCCAGCAGGAGCGCCAGAACCACAGCCGCTCCGATAATCAGGGGGCGGCGGTTGGCACTACGCTGCACAGGGTCGTCCATAATCGAGATTTCATTGCTGGGAATGGTGGACTCATAGTTCATATTTTTACTCTTCGGTCAGGCCCATATCGCATTTTTGAACGGCAATACACAAAAGAATCGCTGATTTTCCGGTCAATTCAGATTTTCATCGACTGTGTTATCCGAATATGGCACCGGCGGCAAGCTGGAACAGTATTCGGCCAGTTTTACAAGCCATGCTTCGACGAACAACCGACATCATCTTACGAAAGGGCCGGTCCGTAAACGAACCAGCCCCCCAAGTCTCTAATATTATACGGAAAAGCGGGTTTTAACGGACCCGGCCGCGCTGGATGAGATTCAGTATCAGCAATAGTACCACTGCACCGACAAAAGCGGTGAACAAGCCGATGATTGAAAATTCCTGAATGCTGCCGCCAAAACCGAAATAGCGGCCGACAAAATTGCCGATTACCGAGCCGATGATGCCGACGATGATGTTCCAGAAGACGCCCATGGAGGCATCACGGCCCATCACCATGCTGGCCAGCCAGCCCGCAATACCGCCGACGATCAATGCAATAATCCAACCCATATGTTCCTCCTGATTGTTTGCGAGCGTGCAATCCATACGCTCGCGAATACAGTCACATAGAGGATTTTACCGCAGACTTGAAGGAATAAAAGGAACGGTCGAGCCTGTCCGGGGCTTCGCGCAAGGCTTTATAGCGAACAAGCGTCCATCAATATTTCTGCTGACGCTCGTACAAGTCCCGATAATGCTGGATTCGCGTCACGCGCAGACCCGGCATACCAGAACGGTCGACAGCCCGTTGCCAGGACGCGAATTCTTCCAGGGAAAGGTCATAGCGGTCGCACACTTCATCAACCGTCAGCAGGCCACCGTTAACGGCTGCTACAACTTCCGCCTTCCGGCGAACCACCCAGCGAGTCGTACCAGGTTTCGGCAAATCACCAATGGTGAGTGGCTCACCCAGTGGACCGACAACTTGCGCTGGTTTTATTTTTTGGTTTTCAATCATACTACCCTCAAATTTTGCCTTTCGGCATTTGGCCCTGTTTTCTGTTCCGTCTGGTCTTCGTAACAGCAGAGCTTTGCGATTACCTGAATTGCCAAGGTAAACGTCGCGTTCATAAATTCGATTATTCATGCATGTCGTTGATTTTCCTTTGTACCAAGTCCGGGCGAAAACAGCCGGACTCAAATAACGCTGTTTCCATGCGACGGTTCCTGTCCGACCGAATCCGTCCGGCAAAAAAAGCCATCCGGTCGTCCATGAAGGTGGTTGGAGCCGCCGACTGAAGCCCCGGCCGTCCCTGACTCGCCGCAACATAATTCCGGGCTGACTGGCTAGTTGACTGCCGCTCTATGGCGTGAGCGAGCAATGCCCGATGATCCGCAACGCGTGCGGCACGAGTATTGCTTTTGTCTAAAGCCATCCGTTTCAGGGTCTTATGGGGAAAGTTCAAATCCATGGACGCTGGTCTAGCAGCGAAGGTATAAACTTGTGTAAAAGCGATGTTTACACCGCCTTAGGACTAGTTAAGGAAACCTTCCGCCTATCCATCGCTTTCGTGTCAAAATGGACCACATCCGGAGGCAAAACAGGATAAGCTCGCAGCACTGGCGCAAACGGCAGGACTTCTTTATGGGCTGCATTCATTATGACAGACAGAATCAACGGAAATTTCCAGCTCGGTGACGATCTGACGGGCAAGCGCATTGTCGTCGCCATGTCTGGCGGGGTCGATTCGAGCGTGGTCGCGGCCCTCGCAGCGCGAACTGGTGCAGAGACCATCGGGATTACCTTGCAGCTATATGACCATGGTAAAGCCGTGGGACGGGTCGGCAGCTGTTGTGCGGGGCAGGATATTCGCGACGCGCGTGCCGTGGCCGACCGGCTTGGCATTGCCCATTATGTTTTTGACCACGCCAGCCGGTTCAAGGATTCGGTCATGGATGTCTTCGCCGACGAATATATGGCTGGCCGAACACCGATTCCGTGCGTGCAGTGCAACATGGGCGTCAAATTCACCGATCTGCTGCAACTGTCGCGCGAACTGGGCGCCGATTGTCTGGCGACCGGTCATTATGTCCGTCGCGTCGAGACTCCCGATGGATCAGAATTGCATCGGGCACATGATCCGGCGCGTGACCAGAGCTACTTTCTGTTTGCAACGACACAGGACCAGCTGGATTATTTGCGTTTCCCGCTAGGCGATATGCCCAAAACACAGGTTCGCGAAATCGCCGAAGACATGGGACTGGCGGTGGCCTTCAAGCCCGACAGTCAGGATATCTGTTTCGTTCCCAATGGCGACTATGCCAGTGTCGTGCGCAAATTACGTCCGGACGCGGACGATGATGGCGAGATTGTCCATATCGACGGCACTCTTATGGGACGGCACAAGGGACTCATCCATTATACAGTCGGACAGCGCAAGGGACTGGAGATCGGCGGACAAGCCGAGCCGCTCTATGTGATTCGGCTGGAGCCGGAAGCCAAGCGCGTGATTGTCGGCCCGAAAGCCGCTCTAGCGGTTGCGTCAGCCTCTCTTCGCGACATCAACTGGATCGGCGGCGACTATGCCGGCCCGGTCGACGTCAAGGTTCGCTCGATGGCAAAACCGACGCTGGCCCGGCTGGAAGGACAAAAGCTGCAATTCCACAATCCGGAATTTGGCGTGTCTCCGGGACAAGCCGCTGTCTTCTATCACAAGGAGCGGGTGTTGGGCGGTGGCTGGATAGACTGCACCGACGCGGTCGAGCAGCAATGGCTGGCAGGGGTCGAAGTCTAGGTCCTGACTCTGGTCTATTCGGCCTGTATCTGTTCGTCGGTAAGCATCACACAACCCCAGCCTTCGCGAAACTCGGCGGTAGCGGTCTCCATCAGCAACGCCGAGGCCGTTACCCTTTTGCGCTCCTCGTCCAGCGTCAGGCTTATCACTTCCATGCCCGGTTCGAAGTCCTTGCCGCAATCCTCGATATCCCGTCCGCCGACAAAATGACAGGAACAGGCAACCCGCGCTCCATAACCGGTGCCGATGTCGAGCTGTCCCCTGATGCTGTTGTAATTATACACGAACAGGGCGATCAGGATGAGCAGGAACAGCGCAGCGACATATAGCGCGATCCGCATCCTGCTTCGGGGAGGTCGGGATGTGTCTTTTACAGTTGCCATAGCGGCTTCTATTGGTGCAACGACGCAATATGCACAAGATTAAACTCGCGTTGATACCGGCCCTGATGCTCGCCCTTTCCAGTTGCGGAGGGAATGGCGAAACCAAGGCAGCGCCTCAGAAAAGCGCCGCAGAACTAGCCTATATCTCGGATGACAGCCCGATCGCCAAGGCGCGTCTCGATGCGGCAATCGCACCCTTGTTCGAAGATCCGGCAATGGCGGAGACGCGCGCCTTTCTGGTCATGTATCAGGGGAAAATCATCGCCGAGCGCTATGGCGAGGGCTATGATGAAGATACAAGGTTCATCAGCTGGTCGATGGCAAAAAGCTTTACCGGTGCGCTGATCGGATTTCTGGTCGCGGACGGGCGGCTGGTGCTCGATGACCCTGCTCCCGTGCCGGCGTGGCAAAGACCTGGCGACCCGCGCGGCGACATAACCTTGCGCCATTTGCTCCACATGTCGTCCGGGCTTGATCATACGGAAGCGGCCGGAGAGGAAGGGAAGACCGTTTTCGAGGCAGATACCAACCGGATGCTGTTCATGGATGGCGCGCAAGATGCCGCCGCTTATGCCGAAGCGCGCCCGATGGAAGCCAAGCCGAGCGAGAAGTTCGAATATAGCAGCGCCACCAGCATCATCCTTTCCGATATCATCACCCGCACTTTGACCGAGAGCACGGACCCGCTGGTCCGGCGCGATGTCACCTTACGCTTCATCCGGGGTCGACTGCTCGAGCCGCTCGGAATGGATGGCACCTATCCCGAATTCGATCCGAATGGCACATTTCTGGGCGGCAGTTTCCTTCATGCCACCGCCCGGGATTATGCCACGTTCGGAGAATTCCTGCGCCACAACGGTGCCCGCAAAGGCGCACAGCATTTGCCGGTCAGCTGGGTGAAATTCATGAAAAAATCGTCGCCGAATGATCCGGCTTATGGCGGCCATATCTGGCTTAACAAGAAGCGTCCCGAGGGCCGTAATCAGATATTGTTTCCCGACAATGGCCCCGACACGATATTTGCCGCTCTTGGCCATCTGGGGCAGCAGATTGTTGTTTCGCCCGAACAACAGCTGACGGTGGTCCGGCTTGGCAAGACCCAGGACGATGTCCTCGCACCGATGAGCGCGCAGATCGGCCGGATCATGGCGCTGTTTCCGACAAAGGGCTAAACATCCGCTTTTTGCGGGTTGCCTACAGGCGGAATGCGCCTTCCACCACGGTCACGCATTTCCCGCCCAGCCAGGCGCGGTCGCCGTCGAGGCGGCAATTGACATAGCCCCCGCGCTGGCTCGCCTGATAGGCAGTAAAATTGTCGCGACCCAATTGTCTGGCCCAATAAGGCGTCAGGACGGCATGAGCCGATCCGGTCACGCTATCTTCGTCAACCCCGCCGCCAGGTACGAAAACCCGGCTGAGCACATCGGTATCCTTGCCGGGTGCGGTGCAGATAAATTGTGCATTGCCGAGTGCGGCGAGTGCTTTCAGGTCCGGTTTAAGCGCCAGAACATCGTCGGCATCGGCATAGCGAAGAATATGATAGCGACCCTCATGAAACTGCGTTTCGACCGGGCTGACGCCGACCAAAGCGACAATTTCCGGCATGGATTTCGGAGATGGGGCGTAAGCGGGAAGGTCCAGTGCATAGCCATCCCCCTCGCGCATCACCGTCAATATGCCAGCTTTCCGTGTCCGGAAAGTGACCTGTTGCAACCCGGGGTCTCGGGACAATATGACATGGCCGCTGGCCAGAGTCGCATGGCCGCAGAGCGCGATTTCCACCGTCGGAGTGAACCAGCGCAGCTCGTAATCTGCCGCGCCGCTCGCATCGGGAAGGTAAAAGGCGGTTTCGGCAAAATTATTTTCCTCGCCGATGGCCTGCAGGGCATGATCCTCCAGCCAGCTTTCGAGCGGCATCACCGCGGCCTGGTTGCCGGTAAAGGGGCGGTCGGCAAAAGCGTCGACATGATAATAAGGCAGATTCGTCATGGGTAGAGCAGTCCTTCCGTCCAGTCGTCACCGTCGCGGACAAAGGTCCGCCGTTCGTGCAGCCGGTGGGCCCGGTCCTGCCAGAATTCAAATCGCGCGGGGGTAAGGCAATAGCCCGACCAGTGCGGCGGACGGGGCACATCGCTGCCTTCAAACCGCTGTGTCATTTCCGCGAACCGGGCTTCGAAGGTGGCGCGATCAGCGAGCGGGCGGGACTGGTCCGAGGCCCAGGCCCCGAGCTGTGAATCCCTGCTGCGGGAAGCAAAATAAGCATCGGCCAGGCTATCGGCTACCGTCGAGATATGGCCTTCAATCCGGATCTGGCGGCGCAGACTTTTCCAGTGGAACAGGATTGCGGCCTTGGGGTTTTCACCGATATCGCCAGCCTTGCGGCTTTGCTGGTTGGTGTAGAAGATGAAGCCGTCGGGGCCATGGCCTTTCAGCAATACCATCCGCGCCGAAGGTTGTCCGTCGGCGTCGGCGGTAGCGATGGTCATGGCATTGCTGTCATTGATTTCGGTGGCGCGTGCTTCGGTGAACCACGTGTCGAACAGGGAAAATGGATCGGTCATGGATCATTCTGTAACATCCTGTCGACGACCCGCAAACAAACAAAATTTTGCCCGGCGACAAAACCGCATTTTCTGATAGGATCGCCGTGGATAGGGGGCTTTTATGAACTGGGATCTGGTTTTTACGATCACCAACAATTATGCGTTAGTGATGTGGCTCATCCTCGCATTCGCGCCGCGCCGAACCGTGATAATGACCGGTTTGTTCTACGGTGGCACAGGGTTGCTGGCAACCAGCTATGCAGTGATTGTCGTCCCTCTCATGACGGGTATGATCGATGGCGGAAGCGGCGGAATTCCTGATTTCTCGACGCTTGCCGGTGTCCAACAACTGCTTTCCAGTCCGGGCGGGGCGACCATAGGGTGGATTCATTATCTCGCCTTTGACCTGTTTGTCGGTCTATGGGTCGCACGCAATGCGGATAAATACGGGTTTGCACGCTGGCTGCAGATACCTATCTTGTTGTTTGTCCTGATGCTCGGGCCGTTGGGACTGGTTCTTTATCTGCTGCTGCGTTTCACGCGACATAACAAGGTTGCAGATGCCGTTATACCCGAATAAGACAGTAGAGTTGAAATTTGGCGGAAAATGCCAATCTCCGCATGGTAAGGATTTGAAAAAGGTTAAATAATGATAGATCCCTATCAAGCATTGGGTGTTGCCAAGGGTGCAAGCGACAAGGAGATTAAATCCGCTTATCGCAAGCTCGCCAAGGAACTGCACCCCGACAAGAACAAGGATAACCCCAAGGCGACGGAGCGGTTCTCCGACGTCACCAAGGCTTATGATCTGTTACTGGACAAGGATAAGCGCGGGCAATTTGATCGCGGAGAAATTGACGGTGAAGGCAATCCTACCGCGCCCTTCGGCTATGGCGGCGGGGGTGGATATCAGCGCGGTCCGGGCGGCCAGCAGCATGATTTCGGTAATGCCGGCGCGGATTTTGGTGATATTTTCGAAGGCCTTTTTGGCGGCGGTGGCGGAAGTTCGCCTTTCGGTAACCGTCAGCGCAGTGCACCGCCGGCCAAGGGCGCCAATGTCGCCTACCGGCTGAAGGTGGAATTCATCGCGGCGGCAACGCTGCAAAAACAGCGCATCACGCTGGAAGATGGCAAGACCATTGACCTCAGTCTGCCCAAGGGCGTCGAGGAAGGCACGCAAATGCGGCTCAGCGGCAAGGGCCGACCGGGGCCGGGCGGCAATGGTGATGCAATTGTCACCATACATATCAACGCCCATCCCTTTTATAAACGCGATGGCGACAATATCACGGTGGAGCTGCCGATTAATCTGAAAGAGGCGGTCGAGGGTGCCAAGATCAAGGTCCCGACCGTGGACGGGCCGGTGATGCTTTCGATCCCTGCCGGGTCGGATTCCGGCAAGACGCTGCGGCTGAAAAACAAGGGCTTTCATGGCAAATCGGGTGTCCGCGGCAATCAGCTGGTCACTTTGATGATAGTCCTGCCGGAAAAAGACGAAAAGCTCGCAGAATTTGTGAAAGACTGGAATCCGAAAGACAATCCGCGCGCCAGCATGGGTGTGTAGGCTTGAACCGGAATCCCCAGTCAGAGCTTTCTCCCGAGGCCCGGCGCCAGGACAGGAGAAAGTCTGGGTCACCGGAACATAGGGCCGGCGAAACGCTTGCGGACGAAAGCCTGGTTCGACGCGCCATCATCATCATCGAGCGCACCGCGGTCGGCGTCTATCATGACGGTTTTACCTTTGCCGGCAATTTTGCCTATATGTCGCTGCTCGCGGTATTTTCCTTTTTCATCGTCGCTGCGGCGATCGTCGGCGGCTTTGGCCAGACTGCTGTCGGTACCGATTTTGTCGAGGCTTTTTTGGTAACCGTTCCGCCTTCGGTTGCCAGCGCGCTGCATGACCCGATCAGAGATGCGATGACCGCGCGAACCGGGCCATTGCTATGGTTCAGCGCAATCGTCGGGCTATGGACCACAACCAGCCTGATCGAGACAATCCGCGAGATTCTCCATCGGGCCTATGGCGTCGAGGCGCAGCGTGCGTTCTGGGAATATCGCCTGACATCGATCCTGCTAATTCTCTTGTCGGTGTTTTTCGCGATGCTGGCGCTGAGCGCCCAATTTGTGGTGGCCGGTGTGACCGGGTTTCTCGGCACTTATTTCCCGGCGGTCGAGAGCGATGCGCTTTGGCTCTCGCTTTCCAATGCGGTACCGTTTTTCGTTCTTTTCGCGACGCTCTACTTTCTGTTCCGTCTTCTGACGCCCCGCCAATATCGCCCGCGCCAATATCCCAAATGGCCCGGAGCGGTATTCATCAGCGGCTGGTGGCTGATGATCACCGGACTGCTGCCGGTTTTTCTCAAATATGCCGCAAATTACCAGCTAACCTATGGCAGTCTCGCCGGGGTTATCATCACGCTGATCTTTTTTTACCTTGTCGGCCTCGGCATGGTAATCGGCGCGGAGATAAATGCTGCTTTGGCCGAACGCCCGGCCAGAAATGGATATAGCGAATGATCCGCTGGAAAATCATCTTGATAGCGTTTATCAGCGGCGATTATCTGATTTCAGGAGACCGGGGCGATGAGTGATTTAATGAAGGGCAAGCGCGGCTTGATCATGGGGCTTGCCAATAAAAAGTCACTGGCCTGGGGTATAGCCCAGCGTCTGGCTGCCGACGGTGCCGAACTGGCGATCAGCTATCAGGGCGAAGTGATGGCCAAGCGCGTCAAACCGCTGGCCGAACAGCTGGACTGCGATTTCCTGATCGATTGCGACGTCAGCGATATGGACCAGCTCGACGCGGCATTTGCCGAGATCGAGAAACGCTGGGGAAAGCTGGACTTTGTCGTCCATGCAATCGGCTTCACCAACAAGGAAGCGCTGCGCGGCAAATATTATGATGTGACCCTCGACGATTTCCTGATGACCATGAATATCAGCGTCTACAGCTTTACCGCTGTTGCCAAACGCGCAGCCGCCCTGATGAGCGCTGGCGGATCCATGCTCACCTTATCCTATTATGGTGCCGAAAAAGTGATCCCGCATTACAATGTTATGGGCGTCGCCAAGTCCGCGCTGGAAACCTCTGTCAAATATCTGGCGCATGACGTCGGACCTGATGGAATCCGGGTGAATGCAATCTCTGCCGGGCCGATCAAGACACTGGCCGCTTCGGGCATTGGCGATTTCCGTTATATTCTGAAATGGAACGAGCTGAATTCGCCGCTCCGGCGCAACGTCACCATCGATGATGTGGGCGCTTCGGCTCTCTATTTCCTGTCCGATCTTTCCGCTGGCGTCACCGGCGAAACCCATCATGTCGATGCCGGCTATCATACGGTCGGCATGAAGCAGGAAGACGCGCCGGATATCGCGCTGGATTGATGATCACGGTTTTTTCGTGAATGATCCTTTCGGAAACAGAATTGAATTTATCAACGCGGAGAGCGAGTTTTGAGTTTTAATATCTTTGGCCATGCTTTCCGCTTTTCCACCTGGGGAGAAAGCCACGGACCTGCGCTTGGCGCGCTGGTTGACGGTTGCCCTCCCGGACTGGAACTGAGCGAAGCGGACATCCAGCCGTTCCTCGATGCGCGCCGTCCCGGCCAGTCGAAATATACGACCCAGCGGCAGGAACCGGACCAGGTCAAAATTCTCTCCGGCATTTTCGAAGGCAAGACGACCGGCACGCCGATTTCGCTGATGATCGAGAATATCGATCAGCGGTCGAAGGATTATAGCGAAGTCGCCAAAGCCTATCGTCCCGGCCATGCCGATTATGCCTATGACCAGAAATACGGCTTTCGCGATTATCGCGGCGGTGGCCGGTCGAGCGCCCGCGAAACAGCCTCGCGGGTAGCCGCCGGTGCAGTTGCGCGGCTGGTGATTCCGGAAGTGACGATCCGGGCCTGGGTTGCGGAGATCGGCGGCGATGCCATCGATCCGGCGAATTTTGATGCCAATGAAATCGGCAACAATCCGTTTTTCTGCCCTGATGCTGAAGCCGCGAAGCGCTGGGAAGCGCTGGTCGATGGTGCCCGCAAGGATGGCAGCAGTATCGGCGCGATTATCGCCTGCGAAGCGACCGGCGTGCCCGCTGGATGGGGAGCACCGATCTATGCCAAGCTGGACAGCGAGATTGCCGCAGCGATGATGACGATCAACGCGACCAAGGGCGTCGAAATCGGTGACGGTTTTGCCGCCGCCCGTCTGCGCGGCGAAGAGAATGCCGACGCGATGCGGCCCGGAGACAATGGTCCCGAATTTCTCGCCAATCACAGCGGTGGCACGGCTGGCGGGATATCCACCGGCCAGCCGGTCTTCTGCCGGGTGGCGTTCAAACCGACCAGTTCCATATTGACGCCTGTGCCGACCATCACGCCGGAGGGGAAAGCCACTGAAATATCGACCAAGGGCCGTCATGATCCTTGCGTCGGGATCCGCGGCGTTCCGGTAGTCGAGGCGATGATGGCCGTGGTGCTGGCTGACCAGAAAATGATGCACAGGGCGCAATGCGGATGAAAGCTCTGTTTCGACCAGCAACCCTCCTGCTTGCTCCGCTCTTGTTGCTGGGGGCTACAGATGAAAAACCCCGCCTTACCTTCCAGGGGCTCGGCTCCATAGAGATCGGAACGAGCGAGGCGGTGCTTCAGAAACGGGGGTTTAGTGATCCCTACCGGTCGGCAGATTCGCAGGCCGACGAAGAATATACCGCTTGCCACTATCTTTCCAACGAGACCGAATATCCCGGTGTCCATTTCATGATCAATGACGGGCTGCTGGTCCGCATTGATATAGGTGCAAATGACGCCGCTATTGTGTGGAAGTCTCTATCCGGCGCCAGCATCGGAATGACCGAGACGGAAATCGTGTCGCTTTATGACGACTGGATAAAAATTGACCATCATCCCTATCTTGATGATGCCGGATCCTATTTAATTCTCGACTCCGGCGACGGCCTGTACAAGATGATATTCGAGACGGCGACTTCCGACGGCAGCGGTGAACAATTTTCGTCAAAGCCTTCCCGCGGGCCGAATGCAAATAAACGAGTCACCGATTTCCGCGCCGGACTGGCCGGACCGGTGAACTATATTGAAGGCTGTTCCTGATCCATGATCGACCTCATTCTTCACGTCATCAATGAATATATTCAGGCGAACAAGGCGATCATCGGTCTGGTGATCCTCGGCTTCCTGTTCGCCGGCTTCATCATGGAGCGCTTTCCCGCTGCCGTGGTCGCGGTGCTCGGAGCCTGTATGTTCCTGTTTCTCGGGATCATCGATTCCGACGGGCTCTTCTCGGTTTTCTCCAACACCGCGCCGATCACCATCGCTGCGATGTTCATCCTTTCGGGTGCGCTGCTGCGAACCGGCACGATCGACGCGATCGCCGGTTTCATTATCAAGCGTGCCAAACACCGCCCCAAGCTGGCGGTTGCCGAGATGTTTCTCGGCGCTTTCGTCGCGTCCGCCTTCATGAACAACACGCCGGTGGTGATCGTGCTGATTCCGATCATCCTGCGGCTGTCGCGGGCAACCGGATTCTCGTCCAAGAAATTACTGATTCCGCTCAGCTTCATCTGCATATTGGGCGGTACCACCACGCTGATCGGTACCTCGACCAACCTCATCGTCGATGCTGTTGCCCGGGAACAAGGTCTGGCCGGTTTCGGAATTTTCGAAATCACCCCTTATGGCTTGATTGCGGCGGTTGCCGGTACGGTGATGATGGTCCTGTTCAGCAGCTGGCTGCTTCCCGGTGGCAATGTCAAAGGGGAGTTTGACAGCAGCGATGAAAGCGCTTTTCTTACCGAACTGACTGTCCGCCGCAATGCATCGGTGATCGACAAGAAGCTTTACACCGTTCCCGAACTGCGCCGTGCGGGCCTCGAGGTCACGGCGGTCAAGCGGTTGAGCAGTTATATCCGCCATGATCTTGATTTTCATGAACTGCGGGCGGGCGACCGTATTGTCGTACAACTCGATCTGGCCGAGCTTATTTCTCTGCGAGAGTCAGAGGATTTCAAGGTCGGTATCGTTCGCAAAGGCGATGTCGGCGCATTGGGCGAGGAGCTGGTCGAGGCGACAGTCGCCCCCAGCCATCCTGCCATCGGTAGCCGACTATATGACATTCCCTTTCTGTCGCAGCTTAACGTGCGCGTGTTGGGGATGACCCGTTATCGCAACCTGCCTCGGTCTGACCTGACCAATGCGCGGATCCACGCGGCAGACCGGCTGCTGGTGACCGGTTCCAGCGAAGATATCCGTCGCATGTATCAAAATCCGAATTTATTCGGCGTCGGACAGACCAAAATTCGTGCTTTCCGCCGGGATCGTGCACCGATTGCCATTGGCGCGCTGGTTGCAGTGGTGGTTCTTGCCGCGCTCAACATCATTCCGCTGGCGGTTGCGGCCATATTGGCCGTTGGTGCGATCCTGCTTGCCCGCTGTATCGACGCGGAAGAAGCCTGGGGTTCGATCGACGGCAATGTTCTGGTCCTGATATTCGGTATGCTCGCGGTGGGTCTGGGGTTGCAGCAGGCGGGCAGCGTCGATCTTCTGGTTGCCGAACTGACTCCCTTTTTGCGGGAAGTACCGCCTTGGGGCCTTGTTTTCGCTATCTACGTCCTGTCGGTGATCATGACCGAGATCGTGACCAACAATGCGGTGGCCATTATCATCACCCCGATAGCCATCGCGCTGGGCAATGATCTGGGTGTCGATCCGCGCCCTCTGGTGATCGCGGTCATGTTCGCCGCCTCTGCCAGCTTTGCGACGCCGATCGGCTATCAAACCAACACGCTGGTTTACGCGGCCGGCAATTACCGGTTTACCGATTTCTTCAAGGCCGGCATCCCGCTGACCTTTGGCGTTGGGCTGTCGACCTGCCTGGCGATTAGCTTCTGGATGTAGGCCGAACCGAAACGCTTGCCGCGCTGTGCAGCTATCGATAGGCTTGGTTTAATAAAACGGGGAAGATAGCATGCTGGCATTCTGGTTCAAAATTCCGCTTTGGCAGCGCGTTATCGCGGCGCTTTTCCTCGGTGTCATCACCGGCCTGATCTGGGGACCCGAATCCGAAACCATCAAATGGATCGGCGATTTCTTCATCAAGGCGATCAAGATGCTCGTCGTGCCATTGATCTTCTTCTCGCTCGTTGCCGGTGTGGCGGCGCTGGGTGATCTGAAAAAACTGGGCAGCGTCGGCGGACGGGCGATGATATTGTTCGTGATCACCGGACAGATCGCCGCCTGGCTGGGTCTCGCCCTCGGCACGTTTTTTCAGCCCGGCAATGGCGTTGATACAAGCGCGATCGAAAAGGGTGATACGCCGGTACCCAATGACACCAGCGCGATTGACATGATCCTGTCGATTGTCCCCGACAGTCCGGTTCAGGTGATGGCCGACGTACGGGTGCTACCACTGATCGTCTTTGCGCTGCTGATCGGTATCGGCATCTTGATGGCCAAGGAAGATGGCAAGCCGCTGGCAAAAATCTTCGATAGCGGCGCTATTGTGATGCAGAAAGTCACGATGATCGTGATGGAACTGACGCCATTTGGTGTCTTTGCTCTGATGGCGTGGGTTGCCGGCACTCTCGGCATGGATGCGTTGCTCTCGCTCGCACAATTGGTCGGTCTCAACTATCTCGGCTGCCTGCTGATCATCGGCATCGTCTATTCGGGGATGATCAAATTTATTGCGAAGCTGCCGGTACTCGATTTCTTCCGCGGGATTATCGATGCGATGGCGGTCAGCTATTCCACGGCGTCATCCAACGCCACCCTGCCGGTCACCCTGCGCTGCGTCGAACGCAATCTCGGTGTCAGCAACTCGGTAGCCAGCTTCGTCGTCTCGCTTGGTGCCACGATCAACATGAACGGTACCGCGATGTATCTCGGGCTGGCCACATTGTTCGGCGCTCAGATATTCGGCGTCGACCTCAGCTTTGGTGACTATGTCCTGATCTCGATCACCTCGACGCTCGGTGCCATCGGTGCGGCGGGCATCCCGGGTGCGGGCCTGATCATGATGGCTTTGGTGTTCGGCAGCGTTGGCGTGCCGTTGGAAACCATCGCTTTTGTTGCCGGTGTCGACCGGATCATGGACATGATGCGGACCACGACCAATGTGTCGGGTGATGCCGCAGTTGCGGTGACGGTAGCGGTGATGACGGGCGAGATTGACCGTGAAGAAATGATCTCGGCGGATGATGTCTGAACCGGGCAAACCGTAGCTCGACCCAAGTGTTGTCGCCGTTTGGATGGACCGTGCTTCCTGTCCTAGGCGGGGATCAGTACATTGTGATAAAGCGGATCTTCCATTGCCCGGCCGGCGCCATTGGCGACGCAGGTCAGCGGGTCATCCGCAATGGTAACCGGCAGTCCGGTTTTGTCAGCGATAAATTCGTCAATTCGTCCCAATAATGCGCCGCCACCGGTCAGTACAATGCCCTGATCCATGATGTCTGCGGCCAATTCCGGCTTGGTATTCTCCAGTGCATTGAGCACGGATTCGGCTATCTGGCTCACCGGCTCGGCAATGGCTTGGGTAATTTCGGCTTCGGTGATGGCGATTTTTTTCGGCATGCCGCTGACCAGGTCGCGTCCCTTGATATGCATGGTCCGTCCCTTGCCGTCCTCCGGGCTGACCGCACTGGCGATGCCATGCTTGATCAGTTCCGTGGTCGATTCGCCGATCGCCAGATTATGCTTGCGGCGTATATGGGAAGAAATGGCATCATCAATCTTGTCGCCGCCCATTCGTCCGGAAGTGCTGTAAGCCAGCCCCTGCAAAGACAAGATAGCGACCTCGGTGGTTCCGCCGCCAATATCGACCACCATCGCGCCATTTGGTTCGGCGACCGGTATTCCTGCACCAATGGCGGCCGCCATCGGTTCTTCGACAAAATAGACGCCGGAGCCGCCGGCATTGGAAGCCGCATCGCGCAGCGCACGCCGCTGGACGTTTGTAGAGCCGGAAGGAATGCAGACCACAATATCGAAACGCCGGAATATCCCGGGCTTTTTCTCGTGCACTTTGTGGATGAAATGTTTGATCATCTGCTCCGCCACATCCAGATCGGCGATGACCCCGTCCTTGAGCGGCCGAATGACCGTGATGTTGCTGGGTGTCTTCCCCATCATCAGCTTGGCATCGCTGCCAACCGCACGGACCTTCGTTACGCCGTCATTGGTTTCGAGCGCTACCACGGAGGGTTCGTTGAGCATGATGCCGCGATCCCGAACATAGATAAGCGTGTTGGCCGTACCGAGATCGATCGCCAAGTCGAGTGACTGGAGTTTGAAAAAACTTTTCATAAAAAAGGAAATACTTCGATTAGAGCGACCACATTGCCAATGTGACAGGATTGCAGGAACTTGGTGACACTGAGCGAATGAACCGGCGATGTATAGTTAATTAGCGCTGGCAATTTGTAAAATTGCCAGACCATTCATGGCCATTGTGCAACGCTATAAAAGCCCGATATCGTCAACCCTCATGCCGCCGGTCGGGATACGCAGCCTCTCAATCCGCAAACGGATCTGTCACCAAAATCGTGTCGTCGCGTTCTGGCGATGTCGACACGAGTGCCACCGGACATTGGATCAGTTCCTCCACCCGCTTGATATATTTGATCGCCTGCGCCGGCAAGTCAGCCCAGCTGCGCGCACCGGCGGTGGTTTCGTTCCAGCCCGGCATCGTTTCATAAATCGGTTTGACCGCAGCCTGGTCCTGATGATGCGGCGGCAGATAATCATAGGTCATGCCGTTCAGGTCATAGCCGACGCAGATTTTCAGTTCCTCGAAGCCGTCGAGCACGTCTAACTTGGTCAGAGCAATGCCATGGACACCGGATACCGCCAGAGCCTGACGCACTAGCACGGCATCAAACCAGCCGCAGCGTCGTTGACGGCCAGTTACGGTGCCGAATTCATGGCCGCGCTCGCCCAGTCGCTGGCCGATTTCGTCGTCGAGTTCGGTCGGAAATGGTCCGGAGCCGACGCGCGTTGTGTAGGCCTTGGTTATACCAAGCACATAGCCGGTGCCGGACGGTCCGATACCCGACCCGCCGGCTGCGGTGCCGGAAATCGTGTTGGAACTGGTGACGAACGGATAGGTGCCGTGATCAACGTCGAGCAGCACGCCCTGCGCGCCTTCGAACAATATGCGCTTGCCGTCGCGACGGGCTTCGTTGAGGCGTTTCCACACCGGCTGGGCATATTGCAGCACGCTGTCGGCGATTTCCTTCAGGTCGTTGAGCAGCCGTTCCCGATCTACCGGCGGTTCGCCAAAGCCGGCGCGCAGGGCGTCATGATGAGCGCACAAACGGTCGAGTTGCGGGCCGAGATCGTCGAGATGGGCGAGATCGCATACGCGGATAGCGCGGCGACCGACCTTGTCTTCATAGGCCGGTCCAATACCGCGACGGGTCGTGCCAATCTTGCCTTTGCCGCTGGCATCTTCGCGCATGGCGTCGAGATCGCGGTGGATCGGCAGGATCAGAGGGCAGGTTTCGGCTATGCCGAAATTATCGGTATTGATCGCGACGCCCTGGCTTTCCAGCTTGGCGATTTCATCGCGCAAATGCCAGGGGTCGAGGACCACACCATTGCCGATGATCGACAAGGCGCCACGGACGATGCCCGAGGGTAGCAGGGAGAGCTTGTAGACCGCGCCATCGACAACCAGCGTGTGGCCGGCGTTATGTCCACCCTGAAAGCGGACCACGACATCGGCGCGTTCGGACAGCCAGTCGACAATCTTGCCTTTGCCCTCATCACCCCATTGTGCGCCGATTACCGTTACATTGGCCATGGATTCACTTTCTTATAATGGTTCCGGCTGATCGCCGTTCAAAATATGGGAACAACCAAGCGCCTCGGCCTGGTCCTTGTCTGAAAGGGCGGCGACGGTGCGCCAGCCTTTTCCTCTCAACCGCGCAGCTGCGGATTGATCATGTCCGAGCGGCAGGAAAACCTGCTCGCTGGTTTTTGCGCCAAAACCGGCATCGATCAGCGGATTGGGGTATAGCGAAAAGCCGACCGCCGCTTCGGATTCGCCGTCGGGACGGGCAATCTCATAGCTGCCGCCGCGTCCCAGCGCGCCGATAAAGCTTTCGGCATAAAGCGTGAAGCCGAACCAGTTCTGATATTCAAAGCCATGCCGTTCGGTCGGATCAAGCGTCAGGCTGGCTTTCCCCTTAATGCTCGCGGCGATCCGGGAAACGCCATCCAGTCGCGAATAGAGCAAACCGTCCGTATCAAATTCGCGCAATCTGGCCATCGCCTCGTCAAACGGGCCGGTCGCTTCGATCAGGGGCAGATAGCCCGTTGCGCCCATGGCGCTCAGGCCACCGGCATCCTTCATATCCAGTTCGCCGCGCACTTCGTCAATCTGGGCTTCGTTCAGAGGCAATGGTCCCGCCGCCAATATGTCGATCAGGTCGGGCATCGTGAAATCCACGGTGATCCCGGTTACGCCCGCGCGTTCCAGTGCCTCGATCGCGACCGAAACAATTTCGCTGGCGGCAATGACGCTGTCGCTGCCAATCAGCTCGGCGCCAATCTGCAAGCGGCTGCGTTCGGGCTGCAATTGCCCCGACCGCAGTTTCAAAACCTGTCCCGAATAGCTGAGCCGGAGCGGGCGCGGACGGTCAGCCAGACTTGTCTTGGCAATACGGCCGATCTGCATGGTCATATCCGGCCGCAGCGCCAACGTGCGTTGCGAGATCGGATCGACAAAGCGCATCAGGTCGCTTCTTGATGCGCCATGCATCTGCTGGGTCAGGCCATCTTCATATTCGGCAAGTGGCGGTGTCACCCGGGCATAGCCATGGCTGGCCAGCGTATCGAGGACATCGCGTTCCAGTCGCGATGCCGCCTCGGCATAAGGCGGCAGCGCGTCGTGGAACCCTTCGGGCAAGAGATTGGATGGCTTTTGCATGGCCCTGCTCCATAGCCCAAGCAACCGCTCAGGCCATCCTTTTTCTTTGCTACATTACTATAGTATTAAAACTTCAGCGCCTTGACTGTCTTCACGCCTTCCAGCTGGCAAACCGACCATAAGACCGGCTCTTCGACCGGCGAATCGATCGAAAGCAGCAAGACCGCTTCACCGCCCGGCGCATCGCTGCGACGGCCAAGGTGGAACGTGCCAATGTTGACGCCCGCTTCACCAAGTGTGGAACCGACGCGGCCGATAAAGCCGGGCTCGTCGCGGTTGACGATATAGAGCATGTCGCCTTCCATATCGGCTTCGACCTTGATGCCGAACATCTCGACCAGTCGTGGTCCGGAGGATCCGAACAGGGTGCCGGCAACCGATTTTTCGCCTTCGTCGGTGGTTACCGATACCCGGACCAGTGTGTGATAGTCACCTTCGCGCTCGTGACGGATCTCGCGGACATCGAGACCGCGTTCTTTCGCCAGATACGGCGCGTTGACCATATTCACGGTGTCGCTATAGGCCCGCATCAGTCCGGCCAGCACCGCTGCCGTAATCGGCTTCTGGTCCAGTTCGGCTGCTGCGCCTTCCACTTCGACGGCCACGCCCTTGATCTGGTCGGCCGCAAGCTGGCCGACGAGAGAACCGAGCTGGGTGGCAAGCGCCATATAAGGCCTCAGCTTCGGCGCCTGTTCAGCCGAGAGGCTTGGCATGTTGAGCGCATTTTCGACGCCGCCATTGACCAGATAATCGGCCATTTGCTCGGCGACCTGGATTGCGACATTCACCTGTGCTTCGCTGGTCGAAGCACCGAGATGCGGTGTGCAAATCAGGTTAGGTGTACCGAATAAGGCGTTTTCCTTCGCCGGTTCCTGCGCATAAACGTCGAGGGCAGCGCCAGCGACATGACCGGATTCCAGTGCTGCTTTCAAAGCAACCTCGTCGATCAGGCCACCGCGTGCGCAATTGATGATCCGGACGCCGGCTTTTGTTTTGGCAAGGGCTTCGGCTGACAGAATATTGCGCGTCTGGTCGGTGAGCGGCGTGTGCATGGTGATGAAATCAGCGCGGGCGAGCAGGTCGTCCAGGGAAACTTTCTCGACACCCATTTCAACCGCACGCTCTTCCGTCAGGAACGGATCATAAGCGACAACTTTCATCCGCAAACCGATGGCGCGCTCGGCTACAATCGAACCGATATTACCAGCACCGATCAGGCCAAGCGTCTTGCTGGTCAGCTCGACGCCCATGAATTTGGATTTCTCCCATTTGCCGGCCTGGGTAGAGGCATCGGCAGAAGGAAGCTGGCGGGCGAGAGCGAACATCAGCGCGATGGCATGTTCTGCTGTGGTGATGCTGTTGCCGAACGGCGTGTTCATGACCACGACACCCTTGGCGGAAGCGGCCGGAATATCGACATTGTCGACACCGATACCGGCGCGGCCGACCACTTTCAGATTGGTCGCGGCTTCCAGTATTTCGGGGGTGACCGTGGTCGACGAACGAATGGCGAGGCCATCATATTCGCCGATGATCTTCATCAGCTCTTCGGGGGTCTGGCCGGTGATTTCGTCGACTTCGCAACCGCGCTCGCGGAAAATCTGGGCGGCTTTCGGGTCCATTTTGTCGGAAATAAGTACTTTTGGCATTTTTTTATTCCTTCTTGGGATCGTCAGGCCAGCGCAGGGCGGCCTCCAAGCCAATGCCGGCATATCTCGGACATTGGCTTGGGCCCCGGCCTTGGCCGGGGCGACACATATATTAGGAAAGTTCGGCTTTCACATGAGCATAGGCCCATTCGATCCACAGTAGCAGACGGCGAAGGTCTTCTTGCTCGACGGTCGAACCGCACCAGATGCGCAGCGACGGCGGTGCATCGCGATAGCCGTTGAAATCATAGGCGATGTCCATTTTCTCGAGCATTGCTGCGATTTTCTTCGGCACGGAGGCCTTGGCATCGTCGTCGAGGCCTTCATACCAGTCGCCCTGGAACACCATGCAGACGCCGGTGTTGGTCCATTTGGCCGGATCGCTGACCATATTGCGCATCCACGGCGTGGCTTCGAGCCAGTCGTGAACGGTTTTGGCGTTGCGGTCAGCGCGGGCGTGCAGTTCGGACAAGCCACCGATCGACTGTGCCCATTCGAGCGCAGCGATATAATCTTCGGTTGCAAGCATCGAAGGCGTGTTGATCGTAGCCCCCTCAAAAATCGCGGTGTTGAGCTTGTCGCCCTTCTTCACGCGGAAGATTTTCGGCAGCGGCCAGGACGGGGTGTAGCTTTCAATCCGTTCGACGGCGCGCGGGCTGAGGATCAGCATGCCGTGAGCGGCTTCCGATCCCATGACCTTCTGCCAGCTAAACGTGGTCGCATCGAGCTTTGACCAGTCCATAGGCTGGGCAAAGACGGCGCTGGTCGCGTCGTTGATGGTGACGCCTTCACGGTCGGCGGCAATCCAGTCGGTATCGGGAATTCTTGCGCCCGAAGTCGTGCCGTTCCAGGTGAAGACAACATCATCACCCTTGTCGATCGTGGTCAGGTCGGGAATTTCGCCATAATCGGCTTCGAGGACGGTCAGATTGGCAGGCTTGAGCTGCTTGACAGCGTCCTGGATCCAGACGTTGCCGAAGCTTTCCCATGCAGCGACGGTGACCGGACGGGCGCCCAGCATATTCCACATCGCCAGCTCGACGGCTCCGGTATCGGAAGCCGGCACGATGCCGATCAGATAGTCGTCGGGGATGCCCAATAGCTCACGACTGAGGTCGATAGCATATTTCAGGCGGGCCTTGCCGGTCGCGGAACGATGCGAACGGCCCATGGCGATGGTGTTGATTTTGTCGAGGGACCAGCCGGGGAATTTGGCTGTCGGACCCGAAGAAAAATTCGGGCAGTCAGGACGCAATTCTGGCGTCGGTATATTAGTATCAGTCATTTAAACGCTTCTCCTTACAGAGAGCTCGCGCGGCGTTGGGACCGCGTGGCCCGGCGCCGCTTTGTCTTGTGCGGCGCAGCATGTCAAGCGCGTTCTTGGTTGCTAATGAAACCGGCTATTTCTTCCGGAACAGGATTTCTCCGCGGCGTGAAACCAGCAATTTTTCTAGCGATACCGGGTGAAAATACGCTTCGACCCGGTCTCCTTCTGGCGTGGTGCCATAGACTTCGTAGCAGCCGCCATCGACTTTCGACTTCTTGATCGTCCAGCCCTGTTTGACCAGACTGGCTTCCAGTTCTGCCCGCGTTTTCCAGCCGGACTGCGGTCCTGCTTCGCAGCTCATCTTGCCGGTAGCAAGGGCAGGGGCGGACAGGCCGGCGGTGGCAAGAAACGTGGCGGTTGCAACGGCTATTACAGAATATTTCATGTCATTTTCTCCAGACCTGTTCGGTTTGCAGCGAGTCTTGCTGCTTCATATCATTATTTCTTCTGGCATATATGATAATGCCTCGCAATAGCTCAAGTAGCAATAGCGGAATAAAGTGGGCGAGAGCCCCGCCGATGCCGTCATGTATCAACAGCCAATGCGCCAGCGTCAGCAAGGCAGCTGCATATGCCAGTCGCTGCAATCGTTTCCAGCCCTGCTTGAGCCATCGCATGGATGCGTTGTTGCTGGTAATCGCCAGCGGTACAAATAACATCAGCGCTGCCCATCCGGTCCAGATTCCCGGTGCCCAGAATTCTGCCAGAATCGGCTTCAGCGCCTCCATATCGATGACGTAGAAGACCAGATGCAGCATACCATATCCAAAGGCAGCAAGTCCGAAGGACCGGCGGCGCTTCATCAACCACCCGATCCAACGCCGGTTTCCGAATATCACCGAAAGCGGTGTAATGATCAGGGCGAGGATCATGAACCGGGCTGAAAATTCGCCCGTCGGATGCAGCATGTCCATCGCGATTATGTCGCCCGTCCAATATCCCCTGACCAGCAGAATGGCAGGAATGGACAGCACCAGCCAGAAGGCTGGCAGGCTGTTCAATTTTCGACCGATGGACATGATATTGTCATGGGATTCGCAGACCCGTTGGTCCAGCTTAAATTTGTCGCAACTTGTCGCACGCTCCGATTCGCTCGGTTGGTAATTATTTTTTAACCATGATCTTCAGCTTGGATTTAACCATCTTCTGTCATTAAACGTGGCATGGAAATGAAAATACAAATTACACGCCGCGGTCGGACTGCAGGACTTCTGGCCTTGGCTTCCCTATTGCTCAGCGCTTGCGGGGCGATACCGGCGGGCAACAGCGGTCAGTCGCAACGGCCACAGGCCTCCGCCGGGCTCGGTTCTTTTGACCCCACACCCGCCGCTCGGCAGTGTTTCACCGATCTCGGCAAAGCCAATGTCCGCTTCTCTCCCTTGCCCAACCGGCATTTCAGTGGCGGCTGCAGCCAGATCGACAGTATCAAGCTGCTTGATGTAGGCGCCGATGTAACCAACCTGGGGCCGGTAAAATGCGAGCTGGCCGGTAAATTTGCCGCCTGGACCGAATTTGCCGTGAAACGCGCGGCGCGCAAATATCTTGGCAGCGATCTGAAGCGCATTGAAACCATGGGTAGCTACAGCTGCCGCAATATTGCCGGATCGGGTAAATTGTCGGAACATGCGCATGCCAATGCGATCGACGTGTCGGCCTTTGTGCTGACCGACGGCCGGCGGATAACCGTGGAAAATAACTGGAAAAGCGGACGGCAGGAGATGCAGTTTCTTGCCGCCATCCACGACAGCGCCTGCAAGCGCTTCGGTACCGTTCTCAGCCCCAATTATAATGCGGCCCACCGGGACCATTTCCATCTCGACATGAGCGGCAACGGATATTGCCGCTAGAGCGCTAAGGTCACTGGTCAGCCATAAATCTTTGCTTTAGGGCGGACGCATGACCAACAAAGATCTCAAAGACAACCGTTTTCACCACGCCAAGCAGGAAGCTGAATTTGCCGAAAAGGCCGATATCAGCACGGCCCAGACGCGGGACCCTGCATACAGGCTGGCCTTTCAGGATACCGAGTTCCTGCTCCGTGAAGAATTGCGCCCCGTCCGCTTTCAGCTGGAATTGCTGAAGCCGGAGATGCTGCTCGATGAAGCCGGCATCGGCTCGACGTTGGTGATGTACGGATCCGCCCGTATCCCCGCGCCGGAACATGCCGACGCGCTGATCGAGGCGGCGACCGATGACGAATCCCTGAAGATCGCACAGCGGTTGAAAGAGAAAGCCAAATATTATGACGAGGCGCGCCATCTGGCCCGGCTCGCCAGCGCCTGCGGAATTTCCAGCGATGGCAAGCGCGACTTCGTAGTCTGTTCCGGCGGTGGTCCGTCGATCATGGAAGCGGCCAATCGCGGTGCTGCGGATGTGGGCAAAGAGTCGATCGGGCTCAATATTGTCCTGCCGCATGAACAGGCACCCAATGAATATGTCACACCGTCACTGAGCTTCCAGTTCCACTATTTCGCTCTGCGCAAGATGCACTTCCTCTTGCGGGCGAGAGCGGTGGCGGTATTTCCGGGCGGCTTCGGGACGCTGGACGAATTTCTCGAACTGGTCACGCTGGTGCAAACCGGCAAGATGGAAAAACTGCCAATATTGCTGTTCGGCAAGGATTTCTGGAGCCGCGTGATCAACTTCGATGCGCTGGCCGACGAGGGGACAATCAGCCGCAAGGATCTCGAACTGTTTCAATTTGTCGAAACCGGCGACGAAGCCTGGGCGATTATCCAGCAATTTTACGATCTGGATTGCAGCTAGGGCAATCCGGGCGGCGAGCCTATTCTGCCGCCGCCGCCGTGTCTGCTGCAACCGCTTCCGCAGCTTCGGCATCAGCGCCTGCTTCGGCAGCGGCTTCAGCCGTTTCTTCCGCAGGTGCTTCGACGACGGGAGCCGCCGGAAGAGGCAGGTTCGAACCCTGTGCGTTCAGATAGGCCATCAGATTGGCGCGGTCTTCAGCCTTGCCGAGTCCGGCAAAGGTCATCTTCGTGCCATTGGCATATTTGCGCGGCGAGGTCAGCCAGGCGTCCATGGCGGTCCAGTCCCAGTTGCCCGGAACGCTTTTCAGCGCGTCGCTATAGGCAAAGCCGGCGACATGGCCGTGCGGTTTGCCCATGGCTGCGTATAGATTCGGACCGATGCCATTGGCTCCGCCCTGGTTGATAGTGTGGCAGGCCGCACATTTGGCAAAGACCTTCTCGCCAGCGGCGATATCGGCGGTCTGCAACAATGTTTCGATCGCCGGCCCTGCGTCAGCGCCACCGGCGGTTTCCACTCCGTCGATTACATAGCCCATGACTTCGGGACGCTCGTGCTTGCCGGCGTGGAAATATTTGCCACTGACAATGGAGAAACCGAGAGCGGCGATGCCGCCGGCCAGTACCCAGCCTGCGATGGTGTTATTGTTGCTCATAAATTGTCTCAAACCCCTGAGTGAGCGGCGGCCATGGGCCTGCCAAATTTGTGCTGTCTGTAAAGAGGGCGAGGGACCAACGCAAGGCCTCAATTGCCGCAAAAGACGCAAATATAGTTACAAAATGTGATGGGTACCGGCAGAGAGGCCACTAATTTCTTGCCCCTCCATGTTCCGTTCGACTATCGCAACGCAGTAAAAGAGGGGCATGATGGACAGCTTTCCGAAAAACGCACTGGGTATGGTCAGGAAAATGACCGAAAAAGGCGCAGAAATGCCGGCAAAGGCGATTGCCTTTCAAGGGGCACCCGGCGCCAATTCGCATCTTGCTGCGCTCGACTATGCGCCGGAGGGCCTGCCGGTTCCCTGCTTTGCATTCGAGGATGCGATTGATGCCGTGAAAAACGGGGCGGCGGGATGTGCGATTATTCCGATCGAAAACTCGCTGCACGGCCGGGTCGCCGACATCCACTTTCTGCTCCCCGAATCGGGCCTGTATATTGTCGACGAATATTTCATGCAGATCGAGCATTGTCTGATGGCCAAATCGGCTGACGCCGATATCAAGACCGCGATGAGCCATCCGCAGGCGCTCGGCCAGTGCCGCCACTATCTGCGCAAGCGCGGTATCATTCCGGTAGCCTATGCCGATACCGCCGCCGCCGCTGCCTTTGTCGCCCAGCAGGATGATCCGCATGCTGCCGCAATCGCTCCGAAACTCGCCGCGCAAATTTATGGTCTGCAGCCGGTCGCCGACGCAATCGAGGACGCGCCGCACAATATCACGCGGTTTGTCGTCCTGGCACCCGAAGCGGCGAAGCCGGAAAGCGATGGCCCGCTAATGACGACCTTCATATTCCAGGTCAAAAATGTTCCCGCTGCGCTGTACAAGGCGATGGGTGGCTTTGCGACCAACGGCGTCAACATGACCAAGCTGGAAAGCTACCAGCAGGGTGGCAGTTTTGCCGCCACCGAATTCTATACCGATATCGAGGGTGCGCCCGGCGATCCGGCCGTCGACCGGGCGCTCGAGGAACTGAGCTTCTACTGCAACAACGTGCGGGTGCTGGGCACCTATCCGCAGGCGCGGCCAAGAGGATAACGACGTAACGAATGCCTAGGCGTTCGACGATTCGACATCATTGCCGAACAATATGATCATCGTCCCGAGCATGGCCAGCAGGATGAAACCGAATCCCTTGAGGCGGTTGCCTGGAATCAGGAAGGCCCGCCGTGCCGCGATCACCGATTGCAGCGTGTAATAAAGCGCAAAGGCGCGGCTGGCATAAGCGATGATCTGGAAAATATTGACGCTCCAGGTCAGGAACAGGCCGATCCCGACCAATATTGCATAGCCGGTTCGCGCTTTCACATGACCCTTGGTCAGTTCCTCGACCAGCCCGCCGGATCCGCTGGTATCGGCGATGGCCGCGCTGAACTGCGCCGCCAGCGCAGCGGCCACCAGCAGCAGCGGCAATATCGGTGTGATGATTCCCATCATGTCGATAATCGCGGTCTCGGTCAGGGCGAATTGCTCGCGCTCGAAACTATAGGCGAACAGGCCGATATAGATCATGTAGATCACCGCGCTGACGATCTGGGCGAGGCGCATCGACTTGATCCGGGTCGCAGCATCATAATTCCGGCCAAGATAGCGCGAGGTTTCAAAGCCCTGCACCGTGATGATCAGTCCGAAAGCGAGCGTGATCGCGGGCCAGCCGGAAAGCAACGGCGGATGGACAAAGAGCGTTGCTGCGCTCGCCTTCTGGTAGAAATACCAGGTCAGGCCAACCAGCAGGCCGACGATGATCGCCAGTTTCAGCGTCACGGCGCTATATTCCATCTTCTCCAGTGCCTTGAATCCTCGGGTCCAGCCGACGATCAGGATCAGGATATAGATGGCCGAGGTCAGCAGCTTGGCATTGGCAGTGCTGTCGAAGGGTGTCAGGCTGACCCCGAAGGCGCCGAACAGGTTGAGATAATAGCCGACCGAAATGGTGAAGGCGAAGACCAGCGCCCAGGATGCGGCGATTTCCAGCCGGTCGACGCCGTCATTCTGGACCGGTTTGCGGACATTGCGGTGGAAAATATTGAAGCGGATCGCCGCTCCGAACAGATAGGCCCCGAGACACAGGCCAGCCATGATCGCTGGCGCGATATAGCCGTAATCCGACACCAATATCGGCGCGAGTACGAGAAACCCGCTGCCGATGATCGAGGCCAGCGGCGTCACCGTCGCCCGCCAGACCTGCGATTTTGACAGCCGCGGCGCGAGCAGCAGCAGGCCGGTTGCGATCACAGACAGAATGATGAGAATATTCAGTGTCAACACGATGTCCGAAGGTCCCGGTTGGAGGAGGCACTGGATAGGCCTTTCACCGGTGTCTTGTCGAAGAGTTTTTCGCGGTCTGTCTGCCCCCCAATCGCTGCGACCATCATGTCATGCGCTCCATTTCGAAAACAGAGAAAGACGGAAACAACCTATTTTGCTGCTCATAGGAAAGCCGGATCTTTGCTTGCTATTGGCCCCTGGCGGACGTTGACAATAGTATAAGTCACAAGCGATACGAATATTTCTGAAAATGAACGGAGGATTGTTGATGATACCCGTCGATCCGGTTGACCTGTCCAATCCGGCTCCGTTCGATGCCTTGAGCTATTATGCGCATATTGCAATCGGGCTAGTCGGGCTGGTTGCCGCAATTATCGCGTTGTCGACCCGAAAGGGGAGCAACATACATGTTCTGGCTGGCAGAGTTTTTTCAACCTGTATTTTGATTGTCGCCATCAGTTCCTTGATTCTGCTATCCGTACGCATGGCACCTCCTCTTCTGGTCGCGGCGCTTACAGCGGTATATGCCGTCGGCACCGCCATCTTGGCCCTGAAGCCTGGTTCTACGACGACCAGGAGGATGGAGTATGGATTTTTCATATTCGAGATTATCGTCGTCGCCATATTTTTGGCGATGGCTATTCCTCAAATCATGGGTGGAAATATCCCGCTGATTGGTCCTTTGGTCATATTGGCCATTCCGATCATATTGCTCGCTGGAGATGTGCATTTCTTCCGCAACGCCCGGCAACGCGCTATGCTCAGAATAAGCCGTCATCTGGCCCGCATGATTTGGGCATTTATCATTGCCGTACGCGCGCCAGTGACTGAAATATATGCCGAGCTTGATTTGCCGGTCGCGCTAATATTATTTGGACCGCTCGTGATTGGCCCAGCAATGATAATGATCTTTCTGAGAAAATATGCGAGAACACCGAGGGCAATTTAGTCCTCGGCGAACGCCCGCTTTTACTACTGCTGCGGACATCGGCGCAATCGCTGCGACGTCTCTGGCGGCAGGTCTGGTTTCGACACGCAACAGAACCACATGATCATGCAGTGTCTTATGATGCTTGATGTGATGTAGAGGCTATATCCGGTCCACTCATTGCGAGATTCTGATGCTTGGGGGGCGGAAGCTCTCGATGGGGTTTGTCATTGCTACCGTCCCGCCAGCTTTTTCGCTTCTGCCAGATGGGTCCGGCCGATGCGGATTTCGGTGCCGCATTTCAGGCAGGCCATCCACACGCCGCCGCCGTCATGGCGCAGGCCGGCAATCCAGTCGCGCCGGACCAGATGCGAACGGTGCAGACGGATGAATTCGTCCGGGTCGAGCCGTTCCTCCAGGCCGGTGATGGTCTGGTGCAGCAGATAGCTGACCGCGCCGACATGCAGCCGCATATAGTCGCGTTCGGCCTCGACCCGGTCGATTTCCGACGAGACGATGCGGCGCAGCTCCGATTTATAGGGCACCCAGAATTCTTCCGCCCAGGGCGATTCTTCCACGCCGTCGCTGCGTGGTTCTGCCTTGCGTTCGCGAACGCGGGATATGGCCAGCGTCAGCCGCTCGTTCTCGACCGGTTTCAGCACATAGTCGATCGCCGCCACATCAAAGGCCTCGACGGCAAAGCGGTCAAAGGCGGTGACAAATATTATTGCCGGGGCATCGTCCTTGCCGGACAGGGCCCGCGCGACGTCCAGTCCGTCCTTGCCGGGCATGGCAATGTCGAGCAGCAGCAGGTCGGGTTTCAATTGCTCGGTAAGGCGCAGCGCGGCTTCGCCATCGCTGGCGGTCCCGATCAGGTCGATATCCGGCTGTCGCGCGCAGAGCAGCTGCAGGCGTTCGATTGCCAGTGGTTCGTCGTCGACGATCAGTGTTTTGAGCGGTTTGGCTTCGATGTCTTCAATCATGGATTATCCAGCATCAACGGTAAGGTAAGTTGGGCAATATAACCACCTTCTGCCGGACGTACAGTCTGAAGGCCGGCTTGGCGGCCAAAGCGGGTTTCCAGCCGGTCCCGGACATTGGCGAGGCCGATACCGCTGCTCGTGCCATCATCGTGCAGATCGACCGGACGCGGATCGCCGTCATCGGACACTGTCAGGATCAGGTTATCGCCATCAGAGCGGGCGCTGATCGTAATAGTCACCGGGCGTTTGCTGTGCGCGACGCTATGCTTGATCGCGTTCTCGACCAGCGGCTGCAGGATCAGGCCGGGCACGAGGACGCCAAGCAGATCGTCGGGGATATTCACCTTTGTCCGGAGCCGTTCGGGGAAACGGACGGCTTCGATATCCAGATAGAGATTTTGCAGATGCACTTCTTCCGACAAGGGCACATCCTCCAGCGGATCACCCGACAGGCTGGTGCGATAGAATTTCGAAAGATTGAGGATCATCTCCTCCGCTTCTTCCGGCTGGCTTCGCATCACCAGCGTGCTGAGGCTGTTGAGCGTGTTGAACAGGAAGTGCGGATTGACCTGATAGCGGAGCGAGCGCAGTTCCGCATCCTGCGCGGCCTGCGCGAAGCGGGCGGCCTTGCGTTCAATCTGCCGGACTTCTCCGGCATAGCTTAGGGTCAGATACAAGGACGTCCAGCTGACGATGAAGAAAAAGCGCGAAGTGGCATCTTCGAAAACAGCTTTGAATGCAAAATTGTCCTGCGACATATATTTGCGCATTTCCTCGACATGCGCCTCGTCCCACAGACTTTCCGGATAATAGACATTGAAGACATAATGGTTGAATGAAGCGATGATGATCGCGCAGGGAATGGCGGCGGCAAATGCCGTAATGATCCGTGTCGAAAGGGCCTTGCCCTCGAACTGCCGCAAAAGCAGATAGAGCAGATAGGTGATGCCGATGCCGAATATTGTCACGACAATACGGCGCATCGCCATTTCGCCCTGTGCGGGCCAGTCACCGACCGAGACACGCAGGGTCAGGATGATGACATAGAAAAGCCAGAAGCCGAGTATCGACAGGATTGCAACCTGATGTCCGACCGACGGCTTGTGGTTTCCCAGTTCAAATTTTCTCATATATATTCAATTCATGGTTTCGAGGCAGCTTAGGCCAATATGGTATCAATTGTCTCTAGTGGAATCGTGCCCGGTCGAAACAGGCTAGCGGTTGGTCGAAACGTTCCACGTCCGGCGCGCAATTTCCGGGATTTTTGATCTGTGCACGGAATAAAATCGCACATGTTTAACCAAATACTAACCATGTTCGGGTCAAATGGCTGAGTGGGATGAACCTACGAGGAGACGCGCGGACATGCCCAAGGAAATGCAAGCGGTTCCCGGCGCCATGACGCTGGCCGAGATGAAGGAATTCGCAGGCTTTAGCTCTGCGACCCAACGCTATATCCGGCGGTCGCTGGACGTCGGGCTTGTACGGTCCGACGCGATTGAAACATGGTCGCGCGACAAGGTCGAAGAGGCCGGGATCAAGGTGCAAATGTCCTTATACCGGCGTATCGATGAAATTCGCAAAGCCATTCCCGAAGATTGTGCGATCGACAGTATCGAGGCATTCATGCCGTCGCTGATTTCGCTGGCCGCCTTTGATCTGGGGCAGGGCCGTATCCACAGCTTTCCGGCGTTCCGTTTTCTGTATGAACGTCTGCTTGGTCCGGAATCGCGCCCGTGGCTGCCCGGCGCATTTTGTGCGGCGGCGTCGCTTCCCCATCTTCACCCGAAAACCCGCAAGGGTCTGCTGCAATCGATCAGCGAGGCCGCCGCGACCGCGCCGGGCTGGTCCAATCGCGAGCCCAGCTTTTTTCCGGAATGGATCGACAAGGTAGACGTCAGCAGAGCGGCGCATTGATTGCAGTGCTTTAGGACCCTGGCTTAGGCTGTCGCCGGTCGTCCCGTTATCGCTGCTTCATATTCGCTTTCGGCCCGTTGGATCAGATGCCGGTCGTCCTCGTTCCACGGATGAAATCCGGGTAGAAAAAATTTGCACCAGGGGATGATAATCGCCCGGGCGATACCCGGCTTGAAGAGCAGGAATTTTAGCAGCTTCATTTTTACACGCCATCCGGTGATGCCGTCCTGCGCCAGCAGGTCGAGCGTATCACGCCAGCGGTTTCCCCAGAAATTGCGGGTGATCAATATCATCATCACCGCCTTCACCTGCCAGCGTTTTCGCCGACTCCAGTCGCGCGTCGCATAGAGCCATGTGTCATAGGCGACACCCTTATGTTCAATCTCTTCCAGTGCATGCCAGCGCCATAGGTCGGCGGTTTCCTCGTCGGAATTTTCCCAATGCTGCGGATTGGCCAGAAATTGCTGTGCCATGATCGCGGTAAAATGCTCGAGGATCATGGTGGCCGCCAGATTGGTTATTTTCGGCCGGCCTTCGGTCATCGCCAGCGATTCGGTAATGCGCTGTTCTATCCGGCTGGCGTCATAGCCGTTTTCTTCGACCCGGCGGTTGAGCGCCAGATGTTCGCGGCTGTGGATCACTTCCTGTTTTACGAAGGCGCGAATTTCGTTTTGCAGCTTTTCGGGCGCATGGTCCCGGAATGCTTTTACGCTTTCAATGAAAAAAGCCTCGCCACGCGGAAAGGTGAGCGACAGGCAATTGTAGAAAGCTGTCGCAACGGGATCGCCATTTTGCCAGTATTTTCCGGGATTATAACCCTCTTCCCGCCCGAAACGACGGTCGCGCGGCGTAATTTCATGACCCGCCGGTGTTGGCGTCTGGATGGTTTCCGGTTCGGCATTGACGGAGCTAAGGATGTTCATCGGATGTTTCCATTTTGCGGAATGCGGCCTATAGTCAGGGTATTCACAATAAGGTTACTAACATAAATGTCAATAGCGAAGCGACGTCTGTCCCCCGAAGCAAGCCGTAACATGGCACTGGCCGCGGCCCGCGATTTGCTGATCGAAACAGGCCCGCAATCGGTTACATTAAAAGCGGTTGCCGCCCGTATCGGTCGCACCCACGCCAATCTATTGCACCATTTCGGTTCCGCGTCCGGCCTGCAAAAGGCGCTGGCAGCTTATTTGTCAGACGAGGTTTGCGGAATGATCGCGCAGGCGATCCTGAAATCCCGTACCGGCGAAGGGACAGTGCGCGATATTGTCGACCTGACGTTCGACGCTTTCGACAAGCAGGGCGGGGCGGCGCTCTGGTCGTGGATGATGCTGACCGGCAACGAGGACGCGCTCGACCCGATTGTCGATGCCATCCATGCGCTGGTCGATGATATTGGCGAAGGCGGGCACGAAGACCGGGAAAAGCATGATGATACGCTGGCTCTGGTTCTTATGGCCCTGGGCGATGCGCTGATCGGCGACCGTTTGTCCGGCTCGCTCGGTCTACCCCGCGATTCGGCCCGTGACATGGCAGAGCGGCAACTGGAAGATGCACTGGAACGCTGGAAATGCGAGCACGAAGCCTAGGCTTCCCTGATTTTCAATCCTTGGCGAACAGTTGATCGTCGCTGGCAAAGGCCTTGAACTCGAGTGCATTGCCGCTTGGATCCTGAAAAAACATCGTTGCCTGTTCGCCAGCCTGTCCCTTGAAGCGGATCGTCGGTGCGATGACAAAGGCGATGTCTGCTGCCGTTAGACGGTCAGCCAGCGCCTGCCATCCGGACATCGTCAACACCACGCCAAAATGGGGGACGGGCACCTGCTCGCCATCGACCGGGTTGATCAGTTGACGATTATCATGATGCGCGTCGAGATGGGTAACAATCTGATGGCCGTAGAGGCTGAAATCAATCCAGTGAGGGTCACTGCGGCCTTCTGCACAGCCAAGCAGGCCGCCGTAAAATTTCCGCGCTTCCTCGAGATCGCGCACCGGAAATGCGAGATGGAACGGACGTAAAGCATCCGACGGTTCAGTGTTCATATTTGCGGCCTTTGTCTTCGGGTGCGGCGAGAGTGAAACAATGGTCATAGTCGAGGTCGGAGCCCTGACCGAGCGCCTCCTTTTGTCTGGCGTCGGCCAGCATGGCTTCGCGTTCCTGGGTCAGCATGATATCGCTCTCCTGACCGCTGAGCCCTTCGGCGCGCATCTTGTCGCGTGCGCGGCTGTCGAGAACAGCGGCAAGAGTCTTGAGGTCCTGCGCCGTCTTGGAGAGGCCTTCGCGGTCATGGACTTCCTCATAGGCAAGCTGCAGCATCCCGGCGCACTGGTTGAGGTCGGGCTTGGGCTTGGGCGGTACTAGGGCATCAAGCAAGGGCAGGCATTTGGTCATTTCCGCTTTGACGACCTCGTCTGCCTCCGCGCCATTGCCGCCCTTGGCTTGTTGCGCCGCGACCGCTTCCAATATGTCTTGCCGTACCTCTTCCCTGGTTCGGCCGGTCTCACTCATGATCCGTTCCCCGACCAGACCGGCATAGATCGCGCCGCGTTCGGTGAGCAAAGGATAGTCAAGTGCACTGGTCACGCCGCGCTCCTGTTCCGACGCCATGATCGCGAGGACGGCTACACAGGAAAGATCACGGCCCTGTATTTCTGAGAGCGGTGCGGCTTGGCTCGTGGCCGGTTGCGACAGCGCGAACATCAGGAATGAGATCAGGTTCATAGGTATATGATAGCAATGAAATCCGTGGTCCGGCAATTAGCAATTGAATGGCAGCCCCGAACACGGCAAAAGCCGTCGGTGTCCAAACTTCAAGATATGATAGCCCGCCATCCTTACGGAATTTCGCTGCTTGCCGGCGGGATCAGCGCGACCGGCTTTGCGCCACTGAACCTCTGGCCGCTGACGCTGCTGATGCTGGCTCTGTGGATGGCAATATTGATGCAGGCCCAAAGCCGCAAAGCCGCTTTTCTGGCTGGCTGGCTGTTCGGCCTTGGCCATTTCATCATCGGCCTCAACTGGATTGCCAAGGCGTTTACCTTCCAGGCTGCGATGCCCGAATGGCTGGGATATGTCGCTGTGGTGCTGCTGTCGCTCTATCTGGCGATTTTCCCGGCATTGGCAGGACTGGGTGCGTGGTTGATCGGGAAAGCCAGGCCGCTGGCATTCATTTTCGCTCTTGCCGCATTCTGGATCATTGCCGAATGGCTGAGAAGCTGGGTGTTCAGCGGATTTATCTGGAATCCGTTGGGAGTGATTGCGCTGCCGCTTGGCCAGATGACCAGCCTCAGCATGTTTATCGGATCCTACGGCTTGTCGGCGCTGCTGTTTGTTGGAGCCGGTGGCCTGTGGTTGCTCTGCCAGAAGCGCTGGAAACCTGCCGTTCCGTTGATCGTTATTTTTGCGGGCCTTGCGTTGATACCGCATCAGCAGGCGCCGCAGATGTCACCGGAACAGCCGCTGATCACTGTGGTTCAGCCGAATATTGGCCAGCAGGACAAATGGAAAGCCGGCTATGAAGAGCAGAATCTGGCGAAGCTCGCCGAACTGACACTCCGGAAAGACGATAAGCCGCGCATCATCTTCTGGCCGGAAGCGGCGATACCCGATTATCTCGAGACCGGCTATCCGGCCCGCTATTATTATGGGCGCCCACCGGAATTTGTTCGTCAGCAACTTGGCGGAATGATGAAGCCGGGCGATATGCTGGTGCTGGGCGCGCTCAAGCTCGAATTTGACGAAGCGGAAGGCCACGCGATCGGCGCCCGCAACAGCGTTTTTGCGATGGATTCCGAGCATGAGTTGATCGGGCGATACGACAAGGCCCATCTCGTGCCTTATGGCGAATATCTGCCGATGCGGCCGCTTTTATCCGCTATCGGCCTGTCCCGTCTGGCACCCGGAGACTTTGATTTCTGGCCGGGTCCCGGAGCCCGATCTTTCGATCTCGGCAAGTTCGGCAAGGCTGGTCTTCAAGTCTGTTACGAGATCATCTTCTCGGGACAGGTTGTCGATCCCGATGATCGCCCGGATTTCATTTTCAATCCGTCCAATGATGCCTGGTTCGGCAGCTGGGGACCGCCGCAGCATCTGGCTCAGGCGCGCTTGCGGGCGATTGAAGAGGGACTGCCGGTGATCCGTTCCACGCCGACCGGCATTTCGGCGGTGATTGACGCGAACGGAATGGTCAGAGCCAGCATCCCGATGGGTCAGGCCGGCCGGATTGACAGCCGCCTGCCGCAGGCGAAGGCACCCACATTATTTGCACGGTACGGCAATCTGCTGTCGCTCGGTCTGGCGCTGCTTTTGCTGCTATCTGCCATTGCTATCCGCGTGCGCGGTCGTTAAAGCACATATAAACATTTCCTTATGTCCCTAAAGCTGATGTTGTTTCGGCTCAAAATCAGGATTTTGCCATGCGTTCAGAATTTATCTTCACCTCCGAATCGGTCTCTGAAGGCCATCCCGACAAAGTATCGGACCAGATTTCTGATGCCATCGTCGATCTGTTTCTTTCGAAGGATCCCGAAGCACGGGTCGCTTGCGAAACGATGACCACCACCGACCGGGTGATTCTTGCCGGAGAAGTGCGCGGTTCGGGCATGATCGATACGGACGGAAATTGGGCACCGGGTGCTCAGGAGGAAATCCAGACCGCTGTCCGCGAGACCGTTAAGAAAATCGGCTATGAGCAGGACGGGTTCCACTGGCAGAATCTGACATTTGAAAATTATCTGCACCCGCAATCGGCGCATATCGCACAGGGCGTGGACGAAAGCGGTAACAAGGACGAAGGCGCCGGCGACCAGGGCATCATGTTCGGCTATGCCAGCGACGAAACCCCCGATCTGATGCCGGCTACGTTGCAATATTCGCATGAAATATTGAAGCAGATGGCCGCCGATCGCCACAGCGGCAGGGCGCCGTTTCTGGAGCCGGACAGCAAGAGTCAGGTGACCCTGCGCTACGTCAATGAAGTGCCGGTAGAGGCTGTTGCTCTGGTGGTCTCGACGCAGCACGCACCGGGCTATTACAAGGACAGCGACAATCCTGCGCTTTACGAGGAATTGCGCGACTATGTGATGGGCGTGTTTCATAAGGTGCTGCCGGAAGGCTTCATCACCGACAAGACGGTGATTCACGTCAACCCGACCGGCCGGTTTGAAATTGGCGGCCCGGACGGCGACGCCGGTCTCACCGGGCGCAAGATCATCGTCGACACTTATGGTGGTGCCAGCCCTCATGGCGGCGGCGCTTTCTCCGGCAAGGATCCGACCAAGGTCGATCGCTCGGCAGCCTATATCACCCGTTATCTGGCGAAGAATATCGTGGCGGCCGGTCTCGCGAAGCGCTGCGCGATCCAGTTGTCTTATGCGATTGGCGTTGCAGAGCCATTGTCGATCAACGTCGACCTGCATGGCACCGGCAAGGTGAGCGAAGAGAAACTGGAAGAAATCCTGCCACAGCTGGTGCGGCTCACACCAAAGGGCATTCGTACCCATCTCGGCCTGAACAAGCCCATATATAGCCCGACCGCCGCTTATGGCCATTTCGGTCGCAAGGCAGACGGCGATTTCTTCACCTGGGAAAAAACTGATCTCGTAGATGCGCTGAAGGCCGCTATCTGAAAACGATCTTGCCAGTAGAAGTTTTCGAACGATGACCGTTTCAAATGAAGGTGACCCGACCACCATTCGCCAGCTATACGGGCGGCGGCAGGGCCATGCATTGCGTGATCAGCAGGTCGAACTGGTGGAAAAGCTGCTGCCGCAAATCGCGGTGCCGGTGGAGGGTCCTGTATCGGCCAAGTCGCTGTTTGGCGGCGACCGCCCGCTGCATTTCGAAATCGGCTTTGGCGCCGGTGAGCATCTTGCCGCGCGCGCCGACATGCTGCCCGATCACGGTTTTATCGGTTGCGAGCCCTATCTCAACGGCGTGGTTGGCGCGTTGCAGCATATCCGCGACGGCCATCTGGGCAATGTCCGCCTGCATATGGGCAATGCGCTCGATGTGCTCGAACGGATCCCCGACGGTTCGCTGAGCTTCGTCTACCTACTGCATCCCGATCCCTGGCCAAAGGCGCGCCATGCCAAGCGGCGCTTCATGAACCACGGGCCGGTGGACCTGATTGCCGCCAAGCTGAAACCGGGCGGGGAATTCCGTTTCGGCACCGATCATCCGGTCTATCTGGAATGGGCCTGCATGATCATGAACCAGCGTGACGAATTTGACTGGCTGTGTGAAAGCCCGAAAGACTGGATGGTCCGTCCCGGCGGCTGGCCGGAGACGCGCTACGAAGCCAAGGCACGCCGTCAGGGGCATGATGTCTGGTATTTCCGCTACCGGCGCAAATAAACCAGAATATTGTAATCACCAATTTGTGGAAAACCCGCAATTCCGCCGGTTTTCATCGTGATAACGAATTGTAAACCAAGCATTTTAAGTATGTTGCCACGCGTATCCTTAACCTTCCTTATCTAGAAAACGCTTAACCAAAAGCGGTCGCGTTGATGTTGATTTCCAGGAAGGTAGACGAAAAGATATGGGCAGGAAGCCACCCATCGCCGCAGCGGCGACCGAACCCGATCATGCACAGAAGAGCGCGACGCCTGACGATCTCCATATTAAATCCCGTAACCGGTATTTTGCCAGAGAATCGATCGAACGTCGCCGCTGGATCGGTGGTGATCCTTTTGCATCGGCCTTTTTCAACGCCTTGTCGGTGACCTTCCCGAAAGGCGAAACTTTTTTCATCGATTCGCTCAGGAAATTCCGCAACCAGGTGCCGCCAAAATTGCAGGGAGAAATCCGCGCCTTCATCCAGCAGGAGGCGACCCATAGTCGCGAGCATCATTGTTTTAACGAGCATTTGATCGACTGTGATCTGGATATTTCACGGCTGGAGCAAACCATCGCTGATGTCGTGAATGGTATCCGGGCCAGACCGGAAATCGCGCATCTGGTAGCGACCATGTGCATCGAGCATATCACCGCAATCCTGGCGGCTGAGGTAATTGCCAATCCGAAGCATTTTGAAAATGCCGACGAGCATCAGCGCAACCTCTGGCTATGGCATGCTTCGGAAGAGGTCGAGCATAAGGGTGTGGCTTATGATACCTGGCTATATGTCACCAGAGACTGGAATCCGCTCAAGCGCTGGTTTGTTCGCAGCCTGTTCATGGCCAAAATCACCCTCGGCTTTACAATCAACCGGACAAAAGGTGTGATCGACCTGCTGCGGCAAGATGGCATATCCGGGTTCCGCGCCTGGACCGGACTGGCCCGTTATGCGCTGGTTGGCCCGGCACCGTTCCGGCGGACGCTGTGGCCCTTGGTGCAATTTTTCAAGCCGGGCTTTCATCCCTGGGATATTGATGACCGCGACCTCATCCGGCTCGCCGAGAGCGAATATGAAGCCGCGATCATGGTTGCGGAGACCGATTCGGCTGAGCTCTCTACATTGGACGACCGGCGCAAACCGGAGCCTTTGAAGAAAGTTGCCTGAGCATCACATCACGCCGCGAGGTCTCGCATCACATCGTCCGCAGAATCATCTTCTGACAGCGAAAGTGTGAATTGCACGGCATCGGCTTCCTGGCCCCGTCCTTTTGAAAAACGCGGAGTGGTCCGGCCGGTCGGCCTGAAACCCAGTTTCCTCAGCACCTTTCCCGAAGCGGGGTTATCGGCAAAATGCTCGGCCTGCATTTCCGGATGGCCAAGCGTCCTGGCAATGTCGAGAACGGCGCAGCCAGCCTCGGTCGCATAGCCGCGGCCCCAGTGGTCCCGGGCGATCCAGTATCCCAGTTCGATATGTCCATAGCCATCGTCTCCGAAACCGATGCAGCCGAGAAGACGCGGTTCCTGGCCATCGCGACGAAAGATCAGGAAATTGGGCTGCAGCACAGGCCGGGGAGTGGCGAGAAATTGTGCGGCATCATCGCGCGTGTAGGGCCAGGGCGCGCGTGCCAGATTGCGGACAAGTGATTCATCATTGATCGCTGCGAACAGCGTATCGATATCCTCGGGCCAGCCGGGTCTTAACAGCAATCTTGGTGTTACAGAAAACATCGGGACTCTCCATCATCATGCACGTGACGCCCCTGCCTTGATGGATTAGCCCGCTAGCGGGTCACCGTTACAAGACCGTGACGTTATGACAGGGAGAGACAAAAAAAGGGAGAGGATGACCCTCTCCCTGAAATTGGTGGTTCCGTGGAACCTGCCGGGTCATCCTGCTGGAGGATAACCCTTTATCGATTATCCGGTTATTCTGCGGCTTCCGCCATGAGGTCGACGGACACATATTTGCGACCGAGCTTGCCCTTGTGGAATTCCACTTTGCCGTCAACGAGCGCAAACAGGGTATGATCCTTGCCCATACCGACATTGCGACCCGCATGGGTCTGGGTTCCGCGCTGGCGGATGATAATATTACCGGCGACAACAGCTTCGCTGCCGAATTTTTTTACGCCCAGACGACGACCTGCTGAGTCGCGTCCGTTGCGGGATGAACCACCTGCTTTTTTATGTGCCATGGTTTAGTCCTCTTTCTTCGCAGCCGGCTTTTTGGCTGCTGGCTTCTTCGCTGGAGCCTTCTTGGCTGCAGCTGGTTTTGTTTCGGTTTTCGCAGCAGCTTTTTTCGCTGGTGCTTTTTCGGCCGGACCCTTTTCAGCTGGAGCAGCCTTGGCTTTCGCGGCTGGTTTCTCGGCAGCTGGAGCAGCTTCCTTCTTCGGAGCAGCCTTTGCCGGAGCCTTTTCAGAACCGATCGCGCTGATCTTCAGCACTGTATGCTGCTGGCGATGGCCGTTTTTGCGGCGATAATTATGCCGGCGGCGTTTTTTGAAGATGATGACCTTCTCGCCTTTTTCCTGGGCGATAATTTCAGCCGCAACGGTCAGGCCCTTGAGGTCCTTCATGTCGCCACCGTCTCCGGCCAGCAAAACGTCGTCCAGAGTTATCGAATCACCAGCTTCGCCAGCTAGTTTTTCGACTGCGATAATATCTCCTGCGGCAACCCGATATTGTTTGCCGCCGGTGCGCACAATTGCGAACATGGCTATTTTTCCGTTTCAAATTTATGGTTCCAGCGCACAAGCACGTCAACGCGAGTCTTTCGGCCCACGCTGGAAAGAGTGGCCAGCTAACCGATGAGGCTGGTGCTGTCAACCGGCTTAAGGCGATTTTGGCTATTCACGAGACCCGGCAATGCTCCACTTCATCCGAGGATATTCGCCGTTGCAGACAGGATAAGCCTATCCTAAAGACTGAGCAATGAAAAAACTCCCCGCTTTGGTGGCGATTGTCACCGTTACGCTATCCGGTTGCGCGATGCAGCAGGGCGATTTTCCGTCGCTTCAGAAGCGCCCTTATGAAGACGTAGCGGCGGTGGACGAATCGGCGGTCCCCGCCCCGACAACGGTCTCTCTGTCTGCAGAGCTGCAAAGCAAGCTCAACGCAGCCGTGACGAGAAGCGGCACCGCGCATCGACAGTTCCAGACAAAACTTCCGGCGGTAAAAAAACGTGTGGATGCTGCGCGCAATGCAGCGATGTCCAGCGAATCATGGGTCGCCGCGCATGTGGAGCTGGCCGCGCTGGAAATGTTGCGCAGTCCTTCGGTCGAAGCATTGGCGGACATTGATGCGCTTTACCGGACCCAGCTCGAACGCGAATCGGCCAACGGCCAGACCGGCGGAACCGACATCATTGCTGAGCAGCGGAACGTCGTGCAGGCCCAAGTGGACCGTCAGCAGACCGAGATGGACGCGATGACAAGCCGGCTGCGCTAGTTCAGGGCGTCGATGGCCGCCTTGTGCGCCTTGGCATTCTCGACATAATGGGCAACACCCATGCGCATGCCCGCAATGGCCGGTTCGGTCAGGTCGCGCATATATTTCGCCGGTGACCCGGCCCAGAGCTGACCCGAGGGAATACGTTTATTGGGGGTCAGTGTGGCCCCCGCGGCGAGCATCGCGTCGCCCTCGATCACGCAACCGTCCATCACCGTCGTGCTCAGACCGACAAAGGCCCGGTCTTCCAGCGTCGCGCCGTGCAGCATCACCATATGGCCGATCAGTACATCGTCGCCGATGATCGTCGGATTGCCATTGGGTGTAGCCGGTGTGGCGCTGTCGCAATGGATGGTGGTGCCGTCCTGGATATTGCTGCGCGCGCCGATCCGGATGAAATTCACGTCGGCGCGAATCACGCAATTATACCAGACGCTCGATTCAGGACCGATTTCGACATCGCCGATGATCTTGCAGCCCGGCGCGATGAAGGCGCTGGGGTGGATTCTGGGTGTCTTGCCATTGAATGGCAGGATTAAGGGATTGGTCATGCTTTCGAGTTCCAGACATCAGCTTCGATTTTGTAAACAATGGTCGGATTGAGATCTTCGCCATAATTGGGATCGTGAAAATCCAGTTCGGGATGGTGGCGCATCCCGAGTCGTTTCATCAATCCCCAGCTCGGTTCATTGCCGGCGACGGTGAGGGCTACGACAAAGGGCGCATTCCAGCGGCTGAAGGCAGCATCCATACAGGCCGTCGCCGCTTCCTTGGCATAGCCCTTGCCCCAGGCGTCTTCGCGCAGGCGCCAGCCGATCTCGTGGGCGCCGGTCAATTTGGGTTGCGGCGCATTGACCCGCTTCAGCCCGCAAAATCCAAGAATTTCGCCATCGGACTTGCGCTCGATAATCCAGAAAGTGTGGCCGAAGTCCCGGTCATAGCCTTCCAGGCGTTTCATTGCCGCATCGAATGTTTCCCGATCCTGGACGCCGCCCAGCCAGCGCATCACATTGCGGGTATTGAGATGTTCCATAAACGGTTCGATATCGCTCTTCCGCCATTTGCGCAGCAGCAGCCGCTCGGTTTCCAGAACAATATCGGTGGCTTTGTCAGCCATGGAGCAAGCGCGCGGCATCGGCCGCAAAATAGGTGAGTATGCCCGAGCAACCGGCGCGTTTGAAGGCGATCAGCTTCTCCATCATCAGCGCGTCATGGTCGCCGACTCCCGCCGCCGCGCCGACCTTGACCAGCGCATATTCGCCGGACACCTGATAGGCGAATACCGGCACGTTGAATTCCGATTTGGCGCGATAGATGATATCGAGATAGGCAAGGCCCGGCTTGACCATGATGCTGTCGGCACCCTCGGCAATATCAAAGGCGATCTCGCGAATCGCTTCGTCGCTGTTGGCCGGATCCATCTGGTAGGTTTTCTTGTCGCCCTTCAACAGTCCTCCGGAACCGACGGCGTCGCGGAACGGACCGTAAAAGGCGCTGGCATATTTGGCGGAATAAGCCATGATCTGGATATTGTGATGGTGCGCCAGTTCGAGCACGTTACGGATCGCGCCGATCCGGCCATCCATCATATCGGACGGCGCGATGATATCGGCTCCGGCATTGGCCTGGTTCAGCGCCTGTTTGGTCAGGATATCGAGCGTGCGGTCATTCTCGACATAGCCCTTGTCGTCGATCAGCCCGTCCTGGCCATGGCTGGTATAGGGATCGAGCGCGACATCGGTCAAAATGCCGATATCATTGCCGAGCGCATCCTTCACCGCCTTGGTGGCGCGACACATCAGATTATCGGGATTGAGGGATTCTTTCCCGTCATCGCTGCGCTTCTCCGCCGGCGTGTTGGGAAACAGAGCAAGACAGGGGATGCCCAGATCACGCGCTTCGCGGGCGCGCTCGACGATGCCGTCGACCGACCAGCGGGAGACGCCGGGGAGGGCCGCGATCGGTTCTTCCACGCCTTTGCCTTCGGTGATGAACAGGGGCCAGATCAGATCGGATGGCGACAGATGCGTCTCCCGGACCATGGAGCGGCTCCAGCCATGGGTGCGCGTGCGGCGCAATCGGCTGTGCGGGAAAGAAGCTTGCTGTGACATGGGCGATGCTTAGCTTAGCCGGCAGCGCCGCTCAACTCTTCTGTGAAACTGTTTGCGGACTGAACTCCACCCTAGCTTGTTAGCGGCTTGTTGAGCCGGTTGATCTCGCGTTCGGGTTCCGCCTGTGCCGAGGTGCTTTTCAAACTGCCCAATGCTGCGCCCGGCACAACATGCTTCAGTTTCTGCAGCTCGCCCTTGAAGCGACGCAGTTCCTGCCCGCCCAGTTGCGCGCGTTCTACAAATTTGACCGAACTGGGGTTGATCGTGCGTCCGCCGCGATAGAGTTCGTAATGGAGATGCGGTCCGGTCGACAGGCCGGTCGATCCGATATAGCCGATGATCTGGCCCTTGCGCACGCGCCGTCCATTGCTTACCGCGATCCGGCTCATATGGCCATAGCCGGAAGCCAGCCCGCCGCCATGTTGAATCCGGACATAATTGCCAAAGCCGCCCTTGCGTCCGGCATGGATCACGGTCCCGTCGGTAACCGCATAAATGGGTGAGCCATAGCCGCCGCCGAAATCCATTCCGCTGTGCATGCGCTTGTAGCGCAGGATCGGATGGCGCCGCATGCCATAGCTGGATGTGATCCGTCCGTTGGTCGGCCGCGCCAGTTCGCCATTGGATTGGCCGACGCCCGATGCCTCAAACCAGTTGGTCCGGCCGCCGCTCTGCCATTTCAGCATCTGGGCCTTTGGTTTTCCGTCGCGTTCGAGTCCGGCATATATCAGATCGCCCACTTCAACCTCGCCGGTTTCGGCGCGGCGATAGGACAGGATGATATCAAATTCGTCGGTGCTGCGAATATCGCGCGAGACAGACATTTTCGAACCGATGATCTGCAGATATTTCTGAACGGCGTCGGATGGCGCGCCCGCAGCACGCGCGGACCGGTAAAGGCTCGAGCCGACAACGCCCTTGATCCGCAACGGGGTATCATCGACCAGAATCGGCTTCCGGTTGAGCTTCAGCCGGCTTCCGTCGCGCAGCACTTCAAGATTCAAGTCAAAGCGCGCGCGAAAGGCCAGCTGGTCCAGTGGTCGCGCCTGATTTTTCGCCGGCCGGCGACCGAGTATGACGTCGATCTTGGTGCCCGGCTTGATATCGCCCAGCGAAACCGCACCGCTGATCAGGTCATTTGCCTGCGCGGCTTCGTCGCTGGCCACGCCGGCGCGCTGCAGCACCCGCCGCAGACTGTCGCCGCGGCCCAGCGTCGCAACCAGTTCGATCGAGGGCCGTTCGGGGCTTTCCGCAAGCGGGCGAACCGCGTCGGTTGCCGCCATTCTTATGCCGGTGTCGGAACCATAAGCCAGTGGCGCAATCATTTGCGAACGGGCCTGGTCCGCGCGATAGCCGCTCAGCGCGTCGGCGCGATGTCCGGCAATCGGACCGAAATCGGGAAGGGCGCTGATCGCAAAGCCGCTCAACGCTACGAGCGTCACAAGACCGCGAAACCATGCCGGGCTGCCGATATCCACGCCCAGGTCCGGCACCCAGTCGACTTCGGCGAGAGATTCACGCCATTCGGCGATTTTTTCCCGGAAAGAATTCAATGGGGGCAATGACGATAGAAGAGGATTGGCTGCGATGGTCGCAGACCCCTGAACTTGCATGTCGATATCGTCGATACTCTTGAACAAACGAACCCCTTGGCGATACAATATAGCCTTGCATCATATATATGAGCAACCTCTGTGCAGGAACTTGGTTAAAGTCAAATTAACCCGCGGTGCAGGCGGTTTTCATGCGGCGAAACGTGTAAAATCACGGCTATCCGGTCCGCAGCTGATGCTTTTTGTTGCAAGCCCCTTGCAACTCTGCGCCTGATCGGCTGTTGTACGGGCAATGTCCCGGTTCTCCCAGTCGTCCCTTGTCGCCGTTCTCGGCCCGACCAATACCGGCAAAACCCATCTTGCCATAGAGCGCATGTGTGCCCATTCGAGCGGGATGATCGGGTTCCCGCTCCGGCTACTGGCAAGGGAAGTCTATGACCGAGTGGTCGCGCTAAAGGGCGCGAACCGGGTGGCGCTGGTTACCGGTGAAGAAAAGATCATCCCGAAAGATGCGCAATGGTATCTGTGCACGGCCGAAGCCATGCCGATGGATCGCGAATTTGCTTTTGTCGCGATCGACGAAGGGCAGATCGGTATCGATCCCGGGCGCGGCCATATATTCACCGACCGGATGCTCCACGCCCGTGGCCGCGAGGAAACCATGATCCTCGGATCGGAAAGCCTGCGACCGCTGATCGAAGCCTTGCTTCCCGACGCCGAGATTGTCACCCGCCCGCGCTTTTCCACTTTGAGCTATGCGGGGTCGCGCAAACTTTCCCGGCTGCCGCGCCGTTCGGCGATCGTCGCTTTCTCGCTTGAGGATGTTTACGCGATTGCCGAAATGCTCCGGCGTCAGCATGGCGGCGCTGCGATCGTCATGGGTTCGCTGTCGCCGCAAACCCGCAATGCGCAGGTCAAAATGTATCAGGATGGCGAGGTCGATTATCTGGTCGCCACTGATGCGATCGGCATGGGGCTCAATCTCGATGTAACCCACGTCGCCTTTGCCGCGCTACGGAAATTTGACGGTCGCCGCAGGCGGCGGCTGACGCTGGCGGAAATCGGGCAGATTGCCGGGCGCGCCGGACGCCATCAAAAGGACGGAAGCTTTGGCGTATTATCTGGGCTGGCCTCGTCCGACGAATTGCAGGCCGAAGATATCGAGCGTCTCGAATCGCATCGGTTCCCCAGGCTGGAATGGCTGTACTGGCGCAATGCCGAACCCACTTTTGGCTCGGTTGACGGACTGATCCGTTCGCTCGAGCAAAAGCCGCAACGCGAGCGACTGCACCCCGCGCCGGAAGCCGTCGATCTCGCTGTTTTGAAAAAGCTGGCGCAAGATCCGGCGATATCACGATATGCCGACTCGCCGGCCATGGTGCGCTTGCTCTGGGAGGCCGCCTGCATCCCCGATTTCCGCAAGGTCGGCGCGGATCATCAGGCGCGTTTTGTCGCTTCGCTCTGGCCGCATCTCGCGAGTGGATCGGGCAGAATACCCCATGCCCGGATGGCACAGGAAATCGCCAGGCTGGAAAATTTCCAGGGTGATATAGCGACACTGGGCGCACGCATCGCGGCGGCCCGCAGCTGGAGCTATATCGCGCAAAAATCCCGCTGGGTCGAGCAGCCGGAGGCGATGGTCGAGCGCACCCGCGCGCTGGAATCGCGCTTAAGCGACGCGATGCACAGCCAGTTGACCCAGCGTTTTGTTGACAAAAGAACGCGGATATTGATGCGCGGCCTGCTGAAAGATTCGCTGTCGCAGGATGTTGCGATCGATGATGATGGCATGGTGCTGGTCGAGGGACAGGAAATAGGAACACTCAAGGGCTTCCAATTTGTCGTACCTTCCGATAGCCGGAGTGAGGACCGCAAAATGCTGCTTGCGGCGGCAGAAAGATATTTGGGACGGATTATGACGGAAAATGCAGACGCTCTTGCCAAGGCACCTGACAGTGTGTTGACGCTGGTCCCCGACGCGGCGGGACAGCCCGCTATTCTCTGGGGCGATAGTCGCCTTGCGGTCTTTGCCAAGGGCAAGAATCTCTTGCAGCCGGAGATTAAATTCGACCGCTCGATCAAGGATATGGCGCCCGAAGCCAGCCAGAAGGTGATCGACCGTGTCAAACTCTGGGTCGATGCGATGAAGGACAAGCATCTGCAGGGGCTGGTGAAAATAGACGCGCTGGCCAACGAACCGGAAACCCCTGCGGCTGTCCGCGCCCTGTTCGCGCAGATTGTCGATGCTGGCGGGATATTGTCCCGGCGAGAAATCGACCAGGCGATTCGCGCGCTCGACAATGATATGCGCGGCCATGCCCGCCGGGCCGGTCTGGTGTTCGGCGCGCTGGATATTTTCCATCATGCGCTGATGAAACCCGGGGCCGTGCTCTGGCGGACGGCGTTGTTCGCTGCCTATGACGCCGAGCCGATGATCGAACAGGCGCCGGACAATGCGGTCCATCTCAAGCAGGGTACCTTTGCTTCTGCCGGGCACGCCGCGCGACTCGGCTTCCGCAAGATTGGCGAAGAATATGTCCGTGTCGACATGGTCGAACGGCTGATAAAACAAGCCCATGAGGCCCGGCAACAGGGCGATATCTTCGCTGTCGATCCGGCTTTGGCGACATCTCTGGGTCTGTCGAAAAACTGCCACGAGGCGTTGCTCGCTCTGGCAGGGTTCGTCAAAACCGCCGACAAGCCGGAGCCGGTTGCGCCACCCGTCACCGAAGCCGGTCCGGCACCGCAGGCCGACGAACCGGCCTCAGTGTCTGAAACAGCTGTCCTATCCGAAATGCCTATCACATTGGATAGCGCTGCAGAGGATAAAGCCACTGGCGCCGCCGGTGAAACCATTGGCGCCCCATCCGACAATATTCCCGTTCCGGAAACACCGGTGGTGGTCCCGCAATATTGGCGCTGGAAGGGCATGGCGCGGAAAAAGAACCAAAACCAGTTCAAGCCCCGCGACAAATCGAACAAACAGATCAGGGGTGCGCCGGCCAAGCGCAAGGCAGAACCCGTTCTGGCCACTGCCGGCGGCGCCTTTGCCGAGCTGGCCGCACTCCGGGACAGCATGAAAAAATAGGATGCGGGCTTGAGCGGCAGAGAAGCGGATCGCATTCCCGTAGCGCCTCCGGCGCTGCGGATCGACAAGTTGCTCTGGTTCCTGCATTTTGCCCATAACCGGATCATGGCGCGTAAACTTGCGGAACAAGGCCATGTCCGGTTGAACGGACGGCGGATCGAACGGGGGCATGTCAAGGTGCGGCAAAATGATATACTGACTGTACCGCAGGGCCGCGAAGTGTACGTGGTGCGCATATTATCGCTACCGGAACGGCGGGCTAATCTCGCGCTGGCGCAATCCTGCTATGAAAAATTGCAGACTGGCAATTGAATTAGCCGTCAAACCAACTGTTGACGTGCCAGAAATTGCACAATAGCAGGGTTGAATTATTGCCCTGAAATGGCGGACTGGTATTGGGGAGTTCACGACCAGATGACTTATGTTGTTACCGAAGCCTGCATCAAATGCAAATATATGGACTGCGTCGAAGTCTGTCCGGTGGATTGCTTTTACGAAGGCGATAATATGCTGGTCATCAACCCCAGCGAATGCATTGATTGTGGCGTTTGCGAACCCGAATGCCCGGCTGAAGCCATTCTTCCTGACACCGAGGACGGCCTTGAAAAATGGCTTGAGGTTAACACCAAATATTCCGAGGAATGGCCGAATATCACGGTCAGCCGCGAACCGCCCGCCGATGCCGACGAGTTCAAGGGCATGGAAGGCAAGTTCGAAGCTTTCTTCTCCGAGAAACCCGGCGAGGGCGATTAACTTCGGATTAGATCCCGCGGATTGCGCGGATATCCCGGTGCCAGCTGATATTTTCACGCCGAAGCGATGAAATCTCGATGATGAGCTGGCCTCATAACGTCGATTTCGGTCGTGATCCGTTGTGCAATGCAACGAAAAATTGCTTTTTTGATACGAATCTGCTACACAATAGCGATAATCGGCTGAACATCTGATGTGCGGATGGTGTTCAGTGGTTAATTATACGTACGAAAGGGTTGTTTCGTAATTACGAATTTGGAACGTGACCAGCGTTCTTTTCCATTGATTCAAGAAAGGCTTTTTATGGCTGCGAATGTGCTGTCCTTTGATGTGGGCGATTATGTTGTTTATCCGAAACATGGCGTTGGCCGGGTTGTCGAACTGCAAAATGAAGAAATTGCAGGCATGCAACTCGAACTATATGTTTTGCGCTTCGAAAAGGAACGGATGACCCTGCGGGTTCCGACCAACAAGGCAGAAGGCGTCGGAATGCGCAAATTGTCTTCCGACAAAACGCTCCGCGAAGCCCTGGAAACACTGAAAGCCAAGCCCAAGGTCAAGCGGTCGATGTGGTCGCGCCGGGCCCAGGAATATGAAGCGAAGATCAACTCGGGCGATCTGGTATCGATTGCCGAAGTGACCCGCGATCTGTTCCGTGCCGATGACCAGCCTGAACAAAGCTATTCCGAACGGCAGATTTTTGAAGCGGCATCGAGCCGTCTCGCCCGCGAACTGGCGGCGATGGAAGAAACCGATGAACCGACGGCCCTGACCAAGATTCTCGAGATTCTCAATATTGCTGCACCGCAATATTATGAAGTGAAAGAAGATTAATCGATAACGTTCCGGCGTTCGTCGAAATTCTCAAAGGGCTGCCACAGCAATGTGGCAGCCCTTTTTTTCATGTCCGGAAGAGACCAATTTTTCAGTTGATCCTTGCCGAATATAAGTGTATTAGTTAATTAATACAGTAATGGAGGCATGGATGAAAAGCATAATATTTCTGGTACCGCTATTGGCGCTCGCCGCTTGTGAGGGCTCGATCGCCGATGCTGTCGGCGAAGCGGCAACCGGCACCACGAGCAGTTTTTCTGATGGTAGTGCCATCGGGAGCAGCGCCAGCGACCCCGGCGCATTCGCGGGGGTTACGCTTGCCGGTCCCGACAATATTATATTTACCACCGGAGAAGAATATTCGATCCGGGCTGAAGGTGATTCCGAGGCGATCGAACAGTTGCGCTATAAAATATCCGGTGACGAGATCAAAATTGGCCGGGAAGGCAATGGCAAATCCTGGGGTGATAACGGCAAGGCCACCATCTATATCAGCGCGCCATCGTTGAGGAGTGCCAAGCTCGCCGGTTCGGGCAATATGGAAATCGATGCGATGACCACCGACTCGACCCAATTGAGTATCGCCGGGTCCGGAAATATCCGGGTAGCCAATATCGAAACGCCGTCGCTAAGCTCCAAAATTGCCGGTTCGGGTAATCTGACCCTCGCCGGTACAACCGAATCGCTCGACATATCGATTGCCGGTTCGGGCGATATCAGTGGCAAGGATCTGAAGGCCGCCAGCGCCAGCATATCGGTGGCGGGCAGCGGTGATGTCGAACTGTCGTCCGACGGTTCGGTTGACGCAAAGGTCATGGGTTCCGGTGACGTCCGCATTCACGGCAAAGCCAAGTGCAAGTCGCGGGCAATGGGGTCTGGCGATATTACCTGCGGCTAAGCCCTTAACCAACATGCTGAAATCACTTGGCGATCCGCCGCGCATGTGGCAGATTCGCCGGTGATGGCAAATCTCTGGGAAAAATACGCGGTTCCGAAACTGATCCGCACAGCATGTTCGCAACCTGCGGTGATGAAAGATCGCAGCCAGATCGTGCCGAAGGCCGATGGCGATGTGCTCGAACTCGGCTGTGGCGGCGGGATCAATCTGCAATTTTACGACCGCTCGAAGGTCACGAAACTGACCGGTCTCGATCCGTCGGCGGAATTGCTCGACTATACGCGAAAAGAAGCGCGCCAGCGCGGTTTCGAGATGGAAATACATGATGGCATCGGTGAAGCCATGCCTTTTGCTGATGCGAGTTTCGATACAGTGCTGACCACCTTCACGCTTTGCTCGGTGCAGGATGGCAAGCAGGTGCTTTCGGAAATGCGCCGGGTGCTGAAGCCCGGCGGGAAAATCCTGTTTCTCGAACATGGACGGGCACCCGACAAGGGACCGGAAAAATGGCAACGGCGGATCGAGCCGGTCTGGAAACATATTGCGGGCGGTTGCCATCTGCATCGACCTGTAGCAAAACTGATTGAAGCCAACGGCTATGCGCTGCTGGAGAATGGCGGTCATTATGCCCCCAAGACACCGCGCTGGCTCGGCTGGATGGAATTTGGCGAGGCCCGACCGTTATGAGAAAGATTTCAATCCTCTTATTGTCCGCAACATTGCTGCTTTCATCGGCAGCCCAGGCTGCGGAACGTAAATTTTCCATCTTCGGATTCGAAGACATCCGCATCGGCAATGGCGTCGATGTGGTGCTGACGTCGGGCAAAGGTGCCTCTGCCCGGGCGGAAGGGGAAACCAGAGAGGTTCTGGACCGGGTATCATTGCAGAGAAACGGCAAGCAGTTGACCGTGTCCGTACAGGCCAAATCGCTCAGCGGTGACAATTATGAAGCGGACGGGCCGGTCACTGTCTATCTCAGCAGTTATGCGATCAGCGATGTCTCGCACCTCGGGTCGGGGCGAGTGACGCTCGACAAATTGTCCGGTCGCACCCCTCGCATGCGTCTCGGCGGCTTTGGCACATTGCAGGTTGATGCGGTCGATGCCGATCAACTGGATGTTGCGATGACCGGCGGCGGTCAGGTAACGATCGCCGGCAAAGTGCGTGCGGCCCGGGTCGAGCTGCAAGGGGCCAGCATATTTGCAAGCCCGGATCTCACCGCCGAAAAGCTGACGCTGGTTCAGCGCGGACCATCCAGCAGCCATATGAAGGTCACGCGTGACGCCATCATCACCAATAATGGTACCGGCCGGATCGTGATCGACGGCAAACCCAATTGCACCATACGAACCGATGGCGCCGCCGAGATTGTCTGCGATCCCGACCGCTAGTTTAGTGGATGGTGCCAATCGATTGGTCGATGGAAAGTAAGATGCAGAGCCGTTCCACCTGTCTCCATTTGCAATAATGCAGATGATTTCCCAGTAAACGGCTTTTGTCCGCGCGATTGGCCGCCTCAAGCCCGGCTTCGTCGCCATAGTGAGAGATCAGCAATTCGGCATCGTTATAGTGAGTGGATTCTATAAATACGGGCAATTGCATCCCAAGCTCCTTAGTCGGGAAGCGACCCTGCCTCCGATTTGAACATCAAGTCCTACAATCGACCAGTGGAAATATCTTCAAAACCTAGGGTTAACAACAAACTGACTATAAGTTGGAGGAGAATCTCTGGTCATGGGACGGATCGTCGGTTAGGGCTTTTTCCATGAACCCTGAAACCTCGAAACATGCTTCCAAATCTTCCAATGATCGGTCGGCCAACAGGAACGGCGGTGGCGTCTTTATCGCAATTGGCGCCATGGTCGGCGTGTTTGTTGGCGGCTATATGGGGCAGCCTTCAGCCGGTTTGTTGGCCGGACTGGCGCTAGGCGCACTGGCGGCACTGGCAATCTGGTGGAGAGGTCGCGGCGCATAACAGACCGCGCTTGTCAGGACCTTTGACGCCATCTATTATCGCGTCATGTTGAAACATATAAGAAATGTCGCGATTCTGCTCATCATCCTTGGCGTGGGAGCAGGTTATTATTTCATGCGTGGCGATACCGCGCGCTTGCCACTGGATGCGACGACAGGGGTGGAGCCGACACTGACGGACGTCCGCTCGGAAAATTTTCCAACGATCAATATCGCGAAAGCCGAGCCATGGGGCGAAGGAGAAGGACCGATCGCAGCCGAGGGGTTCGTGGTTGAGCGCTTCGCCGAAGGTCTGGATCATCCGCGGAGCATGTTCCGCTTGCCCAATGGCGATCTCCTGGTTGCCGAAACCAATAGCCCGCCGCGGACGAACAAGGGTATCGAAGGCTGGGTCATGCGCAATCTGATGAGCAAGGCCGGCGCTGGAACCGAGTCGGCGAACCGGATCGTTCTGCTGCGCGACACTGACAAGGATGGTCAGGTTGACGAGAAATTCACCTTTCTCGAAAATCTCAACTCGCCGTTCGGAATCGAGCTGATCGATGACACGCTGTACATCGCCAATACCGATGCGGTTTACGCCTATCCCTATGCAGAAGGTGATACGGAAATTACGGCTGAGGGCCGCAAGGTTGCCAATCTGAATGCCAAGGAGCCCAATAACCACTGGACCCGTGGTCTGCTCGCGAGCCAGGACGGCAAATATCTCTACATCTCGGTCGGCTCGAACAGTAATATCGGCGAAAATGGCATGGAGACCGAAAAAGAGCGTGCCTCGATATTGCAGGTCGAACTCGCAACCAACAAGAAGTCGATTTACGCTGCCGGTATGCGCAATCCGGTCGGCATGGCCTATCTTCCGGGTACCGACAAATTCTACACCGTGGTCAACGAGCGCGATATGCTCGGCAGCGACATGGTCCCCGACTATCTCACCGAAGTCCGTTGGGGCGCGCATTATGGCTGGCCGTGGCATTTCTGGGGCGGTTATGTCGATCCGCGAGTGGAGAAAAATCTCGACCATCGTCAATATGAACGCCGCCCGGACTACGGACTAGGCGCGCATGTCGCGCCGCTGGGTCTCGCGTTTTCGCATGGTCAGGCGCTCGGCAAACCTTTTGCCACCGGTGCGGTGATCGCGCGCCACGGCTCGTGGAACCGCCAGCCACTGTCCGGCTATGACGTCGTCTATGTGAACTTCAACCAGCGCGGAGAGCCCGAGGGCAAGCCGGTCACGATCCTGAGCGGTTTTACCGATGAAGAGCAACTGGCACGCGGCCGTCCGGCAATGGTCGCCTTTGACCAGACCGGCGCGCTTCTGGTCAGCGACGATGTTGGCGGGATCATCTGGCGTGTTTCACGCAAGGGTGCTGCCAAAGCTGCAGTGGCGGCAGACGAATAGGCTAAGCCAGGAACTTGTTCGCGCGGCCGGCCAGTTCGACAATATATTGCCACGCTACCCGGCCCGAACGACTGCCGCGCTGTTTCGCCCATAGAAGCGCGTCCTCGCGATCATAGTCCAAGCCTCGGGCATGGGCATAGCGGGCGATGATCGCCAGATAGTCATCCTGCGACGCAGCATGAAAGCCGAGCCGCAAGCCGAAGCGGTCGGACAGCGCCAGCTGGTCATCGACCGCGTCGCGCGGGTTGACCGGATCATCCTGCTCGCTCATCTGGCGCGAAACGATGTGGCGGCGATTGGACGTGACGTAGAGGCGCACATTGGCGGGCCGCTGGCTCGCCCCGCCTTCCAGCATTGAGCGCAATATACGCGGTTCGCTGCTACCCTCGGAAAACCCGATATCGTCGATGAATATTATGAATCGGCGCTTGGTCGAAGCGAGTAGCCCGAATAGCGCCGGCAGCGTCTCCAGATGATCCGATGGCACCTCGATCAGAGCAATATCTTCGCCTTGCACCTGCAACGCCCGCACCACCGATTTGGCGAGTGCCGATTTGCCCATGCCGCGCGACCCCCAGAGCAGGACATCATGCGCAGCATGGCCTTTCGCATGGCGGCTGCTATTGTCCAGTACCCGCGACTTTTGCGAGTCAATACCGGTCAGCAGATCAATGTCGACCGGATCGAACGGCGCGATAATCTTTGGACTTTTCCCGTCCCAAAGGAAGGCGTCACCCGATGACAGATCGACCGCACTGGCGGCCGGCGGCGCGATCCGCTCGAGCGCTTCGGCTATCCGTTCCAATATGTGCCTGTCGCCACTGTCCGGCATGATCAGCCCGCCAGCTCGGCGCTGCTCAGGCTGTACAATATGTCCGCTCCGCCCATTGCCGCGGCCTTGAGGCCGAGCGCTTCGGGAACGATATGGTCGAGATAATAGCGGGTGGTGACCAGCTTGGACTTGAGGAATATATCATCGCCTCCGGCCAGTTCAGCGGATGCAATCCGGTGCTGTTTCTTCATCAACATACCGCATGTCGCGGTTGCCAGCATGGTCATGAATGCATAGCTGCCGGCCAGCCGGTCGTCGATCGACGCATCGCCGCTGGCCATCCACTGCCTGATATGTTCGCACGTGTCGGCAAGGGCCAACAGGCCCTCTTCTTCCTTCGCCTCGGCGCGGATTTCGGAGATAAGCGCTGTCATGGCCTCGCCGCCATCCAGACCCAGTTTCCGGCCCACCAGGTCGGCGGCCTGAATGCCGTTGGTACCTTCGTAGATAGGTGCGATACGGGCATCCCGGAAATGCTGGCCTGCGCCGGTTTCCTCGATGAAGCCCATACCGCCATGAACCTGCACGCCGAGCGAGGCGACTTCATTGCCGATATCGGTGCCATAGCCTTTGATCAGCGGTGTCAGGATTTCGGCGCGGGACTTGGCGCCCTCGATGCCCAAAGTCGCGCGGTCGACGCTCGACGTTGCATAATATAGCAAAGCGCGGGCGGCCTGTGTCAGAGCCTTGGACCGCAGCAGCATGCGGCGCACGTCCGGATGTTCGATAATCGCTACCGGTGTCTTGTCGCCGCTGCCGGCGCGGGCAGACTGGACCCGTTCTGTGGCAAATTGGCTGGCTTGCTGGGTCGCGCGTTCGGCGATTTGCACGCCTTGCGAGCCGACGTTGATACGGGCGTTGTTCATCATCGTGAACATCGCTTTCATGCCGCCATATTCGCCGCCGATCATCTCGCCGATACAGTCATTCTGTTCGCCATAAGCCATGACGCAGGTCGGTGAAGCGTGAATGCCGATCTTATGTTCGATCGATACGCAGGTCACATCATTAGGCGCGCCCGGATTGCCGTCGGCATCAAGGTGATATTTGGGCACAATGAACAGCGAAATTCCGCGGGTGCCTTCCGGAGCGTCCGGTGTCCGGGCGAGCACCAGATGGATGATATTGTCGGTCAGATCATGTTCGCCGAAGGTGATGAAGATTTTCTGTCCCTTGATCCGGTATTTCCCGGCATGTTCACCTTCGGTGATCGGTTCGGCGGTAGAACGCAGCGCGCCGACATCGGATCCCGCTTGCGGTTCGGTGAGGTTCATCGTGCCGGTCCATGCACCTGAAATCAGATTGGGCAGATATTGCGCTTTTTGCTCGTCGGTGCCGTGGACGTGGAGCGCTTCGATCGCGCCAAAGCTGAGCATCGGGCACAAGGTGAAGGCATAATTGGCAGCACCGCAGGTCTCGAGAATCAGCGCCGACAGTGAATAAGGCAGACCCTGACCGCCAAATTCTTCCGGTCCGTCAATCGATGCCCAGCCGCCTTCGACAAATTGCGCATAGGCCTGTTTGAACCCTTCGGGCATCGTGACCTTGCCGTCATTCCATTTTGCCCCGACGGTGTCGCCGATCCGGTTGATGGGTGCGAACTTGCCTGCGGCAAACTGGCCGATGCCTTCGACAATGGCCTCGACCATATCGTCGCTCGCTCCGGAAAAGCGATCATGCTCAGCCAGTTCGCCGATATCGGCGATATGTTTGAGGACAAAATTCTGTTCGCGACCGGGGGCTGTAAAACTCATGAAATTGCTATCCGTTGTTGCCTGATTTTCCGCAGCGCTATAGCGCAGGGTCATGTCCGGCTCAAATGATCATATTGGCGAGCAAGCGCGCCGCTACGGCACAGCGACGATCAGTGAAGCTGTGGCGCGGTTGCGCGATGGCGGGCTGGTCGCCGTGCCGACCGAAACCGTCTATGGTCTGGCCGCCGATTCGACCAATGCAAGCGCCGTTGCGGAGATATACCGGACCAAGGGCCGCCCTGACTTCAACCCGCTGATCGTCCATGTGCCTGATCTGGATGCAGCCAGAAAGCTCGGGAAATTTGACGATCTCGCGACCAAGTTCGCCGGGACGCTTTGGCCGGGGCCGTTGACACTCGTCGTTCCCAAGAGCGAGAATTGTCCTGTCGCTGCCGCGGTAACCGCGGGTCTGGACACGATCGCGCTGCGTTGCCCCGCCCATCCGGTGATGCGCGAATTGTTGAAGGAGTCGGGACTGTTTCTCGCTGCTCCTTCGGCCAATCGCAGTGGGGGTATCAGTCCAACCACGGCAGATCATGTCGCTCATAGCCTTGGCGAGGGTGCGCCGCTCATTCTGGATGGCGGACCGTGCGAACGCGGGATCGAGTCCACCATAATCGGCATTGATAATGGAAATTACCGGATATTGCGGCCGGGTCCGGTGACGCAGGCGCAACTGGAGAAAATTGCCGAGAGGTCGCCGACCGCCGCCGGTTCCGGCATAATCGAGGCACCGGGACAGCTGGCGTCCCATTATGCGCCATCGAAACCGCTCCGGCTCAACGTCCGGATTTCGGACCGGGACGAATATCATATCGGTTTTGGACAGGTTGACGGGGACCGGAACCTGTCTCCGCACGGAGATCTAGCGGAAGCCGCCAGCCTGTTGTTCGCCGCGCTTCACGATGCCGACGCGAGCGGCAAACCCAGAATCGCCGTGGCACCTATTCCCGAAAACGGTATCGGCCTTGCGTTGAATGATCGATTGGCCCGGGCTGCATCCGAAAAATAGCGTTCGCATACATGAGTTTACAAGGCTGAGCCTTGAGAATCTGCCGATTTCCCATAGAGTGTCCCGGTTCGGTGTTTGACCATGCTGCATATATTGGAGCCAACGGGAGGAAAATCATGACAACAGTACAAAAATCATTAGCGGAATTTCTGGGAACATTCTGGCTGGTTTTCGGCGGATGCGGGAGCGCGGTTATCTCGGCGGCATTCCCGGAAGTCGGCATTGGTTTGCTCGGTGTTGCTCTGGCTTTCGGCCTCACGGTGCTCACAATGGCATATGCCATTGGCCATATCAGCGGATGCCATCTCAACCCGGCGGTAACCATCGGCCTGTGGGTGGGTGGACGCTTTCCGGCCAATGAAATCCCCGTTTATATCATCGCCCAGGTTTTCGGTGCGATTGCGGCAGCAGCGGCGCTTTACATGATTGCATCGGGTAACCCGGCTTTCGATCTTGCCGTGAACGGCTTGGCCGCGAACGGGTTCGGTGACAAATCACCTGGCGGCTATGCCATGGGAGCCGGGATCGCGATCGAGGTCTTGCTGACCTTCTTCTTCCTGCTGATCATATTGGGTGCAACCGATGGTCGCGCTCCGGCCGGCTTCGCACCGTTGGCAATTGGTCTGGGGCTGACGCTGATCCATCTGATCAGCATCCCGGTAACCAACACTTCGGTCAATCCAGCAAGAAGCACGGGACCCGCGCTGATCGAAGGTGGCATCGCATTGTCGCAGCTCTGGGTTTTCTGGATCGCGCCAATCGGTGGTGCCATATTGGCCGGTATCGTCTACAAGGTGGTCGGAGGGTCGGGTCAGGATATCGTCGGCACGGAAGGTTGATACTGACTCTTTAATAGCACATCCAAGGGGCCGGGTTTCACAATCCGGCCCTTTTTGGTTTCATTTCGAAATTTTCTATTGGTCAAGCCCGCCTAGCCACCTAAGAAGAATGCATTAGGGGTGGTAATTCGCGATATGGCGCTTGGCAGAACGATAATATCGATTTTCGTCGGTCTGGTTTTCTTGACCGGATGCAGCGGTAGCGAACCGGAAGCAAAGCCAAAATCAACCGAGCCCGTTCCGGCAGCAGTGACCACGGTCCAGCCGGCTAGCGAAAATGAGCTTATTGTCGCCGCTGGCACTGTCCGCCTGCGCCGGGAAACATCGCTGGGTTTTACCACTGGCGGCAAAGTCGCTTCGGTCCGCTTTGAAGAAGGTGACAGGGTGAAGCGCGGTGCGGTTCTTGCCTCTCTGGATAGCAGTACGGTCGCCTCCGACCTCAGCGTAGCGCGCGCGGAACGCGATCGTGCAGAAGCCGAATATGGTCGCATCGAGAAATTGTTCAAAGATGGTTGGGTGACCAAAGCCCGGCTCGAACAATCAGAAGCGGCTACGCGCGTGGCCCGTGCCCGTATCCAGTCCACGGAATTCGCCAGCCGCACCGCTGATATCCGTTCACCCGGCAATGGAATAATCCTCACCCGCAATATCGACGCCGGCCAAATCGTCGCGGCCGGAACGACCGCGCTGGTATTGGGAGAAATTGACAAGGGTTTCGTGTTGCGGGTTCCGATGACCGATGCAGATGCCGCCCGGATACGCGTCGGCATGACGGCAAAGGTTCTTGTTTCGTCCATTTCCGACTTCCCGATTGACGCGGTGGTCAGCGAGAAAGACGGACGGGCCGATGAACGGACCGGAACGTTCGAAGTAAGTTTTCTGCTGCCTGGAAATGACCGTTTGCGGTCTGGTCAGCTGGGCAAGGTCGAAATCGAGGTATCACGAGGATCGTCGGCAACTTTCGTTATTCCGGCTAATGCAATATTCGGGATTCGGACCGGTGAAGGTCTGGTATTTGTGGTCGATGACAAGAACCGGGTGAAACAACGCAATGTCGATATCGGAAAGCTGACCGACAAGAATCTTGAAATTCTCGGTGGCTTGAAAGAAGGCGAAATCATCGTGACCCGCGGCGTCGAGAAGCTGCGCGACGGTGACGTGATCAAGCCCATCAGGACAGCAAAGTGATCGCTGTTTCAACCCAGGCGGGTCATCGGGCCTGATATGCTTGCCCGGTTCGTCATTTCTCGCTGGCAACTCAGTCTGGTTCTTTTCATTCTGCTCGTTGTGCTGGGTATCAGTGCGCTCATCAATATTCCCAAGGCTGTTGATGCCCACTTTCCGATTCCGGCCGTCAACATCATTGCGATCCAGCCCGGAGCCGATGCGCAGGAAATGGAAGAGACGGTCGCCAAGCCGATCGAAGACGTCCTTCAGGGTCTGGACGACATCGTAGAGGTGCAATCGACAAGCACCGATGGCGGAACGGTGATCAATGTCGAATTTAGCGAATGGTCGGGTGACGTCGACGGTTATTTCGATGACGTGGTCCGCGAAGTATCCGCAATCCGGGACGAACTGCCGGCAGAATTGCAGAAACTGGAATATCGCAAGATCCGGACCACCGAAGCTGCGGTCATGCAGGTGGCTCTGATCAGCGAAACCGCTTCGTGGCGGCGGATGGAGAAATATGCGGACGATATGGTCGAGGTCTTCACCCGCAACAGCGGCGTCCGGGAATCGCGGATTTTTGGCCTGCCCAAGCCGGAAGTCAGCGTCGAGGTCGATTCGGATAGATTGTCCGAATTGCGCGTACCCGCTAGTGCGATAGCCGATACCGTGCGCCGGGGAGGTGCAGACTTGCCGGGCGGAGCTGTGCAGAGCGGCGAGCGAAGGCTGAATGTCGAGGCCGGTGGTGCATTCCGGAATCTCGATGCCATTCGTGGATTGCCGCTGCGGGCTGCCGACGGATCGCTTTTGACCGTTGATGATGTAGCAGACGTCAGCTGGGGCGCACAGGAACAGATTTACCGGACCCGCCACAATGGCCAGCGCGCCGTCTTCCTTACGGTGACCCAGAAGGACGGTGTCGATGTCACCCGCCTGAAAAACGAACTTGATATCGAGTTGAAACGGCAGCGCTCGATCTTGCCGCCGGATATTAAACTGGTGATGCAATTCGACCAGAGCCGCGATGTGAAGCGGCGATTGAACGAACTGACCCGCGACTTTTCGATCGCGATTGCCCTGGTCATCTTCACGCTTCTGCCGCTGGGTTTTCGCTCGTCGGCTATTGTCATGATCTCGATCCCGCTCTCGCTCGCCTCCGGCCTGCTGGTCCTTTATGCAATGGGATATAATCTCAGCCAGCTCTCCATCGCCGGCTTCATTGTCTCGCTCGGGTTGCTGGTCGACGACAGTATCGTAGTGACCGAAAATATCGCGCGGCATTTGCGAATGGGGAAGACGCGGATTCAGGCTGCAATAGAGGGCAGTCTGGAAATCCGTGCAGCGGTTATCGGTTCAACGGCTGTGCTGGTGCTGGCCTTTGTGCCGCTGCTGTTTCTGCCCGGTGGTGCCGGTTCCTATACCCGGTCCTTCTTCATCGCCATAATCGCGACCGTGATTGCCTCGTTGCTAATTTCCCTGTCCGTCATTCCGTTTCTCGCCAGTCGTATGTTGCGGCGGGACGAAGATCCGGAAGGGAATCCGGCGCTGCGTTGGGTCAATGATAAAATCCAGCGGTTTTACCGGCCATTTTTGCATATCGCTCTGGGGGCACCGGTCAAGACCGTCGTGCTGGCAATGGTTTTGTGCCTGTCGGCATTCGCGCTTGTTCCGGCTTTGGGTTTTTCGCTTTTTCCTTTTGCCGATGCACCCTATTTCCGGGTCTCGGTTGAAGCGGAACAGGGCAGCAGCCTTGACCGAACCGACGGGATTGTCGCTGAAGTTACGAAGATTCTGGAAACCGAACCCAGTATAGTTGTACGGGCAGAAAATATCGGAAACGGCAATCCGCAAGTGTTTTACAATGTCGGTCCCAGGGCCGAGCGCACAAACTATGGTGAAGTGCTGGCGGTTATGGATGAGTGGGACACGCGGGAAGGTCCGGAAATGATAGAGCGGTTGCGCAAGCAGCTCGATCAGATTGCCGGTGCCCGCGTGAAGATCGAACTTTTCCAGAATGGCACACCTGTGGAAGCGCCGATCGTGATTCGGGTGGCGGGACCGGAACTGGAAACGTTGAAGGAACTGTCGGGCAAGGTTGCCGATCTGCTACGACAGACTCCGGGAGCTCGCGATATCGTGAATCCCGTGGATACCGACAAGATTGACCTTGATATCGGTCTGGATGAACAGAAAGCCGCGCTGCTCAACATTGCCTCGGGCGAGCCGCGCCGTGCCATCCGGCTGGCGATCAGCGGCGAACAGGCCGCGTCTTTCCGGGATCAGGAGGGTGACAATTATCCGGTGACCGTCCGCTATCCGTTTGAGAATAATCTTCCGATCTCGGTACTGGACAAGGTGTATGTCGCTACGCGCACGGGTGATTCTGTGCCGCTGTCCCAGATAACCAATCCCAAACTCACGAACGTAACTCCGCAAATCCAACGCTATCAGTTGCAGAGAACTGTGCTGGTTACGGCCCAAGTCGATTTTGGCGAGATCCCGTCAACAATCAACAGCCGTGCGGTGGAGAAGCTGGAGCAGATGGATTTCCCCGAAGGCTATGAATGGTCGGTGGGCGGTGAGTCAGAAGCTATTGGCGAGACCTTCGGAAATTTCGGTCCGTTGATCATTACTTCCATCATGCTGATCATAGCGATTCTGGTGGCCGAGTTTCGACGGTTTCGGGAAACGATTGTAGTCGCAGGCGTCATTCCGCTCGGGACTTTTGGTGGTATTCTAGCCCTTTTTGTCACTGGGAACTCGCTGAGCGTCATGGCGATTATCGGCTTCATCGCACTGATCGGGATCGAAATCAAAAACTCGATATTGCTGGTTGATTTCACCACACAGTTGCGCGCGCAGGGCATGGGCCTGCGGGAAGCCATCGAGAAAGCCGGTGAGGTCCGCTTCCTCCCCGTGCTGCTGACTTCTATTACTGCAATCGGGGGCCTGACCCCTCTCGCATTCTGGGGCGGGGCTCTGTACGGCCCGCTGGCGCTCATCATCATCGGGGGATTGATAAGTTCCACCCTCTTGTCTCGCGTGGTTACACCCGCCATGTATCTACTTGTCGCTATGCGCGATGAAGCGAGCGAAAACACAAATAGCGGGGGCGTGGCCGCCTCTGCATAAAAGGAGTTTATATGGCACAGCAGGAAGCCATTTTGGCCGGCGGTTGCTTTTGGTGCACCGAGGCGGTGTTCAACGATATTGCCGGGGTGAATTCCGTCGAAAGCGGCTATATCGGAGGCGAAAAGCCCGACCCCAGCTATCGCGAGGTTTGTTCGGGTACCACCGGTCACGCCGAAGCAATCAAGATCGGGTTTGACGACGCGGCGGTAAGCTATTCCGACCTGCTCGATATCTTCTTTGCGACCCACGATCCGACACAACTTAATCGTCAGGGCAATGATGTCGGCACCCAGTACCGGTCGGCGATTTTCCCGGTCGACGATGTACAGAGGGCCGAAGCCGAAGCCGGAATAATGCGTGCCGGAGAGGGCAGGGCCGAACCGATCGTGACGACGATCGAAGGGCCTGCGACGTGGTATGTCGCGGAGGACTATCATCAACAATATTGGGCGGATGAAGGGCGCGGCAATCCATATTGTGTGGCCACCATCCCGCCAAAATTGCAGAAATTGCGGACCAGTTTCGCCGATAAATTGAAGGACTAGAGCAGAGCTATGAAACCGATCAGAAAAGCTGTCTTTCCCGTTGCCGGCATGGGAACCCGATTCCTGCCGGCGACCAAGGTAATGCCCAAAGAACTTTTCCCGATCGTTGACCGTCCGCTCCTGCAATATGCTGTGGATGAAGCGCTTGAAGCCGGAATCGAGCAGATGATTTTCGTCAACGGTCGCGGCAAAGGCATGATCGAGGATCATTTCGACATGGCCTATGAGCTGGAACACACGATGGCCGACCGATCGAAAGACCGCTCGGTTCTTGACGGAACCCGGCTCCGCCCGGGCGATTGCGTTTTCGTGCGGCAGCAGGAGCCGCTCGGACTTGGTCACGCGATCTGGTGCGCGCGGGACATTATCGGCGATGAGCCTTTCGCTATCTTTCTGCCCGATGAATTCATGGTCGGTTCACCCGGATGTATGAAACAGATGGTAGGGGCTTATGAAAAGCTTGGAGGCAATATTGTCTGCGCACTGGAAATTCCGATCGAAGACACGCCGTCTTATGGTGTGATTGATCCCGGCTATCAGGATGGTCCGATCACCGAGGTCAAAGGTCTGGTGGAGAAACCGGCCGCTGGTACAGCGCCGTCCAATCTGATCCTGCCGGGCCGCTATATCCTGCAGCCCGAAGTGATGCGGATATTGGAAACCCAGGCCGCTGGCGCTGGCGGGGAAATCCAGCTGACCGATGCGATGGCGCAGATGATCGGCAAGCAGCCGTTTCACGGCATGACCTTTGACGGTAAACGCTATGATTGCGGATCGAAGCAAGGCTATGTCGAAGCCAATCTGGCGATGGCGCTGGCCCATCCGGAAATCGGCAGTGACATCCGGGCGATGGCCGAGAAGCTGCTGGCCCGGTCCTGAACCGTCCGGACATTCATCCGGACTTCATCATATTGGCTGCACAAGGCAGTTGAGGAGTTTTTCATGCGCGCATTTTCAATTCTGTCGGTGGCTCTGGTCTCCCTGATGCTGTCGGGCTGCGTCACCAAAGTCATCACGGCGCCCTTCCGGGCTGCCGGCACGGTGGTCGAGACTGCTGTCGATGCGACCACCCAGAGCCAGTCCGAGCGGGAGGAAGATCTGGGCCGTAAAGTACTTGCCGACCGTAAAAAGCAGCGGGATCTTTGTCTGGACGAGGCGCAAAACAAGCAAGAGCGCCGCAATTGCAAAGATGCTTACAACCGGGACGATTGAGTCAGTCTGCTTTGGCCAGCAGCGGAGGTGAGAATTTGCCACCAACGGGTTCCATTGCCGCCATCTTCGCCAGTTCCTCTTCGAACAATTCGACCCGCTTCTTCCAGCGGTAATGGGTGGAGGCGGAGAATATGCCTTTTCCATGTTCCTTGCCATAGCGGGTCCAGAACCGGATCGCCGCTTGCGGATCGTAGCCGGCATTGACCATCAGCCACACCGATAGCCGGTCCGCCTCGATCTCTGCGGCCTTGATCTCGCTTGCACTCTCGCCGAATTGTCCAAAAAATCCGCGATTGACGTTCTTAGCATCGAGCCGGTCGCGGTGTTTCAGCAGATTATGGGCCAATTCATGTGCGACAACGGCAGCAAATTCGTCGTCAGTCAGAAAATATTCGGCGAGACGCGAAGAGACGCTGACCAGCTTGCCATCGGCGCCGGCACTCCTGTCAGCGCTGACTCGGATCTGAAATTGACTTGGACATGTCATAGCTGCAGCGACCGAAATAGTTTGGTTGATCCCGCCTCGCGAGATCGTCAACCGGACATTGTCTTCGGCAAGCGCCTGTTCGAGTAGCCGATTGATCGCCGCGACCCTGCGATAGACTGGCTGTTGGTTAGACAGCTCGGGATCGTCGATCGCAATGTCATTGATGGGGATAGTGTTGATCGCCAGCAGAGTGTCGCCTGGTGATAATTTGGCGCTTTCGGCCGGACTGTCCGGAGCCACCGCGGTAATCCCTACGGAACCATCGAACCCGAGCGCGAAACGGGCGGTTTCCTGATCGACATATTGAGCGACATCATTGAGCAACAAACCGGTCCTGGCGGCTTTCTGGTCGCAATATGGCGTGTTGGCATCGACCAGTCGATAACCGATGGCGTTCAACCGATGGTCAAGCAACTGCAGCCCCTTGAGCGCCAGAATCATGTCGGCGTTGACCCCGTCATCAGGGCCTTCCTGTGCCGACAGGGGGGCTGCAAAGCTCAACGCCACCAGAGAAATCCAGATTCTGATCATAAAGTCCATTTAGCCCATTGCTCCTGTCGGCAGGTTGAACGCGCTTTGCATCGCATTATCGGTGAGGTTCCACCATCCTAATATCAGCGCTGCGCCAGTCAGCACGAGCGCGGCAATTTTCTGAAACAGAGGCTGTGCCTGATCGGCATTGCCGAGATTGCGAGCCTTGGAAGCGAGAGCGGAGTAAAAGGTCAGGCCCGTTGTTTCCGTTATGACGGTCAGCCCTGCCAATATAGCAAATTGCAGCAGCACATTGCCGTCCGGATCGATAAATGGCGGGATGAACGCGGTATAGAATAACAGCGCCTTGGGGTTAGACATGTGGACCGCCAATCCGTTGAGCAGTCCTTTTCGGAAGCCGGCGCTGCGGGCCGGTTGTTTGGCAAGCGTGCTGGTGCCGCCTTTGAACATCTGCCAACCCATCCACGCAAGATAGGCTACGCCAAGCCAGCGAAGCACCGAATAAGCGGTCGGTACCGCCGCTATCAGTGCGATCAGCCCGAAGGCGGTCAGGCCATACCAGATAAAATTCCCGATATTCACGCCGACGATCGGACCGAGTGCGCCACGCATACCTCCCCTGGGTCCAAGCGGCAAAGCATGGCTGACCGCGACCATGGTGGCTGGCCCCGGAGTGAGGCAAAACATCAGGTCTGTGATGAGAAACAGAAATATGGTTTCGAGCGGCATTAATGTTCGCGCCTGTTATGCGGACGAACTTTACAAACTTTACAGTGTAAGAGCAAAAAATTCCTCGCCTTCGATTTTAGCCAGAAACTCGCCGTCTCGACTATCCACAATGGTCATCAAGAAGAAGTCGCCGCCATCGGGTTTGAAGAGCATTTTGTCAGACATCCGCGAAAGGTACAAAATCCCGACGGTGTAGGACAGGAAAATAACGGCGCGTATGCTCTACCTGTACTCAGCTAACGCAAATTGTCTTTCAGAAAGTCCACCAGTGCATCGACGCGGGCCGGACGCAAACGGGATGGGGGCATGACGATATTGAGAGCGATTTCACCCATGTCCCAGTTTGGCAGAATATTTATCAGGTCGCCCGCATCCAGCGCCTTTTGACACAGAAAGTCAGGCAGATATCCGATGCCCCGGCCAGCGATGAGTGCAGGCAGCATGACATCGCCGTTATTGCTCTGGAACCGGCACTTGGGGCGAACATTCGATGTCTGGCCTTTTTCGTCCGTGACTTGCCAGACTTCGGGTGTGAGGGTGTTGGAATATATGAAGCAATCGTGGTCGCTCAGGTCAGCCGGTATTTTCGGTCGGCCCTTGCGTTCGAGATAGCTTGGGGCCGCGATGAAATAGCCCTCCATTTTACGAAGCTTGATCGCCCTCAGGCTGCTGTCGGGAAGCGCGCCGATGCGGATGGCGCAATCAAACCCGTCCTCGATAAGATCGACCCGCGCATCGTTCAGCTGGAGATCGACGGTGATTTCGGGAAATGCGCACATGAAATCCGCGATCACCGGCGCGAGGTGCGAAAGTCCGTAGCTTAGAGGCGCAGCCAGGCGGACCCGACCGTTGAGCAGATGTGTAGTGTCGCGCGCAGCCTCCATCGCTGCTTCACCGTCGAGTGCAATTTGCTGGGCGTGTTGCAATAGCGATTTGCCAGCGGTCGACAGGGAAATTTTGCGCGACGTGCGGTGGAACAAAACCGTGCCGAGCGACTGTTCCAACCGCGAGATCGCTTTCGAGATGGTCGGTTTGGAGAGTGCCAGTTCATGGGCGGCAGCAGTGAAGCTCCCCAGTCGGGCTACTTCGGCAAAAATTGCCCATGCTTCATAATCAGGTAAGGCCATAGGAGATCATTAGATCTTATTTGGAAACAATCAAATTCCAATTTGTCTATTTTGGAAACACATAAGCCACTCTATCTCCATCTCAAGCAGAGCGGAAGTAACACCGCTCTAACAGGAGAAAGACAATGATCGAGAAACGCACATTCAACGACCTGGCCCATGTTGATCACGAATGGCTGCAGGCCCGCCATCATTTTTCCTTTGGCAAATATTGGGATCCCGCCCGCATGGGCTTTGGCCCGATCCGGGTGTGGAATGATGACGAAATCAAACCGAAAACCGGATTTCCGATGCATGGCCATCAGGATATGGAAATCATAACCTATGTCCGCGAAGGGGCCATCACCCACCGCGATAATATGGGCAATGAGGGCCGCACAGAGGCCGGCGACGTTCAGGTGATGAGTGCCGGTACCGGCGTGATGCACAGCGAATATAATCTGGAAGATGAGCGGACTCGTTTGTTCCAGATCTGGATTGAGCCGCGTGCTGCCGGTGGTGCCCCCCGCTGGGACGCGAAAGCCTTTCCGAAGGGTGATGACCGCTCGGACCAACTGGAAATTCTCGCCAGTGGTTTTGATGAAGACATCGAAGGCGGTGCCTTGATGATCGGAGCCGATGCACGGCTTTACGGCGCGACGCTTACTGCTGGAACCACGGTCGAACATCAAATCGCCGATGGCGCCCATGTCTATCTGGTCGGTTCTGCCGGTACAGTGAGGGTCAACGGAGAACCGGTCAGTGCCCGGGATTCCCTGGCGATCAGGGATATACCGTCGCTGCAGATTGAAGCCATCGACGATGCGGAATTTGTCTTTGTCGAGGCATGGGAGTCGCACCACTGACACCCGCTACCGGAGGGACGCTCTCCCATCCCGTTTTTGGGCGAGCGTCCCTCCAATCCCTTCCACTAATTACAACCATAGGAAATATTCTCATGACCGATCAAAGAAACATCCTCCGTATCGACGCAAGCGCTCGCAAAGCGGCTTCATCGTCTCGCGCCTTGACCGATGCCTTGATTGAAAGGCTCGCACCGGCCAATATTGTCGCCCGCGATCTTGCCGTGGCATTACCCTTTGTGACGGAGAATTGGGTCGCCGCCAATTTTACCGACGAAGCGGAACGAAGCGACGCACAGAAAGCGGAACTCGCTTTGTCCGATACGCTGGTAGAAGAACTGATTGCGGCCGATATATTGGTGATCGGCACGCCGATCTATAATTTTGGTATCCCGGCAGCACTGAAAGCGTGGATCGATATGGTGGCGCGGGCGCGCATGACGTTTCACTATACCGCTAACGGCCCGGAAGGGCTTCTGACGGGCAAGAAAGCCTATATCCTGGTGGCTTCGGGCGGTACAGAGATCGGCAGCGAGATTGACTTTGCTACCGGCTATTTGCGCCATGTGCTGGGGTTTATCGGTATCACTGACGTTACCTTCATCGCTGCAGATCAGCAGATGGTGAAGGGGCAGGCTGCGGTGGAAGCTGCCTTGCAGGAAATAGCCATAGCTTAAAGCGCTTCCGGTTTTCGCTAACAGAAAGGTCCTCCGAAATCTCTTCGGCGGACCTTTCTTATTTGGGTGATGGACTTGTTATAGGCCGCCACACTGTGCAACAGAGGGCTCTGGGTCGCACCAGAATAACGGGGAAGTCATGACTATTTTAAACAAAGCGTTGGCAATGGGCCTGACCGTTGCCACGATGGGATCAACATATCTGGTTTCTTCTGAAGCCGCATACGCGCAGCAGCGGCAGCAAGGTGTGAACGGCTATAACGTGTCAGAGGTCAGGTTTAATGGCGGCTTGTTCCGTGAAACCGGCAGAGGACATTGGACGGAATATGGGGCCGATGGCCGGGTTAAATTCATTTTCAGAGAGACCAGCCGGGATGACTGGTCGGTCTATCTCGATGATTCCTCACGGAATATACAGCTGCAAATCGACATCCACCGCAAATGGATAAGATTGGGTGACAATGGCGGGCCCATGCACGATTTCTATGCGATTACAAAAGCGTCCCGCAATGAAGGGCGAACCAGAACGCCGCCACAACCTTCCCCGCGCGCAGAGCGTGCCCGAACCAACGGCAGTAACGTGCAGCAGGTATATTTTGCTGGCGGCAGTTTCAAAAAGAGCGGTCCGGGCCGCTGGACGGAATATAATGCACAGGGCCGGGCGATATATAATTTCACGGAAACCGGGCGCGATCAATGGTCCGTCTATCTCGATGACCGGTCGCGCAATGTGCAATTGCAGCTGGATCTTTACCGCAACTGGATCGGTTATGGCCAAAATGGCGGTGCCAAGAGTGACCTGTACCAGATTCAGTCATCGTCACGGGTGCAGGCAGCAGCGCCCCAGCGCCGGTCCCCGCCTCCGGCCCGCCGCCCTGATCCTCGTCCCGTAAGCAATACGCGCAATATTGATGCGGGTCCGATCTGGAACCAGCAGGATGCACAACGAAAATGTCCGGCTGTGGCGGCCTCTCAGGGCGGGCAGTGGACGGGCCAATGGCGTACGACGGTCCAGGGCCAGATGTCGGTCTGCGAGATCAGGTTCTAGCCAGTTCACGCTTCTCGCAGTTGACTGAACAACAAAAAGCCCCGCTGGATCATCTCCAGCGGGGCTTTTTTTAAACCGGTTGAAAGGGCGGGAAGGTCTATTCTTCCTTGTCTTCGTCGGACTGAGCCGCTTCGGTGTCGCTCTCTTCGATGCCTTCACCCATGGTTTTTGCCATATGTGAATCGCCCGTAGCAGCTTCCTCACCTTGCGCCAGTTCGGCCGCATGCTGTTCTTCGGAACTATCCGCAGCAATCAGGGCTTCCTCGACCGGTGTCTCGCCGAACACGTCAGCAGCGGTTGGCTCGGCTTCGGCAGCAGGAGCCGGGGCAGAAGCCGCAGCATTTGCTACTTCTTCCGCTTTCAGATCGGCTGCAGCCTGCATTGCGTCGAGCATTTTCTGCTGTTGTGCCCGCAATGCCGCATCACGGCTGGTTGCGGCGATGCGTGCACGGTTCATGCCCGCTCCGGTACCAGCCGGGATCAAACGGCCAACGATCACGTTTTCCTTGAGACCGATCAGCTGATCCTTCTTGCCCTCGACAGCCGCCTGGGTAAGCACCCGGGTGGTTTCCTGGAAAGAAGCGGCAGAGATGAAGCTGCGGGTCTGCAAGCTCGCCTTGGTGATACCGAGGAGCACTGGCTTACCGGCAGCAGGTTCCTGCTTCTTGGTCAGCTTCGCATTATATTCCAGCATCTCTTCAAGATCGATCTGCTCGCCCGGAAGAAGCGTGGTATCGCCGCCATTGGTGATTTCAACTTTCTGCAGCATCTGACGAACGATCGTTTCAATGTGCTTGTCGTTGATTTTCACGCCCTGCAGACGATAGACTTCCTGAATTTCCGAAACGAGATATTCGGCCAAGGCCTCAACCCCGAGAACTTCAAGAATATCATGCGGATCCGGAGAACCGGAGACCAGATTGTCGCCCTTCTTGACGAAATCGCCTTCCTGTACGTCGATGACTTTCGTCTTCGGCACCAGATATTCGACTGGTTCGCCTTCTTCAGGAACGATCGCGATCTTGCGCTTCGCTTTATAGTCGCGGACGAATTCAATCCGGCCATCGATTTTCGCGATGATCGAGTTATCCTTCGGAATGCGCGCTTCGAAAAGTTCGGCCACACGTGGCAGACCACCCGTAATGTCGCGGGTCTTCGCAGCTTCGCGAGAGACACGTGCCAGCACGTCACCAGCGACAACCTTCTGGCCATCTTCGACCGAAAGCGTAGCGCCGTTTGCGAGCATATAACGACCGGTTTCACCGCTGTTTTCATCCAGCAAGGTCATCCGCGGACGAAGGTCTTCCTTGTTCGCGCCGCGACCAGAAGCCCGATATTCCATGATCACACGCTGTGCGATACCGGTGGCTTCATCGGTCTGTTCGGTCATCGTCTTGCCTTCGATGACGTCCTGATATTTGATGACACCCGGTTTTTCGGTAATCATCGGCATGGTGAACGGGTCCCATTCGGCGAGACGATCGCCGAGGTGAACCTTCGCGCCGTCCTTGATCAGCACGCTGGTACCATAAGGCACCTTATCGGCAGACCGTTCGCGACCGTCATTGTCGATCACGGCGATGATACCGCTACGCGCCAGCGACAGGAAGCGTCCGTTCTTGTCTTCGATGACCGGCATGTCGCGATATTCGACCTTACCTTCTGCCACCGATTCCAGATTGGACTGCTCGTTGAGCTGTGCCGCGCCGCCGATGTGGAAGGTACGCATCGTTAGCTGCGTGCCTGGCTCACCGATCGACTGAGCCGCGATAACGCCAACAGCTTCACCGATATTTACCGGTGTACCGCGAGCAAGATCACGACCGTAGCAGGTGCCGCAGACGCCCATCTTGGATTCGCAAACCAGCGGCGAACGAATGCGCGCGGACTGGATGCCGAGCTCTTCGATCACGACGATGGCTGCTTCGTCCAGCAACGTGCCGGATTTGATCACAACGCTGTCGTCTTTGCTGTCGACAATATCTTCGGCCATGGTCCGGCCGAGGATACGTTCGCCAAGCGATGCGATAACCGAACCGCCCTGGACGATGGCTTTCATCTCCAGCGCATTTTCGGTGCCGCAATCTTCTTCGACAATCGTGCAATCTTGCGAAACGTCAACCAGACGACGGGTCAGATAACCCGAGTTGGCCGTTTTCAACGCCGTATCCGCGAGACCCTTACGGGCACCGTGGGTGGAGTTGAAATATTCGAGAACCGTCAGGCCTTCCTTAAAGTTCGAGATAATCGGTGTTTCAATAATCTCGCCCGAAGGTTTCGCCATCAGACCACGCATACCGCCGAGCTGTTTCATCTGTGCTGGCGAACCACGCGCACCGGAGTGGCTCATCATGTAGATCGCGTTGATCTCGCGCTCGCGGCCATGTTCGTCCTCTGGCGTCGCGGCCAGCTCGTCCATCATCGCGTTCGCAACCGTGTCACCACAGCGGGACCATGCGTCGATCACCTTGTTGTATTTTTCCTGCTGGGTGATCAGACCGTCTTGATATTGCTGCTCATAGTCAGCAACCTGTTCGCGTGTTGCAGCGACGGTAGCATCCTTGGAGTCAGGAATGATCATGTCATCCTTGCCGAAGGAAATACCGGCACGGCAAGCGTGACGGAAGCCAAGACCCATGATCGCATCGGCGAACAGGACCGTGTCTTTCTGACCGGTGTGACGATAGACTTGGTCAATCACGTCGCCGACTTCTTTCTTGGTCAGCAAGCGGTTGACGATGTCGAACGGCACCAGGTGCGATTTCGGCAGACATTCGGCAATCAGCAACCGGCCCGGCGTGGTTTCGAAACGTTTGAGAATCGGCTTGCCGTCCTCGTCGGTTTGCGGAACCCGGGTGGTGATCTTCGAGTGCAAGGTCACCGCACCGATTTCCAGTGCCTGATGCACTTCGGCCATATCGGCGAGCAACATGCCTTCGCCAGGCTCGCCCTTGCGATCCATTGTCAGATAATAGATGCCGAGAACCATATCCTGCGAAGGAACGATGATCGGTTTGCCGTTTGCTGGCGAGAGGATGTTGTTGGTCGACATCATCAGGACACGTGCTTCCAGCTGGGCCTCGAGGCTCAGTGGAACGTGGACCGCCATTTGGTCACCGTCAAAGTCGGCGTTGAAGGCGGAGCAGACCAGCGGGTGAAGCTGGATAGCCTTACCTTCGATCAATACCGGTTCGAACGCCTGGATGCCGAGACGGTGAAGCGTTGGAGCGCGGTTCAGCATCACGGGATGCTCGCGGATAACTTCTTCGAGAATGTCCCAGACTTCCTTGCGCTCTTTTTCGACCCATTTCTTGGCCTGCTTGAGCGTCATCGAAAGGCCCTTGGCATCAAGGCGCGCGTAGATGAACGGCTTGAACAGTTCCAGGGCCATTTTCTTCGGCAAACCGCATTGATGCAATTTCAGCTCGGGACCGGTTACGATAACCGAACGGCCGGAATAATCGACGCGTTTACCGAGAAGGTTCTGACGGAAACGGCCCTGTTTACCCTTGAGCATGTCGGACAGGGATTTCAGCGGACGCTTGTTGGCACCGGTGATGGTCCGGCCACGACGGCCATTGTCGAACAATGCATCGACCGATTCCTGAAGCATACGCTTCTCGTTACGGACGATGATGTCTGGTGCGCGCAATTCCATCAGGCGCTTCAGACGGTTGTTCCGGTTGATCACGCGGCGATAGAGATCGTTGAGATCGGAGGTCGCGAAACGGCCACCATCCAGAGGCACCAGCGGGCGCAGCTCTGGTGGAATTACTGGAATGATTTCGAGGATCATCCATTCCGGCTTGTTGCCGGAATCGATAAAACTTTCGACCACTTTCAGGCGTTTGATGATCTTCTTGGGTTTCAGGGTCGACTTGGTCGTCCGCAGATCTTCCATCAGATCGTCGCGTTCCTGCTTCAGATCGAGGTCCTGAAGCATGATCTTGACCGCTTCTGCGCCGATACCGGCAGAGAAAGCGTCTTCGCCATATTCATCCTGCGCTTCGAGCATTTCGTCTTCGGTCAGCAGCTGGAATTTTTCCAGAGCCGTCAGCCCGGGCTCGATAACCACATAGCTTTCGAAATAGAGCACGCGCTCGAGCTGCTTGAGCTGCATGTCGAGCAGCAGGCCGATGCGCGATGGCAGGGATTTCAGGAACCAGATATGCGCGACAGGGGCAGCAAGGTCGATATGACCCATGCGTTCCCGGCGAACCTTGGTCACCGTGACTTCTACACCGCATTTTTCGCAGACAATGCCCTTATATTTCATGCGTTTGTACTTGCCGCACAGGCATTCGTAATCCTTTACCGGACCAAAGATACGCGCGCAGAACAGGCCGTCACGTTCCGGCTTGAACGTCCGGTAGTTGATGGTTTCCGGTTTCTTGATTTCACCAAAAGACCAGCTGCGGATGCGCTCTGGCGATGCAAGACCGATCTGGATCTGGTCAAATGTTTCCACCTTGGCGATCGGATTTGCGAAATTTGATACTTGATTCATGACTTAATTCCTCTTGGGCGTTCGCCCCAAATTTGAAATGCTGCGTGGCGTGACGCTAGTGCTTCACTCCGCCGCTATCGCAATTCCATCGTCCGTCTCATCATCATCGTCACCAAAGCTGGAGAGCTGGATGTTGAGGCCGAGCGACCGCATTTCCTTGACCAGAACGTTGAAGCTTTCCGGTACGCCGGCTTCGAACGTATCGTCACCCTTGACGATCGCTTCGTAAACCTTGGTCCGGCCGATCACGTCATCAGACTTGACCGTCAACATTTCCTGCAACGTGTAAGCCGCGCCATATGCCTGCAATGCCCAGACTTCCATTTCCCCGAAACGCTGTCCACCAAACTGCGCTTTACCGCCGAGAGGTTGCTGCGTGACAAGGCTGTAAGGGCCAATCGAACGAGCGTGGATCTTGTCGTCGACCAGATGGTGAAGCTTGAGCATGTAAATATAGCCCACGGTCACCTTGCGATCGAACTTGTCGCCTGTCCGGCCATCATAAAGATTGACCTGACCGCTACGATCCAGACCTGCCAGTTCGAGCATGTCGGAAATATCGCTTTCGTGCGCACCGTCAAATACCGGCGTACCCATCGGGATACCGTGGCGAAGATGGCCGACCATTTCGACGATCTCGGCTGTATCACGGCTATCGATATCGGCATGATATTGTTCGCCGTAAATGACCTTGAGCCGTTCCTTGACCGCATCCGGCGGTGGTGCCGCCTTGGGGTCGGGATTGGCGAGGCGCCATTCTTCGAGAGCTTCGGTAACCTGTTGGCCCAGACCACGTGCGGCCCAGCCCAAGTGGGTTTCGAAAATCTGTCCGACGTTCATTCGCGAAGGCACACCCAGTGGATTGAGCACGATGTCAACCGGTGTACCGTCTTCGAGGAACGGCATGTCTTCCTGTGGCAGGATGCGGGAGATAACCCCCTTGTTGCCGTGACGACCAGCCATTTTGTCACCTGGTTGCAGCTTGCGCTTCACCGCGACAAAGACTTTGACCATCTTCAACACGCCCGGTGCGAGTTCGTCACCGCGTTCGAGCTTCTCGCGACGGTCTTCGAACCGTTCGTTGATCAGCTTGATCGCTTCGTCATATTGTTGACGGGTAGCTTCGAAATCGGACTGAACCTGATCGTCCTTGACTGCAATCTTCCACCAGTCGACCTGCTCCAGTTCGGAGAGGCTTTCCTCGGTGATTTCAGCACCCTTCTTCATAGGCTTCGGCGCGGAAGTAGCGGTCTGGCCGATCAGCATGTCTTTCAACGTGTTGAAGGTTGCCCGGTTGAGGATGGCGCGTTCGTCGTCGCGATCCTTGGTAAACCGGCCAATTTCTTCGCGTTCGATCGCCAGAGCGCGTTCGTCCTTGTCGATGCCGTGACGGTTGAACACACGAACTTCGACAACCGTACCGGCAACACCGGGATGCAGACGCAAAGATGTGTCGCGAACGTCGGAGGCTTTTTCACCGAAGATGGCGCGCAGAAGCTTTTCTTCCGGCGTCATCGGACTTTCGCCCTTTGGCGTGATCTTGCCGACGAGAATATCGCCCGGTTCAATTTCAGCGCCGATATAGACAATGCCTGCTTCGTCGAGGTTGCGAAGCGCTTCCTCACCGACATTGGGAATATCACGGGTGATGTCTTCAGGGCCAAGCTTGGTGTCGCGAGCCATGACTTCAAATTCTTCGATATGGATCGATGTGAAGACGTCGTCTTTCACGATCCGTTCGGAGATGAGGATACTATCCTCGTAGTTGTAGCCATTCCAGGGCATGAAGGCGACGAGGCTGTTCTTGCCGAGCGCCAATTCACCCATGTCCGTGGATGGACCGTCGGCAATCGTGTCGCCCTGCTGGACGATTTCGCCGACCTTCACCAGCGGACGCTGGTTGATGCAGGTGTTCTGGTTGGAACGCTGGAATTTCTGCAGCGTGTAAATGTCCACGCCGGATTTTCCAGCTTCCACTGCGTCGGATGCGCGGATGACGATACGGGTGGCGTCCACCTGATCGACAATACCGGAGCGTTTCGCAGCAATGGCAGCGCCAGAATCGCGGGCCACGGTTTCTTCCATGCCGGTGCCGACAAACGGTGCTTCGGCTTTCACCAGAGGCACAGCCTGACGTTGCATGTTCGATCCCATGAGCGCGCGGTTGGCGTCATCATTTTCCAGGAATGGAATAAGCGAGGCGGCAACCGACACCAGCTGCTTCGGACTAACGTCCATCAGCGTGATGATATCGCGTGGCGCCATCAGGAATTCGCCAGCCTGACGAGAGGAAACGATTTCCTCCACAAAGCTGCCGTCTTCGGTGAGTTCGGCGTTTGCCTGAGCCACGGTGTGCTTCTGCTCTTCCATCGCGGAGAGATAGACAACATCGTCGGTCACTTTATTGTCGACGACTTTCCGATATGGCGTTTCGATGAAACCATATTGATTGACGCGGCTGAACGAAGCGAGCGAGTTGATCAGACCAATGTTCGGGCCTTCAGGCGTTTCAATCGGGCAGATACGGCCATAATGGGTCGGGTGAACGTCGCGGACTTCAAAGCCGGCGCGTTCACGGGTCAGACCACCGGGGCCCAATGCTGAGACGCGGCGTTTATGGGTGACTTCCGAAAGCGGATTGGTCTGATCCATAAATTGCGACAGCTGCGAGGAGCCGAAGAATTCGCGAACCGTTGCAACGGCAGGCTTCGCATTGATCAGGTCGTTCGGCATCACGGTGGATACGTCTACGCTGCTCATACGCTCCTTGACGGCGCGCTCCATGCGGAGGAGACCGACGCGATACTGGTTTTCCAGCAATTCGCCAACGGAACGGACACGACGGTTGCCGAGATTGTCGATATCATCGACTTCGCCCTTGCCGTCTTTCAGATCGACGAGGGTTTTGACAACCGCGAGAATGTCTTCCTTGCGCAGGATTGTATAATCAGCAGGCGCATCCAGTTCGAGACGCATGTTGAGTTTGACACGGCCCACGGCACTGAGGTCATAGCGCTCTGGGTCGAAGAACAGGCCTTCGAACAAGGCTTCAGCGGTTTCGCGCGTTGGTGGTTCACCAGGGCGCATGACGCGGTAAATGTCGGACAGGGCGCCATCACGATCTTCGGCCTTGTCGACCTTCAGCGTGTTGCGGATCCACGGACCGGTTGTGACATGGTCGATGTCGAGCAATTCGAGCGCATCGATGCCGGCATTGTCGATCTTTTCAAGATTTTCTGCGGTCACTTCGTCACCGGCTTCGATGTAAATCTCGCCGGTTTTTTCATTGATCAGATCAAAGGCGCTGTAACGGCCGAAGATTTCCTCGGTCGGAATTACGATGTTCTGCATGCCATCGGATTCGGCCTTTTTCGCGGCGCGAGGAGTGATCTTGGTCGCCGCTTCAAAGACAACTTCGCCGCTCTGCGCGTCGACGATGTCGAAAGTCGGCTTGATGCCGCGCCATTGCTCGGCAACGAAAGGAATGGTCCAGCCGTCTTTCGCGCGCTTGTAAACGATGCGCTCGTAAAACAGGTTGAGGATATCTTCTTCCGAATAGCCCTGCTTGACGATCTTGACGAGCTGGGCGCTCTTGGTGCGGCCTTCGTCTTCGATCTTGCCCTGCACGTCGATCGCACCCATTGGTTCACGGATGGTGATCAGGTTGCCTTCGACTTCGAGAATTTCCGCTGGCTGCTTCATGCCCGCTACGCGGACCATCTCGCCGACTTTGAAATCAGGCTTCTTTTCTTTAACTTCCAGGATCGCGTCACCCAGCGAACGCAGCAATGCGGTCACCGGCAGCTTGCGTTTGCGATCGATACGGACGTTGACGATGTCTTTCGCGTCAAATTCAAAGTCGAGCCAGCTGCCGCGGTACGGAATGACGCGGGCGGCGAAGAGGAATTTGCCGGAAGAGTGGGTCTTGCCACGGTCATGGTCAAACAGGACACCGGGCGAACGGTGCATCTGGCTGACAATGACGCGCTCTGTACCGTTGATGACGAACGTGCCGTTCTTGGTCATCAAAGGCATGTCGCCCATATAAACGTCTTGCTCTTTGATATCGAGAACCGAGCGTGCTTCTGTTTCGGGGTCGACCTCGAACACGATCAGGCGAAGGGTTACCTTCATCGGCGCGGCATAGGTGATGCCCCGCTGGCGGCATTCTTCGACATTATATTTGGGATCTTCGAGCTGGTAGTTGACGAAGTCCATTTCGGCGGTGCCGGCAAAATCGCGGATCGGGAAAACGCTGCGCAGCGTCTTTTCGAGGCCAGAGACATATCCGATCGAAGCGTCCGAGCGCAAAAACTGTTCATATGATTCGCGCTGAACTTCGATGAGATTCGGCATCTCGATGACTTCGTGGATATCGCCGAAGATTTTGCGAATACGCTTCTTGCGGGTGGGGGTCGGAGCCGTCGTTTTGACCGAAGCTGCTTGGGTAGCCATATAGTTTTGCCTTCTCGCCATCGCCGGAAAACCGGCGGAAAATCAAAATGTGGAGACGCATCAAGACGACAAAAGCCGCATGTTCCCCAAAGCGGGAAACTGCAGCTTTTTAGCGTCCTGAAAACCGTGCAAATTTCATTTCTTCTGGCGCGCCGCGCGACTGCACGCCCTGTCTCGAAATCTGTGGTGAGCGCGGGATATAGGGATGTACCCGCTTTCGGTCAAGGGGGCGTGTCGGCGATCCTTTCTGCTGAAGACATCCGATTGCGCGGCTGGCGTTTACTCGCGCGTCGGCTTCGCCCGGTTCTGCCATCTTGCCGATCCCCAGATCCGGATCAGCCGGTCCACGCGATCCTTGAAGTCTCCATCCAAGCTGCTCGCATTGGCGCAGCGGCCTTTCTCGACCATGCAGGCCTCGCCGGTGTCGAGCCGCAAGGATGTAATATTCGAAGCGCCTTCAGCGATGCCGATTTGCGTGGGCCGTTCGAGATCGCCGACCGTCATCAGCACCGGCTTTGCAGGGATGTCCGGTTTCTCATCCTTGAGCAACGACAATATGATGGCGCGATAGTCGCTCATGCCAATCGGGCCGTTGGCAGCGACACCCAAGCGGTTGGTGACGAGAAATGTGCCGTTCTGGCGGATATTGATATTGTGGCCGTGGCCCAGAAAACCCTCCTCAAACAGATCTTCACCGTGATCGCCGGTCACGACAACCACGCTATCGTCCCACACGCCATCCCGCTTCAGCCGGGACACCAGCTCGTCGAGCTGCTGATCCGAATATTGGACCGCATTCCAGTAGGTCTGCTGCAATTGCTCCCGATTGCCGGCGTTGATCTCGGACCGGGGCAGGGGCCTGTCGGTCAAGCCGAGCGGCATTCCCTCGTGGAAATAGGGGAAATGCGGTGACTGGAAATTGAAATAGAGAAATTGCGGCTGCTTCCATTTGGATGGCTGCTGATATTCGTCCGCAAAGGCTTTCAGCAGATGTATCTCGTCGATCAGGATCGAACCTTGCGCGCCGTTGCTGAAGGCGCGGAGATGTTTCAACCTGTCACCGTCGAAGAAGATATCGGCGTTGTCGCGCATGCCTACGGTCTTTGAAATATCCCCGAAATCTTCTGGCTGGCCGGAAAAAACAGCAATTTCATAGCCGCTGGATTTGAGTTCGCGGAATAGCGAGGGAGATCCCTTTGCCGGTTGTAGCGCTCCGCCAAACAGCGACTTGAGCGATGCAGTGGTAAAGCCGACATGGCTGAATGCCGGGGAGATGAGGCTACCGGATTTGGCAATGGCTTCAAGATTGGGCGCCACCGGCTTGCCGTTGATCCGCTTGCCGATCACATCATATCGTGCGCTCTCCATGACAATCAGGACGAGGTGGGGGCGTTTCCCCGATATCAATGTGACTGGCGGTTGCGGCGCCATCGGAGCCAGTTGCAGATCGCCGCCGTAGCCATCCTCGTCGATGCCATTTCCCGGAATATCCAGCGCCAACGGATAGCGGGCGCTGTTGAACGGATGCCGGTCCGGCATGCTGGATATCCAGCCGTAGCCATCATTGTCAAAGTCGGTCAGTTTGTTGGCTCCCTGGGTAAACAGGCCCCGGGCAAGCGTGCGGTTCAGGCCATTTTGCACGTCTGCAGAAGCCGACGGTACCGCGATTGCGAGGAGCAGGGTGGAGCCGAATAGCGCGATGAAAAGGCGTCCCTGGGCTCGCCATTGGGGCTCATTGGCGCGGACCGGGAATTTGCGGGACAGCAGGCGAAATATATAAATATAGGCGAGCAGGCCGAATATCAGCGCGGCGATGCCGAGGAAGATTTCGTTGGAGGCGAAAAGCAGGGCGTCGGTCAGGCTGCCGCCGCCGAGATTGGCCATCAGCGCAAAGCTCATCGTGTCGCTGAAATATTGATGCAGCTGGAAGGTCAGGGCGAGCAGCAGGATATAGGTTCCGCCGACGATGGTCGCCAGAAAGAACAGCGGTGGCCAGGACCTTTTGCTGCGGAACAGCCGGACGATGATCCACCATGTACCGATGACCAGCATGGCCATGGAAGAGATATAGCCGACAAGGAAGATGGCTCGTTCGGTGAATGTATCGTTGGCTTGCGACTGGCCAAAGCCGCCGGTAAACAATCCATATTTGCGGTCGGCGAGCGCGAGCTCCAGCGCGGCAAGCATGCTGATCAGGCCGAGAATGACTCCGGTAAAGAGCTTTCCCCGCCTATCGCTTCTGGTGAAGAGATCCCGCATGTTTTGTGTTTTCAATCCCGCATATTCTGTAGCAGGGTAAAGCTAGCAGAAGCGGGTAAAAGGCGGGTTAAGTACAGTCGGGCCAAGTCTGGTCGGTTGCGCGAAGGGTCAGCAGTCTCGGAAATCCGTCATCAGCACCACCTTGCGTACCATCGCCGGATCATAGACCACCTGGCCATCGAGAATCAGCATCGCCAGCCCGTGGACCAGGGACCATGCGTGGAGCGCAGCGGCGGCGCGTTGGTCTTTCGACATTTCGTCCGGCATGGTCGCGGCAATGCCGGTGCGGAGCTGGAAGAAGGCTTCTCCCATGGCTGAAGGATCGTCGGTGGCGAGATCGACCTGGCCGACGCGATTGTAGACCAGCCGCAGCAAGGCGGGGTTTTCGACCGCCCATTTGACATAGGTAACGCCAACTTCGGCGAACCCGTCGCGGCCGCCGCCGGCTTTCGTGGCCGCTTCTGCCTGGCTCCGGCCCAGCCGGTTGAGGCCTTCCAGTGCCAGTGCATCGAGCAAGGCATCCTTGTTGGGGAAATGTCGGTAAAGTGCGGTTGCCGAGACGCCGAGATCGCGGGCAAGGGCGCGCAATCCAAGGTCGGGTTGCTCCTGACTTTCCAGCCGTTCCATCCCCATTTGCAGCGCCGCCGCGCGCAGGTCGCCATGATGATAGGGTGCGTTCACCGGAAGGCCTGACATTGGAAGATTTGGAAGCATGTTTTGCTTGCTGCAACTCTTATGTTGACACTGTTATCATTGCTTGTCATGTTAACAGCATAAACATCGCGAGTCGATTTGCCAAGGCGGAAGGAAGCTTCATCAATGCCGATTTATGCAACCATCGCTGCGCTGCTTGGAGTGATCGTCGCGATTGCCCATTCGGTGCTCGGCGAACTGGTCATACTCGGGCCGCTTTATCGCGAACGGACGACCGGTCTGCTCGCCGCGCGGGCGATGCGCGACATTATCCGGGCGGTTTTCCACATCCCTTCGCTGGCCTGGGCCGGGCTCGGCATAGCGGTGCTGCTCAACCGCCTGCAATCCGGCAGCGATCTGCTGCCGATCGTCGCCGTCATCATTTTCGCGCTGTCCGGGGTCGCCAATATCGCCGCGCTGCGCCGGCCGCATCCCGGCGGTGTCATATTGCTGGCAATGGCATTCGCCACGATCGCCGATATCCGTTTCAACTAGAAGGAATTATCCATGGCTTCTGTAATCGAAAAAACCCTCCGCGCCGCCGTCACGCCCGTCCTGGGTGCAGTCTCCAATTACAATCGCAAGCGGATGAAGGCACCGTCCGGCGGTCACCCTTATCTGAATGGTGTGCACAAGCCGATGACCGAAGAAGTCACACTGGCTGATCTAAAGGTTGATGGCGAAATTCCCGCACAACTTGACGGACGCTATCTGCGCATCGGTCCCAATCCGGTAACCGCGCCCGATGAAGCCAGCTACCACTGGTTTACCGGCGATGGCATGGCCCATGGCATTCGCATCCAGAACGGTCAGGCAAAATGGTATCGCAACCGCTGGATCCGCAGCAATGCTGTCAGCGATGCGCTGGGCGAGCCGCGCAAGCCCGGCACCCGCAAGCCCCGCACCGATACCGCCAATACCAATATCGTCAGCATCGCCGGCAAGACATTTGCGATTGTCGAGGCTGGGGGCTTCCCGGTCGAGTTGACCGACGATCTGGAAACGGTGAAACATAATCCCTTCGACGGTACTTTGGTTAACGCCTTCTCCGCTCACCCGCATCTCGATCCCAAAACCGGCGAGATGCATGCCATCTGCTATGATGCGCCGGTCATGGACAAGGTCTGGCACGTCGTGCTTGGTGCCGACGGCAAGGTGAAACGGGAGGAGCCGATTGCGGTCAAGGATGGCCCGTCGATCCACGAATGCCAGATTACCGAAAATTATGTGCTGGTCTTTGACCTTCCCGCGACCTTCTCGATGAAGCGGATGCTGGGCGGTTTTGCCTTTCCCTACGACTGGAATCCCGCTCATGGCGCCCGCGTCGGGCTTTGCCCGCGTGACGGATCGGGTGTCGATACCGTGTGGTGCGACGTCGATCCCTGCTATGTCTATCATCCGGCGAATGCATACGAAACCGATGACGGCAGCGTGATCGTCGACGTCGTTGTGCACGAAAGCACTTATGCGCGGACGACCTTTGGTCCGGGCGGCGAGTGGTCGCGGCTGGAACGCTGGACCGTCGATCCGGTGGCCAAGAAGGTCAGTCGCAAGGTCATTGATGACAGGGCGCAGGAATTCCCGCGCTACGACGAACGGCAGACTTCAAAACCCTATCGCTATATCTATGATATCGCGCTTGCCGGCCTGCCAGACGAGCTCGACATGGCGGGCACCGAATTGTTCAAACATGATCTGCAAAGCGGCGACAAGCTGGTGCGCGATTTCGGTGCTGGCCGCCATCCGGGGGAATTTATCTTTGTGCCGCGCTCCCCGGATGCGGCAGAGGACGAAGGCTGGCTGATCGGCCTCGTGATTGACGCCGGTCAGGAAAAAACCGAGCTGCAAATTCTCAACGCTGATGATTTCCTCGGCGAGCCGCAAGCGGTAATCCATCTGCCGCACCGCATCCCTCCCGGGTTTCACGGTAATTGGGTAGCGAGCTAGGGCTGCTTGTTGTCGAGCCGGCTGGAGCCAATATTTTCCGAGAATTGCGGACTGTCGTCGGTGATTGTCACCCACGGCGCCTTGGAGCCGACGAATATATGGCCAACATAGCCGCGATGACCGGAATCATCGTCCAGCAGTCCGGCCGGCACGAAATATAGATCACTTGCCTCTCCCTTTAATGGGAGAGGACTCCCGCATTTGCGGCAGAAGGTTGAGTGCCATCCTTTGTCATCGTCTGGGAAATATGTTTCGATCAGCTGCTCGCCGCTATCCCACGAGAAATTTTCGTGCCGGGTATGCATGACCGCGTTGCCATCCGTGCCGGACACTTTCCGGCATTTGGAGCAATGGCATTGACCGATTGGCCCCAGTTGTCCGCGAATTGAAAAGGTGATGCCGCCGCACAGGCAGCTTCCCCTGATTGCATCGTTCATTTCAAATCTCCCTCAAACCGGCAACCTCTTGCCTCCAATATCGGTCGCAACTCGCGGAAGGCTTTGGGCGTGTCGGTTAGCGGGATGAACGGGTGGAGGTGGTGGATCAGGTGATATTGCATGCCCATCGAGGCGATATTGCCGACCCGGCTTTTGAAGAATTTGGCATTGTCATAGCGCCCCTGTTTGACCGCTGGGTGATGCGGGGCCCAGCTGAAGAAAAACTGGATATAGGCGATGCCGATATGGCGCGGTGCCCACCAGAGCAGGGCCGCCTCTATCGCATAGCCGTTCCATGCCAGTGCGAATAGCGAAGCGAAGAAGGTCAGCTGATAGAGCGCGCCGTCGACCAGCACATCGGATCGTCCAATTTTTTCCAATATATAGCCATAGCCGCGCAGCACGCCGCCCTTGCCGCGTTGTCTCTGGACAAAGCTTTGCCAGATCGCGTCCCATGGACCTTTGGATCGCGTGGTGATGTCAGGATCATTTTCCGGATGATTGACATGTTTGTGATGCTCCAGATGGGTCAGTTTCTGGATGCGATAGGGCATGGCCATCGGCAACAGGCTGAGATGGCCGACCAGTTCGTTCAGCCAGCGCAGCCTCTGGCCGGGTCGGGCAATCATGCCGTGCACCGCTTCATGCGCGGGTAGAAAACAGGCCATCACGTTGACACAGGCAATCGGAAAGGCAATCCACAGCGGCAATATGTCCAGAAAAACCAGGGGCCAGAGCGACAACCAGATCAACAGATTGCCCAAGCCCCAGACCACCACTTCCCACGGAAAGCGATCGGCATATTTGCGGGCGATCATCCGTTCCTGTTTGCGCAATTCCGCTTCCGTCATGGTCTGGCCCAAATCCAGCTGCCCCTGAAAAAGGCAACTATGCCCCAGGTGCCGCCGACGATCAGTCCCAGAGCCAGGGTCGACAGGCCGAGCGGTTGTTGCCAACCGATTTTGTCCAGAATCTGCGCAAAAAGTGGCCCGAAGAACAGAAACCCGAACAATATAGGCATAAAATGTAGAATTTTTCTGACGACAAGTTCAACGATTGGCATGTCGTATGGCTCCGATTATTGAGCGACCGTCTGTTTCATGGCTAAGATGGCGGTGACTTGTCAAATGCAATCATAGCAATGCAATGAACCGCGCTGCTTCATCGGCGGCGCGGTTTGCGGCGCGCTCGAGATTGGCATGAAAGTCGCCGGAGCTGTTGCCGTCGGCGCCGTCGGTTACCGCTTTGATCCCGGCCCACGGGATATCGAGCAGTGCCGCAATCTGGGCGACGGCCGCGGTTTCCATGTCGACCAGATCGGCTTTCAGAACATCGCGCAAATAGCCCGAGCGGTCGGGGCATTTCACAAAACAGTCGGCGGTCGCGATCCGCGCCTGTGGCAAGGCAAGGGCCGCCGGCATGGAATGGGAAATAAACGGCTTCCAGTCAGAAGGGCCAATCGGCCAGGCGCCAGCGTTATAATGGGTGAAGCCGTCATGCTCGCCGAACCTTTCGAGCGTGCCATAGTCGGCTTGCAGGGATTCGCCGAGATAGAAACAGTCTCCCTGACGGCTGCTGACATGACCGGCGGTGCCGATCACCAGAAACAGGTCGGGGCGGAAGTGGCTGTGCATATAGAGAGCGGCGGCTCCGGCGTGCACCTTGCCAATGCCGGAGCAGAGGATTGAAACCCGCTTTCCTGCATGTTCGAGCTGGCGGACCTCGCCCAGCGGACTGTCGATCCTTGTCACCGGATGATCGCGCAGAAAGGCATCTGCCTCGTCCTGCACACCGGTAATGATGGCGATATGTTCAATCACCGGCAAAACCCATCAATGCCGTCGACTTTACCCCCGCTGCGATCAGCTTCTGTGCTCCGCCGAGATCGGGCAGGTCGACGATGAACAATGCCTGGTCGACTATGGCGCCCTGACTACGGAGCAGTTCGACGCCGGCCATGGCCGTCCCGCCCGTAGCGATCAGGTCATCGACCAGCAGCACCCGTTGGCCGGGCAGGATCGCGTCGACGTGCATTTCGATTCTGTCGGTTCCATATTCCAGCGCATAGTCGATGCTCACCGATTTGCCCGGCAATTTGCCCGGCTTGCGCAGCATGATCTTGCCCTTTTCCAGAGCATACGACATCGCCGCCGACACGATGAAACCGCGGGCCTCTATCCCGGCGATCAGATCGAAGCTGTTCGGGTCGACCAGGGCAATCATCCGGTCGATGGTCTGGCGAAAGGCGGGGCCGTCGAGCAGCAGCGTCGATACATCGCGAAACTGGATGCCCGGCTTGGGATAGTCCGGAATTGTCCGCACGAGATCGATCAGGTCCTGATTGTCGGTCATATTGTCCCCCGGAAACACGAACCGTCCTAGTCGCGCAGCGGCCCGATCATGTCAATCATCCTGCTTTTGCAGTTCGGGCCACGAGCAGGCGAGGCGCGCGGCCTTCAAGTCAGCTGCCATAAAAAAGGGGCGGCTTCCGAACCGGAAACCACCCCCTGATTTTTCAATAAACCGTCAGGCTTATTTGAGTTCGACGGTACCGCCGGCAGCTTCGATCTTCGCTTTGATTTCTTCTGCTTCGGCTTTGTTAACGCCTTCCTTGATTGGCTTAGGAGCGCCTTCAACAAGAGCTTTGGCATCGGTGAGGCCGAGAGCGGTGATCGCACGGACTTCTTTGATGACCTGGATTTTCTTGCCGCCGTCGCCGGTCAGGATTACGTCAAATTCGGTCTGCTCTTCAGCAGCTTCGCCAGCGGCAGCCGCTGGACCAGCAACTGCGACAGCAGCGGCAGCAGAAACGCCCCACTCTTCTTCCAGTGCCTTGGACAGTTCAGCCGCTTCCATGACGGTGAGTTTCGAAAGTTCTTCAACAAGTTTAGCAATATCAGCCATTTTATAACTCCAGATTTCTAATCAGTTTATTCGGTTAAAATTCATTCACCCGTAGCAGCATAAGCGCTGAGTACGCGTGCAACACTGGTTGCCGGCTCGACAAGAACCCGTGCGATTTTGGTTGCTGGTGCCTGAAGCAGTCCAACAATCGTTCCGCGCAGTTCGTCAAGCGAAGGCATGGATGCCAGTGATTTGATGCCCGCTTCGTCAAGAAGGGTATCGCCCATTGCGCCGCCAACGATCTCAAGACGATCATTGGTTTTTGCAAATTCGACTGCGATTTTAGCAGCCGCCACCGGATCATCCGATGTTGCGAGCGCGACCGGACCCGTTAGCATATCAGCTATCGGGGCATAGTCGGTTCCTTCCAGAGCCAGCTTGGCAAGGCGGTTTTTAGAGACTTTGAAGCTAGCGCCTTCGTCCCGCATTTTCGTCCGAAGCGCGGTTGATTGCGCAACAGTCAGGCCTAGGTTGCGTGTTACCACGACAACACCGGCGTCTTTGAAAATAGCGTTCAGAGCGACAACCGCTTCGGTCTTTTGACCACGATCCATATTTTGCTCCTTCACGTGGACTGCGTTTTGAGGCGCAATCCAATTCTAGTAACCGTCATCCCGACAAAGGGATGACGAGCGAAAGGACTGACCGAAATCAATCCTGTATAATCCGAAGGGGGGTTTTGGCCGTTCTGCCGCGTGAAAAACGCTAGCTGCGTACCCGTGTGTCTCCACACGAAAAAACTGATCCCCGTCTAGGCTGGAAATTAAGAGGGTCAAATTACCCTCACCCGCTGTCTCGGACGGAAATTGTGATTCTTTTGACGGAACCGCAATTTGTAGGGGAGCCATTAACGGGAATGGCCGTGATGTCAAGGGGGGGGGGGTAAATGGCGGTCTTCTATCCATCCTGCAGTGCCGTTTTACCCTATCGTGAAATTCTGATGCCTTCTTCTGCCGTGGTGATGCCTTCGCGGACCATCAGGCGGGCGGAGGATGCAAGCGATCTGTTCTGCAGGAAGGCGTGCGCGGCAATGCGGCCTTCGTCGCCGCCGTCATTGACAAGTTTGCGGATGGTATCGTCGATGCGGATCGCCTCGAACACGCCGATATGGCCCTGGAAACCGGAATGATGGCATTTCGCGCAGCCGGTTGCCCGGAACACCACGGTCCCGCGATCGAATCCCAATAGCGAAGCGAGCGAGCCGTCGGCCTGGATCGGCTGGCGGCAATATTCGCAAAGCCTGCGGACCAGACGCTGGGCGACGACGGCGCGGATGGTGGAGGCGAGGTTGAACGGATTGCCTTTCATCCCGAGCAATTTGCTGATCGCGCCGACCGCGTCATTGCTGTCGATGGTGGACAATATGAGCTGGCCGTTTTGCGCGGATTGCACCACGATATCCAGCGTTTCCCGATCACGGATTTCTCCCACCATGACGACATCGGGATCCTGCCGCAGCACGGCCTGCAACCCTTGCGCATATGCAGGCTCAGGCGCGGCCTTGATTTCCGTCTGGCTGATCGTTTCAATGGCATATTCGATCGGATTTTCGACCGTGAGAATATTATGCCGACCATCGTTGAGCTGCCTGATGCAGGCATATAAAGTTGTTGTCTTGCCCGAGCCGGCATGCCCGGCGACCAATATGATACCGTCGGGGGCCGATAGCGCGTCTGTCAGAATCGCTAGGCTTTCGCCGGACAGTCCGGGCAGGTCGAGCGCTATTCTTGAAGCTTCTTCATCGAGGATGTTCAGGATGATATATTCGTTCGCTGCATTGGGCAGTGTAGATACCCTCACGTCGAGCGCTTTCCCGTCGAGGGTGAGGCTGATACGACCGTCTTGCGGGATAGGCTCTCCGGCCATGTCCAGTCGCGCCATCTGTTTGATCTGCTGCACGATATCGGCGGCAAAATGCGCGGGCATTTTCAGCTTCTCGAGCAGTCGGCCGTCGACGCGCATTCTGACGATCAACTCGGTTTCAAACAGCTTGATGTGAATGTCGGAGGCCCCCTGGCGGGAGGCTTCGGCGATGATAGCGTAGATCAGCCGGATACCGGGTTGCTGTCTCCGGGTTTCGCGGAGGTCTCCGGCATCGATCATGATGTCATTGATGGTCGCGCCATCATGGTTATCCGGTAATTCCGGTAAGCGTGCATCCTGAGCATAATGGTCAGACAGCAGCTTTTCAAAAGCCGGTCCGTCCACCAGCTCAACATCGAGAGGCAAGGTCAAATGGCGGCTGACCGCCAGAAGAGACGCCGGATCGGCATGCTCGTGCAATGCAACAACCAGCCGTTCGCCGAGCACCTCTTTCAGCAAGACACCGCGGCTACGGGCAAAGTCATAAGATATGTCGGTAACCGGAAGCGTGGTTTCCGGCCCGGCCCGCGAGAAATCATCCATGATCGATCGAGCGGACGCATCTGTGTCGTGGATCGCGCCGCGCTCTGTTCCCCGTGAGATTTTCATTCCCTGTTCCGTCCGCAAATCATGCCCAAAGCATTCTGGATGTTATGGTTACGATGGCTTCGTGAAGGGTGAGGGACTCCCGCGTGACATAAAAATTACAATAATGACATGTTCCCGACCGACGATGCCGGAACCTAGAAGTTCAGGCCGATACTCATCGAGAAGCGGGTCCCCACGGCATAGGCATTGTTCAGAATCTGCGTGTCGCCCAATGTCTGGGATTCGCGATAGTCCGTACCCAGGACATTTCGCGCTTCGAATTTCAGTTCGAAGTCCTGACCGGCGATATTCATTTCCTCGCGCAGCACCAGATCCAGCCGCCATCCGGTTTTTTCCACCAGGTCAGGCTGGTCCTGCGGCCCGCGAGCGGTCACGCGCGGGCTGTTATAGGTCAGCAGGACCGTTTGCTGGGACAGCGCGCCTTCTTCGCGTTCCATGCCGAATTGGAGGTTGGCGACATGGGTAGACTGTCCCGTCAGGCGATCGCCGTCGTCGAACAGATTGGAGGCAGCGGTTGGCAGCAAAGTGACCGGACTGATCGCCACATCGTCCGCGCCGACCTTGATTTCGGATTTGGTGTAGGTGTAATTTGCCGCGAGCAGCAAGCGGCGGTCTTCGAAAAAGCTGCCGCCCAGATCATGGAGCGGGAAATATTTGACCAGTTCCATCTCCGCACCGACCAGGGTCGCTGACGGTGCATTGGAAAAGCCGGTGAACAGCGTTCCGCCACCTTGGACGAAGGCCACATTCTCGATCGGATTTTCGATATCCTTGTAGAATCCGGCCAACGTGATGCGCTCGCCCACGCCAAGATAATATTCAAACCGGCCTTCGATATTGACCAGTTCGCTGTCGGTCAGCAGCGGGTTGCCGATGAAGGTCCGGTCGGTATCGAGATCGAGAAACTGCTGCGGTGCCAGTTCGCGGAATTGCGGCCGGGCAATGGTTTTGGATGCGGCAAAACGGAATTGCATATCATCGGCAAAATTCCATGTCAGCGTTCCGGCCGGTAGCCAGTAGTCGTTGCTTATGCCGGACGGAACGGCGGCTCCGCCAGCACCGGTCAGCAAGATCGGGGTCACGCTCTGGTCCGCATCTTCGTAGCGGACGCCGAGATTAAGGCGCAGACCGTCAGCCAGTTCGGCATCGACCTGTCCGTAGCCCGCGTGAATTTCCAGCTTTGCGTCATAGGCGGGCACCGATGACTGGGCGGCGACTTCGCGCAATTCGATTTCGTGGGTCAGCACATTATAATCGGACAACAGGAAATCGATCCGTTCCTGATCGATCGGATTGGGCAGGCCATTGGCGGGCACGAAGCGGAAGTCACGCCGCTCTGCCTGACGATCATTGAGATAATAAGCATAGCCGGCAGACAGGTTGAGCGGGATGCCGATATCGGTTTCATAGCCGAAATCGATACCGCCGCCATAGACATCATCGTTCAGATTGCTGAACTGGACCCGCGCTGATTCGCCGGGAGAGGTCAGGTCGTTGACGAAGTCATTGGCGATCAGGTCGTCAAAGGCATAGCTGTAGGACCGCTGATAGGGCGCATTGCGTTTGGAATTGGCGTAGGCGCCGCGCAGGTCGAGAGAGAAATCGCCAAACTGAAATTCGCCGACAAATTGCGAGGTGAAAAGCTGGCGTTCGAACCAGCTGGTGCGGCCCTGATTGAGCAATGTTTCTTCGTCCACGTTGATCGCGTCGATACCGGCTTTGATCGAAGCCTCTTTTGAAGTGTCGTGAATATAGAGATTGGTGAAGCGCAATTTATGCTCGCCGATTTCCGCCGACAGTCCGAGCAGACCGTTGACGACGATGCGGTTTTCGGTGGTGACAAAATTGAAATTCTGGTCCGGAAGCAGTCCGGGATTGCCGTCGATACTGACAATGCCCTGGGAGGTCTGCTGGACGCCGCCGCGCGTCCGCCAGCTGTTTTCAAAGCCGGCTGTGGCGACGACGCCGATATTGGCATCACCCATGTAAAAGGACGTACCACCGGTCAGCTCGGCGGAGAAATTGGCCGGAATATCGGTGTTGCGCTGGATGAGGTTGGTTTCGGCATTGTTCAGACTGGCCGCAAAATTCTGCAGGTCCTGACTGGAGAATTCGGTGCCGACCGAGATCGGGATATTCTGGCTTATCGCCTGAGCGAGACCGGCGGGAATATCACGCAAGCCGCTATCATAGCCGATGATATCCGTATCCGATCCATCATATGTATAGCCGAGCTTGCCGGTGGTTTCGCTGTCGCCGCTCAGACTGGTGCTGAATTTGAGAAACGGCTCGTCGGGCGTGGCCTTGGTGGTCAGGTTGATAACCCCGCCGCCAAATTCACCGGGATAATTGGCCGAATAGCTTTTCTGGACGACGGTCGATGCAATGACGCTGGTCGGAAAGAGATCGAGCGGGACAACACGGCGCAGCGGTTCCGGAGAAGGAAGGGGAAGCCCGTTCAGCAGCGCCAGTGAATAGCGTTCGCCAAGGCCGCGAACAAAAACAAAGCGCCCGCCGACGACGCTCAAACCGGTGACCCGCTGCAATGATCCGGCGATATCGCCGTCTGCCGTGCGGGCAATTTCGGCTTCACCGAGGACCGATACGACCTCGGCCGTGGCGCGGACGGGATCGGGTATGAACTGGCCGCGCACGACGATCATATTTCCGCTGCTGCCGGGCGCCGAAATGTCGACTGCCTCCTCGCCTGGCCGTTCAACATCCAGACTTTCTGTCTCGTTGACAGTCTGGGCATAGGCCGCCGGAGAGGCCAATATTGTTCCCAACATCAAGCTGGCGGTAAGCGATGCGCGCATTTTCATCGGATCAGATCCTCGTCATGAATAAAAAACGGGATGACGGCCCGAATGAGCCGCCATCCCCTGTAGAAGTTTGAATTTAGCCAATCGTCGGAGCGACAATGCAGTCATTGGCGTAGAGGCCGCATGTCCAGCCCTTGAAACGGGCATCATTCGCGTCCTTGACCGCGCCGATATAGGCGACGTCTTCAAAGAAGCCGCTGGCTCCGCTTGCGGCGAAAGGCGTTACGCCATTTTCATTGGCACCGTTGATGAACGGGAAGGCCGCCGAAGCATTGGCCAGAGTGGACGTTCCGCTTGCCGTGTTGTTGGTACCGGCATTGAAAATCGTCTGGATCTGCGCCACCGTGATATTCCCGTCGTCAACAAATGACGTCGCACAGCTCATGAACAGCGACTGGAAAACCGGCGGACCATTTTCGTCCGCGGCTGCGCCCGCTGCCTGAATGGTCGTGGCGCTGTCGATGTCGATGCACGCTGCGGCGCTGTTGAAGACGCTATTGTAAAACTCGTAGTCCCCACCGCCGCGCAGAAGGATGACATGATCCTGACCGCTCGAAACGAAAGTGACGTTCGCGAGCAGATGGCGCTGGCGTGGCTCGGCATCTTCGTCGCCGTTTGAATCGGCTTCCATGACATGGTCGCCGCCGCCAACGCGCTGAACCGCCAGCACAAACTGATTGGCGCCCTGATAGCCCGAGTCCGAATCGACCGAGTCATCGTCGATGCCGGTAAAGGCCAGGTTTTTGCCGTTGACCCGACCGCCGAACCATTCGACGCCATCGTCGGAACTGTTGTGGACCTGGATATTCTGGAAGAAGGTTCCGCTGCCGACACCGGCCATCGTGATGCCGTTCAGCTCGTTGCCCGGGGAAACCTCAAAGCCGGGATAGCGAACCTGCATATAGGACATCCGGCCGCTGCTGTCGGTTGGCAGAGTACCGCCGTACACCGCGTTGGAAGGTCCTTCGACAATCGCTTCACAATCGGCACGAGCGCCGCCCGGGTTGGATGCGCCGCCGGTAGCACAATCGGAAATAGGTGCGCGGCCAAGAATAACGATCCCGCCCCATTGTCCGATGCTGTCAACACCGGCTGTACCCAATATATTCTGGCGTGAGGTGAAGATGATCGGAGCAGATGCCGTTCCTTCGGCAAAAAGCTGAGATCCGCGGTTTACGAGCAGGAAGTCGCCGCCGGAAGAACCAAAGATGGTTACACCGGGTTCGATTGTCAAAATGCCCTGCGCGCCGCCGTCAACGCCGACTTCAACGCCGCCGGACAGGGAATATACAGTGTTCTCGGTCGAGGCGCGTTTGGGAAGAACCAAATTACCCTGAATGATGCCCGATACCTGACAGTTGCGAGCCTGTTCGCCATTGCCGGTGGTGATGGTTCCGACATTGGCTGTACCGACCGGACAATCGGTCGCCGGCGTTCCGGCTACTGGCGTCGGGGTGGGCGTCGGGGCCGGTGTGGGGGTTGGAGCCGGCGTCGGCAGGATAACCAGATTGCCTTCACCCGGCGATGCGACATCATCGGCGCCACAGGCACTTACCGCGAGCGCTGCTGCACTGGCGAAAAGAACAGAACGGAATTGCTTATTCAACATGGATTTGTCTCCGCAGACTTTGGATTTGAAGCTTTTGTTCAAACGATGCGGAGCAGAATCAGCTAATCCCCATCGCCTCGGTCAGGGGCAATAGGCTGGATAAATGACGTGCGAGCTTTGATTATGTGAAGGTTCGGCGACTCAATTATTTCAGAAATATGTACCCGGGCGACGGGCTATTGGTCGCGCTGCAAAACCCCCGGTTCGATCTCGTAATAGTCGCCCTTGTCACCGACAAAGATATGACTCCAGATTTTTGTGTCGGTCGGCTGGTCGAGACAGCCCATGGCGATGGCGATCTTGTCGTGATGGATCGGGTCCCAGAACAGGAAGGCGCCGCAGGTGTCGCAGAAGCCGCGACGGACTTTTTCAGACGACTGATACCAGCGGATATGCTCCTCGCCGCTGATCGTCACGACGCTGGTCGGCACGTCGATCGACGCCCAGTAATGGCCGGACTGCTTGCGGCACTGGCTGCAGTGGCAGGCGTCGGCTTCGGGCAGGTCGCCAGCGACTTCTATATTTATGGCGCCGCAGAGGCATGAACCCTTGTGCATATTTCTCTCCCGGGGATTGCGTCGGTGACAAGTCTAACGGAAAAGTGCTCCGGTTTGAAAGCCGGAAATTGATCGTGGGGTTCAGGCGCGCGCTACGCTTACCCGTTGCTCGACCATATTCATGCTGCCGAAGGCGGTGAGGAAAGAGACGTCGGTGGCGTCGCGTCCGATGCCGATCACGGCCATATCCGACGCCTTCGCCATGCCGGTGGGGTCTACCAGATGCCAGCGGCCATCGAGAAACACCTCCGGCACGGCGTGAAAATCCTGCGGCCGGACATCGGGCGCATAGGTGCTGGCGAAGCGCGCCGGGATATTGGCCGCGCGGGCCATGCTGATCATGATATGGGCATAGTCGCGGCACACGCCCTTGCGCGCGGCAAAACATTGCTCGGCGTTGCTGTGGACGTTGTCCGCGTCCGATCCGTAGGTCATGGTCTGTTCGATGTAGGCGGCCATGGCCGCCACTAGCGGGCCACCGCTCAGACCGGAAAATTCACCGGTCACCACCTGATCGAAAGCATTGACCGAACAATAGAGCGAGTTGAACAGATAAGGCACGGCGTGGCCGGGCAAGTCATTCAACGCGGTCGCGGGCAGGGTGGCAAAATCGGGATTGGCGCGGTCGATTGTCACCAGCGCATCATATGAGATATCGAGCTTTTCCTGCTGCGTGGTCCACAGCCGGGTGCCGACGCCGTCATGGGCCGGGACAAGGGACTTGCTGTCTGTTGGTCCGACAAGCATTTCGCTGCTCGTCAATATCTGGTCGGCGGTTGCGGCCGCTTCGACCTGGACCAATATCGTGCAGGGCGCGGGGAGGCGGTAGGATAGGTCCGCGCTGATCTGCAATATCGTCATAACGGTCCTTATCATATATCCGGGGCATGAAAAAAGGCCGGGCTTGCACCCGGCCTTTTTCTAACAGCTTGTTACGTCATCCCGGCTTTCGCCCGGGCGACGCGTGACCAATTAAGCGCCTTCAATCTCGCCGAGATCAATCTTGAGGCCTGGCCCCATGGTTGTGCTCAGACCGATTTTGCGGACATATTTGCCCTTGGCGCCAGCTGGCTTTGCCTTGACCACGGTGGTAACCAGTGCATCGAAATTCTTGCGCAGATCGGCTTCGGAGAAGCTGGTCTTGCCGATGCCGTTGTGGATGATCCCGGCTTTTTCGACGCGATATTCGATCTGTCCGCCCTTGGCGTCCTTGACCGCTTGCGCGACATTCGGGGTCACCGTACCAAGTTTCGGGTTTGGCATCAGGCCTTTGGGACCAAGAACCTTACCGAGACGACCGACAACACCCATCATGTCAGGGGTTGCGATAACGCGATCATAGTTGAGATCGCCGGCTTGCATGGCTTCCATCAGATCTTCAGCGCCAACGGTATCGGCACCGGCTGCCTTGGCTTCGTCTGCTTTCGCATCCTTGGCGAAGACGGCAACGCGCGCTGTTTTGCCGGTTCCGGCTGGCAGCGAGATCACGCCGCGGACCATCTGGTCAGCATGGCGAGGATCAACACCGAGGTTGATCACGATATCCAGCGTTTCGTCAAATTTGGAAGTCGAAGCGAGGCCTTTCAGCGTCTTGATTGCTTCATCGATGCTGTACAGTTTTTCGCGATCAACTTTTGCATTGATCGTCTGCATTTTTTTGGAGAGTTTTTTCATATTCTTATCCCTCCACCACATCGACGCCCATCGAGCGCGCGCTGCCTGCAATGATTTTCATAGCCTGTTCAATGCTGTTGGCATTGAGGTCGGCCATTTTGGTTTCGGCAATTTCCTTGATCTGCGAAGTCTTGATCGACCCGCCAGAAACTTTGCCTGGTTCGCTTGAACCTTTTTTCAGCTTGGCGACCTTCTTGATCAGGTAGCTGGCTGGTGGTGTCTTGGTTTCAAAGGTGAAGCTGCGATCCGAATAGACGGTAATCTTCGTCGGGATCGGCGTGCCTTTTTCAAGCTTGTCTGTTGCGGCGTTAAACGCTTTACAGAAATCCATGATGTTGACGCCGCGCTGACCCAATGCTGGGCCGATTGGCGGGGATGGATTTGCAGTACCGGCGGGCACTTGCAAATTGATGTAGCCATCAATTTTTTTAGCCATTTGGCTGTCCTTTTCTTTCTATTTCCGTCCTTCGACAAGCTCGGGACGAGCGGGCCCAGGGGGTCGGATCAAATTAAGTGGTCAAACAGAGACTGGTGTCTCTTCCCACGATGGAGCCATCGCCTTTTTCGCGATAACGCGGGCCGCATAAGGGAAGTTCGGCAGATTGGCAAGCGATTCGGGAAAGCGGGGCAGCGCTCTCAATCGCGGAGCGTCAGCCGGTACAGAAATTCTGCATCACAATGATCGCCGACCATGAACGTCGTGTCGGCAATATGCTCAAAGCCATAGCGGTGATAAAAGGCCTGTGCGCGGAAATTGTCGGCATAGACGCTCAGGATGATCTCCTCGCAGTCTCGTTCGCGGGCGCTGGCAATGACCCAGTCCATAAACTGCCCGGCCAGGCCGGTGCCAAACTGGCTATCGTCGAGATAGAGTTGCGACAGTTCGATCGCGCTGGCCTTGCCCGGATCATAATCGACGCCGATTCGGGTGGAAATCTTGCAATAACCGACCAAAGCGCCGCTGGCCTCGTCTTCTGCCAGACGATAGACGGTCTGGGCGTCGGCTATGTTCGAAGCGATGCGGGCTTCGGAATGCGTCTGCGCCAGAAAGCTGGCCAGATCGTTGCTTGAATACAGAGTCCCGAAGGCGCTGGTGAATGTGGCTTTGCCGAGCTCCGCAAGCGCCTCGACATCGTCAGGACAAGCAGGGCGAAGCCGGATCAAGTGCGAGAGACAGTGCTAGCTGATCAGGTCGACTTCGCCGAAGTCCAGTTCGACCGGGGTTGCGCGACCGAAGATGGACACGGAAACCTTAACCTTGTTCTTGTCGAAATCGAGTTCCTCGACAATGCCATTGAAGCTGTTGAACGGGCCGCTCTTGACCTTGACCTCGTCGCCGATTTCGTAGCTGACCGTGATCCGTTCTTTCGGAGCGTTGGCCGCTTCTTCCTTGGTGTTGAGAATGCGGGCAGCTTCGGATTCGCTGATCGCCTGCGGCTTGCCGCTGCTGCCGAGAAATCCGGTAACCTTGGGCTGGTTCTTGACCAGGTGATAAACATCATCGGTCATTTCCAGCTTCGCCAGCACATAGCCGGGGAAGAATTTCCGTTCGGACTGGATTTTCTTGCCGCGTTTGACTTCGGTAATGGTCTCGGTCGGGACTTCGATATCCTCGACCAGTTCGGTCAGGCCGAGACGCTTGGCGTCAGCCTCGATGGCTTCCTTGACCTTGTGTTCAAAGCCCGAATAAGCGTGAATGATGTACCAGCGTGCCATGCGAATAACCTAAAAATCTGTTGGGAATTAAGCGAGGCTCAAGAGCCAGGCGACAAGCCCGTTAAAAACCGAATCAACACCCAGAAAAAACAATCCGAGAATAGTCGTCATGATCAGCACGAGGATCGCCGTACGGACGGTCTCGGGCCATGTTGGCCAGACGACCTTATTGGTCTCGGCCTTGACCTGATTCATGAATTCGCCTGGATTGACTTTCGCCATGCTTGATTCCTTAAATTCGCTTCCCGGTTTCCGCATAAACTCCGGGTGTCAGTCGTTTGACCGTGTTCGGATATATGCATGATTTCGGAAAGAACCAGCCCTTTAACCGCAGATTCCCGGATTCGCAAGAAAAGAGTGGGATTTTACGCGACTTTGGCCGCTTCGATCAGGGACCGTATCCACGGAAGATGCTCGCGGCCAACGAACAACTGGTCGGCAATCAGATAAGATGGTGATTCGAAAATACCATATTCTTCCGCCCGGGCTCGAATCGAAAGCAGTTTTTCACTTGCCGATTGCGGGTCGGGGACGTGCTTTTGCACCGAAGAGAGCAGGGCCGCCACGACCGTTTCATCGTCGAGGTCTGCCTGTTCGCTCCAGTAAGCGGCAAAGGCGGCGCGGATGAACGGGACGGGATCGCCATCGATGCCGGCCAGTGCTGCCAGCGCGGCATCGCTGCCGGCAGGCGTCTCTGCGAAATGCATGTCGCGGCCCTGAACCGCTGCATAATGCAGCCAGGTATCGCGCTGGGAGAGGGCGCGGACGCGGCGGTGACGTTCGCCCACCGTTTCTTCGGCCTTCTCTTCGGGGATCAAAAACGGCCGCACCGAGAAGGGCAGCCATTCAATCTGCACGCCGGTTTCCCGCGCCAGATCCAGTGTCGGTTCGAGCGCCAGACAGGATGCAGGCGATTTGAAATCGATGGTGACGGTCAGCATGGTTGCGCCTCCATTGTGTCAATCTCGTAGGCGATATCGGGGGCAGGGCCGTTCCGTCCAGTCAGGTGCCAGCGGACATAAGGCAAATGTTCGCGCCCAAACAGGATCGTGCCGTCAAAGACATAGGTTGGGACGCCGTAAATGCCGGCCGGGTGGAGTTGAGCTTGGAGCGCGTCATGCTGCGCGCGGCCTTCGCCTTGCTGAAAGGCGGCAAAACCGGTCGAGTCGATGCCGGCCGGCTCAAGGGTTGCTGCGATGACCGTCACATCCTCGATATCCAGTTCGCGCCGCCAGAAGGGCGGATAGACGGTTTGCAGATAGTCGCCGAGCCGGTCGCGATCCTTCTGCATCGCCCATAAAATCCCGATATTGGCGATCGATGAATCCCATATTTTCTCGGTACCCTTGAGAATATGCCCCTGACGCTCGACATAGCGGCGCGCGTCGCGATAGCCATATTTGATCCGCTCCCACTGGCTCGCGCTGCGGGTGCTTTCTACGACTTTGCCTTTGCTTTTGCGCGCCGATCCCAGATAGCTGGGGATATCGAGGGTGAGCGGTCGCCAGTCAAAACGCATGTCCAGCGCTTGCTCCAGCGCCAGCGTGGGCTGGATGGCGGCAAAGGCATAGGGGCTTTTGATGTCGATATAGACGATCAGCGGTGCGTCGCTCTCCAAGGCTTTCATAGATAATCTCCCTCGGAAACAGACAAATTGGTCGACAAATTCGTCGGTCAGGCCGTTCCGTCCGACAATTTCCGGCTCGGGTGCATGCCGTCGACATAACCCATGAAGGGCGGGTGGATATTGTAACCCAGCAGTTCCTGCACCCGCTTCGGGAAGCGCGCTACTTTTTCAGGCGATACCGCGAGCAATTGCTGCTCCAGCGGCCGGCACCATCCCTTGCAGAATTGCGGCGTCACTATCAGGCGATGGGCATCGGAATCATTGCCGCCGCCGCGATGCCATAAAGTTCCTTTTGCGATCATCAAGGAGCCAGCCGGCATGGTCGCCTTTATCATGTCGGGATGGTCATCCTTGCCGCCGTCTTTTTTGTCCGTGACGCCCGTTTTGAAATCGGAACCGCGGTTGGCGCCGGCAGGCTGTTCGTCCCCCCATTTGTGGCTGCCCGGAATGATTTCAGTGGCGCCATTTGTCTCGGTCGTTTCGCTGATCGACCAGAAAGTCGACAGGCTGAGCGGATCGCGCGGCCGGGCCAGACCACAATGGCTGTCATCAAAATGCCAGGGCTGGACGGTTTCTCCGGGATGCAGGTTTATCGCCAGACAGGCATAGAGCAGGCAGCTTTCGCCCAGCTCCCGTTCGGCAAAGGCCAGTTGCAACGGATGGGATATCAGATCGGCAAATACCGGATCCTTGTCGAGCATCCCGTAAATCCGATTGGACTGCGAACCTTCGAAATTGTTGCGACCGCGGATATCGGCATCGATCCATGGTTTGAGCGCCGCGCGTTGTTGTTCCAGCTGCCCGGAGCTCAGGACATCGGTGAAGATGACATAGCCCTCCTCCTGAAACTGCTCCCATGCATCTTCGAAACTGCGACCGTGCAAATAGGGGCTCAAATCCACCCTGGATGTTTCGATCCTGCTTTCGACATTCATCGGCCCGCTCCTCGATTCGACGTTGAGCATTTTCCTAGCAACAATTTGAATTGAATTCAATTCAAATTGTTGCTAGGAAAATGCAGCCGAATGGACAAGGAGACAGGCAATCGCCGTTCAGAGCAAATCCGCCGAAAATTCCGATCGCAAGATGTTGCGCGCCGCCAAGATTCTGGCCGCTGCAGAAATGATATTGCGCGAAGGTGACGGCGAACTTGAAATGGGGCAGGTTGCCGAGCAAGCTGGCGTATCGGTCGGCCTCGCCTATCATTATTTCGGTTCCAAATCCGGCATGCTCGGCGCGATCATCGATGCCTTTTATGATCGCTACAACCATGTCGTGAACCAATATATCGATCCCGATATCACATGGCGCGTACGCGAGAAACGCCGGCTAATGGCCGCTGCAGAATTTCTCTATAATGACCCGATGGCTCCGGTCATTCTCGGAAAAATGGCCCAGACCAACCAGGTCGCGGCGGTTGAGTCCGCGCGTCACGAAGAAATGATTGAAATGGCAATCCGCAACATCCGATCCGGGATCAAACGCGGTGACATTGGCACCCATATAGACCCTACCTTAGCCGGCGCGGCGATTACCGGAGCGATACGCAGCGGGATCATGCACGCTATGGGCATGCGCCCGCGGCCGGATCCGGCGAAGCTCACGCATCAGATATGGGGCATGATCGCAGGCGCTCTCGATATCGAGCGATAGGCCTCAATAGCGTTCGATGAGATCCCATTTGTTTCCGAACGGATCGCGCCACTTGACGACCTTGCCGTAGATTTCCTCGCGGGGTTCTTCGAGAAAATCGATGCCGGCGCGTTGCATGATTGCGAAATCACCGTCGAAATCATAGGTTTCCAGAAACAGGAAGACACGGTCTCCGGCCTGTTCGCCGATAACTTCTTCCTGAGCCTCGTTGGTTGCGCGGGCCAGCAAAAGACGGGTTTCGGTGCTGCCTGGCGGGGCGACCAGCACCCAGCGCTTGTCCTCGTCCAGTGGCGTGTCTTCGATCAGTTCAAACCCCATCAGGCCAATATAAAATTCGAGTCCCTGATCATAGTCGGGAACAATCAGGCTGATGGCGGAAATAAACTGGGGCATGAAGATTTCAGTATATTGGCGGGAAAAATGGCAGGAGTGCACGGACTCGAACCGTGGGCCCTCGGTTTTGGAGACCGATGCTCTACCAACTGAGCTACACTCCTGTACGGGCCGTATCGCCCTTGCGAAACAGCCGGTTCGCGCGCCTTAGCGTCCCCCGATGATTTCGGCAAGCGTGATTGTACCGCGGCAATGCAAATTCAAAGATGGTTAACGAGGAATGGATGTCTGTTTACCGCGAGGGGAAAGGCAGAGTTCACACATATGCGGGTATTTAGGGCTGTCGCTAATGGGGTAGCGGCTATGGCGGCATCGCCAAAGCGAGGACCACGCTCAGGAGACTGAAATGCCAGATTCGACAACCCACATGCCTTCGGCAGTGGCAAATGACGACGTTCAGCGCATGTCTTATGCTATCGCTTCTGCCGAAGATCGATGTGCTCCGCGCCAGCGGCTTTCGATTCCGGCGAAAATGCGGTTTTCCTGCTCCAGCAGTTTTTCGGTGGAAGTGACGGATATGTCGCTTGCCGGATTTGCCTGTGACGCCTTGCTGGCAACGACTCCGGGCACCTTGTGCTGGCTGACGCTACCGGGACTCAGCGCGCTTGAGGCGGAAGTCGTCCAGCATAGCAAGCACGGCATGGGTTGCGCCTTTAAAAACCTGCTCAACCTGGCGGTTTTTAACCATTATGTTGCCAAATATCCGGCCAAATAAGAAGCTCCCAGTAATTTCTCTGCTTTTCCCGAGGATGCATGTGCTGCTAGGTTGCTGATTCAACCTGGTCCGGAGGTATATATGAAAGACGCTGGCACCTCTAATCCCAAAAAGCCTGAGCCTTTAAAAGTCCTGCGAATATTCAGGGGCAAGGATGCGCCCAGTCTCGATGAGGCGGGTCATATGACCTATGCCGATGACGATCCGGTGATTCTGGACGGCGCGGCCCGGCTTGGCGAAGCGGGCATAGGCGAGGGCGCTGTGCTGAAATGCTTGTTCAGCGGCTTTGGCTTTTCGCTCCACTATGTCTGGTTCAAACCCGGTTACCCGTTACCGCTGCATAGCCATGACAGCGATTGCCTCTATTATCTGATCAGCGGCGATATCCGGATGGGTACCGAGGAAATGGCCGCGGGCGACGGATTTTTTCTGCCCGCCGGCACGCCTTATACCTATACGATCGGTGATAAAGGCGTCGAGCTGCTCGAATTCAGAACCGAGGAAGATTTCGATATCCGGTTCAAGGGCAAGGCCGACGCCTATTGGGAGAAGATGCTCGAAAAACTGCGCGCCGAGCAACCCAAATGGAAAGAGGCGCTGCCCCCGGTCAGGGAATATCGCAACGTCTGAACCGGGGCCTGGTCCGGATCACTCCGCTGCTTGCAGCTGCGGCGCAAAAATCCGGTTCAGTTCGGCATCATCCGCCTCGGTCAAACGGTCCACCCATTGGTGGAAGGCCTGTCCGCCGCCTTCGTTGCGGCCAAACCAGACCTTGTCGATCAGGCCCGATTGCAGCGATTCATGCTGGCGTTTTCCGGTCTTATAATCTTCTTCGGCAACCACAACTTCCAGAAAATCAAACTGCTCTCGTGCGCCTTGCCGGACAGCATCGTCGGTCGGTTCATTCTCCATCACGTAAAATTGCGTGGTGAAACTCTCGCCAACGGTCTTGCCAGGGAATAGCTGGGATATCATCGCCCCGCGCCCGCCGCCACCATAGAAGCTGGCGATCGAGATATGCGGGAAGATCGTCCAGACGCCCTGTAACAGTGCGTCGATCGGCCAGTCTTTTTCGTCCATCTCGGTGAGATCAAGCTTCTCGTCGCTGCCGGTTTTCTGAATGAATTTCGATGGCGAGGACAGGCGCTGATGCGGGCCCCAGGAGAAATAATTGGCCCGGTTGAAGAAATCCGCGCCGAACGTGTCCTTGTGCAGCACCGGCAGGTGATAGAAGTCGAGATAGCCGTCATAGGCGGTCTTCCAGTTCGGCCCCGGAATGGTCCGCTGATCAAACAGGTGCCAGCCGTCGAAGCCGAAATGTTCGAGCAGGCTGTCATAGCCGCAGAGATAGGATTCGATATCAAGCGTGCTGTCCGGATCGAGCGTCGCCCAGATCAGACCGGCCCGCTCCAGCGTCGGGAATTTCTGCAGACAGAAAGCCGCCTTGTCGACGGTCCCGAAATCTTTCGGGGAGGCAATTGCGAGCAATTCGCCATCATTCTTGAAGGTCCAGCCATGATAGCCGCAGGTGAAGCGCGACGCCTTGCCGCTGCCCTGGGCCACCGGATTGCCGCGATGGGTGCAGCTGTTGAGAAAGGCCTGTGCGGTGCCATCCTTCTGCCGCGTCATCAGCACCGGGATGCCGGCCATTTCCATCGCCTTGTAACAGCCCGGCTCGGGCAGTTCGCAGGATGGCGCCATCATGAGCGGCAGGCGCTTGAAGATCAGTTCTTTCTCGCGCTCGAAACGCGCTTCGTCGGTATAGTCGGATGCGGGCACTGCGACCACGTCATCGACCAGCTCCATCGTATCCGCCTTGCCATGCTCAACCAGTGAACGGGTCATTTCCAACAATTGCTGCCGCGACATTTTTTTCTCCTAGATTCAAGCGGAGATTATCATATTCGCGCGCAGCGGAAACTATTCTTTATGCGAAGGGGGTCGCGCCGGTAATTTCGATGGATCGGGCTCGTTGCGGGTCCAGATCCAGCTGCCGCTGATCAACGCGGCGGCTATCGGAATGAGATTCCACGGCAGTTTGACAAAGAGCAGTGCGATCACGCAACTGACCGCAAAGGCGACCGTCGCCGACCATTTTCCGCGCCGGGTGATCGCTCGCCGGTCGCGCCAGTTCTTGATATGGGGGCCGAAGATGCGATGCTCGACCAGCCAGGCTTCGAGCCGCGGCGAACTATTGGCGAAGCAGAAGGCCGCAAGGATCATGAAGGGCACCGTTGGTAGCAGTGGCAACAGAATGCCGATGCTGCCCAGTGCCAGCGAAGCCAGTCCGGCCAGCAGATAGAGTTGCCGTTTCATCCCTGCGCTCTATCACGCTTTGCGGCGAATGCCGACAGATTCGATTGACCATTATCGGGCGGGAAATTCATCACCTTCAGCTGCCATGTTGCGATTGTCACAGCCTGATGATGACAGGAAGCGCAGCAGGCAATAGCCGAGCAGACCGGAAATCAGCGAACCGCTGATCACGCCCAGTTTGACGGTTTCGATCTGGCCCGGATCGACAAAGGCGAGATTGCCGATAAACAGGCTCATCGTGAAGCCGATGCCGGTCAGGCAGGCGAGACCATAAAGTTGCAGCCATGTGACTCCGTCCGGTCGCTTCACCAGACCGATTCTCGTCGCCAGATACATGAAGCCGAACACGCCGACTTGCTTGCCGACGACCAGTCCGGCGGCAATGCCGAGCGCCAGAGGTGCCATGAGATCCGTCGGTCTCAGTCCGGCAAGTAACACGCCGGCATTGGCGAAGGCGAACAGGGGCAGCACTAGAAAGGCTGTCCAGGGGTGCAGGAAATGTTCGAGATGTTTGAGCGGCGAACTTCCGTCCTTGGCGTTGAGCGGTATTGCCAGCGCTGCGATCACGCCGGCGAGGGTCGCATGGACGCCGGATTTCAGGACGCAGATCCACAGAAAGGTGCCGACCAATATATAGGGTGCGGTCCGGATCACACCGAGCCGGTTCATCGCGAAGAGGATCACGGTTGCGCCACCGGCGAGCAATAGCGAGAAGGTCGATACTTCTGCGGTGTAGAAGAAAGCGATGATGATGATCGCACCGATATCGTCGATAATCGCGATCGCCAGCAGCAGGATTTTCAAAGATAGCGGCGCATGTTTGCCGAGCAAGGCGAGCACGCCGAGCGCAAACGCGATGTCGGTTGCTGCCGGTATCGCCCAGCCGTTGATATTTTCCGGCACCGTCCAGTTGAAATAGAGGAATATCAGAGCCGGGACAGCCATGCCGCCGATCGCGGCAACGACAGGTAGCGAGGCTTGCTCGATAGTGGATAGCTGCCCTTCGAGCAGCTCGCGCTTCACTTCCAGTCCGACAAGAAAGAAGAAGATCGCCATCAGGCCGTCGTTGATCCACAGCGACAGCGGCTTGGCAATTTCCAGCGCACCAAATTGCACGGCAACCGGGATGTCGAGGAAGCCGAGATAATAGGGATTGAGCGCGCTATTGATGGCGACCATTGCGGCCACTGCAGCGCAAAATAATATGATGCCTGCGCTGGTTTCCTGCCTGATAAATTCCTGGAGGGCAGCGCGCGCCTTTTTCACCATCGGGATATCATCCTCTTTCTGAAAAATCGGGGCGGTCAGCGCTTGAGGGTGCGCTGCCGCCCCAGTTGTCGGGGGAAAGGGAAAATGATCTAGGTGTTCTGGTTTGCTGGACCATGTTGATGCTCGCGGATGCGTTCGGCCAGGCTGCGCTGCAGCATTTTCAGCGCTCGCCTTTGTTCGTCATTGCCGTGGCCAGCCGCGATCCGGTTGTCCGCTTGCGGGGTTTTTGTACCGGGCTGTTGCTATATTCTTCCACGATATATCCTCTTTTTATCGCACCTTGACTGCGATATGGTTGATATGAGGCAAATCGCGTGATAACTCCAATCGAATGAAATCGTAAAAAGCGATAGATTTCTTCTATAGGATGGAGTGACCGCGCTATGCCGACTTTACGCCAGTTTGAATATCTCGTGGCGGTCGCCGACCATGGCCATTTTGGCAAAGCTGCCCAGGCCGCTGGCGCCTCGCAACCAACCCTGAGCCATCAGTTGCGCGCGCTCGAACAGAGACTGGGTGTGACATTGGTAGAACGACGCACCCATGGCGCCGAGCTTACGCCAGTCGGCCGGGAGATTGCTTCCCGCGCGCGTCATGTGCTGGTCGAGGTGAAGGATATTCGCGATCTGGCGGAGCGGGCAAGCGACAGTCTGGCGGGAATTTTGCGGTTCGGGGTTTCGCCGACCCTTGGTCCCTATCTGATGCCACCGGTGATCGCGGGGCTGCATCGCAGCCGCCCGGACCTGCGCTTCTATATGCGCGAGGGCATTCCAGACCTGCAGGCGATGGAACTGACCAAAGGCTCGATCGATATGCTGCTGGGCCCCTTGCCGATCGAGGGCGAGAATCTGCATATCGAACCGCTGTTTCGGGAACCGCTCATTCTGGTCGCGCCGCCGGATCATCCGCTGGCATCGAGGGAGGATCTGGTGCTTTCCGATCTCGCAGGACTGCCGGTGCTGAGTCTGGACCGTCGGCACCACCTCCATCGCGACGTGGTACGCCAGTGCCAGCAGCACGACATGAACCTTTTGCGCGATTATGAAGGCACCAGCCTCGATAGCGTTCGGCAAATGGTCGCATCGGGTCTCGGGCTGGCGATATTGCCGGAACTCTATGTCCGTTCGGAACTGTCGCGCGGCGGTGATGTCGCGTTGCTCGACGTCGAAGGCTGGTCGGTGACCCGCAGCATTGGTGCCGCCTGGCGCACCAACGCCGGCTTCGCCAGCGAATATGCGGCAATTGCAGAGAAAATTGCTGACGAAGCCCGGGTGTTGATGTCCGCATGACGGATCGCAATCGGTGCCGATTTCCATTTGTCCGAACGGGGCCGATAAGGTTATCTGATATTCATGGCCATTAATCTCGACCTGCTGTTGAAAGCTTATGCATCGGGCATATTCCCGATGGCGGACGCGCGTGATGATCCGGACACATTCTGGGTGGAGCCGAAGGCCCGGGCGATCATACCGCTCGACAATTTCCAGATGTCGCGTTCCCTCCGCAAAACCATCAGGTCCGACCGTTTCAGGGTCAGCGCCGATACGGCCTTTGCCGACGTGATTGCAATTTGTGCCGCGGCGGCGTCGGATCGCAAGGAAACCTGGATAAATGCCGAAATCGAGGAGGCGTTTAACAGTCTGCACCGGCTGGGCTTTGCGCATAGCGTCGAATGCTGGCAGGCGGATGATGCGACCGGCGAGGACAGGCTTGTCGGTGGTCTTTATGGCGTGGCAATCGGCGGGGCTTTTTGCGGGGAAAGCATGTTTTCCCGGACCCGCGATGCTTCAAAAGTGGCCTTGGCCTGGCTCGTGGCCCGCCTCAAAGTCGGAGATTTCGACCTGCTCGATTGTCAGTTCATGACGGACCATCTGGCGTCATTGGGTGCAATCGAAATCAGTCAGGACGACTATGTCGACCGGCTGAGAAAAGTTCGATCCTATGTGCCGTCTTCGGATTCGGCGATCAGGTCACCGATTACATCGGCCGGCGGCCTGTTCGCCGCAGGAGCGGATGGAGTGGCGGGGACCGGTCGAACGGATGGAGCCACTGGCGCAGCGGTTTCCGGCACGGTTTCATTCGGCGCGCTGGATGTGCTGTTGGCGAGATTGGATGAAGATGCTCGCGGTGCGGTAGGATTGACCGAATCTCCGGGCGTATCCTCCTCACCGGGGAAGCTCATTGCGCAACTCTTGACCCAGACATCATAAATCGGGTGCTCGACAACATTCAGCGACGGTGATTCGCGAAACAGCCAGCCGGAGAAAACCCGCTTCCACTGGTCTTCGCCGGATCGATCGGAAGGTCGTTCGTTGACCAGAAGCTGGACAAAGGCCCCTTGTTCGGGAGTCAGTTCCCAAGGTGCGGTTTTCTCGCATGCACGCAAGCGGACGATCGCGCGCCCGATACGGATCGACTGGCCGGGGCGCAGCTCGAGATCCCGGGTAAGGCCGTTGCGTTTGTTAAGGAAGCCGAGCGTGGCGACGCGCTCCGCCATCGGCGTCCCTATCTGATCGGTCGCCGAGGCTACCAGATCATTATCGCTTGCAGCCGCTACCTCGGCTTTTTCAGCTGCCTGGCCGGTTGCATTTTCCTCGACATTATCGCCAGTGAACCAGCTACAGCCGGTCAGCAGGATCGTTGCCAGAATCGGGAATAATATTGAGTGGCGGGCCATGCCTGTCATTCCGCTTCGGCAGGGTTCCAGGATTCATAATCTCCGGTCGCTGCTGCGCGGTGGCCGCCTTCTTCCAGTGCGCCGGCAGGACGATAGGCTTGCGCGGTGCCGGTCAGATTCCCGCTGGGTTGCTTTTCCCAGATGCGGGCTTGCGGCAAATGGCTTTCGGGAATTTCGTCATAGCTGTTGTGGAGCCAGCCATGCCATTCGGGTGGCACGCGGCTGGCATCATTGGCACCGTTATAGATAACCCAGCGCCGTCTGGCGGGGTGGCCGGAGCTTTCCTTTTTCGACTGGAAATATTTATTGCCAAAGACATCTTCGCCGACGCCTTCGCCATTGCGGGCACTGAACAGGGCCGTGCCGATAGTCGCGCCGTCCCACCAAGTGAATATTTTCGCCAATATGCTCATGCCGTCCGCTTAGCCCCGCAGGTACGCGCTCCGCAATGAAAAAATGTCAAATCGGATGGATGTTTGCGGACGGGAACCGGATCACTGCCAGGTGACGATGTCACCGGGTTCGATACCCAGTTCAGCCGCCCGGCCTGCCGCAATTTCAAACACGGTGGCAATCGGCTCGTTGGAGAGAACCGGATCGAGCGAATAGGGGGTGGTATTGGCCGCAATCGATTCGATTGTTCCATCCCTGCGGATGAATATAATATCGAGCGGAATGACGGTATTCTTCATCCAGAAACTGGCGAGGCGATCTTCCGGTAAAGGAAAAATCATGCCTTTGTCATCCGCCAACTTGTTCCGGAACATCAGACCGCGAGCCTGCTGAGCGCTGTTTTCTGCGACTTCGACGATGAAGGCATGCGACGCGTCCGACGTCTGGACGCTGAGCGGTACCTGCTTGAGACCCGCCTCGGAGAGCGGCAATGCGCTTTGCTGGTCGGTTGCAGCGGTTTCACCGGTTCTGGCATTGCAACCGGACAGGCTGAAAGCGGACAGCAGCAACAGGGAAAGCGCTATCGCTTTTGGCCTTTTGTTCATTTGAATGATTTTCTTCTTCAGACTGGAGACGACAGGCAGACTTGTACGGCCATGTGGCCCCGGTCACCATCTTTTATGCAGGCCCGTAATCGCTGGCCCGGAATGACCTCGGCGATCCCCGCGTCGCGGAGCGTTTCCATATGCAGGAAAATATCGCCGCCAATTTCGCTGCTGACAAGGAAACCATATCCTTTGGCGCGATTGAACCATTTTACTTCGGCGTCGGTGAACGCCGGATGATCCTTATCGACAGCCGGTACCGACTGTTGCCCGCCTGATGTCGATCGCGGCCCGTTTTCTGCCACGCAAGTTGAAAGGTCGATGTCGAGAATTTTTGTCGCCTGCAATCCTTTGGGTGCGCGCACATATTCGCAGGTGATTGTCGCCATTTCCGGCAGTTCCCGTTTGCCCAGCGGTTCAAGGAGACTCCAGTGAATCAATATATCCGATCGGGATGTCGAGCCGTTGTCGCCAGAATCCCTGTCGTCAGAATCGTCTTTCTCGGGAACGATGAAGCCGAACCCGCGATGACAGTCGAACCATTTTACCCGGCCCCTGGTGCGTAGCACTTCGACATCAGCCGATGAATGATCATCGTCGCTGGCGTGGGCTATGTAAATATCCGCAGGGGCTGTTTCCGCTAATAAGCTTACCACAATGCATCTCCGAACAAAACTAAGCTAAATCAAGAGTCTATTAATTTCCGACTCGGTGTCAGGCTTATATCACGGCAAATATATCATAATAATTGTAAACTGGCGATTCTCCTGCCTTGACATACCAGTCCAGGGGCGCCGCTACGGCTAGTCTTCCGATATTATGTCTTCGCCCGGTTTGGCAAAGACAAAGCGTGACGCCACGTCGAAATCATGGCCGGCCCGCAGGAACGCCTGCAATTGCTTGCGGCATTTATCGGCGTCCTGCTGGGTTTCGGCATAGGGTCCGATCCGCCGTTTGCGGGCAAATTTTTCCGCCGCCATCCAGCTGTTCGATTCACTGATCTGGAAGGCTTCGCGCCCGTCCGCTTCACCGATACCTGCCTGGTATAGCGCATGTGCGACACGGCGGGTGCCATAGCCACGCCGGTTGAGGGCAGAGGCTTTGTTTTGTGCGTATAATGCGTCATCAATATAACCGAGCGAGGCCATGCGCTCGACCAGCTCCTCGACTGCGGGAGGATCGGCATCCTGCCATTCCCGTTCGCCTATTTTCCGGTGCAGATATACCGCCAGTTTTTTCCGGCTCGTTGCATATCGTTCGACATAGCGTATAGCCAGCCGATTCAAGCTCTCCCCATTTAACGTTTTAACGCTGTTTTTCAACGGCTTGGCCTTCTGGTTTGACGTTTGCCCTTTTTGTGCCACAGTCGGGCCGAAATTTAAACGCCAGAGGTTATCAATGACATAGTTAGAAGAGTCTGAAGGGCGGTCGAAAATCGACCATATTCCCTTACCGAATGAAGAAGATTGGTTTTTAGGAAGGCTGGACCTTCCGGAAATGGATATTGGATGACCGAATTGACAGCAACGCCGACCCTGGATGAGCTTCCCCGCCGTTTCTCGGATTTTAATACGCTGGGAGATGCTCTGGATTATGCGGCGCGAGGACAAAAGGGTTTCAATTTTCACGATGCCCGTGCTGCGCTTGTCCGGGCCTATCCGTTCAGCGAACTGCGTGAAGATGCGTTGGCATTCGCAAAACGACTGATCGCATTCGGTATCAAGCCGGGCGACCGGGTGGCGCTGATTGCCGATACCGAACCCCAATTTTGCGCGCTGTTTTTTGGCGCTGTCTACGCCGGTGCATGGCCGGTGCCACTGCCATTGCCGACTTCCTTTGGCGGCAAGGAAAGCTATATCGAGCAGATCGGTGTGCAACTCGACAGCTGTACTCCGGCGCTTTTGCTGTTTCCGGACGAGATATCGGAATTGGCGGAGGCTGCTGGCCAGTCGCGGGATATTCCGGCTTTCGGCTGGGATAAATTCGCCGAACAGGATGCGCCCGATACACAATTGCCGCAAGCCGACGGCGGCGATATCGCCTATCTGCAATATTCCAGCGGCTCGACCCGCTTCCCGCATGGCGTTGCGGTCTCGCACAAGGCGTTGCTGCATAATCTCGGCTCGCATGCACATGGCATGCTGATTAACGAGACAGATCGCTGCATATCCTGGCTGCCTTTCTATCACGACATGGGTCTGGTCGGCTGTTTCCTGTCGATGGTCGCAAACCAGGTTTCTACCGACTATCTCAAGACTGCGGATTTTGCGCGGCGGCCCTTATCATGGCTGGACCTGATTACCCGCAATCCCGGAACGTCCTGCAGCTTCTCGCCTACTTTCGGCTATGACATCTGCGCTCGCCGGATTGGCAGCCAGTCCAATGTCGAGGAACGGTTCGATCTTTCGCGCTGGCGACTGGCGGGCAACGGCGCCGACATGATCCGGCCCGATGTGATGCAGCGGTTTACCGATGCTTTCGCGTCGGCGGGTTTCGACGCCAAAGCTTTCCTGCCGAGCTACGGTCTCGCAGAAGCCACGCTTGCCGTGACATTGATGCCATCGGGCGAAGGGATGGAAGTGGAACTGGTGGAAGAAACCGAGCTTTCCGGAGAGAAACAGAGCGACGGCAGTCGCCCGAAACGGTTCCGCGCGATCGTCAACTGCGGCAAGCCCGTGCGCGATACATTGCTGGAAATCCGCGAGGAAAATGGAGCTGTGCTGGCGGAAAAAACCGTCGGCAAGGTCTGGATGAAAGGCCCGGCGGTGATGGAATGCTATTATGGCGATCAGGAAGCAACCGATGCCTGTCTGGTGGACGGCTGGCTCGATACCGGTGACATGGGATATCTGTCTGACGGCTATCTCTATATTGTCGGCCGCGCCAAGGACATGATCATCATCAATGGCAAAAACCATTGGCCGCAGGATATCGAATGGGCGGTGGAACAATTGCCCGGCTTCAAGGCCGGCGACATTGCCGCCTTTGCGATTACCACGCCTGGCGGGGAAGAAACGCCCGCTGTGCTTGTCCAATGCCGGACCTCGGATGAAATCGAGCGTTTGCGGCTGCGGAACGAGATCAAGGAAAAGGTCCGGGCGATCACGGGGATGAATTGTGTGATCGAACTGGTACCGCCACGGACATTGCCGCGCACCAGTTCCGGCAAGCTAAGCCGGGCAAAGGCGCGGAATCTCTATCTTTCCGGTGATATTCAGCCTTATGCGGTCGCGGCCTGATTGGGCCGAGTTTCTGTCAATCGGAATTTGCACGAAAATTTGGCCTGATCCTTACGTTTCGCTAAGGTTTTCGGACTAATAGCGATGTGTGCAAAAGATTCTCTCCCAATCCGGTTTGCCGCGGGAAATCCCGCTGAGCATTTTACTCGGCCTGACTGACCCCGAAGGGGTCGAGTGGGGCCGGATTCGTGCGTTGCAGTTTAACGGTATCCACCAGCATAGTTTCCTGAAGATTGTTTCGGCGATTGTATGCGGTTTGTTGACGATGCAATGGGGGGCCGGTCTGATCAACGGTCTCTACCTCGGCCTCTGGCTGACGGCATTGTGCGCATTATATGTTTATTCCCATATATTGTACCGCAAACAGTCGACGTGGCAGCGGAGATCGATCGATCGTGGCGAGACCGCCATGGTTCATCTGCTTTCCCTCGCCGGCGGCTTGATCTGGGGCAGCGCATTTCTTCTCTTTGCCTTCCATACCAATTTCGCGACCCTGGTCCCGCTGTGGGCCATGATCATCTGTCTTATGGTGGGGTCAGCGATAATGTTCTCGGCGATCCCGCTGTGCAGCATCCTGTTTATCTCCTCGTCCAGCGCGGCGATGGTCTTCGGCTGGCTGCATAACGGCAGTGTCGAGCTGGCATTTGTGTCGGGAGCGATCGGGGTTCTGTTGGTCTCCGCCTGTCTGATGACCGGACGATCCTTCATTGACCGGAAGGTTGCAGAAGCGAGTCTGAACGAGAAAAGCGAAGTGGTCAGCTTGTTACTTAAGGAATTCGAGGATACCGGAGCCGACTGGCTGTGGCAGACCGATACATCACGGCGGATGACGCATGTCTCGCCGCGATTTGCCCATGCTGTCGGCCAGCCCGCAGATGTGATTGAAGGCAAACCGTTCCTGCAGCTTGTCGCCGGAGAATCCTGGGAGAGCGGAAAATTTTCAAATGCTCTGCACGAACTGGCCGACAAGTTGAAACGGCGCGACAGTTTCAGTAATTTGCTGGTGCCGGTCCAGATCAATGGCGAGAACCGCTGGTGGGAATTGTCGGCCTCGCCGAAGCTCGATGATAATGGTATGTTCCACGGATTTCGTGGCGTTGGATCGGATATCACCCAGCAGCGCGAATCAGCAGACAAGATTTCGCATATGGCCAGATTCGACACGCTGACCCGTTTGCCAAACCGTCTGCAGCTGACCGAAGCGCTCGGGAAAGCACTGCAAGCGGCCGAGAAATGGAGCGGCCGCTGCGGCTTCATGATGATCGACCTTGATCGCTTTAAGGCAGTGAATGACACGCTGGGACATCCGGTGGGTGACCGCTTGTTAACACGTGTGTCGGATCGACTGCGGTCGCTCATGACCGACAACGAGCTTTGCTGTCGCCTGGGCGGCGATGAATTTGCTATCGTGATCAAAGACGCCACCGATCTGGATTATGTGGAAGCGCTTGCCCAGCGTATCATCGACAGATTGTCGCAAATTTATGAAATCGACCAGCATACGCTCTACATCGGTGCCAGCGTCGGGACGGCAATTGGACCGCGCGACGGTCGCACCGTGGAAATGCTGATGCGCAGCGCCGATCTCGCTCTTTATCGGTCTAAAGATCAGGGCGGCGGCGCCTATAATCAATATGAGCCGAAACTGCACGTGCAAGCCGAAGAACGACGGGTGATGGAAATTGCCCTGCGCAAGGCGCTGGAGAAGGGCGAACTGTCGTTGAACTATCAACCGGTGGTCAGTGCTGACACGGGCGGAGTCGTCGGTTTTGAAGCGCTTCTGCGCTGGACCAGTCCGCAGTTTGGAATTGTATCGCCAGCGAAATTCGTGCCGCTGGCCGAGGAGGCGCGGCTGATTGTTCCGATGGGAGAATGGGTCTTGCGAACGGCTTGTCAGGAAGCCATGAACTGGCCCTCCTCCGTCAAGGTTGCCGTAAACGTCTCCGCCGACCAGCTGACCGAAGTCAATTTCCTTTCTACCATTGTATCGGCGCTCGCGGACAGCGGGCTTCCTCCGCACCGTCTGGAGATCGAAGTGACCGAGAGCATTTTCATGCGCGAGGGCACCGGGGCTGCAGAAATGCTTGATAAGATCATTGCGCTGGGGATCAACCTGTCGCTCGATGATTTCGGGACTGGCTATAGCTCGCTCGGCTATTTGCGCAAAACGCGTTTCACGACGATCAAGGTCGATCGCAGTTTTGTTCAGGGTGCTGCGAAAAAGGCGCCGGAGAGTCTTGCCATCATCCGTGCCGTTGTAGCGATGGCGGATGCCCTGGGCATGTCAACGACCGCCGAGGGCGCCGAGACAGAAGAAGAAGTGCAGATGATCAAGCAGCTGGGCTGTACCAAGATCCAGGGCTATTATTTTGGCCGGCCGATGGTCGCGGAAGACGCGCGGATATTGTTCGACACATTTGATAGCGAGCAACTGGAATATAGCAGAAAATCTGCATAGGTCGGTGCGACCCGCCTATTTTTTCGCGAGCCGCTTTTCAATTCCCCGCCAAATGCGGGCATAAGCCTGGGCGGCAGGGCTGCGGGGCGCGAAACTGCCGATCGGCTTTCGCAATTTCGTCATATGTTCAACAGCGCTCGACATCGGGATAACCGGCCATTTCGGCTTGTTGAGCAGGCCCTCGTTGTGAATGGTTCTCCGCCGGTCGACCATTGTGTAGACCGGTAGCAACGGTGCGTGTTTTTTCCCGGCGCTGTTGAGAAATATCTGCACATCGCTAAGCGCGCGTTCTGAGAGTGGCGACGGTATGGTCGGGACGATTACAATATCCGCATTGCGCAGGATTTGTTCGCTGGTCTCCGACAGGCCGGGCGGGCAGTCGAGGATGATCCGGTCATAGTCCTTGCCCAGTTCCTTGAGCAGCTTGCCGAGATGTCGCTTTTTACCGATCTGGAAAAACAGCCGGTCAAGGCTGCGCAGCGAAACGTCTGCGGCCAGCAGATCGAGATTGTCTATTTCCGTATGTTTGATCAGCTTGGCTGGCTTGACATTGCCGGCGATCATCGCACGCGCCCGATCTTTCTCGACATTGTTCCCGTTTAATATGAACGAAGCCGCGCCCTGCGGGTCGAGATCCCAGAGCAACGTCCGCCGGGAACTGCCGACAGCGCTATTCCATGCCAGATTCACCGCCGTGCAGCTTTTGCCAACGCCGCCTTTCATGCTGTATATCGCGACTACCGACATCATCTTTCCCGGTTTGTTTATTCCAATCCGCCGAAAGAGCCTCGTGTCAGAGTATCTCCTGCACGATTTCCTGCGGACGACACAATCTGACCCCCTTGTCGGTTTCGACCAGCGGCCGGTTGATCAGCATCGGCTCCCTGGCCATGGCATCCAGAATCTGGTCGCCTGTGGCGTCTTCTTTCGTCAGTCCCAGCTCTTCGGCCGGGGAACCGCGGACTCGTAAGCCTTCCTGCGGAGTCATTCCAGCGTCGCTGTAAAGCTGTTCCAGCTTGGCACGGCTCGGCGGGTTTTTCAAATATTCGACCACGGTCAGGTCAACGCCGGGCGTCTCTTCCAATATCGCCAACGTCTTGCGCGATGTGCCGCATTTCGGATTGTGCCAGATAGTCGCTTTCATGTTTCTCTCTCGATTCGCCAAAAGAGTTTCATAAACACGAATTGGCGGGTTGGTTCAAAGAAAACCCGAGGGACGCGAGCTTGGGCACGCAAACCTTAATTGCTTCAATCCTTTGGCGTCAACGCCGGAACCGCTTTGGCGGCATCTTCGGGATCGATTCCCGGAGGCGGCGCAGCGCTGAGCACCGCTTCCCCGCGCGCGACGCGGCCGGCGCGCTGGATCGCCTCGCGGATCCGCGGATAGGTTCCGCAACGGCAGATATTGGTGATTGCCTCGTCAATCGCGGCTTTCGACGGGTTGGAATTTTTCTTCAGCAATACCGCGGCTGCCATGATCATGCCGGACTGGCAGAAACCGCATTGCGGTACATTTTCTGCCGCCCATGCCTGTTGCACCGGATGGCTGCGATCACGCGACAGCGCCTCGATTGTGGTGACAAAACGGCCTTCCATCTCGCCGATGGTGACGAGACAGGAGCGGATCGCCTCGCCGTCGACTTCGACCATACAGGCGCCGCAATCGCCGGTGCCGCAGCCATATTTGGTGCCGGTGAGGTTGGATGCGTCACGCAATGCCCACAGGAGCGGTGTTTCCGGATCCATCCGGTACCAGACCGGTCGGTCGTTGACAGTAAATTTGGTCATAGCGTCTTGCTCGTCATCCTGAACTTGTTTCAGGATCTCCTGCGAGTGGTTTATGCAATAAGGGATGCTGAAACAAGTTCAGCATGACGAAAGCAGAATTTTACTCCCGCCAGCTTTGGTCTTCGCGATCCACCAGTCGCACCATCGCGTCAAATTCCGGAACGCCCTGCTGCATCGGATCGATCGAGACCTGCGACAGATTTTCCAGATGCTTCCTGATCACTTCCTCTCCGATCATCACCGGCTTGCCCATCGATAAAGTCTGCATCTGGATTTCGCAGGCGCGTTGCAGCACCCAGTGGTTGAGAAACGCCTGTTCCAATGTTCGGCCCATCACCACCGGGCCGTGATTCTCCAGCATCATCATCCGTTTTTTGCCAAGGCTGGCGAGGAAACGCGGTCCTTCATCCTCGTGCACCGTAATGCCTTCAAACTTGTGATAGGCGAGGCGCGGGACGATAGCGGCAGCGTAGAAATTGATCGGCTGCAGTCCGCCTTCGACCGAGGATACCGCCATGGTCGCGGTCGTGTGGGTGTGGATGATCGCATGGACATCGGGCAGTTCGCGGTGGAACAAGCTGTGCTGGGTAAAGCCGGCCTTGTTGACCGGGTAGGTCGAGCCATCCAGCGTGTTGCCGTCGATGTCGATCTTGACCAGAGTCGAGGCGGTCACCTCGCTGAAATGCAGGCCATAAGGGTTGATCAGAAAGGCGTCATCCTCACCGGGTACCTTGAGCGTGATATGGTTGAAAATCATTTCGTCCCAGCCGAGATAGGCGAAAATCCGGTAGCAGGCCGCAAGCCGCTGGCGTGCTTTCCATTCTTCTTTGCTGCAACTGGACTGGATATTGATCGCGGTGGCCATTTTTCTCTCCTCGAATCGGTTTTTATAGTCTCTATACATCAACCTATAGCAAAGCCCTGAAAAGATGAATCCAAAGCTCCGGTCATTCGCGCATTGAATCGCGTAAAAGCTTGCCTCGGTGCCGAGAAATTGATAGGCGGCGCGAGATTGAAGCAGATTGATTCTGCTGCAAACCCTTTTTTATGGCTTTTACACTAATATAGGCCAGAAGAAATTGCTTCTGGACCGCTACGAAATTTGAACGGAGTTACTCAGTCTTATGCAAATCATGGTTCGCGACAATAATGTTGATCAGGCCCTCCGGGCGCTCAAGAAGAAGTTGCAGCGCGAAGGCGTCTATCGCGAAATGAAGCTTCGTCGCCACTATGAAAAGCCATCCGAGAAACGTGCTCGCGAAAAGGCTGCTGCCGTGCGCCGCGCCCGCAAGATGGACCGCAAGCGTATGGAACGTGACGGACTGATTTAAGCGCTTCGGCTCCACAATAATCAAGGTAGCCTGCCCATGTCTGTCACCACGGTTCCGATTCATCCCATCAAAAAGGGCTCGCTGACCAAAATCTGGTTAGCAGTGTTCCTTGTCGCTGCGGCCGCTCTGCTTCTCGCTTATACGGGAACCCGGAATGTTGTCGTAAATGGCGCAAGCAACGAACAGTTTCTGGCCGCCAATGCCGATGAGGACGGGGTAGAGACAACCGCTTCGGGCTTGCAATATAAGGTGATCAAGCCGGGCGAGGGGGCTTCGCCCACGGCGACCGACACCGCACTGGTCAAATATGAAGGCCGTCTGCGCGATGGCACGATCTTTGACGCCAATGAACAGACGCCAATGCCGGTTGGCGGCGTTGTGCCCGGTTTCTCCGAAGCATTGCAATTGATGCAAAAGGGCGGCGAATATCGCATCTGGATCCCGTCGGAGCTCGCTTATGGCGAAGCATCCCCCGGACCGGAGCTTCCTGCCAACAGTCTGCTGATATTCGATGTGACCCTGCTGGACTTTATTTCCGCAGCACAAATGCAGGAATTGCAGCGGCAGATGCAGGCAGAGGGGCTTCCTGGCGGACCACCGCCGGCTCCCTGACATTCTACTAGCGTCGGACTAGGAGCGTTCGGCCTGCGCGACCGCTTCCGATGCGCGCAAAGCCGACAATATCCGCATCAGATGATGGACATTGTGCACTTCCAGATCAACATCGAATGTATGGAACGGGCCGTCGCGATGCGACAGGCGCAGGTTCAGAATATTGGCATTGTGAAAGCCGAAAATGCCGGCCATTTCCGAAAGCGTCCCGGGCTTGTTGTGCAGGACCACGCATAGCCGCGCCGCTGCGCCGTCGCTTTCATTTCCCCAGCTGAGATCGACCCAGTCCGCATCCACGCCATCGGCCAGACTCTGGCAATCGATCGTGTGTACTTCGACACTTTTGCCGCTGCGTCGCAGGCCGACAATCCGGTCTCCGGGTACCGGGTGACAGCATTCGGCGAGGTTGAAGGCAACGCCGGGAGTCAGTCCCTTGATCGAAATCGCCCGGTCCTGTTCGGGCCATTGCCGTTCGTCATCATTGTCGTTGACGCTGCCGGGAATGAGCGCCTCCATCACTTCGCGGTCGCTGAGCTGGCGCGTCCCGATCGCCATCATCAGGTCGTCCGGTTCCTGCATTTCCAGCCGTTTCAGCGCGGCCTTGACAGCGCGGGGCCCGATCTTGCCGGGCAATCTTTCGATAATTTCCTCATATAGTTCCGTGCCGATCGCCACAATCTCGTCGCGTTCCTTGAACCGGACGTTGCGGCGGATCGCGGACCGGGCCTTGCCGGTAATGACGAAGGACAGCCAGCCCGGCTGGGGATCCTGTCCCTTGGATTTCAATATCTCCACGACATCGCCATTTTGCAATTGCGTGCGCAAGGGCACGTGCCGACCGTTGACCTTGGCGCCGACGGTCTGGTTGCCGAGATCGGTATGCACGGCATAAGCGAAATCGACCGTGGTCGAGCCTCGCGGCAATTGCAGCAACGTGCCTTTGGGGGTGAAGGCAAAAATCCGGTCCTGGTACATCGCCAGTTTGGCGTGCTCGAGCAATTCTTCCGCGTCTTCCGCCTGATCCAGGATTTCGATCAGATCGCGTATCCAGCCGGCCTGGCCGTCGGGCCGGTTGCCCTGTTTATAGGCCCAGTGCGCGGCGAGACCATATTCATTGTCCTCGTGCATGCGCTGCGAACGAATCTGGATTTCCACCCGCATATTGTTGCCGTGCATCAGGGTCGTGTGGATCGACTGGTAGGCATTGCGCTTTGGCGTGGAAATATAGTCCTTGAAACGGCCTGGAACCATTTTCCATTTCTCGTGCAGGATGCCGAGCGCGCGATAGCATTCGGCGCTGTTGTCGGTCACCACGCGGAACGCCATGATATCGGTCAGCTGCTCGAAGCTAACGTGCCGTTCCTGCATCTTGCGCCAGATCGAATAGGGATGTTTCTCGCGTCCGCTGACCTCCGCTGCCAGCCCGCCATTGGCGAGAGCCTTCTGGATCGATTCCGAGATTTTCTCGACCTGGCCGTCATCCCCTTCCTTGATCGCCTGCAATCTTTTGGTGATGGTCTCATAGGCTTCGGGTTCCATGTGCCGGAACGCCAGCAATTGCATCTCGCGCATATATTCATACATGCCGATCCGTTCTGCTAGGGGCGCGTAGATATCCATGGTTTCATGCGCAATCCGCCGCCGCTTTTCTTCACTCTTGATGAAGTGCAGCGTCCGCATATTGTGCAAACGGTCGGCAAGCTTGACCAGCAGGACGCGGATATCGTCGGACATGGCCAAGAAAAATTTGCGCAGGTTCTCGGCTGCCCGTTCATTGTCGCTCTGGGCTTCGATCTTGGATAATTTGGTTACGCCATCAACCAGCCGGGCGATCTCTTCGCCGAATAATTTGCCGATTTCTTCCGTCGTGGTCAGCGTATCTTCGACCGTGTCGTGGAGCAGGGCGGTGACGATTGTCTGCTGGTCCAGCTTGAGATCGGTCATCAGACCGGCGACCTCTATGGGATGACTGAAATAAGGGTCGCCGCTTGCGCGTTTCTGGCTGCCATGTCGCTGCACCGAAAAAACATAAGCGCGGTTGAGCAGATCCTCATCTGCATCGGGATCATAGGATTTTACCCTTTCCACCAGTTCATATTGCCTAAGCATCAGCTGAAGATGTAGCGCTTTCGGGGCGGGGGCAACAAAAAAGAGCGCCGAAGCCGGCTCTTATGTCCGGGGAATGGAACATAAGGTTGGCTTCGGCGCTATGGCTGACCGGGGGGAGCCAGTAAACTGGCTGCTATCGGGAGCGAGAGACCGGTCAGGCGGGATGCTCAAATCAATTGTTGCACTTGGCGAGCGCTTCGCTGTCAAAGGCCTCGCCTTTATAGGCGAAACTGGCAACCGGACCGAATTCATCGGCGACCTTGGCGCAGATTGTACGGGGCGAAGAACTGCTCTGCGCGCCAATACATTCGGTGCCTGCGCAACGGATGACCGTATCCTTGATAATTTCCTGGGCCGCCTCGACCGGAGCCTGCAATTCCGCAGTATAGGCGATTGATTTGGTGCGGGCTTCGGCCGTCGTAGCGGTAAACAAGGTAAGAGATGCCATCGCGGCAATGCAGAAGATCATCGAAGCACGAAGGGGGCTTTGGGAGAGAAGCATGATATTTCCTTTCTTATCGTTCGGTTTGCCGACCGTCATGGTGATGGCTGGCGGGGAGAAAATCGTTGTTGCAATTTAGGTTGCGAATCACTACTTAGATTAATGGGTTTTAAGTTGCAACTAAAAACTTACATTTTTTTCGCACTCACCCGAAAACTGGTTTAGGAATGGGTACATGGATAAAATCAGAGAAGATCTATCGAGCCTGATCGGCGGAGAATGCAGCCTACCTGTATCGCTGGAAGTTATCGGCGAACGCTGGTGTTTCATGATATTGCGCGCTGCGCTCAACGGCGTCGGGCATTTCGAGGATTTCCTTTCCGAAATCGGTATCGCCCGGAATATCCTGGCCAACCGGCTCACCCGCATGGTTGAAGCGGGGATCATGACCCGTCGCCCTTGTGATCATGACAAACGAAAAGTCGAATATCGGCTGACCGACAAGGGGCAGGATTTGCTGCCGACGATGATCGCGATGCGACAATGGGGGGAACGATGGGAAACCGGCGTTCCGTCCAATCCGGTGTTATGCGATTCGCGTGACCGCCAACCCATCGCCCGCGTCACCATGCGGGCGCACGATGACCGGATATTGGAAATGGAAGATCTGTGCTGGATTGATGAAGCAGAATTGAAACCCGATTCAGACGGCGTCTGTCGTGAAGATATGGTGGTTCGCCATCTGAAGGAAATCGGCGAGTCTTCTGCAGCCTGAAGGCCGAGTCCGATGGATGCTATTCGGTCGCGGAAATGCGGTCGACCGGGCGGGCCATGATGTTCCGCGATCCAATGGTTTTTCTCTCTGACAGAGGGTTTCAGGATCACCGCAGCAACATCGGGGTGATTATGGTGCCAAGCGTATCGCTGACGTCGTGAAGTAATGCCATCACGACATATTCCTCGTCCCGGCCTTCGCCGGGACCGTCGATCATATTCTCATTGGTCGTTTCTCGGGTTTTCAAACATTTCTGTCGTGGCCGACAATGAAAATCTTACGGTTTTCAGTGAAAAACGACGCCGGTTGAAGCCTTATTTGCACAAATGATAGGCGATTCTTCCCCAACCGGTAATGCCCCGCTATAGATAGAGCGATGGCCGTCATGGAAATTCGTCCCCAGCCGTTTTTTGGCAACAAGAACCGAGCATTCTGGAACCTGCAATCTGCGGGCTGGGCCGGTGCGCTGATATTGCGGGCGATCGGCGGAATCTCGAACGGATTGCCGCTGAGTTTCCTGGTGCCGGTCATTATTTCGACCATCACCGGCTATTCCATCTCCCTGCTTTTGTCGGTCGTGTACAAGAATCTGATCCACCGGCGTCCTATTGTGACATGGAGCAGCACCGCGGCGATATTGACGGTAGCCTCGGCTTTATACGCTTTCATCGATGCCTGGGTCTTCCTCATCCAGAATCCGACGTCGGAAACCGCCTTTATCACCTTATTCATAGGATCACTGTTCCTTGGTATCATGCTGCTCGGCGCCTGGTCGGCACTTTATTATGCGATAAATTTCTTCCTACGGGTGGAGGAACAAAATGATCAGCTATTGCAGCTCGAGGCGCAGGCCACCCGCGCCCAACTTGCGATGCTGCGTTACCAGCTCAATCCCCATTTCCTGTTCAACACGCTGAACAGCATATCCACGCTCGTGCTGCTCCGGCAGACCGAACCGGCCAATGCCATGCTGTCACGCCTGTCCTCCTTCCTGCGCCATACATTGGTCAACGAGGTCCACAGCCGGGTGACTCTGGCTCAGGAGGTCGAAACCCTGCATCTCTATCTCGATATTGAAAAAATGCGTTTCGAAGAGCGACTGCGCTCCCATTTCGATATCGACCCGGCTGTGCGCGACGCGCTGTTGCCCTCTCTATTGCTGCAACCACTGGTCGAAAACGCAATAAAATATGCGGTCACGCCGCAGGAAGAAGGCGCGGACATCTCGGTTTCGGCCCATCGCGACGGGAACAAGCTGCGAATTGTGGTGTCGGATACCGGGCCCGGAAAAATTGGTGCGATGACCAGCAAGTCCGATTCGACCGGCGTCGGCCTCGGCAATATTCAGGAGCGATTAAACCAGGCTTATGGAGAAGCCGCCATATTCGAAACGCGATCGTCTCCGGGCGAGGGCTTTTCGGTATTCATCGCCTTGCCATTTGAAACAAGGGAACAGATCGAGCGGGAAGCGGCGGATGACTCGGCGACAGACGAACAAGTGAGAAACGAGACTATTTTTGGGGAGCATGCATCCAGTGATGACCAACAGCGGGAGCCGGCGAATACACCGGCGATGGCATCATTTCAGCATAAGGATTTAAAAACATGACGATCAAGACGATATTAGTCGACGACGAAAAACTTGCGATCCAGGGTTTGCAGATCCGGCTCGAGAAATTTGACGATATCGAAATTGTCGACACCTGCCGCAATGGCCGGGAAGCGATTCGCAAGATCAAGACATTGAAGCCCGATCTGGTGTTTCTCGATATCCAGATGCCAGGATTCGACGGATTTTCGGTGGTTCAGGGAATCATGGAGATCGAACCGCCCCTGTTCATTTTCGTGACCGCCTATTCCGAACATGCGGTCCGCGCCTTCGAGGCCGAGGCGATCGACTATCTGGTGAAGCCGGTAGAGGAAGACCGGCTTGCCGACGCCATTGACCGGGTACGCAAGCGTTTGCTGGAAAAACGCGGCGGCGCGGAACTGGAAAAGCTCAAAAACGTGCTCAGTGAAGTCGCGCCCGATGCCATGGCCAATATGGATGATTCGGAAGAGCCTGCCTCAGCCGACCGCTATGAAAAACTGATCAACGTGAAAGACCGCGGCCAGATTTTCCGGGTCGATGTCGATACGATCGAGCGGATTGATGCGGCCGGCGATTATATGTGCATCTATACGGCCGACAATAGTCTGATTCTGCGTGAAACGATGAAGGATCTCGAAAAACGTCTCGATCCCCGTTATTTTCAGCGGGTGCATCGCTCGACCATCGTCAACCTGAGTCAGGTGCGCGAGGTCAAGCCGCATACAAATGGGGAATGTTTCCTTGTTCTGGGGTCGGGCGCGCAGGTGAAGGTATCGCGCAGCTACCGTGACGTTGTCGCGCGCTTTGTCCATTAGGATTTAGTCCCGGCGACCCCGGAAAAAGTCCGTCAGCAGCTTGGCGGATATTTCTTCATCCATGCCGGCATAAACCTCGGGCTTGTGATGGCATGTCGGGGCGTCGAAGAATCGTACGCCATTGTCCACCGCTCCGCCCTTTGCATCACCGGCACCATAATAGAGCCGGCGGATGCGGGAGTGGGCAATCGCGCCAGCGCACATGGTGCAGGGCTCCAGCGTGACCCATAGATCGCAATCGTCGAGCCGGTCATTGTCAAGAAACCGTGTTGCTTCGCGAATCGCAACGATTTCGGCATGGGCGGTCGGATCATGATCGATCCGGGTGCGATTATGGCCGCGTCCGATAATTTCCCCGTTCCGGATGACAACCGCGCCGACCGGCACTTCGCCGATCGCCAATGCTGCCTTCGCAAGGGCCAGCGCCGCGTCCATGAAGGATGTATAATTTGCCAGAGCCATTGGCTGCGCCTAGCGGGATTGATGATAAAACGCCAGATAGGGCATCGGACAAGGAAAAGCGCCGTAATGCTTGACGGCCTTATGGTTTGTGGTTATCGAACCCCACTTTCCCGCTGGGAATCAATCAATAACAAGAAATTGGACTTTTACGATGTCGCGGATTTGCGAACTGACAGGTAAGACTCGGCTGGTAGGCAATAATGTGTCTCACGCCAAAAACCGGACCAAGAAGACATTTTTGCCCAACCTGCAAAATGTGACTCTTCTGTCCGATACACTCGGCAAGGGCGTGAAACTCCGTGTTTCGACCCATGGCCTGCGTTCTGTGGAACATGTTGGCGGCCTCGACAATTGGTTGCTGAAAACCAAGGACGACAAATTGAGCCAGCGCGTGAAGCGTCTCAAAAAAGAAATCGCGAAAAAGCAGGTTGCCACCGCGTAAGCGATCAGTCTGATTCGAACGTTGAAAAGCCGGGGCTCGCTCCGGCTTTTTCGTTTTTGCGTTCCGGTTCCGGTTTTGTCTGTGCAACTTTGCCCTTCAGCAGCCGGAATTTGAACAAGAGCGATTCCTGCAGCGCGCTGAAATTGTCATCCGATGCTATCCAGACAAATATTTGGTCTCTATCCCGCGTGACGGCCAATGCTTCCATATTATCGACCTTTAATGGTGGCCTCAGCGTGGCGATCGGTACGGACGTCGCGATTTTTCCCGGTTGGAAGTCCTTGAGCTGCGCGGTCGACAATATTGCTGACACACCATCAAACGGTGTAAACCGTCGGTGCAGCATCAGGGCTGTCTTCTCGTCGAGTATCGCCGCGTCGGTCAAATTATAGCCTTTCGGCGGCTGATAGCCGAAGCGCACGGCTTTGCTGCCTGGTTCAGCGGGATCGCTGGCAAATATAAGCGCCTGATAACCACCTTTCGAATATTCTGCCGCCTCCGAAAAAACCAGAAAACGGCCATCGGGCAGATGAAGCATCGCCTCTGGGCCCTCGTTTTCCGGCCAATTTTTTGTGGCTTCAGGAAAATGCGCGGCTTCTCTGCGAGCCAGAGACGGGCCGTAGCGCCAGATACTATGCTGATGCTCGTAGCCAACCCAGAACTGGCCGGTCTCGGGATCGTGCAGGAACGATTCGGCATCCCAATTCTGTCGGGCAAATTCATTCGGTTTGGCCGGGCCGTCGGGTAGCGGGGCAATGAACGGACGAATCGCCCGATGTTTGCTTTCATCCAGCGTAAATCCGAACAGGCTTCCGTTGTCGCTGAGCATCAGGAAACGGCTGTCGGGCAAAGCGATCATGGATGATATGCCTCCGAAAGCGGCATTGTCGCTGGTGATTTTCCAGCCGCCGAGAAATTCGAGACGACCAATCCGGGTGCGAACCGGGTTCTTCGCGTCGATAACTATCGGTTCCAGCGCGATATATTGGCTTTCATTTGCCCGAGGAACGGGTCCGCGCACATAGGTGACCGGCACAAGAAAGAAAAAGAGCGATAAACAGGCCAGGACACGGAACATGATGCCGCGCATAACCGATTCATTGCATCAAACATATTCTATTCTGGACGGTCGGACGCCACCTGCGCTAGACGCCGGACAACCAGTCAGGAAAGCGGAAAAATGAAAAAAATCTATCCCGATGCAGCGGCGGCGCTCGAGGGCCTTTTATTCGATGACATGCATCTGTGTGTTGGTGGTTTTGGTCTTTGCGGAATTCCCGAACGGCTGATCGATGCGATCCAGCAGGACGGCGTCAAAGGGCTTACCATCGCCTCGAACAATGCCGGCATTGATAATGAAGGTCTCGGCAAGCTGCTCCGCTCGCGGCAAGTGAAGAAGATGATCGCTTCCTATGTCGGCGAGAACAAGGAATTCGAACGACAATTTCTTTCCGGCGAACTGGAAGTGGAATTCTGCCCACAGGGGACTCTTGCCGAACGGTGTCGCGCCGGTGGGGCGGGTATTCCGGGTTTCTATACCAAGACCGGCGTCGGGACGCAGGTAGCCGAGGGCAAAGAGCATAAGGATTTCAATGGCCAGACCTATATCCTCGAGCATGGGATTTTTGCCGACGTCTGCCTGATCAAGGGCTGGAAGGCGGACAAGGCGGGCAATCTGATGTTCCGCAAGACGGCCCGCAATTTCAACGCGCCGATGGCAACCGCAGGCAAAATCTGTGTCGCCGAGGTCGAGGAGATTGTCGAAGTTGGCGAACTGGATCCAGATTGCATCCACTTGCCGGGTATCTACGTCAAACGGCTGATCAACGGTGCGCCCTATGACAAGAAGATAGAATTCCGCATGACCCGGCAGCGCGCAGACGCCTGATGGCCCGGCTTCGCCTATCTTTGGCTTTGGCAGTCTTGCCACTGCTGTCCGGTTGCGTGGCGGCACTCCTGCCGCTCGCGGCGTTGGGGACGATGGGCAAGAAACAGATTGATCGCGCCGAAGCGAAACGGGAACTGGTCGCGTCCGGCGCAATCGATCTTGCGATGCCCTCAGGTAAGGTAACGATCGGACCCAGCAGCGAGACTGTTGACGCATTGCCCCGAACGGAAAAGAAATTCTCGGGGCAAGGCGGTGCGATTGAAATTGCCGAATCCGATCTGGATGGTGATGCTGCCGATTATATTGCACAATATTATCAACCGAGAGGTTCCAATGCTTCGCCTTATGCCGGATTTGCGGCACATGCTCTGAATCAGTCGGCCAGGCTGGAAGCAGGAGAGGGCGTTGAATCGGTTGTGTTGATTCCGCGGGTTGATGTTTTCAAGCCGAAAACCATGGCGTGTGAAGGCAAGCCTTTGGCTGTAGCCATCGATCTTGACGACACGACCGGCGGCGACTGGACAAAAGCGGAAACGCTGTACCGGCAAAATGGCCTTATCGAAGTGCTGGCCAGCCTGCGGGCGGCTGAGATCAGCGTGATCTGGTTGTCCGACCAACCCGTTGCGGCATCCGAGAAAATTTCGAGCATCCTCAGCGAGGCCGGTTTCTCGCAATCCGAATCGGATAATTTTCTTTTCCTTGATCGTGGCGGCGATGACCGAAAACAGGTTCGGCGCTGGGATGCCGCGCGCAACTATTGCATTGTAGCGATGGCCGGTGACGATCGCGCGGATTTTGACGAGCTCTATGATTATTTGCGCGATCCCGACGGGGCGATCACGCTGGAAAATATGTTTGATAATGGCTGGTTTCTGACGCCGCCTCCTCTAGTGGAAGCGAACGAACCAGCAAATGCAACACCGGTTGAGAAAGAAGGATAAATATGCCCTGGACTCGCGATGAAATGGCCGCTCGGGCGGCACAGGAACTGCAAGACGGCTATTATGTGAACCTGGGAATAGGTATTCCGACACTGGTAGCTAACCATATTCCCCCGGGAGTAGAGGTCACGCTGCAAAGCGAAAACGGGATGCTCGGTATCGGACCGTTTCCTTTCGAGGACGAGATCGATGCGGATCTGATCAATGCCGGTAAGCAGACGATCAGCGAGTTGCCGTCATCAAGCTATTTCAGTTCCTCCGACAGCTTCGCGATGATTCGCGGCGGCCATATCGATCTGACCGTTTTGGGCGCGATGGAAATTGCCCAAAATGGCGATATCGCCAACTGGATGATTCCCGGCAAGATGATCAAGGGCATGGGCGGCGCGATGGATCTGGTCGCCGGCGTGAAGAAAATCATCGTCGTGATGGATCATTGCGCGAAGGACGGCAGTCCCAAGTTCATTCCCGAATGCACATTGCCGCTGACCGGTACCAATGTCGTCGACATGATCATCACCGATCTTTGTGTGTTCAGGCGTGACGACCATGACAGTCCGTTCAAGCTGATCGAACTGGCTCCGGGAATTAGCGCAGAGGACGTGGCAGCAAAAACCACTGCCGCCTATGAAATAGCATTATAAAATATAGCCGGTGAAAAAACATCTGACTTTATTGTTCGGCCTGGCGGCTCTGTTGCTCGTTGGCTGGTATGGTTATCGCGCGCTTGTCGAACAGCAAAGCGGTTTTCCGTTGCCGGAGTTGATTGTACCGGAGGTTGAAGCGAGACTACCAACCCGGCCCGATGACTGGCAGGGCACGATCGACTATTCGGGCCTCGACCGTGATTTTACGGTTCTGGCAGCACGACCGGAAATGGCGGGGCTGGCGGTTGCCATTGTCGAGGATGGCGAACTCCGCTTTATCGGAACCTATGGTGTAACCGCCAAAAATAGCTGGGAGCGGGTGATGCCGCAGACCGTGTTCCGCTGGGCCTCGGTCTCGAAAGGGGTCGCCGGGTCGCTTGCGGCAAAACTGTCGCAAGAAGGCAAGCTCAACCTCGATGCGCCGCTTGCCAGTTGGCAAACGTCCCTCAGACTTCCCGGCGGTGCGGAATCGCGAACAACATTGGCACAACTTTTGTCGCATCAAACCGGTCTTACGAAAAATGCCTATGACAGCAAGCTGGAGGACGGCCAGAATCCCGGCCTGCTCCGCGCGCAACTGGCTGCGGCCCCGCTGCAATGCGTGCCGGGCACCTGTCACAGCTACCAGAATATCGCTTTTGACGCCGCCAGCGAAATATTGGGGCAGGCAGCCGGAACATTATATTCTGATGCGGTGCAGAAGCAGTTATTCGAGCCGCTCGGCATGAAGAGCGCGCAATTCGGCATGACCGGCCTGACCGGCGCGCAAAGCTGGGCACGGCCGCATCGCGGTGACGAGGTGCGAACCCTGTCCGAATCCTACTGGCGGGTCCCGGCAGCTGCTGGCGTCAGCAGCAATATCGTGGATATGGCGCGCTGGATGCGCGCGCAGATGGGCGAGGATGAAGAGGTTCTGTCGGCCGGGACACTGGCACTGGCCCATGCGCCCTTGGTCAGGACCGGTCGCGTCTATAGCGGCGATCTAGCCCGCGCACTTGGCGAGCCGTCCTACGGATTGGGCTGGCGCAGCTTCACCTATGCCGACCGGCAACTGGTCGGGCATAGCGGTGCGGTGGACGGGTTCCGCTCGACGATGATATTTGATCCGGTAGCGCGGACCGGTGTCGTGGCGATGTGGAACAGCGGTTGGGGGCGACCCTTCCGGCTTCCTTTTGCTGTGCTCGACAGCTTCTATGGCCAGTTGGGAAATGATTGGCTCGATCTGTCGGACCTGCCTTTACCCGAAGTCCCTCCCGTTCCGCATTCTTAATCCAACAGATTGCGGCTGGCGGTGACAGCGCGATGTGCCCATGATTTTGCATCCGATCCTCCGCATCCGGCGAAGTCGGGCACTTCGATGTCGATATCTACATGCGGGCCGAGCAGGGCGGCCAGATTTTTCAGCGGAAAGACCCCTTCGCCAGGGATCATCCGGTTCATCGCTTCATCAAGATAGTCGCCGGACAGATGGAAATCCGGTCCGTCGCATAGCTGGACATAGGTGATGATGGCCGGATCCATGGTCTCTAACTGCTCCAGCGTGCCGCCGGTGCGGAACAGATGGAGCGCGTCTATAGCGATCCCGAGATTGGGCTGGTTCACACGGCCATGTAGCGTGGCAGCCTTGTCGAGGCTGTTGCAGCCAGCAGAAAACCCGGTGAATTCGAGACCGACTTCCAGCCCGTTTTCGCGAGCCATTGCGCATAGTTTCGAAAGCTGATCCTCCGCGCGATTGCAGTCGGTTTCGTGGATATGGGTCACTATCCGTTTTGCGGCCAATTCTGCGGCAAGGGTGATGGCTGGCGCAAAGGCCGCGACGTCTTGCGTCGCCATCACCGGAAAATATTCGGCGTTGATGATCCGCATATCATGGTCGTGCAGCAGGCGTTTGAAAGATGCCGATGCTGAGGGAGTAACGACCGGAAACATGTCCTGGCCCTGTTTATCGACTGGCGTCGCGGTGAAGAGGCAGACTTCGTCGAGCCCGGCTTCGGCAGCGAAGCGGACAAGGCCTTCCGGTCCGCCCTCCATCATCGTGATCTGATGCAATGCCAGTTTGCGCATCGGGCGACCCTAGATCAGCAACGCGATGTCTTGCCACCAGCATTTGTGTCATTCCCGCTAGTCAATCTGCTAGGCTGTATCACTCGTTGGCCTCTCTATGTATCCGGGGCATGGCCGGTCAGAGAATCGCGCAAAGAGGATGATATTATGACGGAAGACGAGATAGTTTCTATTGCCGATGTCGTGCGTTTCCACGCGCAGCAACAGCCGGACTCGGTGGTTTTCACCTTTGAAGGTGACGAAATGACCTATGCCGCACTCGATGCGGGCAGCAACCGGGCGGCCCAGGCACTGGCGTCTAAGGGCGTCGGCAAGGGCGACCGGATCGCCTATATGGGCAAGAATAGTCATCTCTATTTTGAAATATTGGTCGGTGCGGCCAAGCTGGGTGCCGTGATGGTTCCGGTGAACTGGCGGCTGGCTCCGCCGGAAGTCGCCTATATATTGAACGATTGTCAGGCGAAAATCCTGTTTATCGGCCCCGGCTTCGACGATCTGGTGCGCAAGATCAAAGATGATCTCGACCATGTCGAACTGATATTGGGTAGCGAGAAGGCCGAAGGCGATTTTGCCGGCTATCCGGCATGGCGCGACGGCTTTGAACCTGTCGATCCGATGGTGGCTTGTAACGAAGAAGATGACGCGCTGCAGCTCTATACATCGGGTACCACGGGTCACCCCAAGGGCGCGATCATGACCAGCGGATCGATTTTTTCCTCGCGCAGTTCCGGGGTCACGGAAGAGGATTTGATGGACTGGCAAAAGCCGATCCCGGGCGAGATCACATTGCTCGCCATGCCCTGCTTCCATATCAGCGGCACCGGCACCGGACTGGGCGTGATGTTCACCGGTGGCAGCGCCATCGTATTGCCGGAATATGATCCGACCCAGGCGCTCGATCTGATCGCGCAATATAATATCTCGAAAATCTTCATGGTACCGGCGGCGATCCAGATATTGCTCAATCATCCACGGGCCAGGGATGTCGATTTTTCCAATCTCAAATATATCACTTATGGCGCGTCACCGATCCCGCTGGAGTTGATGAAACAGGCGATGGATGTGCTTGGTTGCGGTTTTGTCCAGATGTACGGCATGACCGAAACATCGGGGACGATCACCACGCTCAACCCCGAAGATCATGATGTGAACGGTAACGAGAAGATGCGTTCGGTCGGTACACCTCTTCCCGGTGTCGAGATCAAGATTATCGATCCGGAGACCGGCGAGACTTTGCCACCATATACGATTGGCGAAATCGCGACCCGCTCGGCAAAGAATATGAAAGGCTACTGGAACCGGCCTGACGCCACGGCGGAAACGATTGACGCTGACGGCTGGCTCAGGACGGGCGATGCCGGTTCGCTCGACGAGGACGGCTATCTCTATATCCAGGACCGGCTGAAAGACATGATCATCTCGGGCGGAGAGAATGTCTATCCGGCGGAAGTCGAGAATGCGCTCTACGCCAATCCCAAGGTCGCCGACGTCGCGGTGATCGGCGTGCCCGACGCAAAATGGGGCGAGGCGGTGAAGGCCTGCGTCGTGGTCAAGGCCGGGCAGGAACTGACCGAAGCGGAACTGATTGCCGATGCCCGTCAACGTATTGCCGGCTATAAATGTCCGAAGTCGATTGATTTCATCGAAGCTCTGCCGCGCAATCCTTCGGGCAAGATCTTGCGCAAGGACCTGCGCGCGCCTTATTGGGAGGGCAAGGACCGGGCGGTCAATTGATCGATCGCATTTTACAGTTGATGTTTTTGCCGTTCGCCCTGAGCCTGTCGAAGGGCACTGCTCGTCGAGAGGTGCTTCGACAAGCTCAGCACGAACGGTATTTGGACGAGGGCGAAAGGTTATGACAGAATTGGTGCTGCGGGAAGACCGGGGTGGCTGGGCGCTGTTGACGCTGAACCGCCCGGACAAGCTCAATTCCCTGACGGTGGCCATGTTCAGGGAGCTCCGGGACCATGTCTCCGATCTGCGCAAGGACGACAGCATCGGCTGCGTGGTTCTTCGCGGTGCGGGCAAATGCTTTTCCGCCGGTCATGATCTCGGCGATATTGCGGAAGGTGAAGCGGTGCCATCGCCCGGCTGGCATTCTGAAACATTGCGGATGCTGGAAAAACTGCCCAAGCCGGTGATCGCTGCCGTACACGGTCACTGCTACACCGGCGCGCTCGAGGTGGCTCTGGCGGCGGACTTCATTCTGGCCGCAGACACTGCGCGTTTCGGTGATACCCATGCGAAATGGGCGCTGACCCCGGTCTGGGGCATGAGCCAGCGTCTGCCGCGCAGGGTTGGCATTGCCACCGCCAAACGGCTGATGTTCACCGCCGACATGATCAATGCCGAGGAAGCGGTGCGCATCGGGCTGGCGGAATATTCTGTGCCGCTTGAACAGTTCGATGCCGAGATTGAAGCGCTGGCGAACAAGATCGTCGCCAATTCCGGTTTCTCTCACGCCGCCAACAAGCGTCTCCTGGAGGCAACCGACGGCGGTCCGCTTGACGCCGGGCTGCAATGGGAAGTGATGGAATCGGAAGGCCATGGCCCCGATATGTATGAGCGGATCGGGGCTTTTACGGGAAAAGGGAAGTGATGGGGAGATGATCCGCTTGTTTTCGGCGTCTATATTGTTCTGAAAGCGGACTCCAGCTCTGGCACTAAGCCGAAATTCGTTTAGAATTGGCAGCATCATTTCCCAATCATGATTCATGCCTCTGGCCAGCGAGACCCAAATGAATAGCAATCCCTTTTATCCGATCGGAACTCCGGGCCAAGCTTGGGGCGAGGAGGAACGGAAGCAATGGCGAGCCAGTCAATCCGTCCAGCGCCGGTACGCACAGGACGTAGTGCCGCGGATCGAGGCACTGGCTAGCCAATTTGAAATCCTTTCTTATGGTCGACTCGATTACGCCGACGATATTTATCCGCTTTTCGCTCTTCAAAACGGTCCTCACGACCCCGCTCTGCGCACAGCGCTCGTAACCGGCGGCGTACACGGATATGAAACGAGCGGAATAATGGGCGCGCTTGAATTTCTGGAGAAGCACGCAGCCAATTATGCTGGCAAAGTCAATCTGTTGGTGGCGCCTTGCGTAAGCCCCTGGGCTTACGAGCGTGTCAATCGTTGGAATTACAACGCATTGGATCCCAATCGCAATTTCAAACCAGATAGCGAAGCGGTTGAGTGCGCGGCGCTGATGGCGTTAGTTGCCGCTCATAATGGACCGTTCCTCCTGCATATCGACCTGCATGAAACAACCGATAGCGACGAGAGCGAGTTTCGTCCTGCTCTGGCGGCACGAGACGGCAATAGCTATGTGCCGGGTGCCATACCCGATGGCTTCTATCTGGTTGACGATAGCGAGAGCCCGCAACCTGCTTTCCAGCAGTCGATCATATCGGCGGTCGAACGGGTAACGCATATCGCTCCGCCGGACGAAAATAATATGATTATAGGCTCGCCTGTGATCGCTCACGGCGTGATCGAATATCCGCAATTCCAATATGCCATGTGCGGTGCCGTGACCGATGCCCGGTTCAGGACGACAACCGAAGTCTATCCGGACAGTCCGCGCGCGACGCCGCGCGAGTGTAACAACGCGCAGGTGGCAGCTGTTTGCGCTGCTCTGGATTTCGCGCTCGCTCATATGTGAGCCGACCGAAACACCGGCTTCAGTGGATTGCTAGATTTGTTTCCTGATCCAATCAGCCATCTATGCCGGTGCTCCGGGCGTGGCGATCGGACTGTCTGATTCTGTGGTCAGGAGCGCGCCGACAGAGGCTATGACTATACAGCCGATAGCAAGCCATTGGAGGCCGCCGAGTTGCTCATGGAGAATGAACATGCCTGCGATCGCACCTATGGCCGGTTCCGCAGACAGCATGACGCCAAAGGTTCGTTCCGGGATGTGGCGTAGGGCGATCATCTCCAGTGAATAAGGCAAGGCGCTGGATAGCAGAGCCACACCCAGACCCAAAAACAGGACGGAGGGTAACAGCAAAGCCGTTCCGGCGCTGTTGATGCCGAAGGGCAGGATGACGATAGCGGCGGTGCTCATGCCCAGCGCCACCGACTGTCCCGCGTGCATGTGCGACAGGCTTTTCCCGAAAATGATATAAAGCGCCCAGAACAGCCCCGCTGCGGCTGCGAAAGCCACACCCACGGGATCCAGCGCGTGTATGCCGCCGCGGAGAGGGAGTAGAAGCCCCAGGCCTGCCACGGCAAAGCCAACCCAGAGAAAATGGATCCAGCGCCGGGCATGAATCAAGGCGAGAACCAAGGGGCCGGCAAACTCGATCGCGATGGCCGGTCCCAGTGGAATGGTCCGCAGGGACAGGTAGAATGTAAGGTTCATAAGTCCCAGCACGAGCCCGTATAAGAGCACCCGCCCGGCATCGACCCGGCTCAGTTTGAAGCGCCAGGGTCGCCAGACGCAGAGCAATATCAGGGCCGACAGGCTGACCCGCAGCGCGGCGGTTCCCTCCGCGCCAATCACCGGAAACATCTGTTTCGCAAAGGAGGTCCCGACCGCCAATGACACCATCCCGCCAAATAGAGCAAGATAGGGCATGGCTGTCCAGAGCGGTGATGACGGGGCGAGTTTTGATTGGGGTGTCGACATGACGCGGGATATAATGCGCTTTGGGGCGCTTGCATCATAAAATCATCGGAATATCGTTGGAAATCATGACAATGACAATTTGTGGCTTGGCGGCCATGCCCGCACTGATGCCCACAATGGTTATCGGGACGTGCCCAAAGGGCAGATCAAGCTTCCCCTTCCAGCAGGAAGGGGAAGCTTTTCAACTTAGAATTGTACGCGTTTGGTAAAGCCACCATCGATCACCAAATGGGCGCCGGTGGTGTAGCTGGATGCAGGGCTGGCGAGGAAGACGACGCCGCGGGCGACGTCATCGGCGGTGCCGAAATCACCCAGTGCGAAGCCGGCTTTGGTGCCTTCGTAAAATTCCGGCATGCCCTTTTCAATCTGCGACCAGTTGCCGCCCGGGAACTTGATCGGTCCCGGGGAAACCATGTTGACGCGGATACCCTTGGGCCCCAGCGACTGGCTGAGCTGGCTGCCGAAGGTGATCAGCGCGGCTTTCATCGCGTTGAATGCCTGTGGCGCGACAAAGGTTTCGAACGCTGCGGTGGAAGACATGAAGATCACGCTGCCGTCGTCTGATTTTTCCAGATAGGGTTCGAGCACTTCCATAGCCTTGACCGCACCGAGTATGTCGGTGTTGAAGGTGACTTCCCAGTCACCGGTCGCGCCGGCACCGGAAGAGCTGACATTGTGGATGAAAATATCGCAGCCGCCGAGATCGCCCGCCGCTTTTTCCAGCCATTTGGCATAGCCGTCGAGATCGGTCATATCGAGCGCGTCGGCGATCACCTTGCCGCCATGGGCTTCGAGTTCTTTTTTCGCGGTCGCGACCTGATCGGCATTGCGCGAGAAGAAAGCGACATCAGCGCCTTCCGCTGCAAAATGCTCCAGCGCCGCGCGGCCGAGGCCACGGCTTCCGCCAGTGAGAATGACTTTTTTGCCCTTGAGTCCTAAATCCATTGTAGTCTCCTTTGTGTTTCGTGAAATCGGGGTTAGAATTTTGCTATGGCGGTTTCGCAGCTCCAGCCGATGCCGCGCCGCAGCAGGTCATAGATGATCGGCTGCTGCCAGCCGGAACGGTCCACTTCGGGCCACCAGTCGAGCACCGGCTCCATGTCATAATGGCCACGGCAGTGACCCATGGTCAAATAGAGGACCGCGCCTTCGCCCATCCGGCGGATATAGAAGACCGGATGGCGGCTCTTCGTGATGTCGCTGTGAACAAAGCCGCTGATATCGTCCGTGCCATTATATTCGGTGTCGAGAAGGACATCGAGTTCGGCGCGGGTCTCGACCAGATATTGTTCGTCGACGGTTTCAAAGCTGGGGATACCCTTGACCAAAGGATGATCGGGCTGGGCATTGTCGACCGTGAACGGAATGATCGGTGGATGGGACAGGAAGCGGGTACCAAGCGTGTCGGCAAAGACCGGCATTTCATCCGGCGCATCGACAAGACCGTTTTCCAGAAATTTCAGAACCGCGTTGGTTCCGTGCAGGGCGAAATAGCGGCCACCGCCGTTGACAAAATCCTGGATATTCTTTTGCGCTGCCTCGCTGGGCTGGAGGTCGCAGGTATAGCTGACCAGAAAATCTGCGTTCTTGATCGCGTCAAGATTCTCATAATCCTCGAACACCCGCACCCTGATCCGGTCATCCTCGGCGAGCAGTTTCATCACTTCCAGCCGGGCATAATCGATATCATGATATTTGCCGGCGGCGACCAGAACACACTGGATCGGCTTCTGGTCGGGGCGGCGTTCTGGCGCTTCGGTCATTATTCTTTTCCTATTATCGGATTTGTTTGGCCATCCCAGTCGAGATGCATCTGGCGCATCGCCGCGAAACCGTCGATTCCGGCTTGCGGGATTTGCAGATATTCGATGATAGTGCCGGGTCCGCCGCCATAATCGGCGTAGAAAGCACCACCGACACCGCCGGGCAGGCTGACTTCCTGAATGACTTCGCCGCCGGCTTTTTCGGTCAGCGCGCGGGCATGATCGAGATCGTCGACGATCAGGCAGAGATGCTGGACGCCCTGAAGTCCTTTTTCGCGCCAGTCCCTGAACATCGACGGCGCATCATTGTTGGGGCGGATCAGTTCGACCTGGACGTCACCCCAATAGCCGATCGCCATCGAAAACTGGATGTCGGACGGCTCTCCGCGATATTTGACATTTTCCACCTCGACTTTTTCGGTGTGGAAAAACGGACCTGCGCCCATTTTACTGGTCCAGTAATCGAGCGCCGCGTCATAGTCGTCCGGTACATAGCTGATCTGCATGATCGAGCCGAGCTTGGCGAGGGAGGCTGGAGTTTCGCTCATTCGCTGTCCTGCCAGACTTTGGAGGAGGGGCGCTGACCGATCCGATCGACAAATTTCGCGAGATTGTCCGTACCCTCGGGCAAGGACCATCCGATCGTATAGCCGAACTGGATGAAACAATAGGCGATCAGGTCCGCCATGGTGAACTTGTCCTGGCAGATATAGTCCTTGCCCTCGAGCTGAGCGTCCAGCCACTTCCATTTATTGTCAGACATGCGCGAGAGATCTGCTGCGCCTTCTGCGCCGACAACATCCATTCGTGGTTCGAACATCGGCCGACCGACGCCGCCGCGGAAACCGAGGGTCATCGGAACGGCGATTTCCAGATCGATCCTCCGGGTCCACATCCTTACTTCGGCGCGCTCCTCAGCGGTCGAGCCGATCAGCACCGGTTCGGGATGGGTTTCTTCGAGATATTCGGCGATCGCCATGATTTCGCTCAGCATGAAGCCATTGTCGAGTTCGAGCACCGGCGTCGTGCCGAGAATATTCTTGTCCGAGAATCCCGGCTGCCGGTTTTCGGCGGTCAGGATATCGATATGCACGCGTTCTATATCGAGGCCTTTCTCGAGAATGAACATGCGCACGAAACGCGGGTTGGGACCAAGGCTGGAATAAAGCTTCACTTGAAATTTCTCCTTTGGGACGGATTCGCTTCCATCTCTATATGATGCAAAGATACACAGGTAATCACCGGGGACTAACCTCTCAAAAACAACAGGCGATGCTGCCAGATTCACTAGTGGCCGACGGGCTTGTTTAGGCTATTTTGATCGAAACAAAGACGTTTAGTTTTCAGGAGAAGATGATGGTTGAGACTTTAACCGGACATAATCGGTCGAATGGTATTTCCTACACGGAATTGCTGGAAGGCGACAAAGTTGCGCCCCCGGCTGTTTTTCTGGAGGAATCACCGATGGAGCCCGGCGTCACCACCGTCGAGGTCAGCCGTTACTGGACCAAGGAAGAGCATGACCGGGAGGTCGAGAGACTCTGGAAACGCGTCTGGCAAATGGCTTGCCACAAGGATGATATCAAGAATGTCGGTGATACTTTCGTTTACGATATTGCCGGACTTTCTTTTCTGGTTGTCCGGGTCTCGGAAGACGAGATCAAGGCCTATCCCAATAGCTGCATGCATCGCGGCCGCGCGATTTGCGACAATCACAAAAAGGGTCAAAAGGCGCTCCGCTGCCCCTTCCATGGCTGGTCGTGGGAACTGGACGGCAAATTGAAGGAAGTTCCTTGCCAGTGGGATTTCCCATCGGTGACCGCAGAGACCCACAGCTTGAAGGAAATCAGCGTCGGTGAATGGGGCGGTTTCGTGTTCATCAACCCGGATCGCGATTGTGAGCCGCTGGAAGATTTCCTCGGCGATATTGATCGCCATTTCCAGATTCCGTTCGAACGACGTTTCAAGGCGGCGCATATGATCAAGCGGCTGCCGTGCAACTGGAAAATTGCCCAGGAAGCGTTCATGGAATCCTATCATGTAGTCGGCACCCATCCCGAGCTGATGCCGGCTTTTGCCGATGCGAACAGCAAATATGATGTCTGGCACAATATGTCCCGGGCGATGTCGGCCCATGGTCAGCCAAGCCCCCATACCGATCTGGTCAATCCCGATCCGACAGCCTTTCCGGATCAGAAAGCGTTCCAGAGTTTCGTCCATCCGATCAGCAAGCACAAGTTCGAGCGGCTGGAAGAGAATCGCGTCAAAGTTTCTTTGCCCAATGGCAAGAGCGGCATTTTCGATATGGATGCCAATTATATCGAGGGTGATGTGACATCTGCAGATCCGCATATGTGCAACTGGATCGGTGGCAAGATTGCACCGGACGATGAAAATATGCCGATGGTCTATAGCGATGTTTCTGCGCATGCCTTGCGTGACGAGGCGGCGCAGGCACGGCGGGAGGAAATGCGCCCGGCATGGGGCGACATGGTTGATGATATCAGCGATGCCGATCTCGTCGATGCGATTTTTTACAGCGTCTTCCCGAACATCAGCCCCTGGGCGGATTTCAATCCTATCTTCTACCGGTTCCGGCCAGACGGCGATAATCCGGAGCAATCCCTGCACGAAGTGATGTTCATGGTCCCGTTGCCCGAAGGCGCGGAGCGGCCCGAGCCAGCGAAATGCACGTTCCTAGACCTGCATGACGACTATACCCAGGCGACCGAGTTTGGCAGCTATCTGAACAAGATTTTCAATCAGGATTATCTCAATCACAAAGCCATGCAGAAAGGCATCAAAAGCCAGCCGAATGGTGTGGCGCTATTTGCCCAATATCAGGAATCCAAGCTCCGCCATTTCCATGACACGCTCAACCTGTGGCTGGATTCGGAAGAGCCGCCGAAAAGCCCAAAGAAGGCGGTTGCCTGACGTTGGAGAATATTCTGGCGGATAATATCCCGGCCGGTTTTGAGCGGGCAAGATTTTCCAGCCCGTTTCTGGACATGGCCGGGCCATATTATGAGCGCCAGGGCGACGGATGCATCATTGTCGCGACCCGGATCAACGAGGGTCACATCAACCATATCAAGGTTGCCCACGGCGGTGTGCTCGGCACATTGGCGGATGTGGCGCTTAGCTATCAGGTGCACCGTGCGGAGAAGCCCGCACTGCCGGTGGCCACGATGAACCTCAACACCAACTTTCTGGCCGGGGCAAAGCTCGGCGACTGGGTAGAGGCCTATGCCCGGATAGACAGGATCAGCAAGCGCACCGCTTATAGCAGCGGACGAATAATCTGCGGTGAGCAAGTGCTGATGACGATGACCGCGGTCTTCGCGATATTGCGGAAATAGACCTTAGTCGGTCGCGCCCAGATATCCCAGCTGGCCGGCCTTGAATATCGTCTGCCCACGATTGACGCTGTTGAGCTTTTGTCCCGCCCGGTTGACGTGATAGCGGATGGTCGCATGGCTGAGCGACAGGATCATGCTGATCTCCTTGTCGGTCTTGCCGATCGCGGCCCAGTGCAGGCATTCGGCTTCGCGCTTGGATAGGATGCAATTTGCCGGCATCCGGTGTTTTTCGCGCATGGCCAGAACATAGCCGGTGACGAAACGGCTGGTGACGATACCGAAAAAGTCGGAATATAGCCGATAGGCTTCGGTAAGGTCGGCAATATCCCGGTCAAGCGGCGTGAAGCTGACGGCCGCGATCTGGCCGAATGGCAGGTGCACGGGGATCAATATGGCGGATTTGGCTGTGGCGCCCTCGGCATAAAAATCCTTGAGGTCGATTTTGTCGAGATATTCATTCGACCAATGTCCGTGAAAGCCGTCGGCGTTGCACCAGATCGGTTCGCTCTCGTAGCGACAGGCCCGGGGCAGGGGAGAACTGAGCGCCAGGCGGGTGTCCTCCCACCAGCGTTCGCCTTCTGCAACCCAGCCAAAAACTTCCTTGTTGATCAGATTCCCGTCGGCATCGACAAGATGTGCCTTCGATGAAATATCAGCCGAAACCGCGATCCGGAAACCATAGGATTGAGAAATTTTATGGACCGCTTCGGCAGCCGGACGAATTTCGGCCGGATTGGTAATGGTCACACTGTCCAGATTCTTGCGAAATCGTTGTCGACCAATTTCGGGAATCACGGCAATAAAATTCTCGGCCATTCGGCTACACTCCTCGCGACGTATATTGTTTTTCTTCGTCGTGTGTCGCGGTGTTTGGTTTTGCAGTCAACCAAACATTCCTACCAAAACAGATAGGAGGAGTGAGCCCTCTGGGTCGTCTCTATTCGATCGTTCCGATCAGTTCGCCAACCGGATATTCTTCGCCGTCCGCCTGAATGATAATCGTCAGTTTTCCGCTTGCCGGTGATTCAACTTCCTGTGTCGATTTCTCATTTTCCAGCGCATAGATTTCCTGACCCGCGGTTACATCCGCGCCGTCTTCGACCAGCCATTCCGCAAGAATGCCGGTTTCCATGCTGAAACCCAATTTTGGTATGCGTATTTCTGTTGCCATTATATTTTTACCCTAAGATTTTATGTACTTCACGTTCGACATCGTCCTGATTGAACATCCAGGCCTTCTCGATCGCAGGAGAAAAAGGAACCGGTGCATAGCCGGAACCGACACGGCCAACGGGGGCCTTGAGTTCGGAGAATAGTTCTTCATGGATACGCGAGGAGATTTCCGCGCCCACACCAAAGTTTCTCACCGCTTCGTGAACAACCACTGCCGCCTTGGTCTTGGCAACGCTTTTCAGCACCGTTTCTTCGTCAAACGGGGCGATGGTGCGAAGATCGACGATTTCGCAGGAGATACCATCCTTGGCGAGATTGTCCGCAGCGCCATGGCATCGGCTGATACTGCTGCCGTAGCCGATCAGCGTAATATCCGTGCCTTTGCGGGGAACTGATGCCTTGCCCAGCGGTACAACATGGTCCGGCGCCGGGGCAGGGCCCTTGACGAAATAGCCGGGCGTATTCTCGATGAAGATCACCGGGTTGGGATCCATGATTGACGAATAAAGCAGGCCATAAGCATCGGCAGGGTTGGAGGCTGCGACAACCTTGAGCCCGGGGACATGGGCGAGCCACGCTTCGAGCATGTCGCTATGTTGTCCGCCGAGACCGGTACCTGCGCCGGTGGTCGTGCGGATGGTCAGCGGCACGGTGGTTTGGCCGCCGGACATGAAGCGAAGTTTTGCCGCGTGATTGACAATCTGGTCCATCGCGACGGTGATGAAATTCATCAGCATGATTTCAGCAACCGGCTTGTAGCCGACCATCGCAGAGCCAACCGCGGCGCCGACAATAGCCTGTTCGGAAATCGGGGTCGAACGGACGCGGTCGGTGCCGAATTTTTCGGACAGGCCGAGCGTCACTTTAAACACGCCCCCGCCTTGCTCGTCGGCGATATCTTCGCCCAGCAAGATGACTTTGGGATCGTCTGCCATCGCTTTGGCCAAGGCCATGTTACAAGCCTGGGCGAACATGATTTCTTTTGGCTTCTCGACTTTATCGGTCATGCTGCAATCTCCACGTCGAGGACATCGATGCGATATTCATCGCCCGGAGGATAAGGGGCATCGAGCGCGAACTGCGATGCTTCTTCTATGATCGCCGCATTTTTGGCTTCGATCGCAGCGATATCCGCTTCGCTGACCTGAATGTCGAGCAGCTGCTGGCGCAGGATCGGCATCGGATCATCCTTTTTCGCCTGCTCCATTTCCTCTTTCGGAATATAATGGCTGGTGTCGCCCAGCAGATGGCCGTGGAAACGGAAGGTCATCGCTTCGATCAATGTCGGTCCATGGCCCGCCCGCGCATATTCGACGGCTTCTTTTGCCGCTGCATACATGGCGCTGGCATCATTGCCGTTAACCTGCACCGAGCGCAGGCCAAGGCCTTCTCCGCGCTGCTTGATCGAATCCGAACTGGTGGCGAAAGACATGGGAGTGTGCTCGGAATATAGATTGTTCTGGCACAGGAAGATAACCGGCAGTTTCCAGACCTGCGCCATGTTAAGCCCTTCGTGGAATGCGCCGATATTGGTCGCGCCATCACCGAAGCAGCAGACCGTGACCTTGCCGTCCTTGTCGAGCTGGCTGGCCAGCGCGAGGCCATTGGCGATCGGGATGCCCGAGCCGACGATGCCGGTGGTAACCATCACCCCGGTTTCGGGATGGGTGATATGCATTGGCCCGCCTTTGCCCTTGCAGGTTCCGGCCATTTTACCGGCAAATTCTGCCCAGAGGTCTTTCGAAGGGATTCCCTTTGCCAGCTGATCATGCAGTCCGCGATAAATTGTGACGAGATAATCCTCTTTGTTTACCGCTGCCATCATCGCCGAGGAGACCACTTCCTGGCCGCGTACGGGATAATAGACAATTTGTAGCTGACCCGCTCCGATCATCTGGCGGAACTTGATGTCCGATTGCATGATCAGGTCGGCGCGGGTGAAAATATCAATGAGGACATCTTTGTCCGCCATGTCAGTATTGGCCAAGGCTTTGCTCCTTTGTAATGCCGCCCTCTGATGGGGACGCTTTCGTTCAAAACTTCATAGCGCGAGCGGGCTGACTCGCCACTATTGTTATAGGGAGTGAGACGCGAATTTCAGGCTTTTTAGTCACGCGTGTCGCCCGACCCCGTTGATCGTGAAACCAGTCTCGAGCGGTACGGGTCTAGCCCCCGAATCAATCGGGAAAACACAAGCCGGTGGTTGTCCTATAGCCTCTGTCGCCCAATGAAATGGCCGCCTGCAATCCGATAGGCTCCCGGCTAGCCCACTATAATAAGTGCCTTTCATCTTCTGTGCTTCGCGATAGGTTTTGTCCTGCCAAGAGCGCAGAATACTGTCTGCTGCGACAGCATTTTAATCGGTCAGCTATCAAAGCTGGCAGTTCGGTTGATCGCAGGAATCCGTCTAACAGGTTGCCAAGTCTTCCAATGGAGAGAGAAAATGACCGACAACAGGCAATGGCTGATCAACGGACGTCCCAGAGGACGCGGACTGCTGACTGATGATTTCAAGAAAGTTGTCACCGAGGTGCCTGAATGTGCCGAAGGCCATGTGTTGGTTAAAAACGAGATACTGGGTTTCGATCCGGCTCAAAAAGGTTGGATGGAAAATATCGGCGGCTATGTCGCCCCTACCGAAATCGGCGAGGTGATGCGCGCGTCCGGGATAGGGACCGTCGTCGAATCGCGGCATCCCGACTTTGCCGCAGGCGATAAAGTCATGGGTATGTTGCGCTGGCAGGATTATGCCCATGTTCGTGGCGGTGACTTGAACAAGGTTCCCGACGACGAATTGCTGGCCGCCAATCTCGGCGCGCTCGGTACCACCGGGATGACGGCTTATTTCGGCCTCCTGAAACATGGCCGGCCTCAGCCAGGCGACACGGTCGTCGTGTCCGGCGCGGCCGGTGCAACCGGTTCGATGGTGGGGCAGATTGCAAAAATTGCCGGATGCCGGACGATTGGCATCGCTGGCGGTGACGAAAAATGCAAATGGCTGACCGACGAAGTCGGCTATGACGTGGCGATCGATTATAAGAACGACGATGTACGGGCGAAGCTGAAAGAGCATTGCCCCCAGTCGATCAACGTCTTTTACGATAATGTCGGCGGCAGCATCCTCAACGATGCGCTGGCCCATCTGGCGATGCACGCCCGAGTCACGATTTGTGGCGGCATATCGCGTTACGAACAAGGCGGTTTGCCCGCCGGCCCCGAAAATTATTTCAACCTGATCTTCAAGCGGGCCACCATGTCCGGCTTTATCGTGAGCGATTACGGGAGCGAATTCCCGGAAGCGCAGAAACGTATGCGCCAATGGATCAAGGAGGGCAGGATTACGTTCAAGGAAGATATCCAGAACGGTTTTGACAACATTCCTGCAACATTGAATCGTCTGTTTGCAGGCCAGAATTTCGGCAAGCAAATGCTCCGTCTGGATTGATGCAGTCGATGTTATCGCTAGTTAAATGCACAGTGCCCGCATCGTATAGGCTGTCATATGACACTGTTGTCACGAGAGGTTAGGTCATGAGCGATCTGGAAGAATTCCGCGCAGAAGTGCGGACTTGGCTGGACGAAAATTGCCCCGTAGAAATGCGGGACGGGGATATTACGGCGGAAAACCAGTGCTGGGGCGGACGTCAGTGGGAATTCCAGTCCGAAGCGCAGAAACTCTGGTTCGAGCGCGCGCTGGCCAAAGGCTATACCGTGCCGACCTGGCCGACCGAATATGGCGGTGCCGGCCTTTCCTCCGACGAAGCCAAAATCCTTGAGGAAGAGCGGCAGGCGATCAACGCACGCAAGCCGCTGAGCAATTTCGGCATATCGATGCTAGGCCCCGCATTGCTTGCTTTTGGTACCCATGAACAAAAAGAGCAGCATTTGACCGGAATTGCCCGCGGGGAAATTCGCTGGTGTCAGGGCTATTCCGAACCGGGAGCCGGATCGGATCTTGCTTCACTCAAAACCCGATGCGAGGACAAGGGCGATCACTGGCTGATCAACGGCCAGAAGGTCTGGACGTCCAATGCAGATATTTCCGATTGGATTTTCTGTCTGGTGCGCACCGATTTCGATGCCCCCAAACATCAGGGTATCACTTTCATCCTGATCGATATGGCGAGTGAAGGCATTAGCGTTAAGCCGATCGTGCTCATCTCCGGCCATTCCCCTTTTTGCGAGACGTTTTTCGACGATGTCAAAGTGCCCAAAAGCTATGGCGACAATAATGCATCGGTCGTCGGCGAGGTCAATCGCGGCTGGGATGTTGCGAAAAACCTGCTGGTGCATGAGCGCGGTATGCTCGGCACCATGTCGCCGCTGCGTGGAACAACCGGGCCGGAAAGTCTGGGGAAATTTGCTGCCGATCAAATCGGACTGGATGCGGCCGGACGTCTTGACGATCCATCCCTTCGTCAGCGCATAGCGCAAGCGGAGCTCGACAACTGGGCCTATAATTTGACCGTTGAACGGCTGACCGACGAAGCCAATGCGGGCAATGGCCTGGGCGCCAAATCGTCGATGCTGAAATATGTCGCTTCCGAACTCACCAAGCGCGGCACCGAGTTGCGTATGGATATCGAAGGCACGACAGCGGCAATCATCGGTGAAGACGGCATCGAATATGGCAGCCTCGCCAATAACTGGCTCTACAACCGGGCCTATTCCATTCTTGGCGGCACTACCGAAGTTCAATTCAACATCATTTCCAAGCGTGTCTTGGGTTTACCGAGCCAATAGGGCGAATTAGTCATGCCGCTGATACTCAACGAAGAACAACAAATGCTGCAGGATGCGGCAAACGGGTTCCTGATAGAAAAGGCGCCTGTATCGGCGTTTCGCAAAGTCCGCGATAACAAGCCGGCGGACGGTTTCTGTCGCGAACTCTGGTTGGAAATGGCACAAATGGGATGGGCCGGGATCATCGTCGATGAAGCGCATGGCGGCAGTGGTTTCGGCTATGTCGGCGCCGGCGTGCTAGCGGAGCAAATGGGTCGCAATCTGACGGCTTCACCCTTTTTCTCAACCTCCGTTCTGGGCGCAACCGCGATTCAGCAATATGGAACTCAAAAGCAAAAAGAGGAAAATCTGGCAGCGATTAGCAGCGGCGAAAGACTGTTCGCATTGGCGGTCGACGAGGGGCCTCGCCACAATCCCAGCCGGATCGCATTTTCGGCCGAACCGAAGGGCAACGGCTTCGTCCTTTCCGGCGCGAAAACTTTCGTTGCCGACGGTCATGTTGCTGACAAGCTGATCATCGCTGCCCGCACGTCGGGTGAACAGGGTGACGCGCATGGCATCACGTTGTTCCTTGTTGATGCAGATGCGCCGGAAATTGTCCGCGAGCACATGCCGATGGTAGACAGTCGCAATGCTGCCAATATTTCGGTCGATGGCCTCGAGGTCACCGGCGATGATATATTGGGCGACCTGGATGGCGGCTACGGCGCGCTGGAAGGCATTTTGTCCGCGGGCCGTGCCGTGCTGAGCGCCGAGATGTCCGGTTCGGCGCAAGAGGTTTTCGGGGTCACTACGGATTATCTCAAGGAACGCGAGCAATTCGGCCAGAAAATCGGGTCCTTCCAGGGATTGCAACATCGGGCAGCCCATTTGGCGACCGAAATCGAAATGATGAAATCGGCCGTGCTGAAATCGCTGAAAGATCTTGATGAGGATTTTGACAATGCGGGACTGACCTGCTCACTGGCCAAGGCAAAAACAGGGCAGGTTGCCCAGCTTGCAACGCAAGAGGCGATCCAGATGCACGGCGGAATCGGTGTGACCGACGAATATGATGTCGGCCTCTATTTCAAGCGGGTCCATGTTGCCCAGCAGATGTTTGGCGACGCAGGTTTTCACAGTGATCGCTGGGCAAAAAATTCCGGCTTTTGATCAGTCGCGGAGCGACCTAGGCGGTTCTGACGGTCACATTGCCCGGGCCAAAATGGGCCGTCATCTTCTTCACTTTGCCAGCCGGGTCAAATTCGAAAATATCGATGACATCCACGGTCAGGATCTGACCGTCGGGGCGGTTGATTTCGGCGCGGAACGGGAAAGCGGCTGCTTTTTCGGAAATGCGCACGGGACCGGTCAGCTCGACCTTGGCGCCGCCGGAAAATGCATTGATATAAAATTCCAGGATATCATCGCCACGCTTTGGTTCTGTGCCGACCGGGTCTTCGACTTCGGCATCATCGGCATAAATCATCATCACCGCTGGCATGTCGCCTGCGTTTATTGCGGCCAGATATTGGTCCACGGTGTGCTTTATATGTTCCGGCGTCAGCATCGAGCATCCTTTCGTAAGAGATTGTGCCGGAACTAGAGTGTCGGGGCCAGAGAAGCCTCTGCTGAATTTGATAGGGAGAAGAATATGTCGGGTCAATTGAAGGGCAAGGTTGCGATAGTGACCGGCGGGGCATCGGGTATCGGTGCTGCGACCGTCGAGCGCTTTGTTCAGGAAGGCGCCAAAGTCTTGTCTACCGATGTCCAAGAAGAACTGGGACAATCCGTTGCTGACGAGGCCGGCGCAATGTTCATGGTTCAGGATGTGTCCGATGCCCAGGCATGGGATCGGGTAATGGCTAAGGTCCAAAGCGAACATGGGCGGCTGGACATATTGGTCAATAATGCCGGAATCGTGATCGGTAAAAATATCGAGGATGTCGATCTCGAAAGCTGGCACCATCTGCTCGGCATCAATCTGACCGGCGTCATGCTGGGGTGCCAGAAGGCGATTGCCGCGATGAAGAAAAATCCCGGCGGTTCCAGTGGTTCGATCATCAATATCGCGTCGACCAGTGCATTCGCCGCGCTCCCTAGTGATGTCACCTATACGGCCTCCAAAAGCGCGGTGCGGATGTTGTCCAAATCGGTGGCGGTCCATTGCGCGCAGAGCGGATTGAATATCCGGTGCAATAATCTGGTTCCTGGCGCGACCCACACCGCTATTATCGATACCGCGGCGGAGACTGTTCCCGGCATGGTTGCAATGGCAGCCGCCATGTCGCCGATGAACCGAATCGGGCAGGGCAGTGATCTTGCCGCAGCCGCGGTATATCTGGCTGGCGATGACAGCAGCTTCGTTACGGGGAGCGATCTGCTGGTCGATGGCGGCATGCTGGCGGTGCATCCGGGCTACTGACCCGGTCCATCCTAGCCGTTTTGGCAGTTATTGGCAGCCCGCTTTCCCTCTTATAGGACTCGCAGAAAAGGGAGAGATCTTTGTGAGCGCACAACCGATTGCCGACAATCTGTTTACCGAAGACATGAACGCACTCGTCGGTGCGAGAAACAAGGAAACCGGGCAGATATTTTTCCCGCTGCCATTGAATCCGGCAGATAATATCGAACCGATTGCGCTGGCCACCCGCGGAACAGTCTGGACCTACACGGTCCAGCGTTTTCCGCCCAAGCCCCCCTATATCGGACCCACCGATCCGGAAAAATTCAAACCTTATGTGGTCGCCTATGTCAGCCTGCCGGGCCAGACGATGGTCGAATCGCGCTTGACCGGTATCGAACCGGATGATGTCAAAATCGGTATGGAAGTAGAGTTTACGGTGATCCCGCTGGATCCCGATGCTCCGCCAGAAGAGCAATTGCTCATCCACGCCTTCAAACCTGTCGAGGGAGAATAATAATGTCAGACGTTTGCATCGTAGGAGCAGGCATTCACCCCTTTGGCCGGACCGAAGGACGTGACGGCATGGACCAGGGAATTTTCGCGGTCAGGCAGGCACTGGCAGATAGCGGTATCGAATGGAAAGATGTCGAGTTCGCCTTCGGCGGCTCTGCCGCCTCGGGCAGCGCGGACAATATGGTGTCCCAGCTGGGCCTGACCGGTATCCAGTTTATCAATGTCTCCAATGGCTGTGCAACCGGCGGATCGGCCCTCAACGCAGCGGTGAGCGCGATCAAGTCGGGCGAATATGAAATGGGCATGGCGGTCGGTTTCGACAAGCATCCGCGCGGTGCTTTCAATGCTGACCCGTCGGCCTATGGACTGCCCAACTGGTATGGTGAAGCCGGCTATATGCTGACCGTGCAATTTTTCGGTGCGAAAATCATGCGCTATCTGCACGAGCATAATATCAGCCGCGAAACATTGGGCCGGGTTGCCGAAAAGGCGTTCCGCAACGGGGTAAAAACCGATCACGCATGGCGGCGCAGTGAGGTTGATCTCGATACGATCATGAACGCGCCGATGATCTGTGATCCGCTGACCAAATATATGTTCTGTTCGCCAGCCGAAGGAGCTGTAGCGCTCATTCTCGCAAGCGAGAAAAAGGCGAGGGAATTGGGTGTTCCGATCATCCGGCTCAAGTCTTCGGTTATGCGCACGCGGCCAGCCGGATCTTTCGAGGTATTTGCCGCTTCTATCGATAACGAGCGCGGCGGAACAGCAACCGGAATAGCGTCCAAGGCAGCCTTTGAACAGGCTGGCATGGGGCCGGAGGATATTGATATCGCGCAGTTGCAGGATACGGAATCCGGTGCGGAAATCATGCACATGGCGGAAAACGGTTTTTGCAAGCCGGGCGAACAGGAACAATGGCTGCTTGAGGGGCGCAGCGAGATCAATGGTCAATTGCCGATCAATACCGACGGCGGTTGTCTCGCTTGTGGCGAACCGATTGGAGCTTCCGGCCTGCGGCAAGTATATGAAAATGTCGTGCAACTGAGGGGTACGGCAGGCGCGCGGCAGGTGCCGGGTGATCCGAAAACGGCCTATACGCAAGTCTATGGCGCGCCGGGCGTATCTGCCGTAACGATTCTTCAAAGATAGGAGATTCGATGACCAAGGAAATCAGCGCCGAGGCGCATGACATGGCTGAACGGGTTGAGAAATTCGTTCGCGACAAGATTTTTGCCTATGAAAAAGACGAGCGTTGCGAAGACCATGGTCCGACCGACGAGCTTGTGCAGGAAATGCGGGTGCTCGCCAGGGAAGCGGGTGTTCTGACGCCGCATATCCGTGAGGATGGCAGCCATCTGACGCATCTGGAGACGGCGCTGGTATTGCGCAAGTCCGGATTGTCCCCGTTGGGGCCGCTGGCGGTCAATACGTTCGCGCCCGACGAGGGCAATATGTATCTGCTCGGCAAATGCGCGTCGCCGGAGCAGAAAGAGCGGTTCCTCGAGCCGCTGGTATCCGGCCGCGAGCGTTCCGCGTTTTTCATGACCGAACCGGCCAGTGAAAATGGCGCGGGTTCCGATCCGATGATGATGCAGACGACCGCAGAACCGGACGGCAATCACTGGGTGATCAACGGTCGCAAGACGTTCATAACCGGCGCCAAGGGTGCAAAGGTAGGGATCATCATGGCGAAGTCCGCCGAGGGCGCGACCATGTTCCTTGTAGACCTTCCCGATCCGGCGATCAGAATCGAACGGGTACTGGACACGATCGACAGCTCGATGCCGGGTAGTCATTCGGTCGTGCAAATTGACAATCTTCGCGTTCCCGCAGACCAGATGCTGGGTGAGAGCGGGGAAGGTTTCAAATATGCGCAGGTGCGACTGTCGCCAGCCCGCCTGACTCATTGCATGCGCTGGCTTGGTTGCTGTGACCGGGCGCAGGAAATCGCGATTGACTATGCGTGCAAACGGCATGCGTTTGGCAAGCCGCTTATCGATCACGAAGGTGTCGGTTTCATGCTGGCGCAGAACCAGATCGATCTCAAACAGGCTGAATTGATGATCGACTGGTGCGCCGGGGTACTCGATACAGGCGATTTGGGAACCACCGAAAGCTCGATGGCGAAGGTCGCTGTTTCCGAAGCCTTGTTCCGAATCGCCGATAATTGCGTGCAGGTCATGGGTGGCACAGGATTGAGCAAAGACACGGTGGTCGAACAGGTGTTCCGCGAAGTGCGTGCATTCAGGGTCTATGACGGCCCGACCGAGGTCCATAAATGGTCGCTCGCCAAGAAAATCAAGAAATCACATAAAATCGCGAATGAAGGATAATATATGACCACGAACCGCAAATTCACGCTCGTCAGCCGTCCGATTGGTGCACCCAAGGAAAGCGATTTCGCGCTGGTCGAGGAAGATTTGCCTGAACTCACTGAGGGTTCGTTTCTGGTCCGCAATCATTATATCTCGCTTGATCCGGCCCAGCGCGGCTGGATGAGTGATGCGGAAAGCTATATGCCGCCAATCGCACTGGGTGCAGCGGTTACGGCGAGCAGTGTCGGCAGAGTTGCAGAATCCAGGAACCCGGATTTTCCGGTAGGACAATGGGTTGTCGGGCTCGGCGCGATGGAAGAATATTCGATCGTTCAGGCAGGCGGGTTCACATCGCCGGTCGACGCTTCTCTGGTTCCTTCGCCGACCAATTTTCTCTCCGTCCTCGGCGCGGTCGGGATGACAGCCTATTTCGGTATGATTGATGACGGAAAGCCCAAGGCTGGCGAAACGCTGCTGGTAACCGGAGCGGCCGGGGCAGTCGGTTCGCTGGTCGGGCAGATCGGCAAGATCAAGGGCTGCCGGGTTGTCGGTATCGCCGGTGGCGCCGACAAATGTCGCCGTCTGATCGACGATTATGGTTTCGATGCAGCGATAGACTATCGCGGCAAGAGCCAGGCCGATCTTGAAAAGGAAATCGCGGCGGCAGCGCCCGATGGCGTCGATATCATCTGGGAAAATGTCGGCGGCGAAATTCTCGACGCCGGGATTACCGCGATCAACGAATATGGCCGCGTCGTACTCTGCGGTCTGATCAGCGAGTATAACAGCCCGGAACCGGTCGGTATTCGCAATCTCTGGTATCTGATCTCGCGTCAGGCCACGATCAAGGGCTTCCTCGTTCGCGATTATCCGCCGCGCTTTGCTGAAGGCATCGCCGAAATGGGCCAATGGCTTGCCGAGGGCAAGATCAAGCATGACGAGGATATCGATAAGGGCATTGAAAATAGCTATGCCGCTTTCATGAAGCTCTTCTCTGGCGCTAACCAGGGCAAGATGATCCTCGACGTGTCGCCAGCAGAATAGAAGGAAGTATGACCATGTCCGATAGCAAGCAACAGGTTCTCGACTTTATCGATGCCTGGAACCGGCTGGACTATGATGCGATCTATGCTGCCATGGCGGACGATATTTTCTATCATAATATCCCGATGGAGCCCTGTGTCGGCATTGATGCGGTCAAAGCGTTTTTTGACGGCTCCGGCATGGGCTCCGACGGGGCGGAATGGATCGTGCACCATATTGTTGCCGAGGGCGACACGGTGTTGACCGAGCGTACCGACAAGTTCCGGATCAACGGCCGTTGGATTGCCATCCGGGTAATGGGCACGTTCGAAATGCACGACGGCAAGATCGCCAAATGGCGGGACTATTTCGATCTCGCGGAATTCCAGAACCAGATGGCGACCGCCATGGGGGCAGCCGCCTCCTGAGATCAGGCTGGCTTGTAGAGCACGCCATTGTCGACCGGATATTCACCGGCGGTCATGAAGCGCGATTCATCGCTCGCCAGATAGACGCATAAAGCCGCGACATCATTGGGGTGACCCAGATCACCGATTTTTATCATCCCAGTTGCCGGTGTTTCCCCGCCACCCGCGCCGACGGCTTCCTGCCGCACCATGGGCGTGTCGATACCGGCGGGATGCAGGCTGTTGCAGCGGATGGGATAATCCTGTTCCTTGCAATGCAGCGCCACGGATTTGGTCATCGACCGCACACCGCCCTTTGCGGCGCTATAGGCGACAAACGGGGAATAGCCCTGCAAGGCCGCCATCGAACTGAGGTTGATGATCGAGCTCGGCTGGTCGTTGGCTTTCATCGCCCTGACCGCAGCGCGGCATCCCAGAAAAACGCCGTCTAGCATGATTGACGTATGCCTGCGGAACAGGTCGAGCGTACAATCCTCGATCGTTCCGGGAATCACCAGCCCGGCGTTGTTGACCAGAATGTGAGGCGTTCCAAAAGCGTCGATCGTTGCCGAGAATATTTCATCCCAGCGCTGTTCTTCGACGACATCCTGTTGCAGGGCGATCGCATTGGCGCCAATCGCATCGGCGACTTTTGTGACAGCCTCCATATCAATGTCGGTCAGTACGACCCGAGCGCCTTCTGCAGCAAATGTTTCGCTAATTGCTTTGCCCAAGCCGGAGCCGGCTCCGGTGATGATTGCAATTTTTCCGTTGAGGCGACTCATCTATTATTCTCCCGTGATCGACTATTACAGGCCTATAAGCGGTTGCTTCCCGGCTCGCGCAATTCCTATTTTGGTTAGCACCAACGCCGATTGTCGGTCAAAAATGAACAAATGTTGCGCAAAAAACACAGTTTCTCATATTTGCTATCAAATTGGCTAGCAGAGCCAGCAGAAAGTCACGCTTAAGATAAATTAATAACAAGGCGGAGCAAACCGTCGGAATTTTAAGCTAGGCACTGGCTAAATATGTCAGGCCAATTTGGGAGAGATCAATGACCAGACATTCTTCACGCAACAAATCCGCCTTGAAAAGTAAGACCGCAAGATCCTTTTTATTGGGGTCCGTCGCTAGCTTGGCGTTCGCTGGTCTTGCCTCGCCTGCAGCGGCTCAAGATTCAGATGAAATCAATGAAGCCACGATAATCACAGTGATTGCGCGAAAGCAAACTGAATCCTTGCAAGAGGTCCCCGTGACCGTGACCGCGATCGGTGGAGACACGCTGGAAAAATATCAGGTGAACGAAATCGCCGATGTCGTGAGCCGCGTTCCGGCTCTCAACGTCCAGGTCGGCGGTTCCGGTTCCGGTGGCCAGATCAGTTTGCGTGGTGTTGGTTCTTCCAATATTTCGGCATCATTTGACTCTGCCGTCGCGTTCGATTTTGACGGCGTTCAGGTCAGCACGATGCGGATGGTTCAGGCAGGCTTTTTTGACGTTCAGCAAATAGATGTTCTCAAGGGTCCGCAATCCCTGTTTTTCGGCAAGAGCGCCTCGGCTGGTGTGTTTGCCATTCGTTCGGCCAACCCGACCCAGGAATGGGAAATGGCTGGCAAGGCTTCCTACGAATTTGAAGAAAAAGGCTATACTATCGGTGGCCATATTTCCGGCCCGATCAGTGACACGCTTGGTATTCGTGTCGCAGCACAATATCAGGACATCGAAGATTATGTAAAGCTGGCGCCTGGAACGGCGGCTTTCAATCCGGATGGCAGCATCAGGGATTCAAGAGGCCTCGAGAATTTCTTTGGTCGTGTCACCCTCCAATGGGATCCTGCGGATAAATTTAGCGCCAATTTGAAATTGAACTATGTCAAAAACAAAAACGATGGTGCTGTAGGCCATTCCGATATCAATTGCGGTGCAAATGGCGTGGCCGACTCTGTATATCTGCTGTCAGGTGGCCTGGTCATTCCTTCAAACGCTGACTGTAACGACAGAGACGGTCTTTACCATCATTCAGACGGCGCTGCGGCTTTGACAACCAAGGTTCCTGACGGATCAGCCGGGAATCCCCGCTTTCAAAATGGCGTCCCATATGGCGAAACGGATATCTTTTTTGGAAGACTGAAATGGGATCTCGATCTTACCGATACGCTGACACTTTCATCGGTTTCCGGCTATCTGAGTCTCGATGCAGTCGATACCGATTGCTATGCCTATGTCGGGCAATTTTCTCCAACCGTGCCCGCCAATGCCGGCTGTAGTGACCCGCAGAACAAGACGGAGCAGTTCACGCAGGAACTCCGTATTTCCAGCGATTTTGACGGAATGTTCAATTTCATGGTGGGGGCATTTTACGAAGATCGTGATATTGATTTCAACACCTCGCAACAGGGCGTGAACATCTCGTTCGTGGCACCCGACCCGGTAACCGGAAACACTTACGACTGGTTCAAGAAGCAGAATACCAAAACAGAGGCGCTATCGTTTTTTGCCAGTGCTACACTGGATCTGACGGAGCAACTGGAACTGTCAGGCGGCGTTCGCTGGACCGACGAGAAGAAAGTCTCGAGAATCAGTGTTCCTTATGTTCATACATTCCTGTCGTCGACGCCGGCATTTATAAACAGCGGCTTCTTCTCGGGTCCGATTACATTTAAGGACTCCAATTTCTCGCCAGAAGTCTCTCTGAAATATCAGGCCACGCCGGATATCAATATCTATGGTGCCTTCAAGACAGGTTTCAAATCGGGTGGTATTGATAATAGTGCGTTGCCATCGAACAGTTTGCTGGGTTTCAACGACCCGGATCCGGCCGTCCGTCAGGCAGTTGCCGATGCGCTTAAATTCAAATCCGAAACCGGCCTGGGCGGCGAAGTTGGCGTCAAGGCGCAGTTCGCAGACCGGACAGTAACATTGAATACCTCAGTGTTCTATTATGTGTTCGACGATCTGCAGGTTCAGAATTTCGACGCCGCGACGGTTCAGTTCCAGACCTTCAACGCCAGCCAGTTGACCAGCAAGGGTGTCGATGTTGAATGGGGATGGCGTACGCCGGTCGACGGGCTGAATCTTTCTGGTTCGCTCGCCTATACGGATGCCAAATTCACCGCACCGTTTGTGACTACCTCGGGTGAGGATATCGACGGTCGGAGAGCGGCACGCGCACCTAAATTCGCCGCCAATGCAGCCTTCGATTGGTCGATACCGATGTCAGATGCCTTGGAGCTGGGTTTGAACGGCAACCTGCAATATAGCGGAGCCTATTTCACCAATGAAGATTCCGCAGCGGATCTGAAGCAGGACAGCTATGTTTCTATCGATGGTTCTATTTCCGTTGGTGATCCTGACGGCAAATGGAAATTGTCGCTGGTCGGCGTCAACCTGACCGACGAAATCTGGATCAATACCAGTGGCGGTCGTCCGTTCCTTGAACCAGGCGTTGGTGACGATCTCGTGGTCACACAAAATCGTGGCCGTCAGGTGTTTGTGGAAGCCGCTTTCAAGTTCTGATCAACCTTCCGTTGATGAAATCGGGCCGGGGCAGCGCAAGCTGATCCCGGCCTGTCATTTTTGGTAATACGGGTGGGTATCAAATAGCGAAAGTGACAGTAGCAGAGGCCGACCGACCTGCTAGTCGCTGGGAAATAAGGCGGCACGGATAAAGCTGTCAATTTTGGATGTACCTCAGGTTCATAGCTGAGGTATTTTTTTTGGAGGTTCTAATGAATACATATTCAACACGTCTTGATAAAATGTTGCCCCGCAATTCCGTTCGGGGACTGTTGATGGGTACGGCAGCGAGTCTGGCTTTTGCCGGTATCGCAGCTCCAGCCTATGCGCAGGACGGTGTCGAATATGATGATAGCAATGTCATTACCGTGATTGCTCGCAAGCAGACTGAATCCTTGCAAGAGGTCCCCGTGACCGTGACCGCGATCGGTGGAGACACGCTGGAAAAATATCAGGTTAACGAAATTGCGGATGTCGTGAGCCGCGTTCCCGCTCTCAACGTCCAGGTTGGTGGTTCCGGTTCCGGTGGCCAGATCAGCTTGAGAGGTGTCGGTTCTTCCAATATCTCCGCATCATTTGACTCTGCTGTGGCGTTTGATTTTGACGGCGTTCAGGTCAGCACCATGCGGATCGTCCAGGCCGGTTTTTTTGATGTGGAGCAGATCGATATTCTCAAAGGACCGCAATCGCTGTTCTTTGGTAAAAGTGCGTCCGCCGGTGTTTTCGCTATCCGTTCCGCCAACCCGACACGGGAATGGGAAATGGCTGGCAAGGCTTCCTACGAATTTGAAGAAAAAGGTTATACCTTCGGCGGGCATATTTCCGGACCACTCTCAGACACGCTCGGCATCCGCGTAGCGGGACAGTATCAGGATATTGAAGACTATGTGAAAGTCCAACCCGGCACACCGGCGTTCAATCCCGATGGCAGTTTCAGAGACAGCCGCGGACTGAGCAATTTTGTCGGTCGCGCAACCCTGCAATGGGATCCGGTTGACAATTTCAACGCAAATCTGAAACTGAATTACGTCAGAAACAGAAGTGATGGCGCCGATTCCCATACCGATATCAGCTGTGGTGCAAATGGCGTCGCCGATCCGGTATATTTGCTGCAAGGCGGTCTCGTCATTCCATCCAATGCGAATTGCAATGCTACTGACGGTCTTTACGGCATGTCAGACGGTGCCGCAGCATTGGTTAGCAATGTTCCAACCGGCTCGGGTGGCGACAATACGAGTTTTGAAAATGGCATTCCATTTGGCAAAACCGACATTTTCTTTGGCCGATTGAAATGGGACCTTGATCTGAGCGAGACGCTGACATTGTCTTCGGTATCCGGCTACCTCAGCCTCGATTCAGTCGATACTGATTGTTATGCTTATACCGGCGCACTTGCACCCGGCGTTGCCGGTAACGCAGGTTGCAGTGACCCGGTAAACAAGACCGAGCAATTTACCCAGGAATTGCGCATCACGAGTGATTTTGACGGCATGTTCAATTTCATGCTGGGTGCATTCTACGAAACCCGCGATATCGATTTCAATACATCGCAACAGGGTGTGAACATCTCGTTCGTAGCGCCTGATCCGGTCACCGGCTTTACCTATGACTGGTATAAGAAGCAGAATACCAAAACCGAAGCGCTATCGTTCTTTGCCAGCGCGACTCTGGATCTGACCGACCGGTTGCAGCTGTCCGGTGGCGTGCGTTGGACCGACGAAAGCAAGATTTCGACAATCAGTGTTCCTTATGTTCATTCATTCCTGTCTGCGACGCCAGCCTTTATCAGCAGCGGCTTTTTCTCGGGGCCGATTGAATTCTCGGACTCCAATTTCTCGCCGGAAGCATCGATCAAATATCAGGCAACGCCGGATATCAATATCTACGCTTCGTTCAAGACCGGCTTCAAATCGGGCGGCATTGATAATAGTGCGTTGCCATCCAACAGCCTGCTCGGATTTAACGATCCGGATCCCGCTGTCCGTCAGGCCGTTGCAGATGCGTTGAAATTTGATTCCGAAACGGGAATTGGTGGCGAAATCGGTGTTAAGGCACAGTTTGCCGATCGCACCGTCACCTTGAACACTTCGGTCTTTTATTATGTATTTGATGATCTTCAGGTGCAGAATTTCGATGCCGCAGCGGTACAGTTCCAGACCTTTAACGCCAGCCAGCTTACCACGCAGGGTGTCGATGTCGAATGGGGATGGCGTACACCGGTTGAGGGGCTGAACCTTTCGGGTTCGATCGCTTATACGGATGCAGAATTTACCGCTCCATTTGTAACAACATCGGGTGAAGACATTAATGGCCGGTCTGCGGCGCGTGCACCAAAATTTGCAGCAAATGCGGCATTTGACTGGACCGTACCGATGGGTGATGCGCTGGAATTGGGCCTGAACGGCAATCTGCAATATAGCGGATCCTATTTCACCAACGAAGATTCAGCATCCGACACCGTACAGGACAGCTATGTGTCGATTGACGGTTCGATTTCTGTTGGTGATCCGGACGGCAAATGGAAATTGTCGCTGGTCGGCGTCAACCTGACCGACGAAATCTGGGTCAACACCAGCGCAGGTCGTCCGTTTCTTGAGCCAGGCGTGGGTGATGATGAAGTCTGGACCCAAAACCGCGGCCGTCAAGTCTTTGTCGAAGCTGCATTTAAATTCTGATCGACCTCCCGTTGATCTGATCTGGCCGGGACAGCTTGCTGTGCCCGGCCTTTTTTTGGCCGGTAATCGATAGCCATTATGAGAGTGGCATCGGTCACCGGTAGAACGTTAGAAGATACTGAAAATCTATAAAAGGAGCGGATTTCATGGGACGTCTAGAAGGAAAAAAAGCGGTAATTCTTGGTGCTGCCGGTAAAGGCAATATGGGGCAGGTGATTGCCAAGCGCCTGCACGACGAAGGTGCTGACGTGCTGGTTGCAGGGCGCAAGGAAGACGAACTGAAACGCTTCGCCGAAGAGCTTGGCGGCCATTATGCGCTTTGTGATCTTACCAGTGAAGCCGATATCAAGGCTCTTGCTGACGCAGCCAGGAGCAAGATGGGCGGCGTCGATATCGCGATCAATGCTACCGGTCTGGGTTTTCTGAAGCCCTTCCTGGAAAACACCAAGGAAGAGCTGGAAACGATGTCGGCGTTGCAGCTGGTAGGACCGTTTCAATTCTATCAGGAAATGATCAAGGCGATGGAAAATGGCGGATCGATCATCCAGATCAGTTCGGCCACCGCGACGATCATGCTCAACGACCATGCCGCCTATATGGGCACGAAAGCGGCCACGGATCATATCATCCGCTGTGTCGCTCATGAATTTGGCGAACGCGGAATCCGGGCAAACAGCATTTCCCCCGGCCTGACGCGTACGCCAATGACAGCGGGTGTTGATCAGGTGCCGGGACTGGTGGAGTCTTTTGAAGCACGTTATCCGCTTGGCCGCATCGGCACGAGCGACGACATCGCTGCCGCTGCCGTATTCCTTGCCAGTGACGAATGTTTCATGACCGGCGAGAATTTGCAGGTCAATGGCGGGCTGTGCCTGCGCGGTAATCCGACCCGCAAGGATCAGGAACTGATGATGGGGGCCGTCGCCGCCGCTTCCTGATATTAGTCTATCGGCTTGAACCGCTTCTGGATGTGCGGCCGGACCTTGAGGAACTGTTTGTACAGGGCTTCAAGGATCGGCAGCACGCCCGGAATGCGGGCGAGCTGGCCAAGTGGCAGCATGACCGGGATAGCACGCCACATGGCGGCAAATGCCGCTGCGCCGGACAATATCTGCCCGTCTTCCGAAGCGTGAAAGCGATCGAGCATCAACTGCCGGTCGAGCGGGCAGGATGTCGCGGGCGTCGATATGTCGACGAAGGTGATAGCCTCGCGCCGGTCCAGCCTGCGCATCAGGGCGATTTCCCGGATGCACAGAGGGCAGGCGCCGTCATACCATACGATGACGCCGCTCATCGGCCATGCTCGTTGTCGAAGCTGTGCGTCATGTCTGTCTCGCTATCATTGCAGCAGACATTTAACCATCGGAATGCTTTCTCGCCATATGGCCTAAAGGCCTAGCGACACTAAACGTCCAGATTGGCGACGTTCAGCGCATTGTCGACGATGAACTCGCGCCGTGGTTCAACCACTTCGCCCATCAGCTTGGTGAAGATATCATCGGTCACATCGGCCTGTTCGACGGTTACCTGAAGCAACGAGCGCACTTCGGGGTCGAGCGTCGTTTCCCAAAGCTGTTCGGCGTTCATTTCGCCTAGACCTTTATAGCGGGAAATCGCGAGACCCTTGCGGCCCGCTGCCATCACCGTTTCGAGCAGTTCGGAAGGACGGGTGATTAGCGTGCCTTCTGACCCGACACCGGCATCATCGCTGCTATCGTTCTCACCAGCGGCCGATTTGACCAGCCGGCTGCCGCTGCCATAGGTGGCGGTTTCTTCCGACGCGAGGCGGTGGAGCTTGCGGCCTTCGGCGCTTTCGAGAAATTTGGCTTCGATGATATGGTGATCGGTAACGCCGCGCCAGAAACGCTGGAACAGATAGCCGCCTTCTTCCGAAACCTGGCCAGACCAGCGGCCTTCCTCGTCAACCTTGTCCATCCAGGCAGCCGTCGCATCGACTGCGGCTTGCCGTTCGGCATGGCCGTGATCGGGATTGAGGGCGCCGGTGAGGGCCATGCCCTCAACAATCGTGCTGTCATAGCGCCGCGGCACATAAGTCATCAGGCTGCGCATTCTCCGGGCATGTTCGATCAGTCCGCGCAGATCTTCGCCGCTTCGCGCGCCTTCGCCGGTTTGCAGGATCATGCCGTTCAGGCCGGCTTCGACCAGATATTGGTCGAGCGCATTGTCATCTTTCAGATAGACTTCGCTCTTGCCCTTGCCGACTTTGTAAAGCGGTGGCTGGGCGATGTAGAGATGGCCGTTCAATATGATTTCCGGCATCTGGCGATAGAAGAAGGTCAGCAGCAAGGTACGGATATGCGCGCCGTCGACGTCAGCATCGGTCATGATGACGATCTTGTGATAACGCAGCTTTTCCAGATTGAAATCGTCGCGGCCAATGCCGGTGCCCATCGCCTGGATCAGCGTGCCGACTTCCTTGGACGAGAGCATCCGGTCAAAGCGGGCGCGTTCGACGTTGAGAATCTTGCCCTTCAGCGGCAGGATCGCCTGATACATGCTGTCGCGGCCCTGTTTGGCCGACCCGCCAGCGGAGTCCCCTTCCACCAGGAAGAGTTCGCATTTGCTTGCGTCTTTTTCGCGGCAATCGGCCAGCTTGCCGGGCAGTGAAGCGATATCCATCGCGCCTTTGCGCCGGGTCAGTTCGCGGGCCTTCTTGGCAGCTTCGCGGGCAGCAGCGGCGTCGATGACCTTCTGGATCACCATCGCGGCGTTCTGCGGATTTTCTTCAAGCCATTCGGCGAGCTTGTCGGCCATCAGGCTTTCCAGCGGCTGGCGCACTTCGGAGGAGACCAGCTTGTCCTTGGTCTGTGAACCGAATTTGGGATCGGGCAATTTGACCGAGACAATCGCGCTCAGGCCTTCGCGCATGTCGTCGCCGGTCAGCTTGACCTTTTCTTTCTTCAGCGCGCCGGAGCTTTCGGCATAATTGTTCAATGTCCGGGTCAGCGCCGACCGGAAAGCCGCCAGATGGGTGCCGCCATCACGCTGCGGGATGTTGTTGGTGAAGCAGAGAACATTTTCATAATAGCTGTCGTTCCACTCGAGCGCGACGTCGATGATGACATCGTCGCGGTCGCCGTGAATCGCGATCGGCTCGGGCACCAGCGGAGTCTTGTTGCGGTCGAGATATTGAACGAACGCTGCGATTCCGCCTTCGTAATAAAGGTCGATTTCCTTCGCCTCTTCATGCCGCGCGTCGCGCAGGATGATGTGGACGCCGCTGTTGAGGAAGGCGAGCTCGCGGTAGCGGTGCTCGAGTTTCTCGAAATCGAATTCGGTGATCTTGAAGGTCGCGGGAGACGGGAAAAAGGTGACTTTCGTCCCCTTCTTGAAGCCGGTCTTGTTGTCCGCTGCCGGAGCATCGCCAACGACCTTGAGCGGCCTTACGGCATCGCCAAATTCGAAACGCATATTATGCTCTTTGCCGTCGCGCCAGATATCGAGTTCCAGCCATTCCGACAAGGCGTTGACCACCGACACGCCGACGCCGTGGAGGCCGCCGGAGACCTTGTAGGCATTGTCGTCGGAGGTATTCTCGAACTTTCCGCCGGCGTGGAGCTGGGTCATGATGACCTCGGCTGCCGACACGCCTTCTTCGGTGTGCATTCCGGTCGGAATACCGCGACCATTGTCCTCGACCGAGACACTGCCGTCGGCGTTGAGCGTGATCAGGATCAGGTCGCAGTGGCCGGCGAGGGCTTCGTCGATCGCGTTATCCGATACCTCGAAGACCATGTGATGGAGGCCGCTGCCGTCATCGGTGTCGCCGATATACATGCCGGGGCGCTTGCGAACTGCATCCAGGCCCTTGAGAACCTTGATAGAATCTGCACCATATTCGTTTTGATTGGAAGATTTGGAAGCATCTTCCGGCGTTTCGTTTTTGCTAATGTCACTCATGGCGGGACCATAGCCGCTGGAGCCGGCAAACCCAAGGAAAATGTAGGATTTTCCGATATTAAAACCCTTCTAAATCAACCATTTATATTGGTTTCGGTTTACAGGCGCAATTCTCCCGCAAAGCCGTGATTATCAAAATGGATAGGGGTGAAAAACGAGGGGCAGGCAAGCGCCTGCAGGTCTTTCGCCAAAAGCCCTTTGTACCGTCGCGCCTTTGTGCAAAACAGCACGTTTATCAGCGTTTTTGCGCCAAATAGATCGAAAAGGAATCAAGTAATGACCAATCCGGCCGATATGGTGCCCTTTGCCAAAACCATGGGCATCACGATTACCAAGATGGGCAAGGACGTGGTGCGCGGCGAAATGCTGGTGCGACCGGAAATCTGCACCGCAGGAAACGGGCGCGGCAGTCCCAGCATTCACGGCGGCGCGGTGATGACCTTTGCCGATGTGCTCGGCGCGTTCGGCGGCTTTGCCAATCTGCCCGAGGGATCGAACGGGACCACGACCTCGGAAAGCAAGACCAATTTCCTCAATGCGGCACCGGAAGGTTCCATCGTCTATGGCGAGGCGACTCCGTTCAAGACCGGCCGGCGCCAGTCGGTCTGGCAGACGAAGATCACGCTGGAAGACGGGACGCTGGTGGCGGTGGTGACGCAGACCCAGATTGTGCTGTGAGGGAGCGCTCGCCATCACGTTTGTGTTGCATTCTCAGCAGCCCGGTCGCGTGCCGTTCGTCCTGAGCCTGTCGAAGGACGCTGGAGACCGTGCAGGTGCTTCGACAGGCTCAGCACGAACGGTAGGGCAATATGCGTCGCGCACCAGATATAAACGGCCATTGCCTCGACTGCGACCGGCACGGCCCCGAGACTATCCTTGCCCAATTTATTCGCAGCTTCCCAAAGGCCCCGTTTTTGCGCTAAACCTCCGTCATGAACAACACCCTGCTCGCCGTTTCCTTATTATGTCTGGCCACCATCGGCTGCTCCGACTCTTCCAAGGTCAGCGAGGACCTGCCCGAAAGCAGCGCCTATCTCGACAATCCGACCGGCCGGAGCGAACGGGTCGAGACCGGGCCATCGGCCAAGCCGGTGCGCATCGGTGAAGGCGGGCCGCGTTTTGACGCCTGCCAGTCGACCGGCGAAGTCGGCCGCCATGTCAGCGGCTCGTTGCCGGTGCTGAGCGCGCCCTTCGACGCAGCAGAAAAAATCGACAGCCTCTCGGCTGGCCAGACCATCCATATCTGCACCCGCAGTATCGACCAGCAATGGCTTGGCATTGTCTATGACAAGGCCGCCGATCCGGCGGCAGCGGAAGGTGATGCGGGCACTGCTGTAGATTGCGGCGTCTCCTCTCCCGTGCGCGCCAAGCGCAATTATGACGGCCCGTGCAAGAGCGGCTGGGTCGAGAGCACTTATGTGGTGCTGGTGGCGGGGTAGTTTTATCACGCGAAGACGCTAAGGCGCGAAGAGGTCAGTGATTGGGGCAGTGAAGGTGTGTGTTTTACACTTGTGCAAGGGGCGTCATTGCGAGCGCAGCATGGCAAACCAGGGCGGCAGGCGCTGATGATTGGGGTGAGACGCTCTGGATTGCCGCGTCGCTGCGCTCCTCGCAATGACGATGATCTGGCCGCACCGTTGAATTTCGGTGCGTCGACATTCCAACTAGGTCTCAAACGCATCGTCAATAACCATCACCCTTAGCGCCTTAGCGTCTTCGCGTGAAAATTGTCTCCACCTGTTCAAAAGAACAAACCGCGCCGAAAGCGATTGCATCTCAGGCCGATATGCGGAATTAATCGCTTGATGAAACATATAGACCCCGCCCGCTATCTCGAGCAGCCGTTCGGCCAGCTCGCTGACCTTATAAACGCCCATGCGGTCAACCAGCCCGACCGGATCGCGCTGGATGACAGCGTGGAGAAACTGAACTGGGTGGAGACCGCTGCGCAGGTTAACCGGATTGCGGCGCAGTTGCAGGCGGACGGGCTGCAGAAGGGGCAGGCGGTTGCGATTCTGGGGACGACGACGGTGCGCTATGCGCTGGCCTATCTCGGTGCGATTGTCGCTGGCGGTTGTGCAGCGCCACTGACCACCTCGGCGACACCGACGCAGCTGGCGAACATGATGCGCGACAGTGGTGCGATGCATCTGTTTATCGACAGCGTGAAGCGGGCCGAACTGCTGGAGAGCGGAGAGGCTTTGCCGCCGCTCAAACATGTCATGCTCGATCAGGCCATTGACGATGCGCCGATGATCATGGACTGGATGGCAGGCGAGGGTGCGACGCCCGCCGATCCCGGCGTCGGTCCGAAAGACCCTTATAATATCATCTATTCCAGCGGCACCACCGGCACGCCCAAGGGTATTGTCCACAGCCGCCAGATGCGCTGGTATCATGCGGCTGTCGGAGAGGCGACCGGCTATGGTCAGCCCGGTCAGGTCACATTGCTGTCGACGCCGCTCTATTCGAACACGACGCTGGCGCTTTTCACCCCGACCATTGCCTATGGCGGGACGCTAGTGATGATGGGCAAGTTCGATTGCCAGCGCTGGCTGGAACTGGCGCAGGAGCATCGCGCTAGCCATACGATGCTGGTGCCGGTGCAATATCAGCGCCTGATGGATTATGAGGGGTTTGACGATTTCGATCTGAGCGCCATGACTCATAAATATTGCACCAGCGCGCCATTCTCGGCGGAGCTGAAGGCGGAGGTTCTGAAACGCATGCCGGGCGGTCTGATCGAGATTTACTCGATGACCGAGGGCGGTGTGGTCTGCCTGTTGCTGTGCCACGAGCATCCGGACAAATTGCACACGGTCGGTATTGCCTGGGGCGGTAGCGAAGTGATCACGGTGGACGAAGAGCTCAACCGGTTGCCCGCGGGTGAAATGGGCGAGCTGGTCGGACGGTCGCAGACGATGATGTCGGGCTACAAGAACCAGCCGGAGAAGACCGAGGAAGCCAGCTGGTATGACGAAAATGGCGACCGCTGGCAGCGGATGGGCGATATCGGCAAGGTCGACGAGGATGGTTTCATCACCTTGATGGGCCGGACCAAGGACATGATCATCTCGGGCGGTTTCAATATCTATCCGCGCGATCTGGAGGAAGCGCTAATGGCGCAGCCGGGTGTCGCTGATGCCGCTGTAATCGGCGTCGCCTCGCGGCAATGGGGCGAGACGCCGGTCGGTTTTGTCGTCGCCGAGCCTGGCGTGACGCTGGACCTGGAAGCGCTGAAGGCAGCAACCAATGCCAATCTCGGCAAGACCCAGCGGGTTTCGGAACTGCGGCTGATCGACGAACTGCCGCGCAGCCATATCGGCAAGATATTGAAAACCGCGTTGCGGGATATGGTCGAGGCAACCTAGTTTGCGAACGGACGTTATCGCCTCATGTTGATGACCTTTCTTGTCGTGGTGGTGGTTTCGGCGGCGCTGATCGCGGGCGCGCTCTGGGGCGTTTACGGAAAGATATCGAGCAAGACCGAAGGCTTTGTCATTGCACTGGCCGGTGGCGCGCTGGTTGTTTCGCTGGTCAGCGAGATGATCCAGCCAGCCGTCGAGCAGAGCAATCTGTGGGTCGGGCTGGGCTCGGTGGCTGCCGGAGCGGCTGTATTTTCTGGCGTCGATTACTGGATCGATGAAAAATGGGGAGCGGAAGGCGGCGGCGGTTTGCTGGCCGCGATCACGCTCGACGGTGTGCCGGAAAATCTGGCGCTCGGGGTGGCGCTGATCGGGGCGGCACCGGTGGAAGTGGCGGCGCTGGCTGGATCGATCCTGCTGTCCAATCTTCCCGAAGCCGCGGGAGGCGCCAAGCAGATGGTCGGCAACGGGCTGTCCAGAGGCAAGACGCTGGGACTGTGGGCATTGACCGCTCTGATATTATCCGCCGCAGCGATCATCGGATATTTCGCGCTGGAAGGCGTCTCGCCGCATGTGCTGGCCGCGACCCGCTGTTTCGCTGCCGGTGCCGTGGTCGCCTCGCTCGCAACCGAGGTTTTTCCCAAGGCCTATAAGGAGGACCATCATATGGCCGGCGTCGCGACCGCAATCGGTGTGATATTGGCGGTCTTTCTCGGCGAGCTTGCCACCGCCTGAGCCGGGCCGGATTTTGCGGCGGCAAGAGACAAAGGCACTAGACTCGAATGGGGTGGCCCACTAAGCGGCTAAGCCATGTCCATAGCCCATGAAGAAACCATCCTGATCGTCGATTTCGGCTCTCAGGTCACGCAGCTTATCGCCCGCCGGGTGCGCGAGGCGGGAGTCTATTCGGAGATTGCTCCGTTCAATACCGCGGAGGAGGCCTTTCACCGGCTGAAACCCAAGGGGATCATCCTGTCCGGTTCACCCGCCGGAGTGCCCGACGAAGGCAGCCCGCGCGCGCCGGATGTGATTTTTGAAAGCGGCCTGCCGATCCTGGGCATCTGCTATGGCCAGCAGGTGATGACCCACCAGCTCGGTGGCACGGTGGAATCGGGTGCCGGCGGTGAATTTGGCGGCGAATTCGGCCGGGCCTTTATCGAGATAAGCGAAGAATGCGTGCTGTTCGACGGCCTGTGGAAGGTCGGCGACAAGCATCAGGTGTGGATGAGCCACGGCGACAAGGTCACCGAATTTGCGCCCGGCTTCCGGATTGTCGCGACCACCGAAGGCGCGCCTTTCGCGCTGATCGCCGATGACGAGCGGCGCTATTATGGCACCCAGTTTCACCCCGAGGTCGTTCACACGCCAGACGGCGGAAAGATGATCGCCAATTTCGTGCGGCATGTTTGTGGCTGTGCCGGCGACTGGACGATGGCGGAATATAAGGATGCCAAGATCGCCGAGATCCGCGAGCAGGTCGGCGACAAGAAAGTCATCTGCGGTCTGTCCGGCGGCGTCGACAGCTCGGTGGCGGCGATCCTGATCCACGAAGCGATCGGCGACCAGCTGACTTGCGTCTTTGTTGACCATGGCCTGCTGCGAATGAACGAGCGCGAGCAGGTCGAGACGCTGTTCCGCGACCATTATAATATACCGCTGGTGGTGGTTGATGCCGAGGCGCGCTTCATGGCTGGCCTTGCCGGTGTCTCCGACCCCGAAAAGAAACGCAAATTCATCGGCGGCGAATTTATCGAGGTGTTTGACGAGGAATCGGCCCGTGTTGGCGGTGCGGATTTTCTGGCGCAGGGCACGCTCTATCCCGATGTGATCGAGAGCGTCTCGTTCACCGGCGGGCCGAGCGTCACGATCAAGTCGCACCATAATGTCGGCGGGCTTCCGGAACGTATGAACATGAAGCTGGTCGAACCGCTGCGCGAATTGTTCAAGGACGAAGTACGCGATCTCGGGCGCGAGCTTGGACTGAACGATCAGTTCGTCGGTCGGCACCCGTTCCCCGGCCCGGGCCTAGCGATCCGTATTCCCGGCGAAGTGACCAAGGAGCGCTGCGACATATTGCGCAAGGCCGACGCCATCTATCTCGAGGAAATCCGTAACGCCGGACTCTATGACGCGATCTGGCAAGCCTTTGCCGTATTGCTCCCGGTCAAGACCGTCGGCGTGATGGGCGACCAGCGCACCTACGACAACGTTTGCGGCCTGCGCGCCGTCACCAGCACCGACGGGATGACCGCCGACGTCTACCCCTTTGACGCCAGCTTCCTGACCCGCGTATCGACGCGGATCGTCAATGAGGTGAAGGGGATCAACCGGGTGGTTTACGATTATACCAGTAAGCCGCCGGGGACGATCGAGTGGGAATAAATCGGAAAGAGCAAACAGCCGGGGGCTGTTTGTCCGATTTATTCGGCGACGCGAGGAGCCGCTGAGCCAATCACCGAAGTTTGTGAGTGCCTCGGTCCGTCGACAGCCTCAAACCAAATCCCCGTAAAGCCCCTCAAACCAATCCGGAACCTCACCAGCCCGCCGCGCCACCTGTCCTTGCGCTAGCTCCAGCAACATCACCGGCCGCTCGTTTAGGGCCGAGGCATCAAAGATCATCGCCCGGTCGGCGAGCAACGCGGCTTGGCGGATCAGGGGAGCGTTGCGATCAAACCGCTGGCGGATTTTGCTTTCCGGCACGGGGTGGCCACCTTCGTCGATGCGCGCGGCAACGCGGGCGACGGCCAAGTCAGCGGAAGCCAGAACCAAATGGAACACAATGATGCGATATCCGGCATCGCGGGCGTCCTGCAATAGTTCGAGTTTCGAGGGATGCGAGAATACCGTTTCCATAACGAAGGACTGGCCGGCCGCCATATGGTCGCGGCGTCGCTGCTCGGCTATTTCCGCGGCGCGGTAGGAGGCTTTGGGCGAGGGGTCTTTAAGCTCGTCGCGCTGGATGATATCGGCGTTGATGAACGGCGCGGCGATACGCGGTGCCAGCACGGTGTCGTAAAAGGTCGATTTGCCGGCGCCGTTCGGCCCGGCGATCAGGAACAGGGTCGGGCGGCCGGCGACGATGGCCATCAGTTGGCGGGATCGCTTTCCCGGCTAATCTTGCCGTCGCGCAGGCCGACGCCGAGACCCTCGGCCTTGCGTGCGGCGAAGAATTTGTCCTGCTCGACCGTGCCGGAGCGCGCGGCGTCAAACAGGCCGTCGATATAGGCTTCCTGTTCGCCAGCGGTCAGCGCGTCGGGGGCCAGTTTGCCGCTCAATGCCTCGACCACCCGCGACTGGTCGAAGAAACGGGATTTCTCGATGCTCATCCCGATCCGCACCCAGTGGCGGACCTGTCCAGCCAAGGAGCGGCTCATCATCTCGGCCTCGCGGCCGATAACTTCCATGAGTTCGTCGTCAATTTTGATCGTCTTTGCCATGGTGTCAAAATGACACCTAAGTGACCAATTGTCAAGATGCTTGGCTTGATGCAGGATTTGTTGACATCCGCAGCCTCCCTATTAAGCTTTAGTTTAATTGAACAATTAAAATCAGGAGAGACCCGCCATGAAAGCCATCCAACTCCACGCCCCCGCATCGCTCGACAATCTCAAGCTGGTCGACCTGCCGGAACCCGTAGCGCCCGGCCCCGGCGAAATCGCGGTGCGGTTGCGGGCGTCCAGCCTCAACTATCATGATTATGCGGTGGTCAAGGGGATGATCCCTACCGGCGAAAACCGCATCCCGATGTCCGATGGGGCGGGCGAGGTCACCGCCGTGGGCGAGGGCGTCAGCGATTTTGCGGTGGGCGATCTGGTGGTCTCGACCTTCTTCCCCGAATGGATCGACGGTGCGCCGCCCGAAGGCGGTTTCAAGCGCGTGCCCGGCGATGGCATTGACGGCTATGCGGTCGAGCAGGCGGTCAGTCTGGCGACGGCGTGGACCAGGGCACCCGAGGGCTATAGCGCCGCCGAAGCAGCGACCCTGACCTGCGCCGGTCTGACCGCTTGGCGGGCCCTGTTCGTCGATGGCTGCGTGAAGCCGGGCGACACGGTGCTGGTGCAGGGCACTGGTGGTGTCTCGATCTTCGCGCTGCAATTTGCCAAGGCGGCTGGCGCGACGGTGATCGCGACGTCTTCGTCCAATGACAAGCTGAAGCGGCTGAAGGAACTCGGCGCTGACCATCTGATCAATTACAAGGAAGTCGAAGCATGGGGGCCGAAGGTGCTCGAGCTGACCGGCGGCAAGGGCGTCGATTGCGTCGTCGAAATCGGCGGGCCGGGTACGCTCGACCAGTCGATGATGGCGACGCGCATCGGTGGCCATGTCGCGCTGATCGGCGTGCTGACCGGTTTTTCCGGTCCCGTGCAGACGGCACTGCTGATGGCGAAGAACCTGCGCGTGCAGGGTCTGACCGTGGGCAGCCGGGCGCAGCAGCAGGACATGATCGCTGCAATCGAGGCCAATGGCCTGAAGCCGATACTGGACAAATCCTTCCCGCTCGCCGATCTTGGAGATGCTTTCCGTCATCAGGAGTCGGGCAAGCATTTCGGCAAGATTATCGTCGATATCTGACGACATCCGGCGAACGGAAGGAAGTGAAAATGATCTACGGAAGCTGTCTTTGCGGATCGGTCACATATGAAGCGGATTGTGACCCCGGGCTGATCCTGCACTGTCATTGCCAGACCTGCCGGAAAGCCCATAGCGCCGCCTTTTCCAGCGTCATGCCGATCGCATTTGATGCCTTTAAATGGACGAGCGGAGAGGATCTTCTCAGCCATTTCGAATCGTCGCCCGGCAAGGAACGCTATTTCTGCTCGCGCTGCGGGTCGCAACTGATCGCCGAGCGGCGGTCAGCGAATATGATCATGCTCAGGATGGGCTGTGTCGATACGGAAATCACGCAAAGGCCCGACGCCCATATCTGGCGTTCGGATGGCGCGCCATGGTATGATCCGGACCATGACATCCGCCAGCTGGCGGAAGGCTATGTGAAGGCCTAGCATCGCTATGCAGATTTCCGCCGCCACAGAGGCCGACATGGACGAGGTCATCGCGCTCTGGAAGGCCTGTGGCCTCACGCGCCCGTGGAACGATCCGGCGGCGGATTATCGTCTGGCCGTGGCGAATGAAACGTCCGTGATATTGCTTGCCCATAGTGAAGCTGAGCTGGTCGCCAGCGTCCTGACCGGTTTCGACGGCCATCGCGGTTGGGTCTATTATCTCGCGGTCGCTCCGGATGCCCGGAAACGTGGCTTGGGCAAAAAGATGATGGAAGCCGCCGAGGCCTGGCTGCGCGAACGCAATGCCCCGAAAATCCAGCTGATGGTGCGCGACGACAATGAAGCCGCCATCGGTTTTTACAAGGCGCTGGGCTATGAGGTGCAGCCGGTTGTGACCATCGGCCGCAGGCTGGGCTGATCGGGCAAGGGGCGGCGGTCGCCGGCGCCGGAGTCTTGCTACTGGCCAGTTGCTCGCCCATATTCCGCTGATGCAACTCGACCTGGGACCCGATCATCGCACGGAAATATTGCGCCGGATGCACAGCAGGCTGATCGGGCAGTTCGGCCGGGTGATCCGGTCTGTCGACAAGCGCCGCGATCCGGTGTGGACCCTGGTGCAGGGCGTTATCGGCGCGCGCGCGAAAACCGCCGTGTCCAATGCCAATGCGGATCGATTGATCGCCGAATATGGGTCGTGGGAGCGCGTCGCAGCAGCTCCCCTCGATGAATTGAAGGCCCGTCTGCAAACCGCCACTTTTCCGGCGATGGCGGCGGACCGGCTCAAAGCCTGTCTCAACGAAATTATCGCCCGGCGCGGCAAGGCCAGTCTGGATCATCTTGAGTCCATGGAGACGGCTGAAGCAATGGACTGGCTGGAGACCTTGCCCGGGATTGCGCGGAAGATCAGCGCCGGTATCATGAATACCAGCCAGTTTAATCGCAAAGCGCTGGTGCTGGATTCGGGTCACCGGCGGGTGGTGCAGCGCATGGGGCTGGTGCCGGTCAAGGCGGATACGACGCGGGCATATGACGAGCTGATGCCGCTGTTGCCGCCCGAATGGTCGGCGGAAGATCTGGACGAGCACCATCTGCTCGGAAAGCGCCTTGCCCAGACATTTTGCCGCCCGAAACGACCCGATTGTCCGTCCTGTCCGGTGCGCGCAGACTGCGAGACGGGAAGGACCTTATGATAAGCGATCAGCAGGTCGAGACCGTTTACCGCCGTCTCTCTCAAGCCATGCCGGGGCGGACGAAGGACGCCAAAGGTCCGAAGGGGCAGCCCGATGCCTTCCGGTCCTGCATCTCCTGCATGCTCTCGGCCCAGTCGCTCGACCGAAATACCGCCAGGGCCGCCCGCGCTCTATTCGCACTCGCGCAAACGCCGGAAGCGGTGCTGGAACTGGACGACCGCGATATTGCCGCAGCCATCAAACCTTGCGGGCTTTATAATATGAAAACCCGCAATATCCGGAAATTCTGCCAGCATTTGCTCGCCGAACATGGCGGTATCGTGCCCGATACGCGCGAAGGCCTGCTTTCAATGCCGGGCATCGGCCGGAAATGCGCGGATATCGTGATGAGCTTTACCTTCGGGGCAGATGTGATCGCCGTGGACACCCATGTGCACCGGGTCTGCAACCGAATCGGCTTGACCGATGCGAAAACTGCGGACAAGACCGCGCAGCAGCTGGAAGCGCGCAGTCCCGATTGGGCCTTGCACGATGGCCATTTCTGGCTAATTCAGCTCGGGAAGCGAATCTGCACTTCCCGGAACCCCAAATGTGACAGATGTCCGGTCAATGACATCTGTCTCTGGCTCGAAGCGCAGCAGAAACAGGACCAGACTCATGAGTAACGAAACCAAGATGTACGGCATTTCCAATTGCGACACCGTCAAGAAGGCGCGCAACTGGATGGAGCGCAACGGCATCAACTATGTCTTTCACGATTACAAGAAATCCGGAATTACCCGCGAGAAGCTGGAGATGTGGGTGATGATGGTTGGCTGGGAGGCGCTGGTCAACAAGCGCGGCACCACTTTCCGCAAATTGCCCGACATGGTGAAGGAAAATATCGGCGACGATACTGCGGTGATGGTGATGATGGAAAATCCCAGCATGATCAAACGCCCTGTGCTGGAACATGGCGAAGAGCTGGTCGTCGGATTCAAGGCATCGGATTATGAAGCCGTGGGACTGACCGCGCGCAACAGCTAGCGCCGACGATCCTGTTCCATGCAGCTGTGCCATGGGCTGGCACGTTGACATTGGGATGAAACAGGCTTCCTTGACCGCTGTTCGACATTTCGCTCCGCATACCCCGATTGCCGTATCGCCGATCGGCATTTCTGATTTTATCAGCGCTTGTGGCATCAAACTGTTATATTCCGGACCTATCGGGGTTTGGATATCAATGACTGGTTGCTGCCGCAGTTTTTGGTATCAGGAAAAGGACAAGCAAATGGTTCAGGCAAAATGGAATGGCACGGTGATCGCGGAAAGCGACGATATAGTGGTGGTCGAGGGCAATCATTATTTCCCGCGGGAGGCCGTCTGGTCGAAATATCTGCTGCACAGCGACGCCACCAGCCACTGTCCGTGGAAAGGCGATGCGTCTTATCACAGCCTGATTGTCGATGGCGAAACCAATGAGGATGCCGCCTGGTATTATCCGGCACCCAAGGAAGCCGCCGCCGAAATAGCCGGACGGATCGCCTTCTGGAAAGGCGTCGAGGTCGGCTGATGGTACGCGCGCGGCAGGCTTTGATGATCATGTTCGCACTGGCCGTGGCCGGATGCAGCGCGCAGAGCGAACAGGCGGGAGAAGCGACCATGAACGTCAAGACACTCACCGGGGCACCACCCGTCATTATCGCCCATCGCGGTGCCAGCGGCGAACGGCCGGAACATACGCTGGCCGCCTATCAGCTGGCGATCGAGCAAGGCGCGGATTTTATCGAGCCCGATCTGGTGCTGACCAGGGATGGCGTGCTGGTGGCCCGGCACGAGAACGAGATTAGCGAGACCACGGATGTCGCCGACAGACCCGAGTTTGCAGCGCGCAGGACCAGCAAGACCATTGATGGCCAGGAATATTCCGGCTGGTTCACCGAAGATTTCACCCTTGCCGAGCTGAAGATGCTGCGCGCCAGAGAACGGTTGCCCGAATTGCGGGCTGCGAATATGCAATATGATGGCCAGTATGAGGTGCCGACCTTCGAAGAGATTCTGCAGCTGCTGCAGAAGCATGAAAAGAAGAGCGGCAAGCGAATCGGAGTCTATCCCGAGACCAAACATCCGGGATATTTCGCGACTTTCGGGCTCGACCATGACGAACAAATGCTCAAATTGCTGAAGACATATGGCTATGATGGCCAGGATGATCCGGTGTTCATCCAGTCATTCGAGGTTGGCAATCTTCAGGCGCTCAACGACAAAACCGGGATTCGGCTGGTGCAGCTGGTCGCCAGCGAAGGCGGGCCACCGGATCGTGCCGACCTGAGCTTCGCATCGATGCTGACCGCCGATGGCCTGAAAGAAATTGCCACCTATGCCGACGGAATCGGGCCTTCCAAAGATCTGGTGATCGGCCGCAATGCGGTCGGCCTTCTTGGCAAGCCGACCGGACTGGTGGATGCAGCGCACAAGGCAGGCCTGCTTGTCCATCCCTGGACCTTCCGCCGCGAGAACCATTTCCTCCCGACCGATTTCAAGAGCGGCATCGATCCGCGCGACGCAGGCGATCTGGCAGGTGAAATCCGCGCATATGTCGCGGCCGGAGTGGATGGCCTGTTCAGTGACAATCCGGCGCAGGCGGTGTCCGCCGTCAAGCAATAATCGCGAAGCTGGCCTTATCCTGCATCGTCGCTTATCAAGGCCGGTCTTTCAACGTCACTGCTGAGGCTTGCCATGTCCACGACCTTCAAACTCGATACGTCCACCAGCCGCGCGCATCCCCGGCCACAACCGATGCGGCGTCTGTCGGTTCCCAAAATCCAGGGCCGCAAGGTTGACGGAGTGACGGCCGAGCCGGTGGTCATGCTGACCGCTTACACCGCGCGGACGGCACAATTGCTCGATGCCCATTGCGACATGCTGCTGGTCGGTGATTCGCTGGCGCAGGTGATTTACGGTCTCGATTCGACGATCCCCGTGACCCTCGACATGATGTGCAACCATGGCGCGGCGGTTGTCCGGGGCAGCTATCACAGCGTTGTCGTCGTCGACATGCCGTTCGGCTCCTACGAAGCCTCGCCGGAGAAAGCCTATGAAAGTGCAGCCCGTATCCTGAAGGAAACCGGGGCGGCTGCGGTCAAGCTCGAGGGCGGCGAAGTGATGGCCGAAACCGTCGCTTTCCTGGTCCAGCGCGGGATACCGGTGGTCGGCCATGTCGGTCTGACACCACAGGCGATCAACGTGCTGGGCGGCTATGCCGCGCGCGGACGCAGCGACGCAGAGGCGAAGAAGATCGTCGGCGACGCGGTGGCGCTGGACAAGGCCGGCGCCTTTGCAATCGTGCTTGAAGGCGTGCTGGAGCCGATCGCGATCGAAGCGACCAAGGCGGTGGACGCGATCACCATCGGCATCGGCGCGTCGGCACAATGTGACGGTCAGGTACTGGTCACCGAAGATATGCTCGGCATGTTTGACCGCACCGCCCGCTTTGTAAAACGCTATCATAATATTGCAGAGCAGATTGATCAGGCGGCCGAACAATATGCCGGAGAAGTCCGCGAGCGCAGCTTTCCCGGGCCGGACCAGCTCTATCAGCCGAAGAAATAGCGGAAATTCCGACTTTGGGGCGATCCGCCGTTCAGCCTGTGGAAATGGTCAATAGACTTTTACATTTGCTATTGCGGACGCTAAAGGACAGCCGATTGCCATGAGCGCTCGTCTGATCGGCGAAACAGGCACGTGAAACAGATTTGAGGAAGCCACATTGGCCAAAGACAAAGACCAAGCACCAGAAGAGCAACCGGATCGTCAGGAACAAGTGTTTCTGCGCGAAGTCGATGAAGCGGTGCGCGAGGACCAGCTGAAGAATTTCGCTGCGCGTTACGGACTGTGGATTGTCGCAGCCCTTGTCATCGGTCTCGGATCGCTGGCCGGCTGGATATTCTGGCAAAACAGCCAGAATGAGGATTCCGGTCTCCGCAGCGAGGAATATGTCGCTGCGATCGACAGTGTCCGCCAGAATAATCTGGACGGCGCTGCGACCGCGCTCGAACCATTGACCGAGGCCAAGCAGGAAGGGTACCGGGCTGCGGCAATATTGATGCAGGCCAATATCGCGCTGGAAAAAAATGACCCCAAAAAAGCCATCGCTGGCTATGGCAAGCTTGTTGCGGACGAGAGCCTGCCGAAGCCGTTTCGCGATCTGGCGCTGGTTCGTCAGACGGCCGCAGAATTTGATACGCTGAAACCACAACAGGTGGTCGACCGGTTGAAGCCGCTGGCGGTCCCGGGCAACCCATGGTTCGGCAGCGCTGGCGAAATGGTCGCGCTGGCCTATCTGAACATGAATAAATCCGATCTAGCGGGACCATTATTCGCCCAGCTGGCGAAAGACGAAGGCGTTCCGGCCACGATCCGGTCGCGTGCGTTGCAAATGGCGGGCGTTGAAGGCATTGACGCTGTGGAAATGGACGGCGATGACAAAAAAGCGACACCGCCGAACGCGGGCGCGGCTAAGGGAGAAGCTAAGGAATGATTTCCGGTAAGAAACTGATCACCGGCCTGCTGGCCCTGTCTTTGCTATCCGGCTGCGGCATTTTGGGCGGCGGCGATGGTGAAGACAAGAAAAACACGCCGACACTAGGCAAGCGCACGCCGATATTGAGCGGCGAAAGCGGCGCGGAAGTTGATCCGGCGCTGGCATCGATTTCTGTGATTTTGCCCGCTCCGGTCGCCAATAGCGAATGGGCACAATCGGGTGGTAATCCGAGCAAATCAATCGGCCATGTTGCGCTCGAGGGCAATCTCGCGAAAGTCTGGACCGCCAATATCAGCGGAACGACGAAACGGGAACGGCTGGCGGCAGCGCCAGTAGTGTCCGGCGGACGGCTGTTTGTCATTGATACCGAAGCCATGGTGCATGCTTTTGACGCCGTATCAGGCGCGAAAATCTGGACGACCCAGATCGAAGTCAAGGGCGACGGAGAATCGTCGCGTTTTGGCGGTGGAGCCAGTGTATTTGATAATATCGTCTACGCGACCAATGGCGTTGGCGATGTCGTCGCGCTGAACGCTGCAGATGGCAGCCAGATATGGAAAGTACGTCCGGCCGGACCTTTGCGCGGGTCGCCGACGATTTCCAATGGCAATGTCTATGTGATGACCCAGGATAACCAGATTTATGCGCTCAATATGGTGGATGGATCGGTGCAGTGGAACGAGGCGGGCACGCTTGGTCTGGCCGGAATTTTCGGCGTCGCCGCGCCAGCAGCCGGACAGGGTACGGTTATCGCCGGTTATTCCTCCGGCGAGCTGACCGCTTATCGCTATGAAAATGGCCGCAACCTCTGGAATGATGCACTCGCGCGGACCAGCATTACCACTTCGGTGGCGACATTGTCCGATATCGACGCCGATCCGGTGATCGACCGCGGTCGCGTTTTCGCGCTGGGCCAGGGTGGCCGTATGGCGGCTTATGAACTGGTGACCGGCCAGCGGATCTGGGAATTGAATATTGCCGGAATCACGACACCGGTCGTGGCGGGTGAATGGGTGTTCGTTTTGACCGATGACGCGAAGCTTCTCTGCATCGCCCGGCCGAACGGCAAGGTTCGGTGGATGAGCCAGCTGTCAGCATTCAAGAACGACAAGAAAAAGAAGAATCCGATCAACTGGACCGGCCCGATATTGGCCGGCAATCGTCTGATTGTTGCCAGCACCGAAGGTGAAGTTGTGTCGATTTCGCCTGCGGACGGAACCAGCCAAACGCTGTTTGAACTGAAAAACGGTATCTCGCTACCGCCTATTGTGGCCGGTGGCATGCTATATATTCTCGACAGCAGCGGACAGATTTCCGCATTCCGTTGAGGATTTAAACCAAAAGGACGGGACCGGCTTTATGCTGCCCAATATTGCAATCATAGGTCGACCGAATGTCGGCAAATCCACGCTGTTCAACCGTCTGGTGGGCAAGAAGCTGGCGCTTGTCGACGACACGCCCGGGGTGACGCGTGACCGCCGGGAGGGGGCTGCCAATCTTCTCGGTCTGCAATTCAATGTCGTCGATACGGCAGGCTATGAAGACGAAGATGCCAAAAGTCTGCCTGGCCGGATGCGCAAGCAGACCGAAATGGCGGTTGCCGGAGCCGAACTGGCGATATTCGTGATCGATGGCCGCGCTGGCCTTACCCCGCTCGACGAGGAAATTGCCCGCTGGCTGAGAAGCGCGAAAACGCCGGTCGTTTTGCTGGTCAACAAGGCTGAAGGCAAAGCGGCGGAATCCGGTATATTGGAAAGCTATGCGCTGGGCTTTGGCGATCCGATCCCGTTCAGCGCAGAGCATGGCGACGGCATGGCCGACCTGTTTCAGGCGATCCAGCCCTATGTAGAGAATTTCAAGGCTGCCGCATCCGAAGAACCAACAGACGCATCCGCACCGTTGAAGCTGGCGATTGTCGGTCGTCCCAATGCGGGCAAATCGACGCTGATCAACAAGATGCTGGACGAAGACCGGCTGATTACCGGTCCGGAAGCGGGTATCACGCGCGACAGCATCACGGTCGACTGGGTCTGGCATGATGATGCGCTGACCGAGGACGAGAAACTCGACGGTATAGAGCCCGACCGCCAGGTCCGGCTGATCGACACCGCCGGTATGCGCAAACGGGCCAAGGTCAACGACAAGCTAGAAAAGCTCGCAGTTGCCGATGCCCGGCATGCGGTGGATTTTGCCGAAGTGGTGGTGCTTCTGCTCGATGCGACCAAGGGTCTGGAAGCGCAGGATTTGCGCATTGCCGACCATGCCATTCAGGAAGGCCGCTGCGTTGTTATCGGCATCAACAAATGGGACGTCGCCGAGGGGCCAAGCAAATTGTTCAACGGCATTCGCGCGGCGCTGAATGACGGACTGGCGCAGGTGCGGGATGTGCCTCTGATCGCCGTGTCCGCCTTTACCGGCAAAGGCATTGACCAGTTGATCAAGGCGGCCTTTGAAGTCCGCCGGATATGGTCGCAGCGGGTTTCTACCGGCAAGCTCAACCGCTGGTTCGAAGATGCGATTACCGACAATCCTCCGCCAGCACCCGGCGGCAAGCGGATCAAATTGCGCTATATCACCCAGGCCAAAACGCGACCGCCTTCCTTTGTGATTTTCGGTACGCGGGTCGATGATCTGCCCGAAAGCTACCGGCGCTATCTGATCAACGGGATTCGCCGCGAGCTTGGCTTTGGCGGTGTTCCGGTACGGCTGATCATCCGCGCACCCAAAAACCCTTATCACGAAAAAGACTGATTTTCTGCAAATCGGCCAAGTTGAGGCCGATTTCCGCGATTTTTTTTGCTTTTGGTAACTAAGATTTCACGGGTTGGGCCTTAAGCTTCGGGTCAGCAGCATATTCTCACTATTATATTGCCGGGAGCATTAGGTGCCACCACTGGAAAGCGAATTGATTGACTGGACTGTTTCCGCCCAAACCCGGTCGGCGCTTGGGCCGGATTTCGTCCGGATACTCGGATATTTCCGCGAAGATGGCACGCAATCTGTCAGCAAAATCGAAGACGCCATGCGCGCACATGATCCCGTGGCTATGGTTGATGCTGCGCACAGCCTGAAAGGAGAGGCGCTGCAATTTGGCGCCCTGCAACTTGGCGAAACTGCTGAAACAATCGAAATGACCGCCCGTACCTGCGTCGAACATCACGAAACCCCCGAAGAGATACTTCCTCTGGTAGCCGCTTTACGGCCGATGTTTGAAGAAACACTGGCGATATTGGAACAGGGTGCCAGTCCGGTCGTACAGGAACGCAATCCTCTGGGGGCCAGTCGACGGTTCGGTTGAAACCGCCGCTAACGCCCTATTCGACCGGTTTCGACTGCAGCTGGATATAATTTTCAATACCCATCCGCTCGATCATGTCAAATTGCTGTTCGAGTGAATCGACATGATCTTCCTCGCTTTCGAGGATTTCTGCGAACAGGTCACGGCTGACATAGTCACGCACGCTTTCGCAATGTTCGATCGCATCCTTGAGCATAGGCAGCGCCTCATATTCCAGCTCGAGGTCGGCCTTGAGGATTTCCTCGACCGTTTCGCCGATTTTCAGGCGTCCGAGCAATTGAAAATTCGGCAATCCGTCGAGGAAGAAAATACGTTCGGCCAATTTGTCCGCATGTTTCATTTCGTCGATTGATTCATGCCGCTCGAATTCGGCCAGTTTTGTCACGCCCCAATTGTCGAGCATGCGATAGTGCAGCCAATATTGGTTGATTGCGGTGAGTTCGTTTTTCAGAGCTTCGTTAAGAAACTCGATGACTTTTGTATCGCCCTTCATGGCAGATTCCTTCCCGCTATTTTGCAAATCCATTGCCTGACCCATACAGTATTTTCGCGCGAAGCGAAAGCACGGCTTTTATAGAAAAGGCAGTTATTTCAATGATTTGCTAACGAGAATGCTAAGCGGTCGCAAGTTGTGATTTGATAATCGTCTGGGCGAATGCGAGACATTGTCCGCATTTTGGCTTGCGGCCGAGCTGGGCATAGACCTGGGATGGTCGGTCTGCGCCGCTACGCACGGCGGCTCTCAGGTCTTTTTCCTTGATCGCATTACAAACACAAACAACCATAACAGCTCCTTACAGCGACTCGTATATCGCTAATGAGAATAGATCGCAATAGCGAAGTGGAGATCGACTATTTTGTTTCCATCGATCGAAAATGGGTTAGATCGGATCACTGAACGAACAAAAGGTAGTCATGCGTAAAATCTCTCCCGTTTTCTTGTCCGTTGCGGCGGTTGTCGCTTTGGCTCCGGCAAATGCTTCTCCTGAAGCTGATAGCGAATGGGGTCATGCCGACGCCGAGATGGCGGAAGAAGGGCCCGCTTCCCGGCTTTTGCAGATCAAGGAGCTTTGGCAGACTCTGCCATTGGAAATGGCCGAGGAATTGCAAGAGTTTCGCGCATCGCTCGACGAGGAGTTTGCCGCGCGATTGGTCCCGACAGGAGCGGCGGAACCGGGCTGGAAAACCAAAGGTATCGACCTGCCCAAATATCTCGAATCCTTGCCGGGAGGCATTGATGACAACGCGCTGCTGACCGTCGGCGAGGTTCCGATGCTTCGGTTTTTCGGAAAAATCTCCGCCGATATACTGGCCGATTGGGAGTTTATTCAAGCGGGCTCGGAAGCTGTCGGGCCGACCGCAGCAAAAGGAGGCGATTTTCTGGCCATCAGCCCGCACCATATTATTTTCGTGGCCAACGAGGAAATACAGACGGGTAACGCCAGATGCATGAAAACAGCGGTGGAAAGAGCCGCAGACCATGCGACCGTCTACCGATATGCCGGCGTGCCGTTTGACCCCGATAGCGATGCCTCGCTGGAAGCCGAGGCAGAGGCGATCGTGCTGCATGCTTTGATTGGCGGTCTGCGTTCGCCCGTTCTCTGTTCGATCGTCGAACGGGACGGGGAGGGACAGTATAGGCATTTATCATACACGCCCAGCGGTCGCCCGCTAGCCGATATGGACGATCCGAACGATCATCTGGAATTTACGTCATCAATCGATCTGTATCAGTTGCTTAACGTAAACTATAGCAGCGAAGCTGCCGGTGATGAACCGTCGGATACAGCCGAAGAGGCTACCGAAGCCTTATGACAAGCGCATCGGTTGAGCCTGTCCTTTGGCTAGACTCCGCCAGAGCCATTCCAGCGGCCCGTAGCGGAAGCGCGTCAGCCAGGGTCGGGACCAGAGCAGCATGAGCGTCCAGGCGCCAAGGACGAAAAGCTGTAGTTCAAACCGGCCGAACTGTTCGAAATATCCCAGTCCCCAGCCATAGAATATGAAGGTCATAAGGATGCTGGTACCAAGGTAATTTGAAAAGGCAGCACGGCCTGCTGCTGCGACGCGCTGGATGGCTGCACTATGTTGAAAGCGCTGGGTGATGAAAATGAGCAGCGCGACATAGCCGATGATCATCAGCAGCCGCGGTAAGACCGACCAGGCCTGGGTGATGTTCATCATCCAGATTGTGTTGAAGCCCTGTGCGTAGGCGATACCGGCAAAGGCAATGAACAAGGGCAGGCTGACGGCCATCATCCATAGGCCAATTTTCAAATAGGTGGCTCGGCTTTCCTGCCCGAGAATGAAGCCGTTTTTATAGAGACCCATGCCGATCATCATCAACGGGATCGTCTCGATCGGGCCGAGCATGAGATTCTGCAATGGTGTCGACCATTGCTCGAACAGATTATAATTTAATATCCCGGAGAAGCTGCCCTGTAACCTTGCTGTCTCGGCCGCCACATCGGCGGGTAACGTCCCCAGATCGGCATAGATTTCCGAGATCTTGTCCAGCACTTCCTGCGGCGGATTGGCCTGTGCGGCTTCCTGTAACAGAAACAACATCGACGCCAGGCTTGTGATCAGCATGATTGCGCCGATTACATAAGCGATGACACCCCATTGTATAAGCCGTTCCGCGCTCCAGTTGCGAAACAGGAACAGCACGCAGCCTGATCCTGCGTAGAGAAATAATATGTCGCCTATCCATAAGAAGAAAAAATGGAAGAGGCCGAATATGGCGAGCCAGAACATGCGGAAGAAATGGACTTTTGCTGCCGATTGACCGCTGGCAATCGCGCGTTCGATGACCAGAGCGGTGCTGGCACCGAACAGCAGCGAGAACAGACCGCGCATCTTGCCGTCAAACAGGATGAAATTCGCCGCCCAGCTACCGAGGTCGAGACCGGAGGCATGGCTCGAAACGAGCGGATTTACAAAGGCCATTTCCGGCTGGGCGAAAGCAGCAATATTGATCGCCAATATGCCCATCACGGCAAAGCCGCGCAGCGCGTCCATAGCCAAATAGCGTTGTGACGCGCTCATCCCATATGCTCCAACTGTATTATTTGGCTACTACAGCCACGAGGCAATAGCGTCCAGCGGTTTCTTGATCGTCGCGTGGGCCGGGATCGTCGCGTCGGGAGCGGGCTTGCCGACCACCAAAACCATCATCGGCTTCTCGTTGGCCGGCCGATCGCAGAGCTGGTTGAGAAATTTCATCGGATTGGGCGTGTGGGTGAGGGTTGCGAGACCCGCGTCGTGGAGCGCGGTTATCAACATGCCGGTGGCAATGCCGACGCTCTCGTTGACATAATAATTCTGTTTCATCTCGCCCGGATTCATACCGCCTTTGCGCTGGCCGAAAATGACGATCAGATAAGGCGCGGTCTCCAGAAACGGCTTGTCGGCATCGGTACCGAGCGGTGCCAGCGCCTCCAGCCATTCTTCGCTGCCCTTGCTTTCGTAGAAAGCGCGCTCTTCTTCTTCGGCGGCGGTGCGCAGGGCTTTCTTCTTGTCCGGCGTTTCGATCACGGCAAAATGCCACGGCTGGTGATTGGCGCCATTGGGCGCGGTACCGGCGGCCAGGATCGCATTTTCGACGACCGCCCGGGGAATGGCTTCATCGGTAAAATAGCGGCAGGTGCGGCGCGTTTTGATCGCCTGGTAAAAGGCCTCTGACCGGGCGATGCGTTCGGCGTCGGAATAATCCGGCAATTCGGTATAGGGCAGGGTGTCGTGCGGTTTCAAATTTCTGTCTCCCGCGTTCAAGGTTGGTCAACATCCGGATCAAGAAGGCCCGTCTGCAGGTCAAAAGGGAATAGCGGTCCGGATAGCTGGGCAGCGGCATCTAGGAAAGTCAAAACCATATTGACACCAATGTTAGTAAGCAATATATATCGCGCATGAAAATCAAACATGACTTCTCCGCACCGAGCGATTCGCAAGCACCGTTCGTCCATCCGGAACGTCCGGCAGCCCGCTTTCGTCCCCTAAAGGCGCTCCATCATTTCCGCGAACTGATCAAGGACAAGGAAGATACCGAACAGGTATTCCATATCTTTGAATGTCTGCCGCGACCCGGCTTCCGTAAGGATGCCAAAGCCTTTGTCGAAAGCGACAAGGGCAAGGCGCTGCTCGAAAGCGAACCCGAACTCGCGGCCTTGCTCGACGACCACGAACGCCTGCGCAAAATGCCCGCCGGCAGCCTGGCCCATGCCTATTGCGATTTCATGGAAAAGGAAGGCCTGAGTGCAGCCGGCCTGATTGCCGAATATGACCAGTTCAGCCCGCGCAAATATGGCGATCTGATCGAATGGTATGGTTTCCGCCAGCGCGACACCCATGATTTGCTCCACGTGCTTACCGGCTATGGCCGAGATGCGCTGGGTGAAGCCTGTGTGCTGGCCTTCACTTATGGCCAGAACCCGTCACTGGGTAATGTTTTCATCGCTTATGCGGCGGGACTGAACATGAAGAAACAGGTCAAGAGCGACGCGCCGATATTCAAGGCGATCCGTGAAGGCCAGAAAATGGGCAAGGCCTGTCCGCGGATCAACGAAGAGAATATCGCCGAGTTGCTGGCCCAACCGCTGGACGCCTTGCGCGAGCGCCTGCACATCAGGCCGCCGCATTTCTACCACGAAGCGCACGCGAAATTCCGGGCGCGTAATGTTGATCCTTATGACATGCTGGCGCAGACGGCTTAGGCTTGTGCGTCATCCCAGCGGAGGCTGGGATCCAAGTCAGGGCCTGTTAGATGCGCCAGACGGGTTTAGACCCCAGCCTACGCCGGGGTGACAGATTCACCGAGATTGTCTGCTATCGGCGCAATTCCTTGCGGATCACCAGTTTCAGGCCGGACCAGATCTCGTTCACAGCACAGACCTTGATATCGACCAATCCCATCGGCAGGGCGACTTCGCGGATACTGTCTTCGGTGATGTCTGTTTCGACCTTGGAAGCCTTTTTCGGCCAGCTTACCCAGATTTGACCAGCGGGATCGATTATGTCGCGCAGGGTCGCGAGATGGGATTCCATGATTGCGCGTTGGCGAACGAATATATGGGCGGCATGCAGGCCGGGGGTCGGGACCTGCTCTTCCGACAGGGTGAGGCCATAGCTCTCGATTTCCGCACGAACGTCGTCGGGCATATCTGGCAACCAGACGCGCATGCCGTCCTTGAGATTGAGCTTTTTTGCCAGAGGCGTCCCGGAATATCCTGAAACCATGATCACTCTCCTGTCATTTCGTCTTCAGTAACGCACGGAGGGACGATTGGTTACAAAGGCAAATCGCAAGCTGCCAGAGGGGGCACATTGACCCCTCCGTCATCGCTACGCGATGCCACCTCCCCGTGCCTGCGGCACAGGGAGGAAGATGTTGTGACGATTCTTTCCTCCCCGTTGCGTAGCAATGGGGAGGGGGACCGCTGCAAAGCAGTGGTGGAGGGGTCTAGCCCAGGCCCTGAATATACCGTAAAATCCGGTCCGCGACATCTGCCGGATCATGCAAGACTTCCTGCGCGGATATCCTGATGGTTTCAATGCCTTGGAGAGACAGGTCCCGTTCCCGCCGTTCATCGCGCTCGGGACGACTTCCCATATTGTGTGCCATCCCGTCTACTTCGATTCCCAGTTTCGCCGACGGACAATAGAAATCCACTATATAGGAGCCGATAGGGTGCTGACGACGGAATTTGATGCCGAGCGGTTTCTTGCGGAGTTGTTGCCACAGCATGATTTCGGGCTTGCTCATGGTTTTGCGCAGTTGTCTTGCCTTCAGGACGGTCTGTCTGGTTGTTCTTGCCATGGCCCCTCCGTCATCCGCCTTCGCCAAGGCTTCGGCGAACGCCACCTCCCCATTGCTTCGCAACAGGGAGGAAAAGTGTATCACGAATGGCGCTATTCGGGGACGCCCAGGCCACAACTGTCAAACCAAACTTTTCCTCCCTGTGCCGCAGGCATGGGGAGGGGGACCGCGCGGAGCGTGGTGGAGGGGCTAGTCTTCCATCCAGTCGCGGAAGAAGCTCTCGTGCGCTTCCCGCAGATCGCTCACCGCAATCGGCTTTCCGTTGAGCACGAGCTTGTCGCCCTTCACCTGGCCGATTTTTTCGAACGGTACTTTCTCGCGATCGAGATCGTCTTCGTTGCGATAGGTGATGACATAGCGGCCCTGCGCTTCGCTGAAGGCAAAAGCGCTGGTCATCTGGTCGATTTCGGCGCCGAGATTACCGGCCAGGGCCATTTCGGCGAGCGTGACGGCAAGGCCGCCGTCGCTGATATCGTGGACGGCAGTCACCTTGCCGTCGGCAATCAGCTCGCGGACGATGCGGCCGGCCCACTCTTCATCCTTGAGATCGACTTTCGGCGGCGGTCCGTCGGTGCGGCCGTGGATTTCGCGCAGCCAGGTCGACTGGCCGAGTTCCTCATGATGAAACCCGATGGTAGCGATAAAATCGCCCTCCTGCTTGAACCCGATGGTCATCATCTTGTCGAGATCGTCGATCAGCCCGACCGCGCCAATTGCGGGGGTCGGCAGGATCGCATGGCTGACGCCGTCGGCGCCTGTGGTTTCGTTATAGAGGCTGACATTGCCCGATACGATCGGCATGTCGAGCGCCTTGCAGGCTTCGCCAATGCCTTCGATCGTACCGACAAATTGCGCCATGATATGCGGTTTTTCGGGGTTGCCGAAATTCATGCAGTCGGTGGTCGCCAGTGGTTTGGCGCCGACCGCGCAAAGATTACGATAGGCTTCTGCGATCGCCTGTTTGCCGCCTTCATAGGGGTCGGCCTTGCAGTAGCGCGGGGTGCAATCGGTGGTGATCGCCAGACCCTTGTTGGTGCCATGAACGCGAACCACTGCGGCGTCGCCGTCGGAGCGTTGCGCCGTGTCTGCGCCGACCTGGCTGTCATATTGTTCCCAGATCCAGCGGCGCGAGGCGAGGGCTGGACTGGCCAGCATCTTGAGCAGATCGGTGCCAATGTCTGTGTTTTCCGGAATGTCTCCGATCGGCTGGATATTGATATGCGCGGCATATTCTTCGCGGGTCAGATGCGGGCGGTCGTAAAGTGGCGCGTCGTCTGCCAAAGGCCCGAGCGGGATATCGCAGACGGTCTCGCCCTTGTGGGTCAGGACCATCCGGCGGGTGTCGGTGACTTCGCCGATTACCGCGAAATCCAGTTCCCATTTGGTGAAAATCGCTTCGGCCATTTCCTCGCGACCGGGTTTCAGGACCATCAGCATGCGTTCCTGCGACTCGCTCAGCATCATCTCGTAAGCTGTCATTTCGGTCTCGCGGCAAGGCACCTTGTCCATGTCGAGAATGATGCCGACTTCGCCATTGGTTGCCATTTCGACGCTGGAGCTGGTCAGTCCCGCTGCACCCATATCCTGGATCGCGACGATTGCGTCGCTGGCCATCAGTTCGAGACAGGCTTCGATCAGCAGCTTTTCGACGAAGGGATCACCAACCTGCACGGTCGGGCGCTTTTCCTCGATATCGTCGCCGAAATCTGCGCTTGCCATGGTCGCGCCGTGGATGCCGTCGCGGCCGGTCTTCGAACCGACATAGACGATCGGATTGCCGACGCCGCTCGCTGCCGAATAGAAAATCTTGTCCGCGTCGGCCACGCCAACGGTCATCGCGTTGACGATGATATTGCCGTCATAGGCGGGATCGAAATTGGTCTCGCCGCCAACCGTCGGGACGCCGACGCAATTGCCGTAGCCGCCAATGCCCGCAACCACGCCCTTGACCAGATGCTTCATCTTCGGATGGTCGGGCCGGCCGAAACGCAGCGCGTTGAGATTGGCCACTGGTCGCGCGCCCATGGTGAATACGTCGCGGAGGATGCCGCCGACGCCGGTTGCCGCACCCTGATAGGGCTCGATATAGGACGGATGGTTGTGGCTCTCCATCTTGAAGATCGCCGCCTGACCGTCGCCAATGTCGATGACGCCGGCATTTTCGCCGGGGCCGCAAATGACCTGCGGGCCGGTGGTCGGCAGTTTCTTGAGATGCAGGCGCGAAGATTTATAGGAACAATGTTCCGACCACATGACCGAGAAGATGCCGAGTTCGGTGATATTCGGCTCGCGGCCGAGCGCGTTCAATATGCGCTGATATTCCTCCGCATTGAGGCCATGCTCGCGCACGGTTTCGGTGGAGATCCGGGGCTCTGCAATCATCGTGTCTGTGCTCATGAAGACCCTTTAACGAGGCGCGGCAATTTCGCCTAGAGGGAATTGATGTTTCGGCGTGCTGCTTTAAGGATAGGTTCAAAGGAGCAACCTATGTCCGAGACCATCGAGCTGATTTTCGATTTCGTCAGCCCCAATGCCTATCTGATCTGGCAGCCGCTCAAGGCGCTGGCCGACAAACATGGCGCGACCATCGCAATCACCCCGGCCTTTCTTGGCGGGATGCACAAGCTGACCGGCAATGCGCCGCCGTTCATCCGCGATGCGGAGGTAAAGGGCAAGAATGAATATGCGATGCTCGAGATGAACCGGTTCATCCAAAAGTATGGGTTGAGCAAATTCAGGATGAACCCGAAATTCCCGTTCAACACCATCACGCTGCAACGGATGCTGGTCGCGCTCGCACCGGACAAGCGGGTCGCGTTCATTGAAACGCTGTTGCCGCCAATCTGGGAAGAAGGACTCGACGTGACCGATGGTGAAACGCTGGGCAAGATATTGCAGGACGGCGGCTTTGATGCGGCCGATCTTGTCGCGCAGACCCAGGACCCGGCGGTCAAACAGGCGTTGATCGACAATACGGAAAATGCGGTCGAGCGCGGAGCCTTCGGCATCCCGACCATCTATATTGATGGCGAGATGTATTTCGGCAAGGAACGGCTGGGCCAGATCGACGATCAGCTATCCGCGTGAAATCGCCCTGCAACGATATTTGCACCATTGATCGTCCGAGCGGTCTGTGTGTCGGCTGCGGGCGCAGTCTGTCGGAAATCGCCGAATGGGGATCGGCTTCACCGAGCCGGAAGCGCGAGATATTTTCCCTGCTGCCGGAAAGAATGCAGGCGCTAGACGAGAAGCGGAAGGGCCGCCACGAAGGCGATTAAGCCTTCACGAATTTCAGCACTAGGAATGCAGTCAGCGCTGCGGTCACGCCGGTGGCAAAGGTGCCCCAGGCGATGTCGTACAGACTGATCTTGGTCGACCACACCTTGAGCACGGCCTGGCTGGTGAGGTCATAGGTCGCATAGGCGATCCCGCCGAACAGCGCGCCGTTGAGCAGCGCAGTGGTCCACTGGCCGCTGGCCAGCGCCGGCTTGATCCCGAACCAGACGATGCCGAACAGGTAGATTGCATAGAATATCATCGCCGGCGCCTTGCGGAACTCGTCGGCCATGATCTCGCCGATGACCGGCCGGTACAGGGTCCCCGCCATATTGCTGAGCCAAAGATAGTCGAGGATGCCGAAAATGATGGCGGCGATGAAATAGGCGGCGATATATTGGGTCATGATCGATCCTGTTTTAGCGTTGCTTCAATATGCGTGTTCGTCCCACCCACCATGCCGCGAGAGAAGCGACCGAAAAGGCGAACAGGCCAGTGAGCTTCATCGCTATATCAGCGGTTTCGGGCTCTGGGCCGAACCAGTTGACCGATTGAAAGACCAGCAGCAATACGGCCAAAAGGCCAAGGGCATATTTGGACCGGCTGGAAATGGGCTGGCTCCGGATGACGTAAAAGGCCAGCGCGCCAAAGGTGATCGCCAGCTCCAGCGGCATTTCGATCATTGGATAGTTCCACAGGGCAAAACCCATTTTCGGCGGAGAACCGGCAAGCGTGAGGTCGGGCGCGTGGACCAGCAGGTCGAGAAACCAGTGCGACAGCACGACCGCGCCGCCGATAAGGGCTCTGGTCCGGTTGCGGGTGAACAGCCAGATTAGCAGCGCAAAGCCCGTGGTCCAGATCGCGCTGCCGAGCAGGCTATGGGTATAAGGCATGTCGTATAGGTCGAGCGGCACCATCTTGGTGATTCCGGGGGTGATGCGAAAATTCTCGATACCTGCCAGCGCGAGTCCGAAGAAACCGAAGTCCAACAGCTGTCCGGCGACAAACAAGGTGCCTAGCCCGGGCGCCTTGGGATGCGTCGCGGCAACCATCGCAGGTGCAAAATGGCCAATAAACATGTCTTCTCTCCCGCCTTTTCTTTGCAGGGCTACACTGGAACCTGACGATAGTGAAGCTCAAGCCCTTGACCGCAGCGCAAAGCGTCGTCATTGAATTTCGCCATGAGCGAAACCAATGAAGACCTCTCCAATCTGAACTTCGAGGATGCGCTGAAGCGGCTCGAAGATATTGTCCGCAAACTGGAGAGCGGCGATGTGCCGTTGGACCAGTCGATTGCACTGTACAGCGAAGGCGAAAAACTGCGGGGACTCTGCCAGCAAAGGCTGGAAGCCGCGCAGGCCAAGATCGAGAAGATTACGCTCGATCGCGATGGCAAACCAAATGCTGCAGTAGCTTTTGACGCGGACTGAGCCAATGGCGGCCAACAATAATGCGAACCTTTTGCGGGAAATGGAGCGGGTCGCTGCTTTGATTGACCGACAGTTTGATACGCTTTTGCAGGTTCCCGACGATGCGCGCCGCGAACTATATGAAGCGATGCGCCATGCCGCGATCGGTGGCGGCAAAAGGCTGAGACCTTTGCTGGTGATGGCGACTGCCGGACTGTTCAACGTCGATGAATCCTGCGCCATCCGGGCGGCGACGGGGATAGAGGCGCTGCACGTCTATTCGCTGATCCACGATGATCTGCCGTGCATGGACGACGACGACCTGCGGCGGGGCAAGCCGACCACCCATATTGTCTATGGCGAAGCGACTGCGGTTCTTGCCGGCGATGCGCTGCACGCCCTGGCTTTTGGTCTGCTCGCCGACGAGCGCACCCATCGTGATCCTTTTGTTCGTGCGGAAATGACCGCCTGTCTCGCCAAAGCCGCCGGGCCGGCCGGCATGGCCGGTGGCCAGATGATGGATCTGGTGGCCGAGAACTCGACCTTTGACCTGCCAACCGTGACCCGGCTGCAGCAGCTGAAAACCGGTGCATTGATCACCGCCTGCGTCGAAATCGGCGCGATATTGGGCAGGGTGTCTAACGAAGGCCGCACTAGCCTGCGCGGCTATGCCCATGATCTCGGTCTGGCTTTCCAGATTGCCGATGACATCCTCGACGTCGAAGGCGACGAGGAAAAAGCGGGCAAGGCGTTGCACAAGGATGCAAAAGCCGGCAAGGAAACATTCCTCAGCCTGATGGGGCTGGAGCGGGCCAGAGATCAGGCACAGATGCTGGTGGATCAGGCGAAATCACATCTCAACAGCTATGGCGCGGAAGCCGATTTGCTGCGCGCTATCGCCGAATATACAATTACAAGAGACCGCTAGGCGGGAAGGACAGGATATGAGAATCGGCATTTATCCGGGGACTTTTGACCCTATTACATTGGGTCATATGGATATCATCCGGCGCGGCATGCGTCTGGTTGACAAGCTTGTTATCGGGGTGACCACCAATCCTTCGAAATCGCCGATGTTCTCGGACGAAGAGCGGCTGGACATGGTGCGCCGGGAAACCGCCGAGCTGGGCGATGGCGTCGAGGTGGTCGGTTTCAATATGCTGCTGATGAAATTTGCAGAGAAACAGGGCGCCGGTGTGATCGTGCGCGGTCTGCGCGCTGTTGCCGACTTTGAATATGAATATCAGATGGCAGGTATGAACCAGCAGCTCAATGGCGATATCGAAACGGTGTTCCTGATGGCCGATGTCTCGCTGCAGCCGATCGCATCACGCCTGGTCAAGGAAATTGCCATGTTCGGCGGCGAGATCCATAAGTTCGTAACACCCATGGTAGCCGATGAAATTACCGCACGGGTCCAGAAGATCGGTCTCAAGGGCGATCAATAGGCTTCTCCAGCAATTCATTGCGGAGCAAGGTGGAATCGTTCAAAGACCAGTTTCTGTCCCAGTCCTCGATGCCAAATGAGTATGCCATGCTGCGTAAATTTTTTCTGACTTTCTCCGCCCTGTTTCTGGTTCCCTTTGCTGTGCACGCACAGGAAGCGGAGGAAAAGGCGCCGGCTCCCTCTTCGGTTCCTGCGGACGAGAATATTCTGCATCTTGACCTGTCGACCGGCGGTCGGGTGACGATCCAGCTGTTTTCGACGCTTGCCCCCAATCATGTCGAGCGGATCAAGACGCTGACACGTCAGGGGTTTTATGACGGCATTATCTTCCACCGGGTGATTGACGGATTTATGGCGCAGACCGGTGATCCTACCGGTACGGGTACCGGCGGTTCGGACCTGCCCGATCTGAAGGCGGAATTCGGCAAGTATCCGCATGTACGCGGGGTTGTCTCGATGGCCCGCTCCGCCAGCGAAGACAGCGCCAACAGCCAGTTCTTCATCGTCTTCTATCCCCGCTTTTCGCTTGATGGCAAATATACGTCTTTCGGCCGGGTTACCGCCGGCATGGAATATGTCGACGCGATTCAACGCGGCGAACCGCCCATGAACCCCAGCCGGATATTGCAGGCATCGATAGCAGCGGACCACAAGCCGCCGGTTCTGCCGGGGGCCCAGGCCAGTGTTTCCGAAGCACCGATTTCGGTGGATGACCTGAACGCGCCGATCAACCCCTAGTCCAGCCTGTGCGCGTTGATCTTTTCGACTTTGCGCTGCCGCAGGAACTTATCGCGTTGCGACCGGCGGTTCCGCGCGACAGCGCGAAGCTGCTGAGCGTCTCGGGCGACCGGCTTTCCGATCATATTGTCAGCGACCTGCCGCAATTGCTGGGTCCCAAAGACATATTGGTCTTCAACGATACCAAGGTCATTCCCGCGCAGCTGCAAGGGACGCGCGGCGAGGCCAGGATCGGTGCGACGCTGCACAAGCGGGTCGACCTTCGCCGCTGGCAGGCCTTCATCCGCAACGCCAAGCGCTTGCGCGTCGGCGAGACCGTCGATTTCGGCATGGACGTATTTGCGCAAGCGGAAGCGAAGCTGGACGACGGCAGTTTCATATTGCATTTCCTTGGCGACGAGCCGGTCGAACTGCTGCTCGATCGCGCCGGCACCATGCCGCTGCCACCCTATATCGCCAGCAAGCGTGCCATCGACGAGCGCGATGCCGATGATTATCAGACCATGTTTGCGAAGGAAAAGGGCGCCGTGGCTGCGCCGACGGCGGCGTTGCATTTCACCGACGGATTATTGGCAGGGCTGGCCGACGCCGGTGTAGGCAGTGAAATATTGACCCTGCACGTCGGGGCAGGGACGTTCCTGCCGGTCAAGGTCGACGAAACCGATGATCACCGGATGCACAGCGAATGGGGCCGGATTGACGCTAAAACTGCCGATCGCCTGAACGCTGCGCGGCAAGCGGGAGGCAGGGTGATCGCGGTCGGCACCACCAGTCTGCGCCTGCTGGAAAGCGCCACCGGCGAAGATGGCATCATCCGCCCGTTCGAAGGCGACACCGATATTTTCATCACGCCGGGCTACAAGTTCCGCGCGATCGACGGCCTGATGACCAATTTCCACCTGCCCAAATCGACGCTGTTCATGCTGGTCAGCGCACTGATGGGGATGGAGACGATGCAGGCGGTTTACGCCCATGCGATTGCGGGTGGTTACCGGTTTTATAGCTATGGCGATTCGAGTCTGTTGCTGCCGAAAGGTTGAGAAATCACAATCTAGCTGCAGCTGAAGTCCGGAACCTGAGGTTCGCTGTGGAACCAAATGCGGCTATTTCATCTGCAATAGCAGCCAGTCAGCTACCGCCCCACTAGCGGTCATTGGCAACAGTCGGATCCTATGTCCGCTTCGCGCCCTCATCTCAGCCATTCCCGCTTGCCTACCACCTTCCTGAAAGCGGAAGCAATTCTGGAAACGGCATATGACCACATGTGGACGTTGGCTAAAGGACACCCCATACAACTTTTCCCGAGACAGGGTCTAGATTCAGAGGCGACAAAAGAGGCCGCGGGCGCTATGTGTCGGTAATAATCGCTGGTGGCTTCCAAGGCCGCTGGTTCTTGGGAAAGCTTTCATTTCGTGGGGGAAGTTGACATGAAACTGCCATTTTTCACGCTATTCACAATCGGCCGTTCCGGTACAGGTCTCGCCGCTTGCGCCATTGCCACGCTTGCTGCTGCAAGTGCGCAGGCGGTTCCACTGACCAGCTTTAAGGATAAAGGCATCAATCATATCTTTGGCAGCTATGCGCCCATTGGCGACTGCTCGAAGGAACCTCGCGTCACTCTAAGCGAAACGGGCATGACGTTCCGCGCCAATGGCCGGGAGTTAAAACCACCTCGGGTAGAATATGCTCTGACCTTCATGGGCCAGAGCTATGACGGTATCACGGCTGTATTCTTTCCCTTTCCAGCAAACAGCAATGACTTTGGTCGCGTCGTCATGTTTGTGAACGACAACGAGAAAAGGGGTGTTATCCGCTTCGACGCCGACCTGCCGCCTAGCCAACGCCCCGATCCCTTCCACGCGGCCTTTACCGGCGGCGGCCTCTTTACGCTCTGCAACGGTAGCGCGCCATCTGGCACGCCCGCACCGCCACGGCCCGAAGCGGCGATGGCGGTACAAGGCATTCCGGCGGAATGGTCCAATCTCGCCAGCCTCGTCGGCAAATATCCCGGAAGCTATGCGCAGGACAATATCGACCTGTTCGACAAGGGGACTGTGGCAGCGGCCCTTAAAGCACAAATGGGACCGAAAATGGCTGTGCTGCAGACAAATCTCTCAGTCGTCACCCCATTGCAGCGGGCCGGGAACTATTACTATCTTTCCGGCAACGGACCTCATCAGGGCGGGGTGGAGCAAGCCTATCTGATGATTGACCCGAGACGCCGGTTGGTGCAGGTAGGCCTTTGGGAGCGCGGCAAGCTCACCGTCTATCCCCCTGCCACAGGCGGACGGTTGCCAGTAGCTCCGGAAATCAAAAAGATGTTGGACAACAGCCCGCCTGAAACGGCAGTGCCGCTTCCGGGTACACCTTGGGAAGTCGTTCCCGTGCAAGGCCGTGCTCCGATCGCTTTTGTGAGCGCGGCGGCATCGCCCAACATCGAAGCCCTCAGCCTGTATTGCGAAGGCGGAAAATCCTTTATGGCGATGCTGCTCAACAAGCCCTCCGGCGACAATGCGATGACGATGACGTGGAATTTTTCGGGTCGGCTCGTCAACATCCCCGTTCAGCGCGCCAATGCGGTGGGCACACAATGGATCGGAGGATTGACGGGCACACAGCTTGTTTCGCTGTTAATGCAGCAAAGCGGGACGGTGATGCTACGCATCAACGGTCGCCTCGAAGGGGAAGCCTCGCTTGACAATTCAACAGCGGTGCTGCGCAATACCATGCGGGGATGTGCGCGGCTCTGACGATCTACAAGGAAGCTGGCAGCGCCGCTATCGCCTGCGAGGGTCCGCTTACGGTAGTGCAATGGCCAAGAGACGCCATTCAGAAAACGGGCCCAAACGTGACGATTGAATTTGCAGTCTTAAATGTCCGCTCCCCACCCAAATGCTGTCGCCAAAATCGACCGAAACCAACGTCGGCTTTCGGGATGCACCAGCCCTCCCCCAACAAAAAAGGGCGGTCCAAACGAACCGCCCTTTCCGAATATCTTGTGCTTGAGGCCTAGCCTTCGGCAGGAGCCGCTACTGGCGCAACGGGTGGGTCATTGTCTGCGACTTCGGTGAGCGAGCCACCCATGGCTTCGCATTCGCCGGCGTCGGTGTTTTTCCAGGCATTGCCCTGATAATCGAGAACAGACGTGCCGGCACAGCTGGTGCCTTCTCCCGCCTTGCAGTCATTTTCGCCGGCTAGAGCGATGCCGTAGCATTTTTCTTTTTCTGCTGCGGCGACTTCGGTCACTTCGCTACCTGCTGCTTCCGCGCCTTCGCTGGTTGTTTCGCTGGTGCCGCCAGAACAGGCGGACAGGGCCGCTGCCGCGATCAGTGCGGTTGCTGCGGAACCAAGTTTGCTCGATTTTGTCATAATATACTCCCGATTTAGGTCTTTGAAAATCCGTTGCCATCCTGCACAGATGCGGATTAATTCGGACAGGACGGACAATTGGTTACACCATCGACAGACAAATACAAAACTGAAGCCGTAAAATCTGGTCTCGCAGCCGGCATCGGACAGGCACATGGCTGAGCGTTTTTCCTTTTCCATCGCCGCGACCGACGGCAAGGCACGCACCGGCACGATCCAGATGTTGCGGGGTGAAATCCGTACGCCTGCCTTCATGCCGGTGGGCACAGCGGCGACAGTGAAGGCGATGAAGCCGGAAACCGTGCGCGCGACCGGCGCCGACATCATCCTTGGCAATACATATCACCTGATGCTGCGCCCCGGCGCGGAACGGGTGGCGCGGCTTGGCGGGCTGCACAAGTTCATGAACTGGGATCGCCCGATCCTGACCGACAGCGGCGGCTATCAGGTGATGAGCCTGTCGGAGCTGACCAAGCTGAGCGAAAATGGCGTCGAATTCCAGAGCCATCTCGACGGCTCGCGCCATATGCTGACGCCGGAACGGTCGATGGAAATCCAGCGGCTGCTCGGCAGCGATATCGTTATGGCTTTTGACGAATGCACCAAAAATGGCGCAACCCGCGAGGAAGCACAGGCATCGATGGAACGATCGATGCGCTGGGCAAAACGATCGCGCGACGGTTTTGACAGCGGCAAGGATCACGCGGCGAGAGCGGCCCTGTTCGGGATCCAGCAGGGATCGCTCGACAAGGGCATGCGTGCCGCTTCGGCCAAGGCATTGATCGACATCGGCTTTGACGGCTATGCCATCGGCGGCCTGGCGGTCGGCGAGGGGCAGGAGGCGATGTTCGAGGTGCTCGACTATGCGCCGGATCAATTGCCCGCCGACAAGCCGCGCTATCTGATGGGTGTCGGCAAGCCGGACGATCTGGTCGGTGCGGTAGAACGCGGCGTCGACATGTTCGACTGTGTGCTGCCGAGCCGGTCGGGTCGAAATGGCCAGGCGTTTACCGCACAGGGCGCGCTCAACATTCGCAATGCCAAATTTGCCGAGGATCTGGCACCGCTGGACGAAAGCTGCGAATGTGCGGTCTGTAAAAATCACAGTCGCGCCTATCTGCATCATCTGATCCGGGCGAAGGAGATATTGGGCGCGATGCTGATGACCGAGCATAATATCGCTTATTATCAGGTGCTGATGGCGGGGATGCGGGCAGCAATTGCTGAGGGGGCGTTTGCGGATTTTGCAAAGGATTTCTCGCGAAATTATCTGGGCGGCGACGAAGCGGATTGATCTCCGGTTGCTCCGCTATTATTGTTGAGCGATGCACGAGACGATAGCCGAGGGGACCGTCCACAAGCTGGCGGAAGATATGCGAACTGCCGTTGCGGCGGATGCCGAGGCGCTCGCACTTTGGCAAAGCCTGACTCCGCTCGGTCGCAACGAGTTTATTTGCTGGGTCGAAGATGCCAAGCAGGCGAAGACTCGCGAGAAACGAATCGGACGAACCATCGAGGAACTGCTGGAGGGCAAGCGCAGGCCGTGCTGCTGGGCGGGCTGCATCCATCGTACGGATAAGGCGCCCAGCAAATGGCAGCAGGCCGTATTGATCGACAAGAAGAAACAATAGCTTATTCGTATGAATGTACGCGGGCGAGCGTGACAAATGCGATTGAGGCCTTAAAGCTCGTCCGATGAATATAGCTCCGCTGCCTTCTGTATCTTCGCTTGCTGAAACGCTTGTACGAGCAAGGGAAAATGCGCCTTATCTCAGATTGTCGCTCGAGGTTCAGCCCGAACTCGCGGATTTGCTGGCTTCGGAAAATCTTGAAGCAGCGTTTGAATATTCCGCTCGTGCAGGAGAAGGCGCCGAAAATGTCCGGCAGAAATTGCGCCGCGAGAAACGCGCGCTTGCGCTGACTCTGGCGATCGGTGATCTGGCCGGGCGGCTGTCGCTCACCGATGTGATCACGCAATTGTCGGATTTTGCCGACCGGGCGCTGGATGAGGCTTTGGCCGACATATATGCGACCCGCTATCCCGACGCGCCGCTGGAAGGCTTTTCGATCATCGGGCTGGGCAAGCATGGCAGCCGCGAACTCAACTATTCGTCGGATATCGATCCGATCTTCATCTATGATCCCGACAAAATCCCGGTGCGCGGCAGGGAAGATCCCAGCGACGCGGCGCGGCGGATCGGCCAGCAGCTGGTCGAGGCGCTCAACGCCCGTGATGCGGATGGCTATGTCTTCCGGGTCGACATGCGGCTGCGGCCGTCGCCGGAAGTCAGTCCGGTGGCGCTGCCGGTCGAAGCGGCGATCAGCTATTATGAATCGAGCGCCTTGGCGTGGGAGCAGGCGGCCTATATCCGCTCCCGGGCCGCCGCCGGTGACCCGGGGTTGGGCCAATATTTTCTCGAAACGATCAATCCGTTCATCTGGCGGCGGTCGCTGGACTATGGCGCGATCAAGAATATCGGCTCGGTCACCGCACAAATCCGCGATCATTATGCTGCGGGACAGAAATTCGGTCCGGGCTTCGACCTGAAGCGCGGCCGGGGCGGGATCAGGGAAACCGAATTTTACGCCCAGATGCACCAGCTGATCTTTGGCGGACGACAACCGGATTTGCGGGCGCCGGCGACGCGCGATGCGCTGGCCGCACTGGCCAAGGCCGGCCGGATCGATGGCGAAAAAGCGCGGGTGCTGAGCGAGTCTTACGAACTCTACAGGGTCATCGAACACCGGCTGCAGATGGTCAATGACCAGCAAACCCACAGCCTGCCGGATAGTGCAGAAGACCTCGACCGGGTGGCGCGACTGCACGGGATGGAAACAGGCCAGCAACTGCTTGATCTGCTCGAGCCGCATGTGGAAGCGGTCGGCAATATCTATGATGATCTGATCGAACCGGATGACGAGACCCGCCTGCCGGCGGATGAGGAGAAGCTGGCGGCAGTGATAGCCGGAAAAAACCTGCTGGAAGGGGACAGCTTTCTGCAGGCGATCAAGCGCTGGCGGAGCGGCAAGGTGACGGCACTGCGGTCAAACGCAGCGCAGGAATCCTTCGAGGCGATCCTGCCCGATCTGGTCGACGCGATTGCTACCGCACCAAATTCCACCAAGGCGCTGGCGCGGCTCGACAGTCTGATCGACAAACTGCCGACCGCGATCAACTTCTTCCGGATACTGGAAGCGCGGCCCGCTCTGCTCGACTTGCTCGGCAAGATTCTCAGCCATGCGCCGGTGCTCGCCGATGCACTGGCCCGCAGAGCGGAGCTGTTCGACGGACTGATCGATGCCACCGCGCTGGATCTGCCGCCGTCGGTAGAGAAGCTTGCGGAACAATTCGGCCGGATGGAGTCCGGCGACGATTATCAGATATTGCTCGACCGGGTGCGCGCCCGGGTCGGTGAGAAACGCTTCGCGCTCGGGGTCCAGCTGATTGAAGGTCGACATGATGCGCTGGATATATCAGCGGGCTATGCCCGGGTGGCCGAAGCCGCGATCGAGGTGCTGACCGACGCAACCATCAAGGAATTTGAAGAGACGCACGGAAAAATTTCTGGCTGCGCACTGTCGATTCTGGCGCTGGGCCGGCTGGGCGGGGAAGCCCTGACCCACGCGTCGGATCTCGATTTGATCTTTCTGTTCAGCGGTGATCATAGCGCCGAGTCCGACGGCAAACGATCATTGGGTGCGACCCAATATTATAACCGGCTGACGGCGCGGATCGTGACAGCGCTTTCGGTGCCGACCGCCGCCGGTCCACTCTACGAGGTAGATACAAGATTGCGGCCATCGGGGACGCAGGGGCCGCTGGCGGTGACGCTGGAGAGTTTTTACAAATATCAGCGGGAAAATGCCTGGACCTGGGAACATATGGCTCTGACCCGGGCGCGCCCGGTTTACGGCAACACCGAGGACCGGGCGGAACTGGAACAGCAGATTCGCGGAATCTTGCGCAAGGATCGTGAGCCGGAAGAGTTGCGCAAGGCGGTGCGGAAGATGCGTCTGGATATTGTCGAACATAAGCCACCCAAGGGCCCGCTCGATACCAAGATGATGGAAGGCGGACTGGTCGACTGGGAATTTATCATCCACTTCCTCCAGTTGAAAACCGGCGAGGCGCTCTATCCGCAACTGGGTAAAGCTGTCCGGGCTCTGGTGGCTACAGGCGATCTCGGTGAGGATATGGTGACCGCTCACGAACTGATGGCCCGCTTGCTGGTTGCCTTGCGGCTGATGTCCCCGGATTGCGACTTTCCACCGGTAACCAGCCGCGCATTGATTGCCAAATCTGCGGGGCAGGAGAGTTGGGAGGCGCTTCTGGACGGCTATGACAAGGCACGGCAATGCGTTATTGACGAGTGGAACCGGCACTTGCGGCCGGACCCCGATGAAATATTAGGAGATGTAACAAGATGATCGATGTGGGTGACAAAATTCCCGATATGGAACTGGTAGCGCCGGATGGCAGTCCGGTGAAAATTTCCGATTACGCCGGCAAGAAACTGGTGCTGTTCTTCTATCCGAAAGCGAGCACGCCGGGGTGCACGACCGAATCGAAAGATTTTTCGGCACTCCTGCCGGAATTCGAGAAAGCCGGTGCCGCCGTGCTCGGCATGTCTGCCGATTCGCCGAAGCGCCAGCAGAATTTCATCAACAAGCAGGAGCTGACCGTAGATATTGCATCTGATGAAAGCACCGCCTTTCTGGAGAAAATCGGCGTCTGGGCAGAAAAGAAAATGTACGGCAAGACCTATATGGGGATCATCCGCTCGACATTTCTGATCGGCCCCGATGGCACGATCCTCAAGGCTTGGCCGAAAGTGAAGGTCAAGGGGCACGCGGAAGAGGTTCTGGCTGCGGTACAGGCGGCATAGACCCTCAGAAATGACCGAGCAGATGACTGTCGGCGCAGCGGTTTTGCGCGTCCTGCAAACGGCCGATCCCGGCGCCAAGGTGATGGCTGCTCGATATGCTGCCCGGGAATGGCGACTGGGGCGGTTGTCTCATATATTTGCCGGGACCATGCCGGATATGCCGGCGCGGCCCGATCATCCGGTCTTGATGCGCCCGCGTGATATGCCGAGGCGGGGCAAAGGCACGTCGGTCCCGCGCCGGATCGCCCTGATCCACGCGCTGGCCCATATCGAATTCGTCGCGATTGATCTGGCCTTCGACATGATCGGCCGGTTCGGATCGCAATTTCCGCAGGACTTTACCGACGACTGGATGCGAGTCGGTGCGGAAGAAGCGATGCATTTCGCTCTGCTTGATCGAAGATTGCGGGCGCAAGGCAGTTTTTATGGCGAGCTCCCCGCGCATGACGGCCTCTGGGATAGTGCCAAAAACACGGCCTATGATGCTTCGGCGCGCCTCGCCATCGTACCAATGGTGCTGGAAGCGAGGGGGCTGGACGTCACTCCGGAGACGGTCGAGCGTTTCAAGCGGCAGGGTGACGATCTGACCGCGAAAGTGTTAAGTCGCATCTATCAGGACGAGATTCGCCACGTCTCTTTCGGCACAAAATGGTTCGAATATGCCTGCCGCAGAAGCAACAAGCCACCGCATGAGCATTGGAAACAACTTGTAAAAACCCACTTCAAAGGCGGGTTGAAGCCACCATTTAACGACTCAGCGCGCCGGACAGCCGGTCTGACCCAGGATTATTATTATGGTATTGAATTGTTAACCAGAATGAATTTACACCCGTAAACGCACAACGGGGGCGAAAGTTCCGCCACAAAATTCAAGCCATGAATTTCATGGGTCGCAAATAAAGGTTCGATCATTCTATGACCGAAAACATAGTAGTTTTGTTTAAGAAATCTGTGAGCAAGATCACAGCCATTGCTTTTCTCGGATCAGCAATGATTTTCTCCACCGCTGCATCGGCCGAAACGGCCGCCGAAGCCAGCATCCCCGTTGATGTGCTAAAAAGTCAGGACGCTGAAAGCGCGCTTGGCGAAGCAGATCCGGCCTTCCGGATGATTTTCAACAACTGGGCCGGTCAGGGCAAGCAGGAAGCGGTCAAATTGACCATCCCGTCGCGCAAGCCGGTGAAAGACTTCACTCTGACCAGTTCTTACGGTTATCGTTCCGATCCCTTCAAAGGCCGTCGCGCCAGTCACAAGGGCCTCGATATGGCCGGTCCGATCGGCACTCCCATTTATGCAACAGCTGACGGTATTGTTGGCCGTGCACAATGGCTGGGCGGCTATGGCAAATATGTTGAAATCAACCACGGTAACGGCATCCAGACCCGTTATGGCCACATGTCGCGGCTCAATGTTGATGCGAATGCGCGCGTCAAGAGCGGCGACCTGATCGGCTTCATGGGTTCTACCGGCCGTTCCACCGGCAGCCACCTTCATTATGAAGTGCGAATTGCAGGCGAAGCGGTCAATCCCATCCCGTTCATGCAGTCCAATGATTTTCTTATCGCGCAGAAGCTGAATTCGGGCGTTGCATTGGGCGGCCCAGCAGAATAAGACAGATTTTACACCTTTGGGAGAGGGTGCAAAAAGGAGCGGTTTGAGCTTAAGGCTTGCCGCTCCTTTTGATTCTCCCTATCTTGATATCATGAACCAAGCCCTTGCCACTATCGAACAGGATATCATCCTGACCCCCAATGCCGCGAAGCGGGTTGCTGCTATTGCCGAAAAACAGGGCAAAGCCGCGATTCTCAGGCTCGCCGTCGAGGGTGGCGGTTGCTCCGGTTTCCAATATCGCTTTGGCCTCGCCGACAGCATCGAAGCGGACGATATCGCGGTCGAAGAATCGGGTGTAACGCTGGTTGTCGACGAAATCAGCCTCGATCTGGTGCGCGGCAGCGCAGTCGATTTTGTCGAATCGCTTGGTGGCAGTGCTTTTCAGGTGACCAACCCCAACGCGGCTTCCGGTTGCGGCTGTGGCTCCAGTTTCTCCGTCTAAGTGAAAATAGCCAGCTACAACATCAACGGCATCAAGGCGCGCCTGCCGCGTCTGCTGGAATGGCTCGAAGAGACCCAGCCGGATGTTGCCTGCCTGCAGGAAATCAAGACACAGGACGAAGGCTTCCCTGCCGCCGAATTCGAAAAAATCGGCTATGGCGCGATCTGGCACGGCCAGAAAAGTTTCAACGGTGTGGCGATATTGGCGCGTGATCAGGTCCCGGAAGAGGTCAAACGCGGCCTCGATGGTGAACCGGAAGACGAGCATAGCCGCTATATCGAAGCCAATATCAGCGCGAAGGACGGTTCGAAAGTTCGGGTCTCCAGCATCTATCTGCCCAATGGCAACCCCCACCCGGGGCCGAAATTCGATTTCAAGCTGCGCTGGATGAAACGGTTGCGCGAGCGCGCTGCCGAAATCTGGGCCGAAGAAGTGCCAGCGGTGCTGGCGGGTGACTATAATGTCATTCCGCGCGACAATGACGTCTATTCGGTCAAGGCGATGCAGAATGATGCGCTGATGCAGCCGGAAAGCCGCGAGGGCTACCGGCGCATCTTAAACGACGGCTGGACAGACGCTTTGGGCGTCACCTATCCGGCGGGCAATATCTGGACCTATTGGGACTATCGCAGCGGCGGCTGGCAACGCGACCAGGGTTTCCGCATCGATCATCTCTTGCTCAGCCCGCTGGCGGCTGACAGCCTGAAAAGCTGCGGCGTCGACAAGGAACATCGCGGCCGCGAAAAGGCCAGTGATCACACACCTGCCTGGGTGGATCTGGAATTATAACTTATCTGACGGCGAGCGGTCAGCGAGCCGCCGCGGCGATCGCCCTGTCGTAAATCAGATATTCCCGGTTGATTTCAGCGCCAATCGCGTCGGCAATCGCGACCATTCCCTGGTTGTCATCCAATATCCAGCCGATTTCGGCATAGCAGGTACCGAAATCGGCAACCGCGTCGCGGCGGATATATTCGATCATCATGAAGGCCATCTGGCTGGCCAGGCGGCTGTTGTGCAGCTCTTTTTTGACTCCCATCAGCGGAACCCGCATCGACTGCGCTTTGGGAAATTTCAGCCACCAGAGCAGCTTGGCCCAGCCAAAAGGCCAAAGCGACCCCTTCAGACCGCGGATGACTTCGTTCATATTGGGAAGGGTCATCATGAACGCAACCGGTTCGCCGTCAAGTTCCGCGATCCGGATGAGGGCTTCGTGGACAACCGGCTTCAGGCTTTCGCCGGCGTGGGCAATTTCGTGGTCGGTCATCGGCACAAAGCCCCAGTTTCCGGACCAGGCATCGTTCAAAATACCCATGATGATCGCTGCATCGCGGTCAAAATGTTTCTTGTCCACTTTGCGGATCTTGAGCAGCTTGTTGCGCTCTCCCGAAGCAACAATGCGGTTAATCAGCTTTGGAAACCCGTCGGTTACCGGCAGGTCATAGGACACAATGCGTTTGGCGACCGTATAGCCAAGCGCTTCGATCCAGCCTTGATAGGCGGCGTTGTGATGGCCCATCATGATCATCGGACTATGGTCGTGACCCAGGGTCAACAATCCGGGCTCTTCCCAGACGGACATGCTGATCGGAGCCAGTACCCTGGTCATGCCCTGATCTTTCAGCCATGCTTCGGCCGCGCCGATCAAGGCGTGCATCACCGCTTCATCGCTGGCCTCCATCAGGCCCCAATTGCCGGTTCCCGGACCCATGCCCTGTTCCGCCGGCTGTTCCAGCGCCAGCTCGTCAATATGTGCGCTGATCCGTCCGACTACCTGTCCTTGTCGCAAAGCCAGAAAAAACTGCACCCGGGCATGTTCGAAAAACGGGTTTTTTCCTGGCGTGATCAGCTTGGTGAATTCGGACCTGAGCGGCGGTACCCAGTGCGGATCACCGGCATTGAGCTGATAGGCAATCTCGACGAACTGCTTCGTCTGGGCCTTGGTAGTCACAGGTTGAATCACTATATCCTGACCGGCCACGATATTTTATCCTTCTATATTTGCGGCTGGCTGTGGCGTTAATCGCGGCGCAATGTCAAGGGCGCGGGAGTTATTCCGGTCTTGCCCTCGCCATGTTGTCGCCACGATATGTTGCTCTATACCGCTCAACAATCATGCAGGTGTTTATGAGTTCGACGACCATCTCTCCGAATAATGTGCCGAAGGCAGAAGCAGATTCGCGCCTGAGTGCGGCGGCTGTGCCCGTTCCCGAGGATAACGAGCTGATCCGTACGGCGGCCAAGGTAACGCGTGACCTCAACGCACCCAAAGCGGCGATCTACTGGGCTGATTTCCTGGCATCCATAGCTGTCGGCTACGGATCGCTTGCTGGCGCAATCATCATTCAATCCACTGGTCTCGCCGTCTTCTTCGGATTGATCGCCGTGCTGGCGCTGTACCGCGCCGGCAGCTTCATTCATGAATTGACCCATGTCCGCCGGAACGCGCTTCCAGGCTTCCACTTCGCCTGGAACGCCCTGTTCGGGGTGCCGATGATGATCCCGTCATTCATGTACGAGGGTATTCACAGCATCCATCACCGGACCAAGAAATATGGCACGGTCGAAGATCCGGAATATTTGCCGCTGGCGTTGATGAAACCCTGGTCGGTTCCCCTGTTCGTGATCGTCGCTGCACTGGCGCCGGTTGCGCTGCTGTTCCGCTATGCCATTCTATCGCCGCTCTCGGCGATCATTCCGCCGCTGCGCAAGCTGGTGGTCGAGCGCTATTCAGGCCTGATCATCAATCCGGATTTCCGCCGCAAACCGCCCGAGGGCGATCGGAAACGCCGCTGGCTGGCTTGCGAGATCGGAGCATCCGTCTGGGCTATTGCCCTGCTGGCGATGGTTGCGACGAACGTCATTCCGATGCGCGCCTTCCTGATCTTTCTCGCAGTGATGTCGGGTAGCGTCGTGCTGAACCAGATCCGGACATTGGTCGCGCATCTGTGGGAAAATGACGGTCAGGAGATGAGCGTCACCGCCCAATATCTCGACAGCGTCAACGTGCCGCCGCCAGCGACCTTGCCGGCCTTATGGGCGCCGGTGGGGCTGCGCTATCATGCGTTGCACCATCTGCTGCCGGGTGTTCCCTATCATAGTCTGGGCGAGGCGCATCGGCGGCTGGCGGCAGAATTGCCGACCGGATCCAACTTCTACCGTGCCGATCACGGCAGTCTGTGGACTTTGATCACGGGCCTTGTACGCGGCAGCGCCGGCAGGAACTGAGTCTTTATTCCTCGGTGCGGATCAGCACCGTTTCGCCGATCAGGAAGAATAAGAGAAAGGGTGCCCAGGCCGCCAATAGCGACGGATAAGCACCGATATTGCCCATTGCGAGCGCAAAATTGTCGGCAACGAAATAGGCAAAGCCCAGTGCCATGCCGATCACGGCCCGCAGGAACAGCTGCCCCGATCTGGCCAGGCCGAAAGCGGCCACCGCACCCAATAATGGCATCAGGATCGACGACATCGGACCGGAAATCTTGTGCCACCAGCCGGCCTTGAGGCTCATCGTCGGCCGACCGGCGCGCTCAAGTTCGCCAATGGCGGTATGCAAGGCGAAAATCGACAGGCTGTCGGCGCTGACATTGGTCAGGGTGAATTGATCAGGCCGGATCGAATCGCCGACCAGCAGCTCGCTTTTCTTTTCCTCGGTCCCGGTACCGACATCGAACTGGGTGACACCGGTGAGCAACCAGCCGGAGCCGGTGAACCGGGCCTCGTCCCCTTGCAGCAGGTTTTTCAGGCCATTTTCGGTCCGGTTGTAAATCGTGATGTCCCGTAACACGACTTGCTCGCCGCGTCCGGTCACTGTTCGCGCGTTGATCAGATTATTGCCATCCTTGACCCAGACGTTGGTGCGGACGTTGCTCTCCGCCGGGATTGGCCCGAATTCGACTTTCTCCCATTGCGACAAACGGGCAGTCGACGGCGCCACCAGTGTTTCGTTGAATATGAAGGACAGCAGCGCCACGCCCATGCTGGCGACAATCAGCGGTGCCAGAATCTGGTGGGCGGACAGGCCGCCCGCCTTCATCGAAACGACTTCGCTATTCTGGTTCAAAGTAGCCAGCGTGATAATGGTCCCCAGCAGGACCGAAAAAGGCAGGAACCGTGCTATAAGTTGCGGAGCGCGCAGGGAGACATAGGTCCACAATTCGGCTTCGCCATTGCCCGCATAGGCCAGAATCTTGCCGCTTTCGCCCAGCAGATCCAGCGCCTGCAGCACCAGTACCAGCAATGCGAGCACCGCCAGGGTACGGACGATGAACATTTTCGCCATATAAATGGCCAGTGTCCGGGAAGGGAAAAAATCCATGTCCGGCTATTCCTTCATCAATGCACGTTTGCGATTAAAATTGAGCAGCCCTTTGAAGACGCCGCCGAATTTGGAAAACGCCTTCTCCAGTGCCCCGATCGGCTGGCCACCGGGCACATGGGCGGCGACATGATACATCCATATGATCAGCGCGGCGAACAGGCAAAAGGGCAGCCAGAGAGCAATGATCGGATCGACGAGGCCCAGAGATCCGACATCCTCGCCATATTCGTTGACCTTGTGATAGGTCACGATCATCACGATCGACAGAAATACGCCAAGTGCGGAACTCGATCGTTTCGGCGGCACGGCCAGCGCGACCGCCAGCAACGGCATCAGCAGCATCATCACAACCTCGACCATGCGGAAATGGAAATTGGAGCGACTTTCGTTGCGCTCCGCCTCCGGTCGCTTTTCGTCCATGCCGACCCGTACAAGCTCCGGTATCGTATATTCCAGATCCTTGCCGCCCCGCGAGCGGAAGGTTTCAATGTCGGGCAGATCGATCGGCAAATCATGGTTGGTGAAACTCAGGATGCGCGGCTTTTTATAATTGGGTGCATCATGGACCAGCACGCCATTGGTCAGGCGCAAGATGATGGTGTCGGGATCGTCGGTCGCCAGAAACTGCCCATTTTCTGCCGTTACCGAGACCGTCTGCTCCTTTTTATTTTCGGCGCGGACAAAAATCCCGCTTAATTTGGTGCCATTGTCGCGGCTTTCCTCGATCCGCAGGGTCATCCGGTTGCCCAGATTGGTGAATTCGCCGACCTTGATCGAGGCGCCGAGCGCACCCGAACGCAATTCGAATCGCAATTCCTCGTAATAATAGCGGGAGAGCGGCTGGATGAATCCGACCAGCGCGAGATTGACCAGCATCAGGGCGACCGCAAACATATAGGGAACTCTGAGCAGCCGACCGTAACCCTGGCCGACAGCCCTGAAAACATCGAGTTCCGAACTTAATGCAAGCCGACGGAACGCCAATAAGATGCCAAGCAGCAAGCCGATCGGAATGCCCAGCGACAGATATTCCGGCATCAGATTGGCCAGCATCCGCCAAACCACGCTGACGGGACCGCCTTCTGCTGCGACAAAGTCGAACAGGCGGAGCATTTTTTCCAGCACCAGCAGCATCGCCGCAATCACCAGGGTACTGAACAGCGGCAGCGCAATCAATTTCGCCAAATAGCGATCGGTGGAAGTCAGTAGTTTCAACTTGTTGTCGCCCTCTCACCATGTTTTCGCCGCAAATCAAATCCATAGCCATAGGCAGATCGGGGGCTGATTCTTGTCCGCGCCGGAGTATTGGCGCGGGTATAACGACTAGGAGTTATTACGTCATGTTGAAATTTGCGGCTTCCATCGCATTATCGACCACAATCTTGCTATCGCCCACCCCGGCTTTTGCTAGCGGGAAGGTCGTTTCCAATGATCTTGGCAAATGCAAATCTGGTGCTGGCCCCGCCGTTCTCATCAATGTCAGCGGCATCAAGGAATCCAATGGCACCATGCGGGTTCAGAACTATCGCGGTACGTCGTCAGAATGGCTGAAAACCGGCGCATGGCTTTACCGCGTAGAGGCTCCGGCCAAGACCGGGAACATGCAGTTTTGTCTGCCAGTCCCTTCCGCCGGCACATATGCGGTTGCGATCCGGCACGATATCAATGCCAACGGCAAGACCGATATATTCGGCGATGGCGGCGGCATGTCGAACAATCCGAGCATCAACATCTTCAATCTTGGCAAGCCAAGTTACAAGAAAACCGCTTTCAACGTCGGCAATGACGTCAAGTCGATCAACATCAGCATGAAATACAGATGATACAAATCTGTTCCCGGGGATAGGGCCCAATAAATGGCAAATGTCGCACTTCTTTCGAATCCCAATTCAACCGGGAACCGGGCGATTTTGCCGGAAGTGCGGTCTTATTGCGTCAAGAACAGCGACGTTTTCCATTATGAAGTCGATCATGTCGATGAAATCGCCAAGGCGCTGGAAACCATTGCCCGGGTCAAACCGAAAGTGCTGGTCATCAATGGCGGTGACGGCACGGTGCAGGCGGCGCTGACCGAATTATACCAGGGCGGGCATTTCGGGGACAATCCGCCACCGGTTGCCGTCCTGCCCAATGGCAAGACCAATTTGATTGCGCTCGATCTCGGGTCGGAAGGCAATCCGCTCAAGGCGCTCGAACGGATCGTCGAACTGGCCAAACATGATCTGCACGAACATCTGGTCGACCGCGAACTGATCGCGCTGTCCGATGGCGGCAAGGACAGCAAGGTTGTGCTCGGCATGTTTCTGGGCGGAGCAGGCTTGTCGGAGTTCATCCTCTATTGCCGCCACAAGATTTATCCGCTCGGACTGCCCAACGCGGCTGCCCATGTGCTGACGGTTTTCGCCGCGCTCGCATCGGTGCTATTTGGCATCAAGGCGAAATTTCTGCCCAAACGGTCGACACCGATCAAGATATCCCTTATCCGGGACGGCCAGTTCCAGGGCAATTTCGCCGTGCTGATCGTCACCACGCTGGAAAAGCTTCTGCTGATGAAACGATCGATGCGGAACCAAAATGCGATTGGCCGGATGCAGTTTCTGGCCATTGATCAGCGAGCCGGTGCCATTGTTCGTTTTCTGCTTTCGGTGATTTTTGGCCGGCTCGGCAAAAATGTCCAGAAGGGCATCCATCTGGAACGCGGCGACATGATCCGCATCGAGGGCGACGGCAGCAACGTCTTGATGGACGGAGAATTATTCTCCGCCCAGCCCGGCCATCCTATCGTGCTGAAATCGACCAAACCAGTGTCCTTCCTTCGGCTCGCAGCTTGAGCTAGGACGGCTCGCGTGAGCGAACTCAAGTCATTAATCGCCGAAGAACTGGCTCAACCCGTCGATCCGCGGGTTACCGCCTTTGCGGCCTCGATTGCCGAGCAATATGGCGATGCATCGCGCGCCGTGCTATTTTACGGATCCTGCCTGCGAACAACCGAACTCGACGGACAGATGCTCGATTTCTACCTGATCGTCTCGAGCTACGAGGCGGCCTATGGCAAGAGCTGGCTGGTCGGCGCGAACAAGCGGCTGCCACCCAATGTATTTCCCGCAGAACATGGCGGACTGGTCGCCAAGGTGGCGGTGTTGAGCGAGAAAGATTTTCACAGGCTGAACCGGATCACCGCCAGCGCGGTAAGCGTATGGGCCCGCTTTGCGCAACCGTCGCGGCTTGTCTGGCATGCAGATGAAGCGGCGCAGGCACATGCGATCGAGGCGATAGAAGGTGCTGCGATCACCTTGTTCGACATGAGCTTTCCGATGATGGAAATTGATCGAAAATATACGATTGCAGATCTCTGGAAACGCGGCTTTGAACTGACCTATGGCGCGGAATTGCGCGCCGAGCGCAAGGATCGTTCCGATTCCGTCGTCGATTCCGATCCCGAACGCTATGCGCGCTTTGGCCCCGCCGTCATGGCGGCGATCACCGAGCGGAATGAGACACAGGGCAAAACACTGAAGATCATCGCCTCCCGCGATGCGGTCGAGAAAAGATGGCGACAATTGCGGCGCAATGGAAAACTTCTGACCCTCGCCAGACTGGCCAAGGCATCCGCCACTTATGCCGGTGGCATCGATTACCTGGCTTGGAAGATCAACCGCCATGCGGGAACCGATTATGTGATCAAGCCCTGGCAACGCAAATGGCCGATCCTGGGCGCGCTGACGATGTTGCCGCGGTTGATTGCCGGAGGGGCGATCAAGTGAGCCCTTCATTTAAATGACCCTGTTATTTAAATGATTCCGTCATCCCGAATTTGTTTCAGGACCCCGGGCGGCTGAACCGGAAGATGGTGGCAAGAGTAACGGGGTCCTGAAACGAGTTCAGGATGACGATATCTTACCGATCCTTGTAATCCGGCTTCCGTTTCGCAAAAAATGCCTTGGCGGCCTCGCGGCTGTCTTCGGTCATAGAGAGCATCACCTGCTGCCGGTCTTCGATCGCCAGCGCCGCTTCAAAGCTTTGCGCGTCGATATTGCGATTCAGCGCATCTTTGGACAGGCGCAGGCCCATCGGGGCGGTGTCGAGCATTTCCTCGGCCAGCGACAGGCCGGCGGAGAGCAGTTTGTCCTCGTCGACCATCTCGCTGATCAGGCCATGTTTCTCTGCCCGTTCGGCATGGATGAAGCGCCCCGTCAGGATCAGTTCCGACGCAATCGACGCGCCGACCATGCGCGGCAGAAAATAGCTCGATCCCATATCGCAGCCGCCCAGACCGATCTTGATATAGGCAGCATTCATTTTGAGCGACGGCGCGCCAAAGCGGACGTCGCTGGCGAGCAGCAGCGAGAAACCGCCGCCGCAAGCTGCACCCTGGGCCAGAGCGATAATCGGCTGCGGACATTGCCGCATGAGTTGCATGACCGTGGCGATCGAACGCTGGGTGTTCCAGACATGCTGGACCTGTCCGCGCGATCCGTCATTCTTCCAGCCGCCGATGTCGAGGCCAGCGCAAAAGGCGCGGCCTTCGGCGCGGAACAGCACCACGCGCACGTCGGGGCGCGTCTGCAGTCCGCGAAAATAATCCTGCAACGCAAAGATCATCTCCTCGTTCATCGTGTTGAGCTTGTCCGGGCGATTCAGAGCCAATATTTCAATCGCGCCGCGCTGTTCGATGAGGATGGACTTGGTCATGCTAGTTAAATCGCACCCACCGCTTTGCCAGCCGCCTCAAACATGCCCAATATCTGGTCGACTTGCTCGCTCGTATGTTCCGCACAGAGCGAACAACGAAGCAAAGTCATATTGGCCGGCGTCGCCGGCGGTCTGGCTAAGTTGACATATAGCCCTTCGGCCAGCAGCGCCTGCCACATCATCGCGCCTTTTTCGAGATCGGGCATGATTACCGCGATAATCGCGCTTTGCGCCTCGGGCGTGCCGAGGGTGAAGCCGAGGTCGCGCAGACCCTTGTGCAGTTTCTTGCTATTCTCCCACAGATGCGCGCGCTTGTTGCCGCTGTGCATCAGCTTGCGGATTGATGTGCTCGCCGTCGCCATGACGCTGGGCGGAAGCGAGGCGGTGAACACATAGGGACGGCAGACCAGCCGCAAGATTTCGAATTTCGGATGGTTGGAGACACAGAAGCCGCCGACCGTACCGACGCTTTTGCTGAACGTGCCGATGATGAAATCGACATCGTCGATCACACCCTGCGCTTCGCAGACACCGCGACCGTTCTCGCCGATAAAGCCCATCGAGTGGGCTTCGTCGACCAGCACCATCGCGCCGTTTTCCTTGCAGACGCGGACCATTTCCTTGAGCGGCGCTACGTCGCCGAGCATCGAATAGACGCCTTCGAGCACGACCAGCTTGCCGGCTTCCGCAGGCAGGCGTTTCAGCCGTTTTTCGAGCGCTTCGATATCATTGTGGCGGAAGGCGACGACTTCGGCATTGCCCATCGCGCAACCGTCATAGATCGAGGCATGGCTGTCGATGTCGAGAATGACATAGTCGCCCTTGCCGGCGAGGGTGGAGATGATCCCGAGATTCGCCTGATAGCCGGTGGAAAAGACCATCGCATGGTCCATGTCGTAAAATTCCTTCAGCGCATCCTCGCAATCGCGATGCAGGCTGTAGGTTCCGTTGAGCACCCGGCTGCCGGTGGTGCCCGATCCGAATTCCTTGAGCGCTTTCAGGCCGGCCTGGCGAACATCATCGTCAAAGGTCATGCCCATATAATTATAGGTGCCGAGGAGAATGGTTTCCTTGCCGTTGCAGACGGCGACAGTGGGCGAGAGAACCTCTTCCATCACCAGCGAAAACGGGTCTTTGACGCCCGTCGCGAGGAGATTTTCACGCTCCTGAATGAGCGGGTCAAATTTACTGAGTAGATCGGTCATGCTTTACTTCCGTTAGTCCTGAGCCTGTCGAAGTACCAGCCACCCGCTCGTGCGACCCCTAGTTTATCTCAGGGCGAACGGGTGTCTGGCTCTAGTTTTCCATCAACTTTGCGACGGCGTCGGCAAGTTGACCGACGCTTTCGATCTCGGCCTGCATGTTCATGGTGATGATGATATCAAATTCGTCCTCGACGGCAGCGACAAAGTCCATGACCGTCAGGCTGTCCCATTCGAGATCGCCTTGAAACGTCGTCTCTGCCGCCAAATCGACGCCCTTGTTGTTGAACGGCCCGATCAATTCGCTGATCTTGGTCATGATGTCTTCGCGATTTGCCATATTGTGCTCTCAAAAATTGCTGTTCCTGACCTTTGCCAAGACAAGGGCACCATTGGCAAGCGAATAAGGCGGAAAAGCGGCGCAATGCGCGCCTTGTCTTGCCCGAGCACAAGCTTTCTGCCACTCTTCCGCCGTATCATATTTATCATTGCGGAGAGTAGTTTATGGATGATGCCAGCAAATGGCCTGACGAGGTTGTTTATGCGCTCGGGACCACGCAACGGCACCATGTGCAATTGAGTGTTATGGCCGATAACAAGGCGAATATGCTGATCGGCGCGACCTTCGTGGTGTTCACCCTTGCTGTCGGTCAAAGCCAGTCCGGCAATATGTCCCTGCCGCTCCTCATCCTTGCGATCTCTGCATTCGCCTCTGCGGGGCTTGCCGCACTGGCGGTAATGCCTTCGGTAACGCCTTGGAAAAACAGTTCTCCCAATATGCTGTTTTTCGGCGGATTTTCCGAGCTGAGCGAAGAGGAATTTATCGACCGGCTGTTGCAGCAAGAACTGCGCAGTCAGGAATCAACCTATCGCGCGATGCTGCGCGACATCTATCAAATGGGTCGGATTCTCGAACGCAAGAAATACCGGTTTCTGGGTTGGGCCTATCGTGTATTTCTGGCCGGACTAACGCTTACTTTTATCGCCTATGTCTACGAGCTGTTAACCGCGCCGGTCATCTGAACGGGGTTATAGCCAGTCATTCTGGCGATACCATTTCGCGGTATCCTTGAGGCCTTCACGGGTTTCGATCTGTGGTTGCCATAATCGCGCTGGCAGCCGCCTTTGCGGGTCGATCGTCCAGTCATCATGGCAAAAATAATTGACCCGGTCTTTGGTAAGCTTGGCCTTGTCGCGGCGGATCAGGCGGTCGGCCTTGGCACCGAGATGCAATAGCGATTTGGGTACGCCCACCGCAGTGATGCGTTTGCCCATCGCCCAGCCTATGGCTTTGGCAAAGCTGGCCTGGGTCCAGCCGCCCGGCTTGCCGTCATCGACCTCGAATATCCCGGCGGTAAAATCTTCCTGTTCCGGCAATAGTGCAAGCAGCGCCTCGCACAGGTCCTCGACGTGGATGACCGACAAGCGGCCGTCGGCATCGGGCGGCAGGGTGATAAAACCGAGTCGTGCCATTTTGAACAATTCCAGCATTTCGCCGTCGCCGGGGCCATAGACGGCGGGTGGCCGGATGATTGTCCAGTCGAGACCGCTGGTCGCGACAATTTTTTCAGCCTTGGCCTTGGTCTCGCCGTAGATTGATAGTTCTGGTCGGGTTGCGGCCAGCGAAGAGACGTGGACGAAGCGTTTTGTCCCGGCCTGTTTGGCGGCTTCGATGACCGCCAGAGTGCCGGCGACATTGCCGGCTTCAAACCCGTTTCTGTCCGGTGCATTGACGACCCCGGCAATGTGCAGGACCACGTCAGCGCCAGCGCACAGATTTGCGAGGCTCGCCGTATCGTCCAGCGCGCCGCGCACCCATGTCACACCCGGACGATCATCCTGCTTGCGCCGGGTCAGCGCGCGCGCCTCATATCCGTTTCGCACCACCAGATCGAGCATCCGTCCGCCGACAAAGCCGGTTGCGCCGGTGATCGCGATAGTTTTTTGCAAGTCTGCAGTCATTGTGTTTAGACCAGCACCATCTGGTTGCGGTGGACCACGGCGCTGCGTGGCGCGTAGCCCAACAGGGCCTCCAGTTCCGAACTGCGGCGGCCGATGATCTTGGCACAATCTAGCGCATCATATTCGGCGAGACCGCGCGCGATCGATTGGCCGTCCAGATCCTTGATCTCGACGACATCGCTGCGCTTGAACTGGCCTTCGATGGAAGTAATCCCGGCAGCGAGCAGGCTGCCGCCCGATTGCAGGGCTGCTATCGCGCCGCCATCGATCGTAATCGTACCGGCGGATGTCAGTCGCCCGCCCAGCCAGGCTTTGCGGGCATTGGCGCCATCGCCGGCCTTGAACAGGGTCCCGACATTGGTCAGTGCATAGCGCTCCAGCGGGTGTTCTTCGCGGCCGGAGATGATCGAAAGTTCGATTCCCGCGAGATTGGCGATTTTTGCGGCTTCCAGTTTGGAGGTCATCCCGCCGGAACCCAGTCCGGAAGAGGAGCTGCCGTCCGCCATCGCCATGATTGAATCATCGACAATTTCGACTACGCCGATAAATTGTCCGTTGGTCTGGCTGTCCGGTCTGCGGTCGTAGAGGCCGTCAATATCGGAGAGCAACAAGACCCGGTCCGCTGAGGCGGCCTGTCCGACCCGCGCCGCGAGCTTGTCATTGTCACCAAAGCGGATTTCGTCGGTGGCAACGCTATCATTCTCGTTGATCACCGGAACCGCGCGATGCTCGATCAGCTTTTCCAGCGTGGCGGTTGCATTGAGATAGCGCTTGCGATCTTCCATATCGTCTAGCGTGAGCAGCATCTGGGCGGCGGTAAGCTGATGCTCTCCCAGCAATTCCGACCATAGGCTGCTCAATGCGATCTGTCCGACCGATGCCGCGGCCTGCGCGTCGGCCAGACTGGCCCGCCCGCCTTTGTCGAGACCGAGTTTCCGCGCACCAAGGGCGATCGATCCGGATGACACGATGATGACATTGTCACCCGCCTGATGGCGTTTGGCAATATCTGAAACCAGCGTTTTGAGCCAGTCCCGTCGCGGTTGTCCGTCCTCGCCGACCAGCAGGGACGACCCGACCTTTACGACGATCGTGTCCGGCTTCGCGGCACTCACAATGGCGACCAATCCTTGGCTACTTCCTCTTTGCCCGAGGTAAGTGTTGTCTGGCCCTTGCGTTCGATCGAGCTATTCTCGCCAACCGCTTCAAGAATTTTGTCGAGCGCGGCGTCCAGGCCTTCGCCGGTGGCACCCGATACCGGGAGCACATGCTCCGCACCGGCTGCACGCAATTGATCGGCAATGTCGGCCATCAGTTCATCGTCGAGCAGATCAGCCTTATTGAGCGCTAGAATCTGGGGTTTTTCGGCAAGTCCGCCGCCATATTTCTCCAGTTCCTTGCTGACTGTTTTCCAGGCTTTCACCGGATCATCACCGGTCGCGTCGACAAGATGGAGCAAAATCTTGCACCGCTCGATATGGCCAAGAAAGCGATCGCCGATGCCCGCTCCGTCTGCGGCGCCTTCGATCAGTCCGGGAATGTCGGCGAGCACGAATTCACGGCTCTTGTGCCGGACCACGCCAAGCTGCGGATGGATGGTGGTAAACGGATAGGCACCGACTTTCGCCCCGGCGTTGGTAACCTTGTTGATCAGCGTCGATTTACCTGCGTTCGGCAGGCCGACAAGACCGGCGTCGGCAATCAGCTTCAGGCGCAGCCACACAGCCGCTTCCTCGCCGAGTTCACCGGGCTGGTGCTGGCGCGGGGCGCGGTTGGTCGAGCTTTTGTAGCTGGCATTGCCGCGTCCGCCGATTCCGCCTTCGAGGAACATGGCTTGCTGGCCCTCGTGGGTGAAATCGAGTAGCACATGTTCCTTGTCTTCCGACAATATCTGCGTGCCTACCGGTACCCTGACGATCAGATCTTCGCCGCCTGCGCCGGTACGGTTGCGACCTGCGCCGCCTTTGCCGCGCGGGGCTTTGAAATGCTGGGCATAGCGGAAGTCGATGAGCGTGTTGAGACCTTCGACCGCAAGGAAGACTATGTCGCCGCCTTTGCCGCCATTGCCGCCGTCTGGGCCGCCATATTGGATATATTTTTCGCGCCGGAAACTGACAGCGCCAGGGCCGCCCTGACCGGAGCTGACATAGATTTTGGCTTGATCGAGAAAATGCATGTTTGTGCATTTAGGGAAGGGGAGCGAGAAAGGCTAGATTAAACGCTATTCCGCCGCTTCCATCTGTTCCATTTCCGCGACGCGCGGATCGTTGGGATAGACCCATTCCTCGCCAATCACCTGTTTCACTGCGAGATTTTCCGGCACACGGTTGAGGCCGATCATCTTGTCGCAAGTCTGGTGAAAGCTGTAGATGCGCGCTTCCTGATAGCTGAGCGGTACGCTTTTGAAGCCGTCGCTCTCCATCGATTTCTGAATCATCTCGCCAAATTGCGTGTCTTCGAGGATGATCGGCGACATGTCGCGGCCATTCGGCTTGCTGTCATCGGGCACGGTCCACAGGTCCGGAGCAGGGCCATCGCCCCAGTCCATCGCCATGGTCACCAGCTCGATCCGCGTCGTATTGAGCGAAGTCGGCCAGAAAATCAGCGGCGGGACGAAATAATTGCTCAGCGGAGAGACCCAGTTGGGAAACATCGTGTAACTTTGCGTGCAGGTGCGGCCAAATTCGCCGACGCCTTCAATCTCTTGCCAGTCCGGTGGATTATCAATGGCGCGAACATGCTCGCGGTCGGTCTGTTCCGGCGCAGGGGCAAGCATCCGGGCGTGGCCGTTGGGGTAGATGGTGTTCACATTGCGCTTGCTGTCGACCAGAGGCGCGACCGTGTCGGGATGGATGAAGGGGACGTGATAGACCTCCATATTGGCCTCCATCGCCACCTTCCAGTTGCACTTCAGGTCAAAACTGTGGCGCGCCGCGAGCCTGATCTTGTCAAAGCGGAATTCCTTCCACTCATCCCAGACAGGCCCCAGCCATTGTTTGAGCGGCATCGCGTCTTCGTCAAAATTGACGAAAATCAGATTGCCCAGCATCTCGCATTTGACCGGGATCAGACTGCGGCAGGACATGTCGAAATCAGGGCCAAAGTCCTGTTTTTCCGGCACGCCGACCAGAGTCCCGTCGGTCTTGTAGGTCCAGTTGTGATAGCCGCACATCAGCCGCGGTGCCTTTCCCTTTTCCTCGGTGACGACCGGCGCCCCGCGATGGCGGCAGGTATTGTAAAAGGCGCGCATCTCGCCATCCATGCCGTGAACGATGATGATCGGATCGCCGACCTGTTCCCATTTCATGAAACATCCCGGCTCGGGCACTTCATCAATATGACCGGCGAACAGCCAGGTCTTTTTCCACAGATGCTGCTGCTCGAGGTCGTAATATTCCTGACTGGTGTAGCGACCCGCCGGCAAGTCCGGCAGGCGCGGGAAGCTTTCGGGCGGTGCCTTGCGGGCAGCCTCCCATTCCATCAGCCGCTTCATCTGATCGATATAGGCTTGGGTCATCGCCATGATGCGTTTCTCCTAAGCAATTGCAATTCGGACCGGAATCGCGCTCTGCATCGCCTGTCCGGTAATCGGGTCGAGATGATTATCGTCGACGATCAGCCGGTTGGTCGAGCCGCCCTTGGTCATCACATCGGCTTTGCCGGCCTCGCTGTCGCCGAAAGCATGGCTCATCGAGATAACGCCTTGCCGGACTTTTTCGTCCGCTTTGGCGAGGCCGAATATCGAGGCGGTGGGCGAGGTGATTTCGATGATCGCGCCATCTTCTATGCCAGCGGCCGCCAGATCAGCGGGGTTGAAGAACGCCGGATTGGTCGGCATTTTTTCGACCAGTTTCGGGAACGTATGGCCATTGCTATTATAGCGATGCTTGGACCGGCGCGAAATCAGGCGGAAATCGAAACCATCATCGACCGGGTCATAAGCGGCATAGTCGATCAGCTGGCTCGGCATCGCGCCCGCGTTCAGATCAAATTTTTCTGAAGCTTCCGGATCGGCCGGACCGACCACCGGGTGCAATTCCTCGTATGTGATTGCCGCGCCCTTGCGTTCCAGCGCCGCTGCGTCGGCTTTGGCCTTGCTGGGCTTGAGCAGCGAACCTTCGGAGATCAGATCGAGAATGGTCGCTTTATCGGGGCATGATTCCATCGAAGCCGGGCCGCCCGGAAAGTTCATTTCGATGCCCATATGCTTGGCCAGCCACCAGAGCATCTCATATTCGTCCATCGTGTCGCCGGGGGCGGGCACCATGGCTTCGGTATAATGGCCGTAAGCTTCTTCGGTGAAGGCGTCGGAGACATTGTTGATGTCTTCGCGTTCCAGACACATGCTCGGCGCAAGAATCATGTCGGCGCGTTTGGCGCTGGCCGACATCCACGGGTCGACCTGGATGAACAATTCGCATTCTTCCAGCGCACGGCGGACTTTCTGCTGGTCGGGGAAGGCGATCTCGGGATTGCCGCCGATCGAGATCAGCGCCCTGATCTGGCCCTCGCCGGGCGTCAGGATTTCGTCGGCCAGTACATTACACGGCATTTCCTTGCCGAGATGGCCTAGGCCGCGGATGCGTGATTTGGGAAAGCCTTCGCCGAAGGTCGGCATTTTTGGCGCGACCTGTGCCTTTTTCGGTCCGCCCATCAGCGGGTTGAAAACCATCGGCGCGGAAACCTTCTCGCCTTCCTGGTTGAAGCGGGCGCAGAGAATGTTGAGAGAAGCCACCAGATATTCGGTGAGCGTGCCATTGCCGGCCATTTCCGGACCGGTGCCGGTGACGACGCGCCCCTTGTTCGCGCCAGCAAACATGCGGGCAGCGGCGACAAGCTGATCCTTGTCGACCCCGGCGCGCTTGGCGGCGACATCGGGTGTCATGGATTTGACCGCGGCTTCCAGCTCTTCGACGCCATCGACATGGGCGGCGACGAAATTCTGGTCGTAGAGCTTCTCTTCAAAAATCACGTTGAGCATTCCGGCGAGCAGAGCAGGGTCTTCACCCGGTTTTACCGGCAGATAGATATCTGCCAATTTGCCCATTTCGCTCACCCGAGGGTCGGCGACGATCACCTTGAGACCGCGTTCCTTGGCATCGCGCAGGCCGCGTGATGGAGAGGATGTAGGCATGCCGCCGGAATAATGGGAGACGATCGGATTATTGCCGACAAACATCGCGACGTCGGATTCGGTGAAGGCGTTGCCGCCGCCCATCCACATGCCATAGCGCGCGGTGGTGAACACCTTGGCCGGCTGGTCGACGGTGACGCTGGTATACCAGTTGCGCGAGCCGATGCCCTGCGCGAAGGCATAGGATGTGCCGAGCACCGCGCTGTTCTGGAAGGCGTTGGTGCCGCAATAGACCGCGATGCTGTGGGGGCCGTGTTCCTCGACCATTTTCTTCATCTGCGCGCCGGCCAGCTTGAGCGCTTCGGCGGTGGAGATATCCTTGAAACTGCCATCGGGCTGGCGGATCTTGCTGGTGATCATCCGGTCGGGAAGATTGTGCATGTCGGGCAGCTGGCGGCCCTTGATGCAGGTATAGCCGTGGAACAGATGATCTTCCTTGTCGCCGCGCACGGATTTGACCTTATTGTCCTCCACCTCGACAATCATTGCGCAACTTGCGTGGCAAAAACGGCAAAAACTACGCTTGGTCTCGACAGCCATGAATCTCTCCTAATTTCGGAGAAGTCTAGGCGGGGTCAATGATGCAGGCGACTGACAAAAATGCTCGGAAGAATCGTTTTCTGCCCGCACGCAATATTTGTCTGTGCCGGCCGCCAATCCAGCTAAAAGTCAGCCACTATTGCGCAGCGCAGTCGCTATCGCGTTGAGCGACAACTGGATGCCTTCGCCGATCCGCGGGTCGTCTTCCCCGGCGCGCAAGCGTTTCATCAACTCGATCTGGAGATGGTTGAGCGGCTCGATATAGGGCAGGCGCAATTCGATACTATTGAACAGCGCCGGGCTTTTCGCCAGCAGATGCGGCTGATCGGTGATTTCCAGCAATATGTCACGCGTCTGGTACCAGCTGGACCGGATGCGGTCGAAGAACGCCTGGCCCATGTCCTGGTCTTCGACCAGTTCCGCATAGCGGGCGGCGATGCCCATGTCGGACTTGGCCAGCACCATCTCCATATTGGAGAGAGAAGCCTGAAAGAAGGGCCAGCTTTGCGCCATATCCTTCAATTTGGCCTTGTCATCGAACGCGGTGAGCGCCTGTCCGACACCATACCAGCCGGGTAGCATGACGCGGGCCTGTGCCCAGCTGAACACCCAGGGAATGGCGCGCAAATCCTCGATCTTGTCGCTTTTGGTGCGGCTGGCCGGGCGAGAACCGATCTTGAGCTTGGCGATTTCCGTCAGCGGCGTCATCTGCCGGAAGAAGGTGCGAAAACTGTCGTCGCCATAGACCAGATCGCGATATTCGGTGAACGCGACCTGCGAGATTTGGTCCATTGCCTCGGCATGGTCGGCCAGCACCTTGCTGTCGGTCTCGTCCGGCTCCAGCGAATTGATCAGCACCGCCGCGGTCATCGCTTCCAGATTGGCTTCCGCGACATCTGCCGTGCCATATTTTGCGGCGATCACTTCGCCCTGCTCGGTGATCCGGATGCGACCGGCGACGGTGCCCTTCGGCTGCGCCTTGATCGCACCGAAGGCCGAACCGCCCCCGCGACCCACGGCGCCGCCGCGTCCGTGGAAAAGCTGCATTTTGATGCCGGCCTTGGCGAATATCGGGGTGAGGGCATCGCTCGCCTTGAACAGGCTCCAGGTGGAGGTCAGATAACCGCCGTCCTTGTTGCTGTCGGAATAGCCGATCATCACTTCCTGATGGCCGCGGCCCTTTGCCAGAGCGTGCATTTCCGGAAGGGCGAAGAAATCGGTCATCACCTCGGGCGCATTTTCCAGATCGGCGACGGTCTCGAACAAAGGCACGGCCATGACCGGGCAGGACGGCGATGCGTTGTCCTCGGTCGGAGCGTGATAGAGACCCGTCTCCATCAGCAGGACATAGACTTCCAATATGTCGGAAACGCTTTCGCCGTTGCTGATATTATAATTGGTGATGACCTCGGGGCCATATTTCCGGTGCGCTTCGGCGGCGGCGCGGATGATCGACAGTTCCTTTGCGGTCTCGTCGCTATAGGTGATCCACGGGCTCGCCAGCGGCCGGTTATTGGCCAGCTCGGCGCGCAGCCGTTTGACCCGTGCCGCCTCGTCCAGCGCCAGATAGTCATCTTCAACCCCGGCCTGCTTCAGCAGCTCGGCGACCACCCGTTCGTGAACCTTGCTGTTCTGGCGCATGTCGAGGGTTGCGAGATGGAAGCCGAAAAGCTCGACCGTCCGGATCAGGCGGCCCAGTGCCCCCGATGTCGCGAAAACACCCTTGCCGGCCGACTTGAGGCCTTGTGCAAGAATGACCAGTTCCTCGCGCAATTGCTGCGGGTTGTCATAGGCCTCGGCGGTAATCGTCGATGCACGGCCGGGCACATGGCCGCAAAGCTTGAGATGGGTCGCGGACAATTTCGCGTAGATGCCGGACAAGGCGCGGCGATAGGGTTCGTCCTTGCGGCTCAGCGAGTCATCGCCACTGGCTTCGGCCAGTGCGATTACCGCTGCGGGTACATCGGCGAGTTCGGTGGAGATGGACAATTCAGCGCCCAATGTGTGCACGCACATCAGATAATAGCCGATGACGGTTTCGGCGGCCCGCGACAAGGCCTCCTCCATCGCGCCCGCGTCGACAAAGGGATTGCCATCCCGGTCGCCGCCGATCCAGCTGTTGAGTTTCAGGAAGCTCGGCAGGCGCGCGCCCAGGGTCCGTTCCCATTTTGCATAGAGTCGGGGCAGGACGGGCAGGAACACGTCTTTCATATAGCTTTGTGAAATCTGCACTTCATCGGTGACGAACAGGCGCTCGCGGCGCAGCGGGCGGGTCTGCCAGAGCAGAGCGATCTGGCGCAGGATGGCGGCGTCGAGCATATCGCCCTGCGGTGTCTCTGTTTCTCCCTCGTCCTTCATCAGCAGAAGTTCGGCAATCCGGGATTTATGGTCGATGATGCTCTTGCGCCGGACCTCGGTCGGGTGGGCGGTCAGTACTGGCGCTATCAGCGCGTCGTCGAGCAGTTTCAGGATCGCGTCGCGGTCAACGCCTTCGCTGGCGAGCAGTTCGATTGCTTCGACCACTGTGGCGCCTTTTTCAGCGGCGACGCCCTGACGATCCTCGGCCAGATTGGCGAGCAGGGAAAACAGCATGAACCCGCGGACAAAAGCCAGCGTTTCGTCGAGCGACAACGCATCCAGGCCCGGATCAATCGCATCCGCATCCGCCAGACCGCGATGGCGGTCGACGCTGGTCGAGCGGATATATTCGGTGCGCCGGTACAGTTCCTCTCCGCCATAGGAGCGAATGACATCGCCCAGCAATTTGCCGAGATATTTGATGTCGGGATTTTGGCGAACGGTGAGGGATTGGGTCATGCCGATATGCTGCACTGCGGCAGATAATCGGTCAAGCCAAACTAGAGCCGTGAACCATTAATTTTGACATCAGCCTTGGCCCAGATGATCGCAAGGGCGGCCTTTGCCTTATTTGCCTCATCCATCTTGCCTTGCCGCTCAAGCGCAGCGGCGAGTCCCGACATCGACCAGCCGTTGTGTGGATAGTCTTCGAGGTCTTTCCGGTACACCGCTTCCGCCTCGGCAAACCGCCCTCCGTCAAGCAGCGCCTGGCCCAGCGACTGCCGGGTCGGATAATACCAGAACGGCGGTTCCATATAGGGCAGGCTGTCCTGCTTCTCCACGGCCCGCTGAAAATGGCTGGCCGCCAGATCGGGATCGCCCGACTTGAGCGCTATTTCGCCCTGCAGCAGATCGTCGGCGATATTGAGTAGCACGCTGGCCGGGTAATCCGCGCTGTCGAGAAAACGTATCTGCACCGAGTCCTTTACCGCCGCGAGCTTTGCGCGTTCGGTCTGGGCAACGTCAATGTTCCCCATGTTTGCCATCGCAAGACCGCGGGCATAGCGCCAGATTGCGTTGGAATAGTCGAGATTCCCGGGCGGGGCCGGTTCGGCCATGATGTCCGGCCATTTGCCAAACTGGGCGAGCGTTTGCAGCGGAATGGTCTTGAAAAACTCCACGGTAGGAAATTGCTCTATCTGTTCCAGCCGGACATTTGCAGCGACTTTGCGCGCCGATTCCAGAGCCATTTTGCTTTGACCCGACATGCTGGTCGCTGCCCAGAGGAAATGGATATTGTGCGGATAATATAGTGCCGGATAAAATCCCTGCGCGTTGCAGGCCGCGATATATTCTTCGTCGACGGACGCCGCCCGGACATTGGCCTTGGCCGCATCGTCATAGCGCCCGACCCGCCAGAAGATGTGCGCCGGCATATGCACAAGATGCCCTGATCCGGGCACAAGATTGGCCAGCGCGTCCGCTTCGTCCTCGGCCCGTCCGGGTTGGTCGGATGCCTCGACGGCATGGATATACAGATGGAGCGCGAGCGGATGCTTCGGACTGCGGGCGATGATCCGCTCCAGCGTCGCAATGACTTTCTCGGTCTCCGGCTTTGCTTTGCCGTCAGCTGACCAATAGTCCCACGGCATCGTGTTCATCAATGCTTCGGCATAGATAGCCGCCGCATCGTCATCATCCGGGTGGGCAGCCACGAATTTTTCCATGGCTTCGGCATATGCGAGATCCAGCGGTTCGCGGGCGGTTGACGGATCACCGTTATAGCGCTTCGCCTGTGCTTCGATCAGCGCCTGTTCCACTGGTGTGGCCGTGCCTTTCAGGGCCAAGGCGCGATTGATAGCGGCGAAGGCGGATTTCCGGTCGGCCTCGCTCATCACCGCTTTGCCCTTGCTGGTCACATTGATATTGGGACCGGTCGCCAGAGCCTCTCCCCAAAAGCACATTGCGCAACCGGGATCGAGCCGCTGGGCTGCCCGGAACGAGCGGATGCTTTCGGCATGATTGAAACCGAACGCCAGCACCATGCCCTGATTGAAATAGCGATTGGCGGCCGCGGAACTGGTCGAAATTTTGCGACTATAATTGCCCATGCCGTCAAATAGCGGCGCGCCCGCCATTTTGACGATCTCCGCATCAGTCGTGCTTGTAGCGGCAACAGAACCGGATTGAGCCTCTGCGGATGCGCCGCTGTACCCGCCTAATGCAAGTATAGCTGCACCCAATGTCAGATGTGATCTTTTCATATACGCCTCCCGTAAGTCAAAATGTGGGACTCATTAGATACGCAACGTTACACGGACGGTTGTAGCGTAATATGGCGACTATTTCGAGTCCCTCCGGCGGTATATCGGGCTCGGACGGTTTAAGCCGACCTGGCGGAAGGAGGTATCGTCGATATCGGGCAGCGACGCGCCTAGCTTTCCAGCTCGATATCCCAGTACAGCCAGTCATGCCATGTATCGTGCAGGAAATTGGGCGGGAACGCCCGGCCATGTTCCTGCAGGTGCCAGCTGGTCGGCTTGATCGGGCGATTGGCGAGCTGCATATGCGCTTCCTTCGGCGTCCGGCCGCCTTTCTTGAGATTGCACGGCAGGCAGGCAGTGGCGACATTCTCCCAGGTCGTGCGACCTTTCTGACGGCGCGGGATGACGTGGTCGAAGGTCAGATTGTCGGGTGATCCGCAATATTGGCACTCGAACTTGTCGCGCAGAAACAGGTTGAAGCGGGTGAAGGCCGGATATTCGGACGGCTTGATATATTTCTTTAGCGCAATCACCGACGGGATTTTCATGTCGAGATTGGGGCTGTGTACCTCGCGCTCATAGCTGGAGACGATATCGACCCGGTCGAGAAACACCGCTTTTATCGCAGTTTGCCAAGGCCACAGACTGAGCGGATAATAGGATAGAGGCGTATAGTCAGCGTTGAGGACGAGCGAAGGGCAGCTTTCCGGATGCCTTAGCAAGTCGGGGTGATACATAAATACTGTCTCCCTTGTCCTTTACTGCCCATTCTTTATCCCTAAGAACGTGACATGACTATGACACAAAGAACAATATCCTCATCATGACGTCAAGTGGGCAAATGAATCGAGATATTGTGGCGCGGTTCGCTCCAAGCCCCAACGGATTGTTACATTTGGGTCATGCCTATGCCGCGATGGTGGCTCATGATTTCGCTCGGGAGCGGGGAGGCCGGTTTCTGCTCCGGATCGAGGATATTGATGGCGGGCGCAGCCGGCCCGAATTTGTCGAGGCGATATTGGCGGATTTGCAGTGGCTCGGGCTGACATGGGACGGCGACGTGATTTACCAGTCCGACCGTTTCGAAAGCTACGCCGCTGCGGTGGAGCGGCTGAAGGATATGGATATGCTCTACCGCTGTTTCTGTACGCGGACGAGCATGCGGCAGGCACAGGAAGCGGGTCCGCAGCCGGAAGGGCCGGACGGTCCCGTCTATGCGGGCACCTGCCGTCATCTTGATCCTGCTCTGGCTCGGGAACGGGCGCGAACCGAGCCGCATAGCTGGCGCCTGGATGTTGCCAGGGCGATTGTCAGGACCGGGCCGCTCGACTGGTATGATGAGCGGCACGGCAAGCAAATTATCCATGCGGAAAAGCTGGGGGATGTTGTCATTGTCCCGAAAGATACGCCGGTTGCCTATCATCTGGCGGTGACGCTCGACGATGCAAGGGACGGGATTAGCCATGTGGTGCGCGGCGACGATCTTTTCGCTTCCACCGATATCCATCGCCTGCTGCAAGCCCTTCTGGACTTGCCAACCCCGACCTATTTTCATCATCCGCTGTTGCTCGACGAAAGCGGTGCGAAACTATCAAAAAGTCGCGATTCTGCCTCTTTGTCCGTATTGCGGACTGCGGGTCGCAGCGGATATGAATTGCTACAGGAACTCCGCGCAGCAAACTTCCCTGTTGGAATATCGCTTTCGGCGGCTTAAGGTGAATTTATGAGCTATATTTTGATATTGATGATCATCGTGGCAGCGGGCGCTGTCGTTTATGCACTGGTTCGCGGGCTGATCGCCTTCGCCAATATGGAACCGGGCGATGTTGATGCCGATGGCATCACGGCATCGCACAAGAAGCAGAATGAAATGATGTTTGCCCGCGTCAAATATCAGGCGATTGCGATCGTGCTGGTGGTCGTGTTGCTGGCACTGGCGGGCGGCCAGAGCTAGTCGGCTCCCCCGATGGTAAAACTCAACAAGATTTACACGAAAACCGGCGATGACGGTACGACCGGACTGGTCGACGGTTCGCGGCTGGCCAAGAATGCTCCGCGCATGGCAGCGATCGGCGATGTCGATGAACTGAACAGCGCCCTCGGTCTGGCGATTTGCGACATCACGGACGGTGCGCTGGTCCAGACTTTGCGGGTTGTCCAGAATGATCTGTTCGATCTGGGTGCCGATCTGGCAACACCGGCAGCAGAGGGTGATGATTTTGCGCCTTCGCAAATGGTGCTTCGCGTGGTGCCGTCACAGGTCGAGCGCCTGGAAACAGAAATCGATACGGTGAATGCCGATCTAAATCCTCTGACCAGTTTCATATTGCCCGGCGGCTCGAAAGCGGCCGCGGGCATTCATTGTGCGCGGGCCATTGCCAGACGCACCGAGCGTAGCTGTGTTGCCGCGGCTCAGGAAATGCGCATCAATCCACAGGCGCTTGCCTATATCAATCGCCTGTCCGACTATCTGTTCGTGCTTGGCCGGGCGCTGAACAATGGCGGCGCAGACGATATTTTATGGGTGCCCGGAGCATCGCGCTAGGCGGCAGTTTCGCAACGCTTTCCGAATTCCTGCAACCATCCGGCGCAAATATGCGTTGTTGACCCAGTCATTGTTCGCTCTATGTTCTGAAAGGAATCAGAGCATTCACCGGAGTAGGACCGATCGCAAGCCAATCTCAACGCCCGTTTCCGTCCTCGCCCGGTTCGGCCAATGCTCCCCGATCAAGCGTGCTGATGGATCGTTTCCGGGAGGTGAGGAACCATTCGGTGCGCCTCGCCGATGGCTTGAGCGATGCCGATGCAACCGCGCAATCGATGGATGATGCTTCACCGACAAAATGGCATCTTGCCCATATCAGCTGGTTTTTTGAAACCTTCCTGTTGCGCGATCATGTAGCGGGCTACCAACTGTTCAACGAGGCCTATCCCTATTTGTTCAACAGCTATTATGAAGCCGAAGGGGCAAGACATGCCCGGCCGGAGCGAGGCTTGCTGACGCGCCCGTCGCTGGCAGAGGTGATGGCCTATCGCAGCCATGTCGACAATGCGATGACCGAAGCGATGGCCGGTTTCTCCGACGAATTGCTCGATCTGGTCGAACTCGGTCTGCATCACGAACAACAGCATCAGGAATTGCTGCTGACCGATATATTGCATCTTTTCTCCCGCAATCCGCTGAAGCCTGCTTATTCCAGCGCAGCGCCCGTCCGTGCCGCTGAACCCGGACCCCTGCGATGGATCGAAGGCAGGGCTGGCGTCCACCAGATCGGTCATGATGGTCAGGGCTTTGCCTTTGATTGCGAAGGTCCTCGTCACGACGTGCTACTCCATCCCCACGCGATCGCCAGTCGTCCGGTGACCAATGGCGAATGGCTCGCCTTCATCGAGGATGGCGGTTATCGCGAGGCACGCCACTGGCTGTCCGACGGCTGGGCCTGGGTGCGGCAGCAAGCCATCGAAGCGCCATCATATTGGAACCAAAGTTCAGATCAGGAATGGGCCGAGTTCGGACTTTCGGGTAATCACAGGCTCGATCCGTCGGCACCGGTCAAACATGTCAGCCACTATGAAGCCGATGCCTTCGCAACATGGGCTGGCGCGCGGTTGCCGACCGAAGCGGAATGGGAAGTGGCCGCCGATGACGGCTTGCCTGGCACCGGTGCCGTCTGGGAATGGACCGGCAGCGCCTATTTGCCCTATCCCGGCTTCAAGTCCGCCGACGGCGCGGTCGGCGAATATAATGGCAAGTTCATGTCCGGCCAGTCGGTCCTGAAAGGTGGCAGTATCGCCACCCCGCCTCAGCATATCCGGCCCAGCTACCGGAATTTCTTCTACCCCCACCAGCGCTGGCAGTTCTGCGGACTGCGGCTCGCCAAAGATATTTGACGCAAAGGACGCCCCCTCCCATGGACATGACCACTTCAGTCGTTGATCATACCTTTCGCAAGGACGTAAGGCGCTGTTTCGAACAGCAGACCTATGCGATGCCGGCCCGCTGGCTCTATGATCGCCGCGGATCGGAACTGTTCGAGGAAATCACCGAGCTACCCGAATATTATCCGACCCGCACCGAGACAAAATTGCTGCAGGCGAACGGGGCCGCTTTCGCAGCGGCAGTGGGGCCGAACCGGGCGGTGATTGAATTCGGTTCCGGCAGCTCCACCAAGACTCCCCATCTGCTGAAGGCGATCGATCCGGCAGCCTATGTCCCGATCGATATTAGTGGCGAGTTTCTCGAGCATAGCGCATCGCAGTTGCAGGACGAGTTTCCTGACCTACCGATACATCCGGTCGAGGCCGATTTCATGAAGCGGGTTGAACTGCCCGAGGCCGTTGCGGGCATGCCAAAGCTCGGTTTCTTTCCCGGCTCCACGATCGGCAACATGATCGCCCGTACTTCGGTCGATCTGCTGCGCTTCATGCGGGAAACATTGGGTGAGGGTGCGCAACTTCTGATCGGCTTTGACCGGATCAAGGACCCGGAGATACTGGTCAACGCCTATGACGATAGCGCCGGTGTGACGGCGCAATTCTCGCTCAACCTGCTCCACCGGATCAATCGCGAACTGGACGCGGATATCCCCGTCGAGCAATTTCGGCATATTGCCGTCTGGAACGACCTTTATGCCCGGATCGAAATCTATCTCGAGGCCCAGGCCGACGTGGAATTTTCAATCGACGGCAAAGTCTACAAATTGGTCGAGGGCCAGAGGTTGCATATTGAAAACAGCCATAAATATGGCTTGCGCGATGCCAGGCTTATGTTGCGGGCGGGCGGCTGGACACCGTTGCACGAATGGAGCGACGAACGGGATTATTTCACGCTGATGCTCGTAGAGGCGCACCCGCTCAAGCACGCACCCTGAAATTTATTTGGTTGCCGGTCCGGCCGATTCGAGCTTCTGATAGTTTGCCCGCCAGATGGTGATCCAGTCATAGGCACCCCGGCATTCGGGCATCGCGGTGGCGTCGGTCATGCGGAACCGTTCCCCGTCCCAGACATAATTTTCAGCGCTGCCGCAATCACCCAGTCCACGGCCCTTACCGTAGCTGCTGAGCGTCTGGTCCTGCTCGTCCCAGCTGGCGTTGATCAGCAAGGGATCAGTGCCTTCGCCGCCCCAACTGGGCTGACGGTCAAATTTCGCGGGCGTGAAGGTCCAGCCCTCGGCACTGTCTTTCCGATATTCGCCGATAAATGGCGCGCTGGAAAAATTATAGGCGCCGGAGCCACAGGATATCAATATCAGTGCCCGGTGTAGATCACCGCGTTTGCCAAGCGGATAGGCTTGATCCTCGATCAGGCCATAGCGCTCCTGCTTGCATTTTGAATCCTCGGCGAGCGCGACAAGGGCGCTGGCTTCGGGCACCAGTTTTGCGGGTTCCCACCGGTCGACAAGGATCACCGGTATACTGGTGTTGGCCGGCTCGAACGTCCGGTTTCCCTTCGCGACCAGAGCGCTTTGGGTGCCGGCGCGGTTCTGTTTTTGGTCGATGTAACGCAGGGCGGCGGATGAACCGGCCAGAGACGTCCGGGTGATATTCTCGCCCGCCGGTCCTTGCAAAACCAGAAGCTTCCCTTTGATAATCGCCTGCGCCACTTTCCTGGCATCTTCGCCAACAATTTCGATCGGATAGTCGCCCTGGACAATTGCGCCTGTATCAACCAGCTTTCCGTCGATGATCATCTTGTAGCGGTCCATTCCCTTGGCCTCGAACAGGACGCGCACTTTGAAAATATCATCGCTGTCTGCGGTCCGGACGATGGAGACCGGCCCGCCCCAGTCATCAAAACCTGCTTCGCCATTCTCCGACATCAGCGAGACGGCTTCGCAATTGCCGCCATTGTCGCAGCCAGCGGCCCAGTCCTTGAACGTGCGGATTTCTCCCGGCTGTGGAACCGGCAAAGCAGCAGTCGTGGCGAGTATCGCGAATATTCCAGCGATGAAACTGATAGGGGGCATAATTGCAATCTAGCCAGTTTGACCGACAATCGCTAGTGGCTTGTTGAATCATAATGAATAGCCAGAAAGACATGAAATGAAAGCAATCGGCATTATCGGATCGGGACAAATGGGTGCCGGCATCGCACAGGTTTCAGCGCAGGCAGGCTATCATGTCTATTTGTCCGATGTCAGTCTCGAGATTGCCGAACGCGGCAAGGCCGGTATTGCCAAGCAGCTGGCGCGGCTGGTCGAAAAGGAAAAGATCGAACAGCAGGCGGCCGATATCGCATTGGGGCGTATCGAACCGATCGTGCAGCTCGACCCGATGGCCAATGCCGACATCATCATCGAGGCCGCGACCGAGCGTGAAGAAATCAAGCGCCAGATTTTTGCCGCAGCGTCCGAGGTTCTCGGCCATCAGGCGATCCTGGCGAGCAATACCTCGTCCATTTCGATCACCCGGCTGGCTCAGTCGGTCAAAGATCCATCGCGCTTTGTCGGCGTGCATTTCTTCAACCCGGTGCCGCTAATGGGACTGGTCGAGGTCATCCGTGGTCTTGCAACCAGCGACCAGACCGCAGCCATGGCGAGTGATTTCGCCAAAGCGGTCGGAAAAACGCCGGTGATGGCCAAGGATTCACCCTGTTTCGTCGTCAATCGTATCCTGCTGCCGATGCTCAACGAGGCTTTCTTCGCATTGGGTGAAGGCACGGCGTCGATGGAAGATATCGATCGCGGTGTTCAACTGGGACTTGGCCATCCGATGGGGCCGATCACCCTGGCCGATCTGATCGGTCTCGACACATTGCTGGAAATCATGCGCGTGCTGCAGAACGACTTTGGCGATCCGAAATATCGCCCCGCCCCGATCCTGATGAAATATGTCGAGGCCGGCTGGCTGGGTCGCAAGACGGGTAAAGGCTTTTACGACTATTCTGGCGAAGTACCGGTCCCGACGATGTGAGCGGATGACCGTTCATCCCGGGATTTTTCAAGGGATTAAAGGTTAGAATGAGTTTATCGTCCTGTGCAAGGCTCAGGTCGAACGGATATAGGATGACATATTATGAGTGACGAAATCAGAGACTATAATATTGATATCCCGAAGACCGCGCTGGACGATCTGGATATCCGGTTGCGCCATGTGCGCTGGCCTGATCCCGAGCCGGTTGACGACTGGTCGCAGGGCATTCCGCTCGATTATGTCAAAACCATCGTCGAACATTGGCGGACCAGCTATGACTGGCGGCGCTGCGAGGATGAGCTCAACCAATATAGTCATCATCTGACCGAGATCGACGGCGTCGACATCCATTTCATGCATATCCGATCGCCGGAAGCCGAAGCACGGCCCCTGATCATGACCCATGGCTGGCCGGGATCGATCGTCGAGTTCATGGATGTGATCGGTCCGCTCACCGACCCGGTGGCTTATGGCGGCGAAGCAAAAGATGCCTATCATCTGGTGGTCCCGACGCTGCCGGGTTTCGGTTTCTCGGGCAAGCCGACCGTGACCGGCTGGGGAATGGAAAAAATCGCCAAGGCCTGGGACGTGCTGATGACCCGGCTCGGCTATGACCGTTATTTCGCGCAGGGCGGTGACTGGGGCGGGATGGTGACATCGGTTATCGGCGCGCAAAACCTTGGCCATTGTGCAGGCATTCACGTCAACATCGTCGTGGTTGGGCCCCCTTCCGAAGAAATCATGGCTGATCTGACGCCGGCCGAGAAAGCATCGCTGGCGCATTTCGCTGTCTATCAGACGCAAGGCACCGGCTATGCAGAAATCCAGCGGACCCGGCCGCAGACGCTCGGCTATGGTCTGGCGGATTCGCCGGTCGGCCAGATGGCCTGGATCATGGAGAAATTCCAGGGATGGGCGGAAGGAGCCAAGGCGCCCGATGAAAATTTCGATCCTGACCGTCTGCTCGACAATGTCATGATCTATTGGCTCAACAATGCCGGTGCCTCGTCGGCGCGATTGTATCGTGAAAGTTTCGGCGCGCCCAATATTGACCCGGTCGACATTCCCTCCGGATGCAGTATTTTCCCCAACGAGATCATTACCCCCTCACGCCGATGGGCTGAACAACGGTTCAAGGATTTGCGCTACTGGGGCGAGCCCGAGAAAGGCGGCCACTTCGCAGCGATGGAAGTGCCGGAATCGTTCATCGCCGAAGTGCGGAGCTGTTTCGGCGCAATGGAGCTCTAGCGGCAGGTGCTGACCCTGATCACCCGGCGGCTGTTGACGGCAATCCCGACGCTGCTGGTGATCATATTGGCTTCCTTCTTTCTGATGCGGCTGGCGCCCGGCGGGCCGTTTGATGGCGAACGCCTGCTCGATCCGGCCACACAGGCGGCATTGCAACAGGCTTATGGTCTGGATCGACCGCTGTGGGAGCAGGCATGGCTCTATGTTTCGCGGCTGGTGCAGGGGGATTTCGGCCCGTCTCTGGTCTACCGCGACTTCACCGTATCGGAACTGATTGCGCAGGGCCTGCCTATCTCCCTGATGCTCGGGGGGCTGGCGATATTGCTGGCCCTGGCCATCGGCGTGACGGCAGGCCTGTTTGCCGCTGTGCGAGCCGGAAAAGCCGTCGACAAGACGATCATGATGCTGGCGACGGTTGCCACCGCGCTGCCGACCTTTGTCACCGGGCCGGCGCTCGCGCTATTATTCGGTCTGTGGCTGGGTATGTTGCCGGTCTCGGGAACCGGTGAAGGGGTCGCATGGCTGATCATGCCCGTGGTCGCGCTCGCGCTGCCGGTGTCGGGAGCGATCGCCAAGCTTACCCGCGCCGGACTGGCCAGCGTGCTCAAGCAGGATCATATCCGCACCGCGCGGGCACGCGGCCTATCCGAAACGAAAATCCTGATGAAACATGGATTGCGGCCCGCCCTGGTCCCGGTCGCCAGCTATCTCGGTCCGGCAGCGGCGGGTCTTTTGACCGGCGCGGTCGTAGTGGAAACCGTCTTCGGGCTGCCGGGCTTGGGCCGCTATTTTGTCCAGGGGGCGCTCAATCGCGACTATCCGCTCGTGCTTGGCGTGGTCACGCTCTACGCCGCGCTGATCATCCTCTTCAACCTGTTCGCCGACCTGATCTACGGCTGGCTCGATCCCAGAATGCGGGAAGGGTGAGGCGATGCTGAAACGCCATTTCCCTTTATCGATTGTCCTCGTGATTGTCGCATTGGCCTTGGTATTGCCGTTCTTGTTGCCTTGGACCTATGACCAGATCGACTGGGATGCCGTGCGTGCGCCGGCGTTCACCGGTTCGCATATTTTCGGTACCGACGAGATTGGCCGGGACCGTCTGGCACGGCTGGCCGCAGGAACGCAGATCACTCTGATGGTCGCTATTGCGGCGGCGCTGGTTTCGCTGATCGTCGGCATCACCTGGGGAGCGACCGCTGGCTGGATCGGCGGAAGAGTCGACGAGGCGATGATGCGGATTGTCGACGGTCTCTACGCGCTGCCCTTCATGTTCATTGTCATCCTGCTGATGGTTGTCTTCGGGCGGTCGATATTGCTGGTGTTCGTCGGCATCGGGCTGGTCGAATGGCTGACCATGGCGCGCGTGGTCCGGGGGCAGGTGATGGCGCTCAAGCAGCGGCCCTTCATTCTTGCTGCCGAGGCAGCGGGGACGCCGTCGATCATGATCATGCTGCGCCATATTTTGCCGAATATCGCCGGTGTCGCGTTGGCCTATTTGATGCTGACCGTCCCGCAGGTGGTGATGGTCGAGAGCTTTCTGTCCTTTCTCGGGCTTGGTGTGCAGGAACCGCTGACCTCGCTGGGCATCCTGGTCAAGGAAGGTGCCGATGACATGGATATGACACCGCTCGGTCTGTTGCTGCCCGGCGGTCTGCTGGTGGTGATACTGGTCTGCCTGACGATAGAGGGCGAGCGGCTGAGAGACCGCTTCTCGTGAGCCTTTATGAGATCCGCAATCTCGCCGTGGCCATCGCCGGCAACCGGCTGGTGGAGGATGTCAGCCTGACCGTCGAACCGGGCCAGTGCACCGCGATCATCGGTGCGTCCGGTTCGGGAAAAAGCCTGACCTGCCTGACGCCGTTCGGGCTGACACCCGGTATAGCGACCGGCTCGATCTGCCTGGACGGTATCGATCTCGCCAGTGCAGATGCCGATCAATTGAGAGATGCGCGGCGCAGGCTGAGCGGCTTTATTTTCCAGCAACCACTGACCGCGCTGACTCCCCATCTGACGGTCGGCGCGCAATTGCAGGAAGCGACGATGCAGGCGGGATCGGCGCGGCCTTCGCGGAGAGAGCTGGCACAAAAACTGGAGCGTGTCGGCCTGTCTCGCCCCGACGAGCGACTGGACCAGTTCCCGCATCGATTATCCGGCGGTGAACGGCAGCGGGTTATGATCGCCGCCGCTATCGCGCACAGTCCCAAATTGCTGATCGCCGACGAACCGACCAGCGCTCTCGATGCTTCCTTGCGAGCCGAGATCATGGACCTGCTCGATCAATTGCGCGCCGAGCGGGGGCTGGGGATGTTGCTGGTCAGCCATGACCTTGCTTCGGTTGAGGGCCATGCCGATCAGCTGCTGGTGATGGACAAGGGCAGGGTAGTGGAAAACGGGCCGACGGCCGACGTCATTGCCCATCCTGCCGAAGATTATACGAGGCGCCTGATCGCGGCCACGCCGCGTCTTGACGAGCCATTGCCGAAGCTAGCCGAGCCTGGTGATGAACTGCTTGAGACCAGAGATGTTGGTGTAGAATTTCAACGGCCCGGTTGGCGTCGGGGAAATATCCTCGCCGTAGAGAATGCGGGCATCATGATCCGGCAAGGCGAATCCCTCGCATTGTTAGGCGGCTCCGGTTCCGGAAAGTCGACACTGGGGCGCGCCATCGCCGGTATCGGGCCGGTGACCCGGGGCGAAATCCTGTGGCAAGGCAGCGCGCTTCCCGAGCGCCGGCAGCGCAGTCTGGAAATGCGGAGGCTTATCCAGCCGGTTTTTCAGGATCCGGTCGCCAGTCTCGATCCGCAGTGGCAGGTTCTCGACATCGTCACCGAACCGCTGCGCAATCTGAGGCCCGATCTGACAAAGGCCAAACGCGACGATCTGGCGCGGCAGGCGCTGTCCGATGTTGATCTGGCGGAAGGTTTCCTGACCCGTATGCCTGCCAGCCTGTCCGGTGGACAGGCGCAACGCGTAGCGATCGCCCGGGCGATCATTGCGGCTCCGCAATTGCTGGTGCTGGACGAGGCAACATCGGCGCTCGATCCGCTGGTCGGAGCAGAGATTCTGAAACTTCTTCACCGGTTGCAGGTAGAGAACGGGCTGAGCCTGCTATTCATCACCCATGACATCGCTGCTGCCCGCCGATTATGCCACCGGATCGCGGTGATGGATGATGGACGGATCGTCGAGACCGGCGATTTGCAGACAGTCATCGATAATCCGCGGCATGCGGCTACGCAAAAACTTGTCGCCGCTAGTTAAAAAAAAAGGCCGCCCGGTTGTCCGAGCAGCCCCCTTTTTCAGCGTGACGATGTGAATTTAGAAGGAGACGCCGAGAGTGAAGATGAACGCAGAATCGGTGAAATCTTTCTGGGCCGGGGAATCATCGGTATCCGTATAGGCTACTCCCAGCGTCAGGTTCGGGGAGATTGCATAATCAACACCCAGTGACCAATCGACGTAATTGCTGTCTGTGCCTTGCAGGGTACTGAGAAAGCTGTCGCCATCCGAATAGCCCAAATGAGCATTCAAGGTCAGCGGAGTGTTGGGAATGCCCGCACTCAGGTCTGTGTAAAGATAGATATTGTCTTCATCGGCCAGAGCGCTTTGCCCGCCCCATGAATAGGCAGCACCGACAGTGGCTTCAACTGGACCGAGGGTCGCAGAAACGGAAGCATAAGGTTCAAAGAAATCGGTTGCTCCACCGCCAACGCCGCCAGCGTCAGGATAGAAATAATATAGCAAACCAACGTCGGCGGAAATGCCCGACGCTATTTCACCGGACCAGCCGCCGTAAATATCAAGCTCGGTGCCGCCGGCAAAGTTGATCGAAGAGCCCCATGTTCCGACATAAAAGCCGCTTTCATGACCAATATCGATACCGCCTTGAATGGCTACGTCGCCGCCGGATTGGGCAACGCCACGAAAACGATAGTCGCTTGTGACGGCCGCGTTTCCGGAAATAGTGAAAGCACTGGCAGATTCCTCTGCGTCCTGTGCGAAGGCTGGTGCGGCCGTGCTGGCCAGCAAGATGGCCGAAAGGCCGACGATGGTGGACTTGGCTTTGCCGCCAAGGATAATTTTATTGGACGTGCGCATGGAAATACCTTTCTCGTTAATGCGTATCGCCCCTCCTGGCATAGTCTCAGCTGTTTTTTTATTACGCCAGATGCCCCGAACGCGAACAGTCTTTAAACATGCACGGGAAAGCTGCTCTATAATATTGCGGTGCACAAGAAAGAAAATGACAGGAAAGATGACATAATCATCGGTTGTTGCACTTGCGCCACAAACCGCATTTTCAACGCCTAAAATTTAGGCGAATTCGATTCAGGGTGATTAATAATGCGTCAATCGGTTGTGCGGGCCCTCCTGGACGGCGCCGATTTTTATGATCGTGTTTGGGCTGGCGAGAGGCGATTCTAGCGAGCGACCGGCCTATTTGGGGCCGGTCGCGAGCTTGACCGTCCCGCCTTCCGGTAATGACCGGATATGCACGTCGCGCTGCGGGAACGGAATTTCGACCCCATGTTCCTTGAACAGGTCCCAGACCCGTTTGAGGATCGCCGCCTTGAAATTGCCGACTCCCGATTGGGGATCCTTGATCCAGCAGCGGATCTCGAAATTGACGCTACTGTCACCAAATTCGAGCATCCAGACCACGGGTTTGGGGTGGTTCAATACCCGCGGCACGTCGACGCAGGCCTGTTTCATCAGGTCAATCGCCTGATCCATGTCCGTATCGTAAGACACTCCGATCGGGATGCTGATCCGCACATTGGGGCTGGAATAGGACCAGTTCTCGACTTCGCGCGTCATCAGATCCTCGTTCGGGATCAGATGCTCCTTGCCTTCGCGAGTCAGAACCGAAACCGCGCGGACGCCGATCTTGTTGACCCAGCCGTATGTATTGCCGACCGCGATCACGTCACCGGGCTTGATTGAACGGTCCATCAGCAGGATGATGCCGGCAATCAGGTTGCCGATTGTTTTCTGCATACCGAAGCCGATAGCCAGGCCAAAGGCGCCGGAAAATACCGCCAGCGCGGTCAGATCGATCCCGACCAAATCGAGGCCAAGAACAAAGGCACCGGCCAATATGGCGACGGTAGCCAGCTTCTGGCCCAGAAGCTTTTGCGCGCCGTCCAGCTCGCTGTTGCCGATGATATAGGTAACCAGTTTCATCAGTACGCGGGCAACCGCGAGCAGGATGACCGCGGTCATCGCCACGGTCACAAGCCAGAGCAGAGAGAATCTCTTCGTGCCGATGCCGAATCCGACCTTGTCCAATGCTTCGGTTATCGGAGCGATCCCGCCGACCAATCCCGATCCGATACTCACGAACAGCGCAAGGCCGATGACGGTCCCGAGCCAGTCCGGCATCCGCACGCCGCGGATCAGGTCATTGGCAAACAGGCCAACCGTGATGGCGATGGTCAGAGAAAAGACGACCTGGGCAATGAGGTGCCAGGGATAGAAGGACAGGAAAATGCCGCATAAAATGAAGGTCGTGGCGCGCCGCGTCATGTCGCGGATACGGCGACCCGCTAGCTCGCTCTCGTAACCTGCCCGCGCTTCCCAGAGGTGGCGCAGCTTGGGGCCGATATAATTGCTGAGATACCAGCCGGCGGTAAGAGATAACATGACCAGTGCGGCGGCAACGGCACCTTCTATATATTGGACGTTGCGGGGAGTGTCGGAAGTCAGAGTCTCCAGATATTGGAACGCATTGTCTATCATGGTTGCGCACTGTGGTAATGTTCGAAGCCTTTGGCAAGGTCCGCAGTCAGATCATCGGGGTCTTCCAGACCGATATTCAGCCGTACCAGCGGGCCTTTCCCCGTCCACGCGGTTGCCGTGCGATGCTTTGCCGGATCGACCGGCAGGGCGAGGCTTTCAAATCCGCCCCAGCTATAGCCGATGCCGAATAGCGTCAGCGCATCGATGAAAGCGGCGCGGGACTGGTCGTCACCATCCGGCAGCTCGAAGGAAAAGAGACCCGCAGACCCCTTGAAATCGCGCTTCCATATGTCATGCCCCGGGCAATCGGGCAGGGCAGGGTGGAGGACGAGGCCGACCTCGGGCCGGTTCTTCAGCCAATGCGCAATTTGCAAGGCGCTCGCTTCATGCTGCCGCAGACGGACGTCCAGCGTCCGCAATCCGCGTGCAGCCAGATAGGCATCATCGGGGGAGACGACCTGACCGAGTTGCTGGGCAGTCCGTCGCAGCCGAGTCCAATATTTGCTGTGCGTGGTCACGGCTCCCATCATCACATCGCTATGACCGACAATATATTTGGTGGCGGCGGTGATGGCGATATCAACGCCATGTTCCAGCGCCGGGAAAAAGCGCGATGTCGCCCAGGTATTGTCGAGAAGGGTGATTACGCCTGCCGCACGAGCCGCTTTGCAAATCGCCGGTACGTCCTGAACCTCGAAGGTCAGGCTGCCGGGGCTTTCCATCAATATGGCTTTTGTCTGCGGACCGATGAGATTGGCAATATCCGCACCAATCATCGGATCATAATAGCGCGTCGCAATGCCCATGCGTTTGAGAAAGGCATCGGCAAAACTGCGACTGGGATCGTAGCTGCTGTCGGTGAGCAATATTTCGTCGCCCGGCTGCAGAATGGCGAGCAAAGCGCAGGAAATGGCGGCGACACCGGAGGGGTAAAGCATGGTCCCGGCCGCGCCGGGCTCCATTTCGGTCAGTGCATCGGCCAGTGACCATTGGGTCGGAGACCCGCGCCGGCCATAGAAAAAGCGGCCGTCATCGTTGGATTTCAGGCCTTCCCGAAGATGGGCTACATCGTCGTAGAGATGCGTACTGCCACGCCAGACGGGCGGGTTGACGACGGCTCCGGTCCATATTTTCCGGCGACCACCGGTAACGACCTGGGTCGCGGGCTTTTTCGAACCAGAGCCGTTGTCAGCCAATTATAATTCCAGCAGCGCTGGCATATTCAGACGGTTTCTTTCGGGGTATCCGCATCGGCGCCCCATTCGGCCCAGCTGCCGTCATATAGTGCTGTTTTTTCGGCACCGGCAACCGCCGCTGCAAAGGATACAACCGCTGCGGTCATTCCCGATCCGCAGGTTGTGATCAGAGGTTTCGAGAGGTCGACACCAGCATCCGTAAAGATCGCCTTGATTTCGTCAGCGCTTTTCCATGTTCCGTCAGCGTTGAAGAAGCTGCTGTGCGGAATATTGGTCGAGCCGGGGATATGGCCAGAGGCTAAGTTGCCGCGCGGGTCCGGTGTTTCGCCGCTGAACCGGTCTGCGGGCCGTGCGTCGACAACCTGCTCGTCCTTGCTGTGCAGGTTCGCCAGCAGATCGGCCTTGGTGCGAACGTCCTTGTCGTCTTTCCAGACGGTAAAATGGCGGTGGCGCAATGCTTCCTTGCCGGTTTCCAGCGGCCGGCCTTCGGCCTTCCACTTGGCGATGCCACCATCAAGAATGGCAACTTCATGCGCGCCGAAAATCGTCAGCATCCACCAGGCGCGTGCTGCGCTCTGCAGCGGGCTGTCATCATAGAGAACCACGCGGCTGCCGTCGCCCAGACCGAGCGATTGCATCCGGCTGGCAAATTTTTCCGCCGGTGGGAGCATATTCTCGACGGGATTGCTGGAATCGGTCAAATCACTGAGGTCCATGAAAACTGCGCCAGGGATATGGCCAGCCTCATATTCGGCCGCAGGATTGCGTCCGGCATCCGCCATGAATTTTGTCGCGTCGACTACTCGTAAATCAGACGCACCCAGTTCGTTGGCTAGCCAGTCGGTCGATACCAACAATTCCATATTAAACTCCTCATGCCCGCAATTATTTGCGCTATTCGTCCCGCCGTTTAGCGATTCGATTTCCAGACGTCGAGGCTATAACGCATTGTCCCGCGAATCTACCGCTATGTGCTTTTTTTACATCGAATGTCGTCGAGGCCAGTAAAGGTTTGCGATGCAATCAACGGGGATCGTCGACGGAGAAGAAGAACTTATCCTGCAGCGAGCGGGCGGTGGCCTAGCGGGGTAAAGCTGCGCGGCCCCGTGTCGAGCCGGAAGGGTGCCATTTTCTGGCGCGGTGGCTGGTGTTCCTGGCCGACCAGATAGGCAGCGGTCTGAAAATGCTGGAATCCGGCACTATCGGTAAATTCGATCGAGATCTGGACCTGCGGCACGAATAAAGCCTGAGAACGGAAAACTATCGGAGCGATACTGGTCAAAGGGACACGAAATTCGCTGATAATTGTCTCGGATTGGTCGACCGGGAGGTTCGCGACCTCGTGCAATGGCGACAGATCGGTCAAACCGGGCGCGCCGGTGCCATGTTCCCCGGCCTGCACCATATTGCCGAACACCCTGATCCCGGTCAGCATCTCCTCACCGTGGTTGGAGAGTGTGAGCTCGAAGGCTAGCACCGCGTTGAACAAGGTCGCATTGGCCGTATGTGGCCGGAAGCCGATGGCAACGACAGGTGGAGCGACAGGCGCAACTACAGGAGCGATGACGGGGTCGAGCGGTGGTGGGTTTTTAGCCAGACGGGTCGTTGCGTGATCGGCTTCTGCGGCAGCCGATGGCTTCCGGGAGGCCTTTCGCGGCCGCCAAAATAATATCGCACCCAGCAAAAGGACGAACAGGGCTCCGGCCAGCAAAAGGCGCCAATCATATGCCGTCGCTGATGGGCGCGGATCCGTCGCGGCTTCCGGCGGCATCGGCTCCGGATCGATTGTCTCGGTCGGAACCTCGGGCGGTTGCAGAGGCTCGTCTGACGCAGCCTCAGGCCTTGTTTCCGAAAGCTCCGGTTCCGGCTGGGCTATCTCGTCCGCGGTTTTCGGGCGGGTTGGCGCTGGCTCGGTCGGTTGTTGCTGCCGACTGTTGCTGCTCTCGCTCGGACGGACCAGCGGGGTGTCGGATTGCGGGGGTATTCTTGCGGGGGCTGTGCGCGGCGTAACAATCGGTGGTTGGGCAAGTGGAATGTCGGCGTCTGCCGGTCCTTGCAAACCGTCATTCTGTGGCGTGCTGTCAGGTCCGGGCGGCAGCGAATAGCTTTCCACCGATGACGGGGTTCGCGGGTTTGGCAATGGTTCATCGGCCGATGTTTGCGCCACAGCCATTGCGCCCGGTAGCAGCAGCAAAGCTGCGCCGGTCAAAATATTCCTGAAGCGATTATGTGCGATCGACTGAAAAACAACCATGTCCCTGTGCATTCCCGGACCGAATTGCCACCCGAAGCGCTGAACCGTCGATGAATGCAGCAGGGGTGATGACATGAAGCGCCCCGTGCACTAGATAATCTGCATGAACCATGATCCTTCCGCTCCGCCAGCACCGAAATTTTTGGGCAAGACCAGTGCCATGCCCGCGTCGCCCGAAGAGGCGATACTTGACTATGTCCCCAATCCTCGCGCTGGCGAGCTCTATCTGACGCGCTTTGCCGTGCCGGAATTCACCTCGCTTTGTCCGGTGACCGGCCAGCCGGATTTTGCCCATCTGGTCATCGATTATGCGCCGGATCAGACGATCGTTGAATCAAAATCGCTCAAGTTGTTTCTCGGATCGTTCCGCGACCATGCTGCCTTTCACGAAGATTGCACGGTCGGCATCGGCAAGCGGCTGTTCGACGAGATGCAACCGAGATGGCTGCGGATCGGCGGCTACTGGTATCCACGCGGCGGCATTCCGATTGATGTGTTCTGGCAATCGGGCGAGCCGCCAAAGGGACTGTGGTTGCCCGACCAGGGTGTGGCCGCTTACCGGGGCCGAGGCTGATGACGCATAAATTCTACGGTGGACCACTGTCGCTCTATTCCGGCAAGGCGCGAGCCTATCTCGACTGGAAAGGGGTGGATTACGAGGAAATCCTCAGTAGCACGGAAGTCTACAAGACGATTATCGTGCCGAAAGTGGGCCGTCCGGTCATTCCGGTGATGGTAACCGAAACAGGCGAAACGCTTCAGGACACAACACTGATCATTGACCATTTCGAAGCCGAGATCGGCGGACCGTCCGTCTATCCCGATACGCCAAAACAGCGGCTGGTGGCGTTGCTTATGGAAGTATTCGGTGATGAATGGCTGGTGATTCCGGCGATGCACTATCGCTGGAACTATAATGAAGAATGGGTCTACGGCGAATTTGGTGCCGTCGCCGCGCCGGAAGCCAGCAAGGAAGAGCAACTGGCCATCGGTCGCGAGCGTGGCCAGACGTTCAAGGGCTTTTGCCCGATATTGGGGATTAACGAGCAGACGATTCCTGCGATTGAAGCGAGCTATGAAGCGCTTCTCGCCGATCTCGACCGGCATTTTGCCCAATATGATTATCTGCTGGGTTCACGTCCCTCGATTGGTGATTATGGGCTGATCGGGCCGCTTTTTGCCCATTTGTACCGCGATCCCGCTTCGGGCGAGATCATGAAAAGACTGGCACCGAAAGTTGCCGCTTGGGTCGAGCGGATGGTGGATGTACAGCAGCCGCTGTCCGGAGAATTTCTACCGGATGACGATATCCCGCAGACCTTGGTGCCCGTGCTGGAAAGAATGATGGCGGAGCAAATGCCATTCCTGCAGAAAACTGCGGACCTGTTTGCTTCCTGGGCCAAGGCCAATCCGGATATGGAAATCCCGCGCGCCGTCGGGATGGCGGACTTTGCCGTCGAGGGCGTGACCGGACAACGCATCGCGCCGCCGTTCAGTCTTTGGATGCTGCAGCGGCCGCTGGACTATTATCGGGATTTGCCTGATGCTGACAAACTGGCGGTGGATGAATTTTTGTCGACGATTGACGGTGCATCGGCGTTCCGGAATTTCACGGCGGAACGGCGAGTTGCGTTCGAAAACTTCAAGCTTGGCCTTGCCTGATATGACGATCTGCTCCCGGATTCCGGAGCATGAATCCAGTTTGCCCTATCAATCGGCCTCCGCTAATCTTATATATTGGTGATATGAACAGTATTTCACACCATCACAGCATTGCCATCGAGGCGTCTGACATTGATTTCATGGGACATGTCAACAATGCCAATTATCTGACGTGGGTGCAGGAAGCTGTGGTCGCGCATTGGCAGAAATTTGCGCCGTCCGAAGCCGTCGCCGATCATTTGTGGGTGGCGCTTAAACACGAGATAACCTACCGGAAACCGGCATTTCTCGACGATGATGTGATCGCCGAAGTGTTGCTCGAGAAAGTACATGGAGCGCGGGCCTTTTACAGCACGATCATTCGTCGCGGCGAAGAGGTGCTTGCCGAAGTGCAATCAAGCTGGTGCTGTATCGATGCCGATACCTTGCGTCCGACCCGTCTGGCGAAAGATATTGTAGCGCGATTCTTCGGTAGCAAGGATTAGCTGGTTTGCTGCGCCGTTAAAGCGCAGCATGATAGCGATTAGCGCATCAATCCGCCGATCAGATTGCGCACGAAACGTCCGGCCACAGGCCCGGCAAGATCCGTAACCACCGAACCAACCGCAGAGGTCACGCCTGACTGCACCGGATTGGCACGGGACTTTTTGCCCAGCATCGTCGAAGCCGCCATGCCGGCCGCTGAGCCCATCGCCACCTTTGCGCCACGACTGAAGGCTTTCTCCCAGATGCTCTTGCTCTTGCGCGAGCGTTTGCCGACTTCGGCTTCACCCTTTTCCTCGACTTCTTGTGCGGTTTCGGTGGCGTCGATCACCTTCTGCGCCAATATTTCCTCGGCGCTGTTCCGGTCGATCTCTTCGTCATATTTGCCGTCATAAGGCGAGATCGATTGCATGATCGCGCGTTCCTTGACGGTGACCGGCCCGAGGCGCGAGCGCGGCGGCTTGATCAGGGTCCGCTGGACAATCGAAGGTGCGCCGTCCTCGAGCAAGGTCGAGACCAGCGCTTCGCCGACGCGCAATTCGGTGATCGCCTGCTCGACATCGAGATCTGGATTGATCCGGAACGTGTCGGCGGCCGCCTTGATCGCTTTCTTGTCGCGGGGGGTGAAGGCGCGCAGGGCGTGCTGGACGCGGTTGCCGAGCTGGCCGGCGATTTTCTGGGGAATGTCGATCGGATTCTGGGTGACGAAAAACACCCCGACGCCTTTCGAACGGATCAGGCGGACGACCTGCTCGATCTTGTCTTCAAGCGCCTTGGGTGCATCGTCGAACAGCAGATGCGCTTCGTCGAAGAAGAAAACCAGCTTCGGTTTGGTCGGATCGCCGACTTCCGGCAGCGTCTCGAACAGTTCGGCGAGCAGCCAGAGCAGGAATGTCGCGTATAGTTTCGGACTGCGCATCAGCTGGTCGGCGGCGAGCACGTTGATATAGCCGCGACCCTGATCATCGCATTTGATGAAATCATCGATTTCCAGAGCGGGCTCGCCAAAAAACTGGCCCGCGCCCTGGCTATCGAGTTGCAGCAGCTGGCGCTGGATCGCGCCGACGCTGGCCTTGCTGACATTGCCATATTTGGCGGACAATTCTTTGGCATTTTCTGCGGTATAAGCGAGCATGGACTGCAGATCGTCGAGGTTGAGCAGCAGCAGGCCTTCTTCGTCGGCAAAGCGGAACACGATATTGAGCACGCCTTCCTGCGTGTCATTCAGGTCCATCAGCCGCGCGAGCAATAGCGGCCCCATTTCCGTAATCGTGGTCCGGATCGGATGGCCCTGCTTGCCGTAAAGATCCCAGAATATTGCCGGATTGTCGGAATAGGCATAATCGCTCATGCCCAGTTCGCTGGCCCGCTCCTCCAGCTTGTCGGCATGTTTGAATTGCGAGGAACCGGACATGGAGACCCCGGACAGATCACCTTTGACGTCGGCAACAAAGACCGGCACGCCGTTGGCGGAAAAGCTCTCGGCCAGCCCCTGGAGCGTCACCGTTTTGCCGGTGCCGGTGGCGCCGGCGATCAGACCGTGGCGGTTGGCGCGAGACAGGGCGAGGCTTTGCCGTTCGCCGCCGCCCAGTCCGAGAAAAATTTCTGTCGCATCGGCCATCGGCGAATTCCCTCAATTGTTTTGCAAAGCTGCGCCTAGCTTGACGCAAAAAAAAGGCCGGCGTCAAGCACCGGCCTTTTTCTGTTACATTTGTTTAGAAGTGGCTAGTCGTCTTGCAGACGGACCGCGACAAATTCCGGATCACGAGCACCACGGCGGACCTGTAGCAGCACCGCGTTGCGCTTGGCGCGTTTTACCTCGCCGATCGCCTTGTCCAGATCAGCCGCACTGTTCACCGGCTGGCGATTGACGCTGGTGATCAGAAAACCGCGTTTAATGCCTTTCTGGGCGGCATCGCTGTTCGGATTGACGATCGATACGACAACGCCTTTCGCCGCAGCAGGGACACCGATCTGTCGCGCAATTACCGGGGTCAGATCAACCACGGATAATCCCAGCGCATCGGCGGTTGCCTGCGCGCTGGCGCTGTCATCATCCTGATTCAGGGTATCGGCTTCTGCATCCGGATCGAAGGTGTTGCTGGCCAGCTCTTCTTCCGAAGGACGTTTGCCAAGCTTGGCATTGACCTTGATCGCCTTGCCATTGCGCACCAGTTCGATCGGAACATCGGTACCGACGGGAAGGTTGGCAACCAGATAAGACAAGGTCTGGTCAAGCGTAACCGCTTTGCCGTTCACCTTGGTGATCACATCGCCAGCCTGGATACCGGCTTTTGCAGCTGCTTCGCCCGGCTCGACCCGCTGGACAAATTCGCCGCTATTTTTCTTCAGGCCAAGCGAGTCCGCAAGATCTTCGGAAAGCGCGCTGATCTGGACGCCAAGATAACCGCGCTCGATCGTCTGTCCGGCTTTCAGCGTTTCGACGATTGGAGCCGCAACTTCTGCCGGAATGGCAAAGCCGATCCCGACATTGCCGCCGGTTGGTGAAATGATCGCGTTGTTGATGCCGATGACATTGCCGTTGAGATCGAACATCGGGCCACCGCTATTGCCGCGGTTGATCGATGCATCGGTCTGCAGGAAACGGTCATAAGCGCCGCCCTGACCGGTGTTCCTGTGGATTGCGGACAAAATACCGGTGGTCACCGTTCCGCCAAGACCGAACGGATTGCCGATCGCAATCACCCAGTCGCCAACGCGGGCGCCGGTGCTGTCGCCGAATTTTACGAATGGCAGAGGCTGTTTTGCCTTGATCTTCAGTACGGCGATATCCGATGCCGCATCGCGACCGACGAGTTCAGCGTCATATTCCGTCCGGTCCGGCATGATCACCGTGATCGATTCGATGGTGGCGTTGCGGTTACCCGGTGCGACAACATGATTGTTGGTGACGACATAGCCATCAGCCGAAATGATGAAGCCGGAACCCAGCGATTGTGCCTCGCGGGTCTGTTCACCACCGTTCCCGCCCTGGCGATTGCCGAACAGGCCGTCAAAGGGTGTGCCGGCGAACGGGTTGCTGGTGTTTACACGAACGCGCTGGGTGGTGGAGATATTGACCACTGCGGGCTGTAATTGTTCTGTGAGGTCGGCAAAGCTCATCGGCGCACCCGCGCGTGGTACGACGTTGCGCATCACCGAGCTGTCGTTTGCGGCGGTTTGTGCTCCGGCCGGCCCGATGCCGGTCAGGGTGGCTGCACTACCGGCCAAAAGCAAAGCTGCTGAAATTCCGTAAGCGTAACGCACTGATATTTTCCTCTCAAAATTCCGGCGGAAGAAATAAATGTCTGCCGCCAAATCCGTTCTAAATCGCAGTATGAATGGCGCAATTTTCATGAACGGCAATTGAATGTTACCATATTTGTTCGCCAATCCAAGTCACAGGACAGCGAGACATTCCCGATGCCAACCTATTTGGGTCCCCCAAAGTCTTTTCGCAAGCTGAGAATCGCCATTTTGTCGAAAAATACGGGCTTTGCGTAGAAAAAACGACAGTTGTAGTCGAATGGGGCTGCTGACGCACTCTCGGCCGTCAAAATTCAAACGGGCCGTCGTTTTCATACCGGGGCTTGCCGTGGAAGCCCAAGGCGTCATTGGCCAATTGGGTATCGAAAAATTCGTGAACCGAAGAGATTTTTCCGTCCCGGAACGAAAAAATATGCGCGTAGCGCTGGTCATAGCGCTGCCCGTTTCGTGCCAGGCCTTTGGCCTCCATGATCGCGGTCGCGCTATCCTGCGCTTCGTTCATCACCCGCCATTTTACCGCGAACTGGAAGCGATCGAAATCGAGTGCCGCGAAAATGGCCGGCAACACCTGTTTCAGCGCGGCAAAACTGTCGTACCGGCCCGAGATAATCGTATTGCCGGATATATTATATACGACATCGGGATGGTGCAGGGCTTCAAAGCGGTCCACATCCATAGCCGACAAGGCGCTATAATAAGCGTCGACTATCTCGCGGCTGGTTGCCAAAACTCCCTACTGACCGCGGAACTGGCGCAGATATTCATTGTCCGGAGAAAGAACGAATGAACTTTCCGGACCACCCGGACTGCTCGGCAGAAATGTCGTTTCATAGCTTTTCATGGCGCGGTAGAAATCATAGAATTTCGGATCCTTGCCAAAGCTTTCTGCATAGGTTCTCGCAGCACTCGCGTCGGCTTCGGCGCGAATGATCTGTGCCTGCTTCGCCCCTTGCGCACGAATGGTTCGCGCTTCCTGATCACGTGCTGTCCGCATTCTTTCAAAAGCGCTGTCCAGCGGCGTGCCGTCGGGAAGGTCGGCGCGTTTGATCCGCACGTCGACAATCTCTGCGCCATATTGGCGAGCGACGCGGTTGAGACCGGCCTGAATATTGTCCATCACCTGGCCACGTTCAGGGCTAAGCAGAGCGGCAAACGGCCGTTTGCCGAGTTCGTTTCGCAACGCGGATCCCAAAATCGGGCGAAGCTCTTCCGAAACCCGCTCTTCGCTGCCGGCTGCGATATACATGCGCAGCGGATCGGTGATCCGGAACCGGGCAAAGGCATCGACTTGCAGACGAAGCTGGTCGGTTGCCAGCACCTGTTGCTGTTCCATCTCGACGTCGAGGATGCGCTTGTCGATCCAAACAACCTGCTCGATGAACGGAATTTTCATCAGCAGTCCGGCGCCTGTCTGGCCGAAGGCGACACCACTCTGATATCGGTTGATGATGCGAACGGGTTCGCCGAAGCGGACAACCACGCCCTGCCGGGTTTCCGGCACGATGATGAGCGTATTCAATAATGTGAACAACAGGGCGATAGCGATCACGCCAAGCGCGACGGGATTCTGGAATATCCGGCTCATTATTTTGCCTCCACGGTAGAAATGGGGGCCTGTTGCGACCGTTTCTTCAGTTCGGGCAAGGCCAGATAAGGCGTTACGCCTCTCGCCTCGATTACAGTCTTGTCGACCTTGGACAGGACACGTTCCATCGTTTCATAATACATACGCTGTCTCGTGACCGTCGGCGCCAGACGATATTCTTCATAAACCTTGTCAAACGCAGCCGATTCACCTTGTGCCTGTGCGGTGAGTTGCTGCGCGTAAGCGCGGGCTTCGTTGAGATAGGTCTGCGCTGTCTGTTGAGCGGCGGACACTTCCTTGAAGGCGTCGTTGACCTTGGCAGGAGGATCGGCCTTCTTGATCGCGATGCCGCGAATGACAACACCGGCACCATAGCCGTCGAGCAATTGCTGCATGTTGCGTTCAACCTGCTGTTCGATTTCCGTCCGTTCGGAACCGATAGTGTCATCAAGAGTGAAGTTCGCAACCGATGCACGCATCGAGGCTTCGGCCACTTCCTTGATGGTTTCTTCCGGTTCGGCGATCTGGAAAAGGAAAAGCTCCGGCGCCTTGATGTTCCAGCGTACCGAATAGGCAAGATCGACGATATTCTGGTCGCCGGTGAGAATGAGCTTTTCTGCTTCTCCCTCCGGAATATCGATCGTCCGGATTTCCTCGACGTCTAGCTTGGTTACCTGCTCCAGCGGAGTGGGAAGCGAGAAATGCAGACCCGGCTGCATGGTCCGTGAATAGGAGCCCAGGAAGGTTACGACGCCGCGTTCCTGAGGGCTGACACGGTGGATGCTGGTTAGCAGGACCCAGAGGATTATGAAGGCAATCGCCATGAGAGGCCACCAGGACCGTCCGCCGGGACGTTTGGGTATGCCACCCTTGAATCCGCCGCCCGTGCCTTTTTTGAACAATTCTTCGAGAGAACCGGCGCCCTTGCGTCCGCCGCCGGACGAGCCGCCAGGAGGATTGCCCCATGGATTGCGGGGTCCGCCGCCATTGCCGCCATCATTGCCGCTGTCGCCGTTATTACCCCAAGGGCCCGCCATGTTCAGGATTGAGCCAAAAATCGATCTGCGGTGCGCTTCACCGTTAATATTATCATTCATAGTTTCTTTATAGGTAGCACGCGGCCAGAAAAACAGTGTCAATCCGAGAAAAGTGTAACTATGTCGATTGGATGACCGATATTTCAACAATCGAAGCCGCGCTGGACACTGTTGCCAAAGGCCGTTTCAGCGCTGTAAAATTTTCCGAAGGCCGTATCTCTCTGGTGCTCAACGTCGGCGGGCTCGACGTGCGCGAGCGTGGCCAGATCGAGATTGCCGTGAAAGGCAAATTGCTGTCGCTCGACGGTGTCGAGAAAGTTGATGTCGCGATGACCGCCGAGAAGGTCGAGCGGCGTCTGATCGCCGTGGCCAGTGGCAAGGGCGGCGTCGGCAAGTCCACGCTCTCCACCAATCTGGCGATTGCGATGCAGCGACTGGGCCGCAAGGTCGGGATGGTCGACGCTGATATCTATGGTCCGTCGCAGCCGCGGCTGCTCCATTGTGAAGGGAAGCGCCCCGAGGCCGAGGGCAAGCAGCTGATCCCGGTACCGAATGAATATGATGTTCCGGTATTGTCCATGGGCCATCTGGCGAAGCCGGGGCAGGCGATCGCCTGGCGCGGGCCGATGGCGGGCAAGGCGCTCGAGCAGTTGATCGACGCGCATTGGGGCGATGTCGAGGAACTGATCGTCGATATGCCGCCCGGCACCGGCGATGTGCAACTGTCGATGATGCAGAATCACAAACCGGTTGGCGCGGTGATCGTTTCAACGCCGCAGGATCTGGCGCTGATGGACGCAACCCGCGCGGTCGATCTGTTCAATCAGGCGAAAATTCCGATTATCGGCATGGTCGAGAATATGGCCGGCTATCAATGTCCGCATTGCGGCGAAGCGAGCGATCCTTTCGGAACGGGCGGGGCGGAAGCCGCTGCCAAAACGATGGGCATGCCTTTTCTGGGCAGAATTCCGCTCGACATCGAAATCCGCAAGTCAAGCGATGGCGGGACGCCTCCTGCCAGCACCGACGGTGCGGACGGACAGGCTTTTCGCGATATCGCCCGGAAGCTCGCGACATGGCTGGATAACCAATAAACGACAGGAATGGCATCATGCTGCTGAAAAGTGATCAGGAAATAGCTGAACTGCTGACGTCGACACGACGCATCGCACTGGTTGGCGCATCCGACAAGCCGGAGCGCGCGAGCAACGAGGTCTTCAAATTCCTGCTCGGACAGGGCTATGATGTGGTTCCGGTCAATCCGGTTCTTGCCGGGCAATCCTTATACGGTGTTCCGGTGGTTGAATCGCTGGCGGATATCGAGGGCGAGATCGATATGGTTGATATCTTCCGCAATTCCGAAGCCGCTGGTGAAACGGTTGACGAAGCGATTGCTGTCGGTGCCAAAGCGGTCTGGACGCAGCTTGCGGTGGTCAATGAACCGGCGGCAGCGCGCGCAACTGCAGCCGGTCTGAAGGTCGTGATGGACCGCTGCCCGAAAATTGAAATTCCCCGGCTAGGTTTGTTGAAGGAGCCCCATGGCGGCTGAAACAGACATTGAGCAGATCGAGGATTCTCCCAGCGGATTGAGTCGTCGCAAATTCCTGATCGGTGGCGCCGCCGGTGTCGGCTTGGTTGTTGCGTGGACAATCTGGCCGCGCAGTTACGAGCCCAATGTTGCGGCCACCGAGAACGAGCAGATTTTCGGCGCTTTTCTGAAAATATCCGAAGACGGGCAGGTCACGGTGATCGTGCCGCAAAGCGAAATGGGGCAGGGCGTCTATACCGTGTTGCCGCAAATTCTGGCGGATGAGTTGGGTGCCGACTGGCGCACCGTTGCGGTTGAACCGGCGCCGATCAATCCATTGTACAGCAATGGTCTGCTGGCCGAGCAATGGGCAGAAAGCCTAATGCCTGCCGGCACCGGTAAACTGGCAGAATATGAAGCGGTACAATGGATCGCGCAGAATGTAGGCATCCGCGATCAGTTTCTCGTGACGGCGGAGTCAACGTCGATCCCGGCTTTTGCCGAAAGCTTTCGCGAAGCGGGTGCCGCAGCGCGCGTTCTGCTGACCAAAGCAGCGGCAGCCCGATGGGATGTGCCCTGGGAGGCCTGCACGGTCGAGAATGGAGTTATCTCCGGTGGCGGCAAGAAACTGCGGTTCGGCGAAGTGGTTCGTGATGCAGTCGGGCAGGATTTGCCCGACCCGGTGCCGCTGCGACCGGCTGGCGAAGGCAATTTGATCGGGCAGGATGTGCCGCGTCTCGATCTGCCCAGCAAACTGGACGGCTCTGCCAATTTCGCCGGTGATATCCGGCTGCCGGACATGGTGTTTGCCGCGATCCGGCAGGGACCGATTGGCGAAACCCGGCTGAAATCATTCAACCGGGCGGGGGCAGGCAAGATCACCGGCTTTATCGACGTGGTGCAAAGCGACAAATGGATCGCCACTGTGGCGACCAACTGGTGGGCGGCCAATCGGGCGCTGGATAAAATCAGTCCGGTATTCGAAACCAAGGGATTCATGGCCAGTAGCGACAAGATCGACACGGCCCTGCAGGAGGCGCTGGAAGACGGGCCGGGCATACGTTTTGTGTCGCGCGGCAATACCAGAGACGTGTTCGACAACGATAATGTCTATCGGGCCCGTTACCAGGCCGATGCCGCTGTGCACGCACCGATCGAGACGCGGACGGCTACGGCAGAATATAAGGATGGCGGGTTGGAGCTGTGGATGGCCACCCAGGCGCCGGTTGCGGCCGTCAAGGCGGCGGCCAAGGTCTTGAACATCAGTCAGGACCGCGTGACTCTCTATCCGATGCTGAGCGGCGGTTCGTTCGACCGCAATCTCGACAATGAGATCGCGGGACAGGTGGCACAGATTGCGAAGAAGATGGGACGGCCGGTGCAACTGGTCTGGTCGCGCGCCGAAGATCTGATGCACGATCATTACCGGGCGCCGAGCCAAGCACGGCTGGATGCTGCGATGGCCAAGGCCGGGCGTGTCGAAGCGTTGCAGATCAAGATCGCCGCTCCGCCATCCTCTCGCGAACAGGTCAAGCGGCTGTTTGACGGGGTGGATCACGTGGAAGCAATGCGGTCCTCGATCGGGGAAGCCGATAGCAAGGCTGTGGCCGGTCTCGAGGTGCCTTATGATATTCCCAATCTGACCGTCGATCACCATAGCGCCTTCGTCGGCGTGCCGACGGGAAACTGGCGCAGCAATGCCCATAGCAGCAATATATTCTATCTCGAATCGTTCATCGACGAGCTTGCGGCAAAGGCCGGCATCGAGCCTTTGTCTTTCCGGATGCAGATGATGAACAATGCGCCACGACTGACCCGCTGCCTGACCGGCGTTGCCGCGATGGCCGGATGGGACGGCGGTCTGGACGGCAGCGGTCAGGGCATGGCCTGTCACAGCATGCGCGGCGGTCATATTGCCGTGATCGCGAGCGCCAGCAGGGGAACCGGCGGTCTTGAGGTCAGCCGCATTTCGGCGACCGTCGACATCGGCCGGATCATTCACCCTGACATCGCCCGGCAACAGATTGAAGGGGGTATTGTCTTCGGACTGGCGATGGCGCTGGGCAGCGCCACACGGTTTCAGGACGGGCTGCCGACGGCGAAGCGGTTGCGTGATCTGTCCTTGCCAAGGCTGGCGGAGATCCCGCCAATCCAGATCGAATTTCTCAGAAGCGACGAAGAGCCTGCCGGATACGAAGAACTCGGCGTACCGGCGGTCGCGCCCGCAGTTGCCAACGCGCTATTTTCGGCAACCGGCACAAGGTTCCGGCAATTGCCGCTGTTCGGAGAAGTGTCGTGACCATGCGTAAAACAGGACCTCTGCCATCGGACCATCCGCCGGTAGCAGCGAAGAAAATCGGCGTTTTGCTGGTCAATCTCGGCACGCCCGACGCGCCGGAGAAGAAAGCGGTCAAACGCTATCTCAAGCAATTTCTGTCGGACAAAAGGGTCGTGGAGATCCCCTCGATCATCTGGCAGCCGATATTGCGCGGGATCATTCTCAACACCAGGCCTGCGAAATCGGCCGAGGCTTACAGTCTGGTCTGGACCGAAGACGGTTCGCCGCTGGCGGCCTACACCCGCAAGCAAGCCGAAAAGCTTGCCCCGAAAGTTGAAGGGGTGATGGTCGACTGGGCAATGCGCTACGGCAATCCGAGCATCGCTTCCCGATTGGACGCGATGAAGGCCGCGGGCTGCGACCGCATATTGATCGCGCCGCTCTACCCGCAATATAGCGGTGCCACCACCGCCAGCGTCCATGATGCGGTATTTGACGCGATTGCCGCGATGCGCTGGCAACCGGCGATCCGGCTGCTGCCCGCCTATCATGATGACCCCGCCTATATCGATGCGCTGGCGACCAGTCTCGAACGCGATATCGCTGCGCTGGACTTTGTGCCCGATGCTGTAGTCGCCAGTTTCCACGGCATGCCGCAGCGTACGCTGGAACTGGGTGATCCCTATCATTGCCATTGCCAGAAAACCGCGCGGCTGTTGTCGGAGAAGATGGGCCGGGAACTCGTGGTCGCATTCCAGTCGCGATTCGGCCGGGCCAAATGGCTCGAACCGGCAACCGACACCACGCTGGAGTCGCTTGCAGGGCAGGGGAAGAAGAATATCGCGATTTTCGCTCCGGGCTTTTCCAGTGACTGTCTTGAAACCTGCGAGGAACTGGCGATCAGGGGCAAGGAGCAATTCGAAGCCGGTGGCGGCGAGAAATTTGCCTATCTGCCCTGCCTCAATGACAGCGAGACCGGCATCGACATGCTTGAGACACTGGTCCGGCGGGAATTGTCCGGGTGGATCTAGAAAAGCCCGAAATCTTCCACCCTCCGGTCAAACGCAGCATCACCATTGCCGCGCACCAGACGTCGATTTCGCTCGAGCCTCTGTTCTGGGACCTGCTTAAAGCAGCTGCCGATCAGCGCGGTCTGCCGGTCAACGCATTGGTCGCGCGGATTGATGTCGAACGGATCACCGCAGCACAACCGCCAGGGCTCGCAACCGCCATCCGCTTGTGGCTGACCAATGATCTGCTTGGAAAAATCACCCAAGCCGACTAAGGGACGCCCATGAACGCTACCCTTCTTGTCATGGCAGGCGGTGCGATGGGTGCGGCGGGACGCTATCATCTCGGCCGACTTGTCTTCCATCTTGCTCCGTTGGGTTATCCCATCGGTACCTTGGTGGCCAATGTGACCGGTGGTCTCTTGATGGGTGTGTTAGCGGGTGTTCTGGCCCGCAGTAATTTTATCGATGAGCCGTGGCGGCTATTGCTTGGCGTTGGCCTGCTGGGCGGTTTTACAACTTTTTCGGCCTTTAGTTTGGAAGTTCTCAATATGATTGAGCGGAATGAATGGGGCATGGCTGTCGGTTACGCCTTGCTCTCTGTTGCCGGTTCGGTGCTCGCATTATTTGCGGGTCTGATGGCCGTGAGGGCGCTGGCATGAGCGGTTTTGATCCCACAGCCGAAAGCGGCTCCGAAGAAGAATCGCCCCAGGGCTCGCCCAAGGAACAGATGCAGGCGCTGAAGACACTCGATGTCCGGCAATTCACGGTTTCTCCCGACGATGACGATATCCGCGTCGACCGCTGGTTCAAGCGCCACATGGAAGATGTGCCATTCAACATCGTTTCGCGCTGGGCGCGGACCGGGCAGTTGCGGCTGGATGGCAAAAGAGTGTCACCGGGCGATCGCGTTCAGGCCGGGCAAGTATTGCGCGTGCCGCCGCAGGAAATCGAGCGGCCGGGTCGCGTCGCCAAAGTGAAGACCGACTTGTCGCAGGACCAGATCGATTTCGTCCGCGAACTGGTGATCCACAAGGACAAGTCGGCGATCGTGGTCAACAAGCCTCCGGGCCTGGCGACCCAGGGCGGCAGCAAAACCACAACCCATCTCGACGGTCTGCTTGACGGGCTGAGCTATGATTTGAAATCGCGGCCCAAGCTGGTTCACCGGCTCGACAAGGACACCAGCGGTGTGATTCTGCTGGCGCGCTCACCGGGTGCTGCCTCCTTTTTCTCCAAACGTTTCGCCGGTCGCGATGTCCGCAAAGTCTACTGGGCGATCGTCATGGGCGTGCCGGAAATCGCCGATGGCGTGATCGACCTGCCGCTTTCGAAACAGCCGGGCTCCGGCGGCGAGAAAATGCACGTCGACGAAGAAAACGGCCAGTCGGCCAAGTCGCGCTACCGGATTATCGAACGCGCCGGAAACCGCGCTTGCTGGGTAGAGTTGCAGCCTTATAGCGGCCGCACGCACCAGCTGCGCGTGCATATGGCGGCGATCGGCCATCCGATCGTCGGCGACGGCAAATATGGCGGCAAGGACGCGTTTCTGACCGGCGCGATCAGCCGCAAGATGCATTTGCATGCGCGGCGGCTGCGGATCGAGCATCCCGACGGCCACAATCTCGACGTGACCGCCGATTTGCCAACCCATTTCGCGGAAACCATCGACAATCTAGGGCTCGACCTGATCCTTGGCGATCTTCCGCTCGACGAGAAGAAGCCGGGCGGCAAAATGGTCCGCAAACAGCAGGCCAAGGCGCACGCCAAGATGATTCGCAAGGACAAGCGCGGCGAACGTCGTGGCCGTGGCGAGAGCGACGGCAAGCCGACCAAGGCAGGCAAGCCGACCAAGCGTGAACGTCCGAATGCCGGTAAGGCGACCCACAAGAAGAACATGCCGCACAAGGCAAAAGTCAAACAGGCTCTCTACAAGAAACCCAAATAATGCATCCCGATCCCGCCTTCCGATGGCCCAAATCTGCCAATGATCATCAGGACGCCGACGAGCGGGCCGCGCTCGAGGCGATGATTGCGAATATCGGATTCGGGATGGTCTTTGCCGAAACGCCGGATGGACCGCGCGTCGCCCATGTTCCGGTATTCTCCACCGGTGACGGCGCGCTGCAATTCCATCTGTCGCGCGGCAATGCGCTGACGAAGCATATTGCGAAGAACAAGGCGCTGTGCGTGATCAACGGACCCGACGCCTATATCAGTCCGGACTGGTACGGGATCGACGATCAGGTGCCGACCTGGAATTATCTGGCTCTTGAGCTGGAAGGCACGGTCCGCCAGATGGAGCGCGAAGGCCTGATCAGCCTGCTGGACGACCTGTCTGCCCGGAATGAAGCGAAGCTGGCTCCCAAAAAGCCGTGGCATCGGGACAAGATGGATTCGGAAAAATTCGACAAGATGGTCGACGCGATTGTCGGCTTCGAAATGGAAATATTGGCCTGGCGCCCAACCGCCAAGCTTGGCCAGAATAAGCCGGCTGCGGTGCGGGAAAATGCCGCTGCCGCGCTGGATGCTACCGGTCGCCGCGCGATCGCCCATTTGATGAGGGAATTCGGAACAAGATGACCAACAAGCTCGCCTTGTTCGACTGCGACGGCACGATGGTCGACAGCCAGGCCAATATCTGCGCCTCGATGGATCAGGCCTTTGAAAAACACGGGCTGGTCCCGCCCGATCACCATCTGGTGCGCCGGATCGTAGGGCTCAGTCTGATGGAGGCCGTGGCGCAATTGCACCCCGAAGGCGACCAGCAGATTGTCGCTGCGGTGACGCAATCCTATAAAGACGGTTTCGTCGAACTGCGCCAGGCAGGCGGCGTTCACGAGCCGCTTTACGACGGATTGCTCGAGATATTGGAAGAGTTGGAAGCATCCGGCTGGGTTCTTGGCGTCGCCACCGGCAAGTCGGATCGCGGTCTTCGCCATGTGCTGGAAACCCACGGGCTTTCTGACCGTTTTGTCACCCTGCAGACCGCCGACCGGCATCCGTCCAAACCCCATCCGGCGATGGTCGAGCTGGCGATCGCGGAAGCCGGAGCCTCGCCCGAGACCACGGCGATGATCGGTGATACCAGCTTTGATATGGAGATGGCGGTCAATGCCAAAGTCCGCGCGGTCGGGGTCGACTGGGGCTATCATGACGAGCATGAACTGATCAGCGCGGGCGCAGAAGTGGTCGCGGCGACCATGGCCGATTTGAACGGAATATTGAACCGATGAGCGAACCGATTGACGAGCAGCCGGAATATATCCCCGATCCGGTGAAGGAAAAACAGGCGAAAGCCGTGCATTTCTTGGTCAGTATCGTCCGTTTGCTTGGCGTTGTGCTGGTGATGCTCGGACTGGCTATCGTGCTCGACCGCCTGCCTCCGGTTCCTCCGCTCGCGGGCTATCCGCTGATCTTCTTGGGCATGGCCCAGATGTGGGCAGCACCGGTCTGGATCATCCGCAAATATATTCGCGCGCGGGTCGCCGAAGAAGCAATGGCCAAAGCGGCAGAAGGCACGGACGCTCCATGAAACGCTTTTACAAGGACGTATCGGTATCGCCGGTCGGCGATGCCTTTGCGATCTCCCTCGACGACCGTCCGATGAAGACACCGCAGCGTAATCCGCTTGCTGTGCCAATGCAGGGACTTGCCGACGCAATTGCGGCTGAATGGGCTGCGCAAGGTGAGGATATAATTCCCGCATCGATGCCGCTGACCGGTCTGGCGCAGGGCGCGCTGGATCAGGTCGAAAGCGAGCGCGACCGGATTGTCGGTCGTATCGCCGCCTTTGCCGACAGCGATATGCTCTACTATCGCGCTGATGAAGGTCAGCAGGCGCTGATCGACCATCAGGCCGAACATTGGGACCCTTTGCTCGACTGGGCGCGGCAACGCTATGATGTCGGCTTCAATCTGATCCACGGCATCCGATATGAGGCGCAGCCGGAAGAAACGATCACGCGTCTGACCAATGTGGTCGAGGCGCAGGACGGCTTTACCGTCGCGGCGATGCTGTCGCTTGTCGGCTTGTCAGGCTCGTTAATTGCCACATTGGGGCTTGTTGAACAGACCCACGATAGCGAGACGCTTTGGCCAATCGTCAATCTGGAAGAGCTTTGGCAGGAGCAGCAATGGGGCCGTGACGATGTGGCCGTGGCCATGCGCGATCTCAAGCAGGCGGAATTCGAGGCAGCGGCCCGCTTTCTCGATCTTTCGCGCCGTTAGTTTTTCCCTTCGCTCCGTTTTTCCGTTAAAGGGCTGAAACTGTAACGGAGACTGCATGACAACCGATTCCACTCTATGCGCCACGCCAGCCGAAGCCGTGGCCTTGCTTGAAAAACTTTACGCGGAACAAATCGCTGTCACGGCGACACGCTTTGCCCGCTATGCGACATCGAAATTGTCCCAGGATGATCGCCAGCAGGGCCTTTACCCGCAGATCAGTGTCCAGATCCCGGCCGATCAGGCGACCGAGACCAGCCATCTGGCATCAGGCCATCTAGCCGATATCAACACTTACCGGACGACGATAACCGAACCGAAATTATACCGTCTCTATCTGCTCGACCAGCTGGAACGTATCCACACGACCTTCACCGCTAAAATCTGGGTCGGCCTGTCGGACACGCCGATACCGCTGGCCTTTGCGCTGGAGGATGCCGGTGCCGGGCTCGACCGGGCAAAAAAGGAAAAGCTGCCCAATTATTTCCACACACCCAATCTGGTCAAAACCAATGACGAGATCGTCGACGGCGGCCAGATATTCCAGGGCGAGGAAGCCTCTGCGCTGGCCTTGTTCACCGCCGAACGGGTCGATTATTCGCTCCACCGGATCCGCCATTATTGCGCGACGGCGCCCGAGCATTTCCAGCCATTCATCCTATTCACCAACTATCAGCGCTATGTTGACGAGTTCATCGAACATGGCCTGGCCGAAGTGACATCCGGCAAAGCCTCCATGCTGGTCGAACCGGGCAACCGGATCACCGGTCAGGATGGCAAACCCTCTGCCCCGCCGATCGCCAAGCCACCGCAAATGCCAGCCTATCATCTGGTCCGCAGCGACGGACGCCCCGGCGTGACCCTGGTCAATATCGGCGTCGGTCCGAGCAACGCCAAGACGATCACCGACCATCTCGCGGTGCTCCGCCCGCATGTCTGGCTGATGATCGGCCATTGCGGTGCGCTTCGCCGGACTCAGCGGCTCGGCGACTATGTCCTTGCCCACGCTTATTTGCGCGACGACAATGTGCTCGACGATGTCTTGCCGCCCAGCATCCCGCTGCCGACGATTGCCGAGGTGCAGCTTGCGCTCACAGAGGCGGTGCAGGCGGAGACCGGCATCGACAAGTCCAAGCTCAAGCAGCAATTGCGCACCGGTACGGTTGTCACCACCGGCGACCGCAACTGGGAGCTGCGTTTCGAACAAATTGCCAAGCGGCTCAACCAGTCCCGCGCCATCGCCATCGACATGGAATCGGCGACTGTCGCCGCCAACGGCTATCGCTATCGCGTGCCCTACGGGACATTGCTCTGCGCCTCGGACAAGCCGCTGCACGGCGAGATCAAGCTACCAGGCATGGCCGATGCTTTCTATCAGGAACGCGTGGGCCAGCATCTCGCGATCGGGCTGCGGGCGATTGATCTATTGGCGAAAGAGGCGGAAGCCGGGACGCTGCATAGCCGCAAGCTGCGCAGTTTCGGCGAGCCGTTGTTCAGGTAGGATATCATCCTCTCCCCTTGAGGGAGAGGATACCAAAGCCTTGGGATCTTGATGCCTAGGCGACGTTGGAGAGGGCGCGGCTTGCCGCCACCCTCGTCACCGTTCCCGCGCTCTTTTCGCCTCCGCGCTCACCGACCGCATCTCGCCGCGGGCTTGCCAGACTACCTGCCAGCCGCCGCTGATCGCCAGCGCCGCCAATAGGCCGGCGACCGCCAGATCGGGATAGGCGCTTCCGGTCTGGAACACGCCGAATGCCGCGATCATTACCGCGACATTGCCGATCGCGTCGTTGCGCGAACATATCCAGACCGAGCGCATATTCGCGTCCCCGGTGCGAAAGCGATAGAGTAGCAAGGCGACGCCGACATTGGCGACCAGCGCCATTGCGCCGACGATGCCCATCATTTCGGCATGCGGCGCGGTGCCGTTGATGAAGGCGAGGATTGCCGTCACCAGCACCCAGAGACCGAAGCCGAGCATCGTCAGCCCTTTCAGCATAGCCGTGCGGGCACGCCAGGTCAGGGCCATGCCGGCGACCGCCAGGCTGATCGCATAATTGGCGCTGTCGCCGAAGAAATCGAGCGCATCGGCTTGCAGCGCACGCGAGTCCGCCGCTGCCCCTGCGGCAAATTCGAAGATGAACATGCCCGCATTGACCGCCAGCGCTATCCACAGAGCCAGCCGCCAGCGCGGGTCGTTCAGGGACGCCTGATCGTCTGTTCCGCTTTCACAACAATTTCCGGCCATCAAATTTCCCTAGACAATTTGTGATTCGTTCCTAGCTATGCACCCTGTAGTAACTATAGGGTCAAGCGATGAAAATAGGGGAACTGGCAAAGGCGACGGGGACGAAGGTCGAAACCATCCGCTATTATGAAGGGGCTGGACTGCTGCCACAGCCAGCCAGAACGCAGGCCAATTATCGCGACTATGAGCTATCCCATCTCGAACGGCTGATGTTCATACGGCGGTCGCGCGACCTGGGCTTCACGCTCAAGTCTGTCCGCGAACTGCTGACACTGGCCGATGACAGTGCAGAGCCCTGCGGTGCGATCGATGAAGTGGCGTCGGCGCATCTTCTCGCGGTCGAACAGAAAATTGCCGATCTCACCGCGCTGCGCGACGAATTGTCGCTGATGCTGCAATGTTCCGGCGATGGCACGGTTGGCGACTGCCGGATCATTTCTTCGCTGGCGTCGAGGAGCTTACCGCAAAGCGGGGATCAAGCGAGCGGCGTCCAGGGCTGGCAGGAAATGGGAGCCGAATAGAGAGAAAATGTCTTCGCCCGTGGTCGACCTTTGCGCCAACCGTCCGGTGCAACGGCACGGGGACAGCGACAAGATCGCGCAACGTTTAACGCGCGAGGATATTCAATCTCGTGGCTTGTTCACAAAATCTAGTCGTTAAAATCGTCGTAAAATTGCGACAGGATGTTTGATAATTCCCTGTCACCTTCAGGTGTGAGCGTTACGTCACCGTCGTCCACTTCAACCAACCCCTTGCCGGCCATCAAGTTCAGATATCTGACCGTGATCGTGGAACTGCAGAATATATATCCGGACAGGCTTTCGACGTCCAGCTGGGCGCCATCAGTGGCCTGCAATGCGAATAGAATATCAAGGCAGGGCGCGGCCGGAATGTGCAGATTATCGAAAAAATGCTTCGATATCTGCCACCTTGTGCGGGCCACATTCCGGATGAACCGGTTCAACTGTTTTTCGGGAAGGTCAGTCAAGAGATTTCACCGGCTGCTATTTGTAAAGATACCACGATCGATTTCATGCCTGCAGCCTCGTAAAATATACCCCATTGTTTGAGGATGGACAGTTAACGCCACAATCGCGTCATTCACTTCGATCAATATAGCATAGCTCCGGCAACCGAAAGGCGTGTCGGGTAAAATATTGTATCCTCGATCTGGTCAGAGCTTGCCGCCTTTTTGGTGTTGGCGTAACGGTTCGCGAATTCAACAAACGTTCAGGTCAGCTTTATCCGTCGGAATATAAAGCGAATTTTCCAGAACTACAATATTTTAGAGAGTAGAGCTTATGCGGGTCGACCAGGCAGACGAGATATCCGAAATCGTTGATGCGCTAGGCCGGATGCTCAATCAGCTCGACGAGTCAGGCGAGGCGATTGCGGCGTTGAAGATAGCCGAGGCCCTGGAAACCCTGCAGCATTCGAATTCTTGCGACGCAACCGAGAAGGCGACCTAGGCCGGACCGGTCTGGCCAAAGGCGCTGTTCACCACGTACCGGTTGAACGCCTGCCTCTGTGCCTATATCCGATATATCCCGATCACCGGCTATCCCGTCCCTAAACCCCCAGTGCCGCTGCTGCTTCCCTGATCCTCTTCGCTTCCGTTCCGTCATTCTTGAACGCCTTCAGTCCCCGGTCCAGTGCCTGTTTCGCCTGCACCGTCTGGCCCAGCTGCATGCGGCTGCGGATCAGCATGATCCAGCCGTTGGCATCCTTGGGATTGGCTTGCAGACGCTTGTCGAGCCCGTCGACCATATTGGCGATCATCGCTTCCTGTTGGCCGGGGGGCAGGGCAGCCGCCTCCTGCATTTGCTCGCGGCTGGGCCCGGGGATCGCTGCGGTGGCGACTGCGGGGCCGTCGGTGGAGATGCCGCCGGTGGGTGCAGCCGGTGAGGCCTTGGCGAGGCGCGCGGCGACATCAATGCCTTCATTCTCGGCCACTTGTCCGATCACGCGGCGGATATCGGCGGCGTAAGGCGCGTCGGCCGGCGTGTCGGCGAGCAGCGCAAACCAGTCATCAATCGCGCCCTTGTGGTCACCGGCAATGTCTTTCTGCACCGCGAGAAAATAGCGGGCGCGCGGGTCCTTCGCGTCATGTTTCAAGGCATTGCGGAAAGCTTCGGCGGCGTCAGTCGGGACCTGCTGGCCATCGCTGGTCATGACCAGGGCTTCGCCCAGCATCGACCAATATTCCGAATTGTCGGGATCAAGCGTGGTTGCGCGTTTCATCGCGGTCGCCGATTCCGCAAATTTTTGCGTTTCAAAATAGCTCCAACCCAGCATCCGCCAGCTTTCCGCATCGTCGGGGTTTTCCTGCAGTTTCTTTTCCAGGCCGGCGATGACCTCGTCGACGCTCGGCGCCGTTTCTGTTTCCGTAGCGGCGACAGACGAGCTTGCGGCAGAGTCGTCGGACATGCTGCGATAGACCTGCACCGCGACCGCACCCACTGCCAGCAAAGCTGCTATTATCAGGGCGATGCGGCTGATATTCATCGAAAAAGCTGGTTTCGCCATGGTCAATCCTCAAGCTGTTTTATGTCGTGATATTGTCGCGCAGAGATACGGAGCCATCTGCTGCCTGACAAGCGCGGAGATGACTGTGATATTTTGCACTGGCAATGAAGAGGCTTTTTGGTAAGATACTGCCAAAGTTCAATCTTTTGGGTCGCGCTACAACCGGACAGTGAACTGGACCGGGACGACATGACGTATGAGGGTGCGTCTGTTCGGGAATCAATTGGGGGGAAGCAAGCGCGTGTCGGACAAGTTTCGAGTAGTCATAATCGGGTCCGGACCGGCCGGCATGAGCGCCGCTGGGCGCGCTGCGCAGCTGAAGCTGAAACATGTGCTGCTCGAGAAAACCGACCATCTGTCCGATACCATCTACAAATATCAGAAGGGCAAGCATGTCATGGCGACGCCCAGCCAGCTGGTGTTGCGCTCCGATATGGATTTTGACGCGGGCAAGCGCGAAGCCATTCTGGGAAAATGGGACGAGCAGACCGCCGGTCATGGCGTGAATGTCATGTATAAAGCCGAGCCGGTGAAGATCGAAGGTGACGAAGGCAATTTCACCATCACCCTGAAAAGCGGCGATGTGGTGCAGGCCGAGACCATCGTCATGGCGATCGGGACCCAGGGCAATCCCAACCTGATGCGCTGCCCCGGCGGCGACAACAAGCTGGTACAATATCAGCTCGACGATCCCGGCGAATATTATGACGAGCATATCACGGTGATCGGGTCGGGCGACGCGGGTATCGAGAACGCGCTGGGTCTGGCTGCCGATGCGGCGCAGAATAATGTCGTGACCATTCTCAACCGCTCGGCGGAATTTGCCCGGGCCAAGAAAGCCAATGTGAAGCTGCTGATGGAAGCGGGCGAACAGGGCAAGGTGATAATCCGCAACGAAACCACGCCGGCCGAGGTCAGGGATGGCGAGCTGGTTCTGGAAACCCGCGACGGTCAGGAAGTGATCAAATGCGACCGGATCATCGCGCGGATGGGCAGCGCGCCACCGCGCAAGTTCGTCGAAGAATGCGGGATCGAATTTACCAGCGAGGATCGCGAGGCCTATCCCAAATTGTCGCCGGCCTTCGAAAGTACCAAGAAGGGCATATATGTCATCGGTGCGCTTGCCGGCTATCCGCTGATCAAGCACTGTATGAACCAGGGCTATGATGTTATCGAGTTCATCAACGGCAACAGCGATCTTAAACCCGCCGACGAACCGATCCTCGAAGCGAAATTTGCCAGCCTGCCAAAACGACGCTCGGTCGACGAATGGCTGGAATTTTTCCGCTCCAACGTGACCATTCTTAACGATCTGTCACCTTTGCAGATGCGTGAATTCATGCTCGACAGCGAGCCGCAAAGCTATCGCCGGGGCGAGGTGATTTTCGAGAAAAGCGATCCGGGAAGCTCGCTGTTTGCCATTGCCGAAGGTTCGGTGGCGGTGGAAATCAATCCGGACGATCCCTCGATCACCGTGCCGATCGAACAGGGTTCGATCTTCGGCGAAGTCGGCCTGATTTCCGGACGCCGTCGCGGCGCGACGATTCGAGCGGCCGAAGATGTCATATTGGTCGAAATTTCGCGCACGGCAGCACTCAAATTGCAGGCTTCCGTCCCGGCCGCCAAGCGCCGGATCACCCAGATATCGACCGAGCGGCAGTTGCTGCAGATGTTCGGATCGGGCCTGACCAAGGAAGATATTGCCGAGGTCGTCGAATCCAGCGAGATTATCAATGTCCGGGCCGGCGAGGCGATTATCGAGGAAGGCGGCGACGGCAATGATATTTATGTCATTCGCGTCGGATCGATGGTGGTGGAGAAACAGATTGGCGGCAAGCCGGTGTTCCTGTCTTATCTGCCGGCCGGTTCCTATGTTGGTGAAATGACGCTGATCGCCGGTGGCTATCGCACCGCGACGGTCAAGGCCGCGATCAAGTCCGAAGTGATCAAGATCAACGGCGATGCGTTCAAGAAAGTGCTCGACGCCCATCCCGACCTTCTGCGCAAGGCGAAGAAGGAAATGGCTGCGCGTCAGGACATCAACGCCTTTGTCGAGGCGAAAAAGGACAGTTTCTCGGGCGTCGTCGACATGTATTCGGGCATTGCCAATTTCCTGGTGGACAACGGTATCGGCGAAGCCACCGACGTGTTGCTGATTGATGAAAATCTGTGCGTCGGCTGTGACAATTGCGAGAAAGCCTGTGCCGACAGCCATGAAGGCCTGTCACGCCTCGACCGCGAGGCCGGGCGCACTTATGCGCATCTCCACGTCCCGACCAGCTGCCGCCATTGCGAACATCCGCATTGCATGTCCGATTGTCCGCCCGACGCCATCCACCGCGGTCCCGATGGCGAGGTATTTATTGATGACACCTGCATCGGTTGCGGCAATTGCCAGCGCTATTGCCCTTATGGCGTGATCCGCATGGACAAGGTGCCGCCGAAGAAGCCGGGCATATTGAACTGGCTGCTGTTTGGATTTGGCCCCGGCCCCGGAGAGCCCGACAAGAATTGGGTTTCCGACCATAGCGATCCTTCGGTCGAAAAACCCAAAAAGGCGATCAAATGCGACATGTGCGCCGGGATCAAGGGCGGGCCTGCCTGCGTCCGCGCCTGTCCGACCGGTGCGGCTATCCGCGTGGCTCCGGAAGAATTTCTTACCGTCTCCAAACTTGAAGCGGAGGATGTATGATCATGCCACTTTCTGATCATACCGTTCGTTCTGCGTCTGTTTGTACCGTTCGTCCTGAGCCTGTCGAAGGACAGCTGGCAAGACACCATGCTTCGACAAGCTCAGCACGAACGGTAACAATAGAAGCTGAACCCGCCGCGCCGGGAGGGATTGTCTAATGGCCAGCAACGCCATCCCCGCCCCGTCCGGCCGCAAGAAAGTCGTGATGCACGACGGCTTCCTAAGGCATGCAGGTTTCCGCTGGCTGAAAATTTCGTCGGCGATCATGTTGATCTGCATCGTCAGCTATTTGTTCATTGATGTATCGCCGCGCCATAATGGCGGCAGCTGGTATGGCTATACGCTCGGCACGATTGGCGCACTGCTGATCCTCTGGCTGACCATGCTCGGGGTGCGCAAGCGGGCGATGACGCCGGGCCAATGGTCGCTGAAAGCCTGGACATCGGCGCATATCTATCTTGGTCTCAGCCTGATCGTGATCGGCACGCTGCACACCGGGTTCCAGCTCGGCTGGAATATCCACACCGCCGCCTATGTGTTCATGATGATCGTCATCATTTCCGGGATCGTCGGCATTTATTTTTACGTCACCATCCCGAAAGCGCTGTCCGACAATCGCAACGAGATGACCGAGACGGAGATGCTCGAGAATCTCCGCTCGCTCGACCGGCAGCTGCACGAGGCGGCACAGCCTCTTTCCGGCGAACATGCCGCTCTGGTGCTGCAGTCGCTCGAACAGGACCCGTTTGGCGGCGGCTTCTTCCGGCGGATATCCGGAAAATATCCCGATTGCGCAACCCGGCAGGCACAGGCTGATCTGCGCCGCGAGCGGGCCTATCAGCCGAAAATGGGCAGCGATGATCCGCTCGACAAGGTCGATGCGCTGCTCGAGAAAAAGGAAGCCACTCTTGCCCGCGTCCGTCGCCATCTGAAGCTCAAGGCGATGCTGCAGGTCTGGCTGTTTGTCCATGTTCCGATGACCTTCGCGCTGATCGCTTCGCTCACCGCGCATATCATCAGCGTCTTTTTTTACTGGTAGGATGGAGATCCAGATATGACCTTCATTGTTCGCCAGATCGCGACCACCGCAGATGGCCGGGAAATTATCCGGTCCAATCCCTTCCCGGCAGACGAGATTGGCATTGGCCGCAGCACAACCAACGCGATCCATTTGCCAGACCTTGCGGTCAATCCGGACCATGCCATCATCAGCAAGCGCGACGACGGGCAGATCATCGTCGAAAGCACTTCCGGCCAGAATTTCACGCTCGACGGCAAACACAGGATTTCGGTCACCATCGATCCGTCCGCCGGTGCCGAGCTCGGCTTTGGCGGCCATGTCATTGTCGTCAGCCAGGAGGGTGACGATATCGTCCTGACCGTCAAGCGGGTCGAGGCCTTGTCTGATTCTGCCGAAACGCGCGACGAGAAGACTCTCTATACGCTCAAGGACCTGCTGCCGAGCAAACGGCTCACCGCCTGGGGTTTTGTCGCGCTGGTGCTGGCCGCATTCCTGATCTGGCCGATCTATACCTGGTCTACGTGGCGCGGGGTCGAGGAACGGCCCGACCAGTTCCACGCCGACAGCATGTGGTCGTCCGGCGCGCTGAGCAGCGCCCATCATGCGCTCGAGAAGGACTGTCAGGCGTGCCATGTCGATGCCTTTGTCACGGTCAAGGACCAGACCTGCCTCACCTGTCACCAGGAAGATGCGCACGATCATGCCGCCAAACCCCGTCTGCTGACCGCACGCGGTGAACCGGAGGGTTTCGGAAAAATCGGAGCAGCCTTTGCGTCCGCATTTAACAAACCGCCGGGCAGGTGTGTCGAATGTCACAGCGAGCATGAGGGCAGCGGTGCTATGGAACCGACTGCGCAAAAATTCTGCGCGGATTGCCACAGCGGGATGGATGAACGTTTGACCGACACAAAACTGGAAAATGCGTCGGATTTCGGCATTGAACATCCACAGTTCCGGCCCGCCGTACTGGTGACTCCGGGTGGCAAGAATCCGCTGCGCAAGCGAGTCTCGCTCGACAGCAAGCCGACCGACAATAATGGTCTCAAATTTCCGCATGATGTGCATCTGTCAAAGACCGGCGGAGTCGCGCAAATGGGGCGGCGACTGTCGAAAGACTTTGGTTTCGGCTCTTCGCTGGTCTGCAAGGACTGCCACACGCCCGATCCAAAGGGCGTGCGCTTTGAGCCCGTCGACATGAAGGAAGACTGCAGCATGTGCCACAGTCTCGCTTTTGAAGAGATCGGCGGCACGGTGCGGACCTTGCGCCACGGCGAACCGGCGATGGTGCAGGCCGACCTTCAGGCTTATTATCGTTCCACCCGTCCGACCCGTCCGATCAATCTTGGCGGGATGACGCGCCGCCGCCCCGGGGCCAGCAACGATATCCGTGTTGCCAGCGACTATGCCCGCGCCGTCCAGTTCCGTCCGAGCCGTGCCAATCTGGCGATCAGTCAGGTCTTCTCGCGCGGCGGGGCCTGTTTCGACTGTCATGGCGTTACGCCACCAACCGCTCGCGGCCGGGTCGATTACGGCATCAAGCCGGTGACACAAACCGATCGCTATATGCACAATGGCTGGTTCAGCCATGATGCCCATATCGAGGAGACGTGCGAGAGCTGTCACAATGCGCCGACGTCCAAGCAAGCGAGTGATCTGCTGCTGCCGGGCATCAAGACCTGCCGCGAATGTCATGGCGGCGAATTCCAGAAAGCGTCCGACGTGCCTTCGACCTGCGCGATGTGCCACGACTATCACGCCGATGATGGCGCGCCCTGGCTGATCAAGGAACAACAGAAAGACAAGCAAACCAAGCCGGAGAAACAGATTGCCCGGAAATAGGGCAGAGGAAAAAAGGGGAGGGCGTCCATGTTGATGGCGCAGATCACGGATATTCATCTCGGTTTCGACCCTGATAATCCGGCGGAATTCAACCGCAAGCGGCTCGATCAGGCGATCAAGACCATTTGCGATATGAGCCCGCAGCCGGACCTGTTGCTGGCCACCGGCGATCTGGTGGACCGCGGCGATCAGGAAAGCTACCGGCGGCTCGAAACCGCGTTGGCCGCCGTGCCTTTCCCGGTCCACATGTGTCTCGGCAATCACGATCTGCGGGCGCCGTTCCGCAAGCAATTCCCCGAGGTCGCGACCGTCGACGGCTTTGTCCAATATGAGGTCGACACGCCGGAACTCCGGCTGCTGTTTCTCGATACGCTCGAGGAAGGCCGGCACGGGGGCGCGTTCTGCGAGGTCCGCGCGAAATGGTTGGCTGACAGGCTTGCGGAAAATAGCGAAAAGCCGACCATCCTGATCCTCCATCATCCGCCGATAGAAAGCGGTATCGACTGGATGGACACCCATCCGGACGAGCCATGGGTCGCGCGTCTGGCCGATACGGTTGCCGGCCATGACAACGTCAAGGGCATGATCACCGGACATTTGCATCGCAATATTTCAACCTGGTGGCAGGATATCAGTCTGGCGATTTGCGCTTCGACCGCACCACAGGTGGCATTGGATCTGGATCCGATTGACCCGGAAAATCCCGACGGCCGCAACATGATCGTCGCCGATGCGCCGGCCATTGCGCTGCACTGGTGGAACGGCCGCCAGCTGGTCAGCCATTTCGAGACGGCAGAAGAGCATGTCCTGCTGGCCCGCTACGACGAGAATCTGCAACCTCTGGTCCGCGCGCTGCTGGCCGAAAGGCCCTCATAACGCATTTTCTCGATGCGGTTCATCGATGGCTAATAGTCGTTCGTCTAAAAAATGATTTCGAGCGCAACCTTTTTTGCGTTTCCGCTTCGCATTGGCTAGACCATCCCCAAATACACATCAGGTGCTTTTGAGAGATCCGCGATAGCGGTCCCATATTTGGAGAAAAATACATGCGATTCACGATATCCACCCGCAAATTCTTTCTGGGCGTGTCCAGCGCCGCGCTATTCGGCGCGACCGCGGCACCCGCTCTGGCCGACGATCATGGAAAAAAAATGACAACAGCAGAATTGAACAAGATGAGCGCGATGCAGGCGACTACCGCAGCGGCCAGCGAAAACAGCATCCTCCAGAAATGGACCGGTCCCTATGATGGCGTACCGCCGTGGGATGAAGTGAAAGTCTCCGATTTCCCTGCCGCTTTTCAGGCGACCATGGACAAGATCCAGGCCGAAGTGAACGCGATCCGCGACAATCCGGCTCCTGCGACCTTTGAAAATTTCACCGTACCGATGGAACTGGTCGGCAATGAAGCCAATGACCTGTTCGCGATCTGGGGCGTGCACAGCAGCAACCTTTCCAACGATCAGGTCCGCGAAATCCAGGGCGAATGGCTGCCGAAAGTCTCCGCTTTCTTCGACCAGTTGACCCTCGACCCGAAATTGCTGGCCAAGACCAAGGCGGTTTATGACAATCGCGCATCCGCCGGACTGGACGCGCAGCAGACCCGTCTGGTCGAGCGCAATTATGAACAGCTTGTCCGCGATGGCGCTCTGCTAAGCGGTGCCGACAAGGAGCAGCTGATTGCCTACAACACCGAATTGTCAAAGGCGTTCAACGAATTTTCCAACAAGGTGCTGGCCGATGAGGAAAGCTTCATCTTCCTGACCGACGAAGCCGATCTGGCCGGCCTGCCGGACAGTTTCGTCGCTTCGCTCGCGGAAGCGGCAGAGGAACAGGGCAAGACCGGCTGGGCGCTGAAAAACACCCGTTCGGTGATGCAGCCGTTTCTGGAAAACAGCACCCGTCGCGATCTGCGGGAAAAAGTCTATACCGCCTATATCAACCGCGGCGACAATGGTGACAAGAATGACACCAACGCGACCATCGCCAAGATCCTGAAGCTGCGCGCCGACCGCGCCAAGCTGCTCGGTTTCAAGACCCACGCCCATTACCGCATGGCCGACACGATGGCGAAGGAACCGGAAGCGGCGATGGACCTGATGATGAAAGTCTGGCCAGCGGCCGTTGCCCGCGTCGGTGAAGAAGTCGCCGACATGCAGGAAATAGCCGATGCCGAAGGCGCCGGTATCACCATCGCGCCGTGGGATTACCGCTATTATGCGGAGAAGGTCCGCAAGGCGAAATATGACCTCGATTCCGCCGAGATCAAACCCTATTTCCAGCTCGACAAGATGATGGACGCGCTGTTCGACGCGGCTGGCAAGCTTTACGGCATGACCTTCACCGAAACCACCGGCAGTATTCCGGTATTCGATCCCGAGGTCCGCACCTTTGAAGTCAAACGCGGCGACAAGGTCATCGGCGTCCAGTTTTTCGACAATTATGCCCGCAACGGCAAGCGTTCCGGCGCGTGGATGACCACCTACAAGGATGCCTACAAGCTGGGTGGCCAGAATAAATATACGATTTCGTCGAACAACAACAATTTCGTCAAGGGCGGCGAGGGCGAGCCGACCCTGATCAGCCTCGACGACGCGTCGACCCTGTTCCACGAATTCGGCCACGCGCTGCATTATCTCAACTATGACATCACCTATCCGGGTCTTGCCAATACGCCGCGCGACTTTGTCGAATATCCGAGCCAGGTAAACGAGAACTGGCTGATGACGCCTTATATCCTCTCGACCTACGCCACCCATTACAAGACCGGTGAGCCGATCCCGGAAGCGCTGGTCGACAAGATACAGGCGTCAAAAACCTTCAACGAGGGATTTGCGACCGTCGAATATCTGTCCTCGGCAATTGTCGACATGAAGCTGCACAACCGCGCAGAACCGGTCACCGATCCCGACGCCTTCGAGCGCGAGACTTTGACCGAAATCGGCATGCCGAAGGAAATTGTGATGCGGCACCGTCTGCCGCAGTTCAACCATCTCTTCTCGTCAGACGCCTATTCGGCCGGCTATTACAGCTATCTCTGGTCGGAAACGATGGACGCAGACACCTGGGCCGCTTTCGAAGAAGCAGGCAGCCCTTGGGACAAGACCACGGCCGAACGCTTCCGCTCGATCCTGCTGGCGACCGGCAATGAAACCGACCGCAAGGAAGCCTATCGCAAATTCCGCGGCCGCGATCCGGAGGTCAAATATATCCTCAAGAAGCGTGGTTTCCCTGTACCGGGTGAGTGAGGCTGAGGGCGACGCGGCGAGATAGGCCGCTGTTGTCCGGATGAAGTTTGAAGAGGGGAGTGCAACTGCGCTCCCCTTTTTTGCGTGGGGTCGGGTGTCCTATACCGTCCCCGCAGGAACCGGCTATTTATAGACCACATCGTCCGGGAAGCGTGCGGCCTTGCGCAGCGCGGACAGGGCGGGGTGGTCGGCGTCATGGGTGGTGGCCGCATTCTGGCTCCAGCTCATGACCGGTTCACGATGTATGATTTTCCAGATGTCGCCGCGCTTCTCGAACCGGTCGAGATAGCGACCGAGATAGGTCATCTCGCTGTCTTCGCCATCCGGCCCGGCCAGATAGTGAAAGGCGACCAGATAGCTCTCCACCCGCGCCTGCGCGCCTTCAAAAGCGCATAGGATATTGGTGACCATATGGTGGGTGTGCCGGAATGTCTTGATCGCCGGAACAAGCTCCGCGCAGAAGCCGTGGGCCGGAACCGATTCCGGACCATAAGCGGTTGTTGCGTCGGGCCAGTAGCAGCTTTTCAGCGTCTCCTCGTCCGCCCGGTCAACGCCGCGGCAATGCAGGGCGATAATTTCCGCAATAGCGGCACGGTCGGCCAGTTCCGCTGTGCTCGGTACGCGGCCTGGTTCCTGTGCCCCTGTTTCATCCGACATATTATCACTCCTGCTATCGATAAGGGTAATTTACCTGATCTCTCCGGCACCTACTATGCCTCAAAAGAACAGGAGAGATGCGATTAGCGAAACCGAACTGGAGGCTATGACGGCCAATCTGGCGATCCGCGATCTGGCCGCGCTATATATGCGCGGGCTGGACCGGCTGGACCGCGATTTGCTCCGCGCGCAATTCTGGGACGATGCGTATTTGAGCTACGGCATCTATGAGGGCGGCCCGGACGGCTTTGCCGATTTCTGCATCGACGCCCTGAAAACACACGAGCGCAATCATCATATGCTTGGCCAGCATCTGGTCGAAATATCGGGAGATCAAGCCTTTGGCGAAGTCTATTATCAGGCCTATCACAAGCTGACCAACGAGGCAGGCGACAAGCGCGACCTGTTCATCAGCGGGCGCTATGTCGACCGGCTGGAGAAACGCGGCGGCGTCTGGAAATTCGCCTATCGGTCGGAACTGGTCGACTGGGTGCGCGACGATCCGTGTACCGACGATTTTCTGGGTGGCACGCCGATGATCGTCGGCTCGCGCAAGCCGTCCGACCCGCTTTATGACCGCACAGCAATGAACCGCAAATTGGAGCCAAACCATGGCCTATGACCTGACCAAGCCCTCCGACCCCGATCTCGCGCCGGGCGAGGCGCGTTGCCCCGGACCGTCGATGCAGGATATCATGGACGCAGACGGCGACAACCCGCCGCCCGCGATGCGGACCGAACAATATGAATTTCTCGGCGACGAGGATATCAGCTTCGACCGCTATATCGACCCCGCCGTCCATGAGCGCGAAATCGACCGGATGTGGAACCGGACCTGGCAATGGGCCTGTCGCGAGGAGCATATCCCCGCGCCCGGCAACCAGCATGTCTATGATGTCGGTCCCTATTCGATCCTGGTCGTGCACGGCGATGACGGCAAAATCCGCGCCTTCGTCAACAGCTGCCCGCATCGCGGCATGAAATTCGCCACCGAGGGCAGCAGCAGTGCCAGGCGCTCGCATATCCGCTGCCCCTTCCACGGCATGACCTTCAACCTCGACGGATCGCTCAAGGAAATTCCCTGCCGCTGGGATTTCCCGCATCTGAACGAGGATAATTTCGGCCTGACCGAGATCCGCTGCGAACTGTGGGGCGGCTTTGTCTTCATCAACATGGACGACGATGCGCCGCCGCTGGCCGACTATCTAGAAATATTGCCGGACCATTTCAAACAATGGCCGATGGATGACCGCTATGTTGCGCTGCACACGCAGAAGGTCCTGCCGGCCAACTGGAAGATGGCGATGGAGGCCTTTCTCGAGGCCTATCATGTGCTCGAAACCCATTCACAGGCGGTCTACACGGCTGGCGACGCCAATGCGCAATATGATATTTTCGGCAAGAATGTCAGCCGCTTCATGCACGCGATCGGCGTGCCCAGCCCGCATCTCAACCAGCCGGTCAGCGAGGCAAAGCTGTTCGAGAAGCTCGGCCGCGACCCGAAGGATCTGCCGGCGGGGGCATCGGCCCGGAAAGTCCATGCCGAAATGCTGCGCCAGGAACATGGCAGCGAGTTCAATGTAGACCTGTCCGGCGTGTCGACCAGCGAGATGATCGACAGTCTCGAATATTTTCTCTTCCCGAATATGTTCTTCTTCCCGGGCATAAACATCCGCCTCTGCTACCGCTTCCGCCCGATCGACGTCGATCACTGCCTGCACGAGATACTGGTGCTGCAACCGCTTCCCGCAAATGGCGAGCGCCCCGCGCCCGCAAAGCCGATACGGCTGGAAATCGAGGACAGCTACACCAGCGTTGAAGGCTTCGTCCTCGCGGATATCCTCGACCAGGACACCGACAATCTCGCGATGCAGAGAGATGGGGCCAAGGCCTCGAAGAAAGGTGCCCAGTCGCTCGGCAATTACCAGGAAGCCCGGATCAGGCGATTGCACAAGACTCTGGAAGAATATCTGCGCTGATTGCTGATCAGCATATCTCGATCCCGTCCGTCGACTGGCAAAACAAAAAAGGGTGCGCCGTCCACTGAACGGCGCGCCCTTCTGTTGCTAGCCTGGCTCCGGCTTAAAAGCGGAAGCCGACGCCCGCGACGACCTGGTGGCGGTCGAGGTCGACGCCGATTTCATTGTTATCGTTGAACAATGTGTCGTTATATTTGAGCGAGCTATAGTTGGAATAGCGATACTCGAGTTTGACGAACGCGCCGGAACCGTTGCCGGATCCGCCGGTTCCGATCAGCTGCTCGACGCCCGCACCGAGGCGATAGCCGTCAACCTGCTGGCTGTCGTCGAAGTTCAGGTCAACACCATCGGCTTCGGCCCGGTCCTGGAAGCGGGATTCGACTGCAGTGTTGGTATAACCGCCCTTGGCGTAGAGCAGGGTGGTCGGGGTGACCTTGGCACCGATACGCGCGCCGATATAGAGGTCGCGCTTCAGGTTGATGCGATAGCCGAACGGCGCGTTGACGTCTTCATCGCCTTCCTGACGGCCGGTCGAATCCATATATTCGCCTTCGAGGCCAAGAACCACAGGGCCGGCATCAATGTCATAGCCGAGAGCGACGCCATAAGCGAAGCCGTCGACCGACTGGTCGAGCGTGTTATTCTCGAAAATGCCGTCATTGTCGGTGTCGACATCGACGTCGCTGCCCGAACGCAACGTGTCATAGCCGCCAAGGATTTCAGCGCGCGGGCCGGTGAAGGCGGAGTCTGATTGCGCGGCGGCAGGAGCGGCGATGGCAACGGCGCCGACGACTGAGGACAGGATCAGGGGGGTGATCATGGGGGATTTCATAATATTACTCCAATTAACTAAATGTGGAACGAGGGCGTTCCGGCGATGCCCGCTATGATTGCGGGCTTATCGTCGATCCATGGCCAAATACTGGGCGTCATTGATCGACGAGTAGGGTGAACGGTCCACAGGCCAATGTCGTTCCATCACAAATCGGATAAATTTCGATAATGTCGAAAAGTTGCAAAAATAGCACATTTTGGCGGTTGGACGGACCGTCGAGGGCGACAGGTTCTGCTGTGCAATACCTCTTTCCTACAGACGGCTGTTGCGCTTATGCTCGGCATCGCGATGAGCCTGTCCTGCCTCTTCCTCTTTGATTGTCCGCGCTTCGTGGCGGGCAATTCGAAAGATTACACTAGGGAGGGCTTTGGTCTTGGTGAAAGCGCTGAATTACGGGCTTTTGAGGCAAAGATTACAGAAAATAAAAACGCCGATCTCCGTAAAGTTTCGCCAGAATTTCGTTCTTGCCATGGCGAACCTGCTATATTCGGCGCCATCCATCATCGCTTGACCGGCTTCCGATATATTGACAGGTTGCAGGTCGCAACTCGAGAGGAACCCCCGCCATGACGATCGCCGCTGTCCGCACGCCCGAAGACCGTTTCGCCGATATTCCGGACTTTGATTTTCCGCTATATTATGCCGATGATTTGCCGGGCTATGAAGGGTTGCGCGCCGCCTGGATCGATACCGGGCCAGCCGATGCCGAGAAGACTTTTCTCTGTTTGCACGGTGAACCGAGTTGGTCGTTCCTTTATCGCAAGATGATCCCGCATTTCACTGCCACCGGCGCGCGGGTGGTCTGTCCCGATTTCTTCGGCTTTGGCCGCTCCGACAAGCCGACCGACTTCGCGACTTACACGTTCGACTTTCACCGCAATCATATCCTGGCGCTGGTCGAGCGACTGGATCTGAAAAATATCACCCTGGTGGTGCAGGACTGGGGCGGGCTGATCGGCCTGACGCTGCCGGTGGACGAGCGTTTCAAGGCCCGGCTGTCGCGGCTGATCATCATGAACACCGCTCTGGGCCTCGGCACCGGTGCGGGGGACGGGTTCAACGCATGGAAAGAATATGCGCTGACCACGCCGGTCTTCGATGCCGGAGAGATTATTGCCCGCGGGACGCCGCAAATGACCGAGGCCGAGACCGCTGCCTATAATGCACCTTATCCTGATTCCAGCTATCAGGGCGGCGCGCGGACTTTCCCGGCGCTGGTGCCGGTATCGCCCGACATGGACGGCGTTGCGGTCAGCAAACAGGCGGCAGCTTTCTGGAGCGGCGAGTGGTTGGGTGACAGCTTCATGGCGATCGGCGGTTCCGATCCGGTACTCGGTCCTCCGGTGATGAACATGATGCGCGGCCTGATCAACGGCTGTCCCGAGCCTTTGCTGATCGAGGAAGCGGGGCATTTCGTGCAGGAATGGGGTGATGTGGTTGCGCCGGCTGCGTTGAAGTCGTTCGGGGATATTTGAGGGCGAAGCGGAGCCGGTTATCCGTTCGTGGTGAGCCTGTCGAACCATGCTTCTAGACGAGAGACGCCCTTCGACAAGCTCAGGACGAACGGAAACAGCCCTCGTTCATCAAGCGCAGAATGAAAGGAACCAACCCCCGTTCGTCCTGAGCCTGTCGAAGGACCCTCCGGTCGAACGACGCCGTTCGCTTTGCTGACCTCGGCCCCGGCAAGTGCGAGCCGAACAGCAAGGATTGATCGAGACTGTCCTACACCGCCAAGACCCGCTATAGTCCGGCAAAAGACAATATGGTCGCGCGTTTTGTTCCTGGATATAGGAGAAGCAAATGCCGCAATATTATTATCTCAAATATGTCCCCAAAAGCGACCGCGCGCGGGTTGTCGGCAATCTCGAGCGGCTGATCGGCCAGCTCGACCGGGAAGTGCCGGACAAGGACAGCGAGCAGACCTTGCTGCTCGCGACCTGGAACATCCGCAACTTCGGCAAGGTCCGACGGCTGCCGGAAAGCCTGATGTATATCGCCGAGATATTGTCGCGCTTCGACTTTGTCGCGGTGCAGGAAGTGGTCGATCTCGACGACTGGCGCGCAGTGATGGACCGGCTCGGGCCGGACTATGATTTCATCGCGTCGGACAAGACCCATCACAAGCTCGGCAGCGGCGGCGAGCGGCTGCTCTATCTCTATGACAAGCGCAAGTTGCGGTTCCAGAATATCGCCGGCGAAATCGTCCTGCCGACCGACATGCTGATCACCGATGATACCGCCGGGGAGGGCGGAGAGCTATATCAGGGGAAACAGTTCCGGCGATCCCCGTTCATCACCGCCTTCCAGTCCGGCTGGTTCAAGTTCGATATCTGCACCGTGCATCTGTTTTACGGCTCGTCGTCGGGATCGAAGCTGCAAGAAAGGGTGCAGGAGATTGACCGGGTCGCCGACTATTTCGGCGACCGGGCGGAGCAGGCGCAAAAGGAGGGCCGGTCGCTAATCCTGCTCGGGGATTTCAATATCGTCCATCCGGATCACGAGACGATGACCGCGCTGAAGCGGCACGGCTTCCGCATTCCCAATGCGCTCAACCGGCCATCGAACCTCGATCTCAGCAAATATTATGACCAGATCGCGTTCATGACCGATGATGACACATTGAACTTCATCGACCGCCAGACCGACGATCCGAAGAAAGCCAATGCCGGGATTTTCGAGATTTACAAGTCGGTGTTCCGCGACGGCGACACGCTCGAATATGAAAGCGAGCTGCGCAAGAAGGCCGGCGGCAAGGACAAGCAGGGCGCGGCGCTGACCAAATATTACAAGGGGAATTGGCGCACTTACCAATTGTCCGACCACAAGCCGATGTGGGTGCGGATCAAGTCAAATGCAGCAGCTTCCTATCTGGCGGGACTGAAGGCCGACTAGATGTTTGTTGTCAGGCCGCCATCGCGGTTTTGCTGAAATGCTCGGTAAAACGCGGCTGCATCGGCTGGCTGGCAACCATGGCCAGCGGCAAAGCGGTCTCGCAATGGGCGCATTCCGCACTGAACCGGCCGACATGCCAGCTTGATTTACCGCAACCGGGGCAGCGGTTGACAATGTCGAGATGATAGAGCGGCTGATATCCGCGCTGCGTTCCCTGTTCGGCCAATGTCTGAACAGGCTGATTGATGAATGATCTAGGCGATAAGTACATCGTTTCTTCCTTCTTGATTGTGCCAAACCTACTTCGCTTACTTCGCTTCAAATGGCATTTCGTTGCTGTACCAACGGTGAACCGTTTGTTTTGGTAGATGAAATGATATCTGCTTCTTTCAGAATCGATAGGAGTAATTCGACATTTTCCGGTGATAATTGTCACAATCATGGTCAACTGACTGATTTTGAGAGGGAATAATTTATCTGGTGAGTCCCGAATTGAGCCAGGGGATTAATGGAGAAGGTTGACGGATAATGTAAACGTTAACGTCACCGTATCGCCCGGCGCGACGAGTAGACGAATCAGCCGCCGTCACGCTCGATTCACCTTCCCGTTCGCTGGAACTCGCGAGGCGCTTATGATGCGCCCAGTTTCCGCCACGCCAGATCGGCAAATTCGCACAACAGGGGCCGTGTCTCGCGCGGGTCGATGATATCCTCGACGCTGAACTGCTCGGCGGTGCGGAATGGCGAGGTGACCTTGTCGAGCTTGGCCTTGATCTCTGCTAGCCGCGCGGCCGGATCTTCGGCGCTTTCGATATCGCTCTTGTAGGCGACTTCCAGACCGCCGGCGATCGGCAGCGAGCCCCAGTCGCCCGAGGGCCAGGCGAAGCGATATTGGAAATTCTCGGCATTGCTCATCGCGCTGCCGGCAATCCCGTAGGCGCGGCGGACGATGACGCTGGCCCAGGGCACGGTCGCTTTATAGACCGCGTTCATCGCCTGCACGCCATAGCGGATGGTGCCGGTACGCTCGGCCTCGCCACCGATCATGAAGCCGGGATTGTCGACCAGATGGACGACTGGCAAGTGGAACTGTTCGGCCAATTTGGCGAAGCGTTCGACTTTCTCCGATGATTTGGCTTCCCATGACCCGCCGAGAAAAGACGGATCATTGGCCAACACCGCAACCGGCCAGCCATCGAGCCGGGCAAAGGCGGTAATCGCGGCGCGGCCCCAGCGCTTGCCCATTTCGAACACGGAGCCCTCGTCGAATACCGATGTCATGATCTTGCGCATCGAATAGACCTGCTTGTCGGCGCGCGGAACGGCGGAGAGCAGGCTTTCGTCCTTGCGGTCGACGGGGTCCCAGTTCTCGGTGCGGGCGGATAGCTGGTTCGCATTGCTCGGAAGGTAGGACAGGAATTTGCGTGCGGTGACAAAGGCTTCCGCTTCGTTGGCGACTTCTTCGTCGATCACGCCATTGGTGGTATGAATGTCCGACCCGCCCAATTGCTCTTTGCTCAGATCATCGCCAATCGCGGCGGCTACCGCAGGGCCGGCTGCAAATATCTGGGAAAGCCCCTTTACCATGATTGAATAGTGACTGGCGACGGCACGCGCCGCGCCCATGCCCGCCGTCGGACCGAGCGCCAGGGCTACCACAGGCACGGTATCCTGATTCTTGATGATATCTTCCCAGCCGGGCACGGCCGGAACATAAGTGAAACCCATATCCTCGAGGCTTTTGACCGACCCACCGCCACCGGTGCCGTCGATCATCCGGATCATCGGAATGCCCAATGTATGCGCCATTTTCTCGCACTGGGTGAATTTGCGGTGCAGCGCCGCATCGGCGGCCCCGCCGCGTACGGTGAAATCATCGGCAGAGGCGACAACCGGGCGGCCCTCGATATTGGCGCGACCGAAGATCAGGTTGCTCGGCGCGAAATCCTCGAACGTTCCGTCCTCGGCATAAGTCCCGCGTCCGGCAATCTTGCCGATCTCGCGGAAGCTGCCCTCGTCGACAATGCCCGCAATCCGCGCCCGTGCGTCGAGCTTGCCGCGGCCATGCTGGCGGGAAACTTTCTCCTCGCCACCCATTTTCTCGGCGAGCCGCTGGCGCTCGGCCAGTTCTTCAAGTTCGGGTTTCCATGTCATGTTCGGGTCCGGTCATCTTTACAGTTATGGAGGTTTTTATTTTCTGCGACTTTAGGCTGGAGGCGGCAGAAAGATGCGGATCGCGCCCGGGCAAATTGTCGCCGAGTGTAATCTTCCGAAAAGGCCGTCCCGACCGGACAATCTGATGCTGCGTACATCATCCGGCCAACATAGCGCGATGCAGGAATGTAGGACAGGATCATCAGATGGTAGCCGGATGCGATATCATGGCAGGGGTTTAACCGAGTGGTTAAGATAGGGGAAGCGGCAAATTATCCGGTGCGCATTTGCAGAGGTGCAGAAGGTTTCATCCTCCCCAAAGCTTGGCTTTGGGGAGGGGGACCATCCGCAGGATGGTGGAGGGGTAGCGAACGCACGGTCATTGACAGTGGCAAAGAGCCCCTCCGTCATCGCTTCGCGCTGCCACCTCCCCAAAGCTGAAGCTTCGGGGAGGAAAGATGGCTATTCACTCATCCCCATAAATCGCCACGCTCGCTTCAGCCTCGCTGGTGGCTCTGCCGCGATACATGCCGGCGGTGTTGAAACTATAGCCGGCCTGGCCCCATGGTGTTGCATAGATGATCCCGCCATCGCCGCCGAGTTCGCCCAGTTCGGCGATCACATCATCGGCGATCTGCTGGATTTCCTGGTCGGACAACTGGAATTCGCTGCCGTGTACGACATAGGTATAGTTGCCTTCGTCATCCTTCGGCACCGTCAATTGTGCTTCCCGGATCGCTTCGGAGAAGCGCATCCGGATGCGGGTGCAGATTTCGTGGGCGACGCCGAGGCGGATGAAATATTCGCCCGATCCGGTCGCGGATATCGCGCAGCTGCGGTTGTCGGCATAGGTGCCTGCGCCGATGATCGGACTGTCGCCGATCCGGCCCCAGCGCTTGCCGGTCATGCCGCCGGTTGATGTGCCGGCGGCCATATCGCCGCCGCGGTCCTGCGCCACCACTCCGACCGTGCCGAATTTATAATCGACATCGGCGGCGCTGATTTCCTTGGCGAGGACGGCTTCAATCTGCTGCAGCCGGTGCGGGGTGGCATAATAATCGGGTGTCACCTGTTCGAGCCCCTGTTCGCGGCTGAACTGGTTTGCACCTTCGCCGGACAACATCACGTGCGGGCTGTGGTCCTTGACCGCGCGGGCCAGCAATATCGGGTTTTTGGTGCCGTTGATCCCGGCGACCGCGCCAGCGGACAGGTCCCTGCCATCCATGATGCTGCTGTCGAGCTCGTTGGTCTTGTCCCAGGTAAAGACCGCTCCTTTGCCGGCGTTGAAATTGGGGTTGTTCTCGAGAATGATGATGGTGGCTGTGACGGCATCAATCGCGCTGCCACCGTCCTCGAGAACGGCGGAACCTGCCTCAAGCGCCTGATTCAGCGCTGCGCGGATTTCGGCGTCTTTCTCGGGCGTGATCTTGTCTCGCTCGATTGTCCCGGCACCGCCGTGAATGGCGATTGACCAGCGGGCTTCCTCTTCGATTCCGTCCTGCGCATGAGCCGCCGTTGCCGTGGTCGAAAGCAAGAGGGGTGGCGCCAACAGGCCTAGCAAATAACGGATCATCAGATGTCTCTCCCGATTGGCTCTTATCATTTCTTCGCGAACAGCCTATATGTCCGGCAAACAGGCCCTTCTTACAAGAGCAAAGATATGACCTCAGAAAATCCGTCGCTGCGTCCATGGCGCGATATTGACCGGCGCAAGTCCCGCCAGATCATGGTCGGTGACGTGCCGGTGGGCGGCGATGCGCCGATTACCGTGCAGACGATGACCAACACTCTGACCTCCGACGCCAAGGCGACGATCGACCAGATCCGCCGCTGCGAAGAGGCGGGCGTCGATATCATCCGGGTGTCCTGCCCCGATGTCGAAAGCACGGCGGCGCTGAAGGAGATTGTCCGGGCGAGCAATGTGCCGATCGTCGCGGATATCCATTTCCACTATAAGCGCGGGATTGAAGCGGCAGAGGCGGGCGCGGCCTGTCTGCGGATCAATCCGGGCAATATCGGTTCTTCAGCGCGGGTTCGCGAAGTTATCGACGCAGCCAAGTCCAACGGCTGCGCGATCCGGATCGGCGTGAACGCGGGCAGTCTGGAAAAGGATCTGCTCGAGAAATATGGCGAGCCTTGTCCCGAGGCTTTGGTCGAAAGCGCGCTCGACCATATCAAGATATTGCAGGATCATGATTTCCACGAGTTCAAGGTCGCGGTGAAAGCCTCCGACGTGTTCCTTGCGGTTGCGGCTTATGCGCAGCTGGCTGATGTGGTGGATTGTCCGCTGCATCTTGGCATAACCGAGGCCGGCGGCCTGATCGGCGGCACCGTGAAAAGCTCGATCGGCATGGGCAATCTGCTTTGGGCCGGGATCGGCGACACGATCCGGGTGAGCCTGTCGGCCGAACCCGAGGAAGAAGTGCGCGTCGGCTATGAGATGCTAAAGGCGCTCGGCCTGCGCACGCGCGGCGTTCGGGTGGTCAGCTGCCCGAGCTGCGCGCGGCAGGGCTTTGACGTGATCCGTACGGTGCAGAAGCTGGAAGAACGGCTCCAGCATATCCGCACGCCCTTATCGCTCTCGGTGCTTGGTTGCGTTGTCAACGGTCCGGGCGAGGCGCGGGAAACCGACATCGGCATCACCGGCGGCGGCAAGGGCAAACATATGGTCTATCTCTCCGGCGTAACCGACCATCATGTCGCGGACGAAGATATGGTCGATCATATTGTCAAGCTGGTCGAGGCGAAGGCAGCGGAGATCGAGGCGGGGATTAGCGAAGCGGCTTGAAGCGCCACGCGGTCAGGATTGCTGACGAACTGAAGTTTTTCCAACCAACATCTAAGATAATCACCGTTCGCCCAGAGCCTGTCGAAGGGCCTCTCTCGGCTCGCGCTTCGTCAGCGTTGCGAGGAACAAGATGCTTCGACAAGCTCAGCACGAACGGCATTTGCAAAAATGCATTTTATGCTATGCTCTGGCGAGTTTCTGCCCATTTTCGCTGAAGGATGATCCATCATGACTTCGACCCGCAAGCGCGCAAGTGACTTTCACCCGCATATTCTCGAGATTTTTGACGGCTATGTCCACGGGGCGATCTCGAAAAGGGATTTTATCAGGCAGGCGGGGAAATTTGCTGCTGCCGGGGTGACCGGGGCAATGATCCTGGATCAGTTGCAGCCAAATTATGTCTGGGCGGCGCAGGTCGAGCCGGATGATCCGGCGATCACGGCCGAACGGATCAGTTACAACAGCGCCGAAGGACACGGCAAGATCAACGCGCTGATGGCGAAACCGGCTGGAGCGACAGGCAAGCTGCCGGCGGTGCTGGTGATCCACGAAAATCGCGGGCTCAATCCCTATATCGAGGATGTCGCGCGGCGCGTGGCCAAGGCCGGCTATCTGGCGCTGGCACCCGATGGCCTGTCACCCCTGGGTGGTTATCCCGGCAATGACGATGACGGACGTGCGATGCAGGCCAAGCTGGACGGCGCCAAGCTGATGGAAGATTTCTTCGCCGCTTTTGAATTTCTGCGCGATCATGACGGTTCGACCGGCAAGGTGGGCGCGGTCGGCTTCTGCTATGGCGGCGGCGTGTGCAACGCGCTGGCCGTGGCCTATCCCGATCTTGCCGCCTCGGTGCCTTATTACGGACGCCAGCCCGAAGCCGCAGAGGTGCCGGCGATCGAGGCGCCGCTGATGATCCATCATGCAGGTAATGACGAGCGGATTAACGCCGGATGGCCTGCCTATGAGGCGGCTCTGGCGGAGCACCAGAAAGAATATAGCGTGCATTTCTATCCCGATGTGAACCACGGTTTTCACAATGACACGACGCCGCGCTATGACGAAGAAGCGGCAAGCCTGTCGTGGCAGCGGACCCTGGCGTTTTTCGACGCGCATCTGCGCAGCTAGAGGCGCAGGCGGCCGGTCACGTCTTTTTGCTGAGCGGCATGGTCTCGCTCTCGAGCCAGTTACCGACGCCCGACAGATGCTCAGGCCTGGAATTCTGTAAAACCTGCGCGCCCAAATCCGCGAGCGTCACCGTCTTCAGGCTGTCCCGAAACGCCCGCTCGGCCACCGCGAAGGCGCCCGCAATCTGGCAGGGCTTGTTACAGTCCGTTTTCTTCAAACCGCAGGGACCGTTCTGCCGGATTTCGGTGCAGCGGAAGGCAGGGGCATGGCCTTCGATTGCGGCGGTTATATCCCACAGCGTAATATCGGCGGCAAGTCTCGCGAGCCGGTAGCCGCCATGGGCACCGCGCGATGATTGCACGATCTCTGCCTTGCTGAGCGCCTGCAACTGCTTCGCCATATAGGCGGTCGGCACTTCGTGATAGCGGGCGAGCGCCTCGGCTTTCAGGCCGCGACCGTCCGGCAATGCAATCATCATCACCGCGGCATGGGCAGCCCATTCGACACCCTTGGAAATCTGCATCATTTGACTCTTGATTTAAATCGGATAATAAATGTCCGAATAACATGGAGTCGCAGCCGGATAAAGGAAAAGATCGATGCTCACCGGAAAACCTGATGTCCTTGACCGCCTGGCGCAGATGCTTGTTCTGGGGGTGGGCTTGTTCGCCTTGCTCTTCGGTCTGTTCATGATCATTCGCCCGCTCGACTGGTATGTCGCGATCCCGACGGTCATTGCCACCGGACCGCCCAACAAGCATTTCATCCGCGATATCGGGATTGCCTATGCCGCTTGCGGAATCATTCTGCTCTATGCGAGCATCAATATCCACATGCGTTGGCTAGCGGCTCTGGCGGGTGCATTGTGGCTGTCGCTGCACGGCATATTGCACATTTATGAAGTGTCGGCCGGGATTTGCTCGCCGGATGCCTTTATTGCCGATGCGCCCGGCGTTCTGGGACCACCGTTGCTGGTGTTCCTGGCACTTGCTATCCTGTTCGCGCGCCAGCGGATCGCGCCTGCCGGTATCCCGAAATCCGTGTTTCTCAAATTTGCCAATGCGGAAGCAGAGGAAAGCGAGCGGCAATATCATGATGCAATCGCCGCCGCGCCCGGTCATGCGTTTGAAAAATTCATGCATTTCCTGCCCGCCTCGATGCACAGGCACGAGGCACCGGCGCTGCTGTTCCACGCAGCCCGGATGGGCGCCAATATGGTCGAGGACTGCGGGCCCTGCGCGATCAGCTGCGCAAACTGGGCGCTGGCCGATGATGTTCGCAGAGAGACCGTCAATGCCTGGTTCAAGGGGGCGGACAATCTGCCGGAAGAAGAAGCGCTGGCGTATAAATTCGGTCAGGCGATCGCGACCCGCTCTGCCGATGCTTTCGAGCTCGGCGACCGGATCGAGGCGCAATATGGCCGTAAAGTCCGTTTCGAGCTGGCGATGGGCGCCGCGATGGTCCGCAGCTTCCCGGCCATGAAACGCGGTCTTGGTCTGACAAAAGCCTGTTCCCTCACGCCACTGGAAGTGTAATAGCCGCTGCATGAGATTCTTGCTGTTATTCTTGGCCGTGTTTGGCCTCTCGACTGCTACCGCCAGTCAGGCCGTAAAGGCCGGGGCGAGCGAAACTAACCATCCCGAAGCCCGGCCATTCGACGAATCCGCCAATGCGGTGGAGCAAGTGGACGCAGCACTTGCCCGGGCGCAACTGTCCGGCAAACGGGTGATCGTCGTGATGGGCGCCAATTGGTGTCACGACAGCCGTGGCCTGTCCGGCTGGTTTGCCGAACCTCGCTTTGCCGCGATGCTGGCGGTCAAATATGAGCTGGTCTATGTCGATGTCGGGATGAAGGACCGGAATATCGATATCGCCCGGCGCTTTGGCATAAAATCGATCAAGGGCACGCCGACCGTTCTGGTGCTGTCCTCGGACGGCGATCTGCTGAACCCGAAATCGGCACCGAAATGGCGCAATGCTGCAAGCCGCGAGGAAGATGATATCTTCGTCTATTTCGACCAATTTGCTCCCGAACTCTGAGCCGAAGGAAAGCAGGTGCCGCGCGCATTGACCTATATATTGATCCTGCTGGCGGTAATCGCCGTGGCGCTGTTCTTCCTGCCGCTGCGGCTGGCTGTAGGCATGGCGGGGCTTGAAGGATCGCGCTTTTCGGCCAAGGCAATCAGCGGATCGGTCTGGAACGGCCGGATCGAGGGCGCGCAAGTCGGGCCGTTTGCTTTGGGTGATCTCGATGCCGGTGTGCGGTTCCTGCCGTTGCTGACGGGCAGGTTGCTGATGGATCTGGAGCGACCGGCCACCGCCGGTGATGACGGGCTGGTCGCGACGGTTGGCAAATCCGGCAACAGCCTGCTGGTGCAGGATGTGACCACCGTGCTTGGCGTCGGCCGCCAATTGGCCCCGTTGCCAGCCTCGGCGATTGATCTGCGGGACGTGAATATCAGCTTCGCCGGTGGACGCTGCCAGTCGGCGAGCGGTCAGGTGCGGGTCTCGCTGGACGCAAATATACCCGGGCTCGATCTCAAACAGGGCCTGCTCGGCAATGCAATATGTCAGGATGGAGTGCTGGTGTTGCCACTGCAGAGCGGTTCCGGCATGGAGCAGCTCACTCTCAAACTCGAAGGCAACGGCTATTATACCGCGCGGCTGTTCCTCTCGGGCAGCGACCGCGCATGGACGTTGCTATTGCCGACGCTCGGCTTTCGCAACGTTCCGGACGGCTATGCGATCAAGGTTGCAGGACAATTGGCACAAAGGAACGCACAATGACCAATGCCGGAAACAAAGCGGTAAAATTCTCGATACTGGACCTTTCTCCGGTGCCGCTCGGCAGCGACGTCAAAACCGCGCTCGACCGGTCGCTGGCGCTTGCGCAGCATGGCGAGGCGCTTGGCTACGAGCGGTTCTGGATGGCCGAACATCATGGCATGGAAGGCATTGCCAGCGCCGCGACTGCAGTGGCGCTCTCGCATATCGGGCAGGGGACCAGGTCCATCCGCATCGGTGCCGGCGGGATCATGCTGCCCAATCATGCGCCGATGGTGATTGCCGAACAATTCGGCACGCTGGAGGCTCTATATCCGGGTCGCGTCGATCTCGGCCTGGGCCGCGCGCCGGGTTCGGACCAGCGGACGGCGCAGGCCTTGCGCCGCAATCTCAACAGCGATGCGAACGAGTTCCCGCGCGATGTTCTGGAACTGCAGGCGTTCCTGGCGGGGGATGACCGGCTCGGTATCAAGGCGACGCCGGGGCAGGGGACCAATATCCCGCTCTATATTCTCGGCAGCAGCCTGTTCGGCGCGCAACTGGCTGCGGCTCTTGGTCTGCCTTATGCTTTCGCGTCGCATTTTGCACCGCAGATGCTCGACGAGGCGCTCACGATATACCGGCGTGATTTCAAGCCGTCGGAGCAGTTGGCCGAGCCCTATGTACTGTGCGGTTTCAATATTTTCGCTGCCGATAGCGATGAAGAGGCGGAATATCTGTCCAGCTCGATGATGCAGAGCTTTGTCGCGCTGCGCACCGGAAATCCCGGAAAAATGCCGCCGCCGGTCGAGGGCTATCGCGAAAGCCTGCCCCCGCAGGCCCAGTCAATGCTCGAACAGATTTTGCAGGGCAGCGCGATCGGTTCGCCGGACAGAATCAAGCAGGGCGTCGAACGGTTCATTGACCGGACCGGCGCCGACGAGCTGATCATTTCCGGATCGATTTTCGATCAGGCAGCGCGCGAGAAAAGCTATGCTATCGCCGCCGATATTCGAGACCTGATCGCGGCCTAGGGCCAATTTCGCTTCACTCAAGCCTTGATTTTACCATCCGGCCTGCGCATGACTCTGGCCAATCGCAATTCCGGAATAGACGCCCCCGAGGGAGAAGACATATTGCCACGTACAGGTAGAAATTCAGCGCTTAGAGACTTTCTGAAAAGCGAGGCAGCGGGCGGCATATTGCTGATGTTTGCCGCCGCTCTGGCGATGGTCGTCGCGAACAGCCCCTTATATGACATGTACCACCACTTCCTGCACGATCTGAAAGGACCGGTCCTTTCGAGCAAATTGGGGCCGATGACGCCGCATTTGTGGATCAACGACGGGCTGATGGCGATATTCTTCCTTCTCGTCGGGCTGGAAATAAAGCGGGAATTTGTCGATGGCAGGCTTAACACCTGGGAGAGGCGGCGATTGCCGGTTGTGGCGGCTGCGGCGGGCATGGTTGTGCCGGCGCTGATCTATCTGTTTGTCGTCAAGGATGTGCCCGAACTCTACAATGGCTGGGCAATTCCGGCGGCCACCGATATCGCCTTTGCGATCGGTGTGCTTGCTCTGCTTGGGCCGCGTGCGCCGACATCGCTGAAATTGTTTCTGGTCACCGTCGCGATTGTCGACGACATGGGCGCGGTGGCGATCATCGCATTGGTCTATACCGCCGAGATCAACGGCGCTGCCTTGCTCGCCAGTGCGGCGATACTGGCCGTCATGTATACGATGAACCGCAACGGCGTGCTCAAGCTCTGGCCCTATCTGATCGGTTCCGGTCTGCTCTGGTATACCGTGCTGATGTCAGGCGTTCATGCGACCATTGCCGGCGTTTTGGCGGCCATGGTCATTCCGATCGTGGTGACACCGACATCACCGGATGCCGAAAATTCTCCGCTGCACCGGCTTGAACATGCGATTTCGCCATGGAGCGCCTTTCTGATCGTGCCGATCTTCGGCTTTGCCAATGCTGGCGTTTCGCTCAGCGGGCTGGGCATAGAGCAGATTTTCGCGCCGCTGCCGCTGGGTATCGCAGCCGGCCTGTTGCTCGGCAAGCAGATCGGCATTTTCGCCAGCGTCTGGATCGCGGTCAAAACCGGTTTCGCCGGACGGCTTGGCGGGGCCAGCTGGTTGCAGGTCTATGGCGTGGCGATGCTCTGCGGTATCGGTTTCACGATGAGCCTCTTCATTGGCGCGCTCGCCTTCCCCGGCAATACGCTGTTGATCGAGGAAGCGAAGATCGGTGTGCTCGGCGGATCCGTTCTGTCCGCGATTATCGGTTTCTGCATATTGCGCTTCGCGCCGCAGGGCCGCCATCTGGAATCACTCGACAAGGAAGATGCGGAGCAGTTGCTTGATGTTTTACCGGATGGTCAGGCGCAAAAGCTGAAAGACGCGCTTTGAAGGGCAGTGGCCTGATTGCTATTGCCTGTCTGGCAATTTCCGCCGGTACATTGTCAGCGGCGCCAGTATCTGCGCCAGTGATCACCGATACGGCTGCTTTGCAAGCATCGAACGAGCTTGGCTCCATCGCCAGCGATTATGTAAAACTGACGCTGGCGCTCGGCGAAAAAGAAGCCGGCTATGTCGATGCCTATTACGGCCCGGCGCAATGGGTAGAGGCGGCCAAGGCCGATCCGCGCGATATGCGCGAACTGGGCAATGCAATTGTCGATCTGATGCTACGGCTCGATGCGCTGACCATTAGCGATGATCCGCTGGTCGAGGCACGTAAACGCTTTCTTTCAGCCCAGCTGGAAGCCGCGCTCACGCGCCATGCGATGATGCAGAAGGAGAAATTTCCTTTCGCCAAAGAAGCCATGGGGCTGTTCGGGGTAACGCCGGAACTCAGGCCGCTGACGGAATTTGATCCGGTGCTCGAGGAGATCGAGAATATCGTTCCCGGTGAAGGCCCGCTCAGCGAACGGGTGGCGGCTTTTGAAAACGGCTATATCATTCCCACGGACCGGCTGCAGGCCGTTTTCGACACCGCGATTGCCGAGTGCAAGGCGCGGACCGCGCAATATTTCGATTTGCCCGAGGGCGAGAATTTCAGGCTGGAATTTGTCACCGGCAAAAGCTGGAGCGGCTATAATTACTATCAGGGCAATTATCAGAGCCTGATCCAGGTCAACACCGACCTGCCGATCTTCATCGGCCGCGCGGTCGATCTCGGTTGCCACGAAGGCTATCCGGGTCATCATGTCTATAATATGCTGCTCGAGAAGAACCTGACCAAAGGCCGCGGCTGGCAGGAATTTTCCGTCTATCCGCTCTATTCACCGCAAAGCCTGATCGCCGAGGGGTCGGCCAATTTTGGCATCGAACTGGCGTTCAACGGCCAAGACCGGCTGGATTACGAGCGTGATGTCCTCTACCCGCTCGCCGGTCTTGATCCGGACACAGCGGCAGCTTACTGGGCGCTGCAAATCGCCAAACAGGCGCTCAGCGGCGCACGGATGACGATTGCGCAACAATATCTCGATGGCGAAATTACCCGCGAGGAAGCGGTCGCGCTGAACCAGAAATATCAATTGGTCTCGGCAGAACGCGCGGCGCAGATGACCGATTTCAACGAGCAATATCGCAGCTATGTGATCAACTATGGCCTCGGCCTGGAAATGGTCCGCGACTGGATCGAGGCGCAGGGTGACGCGCCGGTGTGGCGCTGGAAAGCGATGGAGTGGTTGCTGAGCGAACCGATGTTGCCGGGGGATTTGCTGGAGTGAGTGATGCCGTCATGCTGAACTTGTTTCAGCATCCAGAGCGGTAATAGGCGTCTTCTCTCCCTGGATCCCGAAACAAGTTCAGGATGACGGGCTTTTTTATCAGAACAACACTCCCGCTCTCTCCCTCAGGAGAGAAGGGAAAATGGCCAATTCGGACCCGAAAAACCCCTCCATATCTGCGACCAGAATAATTGCGAACAGCCCCGTCGAATCCCTCTTGCGCATTGCAAGAATCGGCGTAATCCAAGCGCAGTTTTTCGGGACAGGATTGCTGTATGGCTTTCAATCTTTTCGGACGTATCAAACCACTAGACGCGATTTTGGCCACGGCAGAGAAAAAGGCGCTAACCCGCACTCTCGGCCCCGTTCAGCTCACCTTATTGGGGGTCGGAGCGGTCATCGGCACCGGCATTTTCGTGCTGACATCGGAGGCGGCACAGAAAGCCGGGCCGGGGATGATGTGGAGTTTCGTGATCGCCGGGCTGGTCTGTGCCGTGGCAGCGCTGTGCTATTCCGAACTGGCCTCGATGGTGCCGGTCTCGGGCTCGGCTTATACCTATACTTATGCGGTGATGGGCGAGCTGCTGGCGTGGATGGTCGGCTGGGCGCTTATCCTGGAATATGCGGTGGCGGCGAGCGCGGTTTCGGTGGGCTGGTCCGGCTATTTTGTCGGGCTTCTGGCCAATGCGGGGATACATCTGCCGACGGCGCTTACCATTGGGAGCTATGCGCCGGGCGGACTGATCAACCTGCCGGCGCTGGTCATCGCTTTGCTGGTCACTTTTCTGCTGATGATCGGCACCAGCGAGAGCGCCAAGGTCAATGCGGTGCTGGTGGCGATCAAGGTTTCGGCTCTGACCATGTTCATCGTGCTCACGCTGCCGATGATGCAGGGGCAGAATTTCGATCCGTTCATGCCCAACGGCTGGTTTGGCGAAAGCCGCGGTTTCGGGGCGGTCGGCGCGGCGGCCTCGATATTCTTTGCTTATGTCGGCTTTGACGCGGTGTCGACAGCGGCAGAGGAGACCAAGAACCCGCAACGCAACGTGCCGATCGGGCTCATCGGCAGTCTGGCCATCTGTACCGTTTTCTATCTGCTGGTCGCGGCGGGTGCGATCGGCACCGTCGGCGCACAGCCGATTGTCGACGCAGCGGGGAATGTGCTGGCGCCCGGCAGCACTGCCTTTGCCGCCCAATGTCAGGCGTTGCTGACGGCGGGCCACGAACCTCTGGTGTGCAGCCACGAGGCGTTGGCCTTTGTGCTGCGGAACATCGGCTATCCGGTCTTCGGCAATCTTATCGGGCTAGCCGCCTTTCTGGCGCTACCGTCGGTGATCCTGATCATGCTGTTCGGCCAGACGCGGATTTTCTTCGTGATGGCGCGCGATGGCCTGTTGCCGGAAAAGCTCGCCACTATTCACCCGAAATGGAAAACACCGCATATCGTCACGGCGATTACCGGTGTCGCGGTATCGGTATTTGCTGCATTTCTGCCGGTGGGCCAGCTCGCTGACATTTCGAATTCGGGGACCTTGTTCGCCTTTCTGATGGTCGCGGTGGCGGTGCTTATCCTGCGCCGTACCGATCCCGACAGGCACCGCCCGTTCCGCACGCCGCTGGTCTGGATTGTCGCGCCGCTGGCGATTGTCGGCTGTCTGGGGCTTTTCTATAATCTGCCGCTGGACGCGAAGCTGGTATTGCCGATCTGGGGCGGGATCGGGCTGCTCCTCTATTTCGCTTATGGCTACAGAAAGAGCCATGTCGGGCGCGGCCATATCGAAGTCCACGAATCGGACGCGGATGCGCCGCCCCAGCCTGTTCCGCCGATCAACGACCAATAAGCTGCTTTTGCGGCCAGAAATTTCAGGCCGCCATTAACTATCTGCTAACCAATTTCGTTCACTCCGGTTTCTGAAACATGAATCGCGTGGTTATGCGCGCACCATGAACAGGGAACGGACTTTATGACCAGACAGAGAACGCCCGAAGATTCTCCGGTAGATGTCGCGATCATCGGCGCCGGGCCAGCCGGTCTGACAGCTGCCTATTTGCTCAGTAAAAAGGGCTTTTCGGTCACGGTTATCGAGAAAGATCCGAAATATGTCGGCGGGATCAGCCGGACGGTGGAGCATGAAGGCTTCCGCTTTGATATTGGCGGGCACCGCTTCTTTTCGAAAAGCCAGGAAGTGGTCGATCTGTGGAACGAAATCCTGCCAGACGACTTCATCCAGCGTCCCCGGATGAGCCGCATCTATTATGAAGGCAAATTCTACAGCTACCCGCTGCGCGCGTTCGAAGCCTTGTGGAATCTCGGTATCTGGCGTTCGACGCTTTGCATGCTGAGCTATGGCAAGGCGAAGGTATTCCCGAACAAGAATGTGAAGAGCTTTGAAGACTGGACGGTCAACCAGTTCGGCTACAAGCTCTATTCGATTTTCTTCAAAACCTACACCGAGAAGGTCTGGGGCATGCCGTGCGACGAAATGTCGGCGGACTGGGCGGCACAGCGGATCAAGGGCCTGAGTCTCTGGAACGCGGTCACCGATGGCCTGAAACGCTCGCTTGGCCTCAACAAGAGGCCGAATGACGGACAGGAAGTCAAAACCCTGCTCGAAACCTTCCGCTATCCCCGCCTCGGCCCCGGCATGATGTGGGATGCGGCCAAGGCCCATGTCGAAGCCAAAGGCAATGAAGTGCTCATGGGCCATAGCCTCAAGCAGCTCGCCCAGGATGCCGAAGGCAACTGGCGCGTAAGCGCGACGAGCGCTGACGGCGAAACCATCATCAATGCGAAACATGTGATTTCAAGCGCGCCGATGCGCGAGCTTGCCACCCGCATCCATCCACTGCCGCAATCCATGCCGGAGGCGCAGGATCTCAACTATCGCGATTTTCTGACTGTTGCGATCAAGGTCAAATCCGACGATCTGTTCCCCGACAACTGGATCTATATCCATGATGACCGGGTTCAGGTGGGCCGCGTGCAGAATTTCCGCAGCTGGTCACCGGAAATGGTGCCGGACGAGAATATCGCCTGCGTCGGGCTGGAATATTTCTGTTTTGAAAATGACGGTCTGTGGTCCTCGTCCGACGAAGATCTGATCGAGCTGGCCAAGAAGGAAATGGCAATCCTCGGACTGTGCAAACCCGAGGATGTTGTCGGCGGCGCGGTTGTCCGTCAGGAAAAGGCCTATCCGGTCTATGACGACAGCTATGAAGATAATGTCGCTACCATGCGCAATGATCTGGAAGGCCGCTACCCGACCCTGCACATGGTCGGACGCAACGGCATGCACCGCTATAATAACCAAGATCACGCGATGATGACCGCGATGCTGACGGTGGAGAATATCGAAGCCGGCACTCGCAAGTGGAACGTCTGGAACGTCAACGAAGACGCCGAATATCACGAGGCGGGCGACGAAGGCGCGCAGAAGGTGGTCGCCGAGGAAATCAGTGAAGACCGTGCTGCCGCTCTCGAAAGCATGCGCGATGTGCCGACGCGGATCGAGGAAGAAAAACCAGCGACACGGGCTGCCTAAAATGGAACGCAGCGGCTCGGACAGACGGTCAACCATCGGTGATTGGGTAGGAAATCTGCCCGCTCCGCTGGCTTTGCTCAACCGGTTTTCGATTACCCGCTATTTGCTGGCGAGCGTCGTCAGCCTGGCCTTTGACGTTGCCTTGTTCATGGTGCTGGTCGCATTCCTGGTCGATCCGGGCTGGGCTTCTGCAATAGGCTATAGCGCCGGCATCATCGTTCACTGGCTGATTTCCTCGAGCTTCGTATTTCCCGGCAAGGCGCGCGGTGGTGCGGCGTTGCATTTGCAACGGCTCGGTTTCATCGGAACCGCCATACTGGGCCTCGGCATAACGGTCGCCATGGTCAGCGGTCTCACCAGTGCCGGTATTTTGCCGGTCATGGCCAAGGCAGCGGCCGTCGCCGTCAGTTTCTTCGCCGTATATCTTACCCGCAAATACGGGGTATTCCGGTGAGCTATATCGACAAGACCATAGCCTTGCCTGCAAAGCAGCAGCGATTCAGCACCGAATTCACGAAATTCCTCAACTGGGCGCTGGTCTGGGTTATCCTCGCCAATATTCCGTTCATGGCGATGTGGATGGTTGGCGCACCACCACGCGCGATTCCGATTGTGCTGGCGGGTCTCGTCGGCCTGATCGTCAAACGGATGCCGCGAGCGGTACAGTGGATCGCGTTCGTCGGGGTGATGGTCTATTCCCTGCTTTCTTTTGTTTCCGGCCTGTTCAGCCTGACGCTGGATTCCTTGCTCTATTCGCTGCAGTTTTTTGCCGAAATCAAACCGAGCAACTCGATCGAATATATCATTGCGGCGATCGTCATGGTCGGCATATTGATCGGCAGCTGGTTCCTGCTCAAGCGCGACACCAATTTTTCCAAACCACTGCATATCCTGCTTGGCGGAGCTCTGATTTTCGGGCTTGTCGGAGCGGATGCCGCGGTCGGTGAAGGGATGCGGGGTCATTATTTCCGGCCGGCTCCTGCAGGTGCGGGGTTTGAATCGGCGGTTACGAAATCCGGCTTTGCCGCCCGCGCCGATGGCAAGCGCCATCTGGTGCTGATCATCGTTGAATCGCTGGGGGTTCCCAAGAACAACAAGGCGATGTCAGACAAGCTGTTTGCCTATTACAACAGCAGCGCGGTCAAGGCGCGCTATGAGGTCAGCCAGGGCACGAGCCTATATTATAACAGTACCACATCGGGCGAGATGCGCGAACTCTGCGGACGCTGGGGCGATTATTATGAGTTGCTTGAAAGCGATGATCCGAAGACATTGAATTGCCTGCCCGCGCAGCTTGCCGAAAAAGGCTATGCGACACAGGCGATGCACAGTTTCAAAGGTCCCTTTTTCAAGCGGGAAGACTGGTATCCCAAGATCGGTTTTCAAAAGCGGGAATTTGCTGTCGATCTGGAAAAACGTGGCGCCGAATGGTGTGGCGGTGTCTTTGCCGGCGCTTGTGATCGTCAGGTTCCGAAAATGCTGGCCGAAAATCTGAAGCGGGCAAAGCAGCCTGTCTTTCAATATTGGCTGACGCTGAACACCCATTTGCCGGTGCCTACCGAACAGAATCTGCACCCCGAGAATTGCGAGAAAGTATCTGTCGAACTGGCCCGGGACTATCCGATGATTTGCCGCCAGTTCGCGATATTCGACGATATAGACAAGGCGCTGATCAAGGAAATTACGGCGAGCGATTTTCCGGAGGCGGATATCCTGCTGGTTGGTGATCATATGCCGCCGTTTTTTGACCGCCATCATCGTTCGCAATTTGACCCGGAGCGGGTTCCATGGCTTTACCTGAAAGCCAAAGGCTCGCAGCCCGAGGGGTAAGATTTTGGAACGCTTGCGCGGAAACCTGCCAATATTATTGATCTGGCTCGCGGTCTGCGCCGTGCTCATTCTGGTCACGCGTGGCCAGATCATGAGCGGCATCGGGTGGGACCCGGATGATCAGCTGCGCATGGTCCAGCTGCGCGACTGGCTCGGCGGGCAAAGCTGGTTTGATACTATCCAATATCGCATTGGCGAACCGGACAGCCAGCCGATGCACTGGCCGCGCTGGGTCGAATTGCCGCTGGCCCTGGTGGTCTTGCTGCTCAAACCGTTGATCGGCGCAGCGTCCGCCGAAACTGCGGCAATGGTTATCGCGCCGCTCGTCACTTTGGGCGTGGCAATGTGGCTGGTCGTCAAAATCACAGAACAGGTTTTTGACCGCAAGGTCACACTTCTGGCGGCGGCTCTGTTGGCAACTGCCGTGCCGATTGTCTCGCAAATCCGCCCGATGCGGGTGGATCATCATGGCTGGCAGATTGCTCTGGCGCTGACCGCGCTGTGGACGATGTTCTGGCCTGACAAGCGCAAGGGCGGCATTGCGCTGGGTGCGACGCTTGCGCTCTGGCTTTCGATATCGCTCGAAGGATTGCCGCTATCGGCTGCCTTTGTCGTGCTGCTGGGTTGGCGCTGGGTCTTCCGGACCGAAGAAGGGGTTCGGCTGTTCTGGACCTTATTATCCTTTCTGATGGCCAGTTTCATGTTCTATTTTGCCTCTCAGGGCAATTTCAACACGGCGGTGAACTATTGCGATGCGCTGTCACCAGCGCATTTGCTGGCCTGTACGGCGGGTGCCGCTGTTATGTTGCCGGCAATCAAATGGCTGCCCGCAAATATCGCCTTGCGCACTGTCAGTCTGGCTGTCGCCGGTGCGGCGGCCCTGGCTATCTTCTATGGCTTCGCTGCCCAATGTGTTGGCGGAGCATTTAACACCATGGATCCAATCGTTCGCGAATATTGGCTGGTCAATGTTCTCGAGGGTCTGCCGATCTGGTACCAGAATGGCAAGACCATGGTCACCTTGCTCGGCGGATCGATCATCGTCGGGCTGGGAAGTCTGATCTATATCGTGCGTGTCCGGTGCGGACAGATTGATCGCGGCAAATTATTCATTCTCGCTTACGCATTTCTCTGGGCGGTGCTGCTGTCCCTGTTTGTCCAGCGTGCCACAGCGGTCGCAGCGGCCTTTGCTCTGCCATTCATGGCCTGGGCTGTGCAGCAGGCCTTTGCGCACGCGCGCGCAATCGAGCGTCCGGTATCGCGCATACTCGCCTCCGCCGCAGTTGTTTTCCTGATCATGCCTGGCCCGCTTGCCATCGCGCTTTTCAACAAAATTACAGGAGATGACGGGAAGGCCGAATTGAACTCCGGTACTGCGACGTGCAAGGATAACGCCTCGCTTGCGCGGCTCAATGCCTTGCCCCGGTCCCGCATCGTCGCCCCATTTGATTTCGGACCACGGATATTGCTGCTGACCCCGCATTCAGTGCTCGCTACCAGTCACCATCGTAATGACAAGGCGATGGCCGATCAGATACGGATTTTTATATCCGTACCGGATGTAGCTCGCGAGATATTGGAAGCGCGTGATATCCGCTACATTGTCGCCTGCGATGGCGAAGCCGAGCTTGATTTCTACGCGAAAAAGCATCCGGAAGGTTTGTGGGCGAAACTGGCCAAAGGTCAGAATCCGGACTGGCTGCAACCTGTCCACATCAGGGACTCTGGCCTGACTATTTGGAGGGTTGCGACAAAAGAATTTCGTAACCATATGTAAATTATACTATTGTTTATAAGGAATTGTCGCAACAGACCAGAACCATGGAGAAAAATATGGCAGGGGTCACCGGACTTGGGGGGGTTTTTCATATGGTGAAGAATCCGGCAGCTACACGCCAATGGTATAAAGATTATCTGGATATGGACGGGGAATATGGTCCAATGCTCAATTGGTCGGACGAGAAAGGTGACAAACCTTATAGTCTGATCAGCCATTTTCCCGAAGACAGCGAATATCTCGAACCAAGCGCGGCCAAATTCATGATCAACCTACGGGTCGATGATCTGGATGCTTATGTCGAGCAGTTGAAGGACAAGGGTCTTGAGATTCTGGGTCAGGTTGACGAAGGATATGGCAAATTCGCCTGGATCCTCGATTGCGACGGGATCAAACTGGAATTCTGGCAGCAGGTAGAAGCACCCGATAGCTGATCCCCCGGTTCAGGCCGGAATGAATTTCAGCGCCAGCCCGTTGAGACAATGCCGCTTGCCGGTAGGCCTCGGTCCATCATTGAAGATATGTCCGAGATGCCCGCCGCAGCGCGTGCAATGGACTTCGGTGCGCGGATAGCCGATCTTATAGTCTTTCGTCGTGCCTATCCGGTCTTCGGCGAGCGGCGCCCAAAAGCTCGGCCAGCCGGTGCCGCTGTCATATTTTGTGTCCGATTTATAGACCCCGAGATTACAGCCGGCACAGGCGTAAACGCCTTTGCGCTTCTCATTATTCAACAGACTGGAATAGGCCCGTTCGGTACCTTCAAGCCGCAATATCCGATAGCGTGCGGCGCCCAACCGTTGCTTCCATTCTGCGGCTGTCCGGTTGATCTTGAACGGTCCGCCAGCCCGCGCGTTGGCATCGTCGAAAAAGCCGGAAAGGCTTATCGCTCCATAGGCTCCGGCGACTACAAGAGTACCGGATATGACTGTGCGCCGGTCGAGCGGTTTCATCTGAATTCCTTTCCAATATCCCTCATTCATTCGAACCGGGAGACAAATTGGTTACAGATGTGCGCCTGAACGGAAACTGATCAATATTTCGAAAGCTCGACTTCCAACTCGCGGAATCCGTGAACGAAACAGGCGTGGACGCGCCGGTTTTTTCCGGTCGGATTGACCTGCATGCGCCGTTTGTGCATCTCTTCCAGCAAGATACGGATTTGCAGTTCGGCGAGACGGGCGCCGACGCAGCGGTGGATGCCGTAGCCGAATGCGAGGTGACGTCTTGCATTCTCGCGGTCGACAATGATCTTGTCGGCTTCCGGAAAGACTTCTTCGTCGCGATTGGCGGAGATATACCACAGAACGACCTTGTCACCCTTCTTGATCTGGTTGCCGAACAGGTCGTGATCTTCCAGCGCCGTGCGGCGCATATGCGCGAGCGGCGTCTGCCAGCGGATGATTTCCTGAACCGCGTTGGGTATCAGATCAGGGTTTTTCTGCAGCTTTTCCCTTTCTTCGGGGAACTGGCCGAGACCATAAGCCACGCCAGACATGGTGTTACGGGTGGTGTCATTGCCGCCAACGATCAGCAATACCAGATTGCCCATGAATTCCATCGGATCCATGTCACGCATATGTTCGGAATGGATCATCATGGAAATCAGGTCGGGCGTCGGCTCCGCATCCACCCGTTCGTTCCATAATTTGGTGAAATAGGCACCCATTTCGTAGAGAATATGCCGCCGTTGCTCAGTGAGATCTTCCGCGCATGACAATTCCACATCACCAGCCCAGTCAGACCAATAGGTCAGCAGCCTGCGGTCTTCCCACGGAAAACCGAATAATATTGCCAGCATGCCGGTGGTGAGCTCGATCGAAACCTTGTCGACCCAGTCAAATTTTTCGCCCCATGGCAGGCTATCGAGCACTTCCTCGGTGCGCTGGCGGATTTCGGTTTCCATCCGTTTCATTTCGGTCGGGGTGAAGGCGGGTGCTACCGTACGACGCTGTCCGGTATGTTTGGGACGGTCCATCGCGATGAACATCGGCAGCTGAAAATCGGAGTCGTCGAAGTCGGGCTCGGCAATCGTGATGCCGCCATGGGAGACATCGGAGGAATAAATATCCGGCAATGCTTCGACATGTTGGATCGGTTTGTAGGTGGTGATGTTCCAGAAGTCACCGTGAACGCCGCCCTCAACCTTGTTGATCGGAGCAGTCGCCCGCATTTCGGCAAATGGCTTGCGCCATAGATCCTTGCTGTACAGTTCCGCCCGACTGACATCCCAGGGATTGGCCTCGCTATCTGCGACCGGAGGGTTGCGCTTATACCATTCTTCCAGAGCCTCGTCGGCGGTCGGGGAGGTGGTCAGATTATCGAGGTCGATTTGGGGAACGGATGCCATTGGTCTCTCCTGCCGTTGCCTGTATCGGCAATCGGTTGCGTTTCAAAACTAGTTCAATCTGCCTCTATTGACAGTAATGTCAATGTCTTTTCGGCAAATGTCCTGAATCTCCGGACTATTTTCCGGTCACTCTTGCAAACAGACTTTTTTTGCGAGCCGCCTGTCCGGATTTCATCACGTTACGGCGGAACAGCATCACCGAAAAGCGGATGATGATCATTGTGAAGACACCCTGCCAGATCAGCGCCAGTCCGTGCTGCCAGATATTGTCCATCTGGGCGGCGCGCGCGATCATCGCGAAGGGTGAGCTGAAAGGAAAGAGCACCGCAAACCATTCCATCGGTTCACCCAATTTTGTGATTGCTGAATAAGCGAGAAAGAAAACCAGCAATTGCCCCATGGTCACCGGCATGGACAGGGTCTGCACTTCGCGCACGGTTGTTGCCATTGCCCCGATGCCAAGAAACAGCGAGCCGAGCAGCAGATAGGCCATCGAAAAATAGAGTAGCAGCAGCAGGCAGAATAACGGCCAGCCGACGGCGGGCGAAGGCAGGGCATTCCAGTTTCCGCCGACCAGAAGGGCTACGGATATTCCTATCGTGCTCCACACTGTGATACCGACGAGCGCCATGCCCAGCATTGCGAAAAGCTTGCCGAGAAATATCGCATCCATCGGGATGGCTGCGGCCAGAATCTCGATGATCTTGTTGGTCTTTTCCTCGACCAGATTGGAAAGCACCATCCCCGCGAGGATCATCGTCAGCAGGATCAGGATTGCCTGGCCGGCCTGCGCCGTCATCAGTTGATTGCGTTCGCTGGAACTGCCCGTTTGACCGATAAGCCTCGTTTCAATGTTAACCGTGGCGGGCCGGGAAAGAGCTGTCTCCGCCAGCAGCGTAATTTTCCCTTGCCATCGTTTGACGTCTCCCGCCGAACCGGTCAGCACGGGGGCAGCCAGCGTCCCGGAGAGAATTGCGGTCAGCGATTTTTCGCTGTCCAGCTTTGCAATGATGTCCGGTTCTTGCGCGGAAAAATCCGGCAATATGATCAGCTCCGGCAGGGATTTTGAACCCAGACTCCGGACGAGTCGTGCGCGTGTTGCAAGCAGTGCTTCGGCTTCTTCCTGGTTCAGGGCGACGCCAATAACAGAATTATCAATCTCCTGCGATACCTGCGATCCCAGCCCGCCAGCGGCGACCCCTATCCCCAGTGGAAATAGCGGTCCCAGCAAAAAGAAGAAGAAGGATTTGGAAAATATGATCGCGGTGAAATCACGGCGGGCGATGACGAAGGCGGCGCGGATGGTTTCGATCATGCTCTTTCATCCCCGTTGTTGTCTGCGGCATCGGCATCCATTTTCCGCGCCGCTGCCTCGCCAGCGATCTGGACAAAGGCGTCGTGCAGGCCGGGCCGTTCGATAGAGAGGGATTCGATGCCGGCATCGCCTTCCACCAGAGCATTTAACAACGGTTCGACGCCGCTTTGGGGCAAAGTGAAATGCCAGTTGTGGCCGAGCGGTTTGCAATCTGCAGGAATTGCTGTGCGCCAGGGACCGTCGAGATTGCGTGTTTCGAGATGGACCTGCGGACGGAGCCGGTCACGGGCCTCGGAAACCTTGCCTTTGAAAGGGATTTTCCCATCGGCGATAATGGCGATTTCTTCGCACAGCCGCTCGGCATGGGCGATCACATGGGTCGAGAAAATGATCGTGACGCCCTTGTCGGCCTGGGCGCGGATCAATCGTTCCAGCTTGCCCTGGTTCAGCGCATCCAGACCGGAAAACGGCTCGTCAAGAATGATCAGGTCGGGATCGTGCACGAGCGTGCCGAGCAACTGTACCGTCTGCGCCATGCCTTTGGAGAGTTGGCGGATCTGTTTGTCGGCTGCTTCACCGAGCCCATGATCTTCCATCATGGCACGACCCCGCTTGCGGCCCTCGGCCAGCGGCAATCCGCGCAACGCGCCCATGAACGCAATCGCATCAAATGCCTTCATCGATGGATAGAGTCCGCGCTCTTCGGGGAGATAACCCACTTGGTGGGCCATGGAAATCGGCTCTGGCGATCCGAGTAGAAACCGCTCGCCTTCGTCGGGGTCAATGATCCCGAGCAGCATCCGCAAGGTCGTGGTCTTCCCCGCTCCATTTGGTCCCAATATCCCGAATATACTGCCCTTCTCGATCGTCAGATCGATACCGTCAACGGCGGCTTCGCCATCAAATCTCTTGACGATATTGCGAGCTTCGATGGCGAATTCGGAATGTGGCGCGTGCATTTACGGCTTTCATATCTGGCGGTAGTGTTTGATAGGGAAAGCCTATGCCGGATGACAAGTTAAGATTGGACAAAGCGCTCGAAAAAAAGGCGAAGGAAGAGGGCTTTGCTGCGGTCGGCATCGCTCCGGGACGGTTGGCACCAAAAACCGGCCAGCGCTTGAAGCAGTGGCTTGCGGACGGCAGCCACGGCGACATGATCTGGATGGAGAGCCGGGCCGACGAACGGTCCGACCCGACCCATTTATGGCCGGACGTCCGTTCGGTCATCATGCTGGGTATGAGCTATGCGCCGGGCACCGATCCGTTCGCGCTGGAGAGTGTCTCCGATCACGGCCGCATTTCGGTCTATGCGCAGGGCAAAGATTATCACGATGTCGTGAAAGGCGCGCTCAAGCGGACGGCCCGCTGGCTGATCGAACAGGCAGAGTGCGAGGTGAAGGTATTCGTCGATACCGCGCCGGTCATGGAAAAACCGCTCGCGGAAGCGGCTGGCCTGGGATGGCAGGGCAAGCACACCAATATCGTCAGCCGAGATCACGGCAGCTGGCTGTTTCTGGGCGCGATATACACGACTCTCGAACTGGAGCCGTCAAAGCCGGGAAAAGACAGCTGTGGCAGTTGCTCTGCCTGTCAGGGTATTTGTCCGACCGGCGCCTTTCCGGCACCCTATCAGCTCGATGCAAGGGCCTGCATTTCCTATCTCACGATCGAGCACAAGGGACCGATCCCGCACCAATATCGCAAAGCCATGGGCAATCATATCTACGGCTGCGACGATTGTCTGGCGGTCTGTCCGTGGAACAAATTTGCCCAGGCGGGGGCAGCAAACAAGGCATTTCTGCCACGCGCGGAATTGACTGCGCCGGCGCTGGCCGATCTGCTGGCGCTCGATGATGCCAGTTTCCGGCAGGTATTCTCCGGATCGCCAATCAAGCGCAGCGGCCGCGACAGGATGGTACGCAATGCCCTTATCGCGGCGGGCAATAGCGGCGATTCAGCATTGATCGTGCCGGCTCAGGCGCTTCTGGATGATGACGATGATGCGGTCAGGGACGCGGCTGGTTGGGCGCTTGAACAGCTGGCGTCAGCGCTGCCTTAGAGCATTTACGCAGCTGACCCGGTCAACCGCAGCGCCATCGCTGCGGCGGGCGTCGATATGGGTGACCCGACCGGCGCCGCCGTCTTCGGGCGGATAAAGATAGGCATCCAGTATGCACGCGCCGCTTGCAAACTGGAGTTTCTGGGCTGGCGGCTCGGATATATCCAACTGCGGTTTTCCGAACAGACGGATAAGCTGACCGGCGGTCTTGCCCATGACGATATCCAGGCCTGCTACCGATTGGAGCGGGGAGGCCGGAGCGGCTGGCAGGCTGGGGCTTCTTGTTGCCGTTGTCGATGCACAGGCCGCTAGAGCGGGCAGGCTGAACAATATAAGAAATTTGGCTTTCATGCGGATCATATTTCCTTCTTCCCATGCACCAGATGGGTAGCCATAGCGGCTCCCAATAGCGGCGCAAGGAAATTGACAAAGGGGATGGCCAGCATCAGCGCAGTGACCAGTCCGAGGGTGAAGCGCTCGAGTTTCGGCAGACTCGATCCGGCGGCGAGATTGCGATAATCGGCGGCATGGCGGGCAGCAACCATGTCCTGCAGATCGCGTCCCAGCAAAATGGCATTGACTGTAAAAAAGGCAATCGGAGGGCCGATCCCGGTCACAAGCAGCAGGATATAGAGTGGTGCCGCCAGAATATTATAGCCTAGCGCCCGGCCGGCGGACGCGAGCCCCATTTTGATCCCGATCACATAACCCGGCGGTTTCGCCGTTTCCGCTCGATCAGGATAATGTCGCCGTTCTACCGCATCGACAATATCGTCCGAGAAGATGTTGAGTACAAAAATGGCGACAATCCGGAACAATAATAATCCGGTCAATATCGCGATGATGGCCGCAGCCGCAGCTGCTGCAAGGCCGCCATCTGTCCACCCGAGCCAGGCAAATAGCCAGACCAGTCCAAAATATGCTGCTACTCCGAAAATGGCGAACAACAGAAGCGTGAGCAATATGACCTTGAGCAGGATCACCAATATAGCACGGTCGCGAAGCTGGGCGAGGGAACGCGTGAAAGCTTGTATCATTCGCGCCTCATGTCATGATTGCCCGGCCAGCGTCAATTCTGCTTGATGGCATCGGACCAAGTCCCTAACCCGTCCCGAACCATGCAAACCACCCCAAGAGGATCTTTATGACCACTGAAGCCCGTTACGATATTGTCGCCATCGGCAATGCAATTGTTGATGTCATCTCGCAAGCCAGCGATGAATTTCTTGACGAAGAGCAACTGGTCAAGGGCAGCATGGCGCTGATCGACGCCGCGCGGGCGCAGGAATTATATCGCGACATGGGGCCAGCGCGGGAAATTAGCGGCGGTTCGGGTTCCAACACGCTGGCCGGCGCATCCATATTGGGGCGCCAATGCGCCTTGATCGCGCAAGTGGCCGACGATCAGCTGGGTGAAGTGTTTGCCCATGATATCCGTGCAACCGGAATTGATTTTGATGTGCCGCCGCTGGGTCAAGAGCCGCCGACGGCGCGCTGCCTGATTTTTGTCACGCCGGATGCGCAGCGGACGATGAATACTTTTCTCGGTGCATCGCAATTCCTGCCGCCGGCTGCGGTTGACTCCGACCTGATCGCCAGCGGTGCAATCCTCTATCTTGAAGGCTATTTGTGGGACGCCGACGAGCCCAAGGCCGCGATGGCGCTGGGAATCGATATCGCCAGGGAACATGGCCGCAAGGTTGCCTTCACCCTGTCCGACACATTCTGCGTCGACCGGCACCGGGAGGAATTCGTCGGCCTGATCGATGGCGGCAAGATTGATATCCTGTTCGCCAATGAGGCGGAAATCAAGATGCTGGCCGAGACCGAGGATTTTGATGCCGCGGTTGCGCAAACGGCCGCCAAGGTGGAAACGCTGGTGGTGACGCGAAGCGAAAACGGGGCGATCGCGGTTCGTGACGGCAAGACGACCGCCGTTGCTGCGGAACCCGTTGATCATATCGTTGATACGACCGGTGCCGGTGATCTTTTCGCTTCCGGCTTCCTCAGCGGCTATATCGAACAGCGTCCGATGGAAGAATGTCTGACCATTGGCGCGATTGCAGCAGCGGAAGTGATTTCCCATTATGGCGCCCGGCCGGAAGCCGATCTGGCAGAACTGGTGAAGGTTCGCTTTGGCTGATCAGCCTTTCATCTTGAACAATTTCCGGTCTTCGGGTCCAAAGCCCCATTTCCAGATGATCCAGGCATAGCTACCGAGGATCATCGGGATACCGACGATCAATTCCATCCATTCGGGCAGATAGGTGGCGAGATAGCCTACCGCGCTCGCCACCGCGACCGCAAGCAACAAGGTCCAGCGCCAGCCATTGACCGGCGCGTCGAGCAGTTTGGACAGGAAGATCGCCTTGACCACCGAGGCATAAGCGAGAGCGACCATCAGCGCCGCGGCGACGGCGGCAGCCTGAAACAACGGCCCCCAGCCCAGAAGCACGCAGACCTGAATGAACGCGACGCTCAGCGCCGCCTGCAGCAGCAGCATTGACAGCGAGATCAGCAGGTTCCGATGGCGGGCAATATAGACAAGGGCAGATTCGGCGACCACGGCGGTTGCTGCCACCGCTTCGGCTGCCAGCAGGAAGGCCAGGGCCCCGGTTCCACCGACAAAACCCGGTCCGACCAGACCCATCACGGCTTCTCCGGGAATCGCCAGCGCCAGCGCAATGCCGATCTGTGCGGCAATGATCCAGAATCCGACCTGGCTCACCTGACTGGCAATGGCCTTCAGGTTCCCTGCCTCGAGATTGCGGGTGATGACAGGGCCGAGAATGGGATCGAAGCTGGTTTTGAGCTTTTGCGGCAGGCTCGCTACCTGTTGCGCGATATAATAGATTCCGACGATCGCCGGTGACGCAAACAGGCCGAGAATGGCGAGGTCCAGCCGGCGTGAACCCCATTCGGCGGCATCGGCTGCGGCAAGCGGCATATTGCGCCGGGCGATTTTCGCAATTTTCATCGGCTCCGGTCGCCAGCCGTGCGGCAGGCCGTAGCTTTTGAACAATGGCCAGAGTGATGCCAGCAACGCCGCAATCATCGACACGACATAGGAAAGGATCAGGCCGTCGCGCAGCGAATAATAAGAGAAGAGAAAAGCGGCGATGCTGATCGTCCAGGGTTCGACAACCGACCGGGCGCGCACCGTCGAGGCGATATCGTAACGATAGGCGAGGGCGGCCAGCGCAATATCGGCCCCGACGACGGTAAATATCACCAGCGGCAGGAACCGGTCGAGCCCGTTGATCTCGCTGTTCGGGAACATGATGAACGGAAAGGCGATGAGGATCGCCGCCGCGACGGCGGATGCGAGGAAGCTGACCAACAGCCCGTCCCAGACCACATGGACATGGGGCCTCTGGGTCTTGCTAAGCTGCGCCGCCAGCCCGCGTTTCAGTCCGAGGGTCGCGAGCTGTGCCGCAAATTCGACCACCAATATCGCATAGGCAAAACGTCCGAGCGCATCGGCGCCGTAAATGCGACCCGCGATGAACAGAAACGGCAGACGCGCAGCGAGACGCAGAAGAAAGCCGAATATATTGGTCCGTCCGCCTTTGGCCAGCGCGGCAATATCGTCCTTGCTCTTGTCAGCAGGCGCGTCGCCATCGATTGGCGCTGCACCAGCCGTGCCTGATGGTTCAGGACTGTTCAAATCGCTCTCCGGCTGGCCCGCTTAAGGGAAAGCTGTCTATAACAGTTTCGGGAATTTGTCATCATCATGGCTTGCCGGTCTATCTGCGTTCAGAAACGAGCGGCCTTTTCATGAGCTGGGTGACCACAGACTGAACGTCAGCCTCGCCTGCCAGCAAAGCGCAGACAGCGTCGACTATCGGCATATCTACCTGACGCGCCTTTGCATCCTGCTGCAGGACAGGAGCGGTGGAGGCGCCTTCGGCAACGGTTGTCCGGTCTGATAGAAGCGCTTCGGCGGACTGACCTTCCCCCAGTCCCTTGCCGAGCGAGAAATTGCGCGAACTGGTCGAGGAGCAGGTGAGCACGAGATCGCCAAGCCCGCACAGGCCGGCGAGAGTTTCTGCCCGGGCGCCACGAGCCGAGCCATAGCGGAGCATTTCGGCAAAACCGCGACTGATCAGGGAGGCGCGGGCATTTTGACCCAGGCCGGCTCCGTCGACCACGCCGCAGCCGATCGCGAGAACATTCTTGACCGCGCCGCCAATTTCAGCGCCGACGACATCATCGGAATAATAAGGCCGGAAGCTGGCTTTTGCGATCAGCGGGTTGAGCCGCTCCCAAAGCGCTTCACTTTCGCACGCCAGGGTCAGGGCTGTTGGCAGGCCTTGCGCGACTTCATGGGCAAAGGTCGGGCCGGACAGGACTGCGAGATCATTATCCGGTCGCACGACCTTGGCAACCTCGCTTAACAGCAACCGGCTTCGTGCTTCGATTCCCTTGCAGCACAGGATCAGCGAAGCGCCGGAATCGGGTAATGCCTGAAGGGTGGCGCGCAGATGCTGTGCCGGTGTCACGAGCAACAGCACATCACAGGCTGCCATCGCGTCTAAATCCTGCGTTGCGCTGATATTGTCGCGAAGACGGTGGCCGGGGAGAAAGGATATATTCTCGTGGGTCCGGTTGATCTGGTCGATAACCTCCGGTTCGCGGGCCCAGAGCAGAAATTCGTCCTGACCTTCAGATAGCACCTGCGCGAGGGCGGTGCCCCATGCGCCCGCGCCGATGACGCCAATTTTTGCTGTCGTAACAGTCATGCTTTTACCCCCGCGCCGCGCGCTTTTTCAGCCGTCGGGTCCAGCGGCCAGCGCGGCCGGGCGACGAAATCCAGTGGATCGGTCAGGCCCGCTGCGAAACGCTCTGCGCCTGCCCAGGCAATCATCGCCGCATTGTCGGTGCACAGCCACTGCGGAGGCGCGGTAAAGGTCATGTCATTCTTCTCGGCGACCTGCTGGAGCATGGCGCGGATCGGAGTATTGGCCGCGACACCGCCTGCGACCACGAGATGCGCGCAACTGCTATGATCGTGAACAGCCTTTTCCAGCCGGTCGCGCAGGCAGTCGACCACCGCCTGTTGAAAGGAGGCCGCGATGTCTTCGGGTCTGTGGGCACCGCTTTGATGGGCCCGCACCACGGCGCTTTTCAGCCCGGCAAAAGAAAAATGCGGCTCCTTTGATTTGATCAAGGGGCGGGGCAGGGGAACGGCCTCGGGATCACCTTGCTGCGCAAAGGCTTCGACCTTCGGGCCGCCGGGATAGCCGAGGCCCAATATTTTCGCGGTCTTGTCGAACGCTTCGCCGGCCGCATCGTCAATCGTGGTTGCCAGTCGGCGATATTGGCCGACGCCTTCGACCCGCAAGATCTGGCAATGGCCGCCGGACACCAGCATCAGCAAATAGGGAAAGGCCAGATCCGGATTGACCAGTCGCGGCGAAAGCGCGTGGCCTTCGAGATGATTGACCGCGATCAGGGGTTTGCCGGCGGCCATCGCCAGCGCCTTGCCGGTGACCAGGCCGACCATCACCCCGCCGATCAGACCGGGGCCAGCAGTGGCAGCGATCGCATCGACGTCATCGAGCGATTTTCCGGCTTCTTCGAGCGCGGCTGCGATCAGCGGTGTCAGGATCTCGGCGTGCGCGCGCGCGGCGATTTCCGGAACGACGCCGCCATAGGGGGCATGTTCCGCCTCTTGCCCTGCCAATTTGTGCGCCAGAATTTCGCGCTCAGACGTAACTAGCGAGGCTGCCGTTTCGTCGCAGCTGGATTCAATTCCCAAGATCAGGCTCATGACGCTTTTACTTAGGCGCTCAAGCCATTAGGACAAGCGCTATCATGAGCGAAGACAGCAAAAAAGAGATTCTCGCCGGGCTGGACCGGCCCTTGCGCATCGGCACACGCCAGTCACCGCTTGCGCTGGCGCAAGCCACGATGGCGGCAAACGCGCTGCTTTCTGTGCACGGTTGGCGGCCCGATCAGGTCGAACTGGTGCCGATGATCGCCAGCGGCGACAAGATAATCGATCGTTCGCTAGCGGAAATCGGCGGCAAGGCACTGTGGACCAAGGAACTGGATCGCGCGCTTGGCAATGGAGAAATTGACTGCGCGGTGCACAGTATGAAGGATGTGGAAACCATCCGGCCGGGCGAGTTCATTCTCGCGGCCATGCTCGAAAGGGCAGATGTCCACGACCGGCTGATCGGCGCGGATTCAATCGACTCCCTGGCCGAACGCGCGATCGTCGGCACGGCGTCGCCGCGCCGCAAGGCCCAGCTTTTACGGCTGAGAAAAGATCTCGATATCAGACTGATTCGCGGCAATGTGCAAAGAAGGCTGCAGAAGATTGAAGACGGGGACTATGACGCGACCCTGCTCGCCGCCGCCGGTCTGAACCGGCTGGACATGAACGATGTCGGTGCTGATATTCCCGCTGAGGTCATGCTTCCCGCGCCCGCGCAAGGCGCGATCGGGATCGAAACGCGGTCCGACGACTCCCATGTTCGTCGGCTTATGCATGCGATATCGTCGACGAACACATTCCGCGCTGTCATTGCCGAACGCCTGTTTCTGGAACAATTGACCGCGGATTGTCACAGCCCGGTCGCCGCTCTGGCGACGATCGAGGGCGCAACCGTTTTTCTGCGGGCCGAAATATTGCTGCCCGACGGATCCGAGTGCGTCAGCGGCGAATCCAGTTTCGATACCGGCGATGTTTCCGCGCCAGGTATATTGGCCAACACGCTATTGGGGCAGGCCAGCGCCGGTCTGAAAGCCGTATTTGGTCGATGAATCTGCCGCTGCTGATCCTTCGACCGCTCGACGGGGCGCTGCAGACCGAGCGGCGGGCAAAGGAATTGGACTTGCATGTGGTGGTCGACCCGCTGTTTGCCGTCGAGCCGATTGCATGGTCCGGTCCGGAAGCACAGGATTTTGACGCATTGCTACTGACCAGCGCCAACGCGCTCCGATTCGGCGGACCACAATTGAACGCCTATCGATCATTGCCGATTTTGGCGGTGGGCGAGAAAACCGCAGCTGCAGCAATAGCAGCCGGTCTCCATGTCGCGGAAACGGGAGCTACCAGCGCGCAAGACCTGCTGGGCGGACTGGAGGATGGCCGGTACCGGAACATATTATGGCTGGCTGGCCATGATCATACCGATCTTTCTGCAACAGATCAGCAGCTCGAAATCGTGCCGGTATATCGTTCAAACGCAATTGCGCTCGGAGAACAGGCGAAAGCCTGTCTCGCCGGGGAGACCGTCATCCTGCTGCATTCGGCGCGGGCTGCCAGACATTTTGTGTCGGAACTGGACCGGTCGGGTTTGCCCAAGAGCCAGCATCGCGTGCTGGCTTTCTCCGGAAAAGTGGCTGAGGCGGCCGGACAGGGGTGGAAAATGGTTCAAACCGCAAGCCATCCGGACGACGACGCTTTACTGTCCTTGGCGAGCGCACTATGCCGGTGATGTTGAGAGGATTTGGTCCGTCCTGCGGCCTGACTGAAGAAAAGGAGCCGTAATGAGCCGGGATTATGAAAGGCTTTCGCCATCAACTGGCAAGAGCAATTTGACGCGCAACGTGCTGATTTTGATGGTCGTGGCCTTCATCGGAGGGGCGATTCTGACAGGATGGATATTGTCGCGCTACAACCCCTTCGACAGCGAGCCTGACGCGGAAATAGCGACGGTTGCCAATGGCGCTACCGGCAAAGCTGCTGACCCGGTGACGGCGCTTGCCAACCGTATTGATGCGGATGGCACCGTCTTGCCAGCGTCAACGCAATCAAGCGAGCCGGCGGCGCCGGCACTGACACCGGAACTGGAGCGGGCGCTGGCCGTGCGCGTTGCCGATCTGGAAGACCGTTTGTCGCGGATCAATGTGCAGGCGCAGGCTGCGTCGGGCAATGCGGCCAGGGCTGAGGGGTTGTTGATCGCCTTTGCCGCCCGTCGTGCGCTGGATCGCGGATCACCGCTTGGCTATATCGATCCCCAATTGCGACTGCGTTTTGGCGATGCGCAGCCCAAGGCGGTGACGACCATTGTCAACGCTTCCCGTGAACCGGTCACCCTGGAAGAATTGTCCGCAGGACTGGACGAACTGGGGCCGGCGCTTACGACCGGATCGAGCGGCGCGGGCTTCTGGGCTGACTTTCAGCGGGAACTTTCCGAACTATTCGTCATTCGCAGTCCAGGCACGCCATCCCCGGCACCGCAACAGCGGTTAATCCGGGCGAAACGCTATGTCGAAACCGGCAATGTCGATGCCGCGATCGTCGAAGTCGAGAAGCTGCCCGGGATTGCAGAGGATGACGATGTCCTGCAGTGGATGGAAAAGGCGCGTCGCTATAATGAAGCACGGCGGGCACTCGATGTCATTGAAACCGCAGCGATACTCGAACCGCAACAATTGCGCACCGCCGAAGGGGAAAAAGTGGATCAACCTTCACCGCTGGCACCTTCTACCGCGATACCGGCTCCTTAACCTTCCAGGAACAGCTCTGCGAGACCAGCGGGAACACGAACCGGCCGTCCGCTTGACCGCTCGATAATCGCCCAGTTGGTTTTCGCGGCGACCTTTGTCTTGCCATCGGGCCCGGTGAAGCTGACGTTGCGCCAGAATCGCGCGCCCTTGGGCGGTTCTGAAATCCAGGTTCGTCCGGTCACGGTCTCGCCGACCCCGACATTGCCGCGATAATCGATCTCGTGCCGGGTTACGACCCAGATATAGCGGTCAATGGCGTCTTGCGGCGCGACCGCTTGCCAGTGGGCCGTCGCAAGATCCTGAATCCAGCGCACCCAGACTGCGTTGTTGACATGACCGAGCTCGTCAATGTCGTCTGGCTGAGCAGTGAACGCCAGCGTGAAACCAGGTTCTTTATCGATCGGGGGAGCGGGAGGGCTTTCGCTACTCACTCAGCCATCCCCATCTGCCACAATATGAAGGCGAATTCCTCTGCGGTTTCTTCCAGTGCGTTCCAGCGTCCCGACTTGCCGCCATGGCCGGCGCCCATATTGGTCTTGAGCAGCAGCATATTGTCATCGGTCTTGGTTGCGCGCAATTTTGCCGTCCATTTGGCCGGCTCCCAATAGGTAACTCGAGGATCGTTGAGGCCGCCGGTGATCAGCATCGGCGGATAGGCCTGCGCTGTCACATTGTCATATGGTGAATAGCTGCGGATCGTTTCAAAGGCAGCTTTATCGGTGATCGGATTGCCCCATTCCGGCCATTCGCCGGGAGTCAGCGGCAGACTTTCGTCCTGCATCGTATTGAGTACATCGACAAAGGGCACATGGGCGACGACGGCGCCCCATAGTCCGGAGTCGCTGTTGACGATTGCGCCCATCAGCTCGCCGCCAGCGGAGCCGCCCGACGCGGTGATCCGGCCTGTGCTGGTATAGTCCTTGGCAATCAGATCCTTGGCGACATCGACAAAATCGTTGAACGTGTTGGTTCGCTTGGCCAGCTTGCCGTCGAGATACCAGTTACGGCCCAGATCGTCGCCGCCGCGGATATGGGCAATGGCGTAGACGAAGCCCCGATCGACCAAACTGAGCCGTGTTGTAGAGAAGCTCGGCGGCACGGCATAGCCATAGGCACCATAAGAATAGAGATGGAGCGGCGCGCTGCCGTCGATCTTGGTGTCCTTGCGATAGACTAGCGACACCGGCACCATCGTTCCGTCACGAACCTCGATCATCAGTCGTTCGGTGACATATTGACTGGCGTCATAGCCGGACGGGATTTCCTGTACCTTGAGCGTTTCGAGCGACTGGTCGGACAGATGATAGTCAAAGACCGTGCCCGGCGTGACCATCGAATCATAGCCGAGCCGGAGCTTGTCGACATCATATTCGGGATTGTCGTCGAGCCCGGTGCTGTAACTGGCCTCCGGGAAGGCGATGCGCTCGACTTTGGCCGGATCGTCATAGGAACGGATTTCAATCTGATCGAGGCCATTTTCGCGGCCCTCGGTCACGTAGAAATTCTTGAATGTGCAGACGTCCGTCAGATAAAATTCGTCCGATCCGGCGATCAATGTTGTCCAGTTGTCCGGGTCGGCAACTGACGCCGTGGCAAGCCGGAAATTTACATGATCATCGTTGGTCAGGATATAAAGCGTGCCGTCATGTTCCTCCACGTCATATTCGCGCCCGGTCTTGCGGGTCGAAACCAGTATCGGTTCGGCGAGCGGATTGTCGGTCGGCACAAGCCGTATTTCGCTGGTTTCGTGATCGCCGGTCGATATGGCGATATATTTTTCCGAATGGGTCAGGCCGATGCCGACGCGGAAGCCTTCATCATCCTCGTGATATAGTTCGACATCATCGGCAATATCGCTGCCCAGAACATGGAGCCGCGCATTGTCGGTACGCCATTGTTCGTTGGCGAGACCGTAAAGCAACATTTTGGAATTGGCCGACCAGACCAGGCTCGACAATGTACCGGGGATGATATCGGGGAGTAGCTCGCCGCTCGACAGGTCCTTGATCCGTGCCTCGAACCGCTCGGAACCATTGTCGTCATAGGCATAAGCCAGCAATCGACCATCGGGTGATACCGACGCCGCGCCGAGCCGGAAATATTCCTTGCCTTCGGCCAGTATATTCTCGTCCAGCATCAGCTGGTCTTCGCCGCCGGTAACCGCTTTTCGCCAATGCTGGCGATATTGCATGCCTTCCTCGAATTTGCTCCAGTAGAGCCAGTCGCCATCCTTTTGAGGGACCGAACTGTCATCTTCCTTGATCCGCGCCTTCATCTCGGTGAACAGGGATTTGGTCAGCTCTTCCCGGCCTTCCATATTCTGTTCGAACCACTGGTTCTCTGCCTTCAGATAGCCGAGCACATCTTCGTCCTCGACCACCGGATATCGCGCATCTTTCAGCCAGTTCCACGGGTCGTTGACGACATATCCGTGCCGCTCGTAGCTGTGAGGACGCTGTTCTGCAAATGGCGGACGAGTCAGCTTTTGTGTCATATTCTCTATATATCTCCGGCCGGATTAAGGTGGCGAATGGGGCCCGGAACCCCTATGTGTTGCACTATAAGCTTATTCAAGGAGTTTGCTCGGCGATGTTGATGTCTACCTATGAAGCCCGCCTCAAGGCGTTGCGGGAACAAATGCAAAAAGACGGGCTCGACGGCTTTGTCGTTCCGATCTGTGACGAGCATATGAGCGAATATGTCGGCGAATATGCGCAACGCCTGGCCTGGCTCACCGGCTTTGGCGGATCGGCCGGTTCGGCCATCGTGCTGAAAGACAAGGCGGCGATGTTTATCGACGGCCGCTATGTCGTTCAGGTCCGCGACCAGGTCGACGGAAATCTCTATGAATATGTCAATGTAGCGGACCAGAAGCCGCATGAATGGCTCGCCGCGAACGCACCGACCGGCTCGAAAATCGGCTATGACAGCTGGCTGCACACCCGCGAATGGGCGGAAACTGCCAGCAAGGCGCTGACCAAGACCGGTGCGGAGCTGATTGCCGTGCAAAATAATCCGGTTGATGCGGTATGGGAAGACCAGCCACAACGCTCGCCGGAGAAACTGGCGGTCCATAGCGATCAATATGCCGGCAAATCGGCCCGGGACAAGCGGGCGGATGTCGCGGCGTGGCTCAATGACAAGGGCTATGACGCCACCGTCATCGCCGCGCTGGATTCAGTTGCCTGGTTCTTCAACGTCCGGGGCAAGGATATCTCCAATACGCCGGTATCGCTGGCTTATGCGATTGTACGTGCTGACGAGACAGCGACCCTGTTTGTCGCGCCGGAAAAGCTGACCGATGCGGTGCGCGAGCATCTCGGCAATCATGTCGAGATTCGTGACTATGACGAACTGGCCGACGCCTTGTCTGACATGACTGGCAAAACCGTTGCGGTTGATCCCGAGCGTTCGGTTGCCGCGATTTTCGAAGCGCTCGACAATGCCGGAGCGAAAATCGTCAAGGATCGCGATCCGACCATTCTCGCCAAGGCGATCAAGAACGAAGCGGAAATCAGCGGCCACAAGGCTGCGCAGAAGCGTGACGGAGCGGCGCTGACCAAATTCCTGCACTGGATGGCACAGGAAGCGCCCAAGGGCGGACTGGACGAATTGTCGGCTGCCGCCCGGCTGCGCCAGTTTCGCGAGGAAAATCCGGAACTCAAGGATCTCTCTTTCAACACGATTTCAGCCGCCGGAGATCACGGGGCTTTGCCGCATTATAGCGTGAACGAGGACACCAACCAGCCGGTCGAGATGAATTCCCTCTATCTGGTCGACAGCGGCGGGCAATATCTCGACGGCACCACCGATGTCACCCGCGTGGTTGCTGTCGGCGAACCGACCGCAGAAATGCGCAAGCGCTATACCCAGGTGCTGCAGGGCCATATCGCTCTCGATCAGGCGGTATTTACCAAGGGCACGACCGGCGGGCAGCTCGACATATTGGCGCGCCAGTATCTCTGGGCCGATGGCGTGGACTATGGTCACGGCACCGGCCACGGCGTCGGCAGCTATCTTTCGGTGCACGAAGGGCCGCAGCGAATATCCGGCGCAGGCGGTCTGAGCGAAGCGCTGCAGCCGGGCATGATATTGTCCAACGAACCGGGCTATTACAAGGCTGGCGAATTCGGCATCAGGATCGAGAATCTGTTCCTCGTCGAGGAGCGGGAGATCGAAGGCGGCGAGCAGACGATGCTCGGTTTCGAGACGCTGACTTTCGCGCCGCTCGAGCGCAAGCTGATCGAGGTCGACAGGCTGTCGCAAAGCCAGCGCCAGTGGGTTGATGATTATCATGCCAAGGTCCGTGCGGTGATTGCGCCGCAGCTGGATGGCGATGCGCTTGAATGGCTCAAGGCGCAAACCGCTCCGCTCTGAATCTATTGACGCGACTCACTTGTTCCCTTAATGTTCTTTTCTGAGAAAGAGGAGGAAGAGCATGATCGGTTATGTGACATTGGGCACCAATGATCTGGAGAAAGCGGCCAGATTCTATGATGCACTCGCCAAGGAAATGGGTGTCGGGCGCATGATGGACTTTGACCAGTTCATCGCATGGGGCGCGATGGGCGGTGCGCCGGGTATCGCAGCGACCAAACCGTTTGACGGACAGGCGGCCAGCGTCGGCAATGGCGTGATGGTTGCGCTCGAAGCAGCGGACACGGACCAGGTGCAGCGGCTCTACGATATTGCGCTGGCCAATGGCGGTAGCGATGAAGGCGCGCCAGGACCGCGCGGCGACGAGGGATTTTATGCCGGATATTTCCGCGACCCGGACGGAAACAAGCTAAACGCCTTTTGCATGACCGCTGCCAAAGCCGGTTGACAGCCAGACGGTGCTGGGGAAAGAGCCAGCGCCATGACAGAACAGAAAAATCCCCGCGACGGCTTTCGCCTGATCACCCCGTTGCGCGTGCGCTATGCCGAATGCGATTTGCAGGGCATCGTCTTCAACGCCCATTATCTGGCCTTTGCCGATGTCGGCATGACCGAATATATGCGGGCGATAGTGGCGGCAGACCGGCCGCGGGACGAAAATGACATGCTAGGCAGTTTTACGCGGCATTTTGGCGGCGACAACTGGGTGCGCCACGCCGATGTCGATTATCGTGCGTCAGCGAAGGCCGATGATCTGCTCGACATCGCGGTGCGAATCACCCGTTTCGGCCGGACCAGCTATACGTTGCTGGTCCATATCTTGCGCGGAGAAGAGCTGCTCAATGTGGTCAAGCTGACCTATGTCTGGTTTGATCCGGCAATCGATCAGGTTGCGCCGGTATCTGCAAAATTCATTGAGGCGGTCAGCGCGTTCGAGAATATCAAGCCGGAACGGGCGGTGGTGAACGCCTAAGCCCGAGCCCTAGGGTTGCGGCTTTGCTTCCGGATCGCTTGGCACTATCTGTTTCGCTTGCGCCTTGCGAAGACGCAGATTGGCGCGAAGCTGCGAAGCGAGCCGCTCGGCTTTCTCCGCTTCCTTGCGTAATTTTTCCGATTTGGGCTGGGGTTTTGGCATGGCACCTGATTGCATTATCCAGTGAAAAACGCAACTCCGCTTGACAAGATCGCAAGCATTTGGTCTTAGCGCCTCGGTTCGGTCGAAACCGCCCATCAGGGCGGCTATCGCCAGCGCATCAAAATGGTCCGGCTGCTGTAGCTCAGTGGTAGAGCGCGTCATTGGTAATGACGAGGTCGAGAGTTCAATTCTCTCTAGCAGCACCATTTGTTCAGCTTAGTAAAAATCAGTTTCCTACGGGACGTGCTCTAACGTGGGTACCCGCTTGGGTATGGCGTGGGTGGTGCTTTGGGCAGAAGCTTTGGACATCTGAACTTTGCGGGCAACTCGAGATCATACCCGGCTCCAATGGCTGCTCTCCTAGAAAGACTTGCTGATAACTGTCGAGCGAATCCCGTGGATATATATCGCCGCTGTGGCGATTGTTCGTCGGTCCGTTACTAAAACTCATCATGGTATACCACATTGGTAGGACAATAAAATTTGCAATGGTATGTTATATAGGTTGACAAACTGATTAGACCAAGGCAGTTTCCCATCAAATAAAAAAACACATGGGAGAAGATTCGATGAAACAGGCAGGAACTTTTGCGCTCAACGTCCGTTCGCGGCGCCGCGTATCAACGGCACTTTTGGCGGGCACGGCCATGGCGATGGTGGCTTCGCCTGCCTTGGCTCAAGACAATCAAGACGCGCAACCAGCAGACGCTGCTGCAGAAGAAAACGTTATCATCGTGTCGGGAATCAGGGGATCGCTTGCAAAGGCGCTTGATGAAAAGCGCAATGCGGACAGTCTCGTTGAAGTCATTCAGGCTGAAGATATCGGCAAGCTGCCCGATCAGAATCTTGCCGAGGTTCTTGAAAATATCCCTGGTGTTCAAATTACCAGAGACGCTGGTGTCGGCACCGGTGTGCAAATCCGCGGTACCAACGATAACCGCACCGAGATCAATGGCGTCGGGACGGTTGGCTCGGGTTCAGGGCGTAGCGGCATCAACTTCGAAGATGTCAACGCAGCGATTATTGCCGCTGTCGAAGTCATTAAGGCGCCGACCGCCATGACAACCGAGGGTTCTGTTGGGGGCACGATCAACCTGCGTACGATCCGCCCGCTCGACTTGCGCGATCCTCTGATCGCGATGCGCGTCCAGGGCGAATATTCAGAGCTTTCAAAAAGCCTTCAGCCCAGAATATCCGCAAGCTTCGGCGATAAGTGGGTGGCGGGGGACGGTGAAATCGGCGTGGTGCTAAGCGGAAGCTATACAAAGCAAGACGCGCTGTCGAACCGTCCCCGTGTCGACCGGGATACTCTTACTGTTCAGGGTACCGGGGTGACCGCCACGGGGGCTCCCGGGCCGGCATTTGACTATCTTGGCATTCAGTTCCTGAATCAGGAGCAAGAGGATTTCAAATATGAAACCTACAACTTCGCCGGGACGCTGGAATATGCTCCGACCGATAATCTGAAATTCTATCTGGACGGCTTTTATAATAAGCAGACGCGCAAGCAGGAAAGTACAAGAATTCAGGCGTCGGGTGTGAGTTCGGTCCAGCTGACCAACGTCCCCGACACGTTTGAAACGGTTAATTTCGGTTCGCTCGGTGGTGTCGAACTTGGCAGCATCCAGGCTGCAGAAACCGGAACATTGCAGCCGACCGTTGCCAATAAGCCGAACCTGCGTTTTTCAAGTGATGTCGGCGCGCGTCTGACCGAAAGCAACCTGCTTCGGTTGGGCACCGAATGGGAAAGTGGCCGCTTCAGGGCGCGGATCGAAGGATCCCGCTCGCTCTCAAGTACGCGCAATCCGGACCTCAGTACGACACTGAATTTTATTAATCCAAATACGCCGCTCACGGGCACGGCGAATGATAACGGCACGCCGTTCGCTTATGACCTTTCGGGTGGCGCGCTGACATTCGGTATTGATGAGTCGTCGGCATTTGCGCCGACGGTTGCCCAGTTGCTTGATCCAAATAACGTGGTTCTGGACGCGGTGACAGTCGGCAACAACAGGACAAGGAACGTAGAAACTACCGGCCGAATGGACTTCTCGCTGGCCCTCGATGATCTCACCGGATTTATAACGTCGTTCGATTGGGGATATCGCTATAATGATACCTCCACCGAGTTTAACGAATTTAGCTCTAGCATCGGCCTGTCGGCATTGCGCGATAGTCCGAATGGATCGAAGTTTTCGCAGCTTCTGGTCGCCGGCCCGTCGAATTTCGGTGATTCCGATGGTAGGGCGCTGGCTTTCCGTGATTTCCTTATCATCGACCCGCGTCTGGCATATTCCGACCAGGCGGGAACGCTTGCCACATTGCAGGCAGCGCTGGCGTCGGAGCCGGGTGGGCGCGTTCTGGCAGACGCCACCTTCAATCCCGCGTCCTTTTACAGGATCACTGAAAAGACACATGCTGTATATGGACAACTGAATTTTGAAGCCGGTATTTTCAGCGGAAATGTGGGCCTGCGCTATGTAAATTCGAGCGTCAACTCGCTCGGTAACCAGATCGGCGCTGGCGGTGCAATAACGGAGGTGAATACACCGGGTAAATATCATGTTCTGTTGCCACGCGTAAACTTTGCGGCAGGCCTGACTGACGATATTGTTCTGCGTGCGAGCTATGGTCAGGACATCAACCGGCCTAATTTCAACGATCTGAAGACTTCTGTTCGGTTTACCACCGGACCGAACACTGCGGTTGTAATTGGTAACCCGGGCTTGGCGCCGGAAAAAGTGACGGCATATGATGCGTCGCTCAGCTATTATTTTGCGCCGGCGGCAGTGATCAGCGTCGGCGTCTTTCACAAAAGGCGCACTAATCTTTTTGTAACGCAGGAATTCGCTCCCGCGGTAGATCCAGTGACTGGCTTCAAGGATTTCACCGCACCGTGTGAAGGTGGCGGCATATATAACCCGATCGCCGATCGAAATGTATTTGTTGACCCTGCGAATGCTGGCAATGGTCTTTGTGTTCCAATCTCCACAACGATCAACGATCCTGGCGTGACAACCCAAACCGGCGTGGAAGTCGCCTTTCAATATGATCTGTCGGCCTTCGAGGACAGTATCGGTTTCGCATCCGGTTTTGGTCTCGCGGCAAACTATACCTATCAAAAATTCGGCGGGGGGCAGGCCACCAACACATCGGCGGCTGACAGCCGCGCAAACGCGATCTTCAATTCCAGCAGTGGACTTAATGCAGCGCCGTATACTGCAGTTCAGGGTCTACTCGATTTCTCCAAACATGCCTATAATGTCACACTTTTCTACGAAAAATACGGTCTGTCCGCACGTGCTCGTTACACATGGCGCGATGCATTTCGTACCAATGACACTGCGGGCGGCGCTACTCTGGGAAGCACGCTCGGTTTCCCGGTAGTTACAGCGGCCCGAGGGCAGCTCAACGGCAGTATCACCTATGATTTGACAGAGAATATCAATATTGGGGTTGAGGGCGTCAATCTTACCAAGTCCGAGATCAAACAATATTGTGTCAATGACGGAGGATTGTTGTGCTTTCAAGGACTGCCGGACCGCAGGCTCACCTTCGGTGCCAGCATCAAATTCTAACAACAGCCTTGTCGACTGGAAGTCCTGAGCTGGCGAGCTCAAGGCGACCGGTATTCAGAACTCCAACGGAGGATGGCGCAGCGGGAGCTTGAACCGGCTGCGCCATTTTGCATCTCGCTGGAGCCCTGTCGCTGGAGTGGACAATTGGTATGAAGATACGCTAGCATGGCAGCAGGTCAGAGTGTGAACTATCAATGGGACGGATTAGAATATGGGCGAAAAGCGGCTTTTCCATAGTGTAGCGGAGCAGATCACCGATCTGATCGAGAACGGCGTGTTTCCGGTTGGTGCGCGGCTTCCCGGAGAGCGGGAGCTTGCGGAGCGATTTGGTGTCAGCCGGGTTACCATACGCGAAGCCGAAATTGCGCTTCAGGCCATTGGCCGGATCGAAATCAAGACCGGATCCGGGGTCTATGTCAGTGAAAAACAGCCTGGTGATGACAGCCAGTTGCCTGATGTCAGCGCGTTCGAGCTGACCGAGGCCCGTTCCTTGTTTGAATCCGAGGCCGCTGCGCTGGCTGCACAGAATATTTCGGATGACGATATTGTCAAACTGGAAAGGCTTACCAAGGAAATGGGTTCCGCTGATGATGCCGTATCCACCGAAGCCGATCAACAGTTCCATATTACCATTGCCGAAGCGTCCGGCAACGCAGCGATCGTTCACACGATAAAAACTCTGTGGCGAATGCGGGAGGAGTTGCCCGATGTGAAGGCGGCTTATGATTCCATTTGCGAAGTGGATAATAGCACCAGAACCACCGAGCATCAGGAAATTTATGATGCCTTGTCGGCACGCAATCCACCGGCGGCGAGGGAGGCAATGCGGCGCCATTTCCGCCGGCTTATCGAGGCAATGCTGAATGAGACTGAAAAGCGGGCGTTGGAAGAGGTGCAGCAACGCGCCAACGAGAGCCGTGAACGATTCCTGTCTCCTGCTCAAATAAGCTGATGATATCGCCTTAACCGATCGTTCTATACCAATTGGTATGAATTAATGCGTCGCTTTGGTAAAATCAATTGGTTGACTCTACTCCATTCTCCTGATAGCCCGACTCACAGAAAAGACGAGAGGATCACGGGGAATGTGGACAAGGCGCTGCCTTGCGTTTTTGAGTATCTGGCTGCTGGCGGTCCCCGCGCAGGCCAAGGACTATTTCGTCAAAAATGCAGACGAGTATAACGCAGTCGCAGCGAAGCTTGTTGCCGGCGATGTCATCATCCTTGCCAACGGCAGGTGGCATGATTTTGAAATCAAGATTTCCGGCAAAGGCGCGAGAGCCAAGCCCATCACACTGAAAGCCGAGGATCCCGGGAAGGTTTTCCTGACCGGCCAGTCAAATCTGCGTCTTGGTGGTGAATATATATTGGTCACCGGCCTGATCTTTCGCGACGGTTACAGCCCGACCGGCGAAGTCATCGCCTTCCGCGCATCCAAGGACGATCTCGCCCGAAACAGCCGCGTCACCGAAGTGGTGATCGACGGGTTCAGCAAGCCCGATCGCTATGAGTCCGATTATTGGGTCAGCATGTATGGCAAGAACAACCGCTTTGACCATAATCACCTGACCGGCAAGACCAACAAGGGTGTGACCCTTGCGGTCCGTCTGGACAGCAAGGGCAGTCAGGAAAACGGTCACCGTATCGACCATGTTTATTTTGGTCCCCGGCCTGTTCTCGGTTCCAATGGTGGCGAAACATTGCGCATCGGCACCAGCAAATATTCGATGTTCGATTCCCGCACGACGGTTGAAAATAACTATTTCGATCGCTGCGATGGCGAAGTCGAGATTATCTCCTCGAAGGCGGGGCGGAATATTTTCCGGGGCAATACGTTTTTTGAATCAAGCGGCACGCTGACGCTGCGCCACGGGGATGGCAATCTGGTCGAGAACAACGTGTTCTTCGGAAATGGCAAGGACCACACCGGCGGCATCCGTGTCATCAATCGTGACCAGACAATCCGCAACAATTATATGGAAGGCCTGCGCGGCAACGGGTTTGCCAGTGCTCTGACCGTGATGAACGGCGTACCCGATTCGCCTGTCAACCGCTACGTCCAGGTCGACAATGCCATAATCGAGAACAACAGCGTCGTTGACAGCACGCGCATTACATTTGCCGCAGGGGCCGACGCGGAACGCTCCGCCGCACCGGTGAACAGCCGTTTTCAGCATAATCTGCTCGGCGGGACCGGACCGGATGTGTTTGTCAAAATTCAGGATGATATCAGCGGTATTGCCTTTGCCGACAACCGGATGATCGGGGGCAAGATTGATCAGCCGGTAGCGGGGATCTCGGAAGGCGAAGTAGCTTTGGTCCGCGCTGAGAATGGCCTCCTCTATCCCGACGGCTCCAGTATTGGCGTATCTCGTGATCTGACTCCGGTTACGCGCGATCAGGTTGGTGTTAGTTGGTATCCGAAGCCATCGACAGGTGAGCGCTTTGGTACGGGCAGGGGAATAGCCGTACAGCCCGGCGAAGATAGTCTGACAGAAGCTTTTGCGGCCAGTTCCGACGGCGATCGGTTGGTTCTGAGCACCGGCGACTATCTGGTGAACAAGATTCTACCACTGGACAAAGCCATTTCGATCGAAGGGCCGAAAGATGCTGTGGCAAAAATCAGTTTTGCCCGTCCGTCGCTGATTGAAATCCGGCAGGGCGGAAGCGTTCGACTGAGCAATCTTGTCATTGACGGTGAATTGGCGCCGGATTCGGTTGGCAACGCCGTTATCCGGACCACAATTTATCCGATTCAGTCGAATTTCCTGATCGAACTCGACGGCGTCACCGTAGCAAATCTGGATGTGAACAAGTCGTTCCATGTCATCGCGCTGGGCAAGAGTTCGTTCGCGGATCGCGTCAGCATCAAGAATAGCAATTTTGCCAATATCTCCGGTTCCGTCTTGCAGGCTGCGTCGGAGACCGATGATTATGGCCAGTATAATGTCGAATATGTTGACGTGTCGGGTTCCAATTTCAAAGATATTGGCGGCGCCGTATTCAACATCTACCGCGGCGGCCGGGACGAAAGTACATTTGGCCCGCATTTTTCTTTGACCGGCTCCACGTTCATGAATGTCGGACGCGGCGGCAACAGTGTGACTGGATCATCCATGGTCCTGCACGGGGTGCAGCATAGCGATATCAGCAACAATGTTTTTCTCGAGACGGCACCGATCAAGATTGTCCACACTGTCGGTCGTCCGCAAACCCGGATATCGGGCAATGTTTCTAAAAATATGCCTGCGCCGATTATCGAGGAATTGAATTATCAGGGCGCGCATCGGGCTATTCTTGCCGGCAATCAATTTGAAGGCGCAGCAAAGCCATGAAGGGTAACCTCCTAGCGGTGGTACTATGGGGTGCTGCATCTTCTGCCGCCGTGGCAGGGCCAGTCGAATCCTCCCCGACCGGGTCTGTCGCGGCGGCTCAGCCATATGCGCCTTTATTCAAAAGCGAACTGGAGCGCTCCCGGTCCTTCGTGGACCAGATGATGGTGGCAGGCGTGGTCGTTCCCGTCCCCAGAGATCCCGGCGGCGGTTACACCCACGAACAGCACAAGCGCAATTTCAAGGCCATCTACGAAGGTGGCCAGCTTTACCGGATTACCGGTGAGCAGAAATATGTCGACTATGTGCGCGACATGTTGCTGGCCTATGCAAAACTCTATCCGACGCTGGACGAGCATCCGGCACGCAAAGATAGCCAAAGTTCGGGTCGGATTTTCTGGCAGGTTCTGAACGATGCGATGTGGATGGTAGACAGCATTCAGGGTTATGAGGCCATTCGCAGCCGCCTTTCAGATGCGGACCGCGATAATATTGACGAAAACCTGTTCCGCAAGGCAGCGGCCTTCCTCTCCACGGGGTCGGCGGTGACGTTCAGCAAGATCCATAACCATGCGACATGGGCCACGGCTGCCGTCGGTATGACGGGCTATGTTCTGGGCGACAAGGAACTGGTCGATATCGCTCTGCTCGGATTGGACAAAAGCGGCGAGACTGGATTCTTGCGGCAGAGCGAACTGCTCTTTTCACCCGACGGCTATTATACCGAAGGGCCCTATTATCAGCGCTTTGCCCTGAAGCCCTTTGTGGTTTTTGCCGGGGTGATTGAAAAAAACGATCCCGCACGCAAGATTTTCGAGCATCGCGATGGCATATTGCTGAAGGCGCTGCGCACCACCATCCAGCTTACCTATGACGGATATTTCTTCCCGTTCAACGATGCCATCAAGGACAAAAGCCTTCAAACCGACGAACTCTATCACGGCGTCGCCATTGCCTATCGCAAGACACGCGATCCCGGACTGCTGTCGATCGCGCAGTGGCAAGGGCGGACCGTGCTGACCGATGATGGCAAGCTGGTCGCGGATGATCTGGCCGCCGGCAAGGCAGGACCCTTTCCCTTCAAGTCGCTGTTGCTCAGCGATGGACCCGAAGGCAATCAGGGCGCGGTCGCGATCCTGCGCGAAGGTGATAGCACAAGCGGTCAGGCACTGGTCGCCAAAAACAGCTCGCAAGGTATGGGGCACGGCCATTTCGACAAGCTCAGCTGGCAATATTATGACAATGGCAACGAGATTGTCAGCGACTATGGCGCCGCGCGTTTCCTGAATATCGAGGCCAAGGAAGGCGGTCGCTATCTGCCGGAGAATGAAAGCTGGGCGAAGCAGACCATTGCCCATAATACGCTGGTGGTTGACGAAAAAAGCCATTTCGATGGCGATGTGAAGGTCGCGGATAGGATCGCTCCCAAGCAACTTTTTTTCTCCGATGCTGAGGGCGCTCGAATTAGCTCCGCCGTGATCGAGGGCGCCTATCCCGACACCCGCTTCACCCGGACATTGGCGCTGTTGTCGGTCGACGGCATATCTGCGCCGCTCGCTCTGGATATCGTGCGCGTGCAGTCCGATGGGACGCATCAATATGATTTGCCGCTGCATTATCAGGGGCATATCATGCGGGTCGGTTTTGACACCGACGCCAATAATGCGGCGCGACCAGTGCTGGGAACCGGCAATGGCTATCAGCATATCTGGGTTGATGCTGCCGGACAGCCCCAGGGGCAAGATGGATTTGTCACAACCTTGCTCGACGGTCGGTTCAACACCTATCGATTTGTGCCGCAGCAGGGTGCCGAAACCATCCTGGCGGAAATCGGGGCCAATGATCCCGATTTCAATCTGCGCCGCGAACCGATTATAATCCAGCGGGTCAGGAGCGCGCAAAACACGACTTTTGTCTCTATGCTGGAATCGCACGGCCGATACGATGGTGCGGCGGAGCAGACGGTCGGCAGTGACAGCCAGATAAAATCAATCAGCCATGAAAGCATCAATGGCTTGGACATCGTCTTTGTGGAAACACTGGACGGCAAGAAGGTCGCACTCGCCGTGTCCTATGATTCCGATCTCGAAAAGAAGCACGCGGTGAAGGTTGGCGATCAAATGCTGAACTGGACCGGATTTGCAGCGCGCATCGATTTGCCAGCTGGAAAGGCAAAGCGATGACCGCAACAATGCGAAACCGCAGCGAGACATTTGTTCAGGCTACGGACGTGCCACTGGAAACAGTGGGCGAGGGGATTACGCGGCAGATATTGACCTATGGTCCCGATCTCATGCTCTGCCGCCTGTGGTTTGAAACGGGCTCCGTCGGCGACGTGCACCAGCACCCGCACGGGCAGATCAGTTACATCGAATCGGGCCGGTTTCTCTCTATCGTGAACGGCAAGGAACAGGAACTGGGCGTTGGCGACAGCGTCATAATATCGCCCGATACCGATCATGGAATCAGCTGTATCGACGCCGGCTCTCTGCTCGACATATTCAATCCTGCACGGGAAGACTTTTTGGCAACGGGGGGAAGATAAATCGTGAGCGCTGTGAAAAAAGTCGGCAATTTCCGCTGGGCCATTGTCAGTCTCGTCGCCCTAGCGACAATCATCAACTATATCGATCGCGGTGCGCTCGGATTTCTGTGGCCGGAGATTTCCGAAGATATCGGCCTGACCAAAACCGACTATGCGATCATATTGAACGTCTTCACTTTCGCCTATGCTTTCGGGCAGACGCTGTTCGGCAAAATCTTCGACTGGATCGGGACACGCCTCGGCTTCGTTCTGTCGATCGTCGTCTGGTCGGCTGCAACAATGTTGCACGCTGCGGCGACCGGCCTGATGAGCTTTGCGGTGTTTCGGGGATTTCTCGGTCTGTCCGAGGCAGGTAACTGGCCGGGTGCGACCAAGGCCAATGCCGAATGGTTCCCGATCAATGAACGTGCGCTCGCCCAAGGTGTTTTCAATTCCGGAGCGGCGATCGGGGGGATCATTTCCGCGCCGATCATCGGCATCCTCTTTGTCTTTCTGGGCAGCTGGCAAGCGACCTTCATCGCCGTCGGCGCACTGGGTTTCCTGTGGCTCGTGCCCTGGCTGATCATTTACAAGTCCGGCCCCGAAAGCCATCCGTGGCTGTCAGAGGACGAGCGTCAATATATCCTGACCGGCCAGAAGAATGCCGAAACCAACGAGGCCGCCACATACGCGCCGAACTCTGGCGAAATTCTCTCGCGCAAGGAAAGCTGGGGCGTCATCATGGCATCCTTTTTCCTCGATCCGATCTGGTGGCTGTTTGTCGGCTGGCTGCCGCTCTATCTGTTTGAAACCTATGGCTTCGGTGTCGAGGAAATCGCCACCTATGCCTGGGTACCATACGTCGGCGCGATGTTCGGCGCGTGGTTCGGTGGAATATTGGCAGGGCGGCTGATAAAATCGGGCTGGACCGTCAACAAGACGCGCAAACTGGTGATCGCTCTCGGCGGACTGATCATGCTGGTTTCGCTGTTGCTGACCATCGTCGCTGCATCGCCCTTGATTGCGGTCTTACTGATGGCGGCCATATTGTTCGGTTTCCAGACGGCGGTCGGCAATATCCAGACATTGCCGAGCGATTTCTACAGCGGAAAATCCGTCGCCTCGCTGGCTGGTTTTGCCGGCACGGCTGCCAAACTGGCCGTGGTGGGGCTCAACTTTCTGATCCCGGTCATTACGGTCAACAGCTATGCACCGGCCTTTGCGGTGGGTGCCGGACTGGCGATCATGACCGTCTTGTCGGTTCTGGTCCTCTGCACCGACATCAAACCTCTGAAACCGAAAAATTCTTGATCACTTCCTCCTCCTCATCTGAATAACAGGGAAAATAATATGACCAAATTTAAAGGCAAAACCGTGATCGTAACTGGCGGCAGCCGTGATATCGGCCGCGCCGTTTCGGAAAATCTGGCCGCCGGGGGCGCCAATGTTGTGGTCAATTACTGCAATAATGAAGCGGACGGCCAGGCAACGCTGGACGCGATCAAGGCGGCTGGCGGCAGCGCGATACTGGTCCAGGCCGATGTGACGAAACGGGCCGATGTTGACCGTCTGGTCGCGGAAACAGTTGCGGCCTTTGGCGACACGATCGACATATTGGTGAACGTCACGGGCGGCCTTGTCGCGCGCAAGGGCCTTGCCGAAATGGATGAAGAATTTTTCAACCATGTCATGCAGCTTAACGTCACGTCGACTTTCATGATGACCCAGGTTGTTGCACCCCACATGCCAGAAGGTGGTGCGATATTGAACTTTGCTTCACAAGCCGGACGTGACGGCGGCGGTCCCGGTGCAGCAGCTTATGCCACTTCAAAAGGCGCGGTAATGACTTTCACCCGGGCGATGGCGAAGGAACTCGGCCCCAAAGGCATCCGCGTCAATTCGCTTTGCCCCGGCATGATTGCCACCGCCTTCCACGACACGTTCACCAAGGATGAGGTCCGTACCGCTGTGGCCGCTGGCACGCCGCTCCGCCGTCAGGGCAATACGGAAGAGGTCGCGCGTACCGTGGCCAATCTGGTATCGGATGACAGCAGCTTTATCACAGGCGCGAATATCGACATCAATGGCGGAATGTTTTTCTCCTGATCCCCGGAATTGCGAGCATGAAATGACCAGTGATATGGACAAACTACTAGAGGCGAAATTTGCCGCTGCGCCGGTGGTGCCCCTGATCGAGGCCAGTGACCCGGCGGTTGCGGTGGCGACGGCGAAAGCGCTGCAGGCGGGCGGCCTCGATGTGATCGAAGTCGTCCTCCGGACCGATGCCGCACTAGAGTGCATGTCGGCGATTATATCGGAGACTTCGGATATCGTTGTTGGCGCCGGCACGGTGTTGACGGCGGATCATGCAAAAGCGGTCGCGGATCGGGGGGCGCAGTTTGTCGTTTCGCCCGGCCTTGTCGATGATGTGGCGCGTTTCTGTCTCGATCGGGACATGCCCTTCTATGGCGGCACAATGACGGCTGGCGAAGTGCAGCGCGCTTATGCTTTGGGTTTGCGGACGGTGAAGTTCTTCCCGGCCAAGCTGGCGGGCGGTGTACCTATGTTGAAAACATTCTCCTCGGTGTTCCGGGAAATGCGTTTCATGCCCACCGGCGGTGTGTCTGCAGACAATCTGGGCGAATTTCTTGCCGTGCCTTCCGTGATTGCCTGCGGCGGTAGCTGGCTCACGCCCAAAGCGGCGATAGACGCGGGCGATTATGATGCAATAACCAGGCTGGCCCGCGAAGCTGTCGCTCTCGCAAGTGCCGCCAGACCATAAGGAATTTGGATATGGCAGAATATTTGTCATTTGGTGAAATCATGCTGCGGTTGAAAACTCCGGGGCACGAGCGGTTTTTCCAGTCACCCTCGTTTGAAGCAACATTCGGTGGCGGCGAGGCCAATGTGGCCGTCGCACTGAGCAACTATGGGCTGTCGTCGGGCTTTGTTTCGGCGCTCCCGGACAATGATGTCGGTGCTTCCGCGATTGGTGAGCTCAAACGATTTGGTGTGGATACCTCCAAGATCCGGCGCTCGGGCGACCGGGTCGGCATCTATTTCCTTGAAACCGGTGCCAACCAGCGTCCGTCCAAGGTTATCTATGATCGGGCCCACTCGTCGATCAGCGAGTGCAAGATCGGAGATTTCGACTGGGCGAGCATTTTTGCTGGCGCGAAATGGCTGCATATCACCGGAATCACGCCAGCGCTGACACAGGATTCTGCCGATCTCAGCATTGAGTGCGTCAAAGCGGCAAAACAGGCGGGTGTGACCGTGTCCTGCGATTTCAATTTCCGTGGCAAGCTCTGGAAATATGGCAAGAGCGCGCCAGAAGTGATGAGCGAACTGGTCAAATATGTCGATGTAGGCATTGCCAATGAAGAGGATTGCCAGAAATCGCTCGGTATCAGCGTCGACGTCGATGTCGAAACCGGCGAACTCGATACGAAGAAATATGAAGCGCTTTCGGACAAGGTGCTGGAACTTTATCCCGACATGGCAACTATCGCGATCACGCTCAGGGAAAGCCACAGCGCCGACCGCAACGGCTGGTCCGCCTGCCTGCGTGACCGGGAACAGGGCTTCAAATTGTCGCGCCACTATGAACTGACCGATATTGTCGACCGGGTCGGCGGAGGCGACAGCTTTGCTTCGGCATTGATCTATGGCCTCAACGCTTATGACGACAAACAGCAGTCGCTCGAGTTCGCGGTGGCGGCAAGCTGCCTGAAACATTCCATATTGGGTGATTTCAACCGGGTCACTGTGCCGGAAGTAGAGAAACTCATGTCCGGCGATGGATCTGGCCGCGTGCAAAGATAGGTCCCACATGTTGCTGAGCAAACTCGATATGTCTGTTGGCAGAAGGGCGCACCGGGACGGTAGCCGGAACATCCGTGTCGCCAATGACAACCCGTCTCGCGAGCAGATATTGTTCGAGAAATGCGTGCAAAGAGAGCTTGGCGGGAAATGTCAGGATGGCGGAAAGCGGATAGACGGTGATCAAGGCAAAGCCGATCCCCGGTCATAACGATCGTCTGTTTCTCGGACTTCGCAGGTATAGCGCAGGTCACTTTTTGAATACTTACTGAGCCAAAGCTCACTCAACAGGAGAAGCCACAATCCCGTGCTCTCCACAACTTGGGTATGGCGTGGGTGATCTCGGATATTGCATCACCAATACCGGATATGTGCAAGCGCGCTGAAGATAGCTTGGCATGATTCAATGTCTTCGAATGGCCGCGACTCGGGTTGCGAATCTGGTGCCATATCATTGGAGTTAACCAATAATATTAACGGAAATTGTATAAATACGACATTGTGTTAAGGATGAAAGTTAACAGATTGCCCATGGCAAATTTTCTGTGGTCGGACTTTCACCATTGATTCATAAGAGAATTTTGTAGAAATAACCATGCTTGGAATAAATCAAGCATTTTGAATCACTTGCAAATCTGGATATTATGTGGATGATGTGGGGCGTCGGCTGAATGGAGCATTAACCTTCATCGCGAGCCGAAGCTTATCGTTCGGTACGCTTTGTAGCGACGATAATTTTTGAATATGGGTTGCAAGTTTAAGGGAGGCATGCAGAAAATGCATGCTGAGGAGACTTGTTATGTTGAGAGACAATTTTTGGGAGCTTCCTGTAACGGGAGCTGGTGAACATTCGGTTGAACCTGTTCGGAACTTGTCCAAATCCAACATCAAAACATCGACAAATTGGAAAATGGGCCCGGCTCATATAGCGTTCGCTCTGTCTCGGTCAACTCAACCGAACAGGCGTTTGGATCGAGTAATCGGACGTCCGGTGAAACGGATAAGTAGGATTACTTGTCGACCCAATTCGAGGGTTCACAATAGCTTAAAGCCGTCAATTTTGGATTCTGGCGCATCATGCCGAAGAAGGGATAGGCAAAGGAATTAGATGAGTTTTTGGAAACCGGAATACCGTGTTTCCAAAGAAAGGGGGCCCGTCAGCGACCATGATTGGTGTCAAATCGCTGACAGGCCAAACGGACAGGTTCACGGGAACGCTGCCCAAATTGTGAGAAAACTCACCTTGTTGCATTAACACGGTGCGGCAGTTTAGGCAACTATTGTTGCTCAATCTGCCGCAGAGCGACTTTCTCCAATTTCCAATTTCCCGTCGGCTGCATTCGAGGCCGGTCGATGCAACTGTAATTTCCGGCCGTTGAGAGCGATTTCCGGAATGGAAATCGTATAATCGGGGGTATTCCCCATATACGGAGAAATGAAATGAAAAATCTTGTGAAACTCGCAGCAGCAGTTACCGTTCCTGCACTGATGATCGCTACTCCTGCATCAGCAGTAGTACCGGCTGATTCAGAGTCTTATGCAATTGCGCTTAGCGGGACGATCGACAGCAACTGTGAATTGATTCCTGAAGGTTCGGGAACTTTCGATGTCAACATGACCGATTTTGGCAATCAGGGAAGTCTGGTGATCGCTTATTCCTGCAACTCACCTTACACTGTTTCCCTGGAATCGTTGAACGGTGGAATGCGGCATGTCGAAAGCGGTGGTGCCATTAACATTGCCTATGATGTTGAAACCATCGGTTTCGAACTGGGCAATGGTGTTAGCGCCACCTCTACGAACTCTACCTCGATGGCTGGTTCGGCAGTTGATATTGTGACCGTATCGGACTGGACGAATATCTTCCTGAACGGTGGTATACGCACTGGCAACATGGATCTCAACTTCCCAGGGGTTGCAGATTCCTATGTTGCGGGAACATATGAAGATACACTGACCATCACACTGGCAGCTGATCTTTAATATCTAAAAAGTTAGGCCGGCAGTGATATATAGCACTGCCGGCTTTCCAGTTTTTGATTTGTAATCAGGAGAGATAGCTATGTTCCGCACAATATTGGGTCGGGTTCTATTGCTCTCGCTAGTGGCCTTGTTCTTTCCCTCTCCAGCCCATAGCTATGACCTGAAACCGATTGTTATCCAGTTGGCGCCATCCGGTGCGGGCGCTGCGCAGTCCGTGGTGATTACGAATACCCACACGCAGCCTATTGCCATAGAAGTGCGAACCTTCAAGCGTGCGCAAAATCCAGATGGCACGGACAGTCTTACGGCAGAGGATGACGACCTTCTCGTCACACCGCCTCAAATGGTGATCGGGCCCAAATCCAGCCAGAGTTTCAAGGTCCGCTGGGTCGGAGATGCTCGACCAGAGCAGGAACTGGCGTATCGTCTGGTTACTACCCAATTGCCGATAAAGTTCAAACAGGAAGAAACCAGCGATGTCAGCATGAATGTCAACATGACATATCGTTATGAGGCCGCCCTCTACATCGTGCCTCCACAGTCCACGCCTTCTGCTCGCCTGGTCTCGGTCGCGCCGTTTACCGACAATGAAGGCAAAAACTGGCTTGAAGCAAAAATAGTCAGTGAAGGGACCCGGCGTGCCATTCTCGACAAGGCCAGCCTGGTTATTACGCCGAAAAATGGAGGGGCGCCGGTTACCATGACCGGTGAGAGAACCGCATTACTCGTCAATCTGAACATTCTGGTCGGCAATGAGCGGATCGTCCGCTTGCCTTGGCCGGACGAGATCCCTCTAGGCCCCGTCACAGGCGAACTTCGCACCGACTATGTCGTGTTTGACTAAGGCGGATATGCGGCATGCGCAAAAGCACTATATCGTATCAGAGCTTTGCAGCGATTGTCGCCCTGATATTGTCCAATCCAGCCTATGGTGCACAGAAGCTCGGTGGAACTGCCCCAGTAGTTGCCAAGCAGTCCGACGAAGATGTTCGGGTGGCGGATCAATCGGATGCATTGCCCGATACCAACGTTGATTCCGTAGATGATATTTTTCAGCAGGTTTTTGGCAAGCAACGCCCCGCTCTCGAGAAAGACGATTATAGCGTCCTGATCGAGGATATTAATGTCGGCACTTACCTTGTCACTCCGGATGACGGCGATAAGCAAGGCTCAGTAGACGCGGAATTTGTCTCCAATGTCCTTGCTCCGACAACCATCGATGAAACGGCTTCATTGCTCAAGAATTTAGCTAGTGGGCGCGACGAGGTGCAATTTGATGATCTGCGTGCACTTGGGCTTTCTATCAGGTTTGATCGCACACAACTGGTGTTGAGGATTGAAATTCCTGCCGCCATCCGAACGGTTCGAAACCTGAACCTGCGGGGGATAAGCCAGCGTTCCGATATCGATATCGTCGAGCAAAGCGATATCTCTGCGTATATTTCGGTCCGTGCCGGCGCAACTTTTGTGGAAGATTCAAAATTTGTGCCGACGGGATTTGACCGGTTTGCAAGCGATATAGACATGGCATTGAACCTCTATGGTGTCGTTGCCGAAGCAGAGCTTCGCTATGATGATAGCCGTGCCCGCAAATTCACTCGTGGCGACGTACGGTTGACCTATGATGATCGCGATGCACTTGTCCGCTACGAACTCGGCGATCTCAATGTCGCGACAAGACCCTTTCAGAATGCACCCAATATTGCCGGGATATCGGCCTACCGAAATTTCAACATAAATCCTTATCTGAACGTCAGGCCATCGCCTTCACAGGCCTTTGAGCTCGACCGTCCCGCGCGTGTTGAAGTGTTGCTTAACGGCTCTCTTGTAAGGACCTTCGATCTACGTAGCGGTCGTTATAACTTACGCGATTTTCCCTTGGTGCCCTCTGCGGGCAATGACATCGAATTGCGGATCACATATGCCAGTGGAGAAACGGAAATCCGCATTTATCCCGCTTTTTTTGATCTGGAATTACTGGCACCCGGCTTGTTCGACTTCGCTGTTAACATGGGCCTGCCTTATACCGACGACAACGGCGTGCGGCGTTACGATGATAATGATTACAACGGAACGGGTTTTATCAGATATGGTGTGAATTCTGAGCTGACAGTGGGATTGAACTGGGAAGGAAGTCGTCAATTCAACTTGGTCGGCGGAGAGCTTGTCTGGGCTTTGCCGTTCGGGACTTTCGGGCTTAACGCATCGACAAACATCAACGATCCCGGCGTCGATTCCGGCAAGATCGCATTACAATATCGATGGCGCGATACCGATCCGAACACCGAACGAACCATCGACGGGCTGGTCACGTTTACCGGCAAAAATTTCCAAACTCTTGACCAACTGTTCAGCGATAATTTGCTCGCCAGCCAAGCGCGCTTTCGTGCTGGCCAGAAAGTCGGGCCGGATTCGCGGGCTCAGATTTATGCAGGTTACGAAGGGTATCGCGGAGCACTGCTGAACGACGTCTATTATGCGGGCATAAACTACTCAAGGCAGCTGCGCTTTGGTTCAGTGTCCCTCAGCGCGGAATACAGGAAAAACCAGGACAAAAGCGGTCCCGTGGTCCGGGTTGGGCTCTCGGTGCCGCTGGGTCGTGGCTCACTAACCTCTTCCTACACGACAGACGACAATGTCGCCCGAATAGATTATAATCGCATCGCATCATCTGGCGCAAACTCGTTTGGTTACAACACCAGTGTTGAGAGGCGTGACGGCTCTGACAGGCAATTGATTCGTGGTACATATGTCGGCAATCGTTTTGAAACGTCAATACAACAGATAGCGCGCAATTATTTCAGTGACGGAAACCGCGATTTGCGTACCGAAGTTACATTCGGAACCGCTCTTGCCATGGCAGATGGGCAATTTGCAATAGGTCGGCCTGTTCGTAATAGCTTCGCGATCGTAAAGGCGAACAAGAAGGCCGGAGATTATCAGCTAGCGGTGGAGCCGCGTACTGGTTTTGGATCCAGCAGGACCAAATATTCTGCTTATAGCGGTGCTCTGGGGCCGGCACTGCTAACGACTCTGACTCCATATTTTAATCGCTCCATCCAGGTTGATGCTCCGGATGCTGAAGCGGGCACCTCGTTGGGTGGACAAGTCTTTGGGCTGAACCCGGGATATCGAAGCGGCTATAATCTTGAAGTGGGCAATGCCCGCAACGTTTCGCTTTTGGGTAATATGGTTGATCGGGATGGCGACCCTCTGGTATTTGTTACCGGTCTGGCCCGGGATGCCTCGATCCTTGAGGAAAGTGCTGAAGCAATCCAAATCTTCACCAATGCCAAGGGAAGGTTTTTTCTGGAGGGCGTCGAAGCCGGACGAACATATGACATCACCGTTACGGCCGATGGACAAACGGCGACGGAAGCTGTGGCCATCCCGGAAGGTGTCACCGGAATATACGAACTGACAGCTCATTTGGCATATGATCTGGATTTCGAAGCGGAAGGAGAGAATGATGACTAATCTATATTGGAAGCATTTCACCTGTCTGACCGGAGTTTTCCTGTTGTTTCACAGCACGTCCGGCTTGGCGCAGAATGACGGGGCACTGTCAGACGAACCGTGCGCACTTGAGCTAACGGTCGATAACAGTGTTGACTGGCGAGGGCTCTATGGTCGTGGCTACGAAGTTTTTAGCGAAGAAGAATCCTTCGAGACGGTCACCATATCGGTCCGGCATCAAGGGGCCGCTTGCCAGTTTGTTCTCACCGCATCTCCTCTCTCGAGTGGCGGCGTCAATGCATTAAGCGGCCCGGGTGACCCGCTTTATTATGATGTGCTTAAAACTACGAGCGGCCCGTCTTTTCTCAGCACCGATTTCCAAGGCACTGCAACGTCACGAATTGAAGGGAAATTTGGCACAGGGAACTCTGCACAGGGTGCCACATTGTACGTCTCAATCCCCTCAAATCAAATCGTTCGGGGCGGGACCTACAGCGGGCAGGTAATGGTCCGCCTGTTTCGTGCCGATAGCGGGATCCAGGATCTGGTAGCCGAAGCGCCGCTAGCGATCCTGGCTCCAGTCGCCTCGGTCCTGAAAATCCGATCAGATGATTTCCCACAAGGTATTCGGGAAACATCTATCGACTTGGGGGACCTGTCCCGCGCCACCCGAGCCGCAGTGGATTTCAATATCATGAGCAATGCGGATGTGGCAGTCACCTTCCAATCAGCCAATCGCGGAAAATTGGCGCATGAAGCCGGAGCACCAGGCATCAGTTACAATTTGGCCTTCAAGGGTGAAAATATTGATCTTTCCACATCGGCTTCCTCAAGCAGGCTCAATTATGCACATGGCCGAATGGAGCGAGCGGTACCATTGGAGATAGTGGTACCCCAACCCAGCGGATTGCCCGCCGCAGGGCAGTATAATGATACGCTGACAGTAACTTTTACAGCGGAATAAGACGGCTGATTTTGTTAACTCTGCAGGGATAAAACCTTGTTGGGTCTGTTTCTGATCAGTGAGCGATAAGCATAGTGCAGGCGGGGGGAGCGGATATCTGAATCGCAGCAAGTGAGGCGCTTAGCGCATGATAGAGAAACAATTGCCTTATATTGAAGGCGGTCAGCCGCTATTTATCGACAGCATATTCTGACTGGTAATCATGAAATATCGTAAACTGACCATTGCACTATATTCTTTCGCATATTTTTTGCGCATTTCCAGCATCCCGTATTTTGGAATTAATTATCACAACTCTCTGACTCCTCGAATGACGCATCGCTAGACAGGTCCAAAGATATCGAGCAGTGGGTGTGCTATTATGACAGCACGACTTATCCCGCTCAGCGCCCTATTGCTCGGTTCCTTGTTTCTGTTGATCGCAGGCGGGATAAACGGCCTGATTCTGCCGATACGCGGGTTGAACGAGGGCTTTAGCGCATTTTCATTAGGATTGCTTGGTACCGGCTGGGCGGCGGGGTATGTGCTCGGCTGTATTTATACGCCGCTATTGGTAGCCGGCGCAGGCCATATCCGGGTATTCGGAACGCTCGCTGCGACCGCTGCAATTGTCATATTATTGTCGTCGATGTTCCCAAATCCATGGGCATGGATTCCGTTGAGAGCGGTCTCGGGCTTCTGTTTCGCCGGGGCGGCAATGATCGTTGAAAGCTGGTTGAACGAAGAAGTCGATTCATCGATCCGGGGTCAGGTGTTCGGAACTTACACCATGATCAATCTGGTGGGCTCGACCGGTGGACAATTGATTTTGATTGGCGCCGATGTTTCAACCCCCTGGTTCTTCATGCTGGCCGCCATATTCTATTGTCTGGCGCTGATTCCGACTGCGATCAGTTCCAACCGCGCGCCCGCGCCGCTGTTCGAGGTCAAGCTCAATATCCCGCAACTGTGGCGCAATTCGCCCGTCGCGGTGTTTGCCGTGCTGATGATCGGTATTTCCAATGGTACATTTGGGGCGTTAGCGCCGGTTTACGCGGACAGAATAGGCTTGGACCTGACGACCATCGTTCTTTTTAGCAGCTTGCCTATTCTCGCAGGGGCCGCTGCACAAATTCCGGTGGGCAAGGCATCTGATCGGTTTGATCGTCGAAAAATCCTCGTTCTGCTGGCTGTCGTTGCCCTCGCTGCGAACAGCAGTTTTCTTTTCATGCAGCCAGATACGGCCTTGATGAATATCCTGATCGGCTGTTCACTCGGCGCTGCAATCTTTGCGATGTATCCGATCGTGGTCGCACATGCCAACGATCACGCCGCTCCGGGTCAGTATATCCGCATCAGTGGCGGGCTTTTGATGTTGTTCGGGATTGGCTCGATCATTGGTCCGTTCATCGGTGGTCTTGCCATTATGCTATTTGGGCCAATGGGCCTGTTCGGGACTATTTTCGGCGCTCATTTGTTGATGGCGCTTTTCTCCCTCTGGCGAATGGGGCAGCGGGCACAAGTCGACGCAGATGATAAAGCGAGTTTCCAGAATGTTCCGTTGGCGCGAAATACCACGCCGGAAACAGAGGTGCTTGCTGATCGGCAGAACCAAGTTTGAGCTGGGACAAGACTGCGGTCCACACAATCGGGTAAGGGCCGGACGAATGCCCATGCTCTAAATGTGTGATATTTTTACCCGATTTATTCGCAATAGCTGGCTTTTACGCCCGATATGGATGGCAGCGCCCTGCCGGGGCCAAAAATTATACTACTTCCTACGCCTCCGCAAAAGATCAATTAAATCAGCTATTTAAGAAGAAGGAAATTCAGCATTTGATAATTTCATCATGTCCATATTGAACACTACGGTTCACAAAACACAAATAATCATTATAGAAAGCTTCCATATTGAAGGCCAAACTCGCCGGGGGCATTTTTTTGGCTTTGCAATGGGTTCGATAGGTTTGACCAGTCGGACGTGTTTTTCCCCTAAAATTGTAACGAAAAAACACCAGAGGTTTATTTGATCTATTTGAAAACGGGCGCATCGCTCGCGGTTATCGCGGCGCTGGGCTGTGCTTCGGCACAAGCTCAGGAAACAGACAATAAAACGCAGAAACGGGGCGTGCAGGAAATAGTCGTTACGGCTACCAAACGCACTGCGGATTTGCAGGATGTTCCGGTCGCGGTTCAGGCCTTGAACTCGGAAACGCTGGATCATTTGGGTGTTACGGTTTTTGACGATTATCTGCAGCAATTGCCCGGCGTTACCGCTGGCGGCGGCGGACCGGGTCAAAGCACGATTTATATTCGCGGCCTCGCATCGACCACGCCGAATCTGACAACCGCCGGGGTTGCCGGTCTTGCACCCAATGTCGCACTTTATCTTGACGAGCAGCCGGTATCACAGCCGGGCCGCAACCTAAACGTTTACGCAGCCGATCTCGAGCGCGTGGAAGTATTGTCCGGGCCGCAAGGCACATTGTTCGGCGCCAGCTCGCAAGCGGGTACCGTACGCCTGATCACAAACAAGCCGGTTCTCGGGCAGTTGCAGGCGAAAGTTAAGTCTGGCCTTGCGTTCACGAAAAGCGGTGATCCGAGTTACAATATCGAAGCAATGATCAATATTCCGGTTACCGATCGCTTCGCCGTTCGCGCGGTTGGCTATTTTGACAACAAGGGCGGCTATATCGACAATGTCGCCGGAACACGCAGCACCATCGACAGCGCACGTTTTCGTCCCGCCGGAACAGTGCGTGACAATGGCGTCCCTGTTAGTGCATCTCGCGACGGTTTGCAGTCAGGCGCCGATTTGAGCGGCGTCAACTTCATTCTGGCTGACAATTCGGCGCTGGCTGAAAAGAATTTTAACGATACGCAATATCTCGGGTTCCGGGTTAGCGGCAAATATGAATTTTCAAACGACTGGAGCCTGACCGTGGCCCATGCCCGCCAGGGTCTGGATTCCGATGGTGTCTTCTTTGAAGATCCCACTCTTGGTGATTTGCAGATCGAACGTTTTGAACAGGATGAGATCAAGGATGATTTCAGCAACACCAGCTGGACCCTTGAAGGGCGGATTGGCGCACTGGAGCTGGTTTATACCGGTGCCTATACCAAGCGTGAAACCAGCCAGCGGGTAGATTATTCGGACTATCTGTTTGTCGGGCAATATCTGCCTTATTATATCTGCGACGGCTCGGTTTCTTATCCGGGCGGCGCTCCATCAGGAACTTGTCAGGCACCAAATCTGCTGGTCAATTCCCGCACGGAAACCGAAGTGATGACGCATGAGTTGCGTTTCAATACTCCGGAAGACTATCCGTTGCGCCTGACCGCTGGCGGCTTTTACAGCGATCTGCAATTGTCGGAACGCAATGACTTCACCTATCCCGGCAGTACTGCGATCGATCTGTTTGGCGGCTCTTTTCCTGCCAATTTTTCGCAGCCCGGCGTCTTTAACACCGATAGCGGTGCTTATCCGGCAGGCGTGATCTTCCGCAACGATGTGCGTCGTACCGACAAGCAGTTCGGGATATTCGGTGAGGCCACCTATGACATCTCCGATCAGTTCGCGATCACCCTGGGTGCGCGATATTATGATGTGGAAGTCGATCTGGAAGGCAGCGCGAATTCGTCTTTCTGTAATTCCAGCGGCGTTGACGAAAATGCCTTCGGCACGAACATCAGCGATCTTTATGATGGTGATGGCAGCTTTACCTTCATCGGAAGTTGCAACGACGCGTTGCGGCAGACGTTTACAGAAGGTCAAACTGTAGCTGATATCCAAGCGGCCGGATTGAGCCCTGCGCAAGCGCAGCAAGTTTTCAACTCGCTCAGCGCACCGGACAAGGCAAAGACGGACGGCTTCATCTTCAAGGCCAATCTGACGTGGACACCGACCGAAGACTTGCTGTTCTACGCAACCTATTCGGAAGGCTTCCGTCCCGGCCTGTTGAACCGGCCAGGCGGAGCGCAAAGTCCCGGTGGATTTACCGTTCCCTTCGCACTGGAAACCGATGACGTAACTAATTACGAATTTGGCTGGAAAACATCGCTCTTCGACAATCAATTGCGGTTCAATGGTAGTGCCTTCTTCGTGGATGTGCAGAATTTGCAGACCACGATCTTTGACACCAGCATCACCAATCTGTTTTTCTCGGACAATGCAGCAAACGCAGAAATCAAGGGTATCGAGGCTGATCTTACAATCGCTCCTTATTCTCTGAGTGGCTTAACGGTGAGCGCGGCTTTCTCTATCCTCGACACCGAGATTACCGAGGTTCTCACGCCAACTAATGATGTGATTTCCGGACGCAGTCTTGCTTATGCTCCGAGTTTTCAGGGTAATATACGGGCGCGCTACGAATGGAGTGCCTTTGGCAATTGGACAGCCCATGTTCAGCCGCAGGTTACCTATTCGGCATCTTCGGCAACCGATATTATCGAGATCAACCGGATAACGTTGGATAGCTGGACAACATACGGCTTGTCCGCGGGTCTCAGCGACGACACATAGTCATTGGAGATATTCGGTGACAATTTGACGGATGAACGTGCTGAAGTCAGCGGCAGTTTTGTCTATGATCGTGCGCGCATTACGGTCAACCGTCCGCTCACTGTCGGCGCACGGGTTTCGTTCTCATATTGAGGAAAATAAAATTCAGGGAAAGCCTGCCAACCGGTTGGCTTTCCCTTGCATTAAAGGACAGCAAGACGCGCGCGCATGACTGAAACCGGTCTTGATATAGAAGAACAGCTAAAACAGGCGCGCGCTCATATGTATGACGGGCGTTTCGACGCGGCAATGCAATGTGCCGCCTCAATCTTGCAGCATGACGGACAGAATATCGACGCGCTTTATATGAAGGCCGTTTGTGAACGCTATCTCGGACATATGGATCAGGCGCTCAAGAGCGTCGAGCTACTGAAAAGCCTTTCACCGGATTTTGGCCGTGCGTATCAAGAAGAAGGCCATATTTTCAAAGCCATGGGCGATGATGACAGCGCGCTGGCTGCCTATCGCCGGGCTTGCCAGTACAATCCGACGCTTGAGGCCAGCTGGAAAGCACAAGGCGACATATTTGATCGCCGGGGCCTAGCCGATGCGGCAAGGGATGTGCGTGGACAGGCACAGCGTATAGCTGCCTTGCCAAAGCCGCTGGTCGCGGTGTCACATCTTCTCTACGAAGGCAAACTGGTCAAAGCGGAGAATGCCTGCCGCCATTTCCTGCAAAACAATCCCCATAATATCGAAGCGATGCGATTGCTGGCGGATATCGGCTCGCGTCTCGGCATATTGGAAGATGCGGATTTCCTGCTCGAAAGCGCGCTGGAATTCGAGCCGGATAATATCCAGGTCCGGATTGATTATATCCAGATACTTCGCAAGCGCCAGAAATTCTCCGAAGCCCTGAGACAAAGCGAAATATTATATCAGCGCGACCCCGAAAACGCGGTTTTCCAATCGCTTTTTGCAGTCGAATCCATGCAGACTGGCGATTATGATCGTGCACTGGATCTGTTTGACAAGGTCTTGCAGCAACTTCCCGATGATCCGGTCACATTGACCTCCAAAGGGCACGCGCTGAAGACTTTTGGCCGTCATGACGAGGCGGTCCGGTCCTACCAGAAAGCGTTCCAATCAGATCCGGGCTATGGCGATGCCTATTACGGCCTCGCGAATCTCAAAACCTATCGCTTCAGCGATGAAGAGCTCGCCCTGATGGAATTGCAGGCACAGGGCAATCGTCTCAGCTATCAGAACCGGATCCATATCTGCTTTGCGCTCGGCAAGGCCTATGAAGACCGCAAGGAATATGACACGTCCTTTGGCTATTATGATCGCGGGAATGAACTGAAGCGCGTGCAGTCGCGCTACGATGCGGATCAGATGACCGCGGAACTGCAAGCGCAGATCAAGGTTTGCACCCCAGCCCTGTTCGAAAAGCAAGCGGGCAAGGGCCATGAGGCGCCCGATCCGATTTTCATATTGGGTCTGCCGCGTGCCGGATCGACCCTGCTGGAACAGATACTCGCATCGCATAGCCAGATCGACGGGACGCTGGAGCTGCCCAACATATTGTCATTGGCGCACCGGCTGCGAAGAGGGAAACAGGCGAGCAATGACTCGCTATATCCCGAAGTTCTGCATGATCTGGATGCCAGCCAGTTGCGCGATATGGGGCGGGAATTCATCGACAGCACCCGCATCCACAGGCAGGGCGCTCCGTATTTCATTGATAAAATGCCGAATAATTTCCGGCATATCGGCCTGATAAAACTCATACTGCCTAATGCGAAAATCATTGATGCACGGCGGGAACCGATGGCTTGCTGTTTTTCCGGTTTCAAGCAACTGTTCGCCGAAGGGCAGGAATTCACTTACGGCCTGAACGAAATAGGCCGCTATTACCGCGACTATGTTCAGTTGATGGCACATTGGGACAAGGTGTTGCCCGGCGCAGTGCTGCGGGTACAGCATGAAGATGTGCTCGACGACCTCGAAGGGCAAGTCCACCGGATGCTGGAGTATCTGGGCCTGCCGTTCGAGCAGGGCTGCATCGATTTCCACCAGACGGAACGGGCCGTTCGCACGGCCAGTTCGGAACAGGTGCGCCAGCCAATTACCAAAGCGAGCGTCGATCTGTGGCGCCATTACCAATCGCATTTACAGCCGCTGAAAGATGCGTTGGAAAACAAAGCAATGGAGCCTCAAAAGTGAGCGGAACCGAGACAGCAATGACGGACGAAATCGACAGTGGTTACGAGACCGATTATGAAGCGGGTCAGGACAATGTGAATACGTTCGGGCTGGAAATGCATAATCCGGTCTTCTTTATCAGCGCCTTCCTGATTATCACGTTCGTACTCCTGTCTTTGATATACCCGCATATCTCTCAAAAGGGGCTCGAGACCACCAAAGCCTGGACGTTGCAATATTTTGACTGGTTCTTTGTCATAGCGACCAATTTCGTTTTGTTTTTCTGTGTTGCCATCGCTGTTTCACCCTTGGGCAAAATTCGACTGGGAGGGACGGATGCAAAACCGGAGTTCGGGATGGCTTCCTGGATTGCGATGCTATTTTCGGCCGGTGTCGGAATTGGCATGCTGTTCTACGGCGCCGCCGAGCCAATGGCCTATTATACCGACTGGGGCGGAACCCCGCTGAACGTCGAAGCGCTTACGCCCGAAGCTGAACGTCTGGCGCTTGGTGCGACGGTGTTTCACTGGGGCCTGACCCCCTGGGCGGTCTATGCCGTAATCGGCCTGGCACTCGCCTTTTTCTCCTTCAACAAAGGGCTGCCGCTAACCATTCGCTCCGCTTTCTATCCGATATTGGGTGAAAGAATATGGGGATGGCCCGGACATTTCATCGACATTCTGGCCGTCATTGCCACCCTGTTCGGTTTGGCGACATCATTGGGTTTCGGCGCGCAACAAGCCGCGACGGGCATCTCCTTTCTGTTCGGCGTCGAGGCGAGTTTGACGTCTCAGCTATTGCTGATCGTCGTCATCTCCGGCCTTGCTATCATTTCGGTGATGCGCGGCATGGACGGCGGCATAAAATTGCTGAGCAATATCAATATGGTTCTTGCCGCATTGCTGCTCGCATTTGTATTCATCGCAGGCCCGACGATGGCGATATTCAGCGGTTTTGGCAAGGCGATCACAAGCTATGTCGAATATGCCATTCCACTGAGCAACTGGAACGACCGGGCAGACAAGATCTGGTATCACGGCTGGACGATATTTTACTGGGCGTGGTGGATAAGCTGGTCGCCCTTTGTCGGCATGTTCATCGCCCGGATTTCCAAAGGTCGCACGATCCGCCAATTCTTGACCGTGGTACTTATCGTGCCGGTGATCGTTGCCATCATATGGTTCACGACATTCGGTGTTACGGCAATAGAGCAGGTCAAGGACGGCGTCGGCCAATTGCCAGATGGCATCAACGAAGTACCGTTGGTGCTGTTCCAGATGCTCGAGAATATGCCGTTCCCCGTCATAGCTTCTTCTCTGGCGATCATTTTATTGATCGTATTTTTTGTCACCTCGTCCGATTCCGGTTCACTGGTGATTGATGCTATAACCGCTGGCGGCAGAACCGATGCACCTGTGTCCCAACGTATCTTCTGGGCGGTGTTGCAAGGTCTGGTAGCAGCGGCATTATTGGTCGGAGGTGGTGCGGCTGCACTGGGGACACTCCAGGCCGGCACGATAGCAAGCGGCCTGCCATTCACCGTCGTACTGCTTGTCTGTTGTTACAGTCTGTTCAAGGGCTTGATGTCAGAATATCAGCTGTTGAAGGTTGGTAAACTCACCGATTGACGACAAATATGTCCGGCTTGGTCCGCATCTCCCCTCGTTCATATATGGCGTTGGCGCAATCGTCCCGAATGCGTCAATGGGGACGCTGTAATCAGAAAAGTCGGCTGCCGATCGGAACCTCGATATCCGGTTTGAACAGGACAACATGACCGGAGGAATCCGGGAAACCCAGAGTGAGAACCTCGGACATGAATTTGCCGATCTGGCGGGGTGCAAAATTGACGACCGCCGCAACTTGGCGATCCAGCAGTTCCTCGAGCCGATAATTTTCGGTGATTTGCGCTGATGACCGCTTGGTACCGATGACCGGACCGAAATCGATCAATAATTTATAAGCCGGCTTTCTGGCTTCGGGAAATGGTTTCGCCTCGATAATCCGGCCTACGCGAAGATCCACCGAAAGAAACTGATCGAAGGTGATTAGCTCACAGGCGGGTGCGTCAGGATCGTGGCTTAGATGCATCGCATATAATTAGGCATCATGCTTTCACCACACCAGCAGTTTTTAAGCATGCTTCAATTCTTGTTGAAGCGGGAGATGCTTATTATACTCGCATTAAACCGATAGGTAAGATGTCGCCTTTCCAAAGGTCTTCGCTGGTTCCTGAAAGCCGTCGTTGCCTGAACTGCACGCGCTCGAGAATTGATGGCTCTAGCTAGGGGGTTGTTGGCCGACCGGTATTGCGTATCGAATGCAGCTAAGCCGCTAGTCGAGCGATCAATCGAGTAAGCACGCCTTGTCTGCGTGATCGGACTGCTGGGCGCAGGAAACAAAATCAAGGTACAGAGCCGAGAGACAATGAGTTTTCCTGATTATCGAAAGATCAAGGAAAGTCCTCTGGCGTCATTGAAATTACCAAATCAACGAAGCTTTTGATTGCCAATCTTTCGAGTCCAACCAGTTTGTCCGCAAACGGTTTTTCGGTTCCCGTAAAAACGGTTATGCCTTCCATAGATGCCGAGAAGAACAACGCGTGCAACGCTTCCGCAATATCGATGCAAAACCTGCCGACATTTCGATTTTCAGCGTCATCTTCGCCAATCAGCTAATATGCAACATCGATAGCGATCCGCAGCGTGCGTGGACGGAGCGGCGTCAGATAGCCATCGCTGCCCGGGACGAAGGGGGTCCCCAGGGCAAAACGATTGCCACGCGAATCCAGCAGGTTGGTTACGGTCAAGGTCAGTCCACGCGCTTCGTTGCCGATGCGGGCTGCAAAGCCGCTATCGACATAATCTCCTTGCCCGCCACCCAGTTTCGGTCCGATTCCCAGCCGCGAAGGACCTACATAACTGGCCCATCCCTGAATGCGGAAATCCTCGTCGCCCAGAAGTGTCTCATAATTGACCGACCCGCGCATGGCATGACTGGCGACATTGGGTATGCGGCCAAGCCGCCCGGAAGCGGGGATGACAACTGGTGATGACAAATCGGCAGCCGGGCCGCCGAATATCACCGAAGCCAAGCGTAATTCAGAGGATAGTTGAGTGACGCGGCTCCAATTATATACGCCACCGAGTTCAAGCGACAAACCGGTCAGCGGTCTCGCTGCGACGGAACCCGAGATGCTGGTAATCTTGCCATCTCCGATATTCGCCGTCGTCGGGAAACCGTTGGTATCGATATAATCCGCCTGAATATCGCGCCAGCGGCTGTGCGAGATGGAGATCGTGGCGTCGAACGGGGTGACCCCCTTGCGCCCGAACCGCATGCCGGCATCATAAGTGGATACATGATCATTGCGAAAGCGCTGAACAAAATTGCCGTCAATCGACAATCCACCAGGGCGGAATCCTTCCTGATAGCGAGCATAAAATGTCGCATTCCTGCCCAAATTCGCAAGCAAAGACGCAGACGGCAACAGATCCTGCTCTTTGCGATTGGCTGTTACCGCGCGCCCGATTGCACTGAAAGCCAGCAGCGCATCTACGTCCTCGCCCGTGCCGCCGAGTTCGGCATGGGTGTAGCGCAGGCCACCGGCTGCGACGATATCGGGCAGCAGTTCGACCGATGCCTCGCCATAGGCACTAAATTCCGTGATCTCGTTGGAGACACCGGAAATTGCCGTGCTCATGGTTTCTCCACCAAAGGCCCGTGTCTGGCGCGTTTTATTGTCGACGAAGCTCGTGCCGAGCACCCAGCCCAGCCCGTTCCGGAACGGACGCGACAATCTGGTTTCGCTGGAAAACATCCGTGTTTCATTTTTCTGGTCAAAGATACGGGGCGTATCGTCGACCAGGCTGGCGTCGAACCGCTCGAAAAGATGGTGATCAACATAGGCATTGGACGACTGGAATTGCAGATCACCCCAGTCTTTCATGAGTACCATCATCGCCGATCCGTAGCGCGCCTTTGCCCCCTGTTCGACGAGACTGCTGCGGGTTAGCGGCGGTGCATCCTTGTCTGCATATTGTGCATCCTCAGCGGTTATCCTTTGATAGATGCCGCCCAGGTCTATCGCCCAGCTGTCGCCCAGATCGAGGCGAAGCGTACCGCGCCCTCCGCGGATATTGGTCCGATTGATATCGTGCAGTCCGAGCCGGGGATTGTCGATATAGCCACCGTCGCTTACCGAATAGCCTACCAGCCGCAACGCGTGGCCGCTTTCTCCGATGGGAATATTTGCGGTCGCTGATATATCGCTCCCCGGCGCGCCGTGCTGAACCAGCGAAACACCCGCAGATGCCATCAATTTTGTGGCAGAGGCATCGGGTGCCTCCGGTATCGTCCGGATAATGCCACCCAGCGATCCTGCGCCATATAATGTGCCTTGTGGCCCTTCGAGCACTTCTACCCGCTCGATATCATATAGCCGCAAATCGGGGTCTGGCGCGTTGTAGCTCAACCGGATGTCACCCAGATACTGCCCGACGGTAGCCTGGGTCGGTCCGGTAAAACTGGAATCGGCGATGCCCCTGATGAACAGCTTGTTGCGGCCGCTGCCGAGATGGGTGGACGATATCGTCGCCATGCGCGACAATATCGAGTCCATGCCCCGCTCCCCGCCAAAAGCCAGATCGCTACCGTCCAATATGGTGACAACCCCCGCATATTTGACATATGGGGTGTTGATCTTGCTGGCCCGCACAACGATTTCTTCTGCTTGATCTTCAACACTATCTGGCGGCGCGCGCGGGGCACTTGATGATGTTTTGGCGTGCGATTTCGTCCGGCGGCCAGCGAGTTTTGTCCGGGTCGGCCGCCGCTCTATCCGCCAACTGGTGACACCCACTTTGACCGCGCGGGCATCGGTGCCTGAAAGCATGCGATCCAGCGCTTTTTCCGCGCTCATCCGACCGCGCACGGGTTTCACAGGGCTTTGCCAGAGCTTGGCATCGGCGACGCTGATGCTGATGCCCGCCTGACGTCCCAGCAGCGGGAGGCTTTGCAACAATGTTCCGCGCGGCAATTCAATCGCGCGCGATTCATCGCGCGCCGCGACGGGCATCGCGAACGACAGCAACAACAGGGCGGAGAACAGGCGGGTAATCATCTTAGCGGGTCAGCAACCATCCTTCCGTCTGTTTTTCTGCACGAATGCCGGCCAGGGCAGTCAGATCGTCAATCACCCGCTGCTTGTCATCGCTGACGAGCAGTGCGCCACGGAAGGGCAGGGCGGCGACATTGGACGAGACAGAGATTTTCAGGCCGGCCGTCCTGCCAAGATCCTCTGCAACTTCCGCGATCGACGCGCCATTGTAGACAAGCTGTCCTTTGCGCCAGCCGCCGATGCTGTGAGTGGCGATCGCCTGTACTCTCGGACGGCCACCTGCATCCGATGCTTCGATGCCATATCCGGCATTCAGCCGGATATTTTCCCGGTCTGGATTGTAGAGGACAAGACCTTCCGACACGGCAACACTCAACGCATCGCGCCTACGGATGACATTGAAGGCTGTTCCCATATCGACAAGCCTTGCCTTGCCTGCCTCGACCATGAACGGATCGTCCTCGCGATGAACGACATGAAACATCGCTTCGCCACTTTCGAGCCGCGCAAAACGTGGCCGGTCCTCGTCCAGTTCAACTATCGTTCCGCCATTGATCTCGATCCGCGAACCATCTGCAAGCGCTACGGTCCGGTGCTCTCCGGCATCGGTCTCGATACGGGTGGCGCCGCTGTTGAGCATAGATAAACCGACAATGCCGACCAGGGCAGCTGCTATCGCGCCGCCAAGCCATGTCCTGCGGCTGGCAATCATGGATCTTGCCGGAACTGCGGTTTCCTCGACAGGGTGCGGCAGATGGCCAAGATCCGCATCGAGACTGGCAAGCCGGTCATAGATGGCGGCATGTTCCGGGCCGAGTTCCAGCCATGTACTGAAACTTTCCCAATCGTCAAATGCAGGATCCCTTTGTCGGACCACCCAATCGATTGCTTGTGCTTCAACCGTTGAAGGCATGTCATCACTCATCGATTTGCCCCTTTATTGCGGCAAGCGCTGTATAGACCTTGCGCAAATCTGCCTCGACCGTGCTCAGGCTGACGCCAAGCCGGGTTGCTATGTCACGCTGGCTCATTCCTTCGATGCGGAAATAGCGGAAGGCCGCCGCCGCTCGTTCACCGAGTCTATTGATAGTTTCATCCACCCGTGCCAGCTCTTCCCGCGAAATGAGCGACCGTTCGATGGATGGATGAACCCGTCCGCTATCCTGTTCACCCCAGGCCTTCTCCCTCATTTCGGCGGCCCGTGCAGACCGGTAGCGGTCCAGCATGAGGTTGTTGGCGGCCCGGTACAGATAGGAAAGCGGGTGAGCCACAGGCCCGCTGGGCGATCCTGCAATGTGAACCCACAATTCCTGAAACACGTCTTCTGCACTATCGCCGGCGCCACGCGCTGCCAGAAAGCGGATCAGCTTTTCCCGATTTGCCAGCAGCACGGCTTCCATCCCGCGCGCGGTCTCAGATCCTCCATCCACTCTAGTCATAAATTGTTCGTTTCGGCCTTGGCGCTTCTTTTTCTTGATGCTCCATTTAGCGCATGAGCCATCGAGTGCGCCTCCCGCCGGGGCGATATATAACAACCGCATCGCACCGCGCAATAGCTGCGTACAGGGGTGAGCGGTGATCGAGGCAGGGGTGGCAAAAATGTCATTCTCCATTCTGTTTCAAAATAAAAGGCAAGGGGGGAAAGCAGGACTGGGTGCAAGTTCTCCCCCCTTGCAGTTTTGCTTAGGCGACTTCTCTATAGCCCGAGCCGTATGCTTGCGCGGACTGCTATTGCCGCATGATTTTGATGTTCTTCCACGGATACTTCTCCTCCGACCTGAAAGCCTGAATTGCCGGCAACGGCACGCAAACGGCCGACCCAGCCGCTCTGGCGTTCCTCGGGAACAAGAGTGAAAGGTGTGCCATTATTAAACTGGGCGACAGTGACGCCGAGCGCACCGCCAACAATCTGTCGACGACCCGCTTCCAGTTCAAAACGGTACCAGCCGTCATATTGATCAATCCCGCCGAGATCGAGCCCGAGCGCTACAGTTCCCGATACGGCAAGCTCATCGCTGTTCCGTTCAGCGATGGTCAGGTCGAGTGCGTCACCGCCACCCGTTTCGGCATAGCCGTCCTCTTTCAGCTTGTAATAGTCTACCGCAACGGTCGGACGGATCGAGAAATTGCCCGAGCGCAGGTCGTGGCCGACGGCACCGGATGCCGACCATAATGTGCCATCCCAGTCAGCGGTCATTGTCTTTGTGATCTCTTCGGTACCGAGCGTAGCGTTGAAATAGCGATAGCCGTCAAAATCGATTTTTGCGCCGGATACACGGGCATGGGCGAGCCAGTTTCCTGTGTTCAAACGCCAATAGCCCGCTAGCTCAAACTGGTTTGACCAGACTTCATTGCTGTTGCTGCCGTTACCATTTTTTCCGTTGAGATAAGCGATAGAGGCGCCGAAATTGCCGATGCCGGTCTTATGCTCGGCGCCCGCCGATATGCCCCAGCCCCCGACATCATAGCCGGCAGTATCGCCACGGCTTTTCGAAACACCCCATCCGGCCTGGGCCACCCAATAACCCCAACTGCCTTCATCTTTGAACGGGCCTTTGGGGTCGGCAAGGAACCGTGCGAGCGCGCGCGATCCCGAGGTGACATTTTCAAACAGGCCGCCTTCATGTTCGGGTAGCATCTGGCGGAGCTGGTGACGGAATTCTTCTCCATCGGCGATAGCCAGGAAAATGTCCTCGACATCTTCATCGTCGACCAGTGCCGCATAGGCTGCTGCAAAACCGCTTGCTTCAGAACGGTTGAGGCCCAGTTCTGCAGCGTCCTTGCGAGCGACGCTGACGATGACCTGATTGGTGTTTGCGCTTAGCGAGCCCTTGTAAAGAAAGGGCAGAAGCGTCGTTGATGCGGTCAAGTTGCTGGCGCCCGTAAGCGTCCCTGCCTGCAACACTATATGGTCACCCTCCGCGCTTTGGACATCGGACAGTCTGATTGCGAGTTTCGAACCGGTCGCAAAACTTGCACCTCCCGATATCTGCAGGGCGGTGTCGGTGCTGCCGCCAACGGTCACACCGAGCACGCCCTCTCCGGTAACGGCAAGGGAGGCGATCTGGGTAGAACCTGTAACATCCAACGTGCCACCCGATACTGAAACCGCAAGGCCCTGTGCATTGACCAGCGAGCCGGAAAAACGTGATGTGCCGGAAATTGTCAACATGTCCGCGCCGCCGCCGAAATCGGCAGTGCCACTGAATATCGATGTGCCGGCGAGCGCAAGCGTGTCGGCCCCGGCGCCAAAGCTGGCCGTGCCGCTGTAAGTGGCATCACCCGATAAATTAAGCCGGTTGTCGCCGGTTCCGAAACTGCTGTTGCCCGTCACACTGCCATCGGCGATGTCGAATATGTCGTTCCCGCCACCGAAGCGAATGTCGCCGGAGATGAAAGGCGCTTTGGCTGTTGCAGCCACTGCTGTCTGACGAACGACAGCGCCTGAATTATTTGCCGACAGGTCGATTGCGATGTTCCGGTCCGATGTCTTGAGCGCGCCGATGGCTGTAATTGCGCCGCTGTTTTCGACCAGGTCGAGATTGCCCGATTTGTCGATAATGGCAATGGCCGTTGCATCATCTCCGCCCGCTTTGGCGTTAATGGTACCGCTGTTGCGGATGGTCGGTACGTTTGCGCCAGCGCCTATCGAAACAGCGGTGCTGATCGACGTCGCGCTGCTGCCGCCGGTTGCCTCGATGATACCGGCATTGCGGATTTCCGGTGTGGTCGCGCCGGCACCGAATTTAATTGCAGTCGCCGATCCACCATTGGACGCGGCCTTCACTGAACCGGTCGAGCCAATGCCGATACCACCCTCGATCGTGACCGCGCCACCGAGCCCGCCTACTTGCAGGCCGTTTGCCTCGATGCCAGTATAGAGACCGCTGCCCAGAATGCCGCCATCAATGACCAGACCGAACCCTGTGCCGGTGCCTGCAACCGGACCAATGGTCACGGCGTTGCTTGTGTCGCCGATGCGCATGGCCGGGGCTGCACCATAGGAACGGACGAGAGCAGAACCCTCTTTCGAATCTTCGATGCCGTCATCATCTTCGTCATTGTCTGTGGCGCTGTTATCCTTTGGTGGCACAGCGAGAATGATGCCGCCGGTGACATTTCCTTCCACAGACAGTGCAGGTCCGCCCTGCAACAGGTCATCGGCGTCAAGCTTGGAAGTGTCTGAGGGTGGCGTTGTATATCGATAGCCGCTCGAGCTCAGTGTGCCCTGAACCACCAGCGCGCCGTTGACATTGCCGTCGATACGCGCCGCTACCGCATCCACGCCCTGCGCGGTGATTGTGCCTGCAAGCCGGATATTGCCGTTTACATCCTGCAAACCAACGCCAAGCGCACGGTCGCCAACCACGCTCGTCTTGCCGTCATGGACAAAATTGCCGGTCAATGTCCCGCCAAGACGAATGCCTGCCGAGTCATTGCCTTCGACGGTGATCGTTCCGCTATTCGTAATGTTGCCGGTGAAAGCACCCGCGGTTGCAATGCCTGTCCGGCCGGTTCCGATCGCAAAAGGGCCATCCAGATCACCGTCATTGTCGGAATCGGTCGGTGCGTAGGGTTCGTCAATGATGATCTTGCCGGACGCAGCATTGTTAATCGTGCCGGTAACGCCAGCGGTTGCCAGAATGCCGGTGGCATTGTTGGCATTGCTGATCTCTATCGTACCTTCGTTGGTCAGCTTGTTGTTGCTGTCGATGGTCACGGCACTGCCCGATGTCGGCTTGATCGAACCGGCCGACGTGATCTTTATGTCGTCGGCAGCGCCGGATTTGATCGTTGATGTGCGGACGGGGGTGGTCGTGGCTGTCGCGATGCTCGTTTCCGCCTGAGCGGGGATGGATATGACAGCGAACAGGCAGGTCGACCCGAGTAGATATTTGCGCATATAAATCCTCTTGTGAATGTCGGGATAAATTTCCCGTTGCAAACACAAGACGGAGTCATTCTTCTGCAGCCTTGATCAGAATCGATATTTTCGTCCTATTGAAAATTGCGACAAGGTTCTTGGCCGTTTTTTGCGTGCAGAGTGGGCATTCTAGGATCGGGAGTATTGTGAGATACTCGGGTAGCAAAATGGGGGATATTTCGGCCCTCCGGAAAAGAAATCTGGGAATGTCCGCTCAATGCGGACAGGAATGACCCCGCAGCAGAATTTTCAAACATCATATCCTAATTCTATCCACAATCCCCGTCTAATGGCCAAAACCAGTTCCTCCCCCAAAGGCAAATGCGGCGGCATCAATATTCAGCCTTGCATATTTGTTCGAGCAATAAATTTTGACGTTCAGCAGGCCTAAACATTCAGAAGAATATCTGTGCGTCATTGCGAACCGGTAATGTCCGCCAGATACGACGATCAATAGAAAGGTCAAATCCGTGACGCCAACCAAGATTGTAAAGACCGCCGTGACCGGACTGGTTAGTTGTTTCTTGTGCGTAGGCGCGAGTGCTGAAGTGCCGACGGAAGTCGATACGCCGGAACGTTTTTCAGTTCTCGTAACCTATGGGGAAGATAAATGCCCCGAGGCAGAGGGCGACGAAATCGTCGTTTGTGCCCAAAGGCCCGAATCAGAACGTTACCGTATCCCGAAGGAACTTCGCGAAACCGCAGAAGAAGAACAAGGCGGTGAACAGAGCTGGAGTTCGGCGGTCGCGTCCCATGACGAGGCAGCACGGCCAGGGCGCCCCAATAGTTGTTCGGTCGTCGGAACATATGGTTTTAGCGGCTGCCAGGCATCGATCATGCGCCGGTGGTTTGACGAGCGTTCCAATAGCGGGAACTAGGCCCGGAGCTTGTCCCGGCCATAGCAGTCGGTTCGAAAATACGCGGTTATCCAGCCCGTGAAAGCCGGCTTTAAAGTGACCGATTGTCAATCCGGGGCTTAGCCCTGTCGTCGGCTAAAGCTCGGATGATCCTGACGCCACAATTCCCGGTCGATGCAGTATCTAACGAAGTTCTGTTGCACGCTTGTAGGCGGCCCGCAGCGTGTTGCCGATCAATTCCGAATATTCCCTGTTACCGTTCAGCGCGTCTAGACCGGCGGCGGTGGTGCCGCCCTTGCTGGTAACGTTCGTGCGCAAATTCTCCAGAGACTGGTCGGATTGTAGCGCGAGCTCCAGTGTTCCGCGGACCGTACCCAGAACCAGGCTTTTGGCGTCTTCCTCACTAAATCCCAGTTCTTCGGCAGCCTCCACATAAGCGCGCAGCATCTCGAAAACATATCCCGGCCCGCTTCCGGCCACCGCTGTCAGGCGATCCAGCATATCTTCGCTGTCCACCCAGACGATTTCGCCCGAACATAAGGCGAGCCGTTCTATCTCGCTGGAGGCCGTTTCGGGGACAGTGCCATGGGCATAAAGACCGCTGACACCCTTGCCGATCATCGCAGGCAGGTTGGGCATGATCCGGATGACCGACCGTCCCGGCGCATGAGCGGCCAATTTTTCGGCCGAATAGCCAGCTGCTATCGAACTTATCACACCCGAAGGACTTAGCCGGGGCAGATAGGCAGGAAGCACGTCATCAATCAACTGCGGTTTTAGCGCGACGATTAGATAATCAAAAATTTCCTCGCCCAACTCTTCTACAGAACCAACCTGTAATACACCCTGCGGCAGATCGGGGCTGGCCGGGTCAGCCACGGTAAAATCATAATCGGTGTTGGCGGCCCATGCCTTCAGCAGCGCACCGCCCATGTTTCCGCATCCTAGGAGCAATATTTTTGTCAAATCAATCTCTTGCTGTTAGTGTTATTGAGGTCGAGCGATGTGCTTAGTATTCAAAATAGGCATGTCAACAAATGTTTGTTTATCATAGCTTTCATGCAAAATCAGATGTTTTGATCACTAAATTATTGCACTGGATAGGTTCAATCCCTACCTCCACGGATTAGTAATAAGGGCATCAGGTCACATGGTACAAGGTAAAACGATCGTTGTGAAAGTGGGCTCAAGCCTGCTTGCCAACGAAGAACGGCTCACGCCACGCTGGGCTTTCATGCATAATCTGCTGGAAGATATCGCCCGGTTGCGGGAAGGCGGAGCGAAAGTCATATTATGCTCGTCCGGTTCGGTTGCGCTGGGCATGAACATGATCGGCGAACGGCCCGAGACGGCTGGTCTGCGGGACAAGCAGGCTGCAGCCGCATGCGGTATGCCGCTTTTGCTCAATGCCTATAAGCAGGTCGCCCATGAATATAGTTTTGAAATAGCGCAGGTGCTGGTGACCTTGCGCGATCTGGAAGACCGTAAACGGTTCCTGAATACCAAGAATACGGTCGACCGGCTACTCGACGCCAATATCATGCCGATCATCAACGAAAATGACACGATAACGACCGAAGAAATCCGGGTCGGTGACAATGACCGGCTGTCTGCGAAAATTGCCCAAATGCTGCAGGCGGACGAACTGATCATCCTGACGCAGGTTGATGGCCTATTTGACAAGGACCCGTCGGAGCCCGGCGCCAAGCTGGTCGAGGAAGTTACCGATGTCTCGCCTTATCTGGCGGTGACCGAAGGGGTGAGCAGCCTGGGCAGCGGCGGGATGCTGACCAAGATACAAGCGGCCCATATGGCGCAGAATTCCGGTTGTGATACGCGGATCGCGCATGGAGAATATGAGCATCCGGTAACGTCCGTGTTGAATGATGAAAGACGTCATACAAGAATTCTGGCCAATGAACGGCCTGAATCCGCCTGGGCCAACTGGCTATCAGATCGTCTGCAGATGGCGGGGAGCATTGTGGTAACCGAGGAGACCGCCGAAGCGTTCAAAACAGGCCGACGGAATATTGGCCGGGAAGATGTGCTCTCGATTCAAGGGCCGTACGTCAAAGGCGATGTCATCCATATATATAATGAATCCGGTAACGAGCTGGCGCGAGGTCTGACCAATTTTTCGTCTGATGAAACCATGGCCCTGGCCCGGAACCCTGCGATGACGGCCTTGCAGCTATTGGGCTATAAAACCCTCGGCACGCTGATTACCGACAAGAATATGATCGTATTGGATGACCGGCACCTGACATGGGATTTGCCGGCAGATGAGGTTATGACCGAAGTCGCGCCCCAAAGCTAGATTTCGCCCACCTCGAGAATGGGGGCGGATTCGAGCTTGTTTGCTTCCATCATCACAGCGATGCGCTGGACCGACGAGATCAGCAGATTCTGTTCCCATGATTCGAGTTGTGACAAAGACAGCAAAAAGTCTTCTTGCAGCAATTCCGGTGCATTTTCGATACAGTCTCGACCTTTCTCGGTCAAAACTATCTCCACCGAACGTCGGTCATCCTCGCTTTTCTCGCGTGTAACCATTGCGGATTTTTCCAGCCGATCGACAATCGACGTCACCGTGGCATGCGATAAATGTACTGTTTTAGCGATGACCGACGGCTTTGCCCGGCCGTCCTTTTCCAATGCCTTCAAGAGTAGAAGCTGTGGCGTCGTCTGTCCGGTTTCTCTCTCCAGCTTCTTCGAATGCAAATCGATCGCGCGGTTAATCTGGCGCAAGGCCACCAAAAGTGCGTTTGAGTTTGACATAATAAGTCCAATATAGATTTATTGCGTCAATGACCTAGGTAATTGCAGATATTTTTTGACGATCGCTGGAATCCGTCCGCTCGGTATTGCTCTTAAAATGGGTCGTTTATGAATTGAAGTCTCAAGGACGGTCCCATTCTTTATATCGATCATTGCCGACGAAACCGACTTCTTCGACCCCCGCCCGTTTGATCATCGCTACGACCTGGTCAAATCGTTCGTATCGGGCCCGGGCGTCGGTTTCGAAATGGAGTTGCGGTTTCGCCGGATCACGCGCCATCATTTCCAGCCTGACCTGCAACCGGTCGCTGTCCATCGGTACATCGTTCCAGATCGCCGTCCCTGCGGAATTCAGGAGCAGTCTGTTGACATCGGGAGTGTTTGTTCCCTGTCCGCCGGTTGGCAGGTCTACCGGGACTTTATGGGTGACAGCCGGGACGGAGAGCATCAGCATCACCAAAAGAACCAGCAGCACATCGATTAGCGGTGTGATGTTGAGGTCGGCAAGGGGTTGCTCCATCGCCAGGTTTGCGGATTTCTGACGGAGATGCAGTTTTTTGGTGCGCATATAAATCCTCCTATGAAATGTTATAATATATCATGTAACATAAGATCAAACGGATTGCAAAAAGCTGCTTGCCTTATCAATCGAATAGGCCAAACTGCGTTCTATGTCGGAGGAACTGGAAGCAATGGGCACCGCTGTGGAAGGCGGTCTTTTAGCCAAAGCATTGGATGGACACAGCGCCGGATCAGCGGGTGACGAAGGTCCAAATTGCCTCAACTGCGGTGCGCTTGTGGCCAGCAGCTATTGCGGCAATTGCGGACAGCCGCTGCATGTTCATCGGTCAATCGGTGCTTTCTGGCACGACATATTGCATGGCGTGTTGCATTTTGAAGGCAAGTTCTGGCGGACCTTGCCGCTATTGGCCTGGAAACCGGGTGACCTAACCCGGCGTTACGTGCATGGCGAACGCGCAAAATTCATCTCGCCAATGGCGCTATTCCTGTTTTCCGTATTCATGATGTTCGCGGTCTTCTCCTTTCTTGGCGATCCTTTTTCAGGAGGAGATGAAACCGCCACGGATGGTGAATGGAGCATCGGTGTAGCCGAGGAGGCGGGGCGACTGGATGGACAGATCAGGGCGAAGACGGCGCAGCTAAATCTGGCTGACGGTGAAAACAGAACCAAGCTTGAGCAGGAGATTCTGAAACTCAAGAAGGGCCGCAATGTTATGGCAACGATGACCGGCGAAGAAATGCCATATCCCGCTGTCAAACTGGCTGATGGCGATATTGAGAACACCAATTTGTCAGACGATGATTTGTCTAGGATACAGGACGGACTGGACGATATCCAGGCCGGCAATGTGCTGACATCCGACAGCAGCATCAGTACGGGCGCTCCGGAAATTGACAAATGGCTCGCCGCCGCCGTCAAGAAGGTCACCGCCAACCCGGAACTGCTGCTCTACAAACTGAAGGCCAATGGCTATAAATTTGCGTGGCTGTTGATTCCCATTTCCCTGCCATTTGTTTGGCTGACGATCATTGGCCGGCGCGGTTACCATTTTTATGATCATGCGGTTTTTACCACCTATTCGATCAGCTTCATGTCGCTGCTCTTTATCTCCTGCGCGATTCTCGCCGCCATGGGCGTCCCTGGCGGCGTTTGGTCTGCCCTGCTGATCTTTTATCCACCATTTCATATGTACCGGCAACTGCGGCACGCCTATCAAATGTCCCGAACCGAAGCCTTGGTAAGGGTTTCGTTCCTGCTGGTCTTCACTGTCATCAGCCTGTCTTTGTTCTTCGCTATTTTGCTCGCTCTGGGTGTTTTGGGATAAAATCATGACCATGAATATTGATCGTCGGCAATTGATGGCGCTGGGCACATTTGGCCTCGGTGCGCTCAGCATGCCGGCTTCGGCGTCGCTGATGGGCGCGAAGGGTTTTACCCATGGGATTGCCAGTGGTGAGCCGTCACAGCGCTCTGTTCTGTTGTGGACCCGCTTTGTAGGTAATGGCGATGTCAGGCTTACGGCTGAAATATCCGCGAACCCCGATTTTGCCGGTGCCAAAATTGCGGGAGAGGTGGAAGCGCTGGTTGATCGTGACCATATCGCAAAGATAACGGTGCAGGACCTCGATCCAAACCATTGGTATTTTTACCGCTTCATTGCTCCCGATGGCTCGAAATCCGCGATCGGTCGAACCCGGACCTTGCCTGAAGGGCCAATCCCGAAATTCACAATCGGTGTGGTCGGCTGTTCCAATCTGCCCTTCGGCTATTTCAATGCTTATGCTCATGCCGCGCAAAATGCGGAACTCGACCTGATGGTTCATACCGGTGACTATCTTTATGAATATCCGGTTGGAACCTATCCATCCCAAGATCAGGCGCTGGCCGGGCGGGAGATAAACCCGGTCTCGGAAATGGTACAGTTGGCCGACTATCGCCTGCGCTACGCGGCTTATCGGAAGGATCCGGACCTCCAGCGCATTCATCAGGTGCTGCCGATGATCGCGATGTGGGACGATCATGAATTTGCCAATGACGCCTATATGGATGGCGCGGAAAACCATGACAGCAGTGAGGGTGACTGGGAGGTGCGCAAGCGGGTCGCCGAACGGGTCTATCGCGAGTGGATGCCGGTCAGCGACATGGAATATGGCAGTCCGCGCTGGAGCGAATATCAGATTGGCGATCTGGCGACGATTTTCATGACCGAAAGCCGGATCGGCGCGCGGACAAAGCAGCTCGATCTTGCGGCTGCGCTGAAAGGGCAGAAGGATATCCAGCAGGCGCTCGAATCCTTTCGGGACAATGCCTGGCAGGATCCGGCTTTGGAAATGATTGGCGGCGAGCAGGAGGCTTGGCTGACGTCCGGGATGCGCAAATCCAAGGCCTCCGGGACCAAATGGCAGGTCTGGTCACAGCAATGCGTAATGGGTGAACTCAAACTGCCGCAGGAAGCGATAAACTGGGTTTCCGATGATGCGCCGGCCTATGCCAGGGAACGGCTGGCGGTGGGGGCAATGGCGGCCAAGCTTGGTCTGCCGATCAACCTCGATAGCTGGGATGGCTATCCTAAGGCCCGCGAACGTGCTCTTGCCAGCGCCCAGCAAGTGGACGCGGACCTCGTTGTACTATCCGGTGACAGCCACAACGCCTGGGCGTTTGATCTTGCGACCAGTGACGGCGCGGCCGGTGTCGAATTCGCCGGGCATAGCGTGACCTCTCCGGGAATCGAATCCTATCTGTCAGGAGCCAGCCCCGCGGTCGCTGCGAAATCGCTGATCGAAACCAATTCCGCGCTGCAATGGACCGATACCGCTCAACGCGGTTATATGGCCGTGACGCTGACTCCCGAGAAAGCCACGTCGACATGGCATTTTCTTGATACTATCCGGGCGAAGTCCATTGCGCTGAGCGGAAGCAAAAGCCAGACGGTGTTGCGGGGTGCGAACCGGCTTCAGGCCTGAACGCTCCGCTATTTATGTAAAACCGTGAAGACCAGTTGTGGTCGTACCGGTCCAGCCCTGCATCATCTGCGGTCAACAAATTGCGCAAACCGCTCTCAAACGCTCGACATTCATATCAAAATTACGCAAAGCGGCGGTTCCCTATAACTAAAAGCTAGAAACGACCGATAATGTCCGAAGAATTTTACCGCATCAAACGCCTGCCGCCTTATGTCTTCGCTGAAGTGAACGCGATGAAGGCCGAGGCGCGAGCGCGCGGCGAGGATATTATCGATCTCGGCATGGGCAATCCCGATGGGATGCCGGCCAAGCATGTTATCGACAAGCTTTGCGAAACAGCCAATGATCCGACCGCGCACCGTTACTCGGCTTCGAAGGGCATCAAGGGGCTGCGACTGGCGCAGGCGAAATATTACAAACGCCGCTTTGACGTCGATCTTGATCCGGAAAGCGAAGTCATTGTGACACTCGGCTCCAAGGAGGGGCTGGCGAATCTGGCGCAGGCGATCACCGCGCCGGGCGATGTCGTACTCGCTCCCAATCCGTCTTATCCGATCCATACGTTCGGTTTCATCATCGCAGGCGCAGCCATCCGCTCGATTCCTGCTGCACCGGGACCCGATTTCTTTACCCGGCTGGAATATGCGATGAGCTATACTGTGCCAAAACCTTCAGTGCTGGTAATGGGCTATCCGAGCAATCCGACCGCCTATGTCGCCGATCTCGATTTCTACCAGAAAGTCGTCGATTTCGCGCGCGAGCACAAGCTTTGGGTGATCAGCGATCTGGCTTATGCCGAGATCTATTTCGGTGACACGCCGACACCATCGATGCTCCAGATTAAAGGGGCAAAGGATTGCGTGGTCGAATTTACCAGCATGTCCAAAACCTATTCGATGCCGGGTTGGCGCATGGGCTTTGCGGTCGGTAATCAGAAGCTGATCGGCGCCCTGACGCGGGTAAAATCCTATCTCGATTATGGTGCCTTCACGCCGATTCAGGTCGCCGCGACAGCAGCGCTCAACGGCCCGCAGGATATTATTGCCGAAAACCGTGCGCTATACAAAAAGCGCCGGGATATCATGGTCGAAAGCTTCGGCCGTGCCGGTTGGGACATCCCGCCGCCCGAAGCGAGCATGTTCGCCTGGGCTCCGATTCCCGAGCAGTTCAAGCATCTCGGCTCGATGGAATTTTCCAAACGACTGATTGCGGAGGCTGGTGTAGCCGTGGCGCCCGGCACCGGCTTTGGTGACGAAGGCGAGGGCTTTATCCGGCTGGCACTGGTCGAAAATGAACAGCGCATCCGTCAGGCAGCGCGGAGCATCAAGAAGTTCCTGAGCAAGGGCTGACGGGTTTGCGTACGCTGAATGGAGTCCGATCAGACGCCATTCAGCGTGATGCCTAGCCTTTCCAGAGCACCCGATAGAGATCGAAGCGGCGGTCTTTCAGATTCTGCACGGCGCCGGATTGCCGGCTGGTGAGCAGGCTTGTCATCGACAGGTCGGCAATTGCGATGGTTTCTGTGTTCGGAGCGGTATCTGCCGCGACGCCGTCTCGTGCGAACGGGAAGTCGGATGGTGTCAGGATCGCGCTCTCGGCATAGTGAATGTCCATATTCTCGACGTTCGGTAGGTTGCCGACCACGCCTGACATCACGACATAGCACTGGTTTTCCACCGCGCGGGCTTGGCAGCAATAGCGCACCCGCAAATAGCCGCGCCGTTCATCGGTGCAGAAGGGAACGAACAATATCATCGCGCCCTGATCGACAAGATGCCGCGCCATCTCGGGGAATTCGCTGTCATAGCAAATCATCACGCCGATCGGCCCGCAATCTGTCGGAATGGCTTCTGCGCCAAAGCCGCCCTTGATATTCCACCAGCGGACTTCGCTCGGTGTCGGGTGCAGCTTGTCCTGCGTATAGATCGCGCCGCTGCGCAGGAAGACATAGGATATGTTGCGGATATCGCCATTTCCCATGCGGGTCGGGTGGGAGCCGCCGATGATATTGATATGATAGGAAACCGCCAGCTTCTCCATCACTTCTTTGAACCGTTCGGTATATTCGGCGATTTTTTCAATCGCTTGAGCCGGGTCCAGCTTTTCGCCTTCAAGAGACAGCAATTGCAGCGTGAACAATTCCGGGAAGGTCACGAAGTCCGCGCCATAATCTGCAGCCACATCGACAAAATATTCGACCTGCTCTTCAAATTCGGTCTGCGAGGCAATCTTGCGCATCTGGAATTGCACGGTCGCAACCCGCACCGATTGCGGCAGACGGTCATGCGGGCTCTGCGTCACCAGCTTCGCTTCGACCGCCAGCGGGTTTTCCCAGAACATATGCACCGCGTTGCCGCCGGACGGCTTGTCGGTCGGCATATAGTCTTTCAAAATGCCGAGCGGCACGAAGCCCTGATTGAGCTGAAAATTGATTACCGGATCGCGGAATTGCTTGTCCAGAACCGCCGCCAGATAATCCGCTGGATCAGGAAATTTGCGCTTGCGCCGCTCGTAGCCGGGCAATCTGCCGCCAAAAATAATGCCTTTCAGCCCGAGATGCTGGCAGAGCTCCCGGCGGACCTTGTAGAAACGCAGGCCGATACGCAGGCGCCGATAATCGGGATCGACGCTGACTTCCATGCCATATAATATTTCGCCCGCCGGGTCATGCCGGGCAGCAAAGCCGCCACCGGTGATTTCCGCCCAGCTATGCGCCGCGCGGGCGGTTTTCTCGGATATCTGGAATGTTGCGCAATGGCCGACAATCTTGCCTTCATATTCCGCGACCAGCTGGCCATCGGCGAAATTATTGATCTGGCCACGGACTTCCTCGGCCGTATAGCCTTCGCCCTTGCCGTAAACTTTGCGCGACAGGGTCGAGATTTTTCTGGCGTCTTCCAGTTCCGCCATGCGGATGATGAGTTTTGGTTTTTCTGCGGTCATCCGCGCCCATTAGCGGGCTTTTAAACCTTGGGGAAGCTATGTTGTTAAAGCGATAGCCCAGCGCTCGATATTCGGTCGATAGATAATCGCGCCAGTCTGAAAGGAAACGGACGCAGGATTTTTTGCTGCTATGGTGACCGGACGGAACGCTTCCGGTTTTTAGGCGTAAGGATCGGCATGAACCATTCAAACCTGTTAGATAAAGACTATAAAGTCAGGCGTCTGGAAGAACTGCAGGACACGATCGGCGCGATGATCCTGCAGCCGGAGTTCCCCTGCGTCGGCGCGAAATCAGCCTTGGCCCGTGACAATCTCAAAACCGTAGTTGCCCACCGGATCGACAGCAGCTGGGACGATTTGACAATCCATCGCGAACTGCTCGCCTGGGCCAGGGAATATCGCGAGTGCGACGAGGGGTTCCGCAGCCTGGCTGTCATATTCGAAGGCCCGGAAGATCTGTCGGAAGTCGAATTTGAAAAATTGATGTGGGAAAGAATCCAGTCGATAGCAGACAAGGACGCGTGGCTCGGTCAGTCTTACGACGAACGCGTCAGTGCTGATCCCAAAGATCCGCATTTCTCTCTCAGTTTTGGTGGCGAACCCTTTTTCGTGATCGGCTTGCACCCCAACTCCTCCCGTCCGGCCCGCCGCTTTTCACAACCGACTTTGATCTTCAATCTTCACGACCAGTTCGAGCGCTTGCGGGAACAAGGCCGCTATGAGAAGATGCGCGATACGATCCTGGATCGCGATAAAAAGCTGGCCGGGGACATTAATCCGATGCTGGCGAAACATGGCGAGTCCAGCGAAGCCCGCCAATATAGCGGGCGGCACGTTGACGATGACTGGCAATGCCCGTTTCAGGATCGGCGCACGACATGAATGCGACCCGCATCCCGCCACGTTCGGGCGCAGCGTTCCGGTTGCTGAAAGGCCAGTTCCTCGAGGTGATCGATCCGGACGGCGGACAGGTCTCCGACCTGCTTGCCTATAATGCCGATGATGTCAGGGAAGTTCTGTCGAACGGCCGGACCTTTGATTATGAGGAAACCATCAGACTGGGCGAAGGCAACCAGCTCTGGTCGAACCGCTCGAACCCGATGCTCAGGATTGTGCATGACACGGTGGGCTCGCACGACTTCCTGCTGACACCGTGCAGCGAAGATACGTTCAGGTATTTCTACCCCGACAAGCCGGTGCATCGTGGATGTTTCGGAAATCTGGCAGAAGCGCTTGCCCCTTATGGTATTGAACCGGATGCGATTCCCTGCGCGTTTAACGTGTTCATGAACGTACCGGTCGATCAGTCAACCGGAAAGCTCGAAGTTCTTCCGCCAACGAGCAAGACCGGCGATGTCATCCGCTTGCAGGCAGAGATGGATCTTGTGATCGGCCTGACGGCCTGCTCGGCTTATGCATCCAACGGCGGAAGTTTCAAGCCGATCGACTATCAGGTTCTGCCGGACGTTGCGGACTAAACAACCCGCTCGACCTTGCTTTTAGTCAGCAAAGCCCTTCGTCGTCCTGTTCGCTATCGCAACCAGCGAAAGCATGACCGGTACTTCGACCAATACGCCGACCACCGTTGCCAGTGCCGCGCCGCTGGACAGACCGAACAGGCCGATAGCGACCGCAACCGCCAGTTCGAAGAAGTTGGACGTCCCGATAAGCGCGCAGGGTGCCGCGATATTATGCGGCACTTTCCATGCCCATGCCGCTGCATAGGCAACCGCGAATATACCGTAGGACTGCAGGATGATCGGGATGGCGATCAGCACGATCAGCACCGGTTGCGCCAGGATGGTTTGCGCCTGAAAGGCAAAGAGCAAGACGACCGTTGCCAGCAGACCCATGATCGACGCCGGTTTGAGCCGGGCCGTAAAATGATCCACCGCCGCAACATCATTGTCATGGCTGGCGATGACCATGCGCCGGGTGAATGCTCCGGCAACCAACGGCACGACAACGTAGAGCAGTACGGAGAGAAGCAGCGTCTGCCACGGAATGGCGATATCGGTTACGCCGAGCAGCAATGCGACAATCGGTGCAAAGGCGACGATCATGATCAGGTCGTTCACCGATACCTGCACCAGAGTATAGGCGGCATCGCCTTTGGTCATTTGCGACCAGACAAACACCATTGCAGTGCAGGGGGCAGCGCCGAGCAGGATCAGACCGGCAATATATTGCTGCGCGTCTTCGCCCGATATGATCCCGCTATAGATATAATCGAAGAACAGCACAGCAAGTGCGGCCATAGTGAACGGCTTGACCATCCAGTTGACTATGACGGTGATGATCAGCCCCTTGGGCCTGCTGCCGATATCCCGCAGACTGCCGAAATCGACCGCCACCATCATCGGATAGATCATCGCCCAGATCAGAACGGCGACGACGAGATTGACCGAGGCATATTCAAGGCCCGCGATCAGGCTGAACAGTCCGGGCGCGATATTGCCGAGCAGCAGGCCAGCCAATATGGCCAGGCCAACCCATATCGAAAGCCAGCGTTCGAAAAGTCCCATTATATATTCCGTTCTCTGGCGCTTTCGTCAGCGCCGATGGCTGCCAGACGGGTCTTCAGGCTGAGCGCGTCGAGAGCGTCGATCGGCAGGTTGAGTAGCAGGCTGATCCGGTTACGCATATAGCGCAACGCGGTCTGGAACGCCTCGCGCTGGCCATCGCCTTCGACAGCGGCCGGGTCTTCAATACCCCAATGGGCGGTCACTGGATGGCCCGGCCATATCGGACAGGTTTCGCCCGCGGCATTGTCACAGACGGTTATGATGACATCCATCCGGGGGGCGTCCGGTGCAGAAAATTCATCCCAGCTTTTCGACCGCAAACCGCCGGTATCAAATTCCAGCTGCTCCAGAATTTCAAGCGCCATGGGATGTGCCTCGCCCTTCGGAAAGCTGCCCGCGCTATAGGCGCGAAAGCGACCCGCGCCATCACGGTTGAGCAATGCCTCGCCCAATATGGAGCGCGCCGAATTGCCCGTGCAGAGGAACAGCACGTTATAAGTCTTGCCTGACATGTGATTATCAGCAGCAGGAGGAAGAAGCTGCGGGTTGCGGCTTCATTTCTGGTGTGCAGCAAGCTCCGTCGGCGGCATTTCCGGACGCAAGCTGGCCGAGATCGACGCGATTGCCATAATCGGTCACTTCGCCGTTGGTCAGAAAGGCTTCCCAGGCAACACCATCGGGATCCGCCGTCCAGTTTTTTTCCGACTGCGCGTAGCAGCAGGTCGTCGCCCCTTCGTCAAATATCGCGCCGCCGGCCTGTTTGATCCGGCCGTAAACCTCGGCCAGTTCCTCGGCATTTTCGGACTGGATACCGACGTGCTCGACCCCTCGATTGGCGCCTTCGTGGCTCGACATGGCAAAATTGACGCGAGGGTCATCGAGCATCCATTTGGCGTAATCGTCCTTCAGGACCGTCGGTTCCGCGCCGAACAGGCTGGTATAGAATGCGACCGACTTGTCGATATTTTCAACGGACAGATGAATATGCATTCTTTTCATTTGCAGGCTCCTTGTGAAACGAGAAGGTCAACCGCGCAGGCGTTACCGGCGCAGCAATTTTCCAGCAGATAGGCGACGAGTTGATTCATCGCCGCATAGTCCGCCCGGTAGATCAGGGTACGGGACTGGCGCTCCTGACTGATCAGGCCGGAGCGTGTCAGATGGGCGAGATGGAAGGACAGCGAACTGGGCGGAACGCCAAGCCTCTCGGCTATCGCGCCGGCAGCAAGACCATCTTTGCCCGCCTGCACCAGCAAGCGGAATATTGAGAGCCTATGCTCCTGGGCGAGCGACGCCAAAGCGCTGACGGCCTGATCGGGTTCCATTTACGACTCCATTGATTCGATAATCATGGAAATATAAAAATAATATCCTTGCGTCAATGATATTTCTACTATTGTCGAAATATCATTGACGGCGGTCGTTAGGTGACTGACGGGGTTCCCGATTGGGCAACGCGAATATTGTCACATTTTACTGTCCTACGGGGCAGCTTTTGTGCCACGTTGCGGCATGATGTTCACTGACGCGAAACACCCATTTCTTAACCCCCTCGGAGCCGGCAATCGGGTCACCGGGATTTTCAAAATATAACACTGTAAAGTGTGTAAAGTTCGACGAGGATGATTTGCGCTTATGATTGATTTATATTTTGCTCCGACACCCAATGGCTGGAAAATATCGGTCATGCTCGAGGAGAGCGGGCTCGATTATAATATCAAATGGGTGAACATCGGAGCCGGCGAGCAGTTCGAACCGGAATTTCTCGCGATCAGCCCGAATAACCGGATCCCGGCGATCATCGATCATGATCCTGCGGATGGCGGAGAACCGGTTAGTGTGTTCGAGACTGGTGCGATCCTGCTTTATCTGGCGGACAAGGCGGAAGCATTTCTGCCGCATGATTTGCGCGGACAGATTGCGGCGACCGAATGGCTGATGTGGCAGATGGGCGGGCTGGGACCGATGATGGGCCAGCATGGCCATTTCAAACTCTACGCGCCCGACCGAATCGAATATGCCACCGAGCGCTATCGCAAGGAAGTGCTGCGACTGTTTGGCGTGATGGACCGGCGTCTGGCGGATCATGACTATCTCGCGGGTGAAGACTACAGCATTGCCGACATGTCCTGCTTCCCCTGGGTCCAGACTTACAAGCGTCAGGAAATCAACCTCGATGACTTTAGCCATGTGAAGCGCTGGTACGAGACGCTGAAGCAGCGCGAAGGCCTGCGGCGCGGGATGGCGGTCGGCCGGGACAAGATCAATCGGAACCCGCAGGACGATGCGCAAACGCGCAAGACATTGTTCGGGTTGGACCGATAGGAAATAGCCACTCCCTGTAAACGGGTGAGGTAAAAAAAGGACCGAATATGACCACAGTAGAATTTTACTTCGATCTCTCCTCTCCATGGACGTGTCTCGCCTTCCACAATATCCAGCCGATCATCAAAGACAATGGCGCGGCAATCATCTGGAAACCGTTCCTCGTTGGCGGCGTGTTTAATGCAGTGAATCAGGACGTGTACGCTGCGCGGGAAAACCCGGACAATCGAAAATTCGTTCACAGTTTCCGCGTGCTAAAGGACTGGGCAAAGCTCGCCGGTCTGCCGATGAATTTTCCGAGCGAACATCATCCGGTCAAGTCGGTACATGCGATGCGGTTATGTTGTGCCCTGGAGGAGGACCAGGCGGCACTGCACAAGTTCGCGACCGCCGCATTCAACGCTTATTATGGTGACCAGCGCAATCTGGATGATCCGGAAGTGTTGATCGCGATTGCCAACGAGGTCGGACTGGACGGTGTAGCGCTGGCCGCAAAGACGCAGGAACAAGCAATCAAGGACCGGCTGCGCGCCAATACCGAAGAGGCGATTGCCCGCGGTGCCTATGGCTCTCCAAGTATTTTTGTACCTTTTGGAGAGGGAGAAAGAATGTATTTTGGCAATGACCAGTTGCCGCTCGTTAACTGGGCGATTAAACAAGGTCCAGCATAACAGCGAATCTTCATTTCCGTTCGTGTCGAGCGCAGTCGAGACACTTGGGAATATCAAACTTCTCGACTTCGCTCGAAGCGAACGGGGAAGAGCAAAGGATGAAAAATGTCAGAACGCGTCACCATTACCGTCAAAGATCATATCGCCGATGTCCGGTTTAACCGGCCCGACAAGATGAACGCGCTCGATGCCGAGCAGATTGATGCCATCGTCGAAGCGGGCGAGAAGCTGGCGGCGATGGAAGGCATAAGAGCCATTGTTCTTTCCGGCGAAGGCAAGGCTTTTTGCGCCGGTCTCGACATGGGTAGCTTTGCCGCATCGGCCGCTGCTGCATCGGAACCAGGCAAGGATGGCGACAAGTCACCACTCGCCAACACCCTGACCGAGCGTACCTTTGGTAATGCCAATAAATATCAACATATCGTGCTGCTTTGGCGGAAATTGAAAGCGCCGGTCATCGCGGCGATCCATGGTCCGTGTATCGGTGGCGGTCTGCAATTCGCCAGCGCCGCTGACATTCGGGTAGTCTCGCCAGATGCAAAAATGTCGATCATGGAAATGCGCTGGGGCCTGATCCCGGATATGGGCAGCTACACGACCTGGCGCAGCTTTGTGCGCGACGATATCCTGCGCGAGCTCACCTATACCAATCGCATCTTTACCGGCGAAGAAGGCAAGGAGTTGGGCTTCGTTACCCATCTGTCTGACGACCCGCATGCCAAAGCCATGGAAATCGCGACCGAGATCGCCAGCAAACATCCACAAGCAGTACAGATCGCCAAAGATCTGATCAACAAGCTGCCCGATATGAACGAAGACGAGATATTGATGATGGAATCGATCGGTCAGGACAAGGTCAGCCGCACGCCCAATCAGGTCGAGGCGGTGATGGCGTTCATGCAGAAACGCACCGCGAATTTTGTCGACTGATTTGCATATTGCCGTTCGTCCTGAGCCTGTCGAAGAACCTCTCAAGAGCATATCGGCAGTTCGACGAGCTTGGTGCGAACGTCCCGTACCGGCAAGCTGCTAACCGGTGGTTCGCATTTTCTCCAGTTCCGCGACGACCTCTGCCCGTAGCGGTTTGCCCTCGCCGTCGGTGCGGCAGACAATGATGGAGTCGCAAGTGGCGATGCAGTGGCCGTTCTGGAACATGGCCTGCGCGATCACATAGCTGGACGTCCCGATCTTGCTGACGCCCGAGCTGATCTCGACGTCATCGGGATATTGCCCTTCGCGGAGATAGTTGATCGTGACCGCTGCGACCATGCTCCGCTCGTTCTTCGGTCGGTCGCCCCAAGGTCGTAGTGCGCGGTTTAGCCGCACCCGCGCATTCTCGAACATCGAAGCGAAGGCGACATTGTTGAGATGCCGGTTCGGGTCAATATCCTGAAAACGCGTCTGGGTTACGACAGACACGGGATAGTTTTCGGCGATCAGCTGCCATGCTTCCGGGCGGGCCATATTGTCTCAGTTCATCTTCGCAACAAGGTCTTTTTGCAGTGTCTTGCAGGCAAAGATATAGAGACCGCCCGCGACGAAAAATATGCCGACGATATAGATCATCGACCAGCGAAGCCCTTCCGCGCTTGCCGTCAAACAGGCCGCGGCCTTGGCCGCACCGAGGGTGGCGATCAGGTCTTCCGGCCGGCCTTTGCAGATCTGTCCAGTCAGTTCGGCTGCAAACTGGGAGCTGGCGAGATTGGCGCTCATCAGCATGTCGCTCGCGATCCCCATGACAAGAGGGCCGCAGCCATAGCCGATGAGGTTGACGATGAACAGGAACAGGGCAACGGCGGTTGCCCGCGACTGAGGGCTCGCGACGCCTTGGCAGATGGTATATTGGGCGCCGAGATAGCCATAATGCAGGGTGGCAGCAAAGAGCAGCACTGTCAGGGCAAAGGGCACGCTATCGGTGGTGAAGCCGATCCAGTAAAGCGGAACGCATATGATCAGCATGACACCGGGCAGCCAGGCAACCACGTTGGGGTAACGACCGCTCATCTTCTCGGTCAGATAGCCGGTAAAAAATGCGCCGGCAGACGCAGCAAGACCCAGCGGAACGGCAATCTGTAGCGTCACTTCCGAGATGGACATTTCATGGACGCGCTGGAAAAATGCGACCTGAAAATTGCTGACGCCATAGCCGACAAAGGCGACCAGAGCGGCGGCTATCATGTTGATCCAGAAGCTGCGCTTGGCGGACAATTCCCTCACCGTTTCTGCTATGCCCATTTTCCTGGGTTTGGTTGCGGTCGGCGGGTCAGCGTAGCCGCGCGGTGGCTCCTCGACGGTGAAGAGAAAAATGACGCCGAAAACAACACCCGGTATACCGAGCGCCAGAAACGCCTCGCGCCAGGAAAATAATTCGGTGATCGGTCCGCCAAAGGCATTGGCCAGAACACCGCCCAGTGTGATGCCCATAGTGTATATCGCGATCGCCCGTGCGCGACTGCGTGGCGGGAAATAGTCGGAGATGATCGAATTGGCTGCAGGTGTTAGGCCGGCTTCTCCTATGCCGACGCCGATACGGAACACGAGTAACGCGATGAAACTGCCTGCTATCCCGCATAAGGCAGTCATGAGCGACCACAGGATGACACTGGCGGCGATGATCTTGACGCGGTTCATGCGTTCGGCAAGCCGGGCAATGGGGATGCCCATCACCGTATACATGAGAGCAAAGCCGAAACCGGACAACAGGCCGAATTGCCAGTCCTGCAACTTGAACTCTTCGATAATGGGTTGGGCGACTACGCCGATCAATATGCGATCGATGAAGTTCAATGTGTAAAGAAGCATCAACGAAATTATTACATAGTTGCGATAGCCACCGGATCGATATGCCAGCCCGGTATTCGTCAGAGGCTCTGCCTGTGTTGCGTTCATGCTCTCTCCATTTTTTTAAGTTGATGGCCCGAACGCGGGGACAAGTCCAGAGGACTTTGTGGCAATTGGGATTGAGTGCCGTCGAGTCCTGTGAGCATTGCACATTATGAAAAAATTTCACGAAATCGCGAATTTCTGTTATTGTAACATAAGGTAACGTAAGGGTTCTCAGGGGGAAGATATGGCGCAGAGCGCACGTTTCCGGCAATTTCTCGGAAGTATTCGTCGCAAATCTGCAGGCCGATATCGAACCTTGCAACTCTGTGATACTCGATTCGGTCGGTCACGCCCGCTATGACAGTATCCGCTGCAGAGAAACTGAATGACGGACAGCGCGATTGTTTGCGGCTCGTGCTGGCGCATCATAATTCCAAGGAAATTGCACGGGAACTGGGCGTGTCTCCGCATACTGTAGATCAGAGATTGCGCATCGCCATGCGCATTATGGAAGTGCCGTCGCGTTTCGAGGCGGCACGAAAATTTGCTGCGTTCGAGGCAGACGATCAATATCAACCGTTGATATATCAAATGCCGGAGGTTGAGCGAGGCAGAAAAAACGGGAAATTGGTCTCGCCAACCGAAAGGACCGCAAGCGACAGGACAGGCTCCGAAGATGATATTTCAAATGTAGATGGCAATATTGCCATTATGGCTTTTGGGAGATCAGAAACGAGGCGCCGACGGATTCCCGTTCCGCGATATCGTGGCGAGAGAAACAATCTTGGCACGGTGGCACGACTGGGGTGGATATTGGCGATTGCGATTGGGTCCGCATTATCTTTCGGTGGACTTATCGCGGGGTTGGAAGCGTTGTCCCGGCTAAAAGGGTGATCAACACCCAGTCAGGTCTGCGCATCCGCTCCTCGATTTGGTGACTTTGAATAGTATGAAATATCGATTCTGGGGAAAGGAAAGTTCATGCTGAAACAACGACAAAATGCTGCCGAGAATTTGGCGAGAAGACTGTTTGCTACCGAAGAAGCTGTTGATCAGGCTATTTGCAAAATGGCAGATTTGGCGGGATATATGCCAGTAGCGAGAACGAGTGCACATTTATCGGCTGTGGTCGGTCAGGATGCGATATCGCAGGCAGCTGAAACTTTGTCTGCATTGATCAGGGCAAGAGGACAATTGATAGCAACACACAACCGATTGGCGGAAACGCGAGATCAAATTGGATTGCAAGCCATGGCCATGGGTAGCGGAGATATGAAACCGCCGATGCTTCAGAATAAAAAAGATGAGAAAATTGTCACTTTAGCAGAACATGTTGCCTAGCTATCTGTGATCCTATTTGCCCAAAAGGCGCTTGAATCGTCGATACCAGCGGGTTTGTCGCTGTGATTTTCACTACGATATGGGCCTATATCTATTATCTATTTCTTGTGGCCTGCTGTGGACATGCAATTTATCGCGGTTCCCGTTCTGAATATTTCGGGGCTGCTATCATGATTATCGGATCGGTTTCCACATTGGTTGTTAGCAGGCTGTATGGGACTTCGTGGACGAGCGTGGAAGTAGGTATATTTGCAATTGATATAGTTGCCTTCTTAGCGTTGATTTATCTTGCGTTCAATTCCGATCGCTTCTGGCCACTTTGGGCAACCGCTTTTCAACTGCTTGCGGTAACCATTCACCCCACAATGATGGTTATGCCACAGATAACGCCTTGGGCGTTCGGTACCGGAGCTGTCTTTTGGGCCTATCCCATGCTGTTGGCACTGGCTCTTGGATCCTTTGAGCACAGGCCGTTTGTGGCCGAGCATGAAAATAATTCCGGCTAGCGTCGAGCAACGATCCGATCACTTGTTTCTAACCATTGTCTTCACTTTCTGCAGCGGCAACGCTTCTGCGATCCGGAGGAGTATAATTATGGCGGATGATATGTTTTTACCGCTTTTTGATCTTTTCCAAAAGGAAATGCTGCTTTTCGCGAGCGTGTGTTTTTTGCTTGGCTCGGCCGATGATCTGGTTTTCGACGGGTTGTGGATTTTTCACAGCGTGAAACGCAAGCTGTTCGTCTATTCTCGCTACGAACGGGCAACCGTGGAGACTTTGGGCCAATCCGCGCCCGATGGACGGCTGGCTATATTTGTACCGGCCTGGAAAGAGGCTACGGTGATTGGCGCGATGCTAGCAAGATGTTTGCGACAATGGACATCAAGCCAATTTCGCATTTATGTCGGATGCTACCCGAATGATCCGGCAACGATTGCGGCGGTCGCGGCTGCATCGTCGGGCACGGAGAATATCCGGATTGTAGTCTGTCAGCAAAACGGGCCGACGACGAAGGCGGATTGTCTGAATCATCTGTGGGATGCGCTGTGTCAGGATGAAATCGAGGAAAAGACCAATTTCAAGGCGGTCGTGCTCCACGATGCAGAGGATCTTGTCCATTCTCAGGAGCTGAGGCTTCTCGAATATCTGATTGGGCGGGCCGCTCTGGTTCAATTGCCGGTCATTCCGCGCCGGGCCACTAGGTCGCGCTGGGTCGCCGGCCATTATGGCGACGAATTTGCTGAATTACATGGCAAGCAAATGGTGATGCGCGAAGCGCTGGGTGCCTCTATCCCCTCTGCTGGCGTGGGCTGCGCTTTTGCTCGGGATGCCCTGCAAAAATTGACAATTCGGACAAAAGGGAAGCCCTTTGACGCGCATAGCCTGACCGAAGACTATGAACTGGGGCTCAATCTGACGGGAGGAGATGCCCGGGGCATTTTTGCGCGACTGCGCGACCGGGATGGACAATTGGTCGCGACGCAGGAGTTCTTTCCTGAAAAGCTTGAAGATGCCGTCCGTCAGAAAAGCCGCTGGATCGCGGGGATATCCTTGTCCGGATGGGATCGACTGGGATGGAAAAATGATTGGCGGGAAAATTGGATGAGACTGCGTGATCGTAAGGCCAGTCTGGCGGCAATTATTCTGGCTATTGCCTATGCGGCCGTAATTTTAACAGGTGGCCTGCTTCTCGCCGACCGATTTGGTCTATACAAATTTCAACCCCTTTCCGGGTTTCTGAAAACACTGCTTTTCGTTAATGCCGGATTTCTGATGTGGCGATTGCTATTGAAAAGCTATTTCGTCTTTGCGCTTTATGGTCTTCGTGAAGCGGCGATATCGATACCGAGGACAATCGTTGCGAATGTGATTAATATTCTAGCGGCCTGGCGTGCCATTGGCCATTATGTTGAGCAGCTTGCCGGTCATCCGGTGAACTGGGAAAAAACACATCATTTTTACCCTGAAACTAGCGAAATCCAGCAGCTTAGATCAGGCTATTCACTGGCTGGAAGGAATTGATGCATTGGCGGAAGAGGCTGCCGGTGCGCCGCTTCGTGCGTTTGGAACGATAATATCCATATGGGTAATGATGCGGGTTTTCTCATGGAATATTCCTCCGGATATTGTCGTGGATTCGGTAGGGCCAGCGATTGGCCATTCGGCAATAGGTTACGAGATTTCGCAAATCAATAATGCCGGTGCGCAGCGCCGGAGTGGGTCGCAATTTTCGAGGCGGGTTTCTGCGCAAGACACTGCTGGCGAAAACAAGGCCTTTTTCCCCCCGTTCTATCCTCCGCGAGGATCGATTGATCGGATGTCCGCCGACCGGCTCATTTCCAGACCGCATTTTCTGCTGGCGAACATGCGAGCGGCGGACGTCAATTACCGGCTTCCAGCCGGCATATCACCCCAGCAAGCACCCAGCCTTTCGCAAAGGGTTGAATTGAATAAACCTCCGGGCCAAAACCTAACCGCAAAGCTGCGCCGAAATGGACTTATCGGTTATGCTTGGGTTTTCGCCAGACGAGTCTTTCAAAGCGCAGATCCGGAGTCGAGAGGGCAGGATTTCATCATATCAAATGGACAATATGGGGGTAGTCAGGCCGGTGTCATCTTGTCCTATCCGATATTGGCCAAGCCGAACCCTGAAATAGCGGTTTATGGAAGGCTGACCACCGCGCTGGCGCCACTGGCGCAGGAGGAAGCCGCTGTTGGTCTCCGGATGCATCCGGTTCAGAACTTGCCTTTTTCTATCCATGCCGAAAAGCGGCTGGATGCAGGTTCGGGCGGGGATCGGGGAACAGCCTTTTATATGGCTGGTGGCACGGGCCCTGATCAAATTGTGGAAGATATTCTGCTCGAGACCTACGCTCAGGCGGGATATATTTTAGGTGACAACGAAAGCTATTTTTTTGACGGGGCTGCTACCTTGCAGCATCCCGTCGCTGAATCCGGAAGAAAGAAATTATATTTTGGAGTTGGGGCATGGGCTGGCGGTGAACGCCAGATAGCTCGATTGGATGTTGGGCCGCGAGCAGATATCAGAATCCCTCTGGGTTCTGCATCAGCGCGTTTCTCTGTCGACTGGCGGTTCCGGATTGCCGGAAATGCACGGCCAGAAAATGGCCTGGCGCTAACCGTTTCAACTGGATTTTAAGCGAACCGGATTTTGTCCCTGATCGGTAAACGGATTGATTTTTGACGTTGCGAACCGCAACGCCCTTTATCCCGCAACAAAAAGAGATTAGTCCAATTGGAATATGGACATATATCTCCCAATCGCCAATCTCTCAGTCAATGCATTTGTCATAGTCCTGCTTGGCGGTCTTGTGGGAATTTTGTCCGGTATGTTCGGCGTCGGTGGCGGTTTTCTAACTACTCCGCTGCTAATTTTCTACGGCATTCCGCCGACGGTCGCCGCTGCCTCTGCATCCACCCAGGTCACGGGTGCCAGTATTTCGGGTGTTGCGGCTCATATGCGCCGCAAGGGAGTAGATTTCCGGATGGGCGGGATATTGGTGGTTGGCGGTATATTCGGAACGCTGATTGGCACCGGGCTGTTCCAGATTCTGCAGAGGTGGGGCCAGATCGACACCGTCATCAATGTTCTGTACGTCCTGATGCTCTCGAGTATCGGCGGTTTGATGTTCAAAGAATCCTTGCAGAGTGTCAGGGCACTGCGCGCCGGAAAACCGATGCCCGCGCGGAAGAGGCGTCATCATCCTTTGGTCGCCAACCTGCCATTCCGATGGCGCTTTTACCGCTCCGGCCTCTATATTTCGCCGATCGCGCCATTCGTGCTCGGTCTGCTTACCGGCATTTTGACTATGTTGCTGGGTGTTGGTGGTGGCTTTATCATGGTACCGGCGATGCTTTATCTGCTCGGCATGGGCGCTCAGGTGGTGGTCGGAACCTCGCTGTTTCAAATCCTGTTCGTGACCATTGCGTCGACGATGATGCACAGCATGACGACGCGAGCGGTTGATATCGTTTTGGCTTCATTGCTGCTCCTTGGCAGCGTGACCGGCGCGCAACTGGGCGCAAAATTCGCGCAGCGTATGCGACCGGAATATTTGCGGCTGAGTTTGGCAGCCATGGTCCTGCTTGTTGCCATACGCATGGCATTGGGCTTGGGCTTCCAGCCCGATGAAATATACACGGTGCAACTCCTGTGATGCAGTGGCGGACTCTTTTGCCCCGCTTGCTCGCGGTGTTCGGTATTGCCGTCATGACCATGGCTGCGACCCCGGTACTGGTTCCGGAAGTATCTCAGGATCGGATCAGCATCAGGGGTGATTTCAACGGTGCACAATTGCTGCTCTTTGGTGCTATCACCTATCCGCCGGGTACGCGCAATACCGATCAGGCAGATATCGTGGTTGTTCTCAAGGGGCCGGTTGAATCCATTGTCGTGCGTGAAAAGCAACAGATAGCGGGGATATGGATCAATGCGGCAAGCAGCGAATTCCGTTCCGCCCCCGGCTTCTACGCGGTTGCGTCTTCCAAACCGATCGACGAGATTGTAGATGGCAAAACGGCAGATATCTACGAATTGGGACTAAATCATTTGCAGCTTTCTCCGGCTGGAGCAATCGACAGTCGTGAACTGGATCGCTTCGTTAACGGGCTGGTGGATCTGAATGCCCGCGGAAATCTATTCAAGAATTTGCCCAATAGCGTGAAGATCACCAACAGCGTGTTGTATCAGGCGCGGATCAATCTGCCCGCCAGTGTCCCGGTAGGCGATTATACGGCAGAAACCTTCCTAATTCTCGATGGGCGGGTAGAGGCGGCAGAAGTCAAAGAGGTTACGATTGAAAAAATCGGAATGGGGCGTTTTATAACCAATCTATCCCAGAACAACGGCTTTCTATATGGCTTGATTGCTGTGTTCATTTCGGTTTTTCTAGGCTGGTCTGCCGGTTATCTGTTCCGCAAGATGTGAGGCTTGTTCAGCGGCAAGCCTGCGAATTTACCTTTCTTTAGGTGCGGTAAATCTTCCTTAACCATGAAGCATTAGTCCGGTGTTTTGACCAGTAACACAGGAAAAACCGTAATGTCCGACATGGGTTCTCATAATTTTCCCGCATCTGCACCTCTTCCGGTTTCAGGAAATGAAACGCAGGGCCATAGTGAACACGCTCCCGCTCCAAAGCGCACCGAAGGCCATAAAATTGGCGAAGTCATTGAAATTGCGGGGTCGGGTTCCAAAATTGTCATGGATAGTGCCGTCCTGACCAGGTTGCTTGATCATCCCGATGCAACAGTAAGAATGGCTGGCCAGGTGGGCAGTCAGGTCAAAATTCGTGTTGGCCAAACATGGCTGCTGGCCAATATCCGAACTCAGAGGCTTTATGAAGGTCAGTCGGGGCTGGTGGTCGCCGAGATCGATTTTCTGGGAGAAGGTGACGAAGAACAGCTTACCGGACATATTTACAATTTTCGCCGTGGTGTAACCCGCTATCCAACGCCAGCCTCGCTGGTCTACGCAGTGACCACAGCGGATCTGAAACAGGTCTACGCATCCGATGGCCGGGCCAATGTTGAAATCGGCACGGTCTATCCCACGGACGATATACGCGGGGCCCTTTATGTCGATGCCATGCTTGGTAAGCATTTCGCGCTTCTGGGATCGACAGGTACGGGTAAGTCGACTTCTGCGGCTCTCATTCTCCATAAGATTTGTGATCTGGCTCCCGAAGGCCATATCATCATGATTGATCCTCACGGAGAATATTCTGCCGCCTTCAAGGAAAATGGCAAATTATTCGACGTGAACAACCTCAACCTGCCATATTGGCTAATGAATTTTCGTGAACATTGTGAAGTATTTGTCCAGTCGAGAGGTGATGCCAAACAGATGGACTGCGACATTCTCGCCAAATGTCTGCTGGCAGCAAAAGCAAAAAGTCAGGCATCTGCAAATATTGCGAAGCTGACCGTGGATTCACCTGTGCCCTATTTGCTGTCCGATCTGACAGGGATACTTCAGAACGAGATGGGCAAGCTCGACAAGGCGACCAACAGCGCCCCCTATCAACGGCTGAAATCCAAGATCGACGAGATCAAGGCCGATCCGCGCTACAGTTTCATGTTTTCCGGGATGCTTGTCGGCGACACAATGGCGGCATTTCTTGCCAAGATTTTCAGACTACCGTCCGAGGGAAAACCGATCTCGATTATCGATGTCTCGGCAATGCCGTCCGAAATCACGCCTACCGTGGTTTCTGTGCTCAGTCGCCTGGTGTTCGATTACGCTATATGGGCCCGAAATGAACCGCAGCGGCCGATGCTTTTGGTCTGCGAGGAAGCGCATCGATACATTCCGAATGATGATGTTGCCGAGGAAAGCAGTGTTCGCGATATTCTCAGCCGGATCGCCAAGGAAGGCCGTAAATATGGCGTCTCTCTGGGTCTTATCACCCAGAGGCCGTCGGATCTGGCCGAAGGTGTGCTGTCGCAATGTGGTACAATCCTGTCGATGCGTCTCAACAATGACCGAGATCAGGCCTTTGTGAAAGCCGCTATGCCGGAGGGTGCGCGCGGATTTCTCGACTCCATTCCAGCCTTGCGCAATCGTGAAGTGATTTGCTGTGGCGAAGGCGTTGCCATTCCCATTCGCGTTTCTCTCGATACGCTGGCCGAGGACCGGCGTCCGGCTTCGGAAGATCCGGTATTCTCCGAGCTATGGCGCGAGCAAGGCGGCGAAGAAGAAATCATCCAGCGGGTGATCAAGCGCTGGAGAGCGCAAGGCCGGTAAACGCCGCTCCGACCGTTTGTCCATTTCCATTGGCCGTTGATCGATGGCCGGTATCAAATCCCCAGCCATCGATTACACTCGTAGTCACTAGGTCGCGCATCGGGCGCGGCAAGATGACATGGAGAATCCGATGGTTGATAAACGCTATTTCTCGTTTGCTGGGGGATTGGGCCTTGTCGCGGCGTCGATATTGCCGGCGATGGCGAGCCAAGCACGTGATGCGAAACACCAGCACCATGGAGAATGGAGCAAAACGCTCGCACGGGATATCAAAGCCCAAGTGACGGCCGGGATGGCTGAAGCTGCTGTTGGCATGGAAAAGGGTGCCGATGAGATGCTGCGCGGCGCCGACGAAATGGAAGCCTATGCCGACCGGCTGGAACGCGACCCTGTTTTTCGCGAACGCGAGGCGGCGCGCCAGAATGACCACAGAGATACGCAAGTCACGGCCGAGCAGTTGCTGGCTAGCGCCCCCGAAATGCGAGGCGGCGCGGAAAAAATGCGTGAAGGGGCCGTGAAAATGCGCGCTGGCGCCGAAAAAATGCGACGCGGGAACGATAGCTAAGAGAGATATCGGAAGCCGGTATCGCCGCGGAGGCGGGGAACCATCTCCGATTAGTTCCAAAATTAGCCAAATTGCTGATATTCTCGAGCAGGATTATCCCAACCGATCAATTGCCGCCTGTAACCGTTCGGCTTCCGCTTCTTTGTCGGAGAGGTCGGAACGAGCTTTTTCGACCGCTTCCGGTTTGGCTTTTTCGACGAAATTCGCGTTCCCGAGACGACCTGACAAAGACTTGGCTTCTTTCTGCGATGCTTCCAGCGCCTTGGTTAGCCGCGCCTTTTCTGCTGCGAAATCGACGGCACCTGCCAGTGGCAGCACATAAGTTGCACCATCTACCACGATTTGAGCAGTTGCGCCTTCCGGTGCAGCATCGAAGGAAAAGCTTTCCAGCCTGCCAACGCGGTTCAGCGCAGAGCTTTGACGCTGGATACGCTCTGCCAGAGCATCATCGCCATCGCGGACGTGGGCTGACATTTTTGTTCCGGGCGGAATGTTGAGTTCGACTTTTGCCGTGCGGGTGGCCGAGATGAGACGAATGAGCCAGTCGACTTCCGCTTTTGCTTCCTTGTCGATGTCCGCTTTCGGCTCCGGCCATTTGGCTACAATCAGATCATATTCTCGGTCGCCCATGCTGTGCCAGAGTTCTTCCGTAATGAAAGGCATGAACGGGTGCAGCATGACGATGATCTGGTCGAGAACCCAGCCGGCGACAATACGGGTTTCGTCTGCCGAATTGGCATCCTCACCCTGCAAAACCGGTTTGATCAGTTCGAGATACCAGTCGCAGAACCGGTCCCAGGTGAAGTGGTAGATGGTGTTGGCCGCCGCATCGAAGCGAAGGTCGGCCAGCGCCTTGTCGAGTGCGCCCTGCGTTTCGACAACTTCGCTGATGATCCAGCGATTGACCGGCAGAGTGGCTTCCGGTGCGGCGAGAGTCTTGCTTGCGCCAATGCCGTTCACTTCGCAGAAGCGGGAAGCATTCCACAGCTTGGTGGCAAAGTTGCGATAACCTTCGACTCTTTTGTCATCCATCTTGATGTCGCGGCCCTGGCTTTCCATCGCTGCCATGAAGAAGCGCAATGCGTCGGCACCATATTGGTCGATCAGGCCGAGCGGATCGACGACATTGCCCTTGGACTTGGACATTTTGGAGCCATCTTCGGCGCGCACCAGTCCGTGGAGATAGAGTCGCTTCCACGGCACTTCTTTCATGAACTGGATGCCCTGCATCGCCATCCGCGCGTCCCAGAAGAACAGGATATCGAAGCCGGAGATCAACAAGTCATTGGGGTAATGGCGTTCAAGGTCTTTGGTTTTCTCCGGCCACCCGAGCGTGCCGAAGGGCCAAAGAGCGGAGGAGAACCAGGTGTCGAGGACATCTGGATCGCGAGTAAGCACAACGTCTGCGCCAGCTTGCGCCTGCGCTGAAGCTTCATCCATGGCGACATAGATCTTGCCGTTTTCGTCAAACCATGCGGGAATACGGTGTCCCCACCAAAGCTGCCGTGAAACGCACCATGGCTGGATATTCTCCATCCAGTTGAAATAGGTCTTTTCCCAGGTCTTGGGAACGATCTCGATATCGCCATCACGGACAGCCTTGATTGCGGGTTGCGCAAGCGTCTCTGCATCAACATACCATTGGTCGGTCAGCCACGGCTCGATCACCACGCCGCCGCGATCACCGAAAGGTGTCGCGATGGTGCGCGGTTCGGCGTCATGCTCGACGGTTTCGCCGTCCTTGTTTTTCGAGACATGCGGAATCAGGAAGCCCTGTTCCTTCAGCCGCTGGACAACCAGTTCGCGGGCGCCATTGATGCCGTCTTTCTTGAACCGGTGCAGTCCGATATATTCGTCTGGTACCAGCCCGTCAGCGGTCTGGCAGACATTGGCCTCGCAATCGAGCATATTGAGCATCTCGCCAGCCGCAAAGCCCGCACGCTTGCCGACCTCGAAATCGTTAAAGTCATGGCCCGGCGTGATTTTCACCGCGCCGCTACCCAGCTCGGGATCGGCATGTTCGTCGGCAACAATCTTGAAGCGGCGCCCGGTGATCGGCTGCAGGATTTCCTTGCCGATCACGCTCTTATAGCGGTCATCGCTTGGATGTACGGCAACCGCCATATCGGCCAGCATCGTTTCAGGCCGTGTCGTCGCGACCTCGATATAGTCCTGCCCGTTATCCAGCGTCACGCCGTCGGCGAGCGGATATTTGAAATGCCAGAAGCTGCCCTTGGTGTCGGTGGTCTCGACTTCCAGATCTGAGATCGCGGTTTTCAGCGCCGGGTCCCAGTTGACCAGGCGCTTGTCGCGATAGATCAGGCCGTCATTATAGAGATCGACAAAGACCTTGAGTACGGCCTCGTTCATGCCCTCGTCCATGGTGAAGCGTTCGTTGGACCAGTCCATCGAACAGCCGAGACGCCGCAGCTGGCCGGTAATCGTGCCGCCGCTTTCCTCTTTCCACGCCCAGACTTTCTCGACAAATTCCTCGCGGGTGAAGTCGGTACGCTTTTCCTGGCGCTCGTTCATCTGACGCTCGACCACCATCTGGGTGGCGATACCGGCGTGATCCATACCGACGACCCAGAGCGCATCCTTGCCCTTCATCCGTTCGTGGCGGATGACGATGTCCTGCAATGTATTGTCCAGAGCATGGCCGATATGCAGGCTGCCGGTGACGTTGGGCGGAGGGTTGACGATCGTGAACGGCTCGCGATCATCGCGTTCCGGCCGGAACAGTCCCTTGGTTTCCCAATGCTCATACCAGCGAGCTTCAATGGCGGCGGGGTCGAAATTTTTATCTAAGGTCATGCTGAGCCTTTGGCATTGGTTTTCACCGTAAACAACAGGCAATTGTCCGTTAATGGTGAGCCTGTTGAACCGCACCTATAAAAATAGAACGCCCTTCGACTGGCTCAGGGCTAACGGAAAAGCGTCAATCTGTTCGAGTGTTTCGGCCGGCTAGCCCAGTATTGCATCAATTTCCGCATTGGCCTTGGCGCGCAATTGCCGCTTGCAAGCCTTGAACCCCGGTTGGGCCGCCAGTTCCTGCGCACGCGCGACGGCTTGATCCAGCAATTGAGCCGGCCCTGCCAACTCGTCAGCCAGTCCCGCGCTCAAAGCTTCTACCGGTGTAAGCAAATGGGATGACAAAGCCAGTCTTCGCCGCCAGACGGGGTCAAGCCAATGATCGAGGATCGCTTGTGGAACGGGCGGGAATGGCAGGCCCGCCTTCGCTTCGGGCAGTCCGATTTTGTAATCGCCTTGCGCTGCGACGATCCAGTCTGCTGCGAGCGCCATGATACCGCCCGCGCCAATGGCGTTGCCATTGAGCGCGACCACCACCGCACAGGGCAGGCGATGCAGCGCTGCCGCAAATGCGTCTATAGCCGCTGCTGCGTGAATCTGGCCGGCTTTGTCCAGTGTCGCCACGATTTTCGTGTCCATCCCGCAGGTGAAATGTTCACCGGCCCCAGTCAGAACAATGCCATTTTTTGGAGGATCTTTGGCCAATGCCTGCAAGGCCGCAATTCCCTCCTCCAGCAGAGCCGGATGGAGTGTATTGCGTTCCCCGTTGGTCAGCGTGACGATGATCGTACCATCGCGTTCTTCGGTCGGGAAAAAGCTCACTCGCCTTCGCTTTCCTGATTGCCGGCCGCTGTCCATTTATCCATCCAGTCAAAGACCGTCCGGTACCATTGCACACTATTCTTGCCCTTGAGCACCCAGTGGTTTTCATCGGGAAAGATCAACAATTTGGACGGGATGTCCATTTCCTGCGATACGGTGAACGGCATGATAGTTTGGGTATAGGGGATCCGGAAATCCTTTTCGCCGTGGATGAACAGAGTCGGTGTTTTCCAGTTGGTGATCTTGTTGACGGGATTCCATTTTTCCGGGTTGGGTCGCGACCACCAGTTGCCGCCATGATCCCATTGATCGAACCACAATTCTTCCGTGCTTAGCGCCATTGCGCGCAGATCGAATACACCGGCATGATTGATCAAACAGTCGAACCGGTCTGGCCAGTTGCCGGCAATCCAGTTCATCATATAACCACCATAAGAGCCGCCGAGAGCGCAGGAACGCTCGCCGTCGATTTGTGGATCGATCTTCAGCGCCGCTGCATAACCCAGCTTCAGGTCCTCCAGCGGCTTGCCGCCCCAATCCTGATTGATGCTGTCGGTAAATTTTTGTCCGTAACCGGCAGAACCATGGAAATCGACGGTAACCGCCGCATAGCCTTGCGCCGCCATCACTTTCGGATTCCAGCGGGTAGACCAGTTGTTGCCGAAACTACTCTGGGGACCGCCGTGGACGAGAAAGGCCATCGGCAGTTTGCCGGTCGCGCCTTGAGGTTTGATGATCTGACCCCAGACTGTGTCGCCATTGGCACCGGGAAAATTGAACCGCTTGATTTCGACCTTGTCGATTTCGGCCAACTCACGACCGTTGATATTGGTCAGCTGCGTGACATTTCCGCCCGCCGTGCGGCGATAAATGTCCGTCGGCGCCTGCAGGCTGTTCATTGTGTAGATCAGCGAGCCGTCCTGCAAGGGTATCGTGGTGCCGACATTGCCTTCCGCCGTCAGACGCGTGACTTTGCCGGTCGCGACTTCCACTGCAAAGGCCGGATGATCGAGCACGTCCTGCGCGGTCACGATGAGATATTTATTATCGGGCGTCCAGACGATTGATCCGACCGAACGGTCCCAATCCTTGGTCAGGGCAATGGCTTCGTCTTCATCGCTGCCTTGCTTGCGCAATTTTACGACAAGCCGATCAGCCTCATAGCCAGGTCTCTCCATCGCGGCCCAGGCCAGCCATTCACCGTCCGACGAAAAGGCCGGTAACGTGTCAGTAGCCTTGTTATTAGCGGTAAAATTGACGGTTTCCTTGCCATCGGCCTTGGCACCGTAAATATCGATATTGGTGGATTTAGGTTCATTGCGGTCCGCAACTCTGAGTGCGAAGAAGACACCATCCTCTCCCGGTACCCACGCGATTTCCTCACCGCCTCCGAATGGTTTGGAAGGACTGTCGCCGGTCAGATCACCATCCAGAGCGGAGCCTTCGCCCGCTATCTTTCCGTCTTTCAGTTCAAAGGCAAATATCCGGCTATAATTTCCCGGCGTTTCCCAGCTCGACCAGTGGCGGATGAACAATTCATCATATTCGCGGCCGGTTCCTGGTCCGGGTTCGGCCCTGTTGCCGCTTTCGTCACAACCGAACGTCGGACAGTCTCGGGCAATGTCGCCCCAGAGCGCGATTTGCTTGCCGGTTTGAGACAATTTGAAGCCGGCGATATCGGCTTTTAGATCACTCGCCTGAACCGGTTTTCCCACTTTATCCCCTGATAGAATGTCGGCATGCCAAAGCTGTTCCGAGCCGCTGGCGTCGCTGAGATAATAGAGGCTGCCATCCGGCGCGAACGCCGGACTATGTTCGCTTTTTCCAGCTGCGTCGAGAATCCGGACGGGTGTTGCATCGGCGGCATCGATATCAAGGAGATATAGCGCACTCGACCGCTCGTAGGTTTCTGGCTGCGTTTCTGTCACGTCATAGGCAGCCCATTTCTCGTCAGGAGAAATACTAACCGATCCCATCCGTTTCAGCGTCGCGAGATCCTCCGGCGTCATTGGTCTGGCCGAAGCAAGGGTTGGCACAATGGCACCGGTCAGGAACAGGGCCGTGGTAAATGTTTTGAAATATTTTGTCATGGCCGGGAGTTTAGCACGGCTGTCTGACAAGGCAATTGGGATTAGGGGTGAAGGACTATTTGTCGCTTAACCGCTGAATCTCGCGGGATACCAATTCTTCGACGAGGTCGGGCAGATTCTGGTCCAGCCATTCTTTGATCAGTGGTCGCATCATTTCACGGGTCAGGTCTTCGAGCGACGTGCCGCCGGACTGTTGCTGTGGCATCCGGCGTTCCATCGCGCCTTTTTCGACCAGCGCCGAGAGCGATTGGCGCATGCTATCAAGCTTGTTGTCGTCAATCAGCCGCTCTTCCTTGCGGCGGTCTCCAAAGACGCCTTGTGCGGATGGATTGTCTGCTTCCGGCAACTCGTTGGTCAGTTCAAGCACTTCTTCGTTCGCCGGCTTGATATCCGGGACAGCCTGCAGCGCTGGTTTCAGCGGAGCTTTCCGACGTTGCTGGGGGCGATCCTCGTCGATCGCCTTGTCATCGGCGATGATGCGTTTGATCGACGAGAGGATTTCCTCCATCGATGATTCCCTGTTCTGTTCGGCCATGTGCGAAACCCCCAAACTTATACTCTGTGGTCGAAACTAATCGACGCTATTCATTCTATCGGCGCGTCGGTATCTCAGGCAACGGCTCTATCTCCGCTTTTTGGGCCTGAGTGTCAACGGTTCTGGTTGCCTGCGGTTCCGGATTCGGATCGCTTTGATAGTCATAGAACATATCGTCGACCCGCTCGTAATTGACCTTTGGATCATAAAGCGGTCCGCCTTCGAGACCCAGATCGCGGGCTTCCGCCCGCCCCATTGCGGCTAGCAGGGAAAAACCAGCGACATAGCTGTTGCGCCGCGCGGTCACCAGTTGCACCTGGGCGTTGAGCAATTCCTGCTCGGCGTTCAGTATGTCCAATATGGTCCGGTTGCCGACGGAATTTTCTGCCCGAACTCCCTCCAGCGACAGGCTGGCAGCGGCTACGGCACGCTCCGAAGACTGGATGACCCGCTCGGATGCGCGCCAGCTGGAATAAGCCGCACGGGTCTGCGAAATCACGTCGCGCTCGACCGCAATCAGCTGCTCGTAAGTCTGGCCAGAGCGGGCTTGCGCCTGACGGATTTGCGCAGCCGGTCGGCCCCCCTGGTAAATCGGCATGCTTGCCTGGATGCCGACTTCTGCAGTGGATTGTTCCTGAATGAAAGTTGTGCCGGCAATATTCCCGCCAAGCGTTCCATGGTAATTCAAATAGCGCCCTTGAACATAAGTCGAAACCTTGGGTTTGTTGGCGGCTCGGGCCGTTTTGATATCAAATTCCGCGGCCGCTGCGCGTTCTTTGGCGGCGAGTAGATCCGGATTATATGTTAGCGCGATATCGACGGCCTGATCCGGTGTTTCGGGAAGGTTTGGCAATGGCGGAGGCGCTTCCAGATCGCCGGGCTCGTGTCCGACCAGCGCGATGTAATTTTCCTTGCTGCGGATCAGACTCGCGCGCACGGTTTCCAGATCACCCTTTGCTACTTCCAGCCGGGATTCCGATTGTGCTACGTCGGTCCGGGTCAAATCGCCGATTTCGAACCGATCGCTGGTCGCTTCCAGATTGACCGAGAGGACGCCGACATTTGCCCGGTTCAGTTTGACGATTGCCGTGTCGCGGATGACGTCCATATAGGTGGCGACAACATTGCTGAAAAGACTTGCCTCGGTTGCGCGGAGGTCCAGCTGACCCGCTTCGACTCTGGTCTTGGCGGCGCGGACGGCATTTTTTACCGCTCCGCCCGAGTAGATCGGTACAGTGACCGAGCCGCCCGCAGTGGACTGGCGCAGAGGTGCAGTGAAGCTATTGGCGCTGCGCAGGAAATTTTCCTGAAAACCGAAATCAGTGGTCGCGCTGGGGCGGCCATCCGCTTTGGCAATGGCGACGGTCTCGTCGGTCGCCCGCTGGGCGGCGCGCGCGCCGGACAGGGTGGGGTTTGTTTGATAAGCAGCCACGAGGGCATCGCGGAGCGTGTCTGCTTGCACTGGCGCAGACAGCAACGTCAGGATAGCCGTTCCAGCAAAAAGGCGACGTCTATTCATCTCAAGTCTCTCCCGAACGCCTTTAAAAAGTGAAGGTTTTTGCTTTGTCAAAACCAGGCAGGGGACATCCCCCGCAATCGGCAAAATATTGATAGCCAACATGTTCCCCAGCCGTGCGGCCTAAAGCAAGACGAGATACGCCATCATTCATGACTGCTGCCACGATTCGTCCGTCCGGGGCGAGTTGATCGACAAGGGTTTGGGGAATCTGATCCACCACTCCATCAATAACGATCACGGAATAAGGTGCCGATTTGCTCCAGCCGTCCACATGTTCGGCCGTTTCAATCGTGATTCCTTCAACGCCCGCCAGATTTTTCTTCGCGGTCGCCGCCAGTTTGGCATTCGCTTCGATCGCTGTCACCGAACCGGCGAGTTGGGCTAAAACAGCCGCTGTATAGCCCGTGGCCGCGCCGATCAGTAAGACATTGTCATTCTTTGTCACATGCGCGACATTCAACAACCGCCCGGTGGTGAGCGGCGGATTTAAAGCCCGGCCTTCGCCGACTTGCACGCCGCGGTCGGCATAAGCGAAGCTGCGTTGGGCAGCGGGCACAAAATCTTCGCGCGGGACATGACTCATGGCCGCGATAACACGCGGATCACTGACGTCAGTGGTACGCAACTGGCTGACCACCATGGCTTTGCGCATCTGCTTGAAATTTTCCTGACCCAAGAGTCGATCCTTCCAAAATATGTTTTTCGTCCATGCCACGCCTGTATTATTAACACAATACACTATGGAGGAGATTTTGTCGCTTCTAGCGGGGCTTGGCACTTGCGCCAAGATGGAATCCGGCGAATTTATGCCGACTGCGTCTTTTGCGCGACAATCGGGCCATTTCTGACAATATGCACCACCAAAAACGGATGATGCAAGTTTGGGTTGACTTTACTAGCAAAGCGAAGCAATTCGCGCCCTCTCTCCGGCCCGATGGCGGAGTGGTGACGCA
>NZ_CAXBIA010000002.1:0-495656 GCF_963975735.1 uncultured Parasphingorhabdus sp.
CATCCCGCCGCTACCGTGGCCGACTTTTGCACCGCCGTTCTCACTGCACGACGGCTTCGGGAAATACCGCCGTTATCGCATCGGGAAAGCCCTTGAGACCATCAACGACTGCCAGCATGATATCCTCGGTGCCCCGGTTTTTAAGCTCGTTCATAACGCGCAACCAGAATTTGGCACCTTCATTTTGTTCAATCCACAGGCCGAGAACCTCTTTGCGGCCATCAGCGCGGACGCCAAGCGCGATATGAATAGCTTTGCTGCGAACCATGCCTTCATCGCGGATCTTGACGCGAATGGCGTCGAAAAACACCAGTGGATAGGCCGGATCAAGCGGCCGCTGCTGCCAGGCAGTAACTTCTTCCAGCGCTGCGCGTCTTCCCGTGCCCCCGGCACGGCGCGATGCTCGCCGTCGGTGACAGTCGAGATCAGGTCAGGCGATACGTCGATGCCGTACAGGGCGCGCAGATGCCCGGTGATCTCTCGTGTGCTCATCCCGCGCGCATTCATTGAGATAATCTTCTCATCAAAACCAGGGAACCGGCGCTGGTATTTAGCAATCAACTGCGGATCAAAGCTGCCCTCGCGGTCGCGCGGCACCTCGATCTCGATTTTGCTGCTATCGGTGATGACGCGCTTGCGGCCATAGCCATTGCGGCTGTTGCCTACCTGTTCATCGCCACCCAGATGATGATCCATCTCGGCATTCAACGCCCGTTCGGCGAGCGCCTTCTTCAACGAATCCAGCAACCCTCCCTGATCCAGCGCAGAAGCTGCATCCGATCATGCCAATAGTTGATCCAGTAACTCTGCCGGGATCGTCGGCTCTTTGCGTCGTCACATAGTGGGACTCCTTTTACCCATTATGCCCCACCGCGGCTGTTTCCCGGAAAATTCCATGTGCTTGGCGGGCGGTTGTCAGCACTGGACGGCGTGCGGCCCGAAGACATTGCGATCGACAAGCTGATCAAGCGCGTCGAGCAGGGCGGGATTGACGAAGTCGTTCTGGCGATGAATGCCACTTTGGAGGGTCAGACGACGGCCCATTATATCGCCGAGCGATTGGAAAATTATCCCGTGAGACTCAGTCAGCTGTCGCACGGGATACCGGTGGGCGGTGAGCTGGACTATCTCGATGAGGGGACTCTGGCGCAGGCGTTGCGCTCTCGACGGCCGATAAATAGTGATTGACCCGGTTTCGGTCCAAGCAGTGTTTGGGACGGCCAAAAATTTGCCTGGAAACCATCCAAAATGCGGGGAGATCAGGCCGCGCCAGCTATGACGCTACGTCATCCTGCTCTTATTAATTATTCTCTGTTTCCAGAAGATGCGGGCCATTGGATGTTGGAAGCAAATCGGCTGCTCATTTGTTGCGCCAAAAGTGCCGCATAGGCTGACAATAAAGCCACAGTTTGCAGAAAACGGTGCATTGATGCGAGATTTGGCTATCAAATGTGACGGGCTAGGCTATACATTAATGAGGATAAAAAATAAATTTTCAGGAGAGCATGTTATGAAATTAGCGTTGAATCTATCTGCGTGCGCATTTGCACTTGCAGCAATCACCACCGCCCCCGTTTATGCACAGACGCAATCGGATGCCGCCGACCAAGTTGACGGAAGTGATGAGGGTGCCGTCGATAATAATGTGATCGTGGTGACCGCACAGGGCCGGTCGCAAGCTTTGTCCGATGTTCCTATTGCTGTTTCGGCCATTAACGCGGAACAATTGCAGAAGAGTGGGGCAACCGACATTCGTGAGCTCAACCAGCTTGCGCCTTCATTGCTTGTGTCATCGACCGGAAACGAAGCCAATGGCTCTGCCCGTATTCGCGGTATCGGTACCGTGGGTGACAACCCCGGACTGGAAAGCTCCGTGGCCGTGTTCATCGATGGTGTCTATCGTTCGCGTAGTGGTAATGCGCTCAGCGAACTTGGCCCGATTGATCGGATCGAAGTTCTGCGGGGTCCGCAAGGAACATTGGGTGGCCGCAACTCTTCTGCCGGTATGATCAGCATTACCACTGCCGCCCCTGAATTTACATTCTCAGGACATGCCGCAGCATCCTACGGCAATTACAACCAGATACGTCTGGAAGGGGGCATTAATGGCCCGTTGAGCGATACGATTGCTGCGCGCGTCGACGGCGTTTATTTGAAGCGCGACGGCTTTTACAATGATGTTGTAAACGGAACCGACGTCAATAACAAAGACCGGTTTCTTGTGCGTGGCCAGCTGTTGTTTGAGCCAAAGGATGGACTGACGGTCCGGGTGATTGGTGACTATTCAAAGAAAGACGAATCCTGCTGTGCAGCGACGTTCGTCCAGCCTGAATTTGCGCAGCGGGCAAGAGTAAGCCCGGGACTTGATCCTTTCGCTCTTCCACAGCCTGGTGCGCCCGCTCTTACCGACACGGCGAATCCGATCATACCGGTGCTGTTGGCGCTCGGTCAAAACAGCAACGCGCTTACGCAAAGTACGTTCAACCGGGATATCTATGTCACACCCGGTCGTTCATATGCCGGTGAAACCGAGGATTTTGGCGCTTCGGTTGAACTCAATGCCGAACTGGGTGAGATGAACTTCACGTCGATCACCGGATATCGTGAATATTCCAACTTTCAGGGTAGTGATACCGATTACACACAGGTAGATATCCTTTATCGCGAGCCGAATGAAAATGCCGGTGCTCGTGAGTTTAAAACCTTTACGCAAGAACTGCGACTGCAGGGTTCGGCGTTCGACGACAAGCTGGATTGGTTGGTCGGCGGTTTTTACGCCAACGAAAAGCTTGAGGTACGAGATAATCTGCGCTTTGGTTCGCAATATGGTGCCTTCGCACCATGCCGTGTCGTCAATGCCGTTAACCCGGCCCTTGCATCTCCAACCAGCACAGGCTGTCTAAGCGCTGGCGGCAGGGCTGCATTGCAAGCCGCAAATGGAGGTGCTGGCGCATTCGGTGCAGCGACACCGTTGATTTTTGCCGGTCTGGACAATCTGGCTCAGATCAATGACAAGGGAACGGTGCTCGACACATATAATCAGAAAAGCGAAAATTTTGCTTTTTTCACCCACAATATCTTCCACGTTACCGACAAGCTCGATCTGACTTTGGGACTGCGCTATACCAATGAAACCAAGGATTTTAACGCAGCCTTCACCAACGACAATACGATGTGTCCGATCCAGCGGGCATTGTTCACTCCCTTACTTAGCGGAGGACTTGGTGCATTGGCAGGCGGTCTGATCGGTCTGTCCTGTCAGGGCAACTCAACCTCTGAACTGGATGGCGTATCGCTGGCCGATAGCCGGAGCGAGAGCGAATTTACCGGCACAGCCATTTTGTCCTACAAGCCAACCGACGACCTGCTGATTTATGGTAGCTACTCGCGCGGTTATAAAGCTGGTGGTTTCAACCTGGACCGGTCTGCGCTGACCAGTTCAACTTTGGGCAATCCGGCAGTGACGGGCAGCACCGCCAATCTCCAGTTTGACCAGGAAACGGTAGATGCATTTGAAATCGGTGCAAAATATTCGACCCGTGAATTTTCGCTGAGCGTGGCGGCATTCCGTCAGCAGTTTGACAATTTCCAGCTGAATACGTTCAATGGCTCCGCTTATGTGGTTCAGAATGTAAACGCGTGTAGCGATGATCTCGGTGGTGCGGATCGCGATGCCAGCGGCGCAACGGGCAATTGTACCCCGGATAACGTCAAATATGGCGTTGTCGCGCAGGGTGTCGAACTGGAAGCGTCGATCAACCCGATCAGAGACGTGAATATCTCGATGGGCCTGATTTATACCGATACCAGCTATGAAAATAATCTGGTTGGCCGTGATACTGGCTCTCCACTCGATCCGGCTTTGCGCCTGCTGCCAGGCGACAATCTGTCCAACGCGCCTGAAATCACTGCTACGGCGTCATTGTCCTATACCCCGCCAATCGGAAATAGCGGGCTGACCGGTCTATTCTATGTGAACGCTCGTACGACCAGCGACTATAACACCGGTTCGGATTTGCTGTATGGCAAGGAACAGGACGGGTTCACGCTGGTGAATGCGCGTATCGGTATCCGTGGTCCGGATGATCTATGGGCGATCGAAGGCTGGGCACAAAATGTCTTCAATGTTGGTTATTCGCAGGTTGCGTTCAACACGCCATTTGTCGCATCGCAGCAGACCTATTCGGCTTTCCTTGCGGAACCAAGAACCTATGGCATCACATTGCGTGGCCAGTTCTAACACTACTTTGGCAGATTTGTGAGCGAGCGATGAGAGATGCAGTGTCCGCACTGTGGACACGTCAGATCAGGAGGTTTGGCGAGGCGTTCAATGATGGCCTGCCTGATCGTCGGCAGGCTCGGCTGTGGTGGCGACCCGGCGATTCTTTTTTCCCCCTTGGCCTGCTTGAGGAGGCGGGATTGCAGGAAGGCCAAGGCAATCATCGACATCAGCGCATGTCGGTGAAGCCCCTTCCATGATCGGCCTTCGAAGTGATCGAGGCCGAGCTCTTCCTTGAGTTGCTGATGTCCCTGTTCGCAGACCCAACGGGCCTTGATGGCTCCGGCAAGCGGCTTGATCGGCGTGTCGGAGGACAGGTTGGGGAGGTAGTATTTGCGCTCGCCGGTTGAGCGATGTTCGCCGACCAGCCACACTTCCTCGCCGGGCAGATGTTGCGCGCCACTGTTCCGGATGCGTTGAGGCGGGCCATCGGCAACTCGCACGCGAACGGCGGCGAAGCGTGCCGAGAGCAGCCCCTTGGTTCCGCGCCGCCAACTGACCTTGCGCCACTTTGCTACCTCCAACATCGCCTTCGCCGATACGGATGTAGCGTCGGGAATGTGCCGCTTGCGGGGGCGACCACGCCCGGCGACGGGAAAAATCATCGCCACGTCGGCGGGATAGACTTTCTGCTTGTACGGGATGCCGACGGCCCATGTGAGGCCGCGTGCACTTGCCCAACATTGATACGTATTGAGGGGCCACACCCACGTAAGCGTGGCGAGGACCTTCCAATTACCCACAAGTCTTACGGATGGCGTTGGCACCGATTTTGATGTCCATGAGGCGGGTCCATCCTCGCCAGATCACAATGTTACCTGGAGGCGGGTCATGGGCGCGAGCGAGATAGCCGCCGAGCCGCGCGATTTCGTACAGGTAATCGGATATGGTTATGAGCCTGGGCACCTTCTTTCTGGAAGCCACAAGATGATCGATCAGGACGATTTTGTCATCGGTCAGCGCGAGCCTGGGTGATGCGGAAGGCGCGGCGCGATTGATCATGGTCATCCAGAAGATGCGCCAAGACAGGATGCAGAATATTGCGATCAGATTGACAAGTCGTTCGGCAGTCCGGAGCCGTGCATCCTCAGCCCGACAGCCGGATTTTAGTGTCTCACCTTTGGAGTAAACCCACCAGCTTATAGCTGGTAGCAGGCTTCAGCCGTTTTGGTTTGCCCCGCACTATCCTCCAGAAAATGACCGGCTCGCAGGCGAAGTCATTTTCTGGAGGATAGTGCTTATGCCATATTCACGCGGATGCCACACCGCTTTTCATCACCGTTATCACATAGTCTGGGCACCAAAATACCGCTTCAAGGTGCTGCATGGGGAGGTTCGCCTGCGGGTGCGAGAGGTCATCCGGCAGGTTTGCAGCGAACTGGGTGTGAAGATCATTCATGGCGCTCTGTCGCGTGATCATGTCCATATGTTTGTAGAGATCCCGCCTCACATTGCGGTCAGCGACTTCGTGCGCCGGGCAAAAGGGCGATCATCGCGCAAGATACAGCAGGAGTTCGAGCATATTCGCAAACGCTACTGGGGCCAGCGCTTCTGGCAACGAGGCTATTTCTCGACCACCTCAGGCAATATCACCGACGACGTGATCCTCAATTATCTCGACAAGCATACTAACCCAAACAAAGCTGGCTTCAGCCCCAACCCGTGAACCTACATGGAGTAATCGCGGGAGCGTGTCGCCTTGACGGCATTTATGCAGTAAAGGGCTTTATATTATATTGAATTTATGATATGGTCACTATCATGACAACCGAAACAGCTACAATGAGCGCAAACGCGCAAGACGGCTTCCTGAATGAGACCGATGAGTTTGCGTTTTTGCTGGAGGAAGTACCGCGAGTCCTGCGCAAGTCATTTGATGAATCGATTGCCCAGTTCGGCTTGTCCCGCACCCAGTGGAGAACATTGGCCTATCTGATCAAGACCGAGGGAATGACGCAAACCGAGCTGGCAGTTTGCCTAGAACTGGAACGAGCTACGATCGGATTGACGATTGATCATCTTGAAAAACTGGAATTTGTCGAACGTCGGTCCGCAGAAGATGACCGGCGTGTCTGGCGGATATTCCTGCGTCCAAAGGCAATCGACATTATTCCGGAACTTCGGAAAGAAGCCAACGCCGTTTATCAGAAGATGTTCAAAGGCATTTCCAAAGCAGACTTGACCATCATACGAACCGCGATGGAAAAAATGGTTGGGAATCTAAGGGTGTGCTGAACACGTCAGATCCCAAAATCTAACTGGTTCTGATCCTTCTCTCCCATAGGATCAGCTGGAGCGAGTGGCTGGGGCCACTCGCTCCCTTTTTTGGTATAAGCCAGTTATTGGCGTTGCTAGCGATCGACTCCTGCCGGAGCATAAATCAGGCAGTCATCCGCGGCTAGAAGTTGCTTAACGGGATGTACGACGTGGATAGAGTAGATATCCTCATCCTTATATACAGCGGATATGATCTACACTGCGCCATGTAGCCGTTGGACGGCATAGCGCCCGAGACTACCGAGAATCTCCCAGCGCGGATTGTGTTTGCTTGTAAGAATACCGAAGAGGTGGTCGACCGACCGACAAGAGGGCGGGTTGTGTTGAAAAACTCGGTCTTGTCAGCATTGTAGAGATGCGATTCAGCATTCCTGTAGAGGCGGGAGATGCTGCGATGATGGGCGAGCGGACGGTGATGCAGGAGGCGCTGTTTTTCGGGTCGATGGTCCGGCAACCAATTTGCTCGCTGTTTTCGGTGACTGGCAAGTGGTTCAGCCGAGCGTTGCCAAAGCACTTGATCGCCTTTTTTCGGGGGAAGGTGAAGAGTTTGCGACCACCGACTGTGCTGCGCTGATGCCGCGCAGCTGGCAATGGCTCGACGGCTCTGCCTTTTCAACTCATGGAGACCTTATGCAAGTCGCGTTTGGTCTGGATCCAATCAATACCGACAAACCGCTCATGTATCAGGGTGTTCGGATCGGTTTTTCGGCCCGACCGAAGATGTGTCGTTGCCGACTATCGAACATGGTATTGATTTTGAAGGCGAGTTCGGTGTTATTGTAGATCATGTTCCAATGGGAACATGCGCTACGGACGCAACGAAACACATCAGACTAATCGTCAAAATCAACGACTGCTCTTTGCGCGCGATTGCTCCGATAGAAATGGCAACCGGCTTTGGTTGGGTGCAGGCAAAACCGGCCTGTTCGATGGTGCCCTTTGCGGTGACACCCGATGAACTGGGTGAAGTCTAGAAAGATGGCGTGTTTGACACGACTTATAAATTGACTTGTACGGTGAACGTTTTGGTGCAGCCATGGATTTTGGTTTCCAGGGACTGGTTGCTCATGCTGCATTGACGCGCGATCTGGTAGCGGCAACGATTATTGAGTCGGGTACCGTTTCCGATTCAAACTATACAGAAGTCGGATCAAGCTGTATTTCAGAGGTTCGTGCGATCGAGGTGATCCGCGACAAGGGCCTAGCCACAACGCCGTTCCTGTCTTTTGGTGACCCTATTCGCATCGAAGGGCGCGGAATTGACGGCTCATCCCCATGTGGTGTGATCGACCAGCAGGTCGTTCAAGCCTGACGTGCGACTGCCACTTTCTGAAAATAGTATAGGAAAGCCTGATTTGTCATGCCAAGATCGCTCAATTGAAATTGTTTTCAATTGAACCTATTTGGTTGATCTTTTTGACCATGTTCTAGAATGAGCGTGAAATCCATAGGGTGCGATGAGAACAAAAAGAGAGTATCCGCACTTACATTGCACTTACAGCGGTGATATAAGAATTCAGCATTTTGAAAAAATGGCTGAAAACTGGCCGGGACGAGAGGATTCGAACCTCCGATCCCCCCCAGCATCGACTGCTCAGGATAACGCGATCATCTTTAGCCAGGATTGTTCAATCAGTGTTTATTTTTGTCAGAAAAAAAGATTACCATGACACATCTTATTCGTCTGCCCTCTGGTGTTGTTTCGCTGAACACCTAAAGCTCTTGTTCGCATCGCAATTTGAATCGTGATACAACGCAACTATGACCAAGCCAGATCCAGCAACATTGAAAATTGTGGCGGCGCTAATTCGAACCCGCATGGACCGCCTTTCCGGCGATCAGCGACTTGATGGTCTAGAGCGCCTTGGAGCATATCGTGAGTTCAATCAATTGGCGAAAGATCTTGACGCGACCGCAGTCGAGTTTACTCGCGACGAGAAATGGTAGCAGGCGCCGCTACCGGAAATCGTTTTTACATTTATCACTGTTTTGGGTTGGATGGTTCGTTGGTTTAGCAATCAACGCTGTTGTATTCCCTACCTTTGAAAGAACTGGTCCATCATCAGTTCTTCGAATATTGGAATTTCTTCCATTTGCTACCCAAAATGCTACCCAAGTTGCAAATATTGCAACTTCGAATATCATTCTGTCAGAAAATCGTTTATCTTCAACGTATTATGGTGAGCCCTGCTGGGTTCGAACCAGCGACCTACTGATTAAAAGTTAGTATTTGCGGCAAGTGTCCGGATGGTGATGTTTGGCACTATTCCAATTCAGGCGATCTCATATTTGAAGAACCTATCTGGTTGGCGCAAATATTCCTCCGATGATGATCCCCGGGATGATGGTGATGCTTTGGAGAACAAAAACAGAAAATCTGCACTTACATTGCACTTACAGCAGTGATATAAGAATTCAGCATTTTAAAAAATGGCTGAAAACTGGTCGGGACGAGAGGATTCGAACCTCCGACCCCCACACCCCCAGTGTGATGCGCTACCAGGCTGCGCTACGTCCCGACCGAGGCTGCGCATATATGGAGGTCGATGGGGCTTGGCAAGTCGTTTGCGTCCGGATTCCAATCCTTTCGCGAATACGGATTTCATTGCACGCTCGGCAAGTGCGTGATAGGCGCGCGGATCATTTGAATTGGCTGTTCGGGGGCTTGAAATATCAGCCGGGCCAGCACACATCACAATTTACAATTATCGGGACGGATTCATGACAAGTATTTCTATATTATCTGCAGCAGCTGGCGCTGGCGGTGCCGGAAGTTTTCTGATGTCGATCATGCCGCTGGTGCTGATCTTTGCGGTTTTCTATTTTCTGCTGATCCGTCCGCAGCAAAAGAAGATGAAAGAACATCAGGGCAAGATCGGTGCGGTCAAGAAAAATGACGAAGTCGTGACCGGCGGCGGACTTGTCGGCAAGGCCGTCAAGGTTGACGACGAATTTGTCGAAATCGAGATCGCCAGCGGCGTCCGCGTCAAAGCGGTCAAGGCCACTTTGTCGGATGTCATGCCACGCGGTGGTGCCAAACCTGCGAACGATTGAACGCGGTGATATAGAAAGTTAGTTTCAATGCTCGATTTCCCGCGCTGGAAAGTCATTTCCATTTCCCTGCTGCTGGCTTTTGGCGTGATGATGTCACTGCCCAGTCTGCTTGGCGCGAACGGCCAGAAATACTGGCCAAGCTTTTTGCCGAACGAAACAATCAATCTGGGGCTCGATCTTCAGGGCGGTAGCCATATCCTGCTCGAGGCAGATCCGGCTGACGTCGCGACGACCCGTCTAGAGACAATGGAAGAATCGGTGCGGGCGGAAATGCGCCGCGCCAATCCGCGGATCGGCATTGGTGATATTTCCCGCAAAAACGGCGTGTTGAGCTTCATGGTTCGCGACAGCACGCAGGTTGATGCCGCGCGCGAGGCAATCCTTCCGTTGACCAGCGGCGCCGGCCTGACCGGTCAGCGCGACTGGGATATTGAAGTGCGCGATGATACGCGCTTTGTCCTGACCCCGACCGCTGCGGGTCTGGAAAATGCCGTCGAAAATGCAATGGAAACGGCAACCGACGTGATCCGCCGCCGGATCGATGAAATGGGTACGCGCGAACCGACGATCATCCGCCAGGGCGATAACCGGATTGTCGTACAGGTACCGGGACTCGACGACCCCGAGGCGCTGAAAGCCTTGCTCGGACAGACCGCAAAGCTGGAATTCAAGCTGGTCGATTTTGAAGCCGATCCCAATGCCGTGGCCGCAGGACGGGCACCGGTCGGCAGCCAGATTTTCCCCTATCCTGACAATCCGACCGGATTACCGAATATCGCGGTTAAACGTCTCGGCGGTATCAGCGGCGACAAGCTGACCGACGCCGGGCAGGGCTTTGACCAGCAAACCAATGCTGCGGTCGTCAATATTACCTTTGATAGCGAAGGCGGTTCGAAATTTGCCCGTCTGACCCAGAATAATGTCGGACGGCCCTTCGCGATCATTCTTGATGGCAAAGTGCTTTCCGCACCTAATATCAACGAACCGATCCTTGGTGGATCGGCCCAGATATCCGGTAATTTCACGGTCGAAGGTGCCAACCAGCTGGCGATTGCGCTGAGATCCGGTGCACTGCCGGTCGAGCTGAAGATTGTTGAAGAACGCACCGTCGGTCCCGACCTGGGCAAGGATTCGATCGACAAGGGCATGATTGCCGCGATTATCGCGACGGTCGCGGTGCTGACCTTCATGGTTGTGACTTATGGACGCTTTGGCGTGTATGCCAATATCGCGCTGGCGCTGAACCTGTTCATCATTGTCGGTGTCATGGCGATGTTCAACGCGACGCTGACATTGCCGGGGATCGCGGGGTTCGTTTTGACCGTCGGATCGGCGGTTGATGCCAATGTGCTGATCAACGAGCGAATACGCGAAGAGCGCAGGCGAGGGCGACGGGTGATCCAGGCGATCGAAGTCGGCTACAAGGAAGCCTCGCGCGCCATTCTTGATGCCAATGTCACCAATGTCATTGCCGGCGTGTTGCTCTTCATGTTCGGCTCCGGACCGGTCAAAGGTTTCGCGGTTGTTCTGATGATCGGTATCGTTTCTTCCGTATTTACCGCCGTCGTCGTCACCCGGATGCTTGTGGTGCTCTGGGTAAGACGAGCCCGTCCGCAGGAGTTGGTGATATGAGATTACTCAAACTTGTCCCGGACGACACCAATATCGGCTTCCTGAAATGGCGCAATATCGCCATGGCGTTCAGCATATTGACGATCATAGCGTCGATCGGTCTGGTCGCTGCCAAGGGTCTTAATTTCGGCGTCGATTTTATCGGTGGCCAGATGATCCAGGCGACATTTACCGAGACCGAAACCGCGCCGATTCCCGAATTGCGTGACCGTATCGGCGCACTCGGCTACGGCGATGCAACGATCCAGCGCTTTGGTGACGATAACGAGGTGTCGATCCGGATGCGGTTGCCGGCCGATGCAGAATCGCGCCCCGAAGCGGCCAATGAAATGACCGAAAAGATCGTATCGACATTAAAGGCTGACCATCCCGATGTCCGTATCGATGGCGTGGAGTCGGTCTCCGGAAAAGTGTCGTCTGAACTTTTCGAAACCGGTGCCTATTCACTTCTGTTCGCGATGATTGCAATCTCCATCTATATCTGGATACGCTTCGAGTGGCAGTTCGGTATCGGCGCGCTGTTTGCGCTGTTCCACGATGTCGCACTGACATTCGGCCTGTTCGCGCTCACGCAGATGGAGTTCAATCTCAACACCGTCGCGGCTTTGCTGACTATTATCGGTTATTCGCTCAACGACACTATCGTCGTGTTTGACCGGGTTCGCGAGAATCTGAAAAAATATCGCAAGATGGATATCATCGCCTTGCTCGACCTCTCGGTAAACGAGACGCTGGCGCGGACGGTGATGACCAGCCTGACCATGCTGATCGCACTTGGTGGCTTGATCATATGGGGCCCCGATGTGATTTTCGGTTTCTCCGTAGCGATGTTCTTCGGCGTCTTTGTCGGCACCTACAGTTCGGTCTATATGGCCGCGCCGATCCTGATCTGGCTGAAAGTCGGCACCGACACATTTGTGCCGGCGGAGTCAGGCAATGACAAGGCAGAGAGAATGGACGGACCGGAGCAGATTGGCTGACCATTGGTAGAGCTGCGCAAAGACGTCGAGTTTACCGGACCGGTCATCACCGGCTTTACGGTTGAGGGTTTCAAAATCGGGGACCAAAGGTTCGAGCAAGGCCTTTTGATTTCACCCGAACAGGCCGTGGGCTGGGCTGGCTCGGGGCTAGGCCAGCTGAATCTTTCGGAGATATTGTCTGGTCTGAATCTGACTCCCAAACCGGAATTCCTGCTGCTGGGCAGCGGCCCGTCAATGCTGCAACCGCCGGCCGCCTTCCGGCGGGAAGTGGAAGCGGCAGGGATGGGACTGGAAGTCATGGACAGCCGGGCTGCGGCGCGGACCTGGGGGGTGTTGCGGGCCGAAGAACGCTGGATAATCGGCGCGTTTCTTCCGCTGGCCTAGCTCTTTCCGGCGGCCCGACGCAATATTGCCTGCAACTGGTCACCGTTGCTTTTCCAGCTGAACTTGCTGACCGATGATCGCACCAGCTCCTGCGCTGGCGATTCGGCCAGGATCGACTTGGCGGCCTCGACAATCGCTTCTTCCGCCTGATCGACGACCCTTCCGGCAGACGCACTGGTCACCAGTTCCCGCGCACCGCCTGCTTCGCTGATGATCACCGGCGTGCCGCAGGCAAGCGCCTCGACCCAGGCATTGGCCAGCCCTTCGGACTTGGATACGAGAATCGCGATATCGGCCGCCGCCGTCAGATGCGGCAGTTGATCATGCGGCACGCTACCAAGGAAGCGGACGCGGTCGGCAACGCCCAATTGCTTGGCGAGCGCACGGTAAGCTTGCTCTTGCTCCCCTTGACCGGCGAGCATCAGCGTGGCGTCGGGAAGCTGCGTCAGGGCCCGGATAACCAGGTCCTGGTTCTTGCGCGCGATCAACGCCCCGGTGGTGATGAACAACGGCCCTCTGACGCCCAGTGCTTGCTTTGCAGCCACTCGATCGACGGGCCGGAACTTGTCTTGGTCGAGCCCGGTATAATGAACCGATATTTTGGCTCCATCCATACCCAGTGCCGCCATGTCCTGTTTCAGCGCTTCGGAGACTGCCAGCAGGGCGCTCGCCTTCTGCGCCGCGTGCAATATCTGAAAGCGGCATTTCGGATCAACGCTCCAATGATGGATGTCAGCACCGCGCGCCTTTATCGTGAAGGGGATGTCGAGCGCTGTCGCCAGCCGCATCGCGGCAGGGCCGTCGGGATAGAAAAACTCGGCATCAATCACGTCGAACGGATGCTGCTCATGGAGCTTGCTTACCAACGGCAGTAATGCTTCGGCGATCCGCCTTGGATTACTGCCGCCACCGATCTTCGGGATTAACCTGAAGCGGGGCCGGTAAACATTGAGTCCGCGCCATTGTTCATGCTCGGGCAAAGCTTTTAGCGCCTGATATTGCCCAAGCTTGCTCAACGGCCAGGGCGGTATCCCGACCGGATTGATGACGGTTACCTCGGTTGCCGGACGTGCCGCCAGTTCTGCGGTTTGCCGCTCGACAAATATCCCGAAATTGGGAGCTGCCGCATTTGGGAACAATGTCGACAAGGTGAGGATGCGGAGCGGTCGGGTCATGGCAGGCTTCCTAGCACAGAGGCCCTAAAGCTCCCTTACCAGCCGGACCGCGACCCCGATCCATTCCGGATCGCTGACAATCTGTTGTCGTGCTCCGCTGCCCAAGGGGAGTATTTGCAGCTTGTTGTCCTGGCGTCCGATGAGCCGCCCAAACAGATAGCGGCCGGCGGGGCGAGGGACCAGCACATCTCGATTGAGCGCGCCGCTAAATTGATCTGCGGTACGCCTTGATAGCCAGACATCGTCCCCCGCGCGATAATCACCGACGCTGCTCTTGACCCGCAACGCGACCATCGCCGGTTCGATCGTGGGCTGATAGATATTTTCGGTCTTGCCCAGGGCGTGTGCCCCCTTGTGGTCCAGGATAGCTGCAACCGGCAGCTCTTCCTGATCCGGCAAGGAGAGGAGAGCTGTGCTGTCTACGCTCAGGGCATCGGCGATCCGGTTGAGCCAGCCGAGCGACAAGGTCCGCGTGCCGGTCTCCAGTCGCCCGATGGTTTGCGCGGTCGTCGGGGGTTTGCATCGTCCCGCTACTTCGTCCAGCGTCAATCCCTTGGCCTTGCGAACGTCCCTGATGCGGCTGATCATATCCATCTCCAAACCTATATGGTTTTATTCTTTCCTACAATATGGGTAAAATGGCAAGGGCATAAAATTACCAATTAGGAGAGGTCATACCAATGAAATCCACCAAAACACAGTCAGGCCTCCGTTTACTTGCAGAGCGTGCGCTTCCGCAGGACGGGGAAGAGCGGAACAGCCGCGAACCAAATCGGAAACGTGCGCGGAGCGTTACGGTCAATCTGGCGGAATCGCCATTGGGCTGGCTTCATGCCAGAGGCCATTTGTCCGACCGGCAATTTGATGCCGGCGAAAAACTACGGGCCGACTGGGAAAGAGCCAATCTGGCACCGCGCGTCACGATGCGCTGGGATGCAGCGCCAGTCACAGGCGGAAAACGCGGTGCGTCCGCGATGTTGAACGAGTCCGAAGTGCAACTGGCGGCCAAACTCCGCTTTGAAACTGCCATCGAATATTTGGGGAGTGACCTGTCAGATATCGCCTGGCGGATTATTTGCGGCGGGGAGGGGACGCCGGTTGCGGAAAAGAATCTCGGTTGGCCTGCGCGGTCCGGAAAACTGGTGTTGAAGATCGCACTGGACCGGCTGGCGAATTTCTACCGGTTGCCGGGCTGATCAGCTATTGGCCAGCTGCTCTACCTCTTCCGCCAGCTCCAGCCAGCGCATTTCGGCGGCATCTTTCTCGTCGATCAGCGCGCTATTCTCTTTGGTCAATTGCTCGAACTTCGCGAAATCCTGTACGTAGAGTTTGGGATCGGCGAGCGCCTGTTCAATTTCGGTCATCCGCTGGTCGATTGCTTCGATCCGGTCCGGCAACTGGTCATAATCGCGCTGGTCCTTGTAGCTCAGTTTCTTACTCGGGCTGCTCGAACGGGAGGCTGGTTTGCCGGAAGACGGGGCCGGTTTGGACGTGGTTTTCTGGTCCGAATCGTCCTGTTTGCGCTTGGCTTCCCATTCGGCATAGCCGCCAGCAATGACATCCACCTTGCCGCTGCCGTCCAGTCCCAAGGTGACGGTCACCGTGCGATCTAGAAAATCACGATCATGGCTGACCAGCAGCACAGTGCCTTCATAATCGGCGATTACTTCCTGCAAAAGATCGAGCGTTTCCAGATCGAGGTCGTTGGTCGGTTCGTCAAGCACCAGCAGATTCGACATGCGGGCAAATTCACGTGCCAGCAGAAGCCGCGACTGTTCACCGCCCGATAATGTTCCGACTCTCGCGTCGATCAGAGTGGGCGCGAAAAGAAAGTCCTTCAGATAGCCCTGAACATGCTTCTTGGTACCGCGCACATCGATCCAGTCGCTACCATCGGCCAGGATGTCGCGGACCCGTTTGTCCGGTGTCAGCAAGCTGCGTTGTTGATCGATGAAGACACCGTTCAATGTCTTGGCTAGTGCGACGCTGCCGGTGTCCGATTCCAGTTCGCCCGTCAGCATTTTCAGAAGCGTGGTCTTTCCCGCGCCATTGGCCCCGACGATGCCGATCCGGTCGCCGCGCTGGATACGTAGGGAGAAGTCGCGAATGATCACGCGTTTGGCATCACCTTCACCGAAAGATTTGGATATATTGGTAGCAGTGATAACCGATTTGGTTCGGCTGTCGTCGCTTTCCGCCTGCAGCTTGGCCGCGCCCGCTGGTCCGATCATCGCAGCGCGCTGGGCTCGCATTTCCCAGAGCTTCTCGAGCCTTCCCTGATTGCGCTTGCGGCGCGCCGTGACACCGCGCTCGAGCCAATGGGCTTCGAGTTTCAGCTTCGCGTCGAGCTTCTCCGCCGAACGGGTTTCGTCCGCATAGATTTTTTCCATCCAGGCATCATAGCCGCCAAAGCCGACTTCCAGCCGCCGGATAGCACCGCGATCGAGCCACAATGTCTGCTTGGTTAATCGGGTCAGAAACGTCCGGTCATGAGAGATGGTTATAAACGCGCCCTTGTAACGACCGAGCCATTCTTCCAGCCAGTCGATTGCACCAAGATCAAGGTGGTTGGTCGGTTCGTCAAGCAACAGCAGATCCGGCTCCGAGGCCAAAGCCCGGCAAATTGCAGCGCGTCGTTTCTCGCCGCCGCTCGCCTTGTCTGCGCGGATGGACAGGTCGGTCCCTAGCTGATCGGCAATGGCTTCGACTTCATGCAGAGCCGGTCCCATATTCCCGGACAGGGCAAAGTCGCGCAATGTCTCGAAGGGCGTCAGATCAGGTTCCTGCTCGAGCATCACTATATTGACGCCCGGCTGGATCACCCGTTTACCCTTATCCGCTTCAATCTCGTCGGTGATCAATCGCAGCAACGTTGTCTTGCCCGCGCCGTTACGCCCGATCAGCGCCAGCCGGTCACGCGGTCCGACGTGCAGGTCGAGATCGCGGAACAGCCATCCTTCGCCCTGATGGAGGGAGAGATTTTCGTACGAGAAAATGGGTGGTTGTGACATGGTTCCCGCGCGTTAGGGGCAAGCGGGCTTTCGCTCAAGCCTTCTCTTTTAAACAAAGGCCATTGACCTGCCGTGTTATATCGGATTGTTAGCAGCGAAATCGGCAATTTTGGTGACAGGTACGGGGTTTGCAAACAGTTTATCTGAACGGCGATTATGTTCCGAAAATATCCGCCAAAATCTCGATATTTGACCGAGGGCTGCTGTTTTCCGATGCGGTTTATGAAGTGATCTCGGTCATTGGCGGCGGCTTGATCGATATCGAGCGTCATATCGCCCGGCTGGAACGATCACTAGGCGAGTTGTCGATCAATGCTTTTGCCGATTGGGCAGCAATATCCCGAAATCTGGTTGCTGAAAATGACCTGCAGGAAGGCCTGATCTATTTGCAGGTCTCGCGCGGGGTGATGGACGAGCGGGAATATCGCTGGCCGGCGCCGGATACGGCTCCTACCATATTCGCCTTTGCCCAGAAACGGGCGCTGCTGGAAAACCCTCTGGCCAATCGCGGGATGCGGATCATTACCCGGCCCGATCTGCGCTGGCAAAGATGCGATATCAAGACGACGCAGCTACTCTATGCATCGCTGATGAAGATGGAGGCGGTGGCCGCAGGGGTCGATGATGTCTGGATGACGCAGGATGATATGGTCACCGAAGGGACTTCCCAGAATGCGCATATCATCAACCAGGACGGCGTCCTGATTTCGCATCAGCTTGACCGCCGTATCCTGCCCGGCGTCACCCGGATTGAAATGCTCGCACAGGCAAAATCTATGGAACTAACGGTCGAGGAACGCGCTTTCTCAATCGACGAAGCGAAAAGCGCGGCGGAAGCGTTTGTTACGTCGTCGACATTGCTGGTCATGCCGGTCGTCGAGATTGACGGTCACAAGATTGGCGATGGACAGCCGGGTGAACGAACAGGAAAAATCCGGCAAAACTATTTAGCTGCCGTTCAGAGAGCTTCGTCTAGAACGAATTGAATCAATGGAGATAAATATGAAATTTTCAATCTTGCTGGCGGGAGCGGCCTTGGTATTTACCCCGATGAATGTCGCGCAAGCTGCAAATGTCGAGATCGTCGCTCAAAATCCGGTCATAGAACTCAGCGTGTCAGAACAGGTTGATAGTGCACCGGACACCGCAATGTTCAGCACCGGTGTTGAAACCAAAGCGCCAACCGCAACGCAGGCCCTGCGCGACAATTCGGCGCAGGCGCGTGCAGTGATTGACCGTCTCAAATCTCTCGGCATTGCTGAAAAGGACATTCAGACCACGGGAATCAATCTGCGGGCGGACTATGACTATGACCAGGAAAGCCGTGAGAACCGCTTTGTCGGTTATGTCGTTTCCAACCAAGTTTCTGCAACGGTCAAAGATATTTCCAAGCTCGGCAAGATTCTCGATGCGATTGTCAGCAGCGGTGCCACCAATTTAAACGGCCCGTCTTTCTCGATCAGCGATGACAGCAAATTAAAGGACATCGCTCGGGAGCGGGCGCTTGCCAATGCAAAATCGCGGGCGATGAGCTACGCACGCGCCGAAGGATATTCCGGTGTCAGGGTGTTGTCTATCAGCGAGGGGATGTCACACCAGTCCGAGGCACCAATGATGCGGATGGAAGCTTCTGCGTCGAAATCTGCTCCGCCTATTGCTCCCGGGCAGGTGGGAACGGTCGTTTCGCTAAACATAACATATGAAATGACCCGTTGAAATGACCCGTTAATGGAACCGGCTCTAGCCTGAACCCGCCATTCACCTGATGTTAAAACCGCCGAGCCTAGGAAGGTGACGATGTTAAAGAAAACCACCTTTTTGTCCCTTCTCGTGCTCGGCGTGGCTGCGGCTGCGCCGCAAGTGGCTTCGTCCAAGGAACGCCGCAGCGAGCAGAACGAGGCACGCGCACAAATGATGGCCGGCAAGGTGAAGTCGATCCGCTCGATCGAGAACCAGATTTTGCCGAGAATGGCAGGTAGCGAATATATCGGGCCGGAGTTTGATCCGGGCGCCCAAGTCTACCGGCTGAAGTTCATTCGTGACGGGCGCGTCGTGTTCGTTGATGTCGATGGCCGGACCGGCGCGATTCTGCGTCAGACGCGCTGAGCAAGACTGGCTATTCCCAGATTTTCTGAATCCCGTATTTTCTAATATCATTGTGCGTTTTCGGGATGGTGATATAGGCTATCCCACAGAAACAGGCATTATTTCGGAGGACAAGCATGCGCGTCTTGATCGTTGAAGACGAACCCACGCTGGGGCAACAGCTGAAATCGACACTGGAGGCCAATGGCTATGCCATTGATCTGTCGACAGACGGCGAGGACGGCCATTTCATGGGTTCGACCGAAGACTATGACGCGGTGATCCTCGATCTGGGTCTGCCCGAGGTTGACGGCCTGACCGTGCTCGATCGCTGGCGCAAGGAAGAACGCAATTTCCCCGTGTTGGTTCTTACTGCCCGTGACAGCTGGTCGGACAAGGTCGCGGGACTGGATGCCGGTGCCGATGATTATCTGGCGAAGCCGTTCCAGACCGAAGAACTGATCGCCAGGCTCAGAGCGCTCATCCGCCGCGCCTCGGGCAATGCTTCGTCCGAACTTACTGCAGGCGCCGTACGGCTAGACACGCGGTCCGGAAAAGTGACTCTGGACGGCAGTCCTGTCAAGCTGACGGCGCAGGAATATAAGCTTCTGTCCTATCTTATGCACCACAAAGGCAAGGTCGTATCCCGTACCGAACTGATCGAGCATATTTACGATCAGGATTTTGATCGGGATTCGAACACGATTGAAGTCTTCGTCACCCGTATCCGCAAGAAACTGGGCGCGGAAGTTATTTCGACGATTCGGGGGCTTGGCTATAGTCTAGAGGATCCCGAAGCCTGAATGAACCAGCCCAGATAGATATTCCGGTCGATGAAAAGGCACCGTCAACCCATAATCGGCTAGGCACCCAGACCACTGGTTCCCTCGGGCGCCGGATGATCGGGATCGCTGCGGCATGGATTGTCATCCTGCTGTTCGGTGGCGGTTTCGCGCTGGACCGCGTGTTGAACGATGCGGTGACCCGCAATTTCGACAATCAGCTGGAATATGTGCTGACGGCGATGATCGCTTCGGCCGAAATCGGTCCCGATGGCGAAGTTTTTCTGAACCGGCCGCTGGGAGACCAGCGCTTCCTTGAGCCCAATAGCGGTCTTTATTGGCAGATCAGCGGCGATGGCCATGACGACTTTCCCTCCCGCTCCCTCTGGGATCGCACGCTCGAGTTTAACAATAGTCATGACGACCGTGAAACCCATATCTACGACAGCAGGCAATTTCCGGATGAGCCGCTGCGGATGCTCGAACGCACGATTATCCTGCCGGACTCCGAGACAAAATGGCTGTTCCAGGTGGCGCAAAGCCGCGATGGTCTGGACAGCCAGATCGCCAATATCCGCTCGATTCTGGTCAACAGTTTCCTGATTCTCGCGCTTGGATTGATCGGCATGGCGGCGCTGCAGACGCTCTACGGCCTGTGGCCGCTGCGCAAGATCCGCATTGCCATTGCGGCGATGCGAACCGGCCAACAGCGCCGGGTGGTAGAACCGATGCCGAACGAAGTCACGCCGATGGTCGATGAACTCAACGCTTTGCTCGACCATAATGAAAAACAGGCAGAGGAGGCGCGGCGGCACGCCGGTAATCTGGCCCACGCGCTGAAAACCCCGCTGACTGTGATCATGAACAGCGCGACGGCCAAAGCCGATGATCTGGCCGATACAGTGATCCGCGAAGCTGGCGTGATGCGGCGGCAGGTCGACCATCATCTGGCGCGCGCGCGAGCAGTGGGCAGGCGAGGCCATGCCCACAGTCGGGCCAAGGTCTGGCAAAGCCTGCAAGCCGTCGAACGCGCGGTCGGACGGCTCTACCCGCATGTCCGGATCGATATTGATGGCGACAAGGATGCGGTCGCATCGGTCGAGCGCCAGGATCTTGATGAAATGATCGGCAATCTCGTCGAGAATGCTGCCAAATATGGCGGCGGCAGCGTGTTTATCACCGTCGAAACCACCGATAAATTTGTCGAACTGCTGATCGAGGACGATGGGCGCGGGATTCCCGAGAAGGACCGCCAGCGCATATTCGATCGCGGTGCCCGGCTCGACAGCGGCAAGCCCGGCACAGGGCTGGGTCTGGCCATTGTCCGGGATGTTGCGGAAATTTATGACGGATCGGTATCGCTGGAAGAAAGCGAAGATCTCGGTGGGCTGCTGGTACGCTTGCGATTGCCGAAGAGCGAGATCGTCGAGATTTAGTCGGTTTCGCTGCGGATCCGTTCGTGATGGCGAATCACTTCATCAATGATGAAACGCAGGAATTTTTCCGAAAATTCGGGATCAAGATTGGCGTCGCTGGCCAGCTGTCGCAGCCTTGCAATTTGTTCCTGCTCTCTACTTGCATCCGCCGGTGGCAAATCATTCTTGGCTTTATATTCGCCGACCGCCTGGGTCACCTTGAACCGTTCGGCGAGCATGAACACCAGCGCCGCGTCGATATTGTTGATGCTTTCGCGGAATTGTTGCAGCTTTTCGTCCATGTTTCGTCGCCTGATTATCACCAGCTGCAGATTTCGCCCCACATGTGCGGAGCGCAACCGAACCGGTCCTGATTTCACTTGCCTTATCCCTAGTGACTTGCCACATCCGGTGCAACATGTCAGCAACGGTCCATCATCTCGGGCGGGACTCCGCACCATCGCTTGAACCCCTCATGTCACTGGTCGCCAGCGATATGAATCAGGTCAACAGCGTGATTCTAGATCGGATGCAGTCCGAAATACCCCTTATTCCGAAACTTGCCGGACATCTGATCGCCGGTGGCGGCAAACGCATGCGGCCCATGCTGACCCTCGCGGCGGCAAAGCTGATCGGGTATCCGGGTGACCGCCATTTCAAACTGGCGGCAGCGGTCGAGTTTATCCATACCGCCACGCTGCTTCATGATGATGTTGTCGATGGTTCCGACCTGCGGCGCGGTAAAGCTGCCGCAAATCTGATCTTTGGCAATCCTGCCACCGTATTGGTCGGCGATTTCCTGTTCAGCCGGGCTTTTGAACTGATGGTTGAAGACGGCTCGCTGAAGGTTCTCAAGATTCTTTCCAACGCCTCGGCGGTTATCGCCGAAGGCGAGGTCAATCAGCTGACCGCCCAGCGCAAGATTGATACCAGCGAAGATCGCTATCTCGATATCATCGGCGCAAAAACGGCCGCATTATTTGCCGCTGCCAGCCGGATATCTGCGGTTGTGGCCGAATGTGACGAAGAAGCCGAACTGGCGCTCGACAGCTATGGTCGCAATCTCGGCATTGCATTCCAGCTCGTCGATGACGCGATCGACTATAGTTCTGATCGCGAAACCATGGGCAAGGACGCTGGTGATGATTTCCGCGAAGGCAAGGTGACTTTGCCGGTCATATTGGCTTATGCGCGGGGCAGCGAAGAAGATCGCAAATTCTGGAAAGACGCGATCATCGGCCATAAATCTTCCGATGAGGATCTCGCTCGCGCGACCGGTCTGCTGCGCTCGACCGGCGCGATTGACGATACGATGTCGCGCGCACGCCATTATGGTCAGCGCGCAATTGATGCACTTGGCATATTTACCTCCGGAAAAGCCCGGGAAGCAATGACCGAAGCAGTTGAATTTGCCATTTCCCGCGCTTATTGAGCCGGTTCAGGACAGGAACGAAACATGGCCGCACGAATTTATCAAATCCCCAGAAACGCGATGCAGTCGGGCAGGGCGCTGACCGACAAATGGATGTTGGAATTTGAACCGGCAGAAGCGCGCAAACCTGATCCTTTGACTGGTTGGGCGGGGTCGGGCGATACCCAGCGGCAGGTAGAGTTGAGTTTTGATAGCTGCGACGCCGCCAAAGCCTATGCCGACAAACATGCGATAGATTATGTAGTGATTCCGACACCGCACAAGACTCTGAAAATTCAGGCTTACGCCGATAATTTTCGGTAGCCCGCGCATTGTCTCGCCCGGTTCTCCCTAAGAGAATGGGAAGAACAGCAAGAGTTTGACGTCGATCGCAAGGCCGGCTTGGCGTTTTGTTTCAATAAAATCATTCAGCGCGGTCAGCGCGACCCGGTGGACGGTGATATTCTCTCCGTCCACTCCACCGCCGTCGCTGACTTTGGTCAATCCGCTCGCCTTGAACAGCGAAAAGCTCTCCGACACCATACCCGGCGAGGAATAAAATTCGCCGCAATCCTGAATAGTTTCGGCGTGATAGCCGGTTTCTTCTTCCAGTTCGCGGATCGCCGCTATGGACCTGTCTTCATCTCTATTATCATCATGATCGCCAACCAGTCCGGCAGGAAGTTCGATACAGGATTTTCCCAGTGGTACGCGATATTGCTCGACGAGGAGGACATGGCCTTCGTCAATTGCTAATATCACGGCGGCGCGTATGCCGCGGCTGCGCGACACATATTCCCATTTGCCTTCGCGCTTGGCCGTGATGAACCGGCCTTCCCACATGATCTCGGTTTTCGCGCCGTTATCGGTGCTCAAAGTTCGATCAACCTGTCGGGCAGTTCATTCGGGTTCTGGTCGGTTTTGGGGAAATGTTCAGCCAGAACGATACCCATCTGGCGCACTGCTTCCGCCATGCCTTTGCCAGGCGTTCCGGCGCGTACCAGATCGATCATCGCTACCATCGCATCGCCCCAGACAGCCGGTTCCACCTTTGCGACAATGGCTTCGTCAGCCACAATTTCCGCGCGATGTTCGTGCATTGAAAGATATAGCAATATGCCGGTTCTACCGACCGTCCGGTGATCGGTCGAAACACGGAACAGGGATATCGCCCGTTTGCGTACACGCGCTTTTTTGATCGGAGCCGGGATCATGATGAACAGCAACGGCTTCCAGATCAGGATAAGGCGCGTACCGAGAAATTTCAGCGCGGTGAAAGCGAACAAAGCCCAATAGGGCAGGGCGGAAATTCCGCTCCAGCCGCCGGTGAACCAGTCGATAATATTCAAATAGATTTCCGGGAACAGGCTGACCACCAGCAATGCGGTAAGCGCGACCAGTCCTGATATAGCCCAGGCAACATCGCCATAATGATCGGATTCGCCGGTCACGATGGTCACTATTTCGCCATCAGTAGTTTTTTCGGCCAGCGAAACGGCGGACGTAACGATCTTGTGATCGTCGGGCGTAAACTGGTTCACTTTGCTCATCACCAGCCCCCCGACGCGCCGCCGCCGCCGAAGCTGCCGCCGCCTCCGCCAAAGCCGCCGCCACCGAAACCGCCGCCACTACTGCCGCCGCCGCCCCAGCTGGAACCACCGCCCCAGATGACGACCGGACCAGCGCCGTGACGATAGCGTTTGCCACCGCGGTTCGAGAACATCGGAATGATCACGAAGAAGATGAGAATGAAGATCCAGAAAATCGCCAGGCCGATATTCTCGCCATCGCCTTTATCTGCCTGCTGGCTGGCCTGCTGCGCCACCGCGCGCGCCTCTTCCTCCGGCAGAACCAGCTGGTTTGCTATCCGGTCCACCCCGGCAATAATGCCGCCCGCCATATTGTTGTTGCGGAACTGAGGCAGAATATCATTCTGGATTATCATGCTCGACAGTGCGTCGGTCATGATGCCTTCGAGGCCATAGCCCACTTCGACCCGCACCTTGCGTTCATTGGGTGCGACCAGCAGAACCAGACCATTGTCCTTTTCGGTCTCGCCTTCGCCATCCTGACCGATACCCCACGTCCGGCCCAGCTGATAGCCATAGTCGGCGATGTCGTAGCCTTCGAGACTGTTGACCGTGGCGACAACGAGCTGGCGATTGGACTGGGTTTCCAGTGCAGCCAGTTTTGCCGTGAGTTCAGCTTCCTGTGCAGGATCAAGCAGATCGGCCTGATCGACAACACGGCCGGTAAGTTCAGGAAAGCTTTGGGCAAAAGCCGGGCTGGTGATCGCCAGCAAGACGACCACCAAGCCAAAGACGCCCTTGAGCGGCAGAATGGACCGAAGTGCAATCACCCTTAAAAGCTGACTGCAGGTGCTTCGTCGGCGCCTTCACTTGTGGCTGCAAATGGTTCCATGGGTTCCGCTCCGTGGATGATCTTCGCGCCGATAATATCGGGGAAGGTGCGGATGGTTGTATTATATTCCCGAACCGCTTCGTTATAATCGCGGCGGGCAACATTGATCCGGTTTTCCGTGCCTTCGAGCTGGCTTTGCAGCGCTAGGAAATTCTGGTTGGATTTGAGATCGGGATAAGCTTCGACGGTTGCCATCAGGCGTCCCAGTCCTTGTGAAAGCGCGCCTTGTGCTGCGGCAAATTCCTGGACTTTCGCGGCATCGCCAAGATCATCGGCGCTGAGCTGAATGGAAGTCGCTTTCGCCCGGGCTTCAACCACGGCTGTCAGCGTGTCCTGTTCCTGGGTCGCGAAGCCTTTCACCGTTTCGACCAGATTCGGAATGAGGTCGGCGCGGCGTTGATAGGTGCTTTCGACATCGGCCCATTTGGCTTTTGCATTTTCTTCCGCTGTCGGCACGCTGTTGATTCCGCAGGCGCTTAGCGACAAGGCCACGGCCGGAACCACCAGAATTTTGATCAGTTTATTCAGCATGTTTGAAATCCCTCCATCCACGCGGCGATAGGCCGCACCACTTTGTAAAAATAGGTATCAACCGCCACTTTTGCAACGACTTCCCTCGACTATTTTGGATTTTTCATACATTTACACGTCTTTGGAAATTGGAAGGTAAGTCATATGTTAAACGAGTTTAAGGCCTTTATTATGAAGGGCAATGTGCTCGATCTGGCGGTCGCCGTCATTATCGGCGCGGCTTTTGCGACGATTACCACATCGTTGACCGAAGATGTCATCATGCCGATTGTCAGCGCCCTATTCGGCGTACCCGATTTCTCTGGCATGTTCATCCTGCTCGGCTCGCCATCTGCCGATTATGCCGGTGCGATGACCGACTATGCGGCATTGAAGGAAGCCGGCGTGCCGATGCTCGGCTGGGGCCAGTTCCTGACCGTGGTGATCAACTTCGTCATCCTGGCGTTCATCATCTTCATGATCGTCCGCTATGCCAACAAGATTATGAAGAAGGCAGAGGAGGAAGCGGCCGATCCGGGACCGAGTGAAATTGACCTGCTGACCGAAATCCGGGACGCCCTGAAAAAATAACAATTCAGGATCGCCGAGATCGCCCCTTTTGCCGCGTGGTTTGTGTGACGCAAAACATGCATCGCAAAAGGGGCGATATTTGTTTCTGAATCTTGCGGATTTTCAAGGTGCGTGCCATAAAAGCACAGCGAAATATGAATAATATTCTTTATCTTACAACAAGATAAATGATGACCTCATTTTTTGAGATACATTCGGATTTTTCGATCCTATAGGCTCGCTCGGCTGGATTGATTCTCAGCCGATTTGAACGACTATAGGGGACTAATTATTATGCGTAAATTCGCTGTTCTGGCTGCATCAGCAGCTGTATTCGCTTTGAGTGCCTGCAATGCTCCAGCTGAAGATGCTGTAGTAACCGACGAAGTTGCAACCGAAGAAGTTGCACCTGCTGAAGATGCTATGGTTGCTGAAGAAGTTGCTCCAGTTGCTGAAGAAGCAACCGCTGAAGCTGCTCCTGCCGACGCTGAAGCTGCACCTGCAGACGCAGCCGTTACCGAGTAAGCTTTACACTATCCGAAATTCCCTTGGGGGAACTAGAGGAGGGTCAACCGGGTAACTGGTTGGCCCTTTTTTTTGATTTTTTTTCGCATGTTCGGGAACCAATCTTTCCTGGGCAGGTTGAAGTCATCGAGGAGCCCATTTTTGCTCCTTCTAATTGACGAGGGATTATTATGCGTAAAATGATGATTTTGACCGCTTCTGCTGCTGCTCTGGCGCTGAGCGCCTGTGCACAGGAAGACACGAGCGGCGCGGAAACTGAAACTGAAATGCAGGCGCAGGAAGCCGAAATGGAAGCAGACCGTCTCGACGAAGCTGCTGACAACGCGGCAACCGATGCTTCTGAAGAATCGCTCGAAAACAAAGCGGAAGCTATGGAAGACAAGGCTGATGCCCTGGAAGACAAGGCCGATGCTGAAGAAGGCGTTCTCGCCCAGTAATTACGAATTCCCTTTGGGGAACTAGAGGAGGGTCAACCGGGAGACCGGTTGGCCCTTTTTCTTGTCTGTGCACTGTTCATTCAGAATTATATCCCTATATAGGCACTGTCCGTTTCGGCGGACTATGGTGATAAATGATGGCGTGTAATAGACACTACGGACCCGGGGGCAGTACCCGGCGGCTCCACCATTTCAGGCGATTTGCAGCGATGCAGGACGCCTTTGTTGATGGGGCCGAATTAGGATCGACGGGTGTTCAAAAACGTTATTTTTGCCCGGCCTGAGTATGCCGTGATTGCTCAAAACCTATAAGTGCAAATGATAATGAAGCACTCGCTATCGCTGCCTAACCCATTGACCTCACGGTCATAAGTTAGAAAGCTACGCGCGGTTGAACCCACCGGGCAACAGAAGGGAATTCAGCGGTTTGGAAGGCACCGGGCAACAGAAGCCTTCCACTTTACCTAATATGACAGCATAAACTACGGTCTCGTCGATTAGCGGAGGTCGCTGGATATCTGCGTCTTTGTCCGAAGCAGGGCAGCGGATTTGGTGCGGCAATGGCCGACTGGATGATCTAATATTCGGACCCGTAAGTTCTGTGCAGCTCGATCGCCTCGATCATCTTGGCGCCGGCCATGAAAACCGCGCCGGTCGTTGCCAGAAACAGCATTTTCCCACCCCATCCGGGATATTGGGCCAGATAGACCTGACCGCGCGCGACTGCACCGGTGGCAAGCGCATAGGTGATGAGGAAAGCCTCGAACTTGGTCTTGATAATGAACAGGCGTTTGATTTTTCTCCACATGCACTTCTAGTAGCAAGCGCTGTGCCAATCCCAGAAATGCGACGTTTCTTGTGGAGAAATATGGTAAACTGTAAGTTAATCCGACATTTGAACAGCGGCTAGCCAGCCAGTTCGGATAATCCGCAAATCTCGAGCAGTCGGCGTCTTGCCTTGCCAATGGCAGCGGTGAGGTCCGGACCGGACAGCTGATCCGGATGGATAGCTTCCGGCCAATATTCTGCTACCACTTTTTCAATCCGATCCAGCTTCTGCGGCGTTGCCATGAAGCGCTGGTCCACCGTCTCGGGGGATGCCACGACACGCAAGCGCAAACACGCCGGACCACCGCCATTGGCCATCGATTGCCGGACGTCGACCGGGCAGAGCCTGCGGATGGGGCCGTTGCCTGACACGAGCTCGGTCAGATAGTTCCAGACGGCCTCATTCTCGCGCGCTTCGGTGGGCAGTATCAGCGCCATGCCAGCAGCGTCGGGAAGTGTCACCAATTGGGCATTGAAAAGATAGGATTTAATCGCGTCTTCCAGACTGACCTTGTCGGCGGGAACGATGATAATCTCAGCGTCCGGCATTGTGCTCCGTATCGCGTCATAGAGCGCCTCGGGTTGTTCGAAGGCCAGTTCATGGGTGAATAAAACCCGTTCGTTGGCCACTGCCACGACATCATTGTGGAACGCGCCCGCAGCAATTGCGATCTCCGCCTGCTGCGCGAAGATCACGCGCTCCGTGTTCAGGCCGTGTATCCGCGCCACAGCCTTGCTCGCCTCGATATGCTGGCGAGCGGGAAAAGGGCCGCCGCTTTTGCCATAGACAAATATCTCGACGCCGGCAGCATCATGGGTGGAGCATAGCCGCATATGATTGGCGGCTCCTTCGTCACCAAATGGCGACGGCACCGGAGCATGAACCGAGAAATATTCTCCGTTGGCAAAAGCCAGTTTCAACTGTGCCAGCGTTCCCGGCCATTCATGGCTGCGGTGTGGCATGGTCTGCAGATTGGCGACGGTGAGATGGCATTTGCCATCCGGCGCGTTGGGTGCGGGAGAAATGGTCGCGGCATTGGCGGCCCACATCGAGGATGCGGAAAAGGATGCCGCACGGATATGCGCCTCTGCATCATCGACCGTCGTACCCAGGCTCTCCAGCCAGCCGGTATTCGGCCGATCCAGCGGCATGAAGAAACCCTGCGCCAGCCCAAGATCGAGATTGTGGCGCATCTTGGTTATGCCCTGCAAAGCCGCCTCGCGCGGATAGGCGGTTTCTCCGGCATTGGTCGAAGAAGCGATATTGCCGACGCTGAGGCCAGCATAATTGTGGCTCGGCCCGATAATGCCGTCAAAATTGATTTCAACCAGCGTGCTCATCTCGGAATATACCGGATTTCGTCACCGACCGAGAGGCCGATATTGGTCGCCGCTTGTTCGTCAATCGTCACGCCGTCATCATTTTCGTCGAGCATCGCATAGGTCGCCTGAAAGCTGGCCAGATTGCCGTGCGAAATGATCACTTTCGTTTTGCCTTCGGCAAGCGCGGTGATTTTTGCCGACTTTGCATTGCGTATGCTGGTTACGTCATCGGTCTTGGCGATCATCGTCGGACCGCCGTCAAATATATCGACATAGCCGTCATAGGAGAAATTCTCATTCTCCAGCATCCGCATCGCGGCACGGCCATTGGGATGGGGGATGCCAATGGCGGCCCGCGCGGATTCGCTGAGCATGGCGGTATAGATAGGATGTTTGGGCATCAGATCGGCGATGAACTGGTTGCCATGAATGGCATTGAAATAGTCCGCTTCCTGAAAACTCATGCCGAAGAAACGCCCGGCCAGACCATCCCAGAAGGGAGAACCTCCGGCCTCGTCGATGATGCCGCGCAGTTCGGCAAAAATCTTGTCGCCGAACCGGTCGCGATGTTCCTTGATGAACAGGTAGCGGCTGCGGGCCAACAACATGCCGAGACCACCGGCGCGTTCGCCGGGGTGGAGAAAAAGGCCGCCGACTTCGCTTGCGCCTTCAAGGTCGGTTACCAGGCCCAGCATCTGGGCGCTGAACGTCCGGTCCAGTTCCTTGCTGGTTTGCGACAGGGTGCTCAGGCGATAGGAATAGAAGGGCCATGTCTGGCCCACTTTGGTGAACAATTGTGATGTGCCCCGCACCGCTCCGGTTTCGACATTTTCCAGCACCATGACAAACAGATCGTCGCCATGTGCATTGCTGTCGCTCTGATAGGCGCGCTCGGATCGCTCCAGCTTCTGGGTCAGCGAGTCCCGGTCGGCCGGCAGATTGGTAAAGCCGCCGCCGGTCAGTTTCGCCATTTCGTAAAGATGCTGCAGGTCGTCGACCCGCGCTGCGCGTATCCGGAAACTCATAATCCTCCCTTTTCGGCAATCCGCATGATGGTCAGCGCCGATAATTGCGTCCGTTCAACCAGACTTTCCGTTATCAAAAATTCATCCGAACTGTGAATGGCTCCACCGCGAACCCCCATAGTATCCACCACCGGAATGCCACAGGCCGCGATATTATTGCCGTCGCAAACACCGCCGGTACCGCGCCAGTTGATATCGAGGCCAAGTTCGGTGCCACATTGCTTCACAAGGCCAAAAAGCTTCTCTGCCTGCGGATCAATTGGCTTGGGTGGACGGCCAAAGCTGCCGTGGCAATCTACGCCAAGATCGTGCAGCTTCGCCATATCCGCAACTATCTGATCCAGCGCGTGTTGCGCCAATGCCTGATCTTCCAGTGTTTTGGGCCGGAAATTGACGCGCAGGATGGCATGATCTGGAACAGCATTATTCGGGCCACCGCCATCTATTTTGGCCGGATTTACGCTGAGACCGTCGCGATGTAATGCTTTGAGCCGCAAAGCCATGTCTGCTGCCGCGATCAGCGCGTTACGGCCTTCATCCGGGTTACGGCCGGCATGCGCGCTCTTGCCGCTAAATATGATCGAGAAATTCCCGCTGCCGCCGCGCTCTCCGGCTAGCGTGCCGTCGGGCAGGGCGGGTTCATAGGTCAGGGCAGCGGTTTTGCCCTTGGCCAGTTGCTTGATCAGGGACGCGGATGATCCGGAACCGACTTCCTCGTCGCTGTTGATCATCACGTCATAGCCGATCCGGCCGGCATATTCGCTTTGCTCGAGCAATTGTAACGCCCCAAGCATGACCGACAGGCCGCCTTTCATGTCGGCGAGGCCCGGGCCATTCAAAACACCGCTTTCCAGTTCGACGATCTTTTGAAAAGGATGGTCGGCTGCAAATACGGTATCCATATGGCCGGTCAGCAGGATACGAACGGGCGCTTCCGAGCGTACCGATGTTACCAGATGTTGTCCACGCTGGATCTGATCAACCGCACCGTCAGGCCGCACAGCCTCGACCGGTTCGGGATCGATCAGGTTGGTATCACCGGGCAACGCGGAAAAAGCATCCGCCAACATCCCGGCAACGGCTCCCAAGCCATCAAGATTGGTCGTGCCGCTGTTGATTTTTGCCCATTCAAGTGTGCGCGGCAGAAGTGGCAAGCTAACTGCTTTTTCCAGCATCTCTTGTTCGGGGAAGGAATCTGCTTTCATTTGAATTTGATAGCATTTCAGAACGCTAATCGTAACCTGTTTCTCACGGCTCTCCTGCTGCTCAGGTCAGTCGTTTTGCGCTTCCTTGACAAGCGTCTGGAAGCCGGTGCGTATTTCGGCCCAGATCACAAGTTCTTCCTTGCTTGTTTCCGGGACTGTGCCCGAAATGACCGTAATCGCCGCGTCGATTAATCCCGCAAACCATTCGCTTGAAACATTTAATGCATGTTTGTGATGCGGGACTGTGCTTCCGAACATAATCCGGATTTCCTCAGGTCTATCATACCAGTTCATCAAACAGTAAACCACGCTTTCGACCATTTCGGCCTCAAGCTTGACGTTGTTGCCAAGACCATGTTCCTGAAACGAAATTTTTGCCTCGGGATGTCGGGCATAATATTTTGCCATGACAGGCTCTGTCACATCACCCAAAACTGCAGCCGCCCGATCAAGACTGGCTTCGAGAAGATCATTTTTTCGTTTCGTTTGCATATGCCTTGATACTTGAACCTATGCGGTTGCATCTGCAATGACTCAATTCTGCCATTTACAAAATGAATACACAACGTCATATCCCGCCGTAATTCCTCCCCGGACTATCTGCAAATCGGCACCGATACTCGCTTTCAGCATCGAGAAGTGCCTAACCATCGAAGAGGAAATTCCATGTCCGAATATGTCAGCCAGAACGGTATCCAGATCGCGCGGGAACTGTTTGATTTTGTGAATCATCGTGCTCTGCCGGGAACCGGCCTAGATGGCGCCAGGTTCTGGGCCGGATTGGCGGAATTGTTAGGCAATTTTGCTCCGCGAAATGCTGAGCTGCTGGCCAAGCGCGAGACACTGCAAGCGCAGATTGATGCGTGGCATATCGACCACAAGGGTCAACCTATTGATCAGATTGAATATCAAGAATTTCTGAGAAGCATCGGCTATCTGGTTGAAGAACCAGTGGTTTTTTCGATAACCACTGTTAATGTCGACCCCGAGATCGCGACGATGGCCGGGCCGCAACTGGTGGTACCATCGCTCAATGACCGTTTCGTTCTGAACGCCGCGAACGCGCGTTGGGGCAGCCTTTACGATGCTTTCTATGGTACGGATGCGCTGGATGCGCCGCCAGCGAAACCGGGCGGCTATGATCCGCTGCGCGGGGCTGCGGTTATCAAGGCGGCGAAGGCCTTTCTCGACGAAGCATTCCCTCTGTCGACGGGATCATGGACCGATTATACGGGCGGTGAACCAGCCCTTACTGATCCCTCGCAACTGGTTGGCCGCAATGGCCAGTCTCTGCTGCTCAAACATAACGGACTGCACGTCGAAGTCGTGATCGATCCTGCCCACCCCATCGGCAAGGATGACCCCGCCAATATCGCCGATGTTCTGATGGAAGCCGCATTGACCACGATCATCGACATGGAAGATTCTGTGGCAGCGGTGGACGCAGAAGACAAGGTGCTGGCCTATACCAACTGGCTCGGCCTGATGCGCGGCGATCTCGATGCATCCTTTGAAAAGGGCGGCAAGACCATCGAACGCAAGGCGAATCCGGATCGCGACTATGTCGATTTGGACGGCAGCGCTTTCACCCTGCCGGGACGCAGTCTGATGTTTGTCCGCAATGTCGGCCATCTGATGAGCAATCCGGCGGTGTTGCTCGCCGATGGTTCGGAAGCGCCAGAGGGTCTGCTCGACGGCGTGTTCACCAGCCTGATCGCGATGCACGATATCAAGGGACTTGACGCATTGCGCAACAGCCGCGCCGGATCCATCTATATCGTGAAGCCGAAGATGCACGGGCCGGAAGAATGCGGTTTTACCAATGACCTGTTCGATGCGGTCGAAGATTTGCTCGGGCTTGACCGTCACACGATCAAGGTCGGCGTGATGGACGAAGAACGCCGCACGTCGGCAAACCTGGCTGCCTGTATCCATGCGGTGAAGGACCGGGTCGTTTTCATCAATACCGGTTTCCTCGACCGGACCGGCGACGAGATCCACACATCGATGCAGGCTGGTGCGATGCTGGCCAAAGGCGATATCAAGAAGAGCGACTGGATCACCGCTTATGAACAGCGCAATGTCGCCATCGGTCTGGCTTGCGGCATGTCCGGCAAGGCGCAGATCGGCAAGGGCATGTGGGCCGCGCCCGATATGATGGCCGACATGATGGAGCAGAAAATCGGTCATCCGATGACTGGTGCCAATACCGCCTGGGTGCCGAGCCCGACGGCTGCGACATTGCACGCGATCCATTATCACCGAGTCAATGTATTTGACCGGCAGAAAGAAGTGGCGGCTGACGGAATTGCACCGCTCGACAAATTGCTGACCATCCCGTTGGCAGATGGCCACAACTGGTCGGATGCCGAAATCGAGCGCGAACTGGACAATAATGCGCAGGGCATATTGGGCTATGTCGTGCGCTGGATTGATCAGGGCATCGGCTGTTCCAAGGTTCCGGATATCAATGATGTCGGGTTGATGGAAGACCGTGCGACCTTGCGGATTTCATCCCAGCATATGGCCAACTGGATGCTGCACGGGGTCTGTTCGGCTGAGCAGGTCGACGCCGCCTTGTTGCGCATGGCCGCCAAGGTTGACGGACAGAATGAAGGCGATCCACTATATCAGGCAATGGCATCCGATCCGGACGCTAGTCTGGCGTTTCAGGCGGCTCGCGATCTGGTGTTCAAGGGTGTCGAGCAGCCAAGCGGCTACACAGAGCCATTGTTGCACGCTTATCGCCGGAAGCTGAAAGCGGCTGGCTAGGAAAGTAGTCTGGCCAGTTCGACAAATTCGGAAACGGTGAGGGTCTCGGGCCGGCGTTGACTGTCAATACCGGCTTGTTCCAACGCCTCGAGGCCACCGGGAAGCTTCTTGAGGCTTTGGCGCAGCATTTTGCGTCGCTGGCTGAAGGCGGTCTGCGTCAAAATCTCCAGCTTGGCGAAATCAACGCCTTCGGGCTGTGCCTTGGGGACAAGATGGACCACCGCTGACATGACCTTCGGCGGGGGCGTGAAGGCCGAACGGTGGACCGTCATCGCCAGCTTGGCCGTGCTGCGCCACTGGGCGAGGATCGAGAGGCGGCCATAAGCGCTCGACCCGGGCGCTGCGACGATACGGTCGGCGACTTCGCGCTGGAACATCAAGGTCAGAGATGCCCATTGCGGCGGCCATTGCGGTGCAGACAGCCACTGGATCAAGAGCGCCGAGCCGACATTATAGGGCAGGTTGGAGACGATATGAAACGGGCCATCGAACAGGCTGCCATGATCCAGTGCAAGCGCATCGTCGTTGATTAGCGTCAGCCGTTCCGGGAAGAAGTCGGACAATTCCGCCAACGCTGGCAGACAGCGCTCGTCGCGTTCAACAGCGGTTACCGACGCGCCTGCCTGGAGCAAGGCGCGGGTCAATCCGCCGGGCCCGGGCCCCACTTCGAAGACCGATTGCCCGTCGAGTTTACCGGGTACCGCAGCAATCTTGTCGAGAAGCTGCATATCGAACAGGAAATTCTGGCCCAGAGCTTTGCTCGCGGTCAGGCCGTGTTTCTTGATCACCTCCCGGAGCGGGGGCAGGAGGATATGCCGGCTCAATGGCCGTGAATCTGTCGGTTGGTGACCGCAGTCGCGGCCATCTGGATCGCGGCAATCATCGATCGTGGATCAGCGATATCTTGTCCGGCGATATTGAATGCGGTTCCATGATCGGGTGAAGTCCGGACGATAGGCAATCCCAAGGTAATGTTGACTCCATCAAAGAAATGCAGGGTTTTCAAAGCGATTAAGGCCTGATCATGATAGGGACACAGAGCTACATCATATTTGATCCGCGCTTCCTCGTGGAACATCGTATCGGCAGGAAGCGGATCGGTGATGTCCATGCCCTCCTGACGGAGTTCATCGATAGCCGGTTGCATGATCCGCTGTTCTTCATCACCAAGATTGCCATTCTCGCCGGCATGCGGGTTGAGCCCCGCTATTGCGATGCGGGGTTTTTCTATGCCGAAATTGCGGATCAACGCTTTTTCGGCAGCGCGGGCGCGAGCGAGGATCAGTCGTCCGGTGATATGCTCGGGGACATCCTTAAGCGCAATATGAACAGTCATGGGAACAACGCGCAATGATGGTCCAGCCAGCATCATCAGCGCATTCTCCCGTGCTATACCACAGCGCTCCGATACAAATTCTGTCTGGCCGGGATAGTGAAAGCCGATCTTGTAGAGCTGCGACTTTGATATCGGGGCGGTGATGACCGCTCCTGCATCTCCGGAGCGCGCCAGTCCGCAGGCGATCTCGAGTGCGTGAAGCGAGCATTGTGCGCCATCGAGCGATGCCTCTCCCGGCACGGCGGCGGCCGCTTCATGGATGTGGAAGACCGGCAATGCGTCGTCGAACATCTCGCCAGCCTGCATCGGCTGTTCAATTTTCCGGGCCGGAACACCGGAGAGATTCTCGAAATCAGCAAAATTTCCGATAGCAAAAAACGGTTTCAGACCGGCTTCTTTTCGCTGTTTCCAGCTCTTGCCAATGATTTCCGGTCCGACACCAGCAGGATCGCCGCAAGAGACTGCAAACGGCTTGGCATTCCAGTCTGCCATTAATTATATTCGATAATCGCGTCGCGTCTCAGATCGCGCAAATAAATCTGGGCTCGTTTGTTGATGCGGTCATTTTCCAAACGAGACATGATGTCATCAAAGGATGGTGCCGACGCGCTCTGCGGATCATCGCGTCCGCACAGGATAAGCACCCGAACGCCGTCTTCGACTGAACCAAAAGGCTGACTTGCCTGACCAATTTGCAGCTCCGCGATCGTTCCTTGCAAGGCGGCGGGCAGGTCACGAAGTCTCACCTGGTCGTTGTCAACCACGCTGGCACCCAGTCGCGCAGCAACTTCATTGGCCGCTCCGCAGCCCTTGATGCTTTGTGTCGACGTAGCAAATTTTTCGGCCTGGGCCGCAGCTTCTGATTCGGTGATCCCGGCCGGAAAGCTAATCGCCAATTGCTTGAGACTGAGCAAAGCATTGCGGGGATCAGCAGTTAGCACCTGGCGTGAGTCGATCAGATAGAGGATCGAAAACCCGCCGGGTACTTGGATCGGTCCGACAACCTGTCCGACCTGCATTTGTTCGGCCGCATCAGCAAGCGTCTGCGGCAATTGAGCGGGACGGACCCAACCCAGATCGCCACCGGTTGCTGCGGTCGAAGCTTCTGAAAACTGTCGTGCGTAGGCAACAAAGGAACCACCGGAGCGGATCTGCTCCAGGATTTTCTGCATATTTTCGACGACCTGTTCGGCAGTTTCCTGGGATGCCGACATATAAATCTCGCCAATACGAAACTCGCTTGTGCCCTTCGAAGCGTTTAAACGCTCGATGATGGCGTTGACCTCTTCGTCACCGACATTGATAAACGGCTGAATGTTGCGCCTGAGCAGGCGGCTCCAGGCCAGTTCACCCTTGATTTGGCGTTTCAGCGTATCGGTCGAAGAACCTTGTGTCCGCAGATACTGATCGAAAGCTCCAATGTCCTGTTTGAAATTCTGTTGGGCAACTTGGCGGAAGGTGGCCTCAACCTCCTCCGGGGCGATGTTGATTTCATTGGCCTCAGCTTCCTGAATTTGCAGCGTTTCATCGATCAGATTTCTCAACACTTGAAGTCGCAAGCGTTGCATCTCTTCATCAGAAACTTCGCCGCCATTGGCTGCGACAATCAGTGCCAGCCGTTGGCCGACGTCGGTTCCGGTTATGATATCGCCGTTGACTATCGCTGTAGCGCGGCGAACATTCGGGTCATTCTTACCGAATATTGTCAATTCATCGGGAATGTCCAAGCCGGTTTGCGGCAGCGAAGCATCTGCAACGGTCTGACTTACGGATGGAGAGGCGCCTGCAATGGCAAGAGCAGCAATCAAAGTCGCCTTGGTTTTAAAACCCTGAATTTTCATATTCAATAAATTCATTTTTTGTATCTTCTCAACTACTAAGAGTTATTTTCATGCGGCAAATACCAATTGTCTGCTGAACCCAATATGAGCGGGTTACCCCGTTTGAAAGTCCTTTACACGCCCAGATTGCGCAAGGCCAGCCGGAACAGAAAAGTACTGCCGCGCTGGGCATCTCCGGTATCCTCATAGTCATAGCGCCATGTCACGCCCATCGAGAGACAACCGTCGTCATAAGCGACGCCAAGACGATGTCTCACTGGATCATAGCCATCTGCTATCGAAAGAGGGTCTTCGCTATGATCCGTCAGATCGATGATGGCCGAGCCGAAGACGGACCAATATTTGTCGATCTGATAGCGGCCGCCGATTCGGATTTCTTCGCGGTCTCTAAGGTCTTCAAGTTCCGATCCGATATTGCGGTTAAGGCGCAGATATCCGATTTGAGCGTAAGTGCTTTTCGAACCGACAGTCGCGTCGATCTCGTTACGCCGCACAGCAAGATTGTCCTTGTCCAGCCGAAAGCGGTGTGTGAATTTCACGATATCCTTGAACCTGACATTGGTCCGGCCAACAATATCGGAGAATCGATCGGACAGGCCTGTGCCATCCGGGACAATATTATCGTTATTTTCGAGCCGATAGCTCTGGCCGACGATCATGTTCAGTTGCAAGTTGGGACGATTGATTTCCCATTCCGCTCCATAGGTCGCCCGGACATTATCCTCATAACGATCATAACCGGGAAAGCGGTTGAGAGCGAAAAGGTTGCTGTCTTCCAGGTCCACGGCACGGGAATCTTCATTGGGAAGCGAGAGATTGGCCAAGCCCGGTGTCGCGACAATCTGGAAACGCGGTGTGATCGTCTGGGTGCCACCAAAAGCCTCGCCGATGAGCGGCCATTTCACATCAATAGCAGCTGTCGCAATTGCCCTTGTCTGCCAACCGCCGTTACCACGATAGATAGCAGTTTCGTTGAGCGCATTGTCGTCACTATGGTATACATCACCACGCATAAAGCCGGTGAAGGTGATTTCTTGTCCCCAATCGGTGAGTTTTCTCAAATCCCAGCGGGCAGAACCAAAGGCGCGTTGCGTATCCTGACCCTCGCTGCGCCCTATTGCCAGGCTATTTGCCTGTAGCTGCAGCCGGCCACCCAGAATCGGATCATCGAAACGCTTCCGATAATCAATGACAGGCAGAGCAACGGGAACCCGGTTTTGCGGATCGTCCACGCGTAGTGTCTGAAACGCCCAGCCAGCAAACGAAAAATAGCTGCTGTTGCTTATCCGTTCTAGATTGATTGTTGAACGGAGGCTGTCGTCGTCACTAATGTCGTAGCGCCGCAGGAATGTGCGATCTGACACAATGCGGGCCGATTGGGAAACCGTCCATTTGTCGTCGAGCCGGAACCGTCCGTTGGTCGCAAAATAGCCGCGAAAATCATTTTCGGCGTCGGGCGTTAGCGCCGATGCACCTGTCGGAATGCGTGAACCATATGTCGCATAGCCGGTAATCTGGAATGCGCCTTTCTCATCGAGGCTGCGGAACGTCCCGCTGACAAGCGGTGCAACGTCGGTAAATAGCTGCGCTGTGACGGTGGCATCCTGATTGGGAGCTATACTGAAATAATAAGGCACTGTTACGCCAACGCCGTTCACCGAGTCGAATTTGACATCCGGAACCAGAATACCGCTGCGGTTTTCGTCGCTTATGGGGTGCGAGAGGCCGGGCAATGGTATGACGGGCAACCCAAAAATCTCGATACGAGCGCCTTCATATTTTACTCGCTTTTTAATCGGGTCATAATTGACCTGAACCGCCTTGATCTGCCAGCTAGGGTTTTTCGGGCATCCCTCCTCGGTCGTCACGGCGCATGCAGTATAGGCTGCATTGTGGAGCGAAAGCGTACCATCTGCAAAACGTTCGCTTCGTTGCGCTGCCAATCTGCTGCCATCATCCAGAACAAGCAGAAGATTGTCGATCGCCCCGTCTCGCAGGCTATCGGTCAATTCAATCCTGTCGCCATAGGCCACGTCACCATCGGGACTGGTTGACCGGATGTTGCCCTCGGCGACAACGACTCCCGTTTTCCGGTTCCACACAACCTGATCAGCACGCAGCTTATAGCCGTCGCGATTGAGTATTACGTTGCCCTGAGCGGTAACGACATCATTGGTGAAATCGTAATCAAGCGTGTCGGCCTTGAATTCGATCTCGTCTTTTTGTTGATTAGCGGTCGTGGTCGCGTCGATCGGCGTCTGACCGATCGCCGAAGTCGGCGCTATAGTAGCCAAGATTAGAGTGAAAAGGGCGGGTGAAGATTTCATCGACTGGCTCAACCTGCTTTTGGCCCCATTTCGGACAGTATTAAATATCGTGCTGTCCATCTTCTGAACGCCTATTGCACCAGTTTGCTTGGTCTGCAAATTTTCTTTGCCAGATTCTGATGAACAGATGCTTGACCCAAAAACCAAGACGGTGCAGCAACGCCCCACGATAGGATGAATGTCGGCCGGATCAGGAATGAGTCGGTTCGACGAGTGAACCCATAAGGCTTTTCACTCTTCAAAACACAAAAATAAGGACAGTTTCCCGATGAATTTTAACTTTGCCAATGAGCGGCCTGCGGATGCTGATACGATCATATTTGCGATCAACAAAAACGGCTTGAATGATATCGAACTTAAACTGGAGCAAGCAAGCACCGTGAAAGCGGCCGCAGAAGCTGCCCGGTTTGAAGGAAAACTTGGCGAAGTTTGTGAAATTTTCGTGACCGAAGCCGGCAAGGTTTTGCGGATAGTGTTGACAGGCTTGGGCAAAGGCAAGGCGAAGGATGCCGAATCTGCTGGTGGTTCAGCCATAGCCAAAATTCTTGCGTCCGGTGCCAAGCACGCGGTTATCGAACCATCAGGTCTGGACGAGAAACATCTGTCCCGATTGCTCTTCGGTGCAAAATTGCGCAGCTGGCGGCATGATAAATATCGGACGACCATGCCTGAAAAGCAGAAGGTAACATTGAACAAAATCACGGTACTTGACCAAGATATGGCAAGCGCCAAAGCTTGGCAGGATCTTTCTGCTGTGGCGGACGGGGTTGCCCTGACTCGCGAACTGGTCGCGGAACCTGCAAACGCGATCTATCCGGAAAGCTTTGTCGCCCGTTGCGAAGAATTGAAAGAGCTCGGTGTTGAATTTACAGTTCTCGGCTGGGATGAAATGGAAAAACTCGGCATGGGCGCGCTGCTTGGCGTATCCCAGGGTTCCGAGCGTCCTCCACGGTTGCTCGCGATGCGCTGGGACGGCACCAATGGTGCGCAGAAGACACCGCTCGCTCTGGTCGGCAAAGGCGTCACGTTCGACACCGGCGGAATTTCATTGAAACCGGGTGCCGGTATGGAAGAGATGAAATGGGACATGGGCGGCGCTGGAGCCGTTGCCGGAACCATGAAAGCGCTCGCCGGCCGCAAGGCCAAGGCGCATGTTGTCGGCGTTTGCGGGCTGGTCGAAAATATGCCGGACGGCAAGGCGCAGCGCCCTGGCGACGTGGTGACCAGCATGAACGGCCAGACCATCGAAGTGATCAACACCGACGCCGAAGGACGACTGGTATTGTGCGACGCGATGCACTGGACGCAGGAAACGTTCAAACCGGAAGTTCTAATCGATCTGGCAACTCTTACCGGTGCGATGATTATCGCGCTCGGCAATGAACATGCCGGTTGCTTCAGCAATGACGATGATCTCGCCGAAGATCTGATTGATGCGGGCAAGGAGTCCGGTGATCCGCTATGGCGGCTTCCCGTTGGTCCTGCCTATGACAAGCTGATCAATTCGCCGATTGCCGACATGAAAAATGTGGGACCGCGCGGGGCAGGGTCGATTACTGCAGCGCAATTTCTCAAGCGTTTTGTCAAGGATGGCGTGAAATGGGCGCATCTCGATATCGCCGGCATGGTCTGGGCCGACAAGCCCAGCCCGGTGTGGGACAAGGGTGCGACCGGCTATGGCGTGCGCCTGCTCAACCAATATGTTGCCGACCATTTCGAAGATTGATTCGGCTGTAACAATGCGGCGAAGTCTAACTCGAAAGTCGTGCGGTGCGGGTTGATTTTTACCATCTGACTCGCGATCCGGCGGAGAAACTGGTGCCGATGCTGGCGAGCAAGTCGCTGGAAGCTGGAAAACGGGTTTTTCTGCTGTCGCGGGACGAGGCCAGCTGTGTCGCGCTCAGTAACGCCTTGTGGCGCGATGAGCCGGCCAGCTTTCTTGCCCATGATTTTAGCGGATCAGAACGGCAGGCGGATCAGCCTATCCTGATTTCCGATCAGTGTCAGCCGGTGAACGGAGCGCCCTATATCATCCTTTCCGATGGCTTGTGGCGAGAAGAGGCTGTGGATTTCGAGCGCGCTTTCTTTCTGTTCACCGCCGACCAAATCGATCATGCGCGCACCGTCTGGCGGGAATTGACCGCGAATGATGCCGTCACCCCGCGCTATTGGAAGCAGGATGGTGGACGTTGGGTAGAGGGTCCCTGATCCGGCTAGCTTGACGCACCGCGATTTGCATCGTCGGGTTTGCACTGGTCCGGATTGTCCCGTATATCGCCGACCGGTCGCGTCACCATTTTCGGAGCTTTCCCGATGCACAAATATATTGTCCTGCCCCTGAGTCTAGCGATTGCTGCCTGCGGGAGCGGCGACGAAGAGATGGCTGCAGGACCGTTCAACAACGGCGAAGTTGGAAAGGGCAGCTATTCCGCAACCGGAGAGGAAGCGAATAGCCAAGCGGTCGTTAAGGCCGACGAAGGTGTTGTTCGGATCGCAATGGGAGACAAGGCAGTCGCGCATTTGCCGATGGATATCAAACTCTATCCCGGGGCGGATATCCAGACCAGCATGGCGGGCGTTGGCGAACGAAAATCCGGCGCGATGGTGGTTTTTACGACCAGCGATAGCGCAGAAGATGTGATAGACTTCTATCGCAAGGAATTGGAAAGCAAGGGTATCGGTTTCAAAAAAGAGATCAGATCCGGCGACAAGCTGACGATCAGCGGTGAACGGACGAGCGGTGAGGGGGTCCATGTCTCCGTAACGAAATCGCCCGATGGTAGGACGATTGCGACGATTGTAGCCAGCAGCGCCAGCTAGCTTTCAATCGAAACCTTGCCTTGCCCCGATGCAGCGGCTAAGGGCGGCCCAACTTTTGATTATCCCTACATTTATGGAGCATTATCATGGCCGTGACACGGACATTTTCAATCATCAAACCTGACGCTACCCGTCGCAATATCACTGGTGCTGTTACCAAGATGCTGGAAGAGGCAGGACTGCGCGTCGTCGCTTCCAAGCGTATTCACATGAGCAAAGAACAAGCCGAAGGCTTTTATGCAGTGCACAGCGAACGTCCTTTCTTCGGCGAGCTGGTTGACTTCATGATCAGCGGCCCTTGCGTTGTGCAAGTCCTCGAAGGCGAAAATGCAATGCAGGCCAACCGTGACATCATGGGCGCGACCAATCCTGCTGATGCTGCTCCGGGCACGATCCGCAAGGAACTGGCCGAAAGTCTCGAAGCGAACACGGTCCATGGTTCCGACAGCGATGAAAATGCAGCGATCGAAATCGCCTACTTCTTCAATGAAGACGAAATCGTCGGCTAGGCCTCACGCTATTTAAGCGGTTGTAGACTTAAGCGGTTGTAGACGCCCGGTTGCAAATTTTGCGACCGGGCGTTTTTTTTGGTTATCGAGCAAGCTAGGTGGGGCAAAGCCGATCTGCTCGCGCGGAAAATTTCGCTGGGATGTTTATCCGGAACTTCCTGACAATTGACAGAATTTGCGAGTAGCGTACCTGTGAATCTACACCCACTCTGAAGGAAGTTTTTTTGATGCAAAACAATCTGTTTTCGATGCACGACAAAGTCTGCGTTATCACGGGAGGTTCCAGGGGTTTGGGAAAAGCGATGGCACGTGCCTTTCTGGAAGCTGGAGCGAAACGGGTCTATATCACCGCGCGTAAAGCCGAAGAATGCGACGAGACCGCTCAAGAGCTGTCCGGTCTCTCCGATAACGGCGAATGCATCGCGCTTCCCGGCGACATTAGTAGCGGAGAAGCTATTGGAGCCTTTGCCAAGGCGCTTGCCGAGCGGGAGGATCATATCGATGTGCTGGTGAATAATGCCGGCACTGGCTGGACGGCCTCGGTAGAAGAATTTCCCGAAATAGGCTGGGACAAGGTCATGGATCTTAATGTAAAAACGCCTTTCTTCCTCACCCAGCAGCTTTTGCCGCTGTTGAAAGCAAATGCGACGGCAGAGAAAAGCGCCTCCGTCATCAACATTGGTTCCATCGCCGGAATTATGGGAAGCGCCGGAAGCGGCATCAGCTACGGTACGTCGAAAGCAGCGATCCACCAGCTGACCCGCAATCTCGCCAGCCTGCTGGCCGATGATCATATCCGGGTAAACGCGATTGCGCCCGGACGATTCCATTCCAAAATGACCAGCCTGGTCGAGCAAGACAAGGAACAATATGAGCGGGAAATCAAAATGATACCGCTGCACCGCTGGGGTCATGACGAGGATATAATGGGACCGGCACTCTTGCTGGCAAGCAGTGCAGGGGCATTCATGACCGGTGAAATCATCACGGTCGATGGCGGGTATCTGCTAGTCTAGCGCTGGCGGTATCGGTGTGCTGCCTGCCTCTGGATCGGTCGTTCTGAGGGGGCAGCGTTCAAATCGTAGCTGTCCTGGTCGAAGCTTCCTCAAGGTCCTGTGACGCAAACATTGCGTGCATGGCAGCGACCACCTGCGCGCCGTCCCCTACTGCTGAGGCAACACGCTTGACCGAACCGGAACGGACATCACCGACGGCATAGACGCCGCGCCGGCTGGTTTCGAGTGCGTGGCGATCTTCTCCGGCTGCGTCACCGGTGCACAGGAAGTTCCGTTGGTCCACCTTGAGACCGGACGCGGCAAGCCAGCCGGTATTCGGATCCGCCCCGATAAACGAAAAAAGATGCGAGATTTCCACCCGGGTTTCGGTCGCTGATTCTCGATCGTGCAAGGTAATTACCGCAAGCCTGTCGCCCGTACCTTCGAGGGCAGTGACTTCGGCACCGACGAGAATTTCGACATTCCGCAGGCCCTCGATACGTTCCACCAGATAGCTCGACATCGTCTCACTGAGCGGGCGCCTGACAATGAGCGTCACTTTTCGGGCATGGCCGGCCAGAAAAACCACGGCCTGACCAGCGGAATTTCCGCCTCCAACCAAGGCAACATCCTCATTCTGCACCAAGGCGGCCTCTAGGGGCGAAGCCCAATAGTGGACGGAAGCACCCTCAAAATTCTCGAGCCGATCGAGGCCAAGCCGTCGGTATTTCGCGCCCGTCGCGATTACTGCTGCTCGTGCCTGCACCGTCTCTTCCGAATCAAGCCTTAACCGCAGCGGGCTGGTGCTGCATTCCAGATTTATGGCTTCATCCGGGATGACCATTTCTACCCCGAATTTCTGGGCCTGGTTATACGCCCGGGCCATCAGCGCCATGCCCGAGATACCAGTGGGAAAGCCAAGGTAATTCTCGATCCGCGCGGAAGCCCCCGCCTGACCACCGAAAGAGCGGCAATCCAGCACAAGCACGGATAGACCCTCCGAACCGGCGTAAACCGCCGTGGCCAGTCCAGCGGGCCCAGCACCAACCACCACCACATCGAAGACCTTTTTCTGGTCGATCGCGCTTACGAGACCGATGCATTGTGCGAGGTCTCTTTCGCTGGGATTGCGGAGGAGCTGGCCGTCCGGGCACAATATGATTGGTAATTCTTCCGTCGCGATTTTGAACCGTTCGACCAGCGCCCTGGCTCCAGCATCCTTATCCGGGTCGAGTTGCTGATGGGGGTGACCGTTGCGGCGCAAAAATCCCTCAAGCTGCAGAACAGAGCGGTTGCTGGCTTCTCCGATGATCACAGGTCCCCCGCCACCCGTCTCGATCAGCCCTACCCGGCGAAGGATCAGCGCCCGCATGATCCGCTCGCCCAGCTCCGCTTCGGCGACCAGCAAGGCGCGGAGCCGATCAGGAGGAATGATCAGCGCTTCGACGGGGGTGCACGCATAGCCGTCGACAAGCGATGGGCGCCCCGATAGTTGCGCAAGTTCGCCCATGAATGATCCGGCGCCATGCGTGACGATAAGTGCATTTTCTTCACCTTCATCGCGTTGCGTGACGTCGACTTCGCCGGACAATATCAGGATCAGGCCATGCCCGCTTTCCCCCGTTCGTACGAGTGGCTGGCCTTCAGCAAATTCGCAACGTTCGCCAAATCGTTCGAGCCGGTCCATGTCCGCAGCTTCAAGCGTGGGAAACATCTGGTCGCCGCGCTGTTCGATAACGGTCTGAATAATCTTCGGCATGAGCTGTTTCCTGATATTGAAGCCGCGGGGAAAATATCTAGTCAAATTTGGGAATGGGCCCGAGCTGCGGCGTCCGGTCAGGAAGCGTCACGAAGATATTGTCCAGGTAACACCAACCCCAGCCCTCTGGCGGGTCATAACCTTCAATGATCGGATGGCCCGTATTGCGATAATGCGCGGATGCGTGACGATTGGGGGAATCATCGCAGCAGCCGACATGCCCGCATGTTCGGCACAAACGCAAATGAACCCAGGGGCTGCCGATTTTCAGACAGTCTTCGCACCCTCGCGCGCTCGGTGTCACCTTGCTGACACTGGAAACATGGTTGCAGCTTTTCGGCATGCGGAATCAGGTGACTTCGGCGCTCAGGAGAATGCCTGCTTCGCTCGTGGTTGTTTCGGCTGTGATCGCTTCTTCTTCTTGAATGAACGCCAACAGATCGGGATTTATGATCTCTGGATGTGTAGTGCACATTCCGTGCGGCAAGCCCTCATAAGTCTTGAGCGTCCCGTGCGGGAGAAGCTTGACCGCCAGTGGAGCGCTATCATCATACGGCACGATCTGGTCGTTCCTGCTGTGCATCACCAGTGTCGGCACGGAAATCGCCTTCAGGTCTTCGGTGAAATCGGTCTCCGAAAAAGCTTCGATGCAATCATAATGGGCCTTCGCTCCCCCCATCATGCCCTGACGCCACCAGTTATCGACGGTGCCCTCAATAACGTCCACGCAGTCCTGATTAAATCCGTAAAAGGGCCCCTCGGGCACGTCGCGATAGAATTGGGCGCGGTTGGCAACCAACGCTGAGCGAAAGCCATCGAACACATCCTTGGGCAAACCTCCGGGATTATCGTGCGTTTTCACCATGATCGGCGGAACCGCAGCAACCAGCACGGCTTTTGCAACCCGGCCAGTCTCTGACCGTGCGACATAGCGGGCGACTTCACCGCCTCCGGTCGAATGACCGATATGGACGGCGTTTCGGAGATCGAGCGCTGTCGCCAGCTCAATCACGTCGGCGGCGTAAGTGTCCATTTCATTGCCGGTGTCGGTTTGGGTCGAGCGCCCGTGGCCCCGCCGGTCATGGGCGATGACGCGAAAACCTTTCGCCAGGAAATACATCATCTGGTTGTCCCAGTCGTCCGCGCTCAGTGGCCAGCCATGGTGGAACATGATTGGCGGAGCGTCTTTCGGACCCCAGTCCTTGTAAAAAATTTCGGTGCCGTCTTTGACTTTTAAATATCCCACGGTGCAATTCTCCTAAAAAAAACTCCAAACGACAGGCCTTAAAATTCTTATCGCGCAGGCAGCCTATGTCGTAATTACCGGTTTGGTAGCGGCACGGTCGATCTTCGCATCCACGCCGGGCACCGTTGCGAGACGGGCATCCATCCATCCGGTGATGTCCGTCATCACCTGTGCCCGTCCGATATCGTTGAGCAGGTCGTGATAATGATCTTCGTAGAGAATCAATTGCTTGTCCGTGCTGCCGGCCTCGTCGAAAAATTGCTGGCTGCCATCGGGACGAGTGGCTTTGTCCGCCGTTCCGTGGAGAATCAAGATCGCCAGAGTGATGTGATCAAACTCCCGCTCGAACCTGTCTCCCGCGCGGGCAAGAGCCGCGACGGTCTGAACCGGCTGGACCTCATCTCTGGTAAGCGGGTCCGCGAGAAGTTGAGCGACCCAGTCTGGATCGCGCGAAAAGTCTTCCATCCTGAGTTTCAGCACATGCAGGTGCGGCGCGATGTGGCTCGCGCCCTTCAGCAGGCTCAATGCGACGTCAGGAGCATATACGCGGAAGGCGAAACTTTCACAGATGAGGCCGTTAATGCGCTCCTGATAATCGAGAGCATAGGATGCCGCTATAACACCGCCCGCACTATGGCCGAGCAGGAACAGCGGTGTATCGGGGTCGAGGGATTTTGCCAACTCAACCGTCTGCGACAGGTCGGACACATAATCATCGATGCTTTCGGTATAAAAGCGCTCGCCTTCCGACTTGCCGCGTCCCCGCAAATCAAGAGCCGTGACCGCATAGCCTTCGGCTGCAAATTCCTCTGCGGCCCTGATATATTGACCGCTATGGGAATTGACCCCATGGCAGATCACCAAGGCTGCCTTGGTCATCTCCTGCGGACGCCAATGGCGGGTGAATATTCGCAGGCCTCCTTTGCCCTCAAGCCATTGTTCTTTGGGTAGATTTACAGAAGCCAGCATCATTGAGAGTCTCCACGACTCGGCACAGGCGCCAACAATATAATATGTGAATTCTCTTCACGCGAAAATGCTTATTTCGCAGTTCTACTAAATAAACTCATTTGTTCGCGAGGCATTTCTCTGGAACCCATATTTTCGCCGGATTCCCGGGCAGTGACCATAGGCACTGTAATCGGATGAGGGTCACGAACCATGCCCTACATGATGCCCAACAGTCACCGCCGATCCCGTCGCCTCCTCGGAGCGCTCCCAGTCGTGAAACGCTTCGCGGCGGACAATGATCCACGCACCGGCCCGCTTTTCCAGCCTGTCACAATAGCGGCCGGCGACGATCCAGTCGGTGGCCTTGCCGCGAGTCTGGCACGGCGCGAAATCGGGGTTGCCCGCTTCGATATAGTGATAAGCGACAAAATTGGCCTCGGTGGTGGCGCTGTTGCCGTCGTCCGACAGCGCGATATGGACGTTGGAGATCGAATGGTGAGTGCCCGGGATATGCTCCAATACCTGACTGGCAAAGCCGATGAATTCATCCGGCGGCCCTTCATATTCGGCATGTTTGTGGATATGGTCATCAGCGAAGCAGGAGCGGACCAGCTGCCAGTCGCGGCGATCGATTCCCTTGCAATAACGATGCAGGATATCGCGAATTTCCTCGCGCGCCGACAGTTGCTCCAAAGTGTACATCCTTGATATCTCCCAATTTTGCCAGTCGTTATTATTTGACTCCGGTCCTAGCCTGAAATCAATATCTGATGAGGAGATAAAGCATGGGCAGACTGCAAGGCAAAGTGGCAATAATAACAGGTGCAGCCAAAGGTTTGGGTGAAGCGGATGCCCGGATGTTCGCACGTGAAGGTGCAACAGTCATCCTGACTGACATGGATGCCGAAAATGGCAATCGCGTCGCGGGAGAAATTGGCGGTGCCGCGGAATTCCAGCTCCAGGACGTCGCTGATGAACAGGGATGGGAGGATTTGATTGCCGATGTCGTCTCCCGTCACGGAAAGCTCGACATATTGGTCAATAACGCCGGTGTTGTCGAACCCGGAACGATCGAAACGCAGACAGCTGAGGAATATCGCTTCGTCATGTCGGTGAGCGCTGACGGTGCATTTTTTGGCTGCAAATATGCGGTTCCCGCGATGAAAGCGTCGGGCGGCGGAGCGATTATCAACATGTGTTCGATCGCGTCGATCATCGGCGAGCCGATTGTGGTTGCCTATGCCATGGCAAAGGGGGCGATCGAAAGCCTGACTCGCAGCGTCGCCGTGCACTGCGCGAACAATAAATATAATATTCGCTGCAACAGCGTGCATCCTGCCGGTATCCTGACTCCGATGGTCATGGACATCGGACCGAAAGTTATGGGGCGCGATGATTTGCGCCCGGCAAGCGACGGACCGGCACCCAGTGCGCTGGGTGCTCCGGACGATATCGCCAACACCGTGCTGTTTCTGGCATCGGACGAAAGCAAGTTCATCAATGGTGCGGCAATCCGCGTCGACAATGCGAAGTCGGTGGTAGAGGGCGTTGTTCCCTGACCTCTGCGACGTAGAGCAGCTGAAGCCGCGGCGGCGGGTGCAATTGCTCTGTCAGTCAATAACACGATTAGTGTAAGTGTATAATTGAATTTGTGTAAGTGTCGTTTTTAAGCTAGATGTTCCTGACAATCAGAAAGGAAACATCATGAGCTTGCATATTGGAGACATCGCCCCCGACTTCACCGTCGATACCCAGAACGGAGAAATCAGCCTGCACGAATGGGCCGGTGACAGCTGGGTATTCTTTTTCAGCCATCCGGCCGATTTTACCCCGGTTTGCACCACGGAAATGGGCCGCACGGCCCAGCTTGCCGGCGAATTTGCCAAGCGCAATACCAAGCCGCTCGGCCTGTCGACCGATACGGCGGAAGAGCACCGGAAATGGATCGAGGATGTCAACGACACGCAGAATACCGATCTCAAATTCCCGATCGTTGCCGATGCCGATCTGTCGATTGCCAAATTATACGACATGATCCACCCCGACGAGAGCAAGACCGCTGCGGTCCGCTCGGTGTTCATTATCGATCCCGACAAGAAGATTCGCCTGACGATGACCTACCCGATGAGTGTGGGGCGCAATTTCGATGAAATTTTGCGGGTTATCGATGCGCTGCAATTGAGTGATGAGAAGCATATTGCCACGCCGGCCGACTGGCAGGTTGGCAAGGATGTGATCATCCCGCCTTCGATTAGCAACGAAGAAGCAAAGGGTCTGTTTCCGCAGGGATGGACCGAGCATCGCCCATATCTGCGGACAACCGATGTGAGCGACTGATCGTCGCGTCGACTCCAGCCCGGCGAGGCCTGTTCCGTTTGTCGGGACAGCGTCTCGCCGACCGGCCGGGTCGCACGACCGATCCCAATTTGAACGGCAGATGCAAGGGCAAGTGATGGCTTTGATCGAGAATAAAGAAGAAAAATGCCGGGCGATCCAGAAGCGGATCGAGCAGGGGCAGGGTGTTTGCGAAAGTTGCCGCGAGATCGGCGTTTCGGAAAAGACATTCTATCGCTGGCGCCGCGCCGGGGAAGATACCTGCAAAGGGTGACCGGCCCGCGTCCTCGCGATTTCAATATCGCGCCGGGGCTGGACTTTCACAATCGATATTTGTGAGGGTACATCATGCGATTTCTGAAATACGCCATCCTGTGCGCGAGCGCGCTTGCTCCATTGCCGGCGAGGGCCGTTTCACGCGATTGCTTGCCTTCAACCATAAATGTCGGGTAGCCTGAGGATATGGAGCGTGAGCAAAATCAGAATAGCACAGAACAGCTTGTAATCGGAGAATCGGGCATGCCGAAAGCTTCGGTTATGGCCTTGATCGAAAAAAGCCCCATCGCCTCGGTGGTGAGCAACCCACGATTACCCGATAATCCGATTGTCGCCGTCAACGATGCTTTTGAGGAGCTGACCGGCTATGACCGGTCATTCATTGTCGGCCGAAACTGTCGATTTTTGGCAGGGAAGGCGACCGAGCCGTGGTTGACCGAAGAAATCCGGCGCGGTGTGCAGCAACGAAAATCTGTTCTCGTCGAGATATTGAATTACAAGAAGGACGGCACGCCTTTTCAGAATGCTGTGCTCGTGGCGCCCTTGTTTGATGAAGAAGGTGAACTGGAATATTTTCTGGGATCTCAGGTCGAAATTGATGCCGAAGCCCCGAGCTTGGCGAAAGCGCGCCGGATGCGGGCAGTCGGGATTGTCAAAGACCTGTCGAAGCGGCAGCGGGAAGTGCTGCAATTTATCGCCAAGGGCCTGCTCAACAAGCAGATCGCCTATGAATTGGGGCTTAGCGAGCGGACGATCAAGATGCATCGTTCGATCCTGATGCAGCGGCTGGACGTGCCCAGCGCAGCCGACATGGTCCGGCTGGCGGTAGAAGCGGGAATGTAGGATTGTCTGATATACGGCCTATAGGCCGTATCGATTTCCGGATGGTGCCATTCTAATGGTTGGTCAGCATCGCGAGTTGGAGCATCTTGCCCACATAGGGCCGCAGATATTTTTGGGCAGCTTCTAATCCCTCCTCCTTGTTGTCCGAAGGTTTCCAGCCCGTGATGCGCTTCCTTCTTAAAATTGATCCGCGATTGCGATCATTCTGGTGAGTCTTTTGGGCGCTACCCGTTGCCAGCTTTTGCGGAGCCAGTCGGCAATATGGTCCCAATCCGTGTTGCCGGTATCCAGGCGGATCGCAATCCAGCCTGATTTTCCCAAGAATTTCGGCGAATAATAAAGGTCGGGATCGGCATCGATCAGTGCCATCTGTTCGTCCAGTCCGGATGTTTTGACCAGCAATCCGATGCTTTCCTCGCCATATAATCTCTGGGTGAAATAGGCGAAATATTTGCCGGTCTTCTCGCCGCCGACGCGCCAGCCGGGTGATCCAAAGCTCAATCGCTCGGAGCTTTCGTCGAGCGCCAGTGCGCGGTCGCGGATCTGCTGCAATATCCAGTCGGGGTCGGATTCGCGGGTGACATATTGGGCGAGTGTTGCCGGATAGAGTTGATGCTCGGCAATCAGGGTCCGGCTAGCAAGGCTATCCGCATCATCATCATCCGGCAAAATCGCGACCTCGGTCTGGGCGAGCACCGGCCCGTCGTCGAGCTCCGGCGTGACCAGATGGACGCTGCAACCGGCAACTTTGTCGCCAGCATCGATCGCGCGTTGATAAGTGTCGAGGCCCTTATATTTGGGCAACAGGCTAGGATGGATATTGAGCATCCTCTCCGTCCATTTCTTGACGAAGCCGTCGCTCAAAATCCGCATATAACCAGCCAGCACGACATATTCGGCGCCGGAGCGGACGATTGCGTCGTGCATGATGTCATCATGGTCTTCGCGCGCCATGCCTTTGTGGGGATGGGCGAAAGTTGCGATGCTCTCTGCCTCGGCCAGCCGCAAGCCCGCCGCCTCGGGATCATTGGATGCCACCAGCACGATGTCATAGGGACAGTCCGCCGATTTGGCGGCATAGACAAAGGCCGCCATATTGGAGCCGCGACCGGAAATTAGTATCGCGATTTTGGCCTTTTCAGCCATTGTGGGTAGCGGTCCAGTCATCGGTAGCCGACCATGTCCCGCGATTGCCCGTTACCGAGCAGCCCTTGGTACCGGCACGGACATCGCCGACCCGGTGGACTTTCTCACCAGCGGCTTCGAGATCTGAAGTAATCGCCTCCGCTTCATCGGGCGACACCGCCAATATCATTCCAATTCCGCAGTTGAACGTCCGCGCCATTTCCTCTGGCTCGATATTGCCCTGGGCTTGCAGGAAAGCCATCAATCGTGGCTGTTCCCAGCTTGCGGCATCAACATGGGCGTGCAGTCCGTCGGGCAGTACCCGCGGGATATTCTCCAGCAAACCGCCGCCGGTGATATGGGCGAGGGCCTTGATCCGGCCGGATTGCATCAGGGGCAATAGCGATTTTACATAGATTCTGGTCGGCGCGATCAGCGCCTCGACCAATAATATGTCAGGGTTGAACAGGGCAGGGCGATCCATTTTCCAGCCCTTGTCCGCGGCGAGTCGGCGCACCAGTGAGAAGCCATTGGAATGAACACCGGAGGATTCGAGACCCAGCAGGACATCACCCGCCGCGACATTGGCTCCGGTTACGACTTTGTCGCGCTCGACCGCGCCGACGCAGAAACCAGCTAGATCATAGTCGCCTTCGGCATACATGCCGGGCATTTCTGCGGTTTCGCCGCCGATAAGCGCACATCCTGACATTTTGCAGCCTTCGGCGATTCCGGCTACGACCCGCTCGGCAATGCCGTTCTCAAGCTTGCCGGTGGCAAAATAGTCGAGGAAGAACAGGGGTTCTGCGCCTTGGACGATCAGATCATTGACGCACATCGCGACAAGATCGATTCCCACCGTATCATGCCGGTCGTAATCGATCGCCAGCTTTAGCTTCGTCCCTACGCCATCATTGGCGGCGACAAGCAGCGGGTCTTCATAACCGGCAGCCTTCAGATCAAAAAAGCCTCCAAAGCCGCCAAGTTCCGCATTGGCACCTGCGCGTGCCGTGGCCTTGGCCAGCGGCGCAATCGCCTTGATAAGGGCATTGCCCGCGTCGATGGACACACCGGCTTTCGCATAGGTGTAAGAATCCGGCTCATTTTGCTTTTCACTCATAACTTGAGCGATTAGACAACTCGCGGCTGGATTTCCACGCCATAATCGTCAAAAGGGCGCAAATGAGTATTTTGACTGACTTCAGGATCAAGATTGCTGCCACCATCGCGGCTGTAATGATGCTCGCCGTGGCGGTCGTCTATGCGCAGCTCGAGGGCACAGAACGCGGAGTTGCACCGCTTGCCAGCACTGGCGACTTCGAGGTCATGGGCGTAAAAGTCGATGTCCATGGGGACAATGCCGTTGATGCCCGGAAAAAGGGATGGGAAGAAGCGCAGCGCCTGGCCTGGAAGATGTTGTATAAAAGCACACAGGGCGGCGAAAGCGCAGGCCTGCCTGACGGGACGCTTAATACGATCGTCTCCGCGATCGTCGTCGAGCAAGAGCAGATCGGACCAAAACGCTATATCGCAACGCTGGGCGTGATGTTCGATCGGGCTAGAGCTGGCTCGATTCTGGGGGTCAGCGGCCGACGTTTGCGGTCTCCGCCGATGCTGGTCCTGCCGATCATGTGGAGCGGCGGATCACCCCAGGTGTTCGAAAACCGCACCGAATGGCAAAAAGCCTGGGCACGTTTCCGCTCCGGTGAAAGCGCGATTGATTATGTCCGTCCTTATGGATCGGATAGCGAATCGCTTGTACTGACCGCCGGGCAGGCCAATCGCCCGGGTCGGCGGTGGTGGCGGAATATATTGGATCAGTTCGGCGCAGCCGATGTTGTAATACCTATCGTTCGGTTGACCTATATGTATCCCGGTGGGCCAGTTAAAGCGCGATTTACCGCACGTTATGGACCCGACAACAAATATATCGGCAGTTTTTCGCTGAAAGTGGACCGTAGCGAAGATATTCCCAACATGTTGGATCAGGGTATCGTAAAACTGGATAATATGTATGCGAGCGCACTGGCGCGTGGCATATTGAAGACCGACAAATCGCTGATTGTAGAAGATCCCTTTAATCTTGATGATCTGGATCTTGCCGATTTTGATCTCGGTGATGATACGGCGGTCGAGGTTGGTGGTAGCGAAACTGCGACAAGCGAAGCAACTAATAGTACATCAGAAACGGTTGGCGAATCGCCTGTTGCAGGTCCGTCTGCGACGACCAGCATTTCCCTGCAGTTTGATACACCGGACGTTGGTGCGGTCAGTCGCGGCGAATCCTCTGTGCGGGCGATCTCCGGCGTTGCATCTGCTTCGACATCGAGCCTCGCGCTTGGCGGCGTTTCGGTCATGAGCGTGACTTATAGGGGTGATATCGCGGCCCTGGCCCAGGCGCTTCGATCGCAGGGCTGGCAAGTTCAACAGGGAGCAGGCACATTGCGTATCAGTCGTTCCGGACAATAAGGAAACGAGACCGTGAGCCAGATAGCCTTACCGCTTGAACAGGGCATGTCGCCGGAACAGGACGGATATCTGGTGACCGCCGCCAATGCCGAAGTTCACCAGCAACTGCAGAATTGGCGGGACTGGACCCATCATACGATGATTTTGACCGGACCCGAAGCATCCGGCAAAACGACGATGGCGGCCGCATTCAAGGCGGAAAGCGGCGGGCTATGTCTAGAGGATGCCTCTGAATGCGAGGACACCGAGATATTCCATCTGTGGAATCGGGCAAATAACGAGAAAAGGCCGCTGCTATTATTGTCTGCTGAGCCAGTTGCGGAATGGGGGATTTTGCTTCCCGACCTGAAATCCCGTCTCGCGGCATCGCTGCATCTGGAAATTGGGGCGCCCGATCAGGCAATGATCGATGGACTCTTTCAAAAATATTTCACCACGCGCGGATTAACGATATCCGAAGACGCTCTACGCTATCTGGAAAAGCGAATGATCCGGTCCTACGAAATGGTCCGGAAGCTGGCACAAAAAATGGATGCGCTTGCGATTGAGACGAAAAAACCGATAAACTTGGCTATCGCGAAATCCGCGCTGGCCTTTTTTGACACCGGTGATGAAAAGGTTGATGGATAAGCGATGGATGATCCGGTTGCAGAGACGCTCAATGAGGATATGTTGCTCGGCGGCACTGGTAATCTCTCGGAAGATGCCAGTCAGCGCTATTTTAATCGCGAAATAAGCTGGCTGGGCTTTAACGAGCGGGTCATCGAAGAGGCCGAAAATAGTGCTCATCCATTGCTCGAACGGCTGCGTTTCCTGTCCATTTCCGGTAACAATCTCGACGAGTTTTTCATGGTTCGCTTTGCCGGATTGGTGGGGCAATATCGCCAGAAAATCGAGGAGCGTTCGGCCGATGGTCTGACCCCAACGCAACAGTTGGATGCCATAGCGATCCGTGCGGACGCTTTGCTCGAACATCAGCAGCGCGTGTGGTCAGCTTTGTCTAAAACCTTGGCGGAAGAAGATATATTTGTTTCTACCGTCGACGCACTGACGGACGATTCCAGGGCCTGGCTCAGGCAGCATTTTCTGGACCAGATATTCCCGGTTCTGACCCCGCAGGCGCTTGATCCGGCCCACCCTTTTCCGTTCATTCCCAACAAGGGGTTGAGCCTGGTTTTCGATCTGGTCAGGGAGTCGGATAATCAGGGCATAAGGGAACTGGTGATGATCCCTTCCGGTCTCCCTCGCTTCATTCGTTTGCCGGGCGAATCGGCAATCTATGTCTCGGTCGAGACCGCGATCCAGGAATTTTCGGATATTCTATTTCCAGGCTATGCCGTAAAAAGCAGCGGTCTGTTCCGGATCATTCGCGACAGCGATATCGAAGTTGAGGAGGAGGCCGAGGATCTCGTGCGCTATTTCCGCAGCGCGATCAAACGCCGTCGTCGCGGCGACGTGATCCGGTTGGAAATGGGACCTAAACTCGCCGAGCCAGTGGTCGCAATGCTACGCGAACATTTGCTGCACGAGGGTGCCACCGAAAGCCGCATCAACGGTCTGGTCGGTGTCGGCGATCTTGACATATTGGTTGACGAAGACCGTCCGGATCTGAAATTCACTCCTTATAGCCCGCGCTTTCCGGAGCGTATCCGCGATCATGGCGGTGATTGTTTTGCCGCCATTCGCGACAAGGACATATTGGTCCACCATCCTTATGAATCCTTCGAGGTGGTAATCGAATTCTTGCGGCAGGCCGCTGCCGACCCGGACGTCGTGGCGATCAAGCAGACCCTCTATCGCGCTGGGAAGCAATCGGCCATCATCCGGGCGCTGATTGACGCGGCGGAAGCAGGTAAATCGGTAACCGCGATCGTTGAACTCAAAGCGCGCTTTGATGAAGAGCAGAATCTGCTCTGGGCGAGCGCGCTGGAGCGGGCCGGCGTGCAGGTCGTTTACGGGTTTATCGAATGGAAAACCCACGCGAAAATATCGATGGTCGTGCGCAAGGAACAGGACGGCTATCGTACCTATTGCCATTTTGGTACCGGAAATTATCACCCGATTACTGCAAAAATCTATACCGATCTCAGCTTTTTTACAGCAGATCCCCGGGCCGCGCGGGATGCGGCTCAATTGTTCAATTATATCACCGGCTATGTCGAACCCAAGGAGCTGGAGCTGATCTCCATGTCGCCGCGGAATATGCGCAAAGACCTGATGGGATTGATCGACAAGGAAATCGACAATGTTCGTTCCGGCAAGCCGGGCATGGTCTGGGCGAAGATGAATTCCCTCGTCGATCCGGCGCTGATCGAGAAATTATATCAGGCGAGCAATGCCGGGGTCGAAATTGATCTGGTCGTTCGGGGCATATGTTGCCTGCGGCCCGATGTGCCGGGCATGTCGGACCATATCCGGGTAAAATCGGTGGTAGGCCGTTTTCTGGAACACAGTCGCATATGGGCTTTCGGCAATGGCAGGGAGTTGCCAAATGACGGAGCAAAACTCTATATTTCATCGGCCGACTGGATGCCGCGTAACCTGGACAGGCGCGTGGAATATATGATGCCGATCACCAACAGGACCGTTCATGACCAGATATTGGATCAGGTCATGGTGGCGAATTTGATCGATGACGAACAGAGTTGGGAATTAAATGCCGACGGCAGCTACACAAGAGTGAAACCTTCCGACAAGCCGTTCAACCTGCATCGCTATTTTATGACCAACCCATCTCTCTCCGGACGCGGCAAGGCGCTTAAGAAAAGCAATGCTGTTCCCCGGCTCAGCTTGCGTCGCCGCAAGGATAAAGCGTGACCGACGTCCCTGGAAAAAAAGGATCAATTGCCACTTCCGCGCAGACGAAAAAAAGGCAATCCAACCGGCGTACCGCTATTGTGGATATCGGTTCCAACTCTATCCGTCTAGTAGTGTATCAAGGGCCTGCAAGGGTTCCCGCTACTCTGTTTAACGAAAAGGTCATGGCCGGGCTGGGGCGGGAATTGTCGACAACCGGTGCGATTGGCGAGGATTCGATGGCGCTTGCGGTGCGCGGACTGAAGCGTTTCCATCGCCTGTGCACGGATATGGAAGTCGATAGTATATTGACCTTCGCGACGGCTGCTGTGCGCGATGCCAGCAACGGTGATGACCTGCTGAAGGCCGCGCGGAAGATCGGCTACGACGTGGCGGTACTAAAGGGTGAGGAAGAAGCGGAACTGGCAGCGCTGGGCGTTGTTTCGGGCATGCCCGACGCAACCGGTATCGTGGGAGATCTTGGTGGCGGAAGCCTGGAACTGGCGATGATCAGGCAGGGCAAAGTGCTCGACCGTTATTCCTTCCCGCTCGGGGTGTTCAGGGTTGCGGATTTGCGAGCCAAGAATACGGATGGTTTGAAGGCGCAGATACGAAAAATGCTCAAAAAGACCGGTTGGGAGAAACAGGCGCAGCAACTGCCTTTCTATCTCGTCGGCGGATCCTGGCGTTCGCTGGCCCGGCTCGATATGTTCGACAGCAATTACCCGCTCCCGGTCATCCACAATTACGAGATGGAACCTCGGCGCGCGCAGCGGCTGGTCAGGCGGCTGGCTCAATTGAACAGGGATAAGCTTAAGAGCGTGCCAGGTCTTTCGGCATCCCGCATCCCGACGCTCAATGATGCCGCATGGCTGCTGTCCATGCTCGTGCGTTATCTGAACAGCAGCAAGATGGTTGTTTCCGCATATGGCGTGCGCGAAGGTCTGTTGTTCCAGAACATCACCAAGCATGAAGCGGCGCATGACCCGTTGTTGCTGGCGACTGAAGACGCCGGAGCGGCGCAAGCCCGTTTCCCGGCGAACAGCAAATTGCTGGGAGAGTGGATTAGCGAGATTTTTTGTGACGATCCGGCCGAGTGGCATCGTATTCGTCAGGCTGCCTGCAATCTGGGCGATGTTGCCTGGCGCGCGAACCCCAATTTTCGGGCTGAGCGCGGGCTGGAGATTGGATTGCATGGCAACTGGGTCGGTATCACCGGCTCGGAACGTGAGATGCTGGGGCAGGCGCTGTTTACCAGTTTTGGCGGCGGCAATTATATCTTCCCCGGTGGCGGGCAGCTTGCCGACGAACAGGCAACGAAGCGGGCGATATGTTGGGGGCTGGCCATGCGATTGGGGCAGCGGCTCAGTGGCGGGACTCGCAATCCGCTCGAACAGACGGAAATCCGGAAATCGGGCAAGAAACTGGAGCTTACGGTTGCCAGTGATTTGATCGATCTTTACGGCGATGCGGTAGCCAAGCGGCACGCAAATCTGGCGAATATGATGGGGCTGGAACCGGTGATGACCGGAGTCTAGTTCGCCGCCGCAGCTATTCGCTTATAGGTGCGTCACCCTCTTGATGGTGGGTCATTTTCAATTTCCCATCCTTGACCGTGAAGCTCACCCGGCCTTCGACCAGATCCAATGCATCGCGACCGAATTCTTCATAGCGCCAGCCTTCGAGAAGCCCGACACCGTCGCGTTCTCCGGCGACGATGCGGTCAAGATCGTCTGCGCGGGCCAGCAGGCGGGATGCGACGTTCATCTCGGCCGAACGAATTTTGAGTAATAATTTGAGCAGATCAGTGACTAGCGCATTGGATTTGCCATTTTTGGGGCGACGGCCGATTTTAAGCGGCAGATCGTCCTTGGACAGCGGCTCTGCCTGTTCGATAATATCCATCAAACGGGCACCGATATCGTTGTTTTTCCAGCCAGCGGAAAGACCGCGGACTTGTCCCAATTTGTTCTGATCCTTGGGAGGGTGTGCGGCAATATCCGCCAAAGTTTCATCGCGCATGATCCGTCCGCGCGGCAGGTCCTTCGACTGGGCTTCGCGCTCCCGCCAAGCGGCAAGAGCTTTCAGCCTGCCGAGCATGTCGAGATTTCGTCCTTGCGACTTGACTCGTAACCAGGATTTCTCCGGATCATTGACATAATTGTCCGGGTCAGCGAGCTTTTCCATCTCGGCGTTGATCCACATGCCGCGACCGGTTTCGCGCAATTTTTCCAGCATCCTCGGGAAAATTTCGGCGAGATGGGTGACGTCGGCAATTGCATATTCGAGCTGCCTCGCATTGAGCGGACGGCGCGACCAGTCGGTGAAACGGGCGCCTTTGTCGAGGGTGATGCCAAGCCAGCTGTCGACCAGATTGGCATAGCCGATCTGTTCGCTCTGGCCGATCGCCATCGCCGCAATCTGGGTGTCGAAAATCGGATGTGGGGTCTTGCCGGTAATATTATGGATGATCTCGACATCCTGTCCGCCGGCGTGGAAAATCTTGAGCACATTCTCATTGTTGACCAGCAATTCCATCAGCGGCCCGAGATCAACGCCCTTGGCGAGCGGATCAATTGCGGCGGCTTCCTTGCCGTCAGAAATCTGGATGAGGCAGAGAATGGGCCAATAGGTATTCTCGCGCATGAACTCGGTATCAACTGTCACGAAATCTGCAGTCGCGAAGCGGGTACAGATATCGGCGATGTCCTGATTGTCGGTCAGCAAATTATGGATGTGCATTTTTGTCCTATACAGCGGGCGGGTCATCGCGCAAACAATTCGTGGACGCAGGATAAAAATGAGGGGGAAACCATGGCATTTTGGTCGCTGATTCTAATAGCGATATTGGTAGCGCTGGTGCTTGGACAGGCAATGTCGCTTTGCGGTGACGCCTGTCTGGCCGTCGCTGATCCACGGCCGATCGGCGGAAAGACTATAGAAATTACCATATTAGCCTGGGGCTTTGCCTCGCGGCGCGGACGATCTTTGCAAGTCGATGATTGTTCGCAGCTTGGTATCAACGACATGCGCTTTTTCATGACCCGCAAGGCGATATTGATCTGCCTGGTAACTTTCGGTTTCGTCCGGCAAGTGAGTATCGCCTATCGTTGTTACGCGGGCGACCATGACGTGGGAGAAGCCTGATGGCGCGGGTCATTCATCTCGGTCAGCAAATATGGACCAACTATCATCAAACTGCAGCGTGCAATCTGAAGGACCGGATTGAACTGGCGAACGGCGAAGAGGTAAATGGCCGGGCGCATCTGAAGGGCGTGGCAGAAACGGTATTGGCTCTGCTCAAGGAAGCAAAACGCTGTCAGATCCCGGTGCGACCGATCGGAGCGGGCTGGTCGCCGTCGCCGATCAATGTGGTTGAAGACGGCTGGCTGGTCGAGACTTTGCGGCTCAACCGGACTTATAAATTGTCGGCCAGAGATCTGCATGAAGATTGCGATCTCGGCGCCGAAGCTCTGCTGCTGGTGCAGGCCGGTGCGACGGTCGATGAAGTCTATGAAAGTGCGGAGGAGATAGGTCGGTCGTTGCGGACAGGCGGGGCCAGCAATGGCCAGAGCTTTGCCGGGGCCTGTGCCACCGGAACGCACGGCAGCGTCTGGCAGGCGGGCGGTATACAGGATCATGTCAGGGCGGTGCAATTGGTGACACCTGACCGGATATTGTGGATATCCCCCAGCAGAGCCGTGCTTTCGGATGCGTTCATCGCGCAGACCGGTTCGGAGATCATCCGCGATGACCGGATATTTGCCGCCGCCCAGATTCATGTCGGTGCGATGGGCTTTGTCACCGCGATGTTGATCGAGACCGATCCGATCTATATGGTGCAGAATATCCAGAAGGCAGCGAAGATAAAGCGCGAGCATATCGACTGGCTATGCCGTGGCGAATTCACGAAATTTTCCTGCGAATTTGGATTGGAGGAAGAGCCCTATTTCCAACAGCTTATACTGAACCCTTTTGATCCTTTCGACAAAAAGAGCCTGCTGCGTTTTCTGTATAAGCGCCCTTATGACGCCAGCATCCCGCCGCCACCGCCGGGGGACATGGGCGCCGGCTATGACGCCCTGACCCTGCTTGGCAAGGCTATGGCGGAAAGTGACTGGTTCAAAGGAGAGATATTGCAGCTGGCGATGGAGCAGGCCTATCCCGACAATCGCGATGTCGATGATCCGCCGGCTATCGCCACCTGGGGGCGTACGACCGAGGAACATGCTCCGATTGCCAGCCTGTTCAACGGTTCAGTAACAATGGACCGTAGTAAGCTTAGCGAAGCCTTTGATTTAATTATCGATAGTTTCCGGCGAGGGGGAGGGGGCACAGTCGTCACCCTGCGTTTCGTGCGCCAAGCCCAGGGCCTGCTCGCGCCGGCGCACTGGCCGGATAATGTCGTGATCGACTTCGACGGACCGAATGTCAAATCCAGCCACAACGGCTACAAGAAAGTCGTCGAGGCGCTCGATGATGCGGGGATTGCCTTCACCCGCCACTGGGGGAAAACCAACAATCTCGACGAACGGCGGGTGAAGCGGGATTACGAGCAGAATTTCGCCAACTGGAAATGGGCGCAGGCGCAAGTGATGCCGGACCCGGCCGACCGGCAGGTTTTTGCCAATGACGAACTTGTGAAACTCGGCTTGATCTAGGCTTTATTCGACGCACCTGATGCGAAAGATATAGACATAGTTGCGGTCAATCAAACCTCCGTTCGCCGGCGCCCCTATACCTTGACCAGCATCTTCCCCGTGTTCGCGCCGGTAAACAGCCCGATGAACGCGTCCGGCGCTTTTTCCAGCCCCTCCATCACCGTCTCGCGGCCCTTCACAGCGCCCGATGCAATCAGTTGAGCCATATCGGCATTGAATTCAGGCACTTGCGCGGCAAAATCGGGATAGAGGAAGCCCTCGATCTTTATGCGCAGACCGATGATCATGGTCAGATATTGCATCGATTGCGGCTGTTGATCGTTGTAGACGTCGATCATCCCGCAAATCGCCACACGGGCGCGTTCGTTGGCGCAGGCCAGCGCTGCATCGAGATGTTCGCCACCGACATTGTCAAAATAGACATCAACGCCGGATTTGCTGAGTTCCTTTAGGGCTGCACGCAATTGCGGCAATACCGGGCCGGCCTTGTAATCGATGCAGGCATCCGCGCCGATTTCTTTGACCCATGCGCATTTGTCCGCGCCACCGGCTGACCCGATTACGGTCATGCCCTTGGCTTTGGCTATCTGGGTCACGGTGGACCCAACCGCGCCAGCCGCAGCGGACACAAAGACGGTTTCGCCTTCCTTGGCAGCGCCGACATTCAGCAAGCCGAACCAGGCCGTGCCTCCGGGCATGCCGATGATGGACAGCCAATGTTGATCGGGAACACCGAGATCGGGAAGTTTCACCGGCGGCATTCCGCCTTCGGGAGGATTGCTGCCGCCAGCGACAGCCGTGTCGCGCCAACCCGCCATATGCAGCACTTTGCATCCGACCGGATAATCGGCGTTGTTGCTTTCTGTCACCGTGCCGACCGCGCCGCCGGTCATCGGCTCGCCGATACCGAACGGGGGCGCATAGCTCTTCACGTCATTCATCCGTCCGCGCATATAGGGATCAACCGACAGCCAGCTATTTGTGATGCGAAATTCGCCTTCGGCAAGCGGAGCATCCGCTGACTCTACCATCTGGAAATTATCAGCCACCGGGGTACCGGCGGGACGACTCTTCAGGGCCCATGCACGCATATCTATGTCCTTTTTCGGTTCGTTTGTCCGTTGCTGTAGCGAGTATTTGCGAAACGCACCAACTTTGCGGACATTCAACTTCACTCCAGCCAATATCGTGCCGGCAAAAGCGATCAAAGCCCGTGCCCGCCTACTGGATGTTGCCGAGGCAACGGAAATTTCTATATTTGAGGCGAATATAGATAATAGTGTATATCCATATATTGCGTTTGATGAAGGATCTGCCGCACCACGAATTCCCGGTCCGTGATTGGGAACTTTCTATGACGATGGCCCTGTCTCTCCCAAAACTCCCCATCCAGTGCGGCGCACAGCCTGTCAGGGCAATCTCAAGCCTTGACAAATGGCCCGTAGACCTGTGTTACGCCTCCAATCTTTCCATTTAGGAAAGCACCCAATTCCGAAGGTCCATCATGCACGCATATCGCACCCACAATTGTTCCGCGCTCCGCTCTTCGCACGTCGGCGAGGAAGTCCGTCTGTCCGGCTGGATCCACCGCAAGCGCGATCACGGCAATCTGCTGTTCGTCGATCTGCGTGACCATTTCGGCCTGACCCAGATCGTCAGCGAAACCGGCAGCGAGGCGTTCAAGACGCTCGACGGCGCACGGGTTGAGTCGGTGGTCACGGTAACCGGCAAGGTTGTGGCCCGCGATGATGAAACGGTGAACAAGAATCTGCCGACCGGCGATGTCGAATTGGTGGCCGATACGGTCAGTATGCAGGGCCCTGCCGACGAATTGCCGATGCCGGTGTTTGGCGAACAGGAATATCCTGAGGATATCCGCCTGCGCTATCGTTTCCTCGACCTGCGGCGCGAATCTGTTCACGCCAATATGATGCTGCGCTCCAAGGTGATCGCCAGTCTGCGCAACCGGATGACCGAACAGGGCTTTACCGAATTCCAGACCCCGATCCTGACCGCTTCGTCCCCGGAAGGCGCGCGCGACTATCTCGTCCCGAGCCGCGTTCATCCCGGAAAATTCTACGCGCTGCCGCAGGCCCCGCAGATGTTCAAGCAGATGCTGATGGTTGCCGGTTTCGACCGCTATTTCCAGATCGCGCCTTGCTTCCGCGACGAAGACGCCCGCGCCGATCGTTCTCCGGGCGAATTTTACCAGCTCGATTTCGAAATGAGCTTTGTCACCCAGGAAGATGTGTTCCAGACGCTGGAGCCGGTTCTTGCTGGCGTGTTCGAAGAATTTGCCAATGGCCGCTCGGTCACCCCGGCGGGTGAATTTCCGCGCATTCCCTACAAGGAATCGATGCTGAAATATGGCAATGACAAGCCGGACCTGCGCAACCCGATCATCATCCAGGATGTCAGCGAGCATTTCAAGGGCTCCGGTTTCGGTCTGTTCGACAAGATCACCTCGACCGGCGGCACCGTGCGCGCTTTTGTCGCGCCGGAAGCGGGCAAGAACAGCCGCAAATTCTTTGACTCGATGAATGACTGGGCGCGCGGTGAAGGTTTCGCTGGCCTCGGCTATATCAACATGAAGGAAGGCGCGGCTGGCGGGCCGATTGCCAAGAACCATGGTGAAGAAGGCACGACGAAACTGCTCGCTGATCTCGGCTGTGGTCCTGATGACGGTGTGTTCTTTGCTGCGGGCAAGGAAGCCGAAGCCGCGAAGCTAGCCGGTCTGGCACGGACGCGCGCAGCGGAACAGCTTGACTTGATCGACAAGAATGCATTCAAATTCTGCTGGATCGTCGACTATCCGATGTTCGAATATGATGACGAGCTGAAGAAAATGGACTTTTCGCACAATCCCTTCTCGATGCCGCAGGGTGAGCTGGAAGCGCTGGAAAACCAGGACCCGCTCGATATTCTTGCCTGGCAATATGATATTGTCTGCAACGGCATCGAACTGTCCTCCGGCGCGATCCGGAACCACCGTCCCGACATCATGTACAAGGCGTTCGAGATTGCCGGTTACACCAAGGATCAGGTCGACACCGAATTTTCCGGCATGATCAACGCGCTGAAATATGGCGCGCCGCCGCATGGTGGTTCGGCTCCCGGGGTCGACCGGATCGTGATGATGCTGGCGAACGAACCGAATATTCGTGAGGTCGTATTGTTCCCGATGAACCAAAAGGCCGAAGACCTGATGATGAGCGCGCCGAGTCCGGTGTCCTCCAAGCAGCTGCGCGAATTGCATATCCGCGTGGTCGAGCCACCCAAGGAGGGCTAGCCTCAACACTATAGCCAGTTCCGATCGTGTCGAGCGTAGTCGAGACACGCTGGGAAGCAGGCCATGTCTCTCGACTTCGCTCGAGACGAACGGAGTTATAAATTGACCAGTATCAATCCGGAACAACATCATTTCGCGTCTTCCCACGGCGATATCTGTTATTTCGAATGGGGTAAGCCGGCCGATGGTCCATCGATCCTGCTGCTCCACGCAACCGGTTTTCATGCCCGTTGCTGGGACCAGGTCGTCGCGGCATTTCCGGACGGGACGCATGTTATCGCGGTCGATCAACTGGGCCACGGACGCAGCGCCGCACCGATCATCACCGACTGGACCGATGTCGCGGGCGCGACTGCCGAACTGGTGCAATCGCTCGGGATCCGATTTGCGGCCGGAGCGGGACACAGCATGGGCGGTCATTGTCTGGTGCAGGTCGCGGCCAGCCATCCTGATCTGCTGGACCGGCTTGTCCTGATCGATCCGGTGATCATGGAACGGGAAGTCTATCAAAATCCTCCTGATTATAGCGCGACCAACGAGATGGTTGCCAAGCGCCGCAACAGCTGGACCGGTCCGGATGCCATGTTCGAACGTTTCAGGGACCGGCATCCGTACAAGCTTTGGGACCCGGCGGTGCTGCGCGATTATTGCGAATATGGCCTGCTGCCGGACGGGCAGGGCGACTATCGACTGGCCTGTCCGCCACAGACCGAAGCGTCGGTCTATGCGACCAGCGCCACCGTTGATCCTTGGCCTTTGATCGACGAAATCACACAGCCGGTCACTGTCTTGCGGGCGCCGCAGATCGAGCGGAATGGCGCTTTTGACTTTGCCGGCTCGCCGACGCCGCCCGGTCTGGCTGAAGATTTTGCGCATGGTACCGACATCTATCTACCCGATCTTACCCATTTCATGCCGATGCAGGATCCAAAGCGGATTGCGGAACTGATCATTAGCGGCTAATGTTCCGTTCATATTTATATCGATATTTGTGAACGACCAACTTTCGGGGGGATGGACATGAACAGATTATTGACTGCAGCGATCACGGCCACGATGGCCTTCACCGGCCTTTCTACCGCCGCGCAGGCAGAGGTTCTGATGATCGAAGGGATGACGCCGGCCAGCTCTTCGGAATTCGCTGAAATTCAGTCCATTTCAATCGGGCGTTTTGGTGGCCCGGACGGTCGTGCGCTAGCGTTTGAACTGGAAGACAGTCTTTCGGCGGTCTCAATTTTTGGTCAGCCCTATTTTGATGTTATCGGTGGACCGTCTGCGGTGGACTCAGATGCAAGCCTTTCGGGTAATGTTACCGCAGGCGTCGAGCAATATGATACCGTCGCGAAGCGGCGGCGTTGTGTAAAGCGCGGTGAAAAGGACAAATGTCTCACCTATAAAGATATCAAGGTTGATTGCCTGACCCGCAAGATCGATTTCCGGGCGCAGGTCAGGGCCACGCGATATAGCGATGGCCGTAGCATTTATACGGAGAGCTTTCCGGATAATAGGGAACAGACCGTATGTCTCGGCGATGACGAGGATTTTGCGAGCAGCGAGTCCGTGATCCGGTCTATGATATCCGAGACTGCCAGCGCTATCCGCGATGATCTGGCTCCGAGAGAATATCGTGTAGAAGTTAGAATCCTGGAAAGTCGCAAGGGGATGACCAAAGTCGAAGGAGATTTCTTCAAGGCGGCGATCAAGATGACCAAGAGCGATGCCACAGAGGCTTGCCGGATGTGGGACGAAGCAGCCCAGAACGGGCAGGTTCATATCTCGCTGGCGTTCAATCGGGCTCTTTGCGCGGAACAGCGCGGCGATCTCGATTCGGCATTGGATCTCTATGAAGAGGCGGACAGGCTATCGCCCGGAAAGCTTGAAGTGACCCAATCGCTAGACCGCACGAACGCCCATCGGCGAGCGCTGGATGAATGGGAATTACGGCAGTCGGGGCACCGCGAAAGCTAAAGCGCACCAACAGGGTTAACCGGTTGGTTCATTTCGATGTATTATAGTATATCGCGAAGCTTACATGGGAGCGTTCCCCGAGGATCGGGCAGCGACGAATGCAGCTACCAACCCTGGAACCCGGGGGCAATTGCGGGACGATGGAGCACAAATGACCATAAAACTGTCCGACTATGAATCCGGCGACAAATTTGATGGTGATTATGGTGATGCACTGAAAGCGCTGCAGGATCGGCTCGCCCATATTCATTTCAAGCATATCATCCATGGCAGCCGGTCGATCCTTGTGTTCGAAGGCTGGGATGCGGCAGGCAAGGGCGGTGCTATCCGCCGGATGACCGGGGAATGGGACCCGCGCTATTATGATGTATGGCCGATTGGAGCCCCGACCAAGGAAGAAAAAGATCGGCATTTCCTCTGGCGCTTCTGGCAGAAACTGCCGGGTAGCCGGGAAATTGGCGTGTTTGATCGCAGCTGGTATGGCCGGGTGCTGGTCGAACGGGTCGAGAGTTTCTGCACTGCGACGGAATGGAAGCGCGGCTATGACGAGATCAACGAGTTTGAAGCGCAGCAGATCGACGGCGGCACCAATCTGGTGAAACTCTTTTTTCATACGACGCAAGAAGAGCAGGATAAACGCCTCACCAAACGGCTCGACACGCCGCACAAACGCTGGAAAATCACCGCCGAGGATTTCCGCAACCGGGAAAAGCGCGACGACTATCTCGACGCGATGCATGACATGTTCGAAAATACCAACACACGCTGGGCACCTTGGAAGGTGATCGACGGCAATGACAAGAAATCCGCACGTATCGCGGCGCTGACTCATGTCGCTGATACGCTGGAAGCGGCATTGCCAAAGGATTTGCCGGAGGCCAATCCCGAACTGGTGAAACTGGCAGAAAATGCATTTGGCTATGAGCCGAAGGCTTGATTCTTTACTCTGCCGGGTAGCGGTACGGGCAAGTTTCAAATCCGCCACCATCAAGCATGATGGCCCAATCTCTATATCCCCGCGGAACTAAGCAAAGCCTTCTGGCTTGACTGATGCATTTCATTTCGCTGGGCGAGCGGAAAGCCAGATTGCGCAACCGGCAAATAATGTAGCAACCGAGCCGCTTGCGCCTGAGAATGGTACTGATCCGAGCCCCAAACGGACGGCTGCGATATTCAGGACTATGGCAATCACGCCGGCAACCATGCTGACCAGACCGATGAACCTGCCAATGGTTTTGTCGTTGCGAAATAGCGATAGTCCGAAAATCAATGCAACCAAACCCAGGACGGCCTTGGCAAGATTGTAGAACAGAAACGATCCCGCAAGCAGGGTGCCCATCAGCGGTGAAAATTCGGCACCGGCCTTGGCGGCCGGCAGAAACATCGACAGACCGATGCCCGACTGAATCATGTTAGTCAGCCCGGATACCAGCAATGCAGCCCAACCCCATTGCATGTCCGAAGAGCGGGCCAGACCGACGAGCGAAGCAATTGTAATGCCGGTAAATAATAGAAGTTCCGTGGTCCAGATCGTCGATCGCAGAGGCCAGCCATCAACAATTCCGACGCCGCTAAGGGTCGTCAGATATAGCAATTGTGTCGCTACGGTGAGCAGAAGCATGATCGATATAAATATCGCTATATTGCGCGTCGTCTGTGGCATAAATTCTCCGGAAATCTCGATGGTTCGAAGGCTGTTCGAAGCGGATCGGCCAATTCGTTACAAGCGAGAATAAAAAAAGCGGATTGCGGACTGAAGTGAGACCCGGTTTTGCCGTTAATCGAAGGTGATGAGGAGGGTGATTGGGGGAATTGGTAGATGCTGCGTAAAATCCAGACCAGCCAACTGGAGCTGGGAATGTTCATTCATTCCATGGAAGGGTCGTGGTTTGACCACCCGTTTTGGCGATCGCGGTTTCTGCTGAATGACGAGGCGCAGATAGAGCAAATCGTGTCCAGTGACGTGGCCCGGGTTACTATCGACGAATCGCGGGGCAAGAAATTGTCATCATCGTCAAAGCCGTTGGCGGTTCTCGAACCGGGAGAAGCCAAGGTTTATTCGCCAAAATTGGCGAAGGTGCTGGAACAATCGGCCATCGAACGGCCCCGGTCCTATTTGCGGGATGTTGCAGAGCCTGTCTTCAATCGATTGACTCCGCGCGAGCGTACAGCGGAGCTCCGTAAAGCATCCGGTACGATAAAACGGTCGCGAGCGGCGGTGATGGCTCTGTTTGACGACGCGCGCTGTGGCAAGCCGGTCAAGGCGCGCAAATTGGCCCCTCTGGTCAAGCAGATCTCCCGATCGGTCAATATCGATCCGACAATCATCCTCAATATCGCCCGTATCAAAACCAAGGATGAATATACCTATTTGCATTCCGTCTCGGTATGCGCCCTGATGATCAATCTGGCCCGAAAAATGGGTTTTCCAGAGTGGCAGATGCACGATATCGGGATGGCCGGGCTTTTGCATGATGTCGGCAAGACATCTATTCCGGACAGTATATTGTCGAAGCCAGGTAAGCTCGACAAGAGCGAATGGGACATCATCCGCAATCACCCGAAGCAGGGTTACGATATATTGTCAGAGTCGGAAGGCGTCAGCGACATCGTGCTCGAGGTCTGTTTGAGGCATCACGAGAAAATGGACGGAACCGGGTATCCGGGGGGGATATTAGCCGATAATCTCAGCATCTTTACCCGCATGTCGAGCATCTGCGATGTCTACGACGCCATCACTTCCCAGCGCCCCTATAACGCTCCTCTTTCAGCGTCACAGGCGCTTGCAGAAATGATGTCGTGGTCGGGTCACTTCGACCAGCTCATCTTCTGCGACTTTGTCGATAGCCTGGGCATATTGCCAGTCGGAACGCTGGTCCGCCTGAATCGCGATGAACTGGCGATCGTGATTGGAGAATCTCCCTCCAACTATTCCGCGCCGATTGTGCGAAGCTTTCATTCTCTGGACTCGAATCTCCCCATTGTCCCCAAAGATATCGACCTCGGTCTCGAAAGATCAAGAAAGCTGCTTGCGGTCGAAGATCCCGAAGACAGAGGCTTTCCGGACTGGCCAAGCTTCTCCGCGCTGCTGTTGAGCAAGGAGTCCGTCTCTTGACCTCTTCGGAACTTGGTTTGGCCCTAGTTTATCCTCGGCTGTTTTTTCCGATATAGCGCGATAGCGGCGTCTCGCTGCGGATTGTCGGACCGCGCGGGTTTTTCGTGTCATAGACGACCGCGTTTTCCAGCACCCGTTTGACATAGTTGCGCGTTTCGGAAATCGGGATATCCTCGATCCATTGGATCCAGTCGATGCCACCCATGCGGGGGTCGCCGTTGGCGCGGATCCATTTGTTCACATTGCCGGGGCCAGCGTTATAGGCCGCGACAGCAAGCGGATAGCTGCCACCATAATAGTCCATCATCCGCTGAATATAACCGCTGCCAAGTTTTATATTATATTGCGGATCGTCGGTCAGCGAAGAGAGATTGTAAGACAGGTTCGCCTTGCCCGACTGTTCGCGGGCGGTGCCTGGCATAAGCTGCATCAGGCCGCGGGCGCCTGCATGGCTGATAGCTCCTTCGGCAAACTGGCTTTCCTGGCGGGTGATCGCGTGGATCAGGGTCCAGGTGCTCTCATGGCCGAATGGAACAGGCATGGTCGGGAAGGCGGTTTCATCAATCGCGCCAACCCCGGACCCGAGGGCGCTGATCCCCTTGATCACGCCAAGATCGCGTGCACCGATGCGGGTGGAGAGATCGCTGATCAGCATATAGTCTTTCGCGGTCTTTGCATTGGCAGCAAGCGCGCGATGAAAGCGGATCTGTTCACGCCAGGGACCGGTGCGCACCGAAGCTTTTACGGCGACGACCAGCGGATCTATGTCATAGGCTGCACGGTCCGCATTGGTAATCTCGACATTCGGTTTGCGGTTGAACTCCGGCAGAGGACGTCCCAGCCGTTCCAGCGACAATTGACCGTAGAAATAATCCGGGAATTTGGCTGCTTTTTCGAAATAGGCATTGGCCTGATCGGACTGACCTGCGTCTGCGGCGGCGCGGCCGGCCCAATAATAGCCTTTCGAGGTGATATTGGGTGAATCATAGGATTGCGCATAGAGATCGAACATCGGGATCGCTTTGGCAGGCTGGCGCATGCCGTTCAGCGCGGACGTGCCTGCGATCCACGCGAGATCGGAATATTTGTCGCGCACGCGGCTATTCTGGTCGGCTATCCGGGTCGGCGTGTCATAGGCGTCGTCGATTTTTGAGGCGATATCATAGGCCAGCGTCCATTGCCGGTCATTGGCTGCTGCTTCGGCGTTGATCAGCATCGCTTCGAACCAGGTGTCGGGCATGGCCGGTTTGACCCGCAACGGTAATCGGGTGGCCAGCAACTGACGTGCTGCATAGCTTTGGCCGCTGTTGCGCAGATAGCGGGCGCGATCCGCCAGATAGCCCGCATCGTCCCGGGCAATCGCGCCGACCGCGCTGGCCTGTGCATTGGCGTCGGATGATTCGGTGAGCTGTGCCAGGCGGGCCGCGAACACCGCGCGTCGGGCAGGAGAGGTGAAGGACAGCTGGCCGGCGGCATCGCGGGTCGCTCGCGCCCACAGGAGCGCATCCATCCGGGCATCATGATCATCGATGCTCAGCACCGAGCTGAACCGCGATATCAGGGCGGCTTCATCGTCATCGGTCAACGTTCCGCCACGCCATGCCTGTTTCGCCATGGCCTTGGCCTTGTCGCTCATTCCCGAAGCCTGCAGCGCTACCGCATATTTGGCGGCGCCGGCATTGGTGGTCGGCGGAAATTTTTCAAAATAGGCAAGCACGCGGCTCGGCGAGAAACTGTTGATATTGATTGCCTGCTCGGCGTTCCGCTGCATCCGCGTGTCTTCCGGCCAGCCGGGATAGGTCACCAGAAACCCGGCATAATCCTCGAAGGAATAATTGTCGGACTGGGTGAGCACCCGCCAACGTTGAAGCCCGAGAACGGCGTTGCCGCCGGTCGGATCGGATAGTTCGCTGTCGTTCCCTTGCCAGCCCAGCTGTTCGGCAGCCATGCATGTTACGGGGGATAAAAGCAGCGCCGCGATGACAATTCTTGATACCATGCTGGACATTTTAGGGGTAGGCTCCTTATCAGGCGCTGAACGGCGAACTATATCGCAGTTAATATTGCAATTGACTTGGTTGCGGCTTTGCCCATTTCCAAGATAAATATAAAGGATTATTCCATGTTTTCCGGCTCAATTCCGGCTCTGGCGACGCCCTTTCGCGACGGATCGTTTGCCGAAGACCAGTTTCGCGCACTTGTGGACTGGCAGATCGACCAGGGCAGCAGCGCTCTTGTGCCCTGCGGGACCACCGGTGAAGCGTCAACCTTGTCCAATGCCGAGCATCATCGGGTCATCGAAGTGTGCATCGAGCAGGCAGCGGGCCGGGTGCCGATCATCGCCGGCTGTGGCTCCAATGATACGACCAATGCCCTGTTGCATCTTACCTTCTCGAAAAAATGCGGCGCGGCAGCCGGCCTCGTAGTGGCGCCATATTACAACCGTCCTAATCAGGAAGGCATCACCGCCCATTTCACGACTCTGACCGAGAGCATAGACCTGCCTCTGGTGCTATATAATGTACCGGCGCGCACCGTCACCGATATCCAGCCCGAGACCGTTGCGGCTCTGTCCCACTTGCCCGGCATCGTGGCGATCAAGGATGCCAGTGGCGTACTGGACCGGGTCACCGAACATCGGCTCAATTGTGCCGACGACTTTGTGCTGCTGTCGGGGGTCGACGAACTGTCGCTGGCGTTCAACGCTGCCGGTGGCGTCGGCTGTATTTCGGTAACTGCCAATGTTGCCCCTAAATTATGCGCCGAGTTCCAGGCGGCCTGTGCGGCTGGCGACTATGCCAAGGCACGAGAGCTGAACGATGTGCTCTATCCGCTTCACAAATCCCTCTTTTCCGACGCTTCGCCGGGGCCGATCAAATATGCATTGTCCCGGGTCCTGCCGGATTTCTCGCCCGATCTGCGCTTGCCGATGACACCGCCTTCCGAAGCCAGCCGCAAAGCTGTTGATATTGCCTTGGAAGGGGCCGGTCTGATCTAATGGCAAAACCGCGGCCGGTAGAATTTGATAAGCAGAAGATCGTCGCCGAGAACCGGCGCGCGCGCTATGATTATTTTCTCGAGGAGCATTTCGAGGCCGGGATCATGCTGACCGGAACAGAAGTCAAATCATTGCGCTTCGGTTCGGGCGCGATCGCCGAGAGCTATGCCGAGGTCAAGGATGAGGAAGCCTGGCTGATCAACTCCAATATTCCCGAATGGAGCCATGGCAACCGTCACAACCACACGCCGACCCGTCCCCGCAAGCTTTTGCTCAAGCGCCGCGAGATCAACAAATTATATGCGGCCGTGATGCGCAAGGGGATGACCGTTGTGCCGCTGTCGATCTATTTCAACAGCAAGGGCAAGGCAAAGCTTGAACTGGCGCTCGCCAAGGGCAAGAAGGCACCCGATAAACGTCAGACCGAAAAAGATCGTGACTGGAAACGGCAACAGGGCCGGCTGATGCGCGAGCATGGATAATTCCGATTTCAATCCTCCACCAAAAGATTGGGGTGCGCGAACAATCAAGCGCTTCGGGGTTTGGCTGGACAAAAAAATGCCGACCCGGGCGAGCATGGCCAAGAATAGATATTTGAAGCCAATCGCGCACCGGTTTCTACGATCAGATTTGTGGCATTTTAATCGTCGTTCCGTCCCGCGCGGAGTGGCGCTTGGTATGTTGGCGGGCTTTCTGATTCCCTTGGGCGGCCAGACTTTTGTGGCATTGTTTCTGGCATTGCCGATTCGCGCCAACGTACCGATCGCGGCCGTCACCACATTTATCACCAACCCGTTTACCTATCCGTTCTGGATCGCCGTTGCCTATCAGATCGGAAAGCAAATATTGCGGATTGAACCGGGGGCATCCGGCCAGACGGTTCACGAAGTTGTCGACACGCAATTTCTGGGTCAGGTCGCGCAATGGCTGGGCTGGCTTGGGCGAGAAGCGGCGGTGACCTTTTTTGGATTTGCCGTGTTGGGCGTTGTTTTCGCGGCGGTAGGATATTTGATCAGCAGCTTTGGCTGGCGCTGGTGGATCGGTCGGAAAAGGAAGTCGGCGCTGGCAAAACGGCGTTTGGAGCGGTTGGGCGATGGCGAGTAGAGCCCGAAATGGCACCGGATTGTTGAATCCCAGTACCCGAAAATCGCTGGTTGGTGTTCGGATCAGGGCAGCGTTGCTGGTGGTAGCCGTCCTGGCTTCTGCCGGGCTGCTATATTGGCAAGTGCAGAATATCGCCGTGATCAGCGCCTTTGTCGCTCTGGTGGTCAGCATGACGGCCATCGCCTATTTTTTGCGTCCACGAGCGGAAGAGACGGATCGGCATTATGCGGATCCCGGCGATTGGGCGGTTACGCGGATGGTCGCCGATCAGTCGGAAATCGGTCTGGCGATTACCGACCGCGCTGGCCGACTGGTTTGCGCGAACGAGCTTTTTACCAAATGGTTCAATGGTCCGGCGGTTCCTCCCGAACTGCCATTACAGGCGGGCGGCAACGAGCTGCTCGCGACGGCTGGCCGCACGGCCTGGCGGGATGGCCGTGGCTATGCGGAAGGTCTGAAACGCGGGGTTGCAGAATATAGCGCGAAGGTCGTCCGCGCAGGGCAGGGCGAAGAGTATCTTCTATGGCAGATGATACCGCAAATCCACGCGGACATATTGGACGATATGATCCGTCTTGTCAGTGGCGGCGGTGGCCGGGCATTTTCAGAATCCGGTATATTGGCCAGTGTTATCGGCGGTGAAGGACGGATCCGGGCTTCGAACCAGGCCTTTGCCTTGCGTGCAACCGGCCGGGTTGATGCCAATATCTCGGGTCGGAATTTTATAAATTTCCTGCGCTCCGACGACAAGGGCACGATCTTTTTTGAACGCGAAGGACGGCATGGCACGCCGGTGCGTCTGTTTCATGTTCCGCTAGACCGGGAAAAGGAAAAGGCGCCCGCGTTGATCCTGCTGATTGATGACGATGGCGGAATGGTCGAACGCGGCAAGGCGCTGGAGCAGGTCGAATCGATGTTGTCGCTGCTGCCATTGGGGCTGGCGCTGACCGACCGTGACGGTCGCTTCCTCTTCTTGAACGAAGCCTTCGCCAAAACTGCGGGTATCGCGGAAAAGGAACAGCCGCTCTATCCCGGCGACCTGATGATCCGTGACGATAAATCGGCGGTTGCCGATGCGGTCCGGCGTTACGCCAGCGGCCCGCCATTGGCAGGCGATCTGGCGGTACGTCTCCGTAATGGTGGTGAAGAGCCCGTTGCGCTGGGTATTGCTGGTGTTCGCGGCCTGGGTGAAGCGGCGGTGTTGCTGTCAATCCGGGACAATAGCGAAGAATCGAAATTGAAGAGTCAGGTGGCGCAGGCGACGAAAATGCAGGCTGTCGGTCAGCTCGCCGGAGGCGTGGCCCATGACTTCAACAATATTCTCACCGCGATCATCGGCCATTGCGACCTGATGCTGCTGCGCCATTCACCGGGCGACAGCGACTATGATGATATCCAGCAGGTCAAGAATAACAGCAACCGGGCGGCCGGCCTGACCCGCCAGTTGCTCGCTTTCTCGCGCCAGCAAACCCTGCGGCCGCAAGTGCTTCAGCTGCCTGACGTGGTGGCGGACGTGTCGAATCTGCTCAAGCGTCTGCTCGACGAGACAATCGAGCTCGAAGTCCGCCACGGTCGTAACCTCGGTCTGGTCCGGGCGGATCCGGGCCAGCTTGAGCAGGTGATCATCAATCTTGGTGTAAACGCCCGCGATGCCATGCCAAAGGGCGGCAAGATCTCGATCTCGACCCAGGCGGTTGGGGCATCCGATGTTCGCGCGTTGAAAAGCGATATCCTGCCAGTCGGTGAATATACCGCGCTGATCTTCACCGACTCCGGAAACGGTATTCCACCGCATGTCATCGGCAAGATTTTTGAGCCGTTTTTTACCACCAAGGCGGTCGGCAAGGGGACCGGTCTGGGGCTGTCGACGGTTTACGGGATCATCAAACAATCCGGTGGCTATATATTCGCAGAATCCAAGCCCGGCGAGGGAACCACTTTCTCTATCTACTTTCCCGTTCACGTTCCAACGAAGGAAGATATCGCGCGGGCGACCCTGAACTCGCCGCCGGTCAAGGCGACCGCAAGAAAAGAATTGTGGGGAAGCGGACATATCCTGCTGGTCGAGGATGAGGACATGGTCCGTGCGGTCGCGGAACGGGCTCTGATCCGCCAGGGCTATACGGTTGTGACCGCCAGCGAAGGCGAGGAAGCCCTGGGGCTACTGGCCGCTCAGGTCGACCAGGAGCAGAAGTTCGACATCATTGTGTCGGATGTAGTGATGCCGATAATGGATGGTCCCACCATGGCCAAACATGTCCGCAAAAAACATCCCGATCTGCCTATTTTGTTCATGTCCGGCTATGCCGAGGAGCAATTGCGCAAATCGATTGATCTCGACAAGGTGAATTTCCTTCCGAAACCGTTTTCGGTGGCGCAAATAGCAGAAGCGGTAGGAGAGACTCTGGCCGAACATGCCAAACAGGACTGAAAAACGGTTGTATTTCGACTAATTTTCAACAATCTAGCCTATCAATAAAAAATTTATGTTCCCCTCTTGTTCTATGAGAACAAATGCGGTACATCATCACAATCATTGATTGATGATGGTTAAGCATTTAGCGAAGGGGACAGGCAAATGGCCGGCAATTTAAAAGTCGTAGAATCGGATAATCAGTTGAACTCATCAGACAGACAAAAAGCGTTAGACGCCGCATTGGCGCAAATCGATCGTGCCTTTGGTAAAGGTTCGGCCATGAAGCTGGGCCAGCGCAAGGCACTGGAAATAGAAGCTATCTCCACCGGTAGCCTGGGACTGGATATCGCGCTGGGAATCGGGGGATTACCAAAAGGACGCGTGATTGAAGTCTACGGACCGGAAAGCTCCGGCAAGACGACGCTCGCTTTGCACGTGATCGCCGAAGCACAGAAAAACGGTGGCACCGCTGCCTTTGTCGACGCGGAACATGCGCTCGACCCCGTCTATGCCAAGGCATTGGGCGTCAATACCGACGAGCTGATCATCTCCCAGCCTGACACCGGCGAGCAGGCACTGGAAATTGTCGATACATTGGTGCGTTCCAATGCGATTGATATTTTGGTTGTCGACTCGGTCGCTGCTCTGGTGCCGCGCGCGGAAATCGAAGGCGAAATGGGCGATACCCATGTCGGCCTGCAGGCTCGTTTGATGAGCCAGGCGCTGCGTAAGCTGACCGGTTCGATCAGCCGTTCCAAATGTATGGTGATCTTCATCAACCAGATCCGCATGAAAATCGGTGTGATGTACGGCAATCCGGAAACCACGTCGGGCGGCAATGCGCTGAAATTCTATGCTTCGGTCCGGCTCGACATCCGTCGCACCGGACAGATCAAGGAACGCGACGATATTGTCGGCAACACCACCCGCGTAAAAGTGGTCAAGAACAAGGTCGCGCCGCCGTTCAAGCAGGTCGAATTCGACATCATGTACGGTCAGGGCATTTCCAAGGTTGGCGAGGTTATCGATCTTGGCGTGAAAGCCGGCGTGGTCGAGAAATCGGGTGCCTGGTTCTCTTATGACTCGGTTCGCATCGGGCAGGGGCGTGAAAATTCCAAGCGCTTCCTTCTCGAACATCCGGAAATGATGGAGAAGCTGGAAAACCAGATTCGCGGCAAGCAGGAAGAAGTGGCCGAGGAAATGATGAACGGCCCCGTTCCCAAAGCCAATGACGATGATGAGTAAATAGATGATCGGACCGTCAGGGCGGGTAACCGCCTTGACGGTCTCGCCTGTCGGTCGAAGACCACTCCGGTAATCCGGCTCGCGCCGAAACCGGGAAATCAAAACATGACAAGTTTTGCCGGATCACTCTCCCCCGAGGCGATCCCTGGCATAGGGCCGTCCTTCTGTCCCCCGACTGCAGGACGGCCCATTTTTATTTGCCTTTTCTATCGGCAGCGGACTGCCGAAATGTTGGAAAAGATTGACATTCGGCTGCTTTCAACGCTTCCTTGGCCCTAACTTTGACAAACTTTGAGCTCTCCGGAAGGCCAATATAGCAATGACCATCACCCTGCATCATCTCGAAAACAGCCGCTCGCAACGCATAATCTGGCTGTTGGAGGAGCTCGGACTCGATTATGAGATCAAGCGCTACGAACGCGACCCCAAGACCAGCAAAGCTCCGGCCAGTCTGAAAGCCATCCACCCGCTCGGCAAATCGCCGATGATCGAGGATGACGGAGACGTCATTATCGAGACGGCTGCGATCGTCGAATATCTCGTCGCCAAGGCCGGCGGCAAATTGGGCGCGCCCGGCGAAGCCAAAGGCGCTCGCCTCTACACCCAATATCTCCATTTCGCCGAAGGCTCGATGATGCCGCCGCTTTACGGACTGCTGGTCGTCGGTCGTCTCGGCATTCTCGGCTTTCCGGCACGCAAGCCGGTTGGCCAGATGGTCACCGACCTGCTCGTCTGGCTGGAGACCGAGCTGGAGGACCGCGACTATTTCGCCGGCAATGATCTCACTGCTGCGGATATCATGATGAGCTTCCCGCTCGAAGCCTGCCAGTCCCGCGCCGGGCTCGATCAGCGCTATCCGAACCTGCTGGCCTGGCTGGAGCGTATCCATAGCCGTCCACAATACCGTACCGCGCTCGAAAAGGGCGGGCCTTATGCCTATGCGTGATTTTCGATCCATTCTCGGGATTGTCAACGGCAGATCGCTCGCCTAAGTCGAATGGATGCAAACCACCAATGATATCAGACGGTCTTTCCTAGACTATTTCGCCGCTCAGGGTCACGAGATCGTCCCTTCTTCGCCGCTCATTCCCTATAATGATCCGACGCTGATGTTCATCAATGCGGGCATGGTCCCGTTCAAGAATATCTTCACCGGAGCGGAGAAAAGTCCATATTCTACAGCGACCTCCAGCCAGAAATGCGTTCGCGCTGGCGGCAAGCATAATGATCTCGACAATGTCGGCTATACCGCGCGCCACCATACATTTTTCGAGATGCTCGGGAATTTCTCCTTCGGCGACTATTTCAAGGAGCAGGCAATCCACCATGCGTGGGACCTGATTACAAAGACCTGGGGCATTTCGCCGGACCGGCTGACCGTTACCGTCTATCATACTGACGATGAAGCCTTTGATCTTTGGAAGAAAATTGCAGGCCTTCCGGACGAGCGCATTATACGCATCGCGACCGATGACAATTTCTGGTCGATGGGCGATACCGGACCCTGTGGCCCTTGCAGCGAGATATTCTACGATCATGGCGAGCATATTGCCGGTGGTCCTCCGGGCAGTCCGGACGAAGACGGCGATCGCTTTGTCGAAATCTGGAACCTGGTGTTCATGCAATATGACCAGCGCGGCGAGGGCGATCGGGTCGATCTGCCCAAGCCGTCGATCGATACCGGCATGGGACTCGAGCGCGTCGCTGCCGTCATGCAGGGCGTACACGACAATTATGACATCGACCTGTTCAAGGCGCTGATTGCTGAATCCGGGGCACTGACGGGGACTGCCACGACTGGCGATAATCAGGCCAGCCACCGCGTGATTGCAGACCATTTGCGGGCATCCTCCTTCCTTGTCGCAGACGGCGTTCTGCCATCGAACGAAGGTCGCGGCTATGTGCTCCGCCGGATCATGCGGCGGGCCATGCGCCATGCCCATTTGCTCGGTGCCAAGGATCCGTTGATGCACCGGATGGTCGGTTCGTTAACCGGCGAAATGGGCAACGCATTCCCCGAACTGATCCGCGCCAAACCGCTGATCGAAGAGACATTGCTTCGCGAGGAAAATAATTTTCGCCGGACATTGGCCAATGGCCTGAAGCTGCTCGATGCCGAAATCGCTGATATGGGCGAAGGGGATATCCTGCCAGGAGAAACCGCGTTCAAACTCTATGATACTTTCGGCTTCCCCTATGACCTCACCGAAGACGCTTTGCGCGCCCAGTCGCTTGGCGTGGATCGTGACGGCTTTGACAAGGCAATGGCGGAGCAAAAGGCCGCTGCCCGCGCCGCCTGGAAAGGATCCGGCGATCAGGCTTCCGATGCTGTGTGGTTCGATATTGCAGAGCGGGAAGGCAGTACCGAATTCACTGGCTATACATCCGAAGAAGGCGAGGGCGTCGTTGTCGCACTGGTCAAGGATGGCATAGAGATTGAAGTTGCCAATGAAGGCGACACGGTCACCCTGTTGACCAACCAGACGCCTTTTTACGGCGAAAGCGGCGGGCAGATGGGCGATGCCGGCAAGATCTCCGGCTCTGACGGTTTCGCCGCCAGCGTGACCGATACCAGAAAACCGCTGGGACGGCTCCATGCCCATCAGATCGAAATCAAGTCGGGCTCCGTGTCGGTTGGAGACATGGTCCACCTCGAAGTAGATGGTAGCCGGCGCACCGCGTTGCGTGCCAATCACAGCGCCACCCATTTGCTGCACAAGGCGTTGCGGCACCATCTTGGTGACCATGTGACCCAGAAGGGCAGTCTGGTCGCTGCTGACCGCCTGCGGTTCGATTTTTCCCATCTGTCGGCTTTGACCGAAGCAGAATTGAAGGCCGTCGAGGCTGATGTAAATGCGCAGATTCGCGGAAATAGTCCGGTTACCACTCGCCTGATGAGCCCCGATGAAGCCGTAGAAGCAGGCGCGCTCGCGCTGTTCGGCGAAAAATACGGCGATGAAGTGCGCGTGCTTTCGATGGGCCGGGAAGCCGATCTCGATTATTCGGTAGAATTATGCGGCGGAACCCATGTCCAGGCTCTTGGCGATATTGGCTTGATGGTCATTATTTCGGAATCTGCGGTTGCCAGCGGTGTCAGGCGGATAGAAGCGCTGACCGGCGAAGCAGCGCGCCTGTGGTTTGCCGACCGTGATGCCAAGCTCAAGTCTATTGCGGCGACACTCAAATCCTCTCCTGAAGAAGCAGCGGATCGCGTCGCCATTCTGATGGACGAGCGCAAGAAGCTGGACCGGGAACTGACCGAAGCAAAAACCGCGCTGGCATTGGCCGGCGAAGGCGGAAGCAAGCAAGCGACCGAGACGGAATCCATCGGCGGCGTCGCGTTTAGCGGCAAGGTCATTCAGGGCCTGAATCCCAAGGAATTGCGCGGTCTGGTCGATCAGGCGAAAAAGGAACTGTCGAGCGGTGTCAGCGCGATGGTTGCGGTTAACGACGGTCGTGCAACGGTTGCGGTCGGAGTGACCGACGACCTGACCGAACGCCTGAGCGCGGTCGATCTGGTTCAGGCCGGGGTTGCGGCTGTTGGTGGCAAGGGCGGCGGCGGTCGTCCGGACATGGCGCAAGGCGGCGGTCCCGATGGGGCCAAGGCCGATGATGCGATTGCCGCTATCAGGTCTGTTCTTGCGGGCTAAGACCGTCCGGCACCAAATCGTCGGCTGTCGCCTGTCCCCTGGAACTTGCCAGGGATTTTAATTTGGGCTCTTGTTCGAGATCTCCGTCTTCCTGGATCTGCTTGCGATAGATATCGCGCAGTTCGTGGATCGAGGCGATGACAGGGCCCATCGCAACACCATTTTCGACGAGCACCGCTTCTGACAATTGGAGAGAACCCTCGAGCGCTTCGGGCACGGCATTGGTTGCGCCCGCCTGATAGAGTTCCGCGGCATGCTCGATATCACGCGCCCGGGCAATGATCGGCAGGTCCGGTACCCAGGCACGGACCTTCTTGACGATCTGCACCGACAGAACCGGCTCGTCCATCGTCAGGACCAGAGCCTTGGCATGGCCGAGCCGCAAGCGGTCGAGCATTTCGTTGCGCGACACATTGCCGAACATGATCGGATAGCCTTCGCGGCGGGCTTTGGCGACGGTGTCAATGTTGGTCTCCACCGCGAGATATTTTTGATTATGGGTTGTCAGGAGATCGGCGATCAGCTTGCCGACCCGGCCAAAACCGATGATGATCGTCTGCTGTGCCTCAACCGGCAATTCGTCGGAAACCGCGCCACCACCGCTGCGCATTTCCATGCGTCGGGCAATGTCGTGGCCGAACCGGGCCAGTAGCGGCGTGATAGTCAGACCGATGGCTGTAACAATCTGCCAGAATGCCGCGGTCTGAGGCTGGATCAGCTGAGCCTGTGTCGCGGCGGCCAGAACGATCAACGTGGTTTCGGATGGGCTGGACATCAATACACCAGCTTCGGTGGCGGTACCGGCACGGGCACCGGCAAAGCGGAGCAGGCTGCCGGTTACTACTGCCTTGACGAGGACCACGCCGACAACGGCAGTGATCAGGCTGGCCCAGTTTTCAAGGACAACCCGAATATCGACCTGCATCCCGACGGTGATCAGAAACACGCCGAGGGCGAGACCCTTAAACGGCTGTGTGATAACCTCGACTTCACCATGATATTCGGTTTCTGCGATCAGCAGACCGGCGAGAAGCGCACCGACGATCGGAGACAATCCGGTGGCGGCTGTCGCGAGGCTGGCGAGGATGATGACCAGCAAACTTACCGCGAGAAACAGTTCGGGGCTTTTGGTTCGCGCTGCCTGCGCGAAGATTCGTGGGAGTATCAGCCGCCCAAGGACAAGCATGCCGACGATGACGGCGCCGCCCAGCAGAAGCGTTCGACCCAGGTCATCCCACCCGCCATCGGCGGTTATCGCCGGAGAGATGGCACCGAGCAGGAAAATGATCGGAACGATGGCAACATCTTCGAACAACAGCATGGCCAGAGCCGCACGACCGACCGGGCTTTTTGTGCCGGACATTGGTAGCACCAAAGCGGTCGAAGAAAGCGCCAACGCCAGTCCCAGGCCCAAGGCACCGGCAGAATTCTGACCCAGAAGATATAGAACAGACCCGATGATCAAGCCCGAAGCCAGCAGCTCGGCTGCACCGACACCGAAGACGAGGCGGCGTAGCGACCAGAGACGCTTGAACGATAATTCCAGCCCGATGGAGAAGAGCAGCAATATGATCCCCATCTCAGCGAACGGCTCGATCGCCTCGCGATCGCTGATGGTGACAAATTGCAGCCATGAATATTGGCCCTGCAACGACCCGAGGCCCGAGGGCCCCAGTAATATGCCGACCAGAATGAATCCGATGATCGGCGTGATCCTGAAACGGGCAAAAGCGGGAATGATGATTCCTGCAGCACCGAGAATCACGATGGCATCTATGAAGGCTGGATTTTCGAGCGGACTGTGCATGGTGCGTCTCTATACGCGAACGATGCTATTTGTCAGCAGGTTACGTGCAGCAGCACGCAATTGATCGATAATCGGGGAAAACCTGTGAATGTCGTCGAGTTGGCTCACGGTTGTTCGTTGCTGCGGCCTATCCCTAAAGGGATCATCGGATTGGAGCTTGGGCGACAGCATATCCTGTCGCCCGAAGCCTCCATCATTCCGGAATGACTATTTCCAGTTTTCCATTTCTTTTTCGAGATTGGAGCGAACCGCTTCGAAAAACTGTTCGGTCGTCATCCACGACTGGTCTGGTCCGATAAGGATCGCGAGATCCTTGGTCATGTCGCCATTTTCAACGGTCTGGATACAGACACGCTCCAAAGTCTCGGCAAAGCGCGTGACGTCCGGCGTATTGTCGAACTGGCCACGATAGATCAGGCCGCGTGTCCAGGCAAAGATCGAGGCGATAGGATTGGTCGATGTCGCCTTGCCTTCCTGATGCTGGCGATAGTGGCGGGTGACCGTGCCGTGCGCGGCTTCTGCTTCAACGCAATCGCCGGTTGGTGTCATCAATACCGATGTCATCAAGCCGAGCGAACCGAAGCCCTGCGCGACCGTGTCCGACTGGACATCACCGTCATAGTTTTTGCAGGCCCAGACGAACTTGCCGCTCCACTTCATCGCCGAAGCAACCATGTCATCGATCAGACGATGTTCGTAAGTGATGTTGGCCTTTTCAAACTTGTCCTTGAACTCGGCTTCGAAAATTTCTTCGAACAGATCCTTGAAGCGCCCGTCATAGGCTTTCATGATCGTATTCTTGGTCGACAGATAGACTGGCCATTGGCGGTTGAGGCCATAGTTCATTGATGCGCGGGCAAAATCACGAATCGAATCGTCGAGATTATACATCGCCATGGCAACGCCGGGGGAGGGGAACTGGAAGACTTCCTCGTCGATTTTATCGCCATTGTCGCCTTCCCAGATCAGCCGCAGCTTGCCGGGGCCGGGAACCTTGAAGTCGGTCGCGCGATATTGATCGCCAAAAGCATGGCGGCCGACAACGATAGGATCGGTCCAGCCTGGTACCAGACGGGGAACATTGTCGATGACGATGGGCTCGCGGAATACAACGCCGCCCAATATGTTCCGGATGGTGCCGTTCGGGGATTTCCACATCCGCTTCAAACCAAATTCTTCTACCCGGGCTTCGTCAGGTGTGATCGTCGCGCATTTTACGCCAACACCATGCTTCTTGATCGCATTGGCTGCATCGACGGTAATTTTGTCGTTCGTGTCATCGCGCACTTCGATCGCGAGATCATAATAATGCAAATCAATGTCGAGATAAGGTTCAATCAACCGTTCACGAATCCATTGCCAGATGATGCGTGTCATTTCATCGCCGTCAAGTTCGACGACTGGATTTTTGACCTTGATTTTCGACATATCGTGTAGACTTTCCTGAAACGGGAGCAAAAGGGAGGGCTAAGGTTGCGAGCCTCTTAGCAAAGATTGTCATTTGTTCAACCTTGAGTTGCTGACGACCGTGCAAAATCCGCTCAGCGAATGCCCGATAAATCAACGGGAGAGTTGTCAGAACAATGGGCCGCCTCTAAGTAGCAACCATGGCAATCGAGAAATATTCAAACAAAGGACTGGGAGAAGCCAAATGGGCTTTTCCGCCGATCCATCCCGAAGGTCGCAAATTTGCGGTCATCGCCGGTGTCATCACCGCGTTTTTTGCAGTCATGGCCTGGGAAACCCTGGCATGGCCGATGGCGGGGATTACCGTTTGGGTATTGGCGTTTTTCCGTGATCCCAGGCGGGTTACGCCACTCGACGAGAAATATATTGTTGCACCTGCCGATGGCTTGGTGAACCTGATCATGCCGGTGAAGCCACCCGTTGAGCTGCAGGGCGAGGGAGGACTTGGCGATGATGAGCTGATCCGGGTTTCGATTTTTATGAGCGTGTTCGATGTGCACGTGAACCGGACGCCGATCGAGGGAACGGTAAAGCGACAGGCCTATATTTCCGGAAAATTTCTGAATGCGGACCTTGATAAGGCGAGCGAAGAAAATGAACGGCAACATTTTCTGGTCGAACGCAATGACGGGCTGAAGGTCGGTTTTACCCAGATCGCGGGTCTGGTGGCACGGCGGATCATGGCCTTTGTCAAGGAAGGTGATTTTGTCGCCGTCGGACAGCGAATCGGGTTGATTCGTTTTGGCAGTCGTGTCGATGTCTATCTGCCCAAGGGGACTGAACCCAATGTCGTGTTGGGGCAACGGACCATCGCCGGTGAAACCGTGATCGCGGTAATCGGGCAGATGAAAGAAATTGAAGGTGTCGGCCAATGACAATCGGACCATTCTCCCTCAGATCGAAGCAATATTGATGGCTGACAAAGGCTCCATGAGAAGACCCGAGAGAGGCATCCCTTTGCGCGCTTTTGTCCCGAATGCGGTCACGGCGCTGGCGCTGTGCGTCGGTCTGAGTAGCGTTCGCTTTGCCTATCTGGACAATTGGGTGCTGGCAGCAGGATCAATCGTTCTGGCAGGGATATTGGATGGACTGGATGGCCGGATCGCGCGTCTGTTAAATGCACAGAGCCGCTTTGGTGCCGAACTGGACTCGCTGTCGGATGTTATCGCTTTCGGTGTTTCTCCGGCGCTGGTGATGTTCCTCTGGTCGACCCAATATATGCCGCAATTTGGCTGGGTGCTGGCGCTCACCATGGCGGTCGGTTGCGCGCTCAGGCTGGCGCGCTTCAACGCGTTGATTGATGACGAAGACCAACCCCACAAATCGGCCGGATTTCTGACCGGTATTCCGGCCCCGGTCGGTGCCGGGCTGGCAATGTTGCCACTTTATCTGTGGATGATCACCGGCCAGGAAATTTTCCGCCATTATGCGCTGGTGTCGCCGTGGATTGTCCTGATCGCGTTTCTGATGATTTCCAATACCGCAACATTCAGCTGGTCATCGCTGCGCCTGCGCAAGAATATCAGGCTGGAAGGGATTGCCGTGGTTGCACTGGTTGGTGTTGCCTTGATCAACTCCCCGTGGATCATGCTCAGCGCAATCAGCATCGGCTATCTGATATTGATTCCTTTCAGCGTCAGAAGCTACGGCAGGGTCAAGCGGCAACGCGCAGCGGAACGGGCTGCGGCGAGCGATACTGGTTCATAAGCTGTGGCGTTTTGACTGACCGGTGACGATAGGTCGCTCGTTGTAGCGCTATTGACGGGTGTTCGGCGGCAAATTCGCTCCGGATTACACTCGCGATTTTTCCGCGATATTGAAAAAACATCATCGCAATGACAATTACGGCAGCAAAAAAGGCGAGTGCAAAAAAACTGGCGATAGCGATACTAAGCATGACATAACCTCATCTGTTCTTTCAATGAGCACTTAATGTTCCATTTATGTTCTTTTTGTCAAGCGCTTTATGATTCATGATGAGAATACGAATCAGGAGCCGAACGGTTGCATGATCGCTCGACTGCATCTTCCGGCATCGGCAAGTCCGTCATAATCGGCTGCGAACGGCTGTGGCGTCACTCTCCCCCGAAACGTAGCCTGATGCCGCCGTTAAGAGTGAATCCGTCGAGGGGTGCCCAGGCATCGACTGTCCATTGACCGCTTGCAGCCCGTTGCGGAAGCAATAACGGATCGTAACGGGTCTGGCGGATATTAAGCAGATTTTCGGCATTGACGAACAGGCTGATGCCACCAAGTACGATTTCGCCCAGAATGCCGAGATGGACGTAAGCCCGGCTGCTTTGCCGATAGGGATTGTCTTCAAGCTTCTGCTTGCCGGTATAATAAGCTTCCAGGCCGATGCGGCCCTTGTCATGTTCTTCCCACATCCCGACAAGTCCCGCAGTGTGGCGCGGTGTCAATGGCGTGGTGCGGTGACCGGGGCCTGTGGGGTCGGGCTCGCTGCTGTCGACGAAGACATAGCTTCCGGTCAAAGTATATCCGTTCCGCTTGAACCGGAGGAGCAGTTCGGATCCACGCACACGCGAGGTGCCGTCGATGTTGGCGAGGCGTACGCGGTCTGGCGCGATCTCCACAAGCCGGGTCGCATTTTCGATATTGGCTCCGAACAGGGTGACATTGGCTTCGAAGGGCCCACGGGCGTAACCGATATCCAGCGAAGCGGTGCGGGCTTTTTCAGCGGCAAGGTCGCCAAGCGGTTCCAGCCGTGACAGTCCCGCTGCCTCGATTTCGTCGACGAAGGGTGTGGGCGCAAAGAAGCCGCCACCAAGTGATCCGCGGATCGTCCAGAAGCCGGGCCGGTAAAGCGCCGAAAGCCGGGGGCTGAACTGTGTGCCAAACTCGTCGTGAAAATCGACACGGGCGCTGGCCGCCAGAGTCAGGTCCCGGGTTGCCTCATGCTCCAGCTGGCCGAAAATGCCCGGCACGTCGTAGTTATAGTCGAATGCGGAGAATGTCTTCGAACGAAAGCGGTCTGACTGAAAGGCTACGCCGCCGACCCAAGCGGTTGAACCGATACCGCCCGATATCGATGCTTCCGCAAACAGGTTTTCGTGACGGTCATCCTCAATGGTTGTTCCGAAACGGTGCAGATGGTCCTGCCGCATCGCAGAAGCGCGGAGATGCAAGGTCGCCGTGGACCCTAACGGCGTTTCTGCCACCAGACCGGCGTCGAGGCGATCGGTGTCCTGTGTCTGCTGGAACGGTGAGCCGTCGGGTACCAGGCGACCGGGCAGGGTGCCGCCAATCCGCTCCTCGGTCATCATGCCCAGGGTGAGGTAGACGGAGCTGCCGTCTTCACCGTCCCACTGAAAGCGGGGACGGGCGGTCAACCGGTCGTAGGCAGGGATATCATACCAGCCATCGCCATCAATGTCCTGTCCACTTTGACGGTGCGCACCGGCGGTTAGCGACACTCCGAGGTCTGAGGCGAGCGGCGTGGATAGATAGCCGGTGATGTCCTGGCCGTTGCGGGTAGTGGCATTCATCAGCATCTCTGCCGCGAACCGATCGTCCGGACGTCGAGAGATCAGGTTGATCACCCCACCGAGCGCCGATGACCCGTAAAGCGCGGAAGCGGCGCCCTTGATCACTTCTACCTGGGAAAGATCGGTAGGAGGAATCTGCAGCAGTCCGAGCGACGCGGATTGTCCGCCATAAAGCGGCAGGCCGTCGGCCAGCAACTGGGTATAGCGTCCCTCGAGGCCCTGAATGCGCACATTGGCAGCGCCAAGGGCAGGAGAGGTGACCTGCACACGCACCCCGCCGGTTTCGCTGACCAGCATTGCGATATTACCCGGACGCATGATCGCTTTTTCTTCAATCTCTTCACCCGCGATCACTTCGACGCGGATAGGCTCGTCCTGTACGCGGCGAAGGTTGCGCGTACCCTGGACAATAATGGCTTCTTCGGCTTCGTCATCGTGATGGTCGTCGGAATGTGCCGCTTCAGCAGGGTTTTCTTCTGCTACAGTCTGCGCAAGGACGGGGGCGTTGAAAAACAATGTGCTCGCCGAAGCAAGAAGGAACGGGCGGTAGCAGGATGTCATGAGAAGTCTTTCGTGAGAATATGGTGATTGGAACAGAGCAGATCGGGCGATCGGACCGCCTTGAAGGGGGCGGGCATGGACAGACGCACTCGCAGCAAATCCACGCTCGACATGAGATTGTTAATATTGCTCGCGCCGGCGGGAATTGTTACAGCAAATTTTCGCCATGCAGTCGGCCTCCTGTGGTCTCGATTCGCCGGGCCTTATGAACCCTGTAGCAACTAGAGGGTCAACCGATGCCTGCCGGAGAACTGGCAAATGCAGCAGAAGAGCGCAGGCAAGCCAGGCTGGGCCCAGTTTATGGTTGCATTCTGCTCCGCTTCGCCTTAACGGCACGCTCATTCCACATGGAAAGCACTCATACCGGTGCCAATGGCGGTCTTTCAGGTCGTTTGAGGTTCTCAGCTTTCCAGAGGCATAACCGGATAAGGAGAAATATTATGGCGGCCCCTGTCGTCACCCTACAGCAATTGATTGAAGCCGGAGCGCATTTCGGCCACCAGACCCACCGCTGGAACCCGAAGATGAAACCATACATCTTTGGCGCCCGCAACAGCGTCCACATTCTTGACCTTTCGCAGAGCGTGCCCTTGTTCGCACGGGCGCTTGATTTTATCGCCAATGCGGCTTCCGCTGGCGGCAAGGTTCTCTTCGTCGGTACCAAGCGTCAGGCGCAAGAGCCTATCGCTGAAGCAGCCCGCGCAAGCGGCCAGCATTTCGTAAACCATCGCTGGCTCGGCGGCATGCTGACCAACTGGAAAACAATTTCCAATTCGATCCGTCGGATGAAAACCCTGGAAGAGCAGCTCGGTGGTGACACCGCCGGCTTTACCAAGAAAGAAGTTCTGCAGATGACGCGCGAGCACATCAAGCTGGAACTTTCGCTTGGCGGTATTCGTGACATGGGCGGCATTCCCGATGTCATGTTCGTGATCGATGCCAACAAGGAAGAACTCGCAATCAAGGAAGCCAATGTTCTGGGTATTCCGGTTGTCGCAATTCTCGATTCGAACGTTGATCCAAGCAACATCGCTTTCCCGGTTCCGGGCAATGACGATGCGGCGCGCGCAATTCGCCTCTACTGTGAATCCGTTGCTGCAGCAGCCACCAAGGGCGGCCAGGACGCTATGGTTGCAGCTGGTGCCGATCTCGGGGCAGCTGTTGCTCCTCCGGTCGAACAGATTGTTTCGAGCGAAGCCAATGCAAGTGCAATGGCTTCTGGCGAAGAAGCTGCGGTTGCCGATATTGCTGAAATAGCAGCAGAAATGGCACCGGCTGAAGCAGCTCCCAAAAAAGCTGCCGCGAAAAAAGATGACACAAAGGCAGACGAAAAAGCCTGAACTTGAAGCATCTTTCTGCGGTCATATATTGACCGCTATGAGAATAAGCGGGGCGACATTTTATGTCGCCCCAATTTCACATTTCCTGAACACGAAATTGAGGAACTAATTATGGCTATTACAGCAGCAGCAGTGAAAGAACTGCGCGAGCGTACCGGCGCCGGCATGATGGATTGCAAAAAGGCGCTGAACGAAACCAATGGCGACGTTGAAGCAGCGGTTGATCTGTTGCGGACCAAAGGTCTTGCCGCAGCCCAGAAAAAATCAAGCCGCACGGCAGCAGAAGGCCTTGTCGGCGTCTCCGTCGAAGGTACCAAGGGCGTTGCTGTCGAAGTGAACAGCGAAACCGATTTCGTTGCCAAGAATGACCAGTTCCAGGATTTTGTTGCCAAGGTAACAGCCGTTGCGCTCGGTTTGAATGAAGATGATGTCGAGGCGCTTGCAGCTGCGGATTATCCTACCGGTGGTAGCGTAAAAGGCGTTCTGACCAACAATATTGCGACAATCGGCGAAAACCAGGCTATCCGCCGGATGAAAACGGTTGCCGTTTCCAGCGGTCTGGTCGTTCCTTATATCCACAACGCGGTTACCCCGACGATGGGCAAGATCGGCGTACTGGTTGCACTCGAAAGCACCGCTGGCGCTGACGTTCTCGAACCACTCGGCAAGCAGATTGCGATGCATATCGCTGCTGCATTCCCGCTGGCGCTGAATGCAGACGGTCTCGACCCTGAAATGCTTGCCCGCGAACGTGCAATTGCTACCGAAAAGGCGGCTGAGTCCGGCAAGCCTGAAAATATCGTCGAGAAAATGGTCGACGGCGCGATGGCAAAATTTGCCAAGGAAAATGCGCTGCTCAGCCAGACTTTCGTGATGGATAATAAAACTCCTATCGCTCAAGTCGTCGAGCAGGCCGGTAAAGATGCCGGTGTTGAAATCAAGCTTACCGAATATGTCCGGTTCCAGCTTGGCGAAGGCATCGAGAAGAAAGAAGAAGATTTTGCAGCGGAAGTTGCTGCTGCGGTTGCTGGCTAATCGAGCAACAGTTTGAATATTTCAGGCGGTAACGCTTGGCAGCATGGCGCGGACTATCTATGGTCTGCGCCATTGTTGTATTTGGGGCCGGGCATTGATTCCGGCGGGATAGGATTTGCATGAAACGACCGGCGTTCAAGCGTATTTTGCTGAAGCTCTCTGGTGAAGTCCTGATGGGGTCGAGCGAATTCGGGATCGACCCGGAGACGGTCAACCGCATCGCGACCGAAGTGAAGTCTGCCAAAGAAGCCGGTTTCGAGCTTTGTCTGGTCGTTGGCGGAGGTAATATCTTCAGGGGGCTGGCTGCGGCTGCAAAGGGCTTTGAACGGACCAGCGCCGATTATATGGGCATGCTCGCAACCGTGATGAATGCTCTCGCCGTGCAGAATGCACTCGAGCAGATGGGTTGTGACACGCGGGTCTTGTCTGCCATTCCGATGGCGAGCGTGTGCGAGCCTTATATCCGCCGCAAGGCTGTGCGCCATCTTGAAAAGGGCCGGATCGTTATTTTTGCAGCAGGAACCGGCAACCCCTATTTCACAACCGATACCGCAGCGGCATTACGCGCTGCAGAAATGGGCTGTGAGGCACTTTTCAAGGGCACCAGCGTTGACGGTGTCTATAATGCCGATCCGAAAAAGGACCCGGCCGCGACACGCTATAACGAATTGAGCTTTGACCAGGTCCTGAGCGATAATCTGAAGGTGATGGATGCCAGCGCCGTGGCGCTTTGCCGCGAGAACAAGATACCGATCGTCGTATTCTCGATCCGCGAGCAGGGCAATCTGGCAACGGTCTTGAGTGGCGGTGGAACTGCGACCATGGTCGGAACAACCGAATAATATTTAGGGGAAACAGCAATGGCAAAATATGACAAAGCCGATCTGCAAAAAAGGATGAATAGCACGCTGGAAGCGCTCAAGCATGATTTGAGCGGTCTGCGTACCGGTCGCGCCAATGTCGCGCTGCTGGATACCATCACGGTCGAGGTTTACGGATCGAGAATGCCGCTCAACCAGGTCGCTACCGTATCGGTGCCTGAGTCACGCATGTTGTCGGTTCAGGTTTGGGACAAGGGCAATATCCAGCCGGTGGAAAAAGCAATCCGATCGGCAGGTCTGGGATTAAATCCAATGACGGATGGTCCCAATATCAGGCTTCCTATCCCCGATCTGACCGAAGAGCGCCGCAAGGACCTCGCTAAACTGACCGGCCAATTTGCCGAAAAGGCCCGCATTGCCATCCGCAATGTCAGGCGTGACGGCATGGATGACCTGAAAGCCGACGAGAACAAGAAGGAAATCAGCGAAGATGACCGGAAGCGGCTTGAAACCGAAGTCCAGAAGCTGACCGACGAGATGATTGCCGAAGCCGACAAGCTCGCGGACGCAAAAGAGCAGGAAATCCTCACCCAGTGAAGCTCACGCGTTCCAAGGGTGGTTCTGGAGATCCGGTGCAAAGCGCAACCGGTATAGCGGACCCGACATTTGGCGTCCGTCACATCGCGATCATCATGGATGGTAACGGGCGTTGGGCGAAGCGCAAGCATCTGCCGCGCGCGCTGGGCCACAAGAAAGGTGTCGAGGCGGTTCGCAATATCGTCCGGGAAGCCGGTAAAATGGGCATTGAGGTCATGACGCTCTATGCTTTTTCGTCCGAAAACTGGAACCGGCCCGAGGATGAAATCAGTGATCTCATGGGATTGCTGCGCCAGTATATCCAGTCGGACATCAACGAATTCGTTGAAAATGGCGTGCGGTTGAAAGTTATCGGTAATTACAAGGCCTTGGAACCCGACATTGTCGCGATGATCGACAGTGCTATCGAAAAAACGGCTCGGAATGACAGGATGACGCTGGCCGTCGCGCTCAACTATGGCGCGCAGGACGAAATGCTCAGGGCGGTCCAGCATATTGCGACCGCTGTGAAACAAGGCGACCTGCAACCCGAAGAAATTGGTCTCGAACATATATCCAGCGGCTTGGATACTGCCGATCTGCCGCCGCTCGATTTGCTGGTCAGGACATCGGGCGAATTGCGCCTGTCCAATTTCCTTTTGTGGCAGGCGGCCTATGCCGAACTTTATTTTACCGACACGCTATGGCCCGATTTCGACAAGAAGGAGCTTGTGCAAGCTCTGAAATCATTCGGAGACCGCGAGCGACGGTTCGGTGGACGCTGAACGTGGCTGAACCCTCTGCTCCGAAACCCGGCAAGTCGAATGAACTGCAAACACGTATTATCGTAGGCGTGCTGCTGATCGCAGCAGCTTTGCTGGCGGGATATTTTGGCGGGATGCTGCTGTGGCTGCTCGTTGTGCTGATGGCGCTGGGCATCATGAGTGAATGGGCGGGGCTGACAGGACGTCACGAAAACCGCAAGCTGGCAATGTATGCGCTGTCGGTGCCTTTGGCGATCATGTCGCCATGGGCTGCCGGGGCATCATTTCTGGGGCTCGGTCTGATCTTCGGCGCGGCGATGTTCATTGCAATATTTGACCGCTCGCTCAAACTCGCTGCGGGTATGATCTATGCCGGTTTTCCGGCCCTTGCGATCCTCTATTTGCGCGACATCGACAACGGCATATTGATCATGCTCTGGACGCTGGCGCTGGTCTGGGCCACCGATATCGGTGCCTATTTTTCAGGGCGTGCGATCGGCGGGCCGAAATTGGCTCCGCAATATAGTCCCAACAAGACCTGGGCCGGCTTGATTGGCGGTGTAATTTTGACAGCGGCCGTGAGCTTTGTCCTGCATATCTATTGGGAGCTTCCTTTCTATCTGGTGCTGCTCAGCATCCCACTGGCGGTTTTGGCGCAAATGGGTGACTTGTTCGAAAGCTGGCTCAAGCGGAAAGCGGGCGCCAAGGATAGCGGGACGATCTTCCCGGGCCATGGCGGTGTGATGGATCGTCTCGACGGCTTGATCCCGGTCGCGCCGGTTGTCGCGCTGGTCATGCTGGTCGAGCACTGGCCAACCCTGTCATGACCAAATCCATCTCGATATTTGGTGCGACAGGATCAGTAGGTCTGTCGACTCTGGATCTTGTTCGCCAGCACCGGGACCAATATAATATCATTGCCATGACCGCCAACGGCAATGCTTCCCAGCTTGCTGCTCTGGCCAAAGAATTTTCCGCAGAGATCGCGGTCGTCGCAGAACATTCTGCCTATGACGAACTCAAGCAGGAACTGGCAGGGACGTCTATCGAGGCGGCAAGCGGAGCGGAGGCACTGGTCGCCGCTGCTGCCTTGGGCGCAGACTGGACGATGGCAGCGATCGTCGGCTGCGCCGGACTGCCGCCAACGCTCGAAGCCTTGCGCTGTGGCAAGACGGTTGCACTCGCCAACAAGGAAGCGCTGGTGTCCGCTGGCGCATTGATGATCACCGAGGCGCAAAAATCCGGGGCGACATTGTTACCCGTGGATTCAGAGCATAATGCGATATTCCAGACGCTGCAGGGCGGACGGATCGATCAGGTCCGCAAGATCACCCTGACCGCCAGCGGCGGACCGTTTCGAACATGGACTCGCGCGCAGATGGCCAGCGTCACGCCGGAGCAGGCGGTTGCGCATCCGAATTGGGACATGGGCGCCAAGATATCGGTCGATAGTGCGACGATGATGAACAAGGGGCTGGAACTGATCGAGGCCCATTATCTGTTCCCGGTCGGTCTGGAGAATATCGAGATATTGGTGCACCCCCAGTCGGTGATCCATTCGATGGTCGAATATCATGACCGGTCGACGCTGGCACAGCTTGGCTCTCCGGATATGCGGATACCTATTGCCAGCGCTCTTGCCTGGCCGGACCGGATGACCACCAATTGCGAGCCGCTCAACCTGGCGGCCATCGGAAGACTTGATTTTGAGCTACCCGATGAAGACCGTTTCCCGGCGACCAAAATTGCCAGAGCCGCAATCACGGCGGGCGGCGCGAAACCGGCGATGCTCAATGCGGCCAATGAAGTTGCCGTTGCTGCATTTCTCAAGGGCGCGGTTCAGTTTCTGGACATCACAGAGATTGTAACGCGGCTGTTAGATAGTTATAGTCCGCCGGAACCGAACGAGTTGGCGGATATCTTTGCAATCGACAAAGAGGCGCGCGTTCGGACCGAGCAACTGGTCGAGGAATTGAAGGTTTGACGGACAACCCCGGTATTTTGCTGACGCTTCTGGCGTTTCTTATTGTCATTGGCGTGCTCGTATTTGTGCACGAGATGGGCCATTATCTGGTCGGTCGCTGGTGTGGTGTGAAGGCAGAAACCTTTTCCATCGGCTTTGGCAAAGAGATCACCGGGTGGACCGATAATCGGGGAACCCGCTGGAAAGTCTGCATGTTGCCATTGGGCGGTTATGTCCAATTCGCCGGTGATATGGATCCGTCTGGGATGAAGAGCAAAGAATGGCTCAATCTGCCGGCTGCAGAACGCAATCAAACCTTCCAGTCCAAATCACTCTGGAAGCGCGCCGCGATTGTTGTTGCGGGGCCGGCAATCAATTTTATCTTTGCGATATTGATCATCATGGGTTTTGTGATCGCCTACGGGACGAGTGCTACCCTGCCTGTTGCACAGGATATTTCGGAAAATTCAACTGCAGCCACAATCGGGATGAAGCCTGGAGACAGGGTCATCTCGGTCGATGGTGAAAAAATTGACCTGTTCCAGGACCTGCAGCAGAAAATCATGTTGATACCCGATCAGAATGTAGAAATCATCTACGAGCGAGACGGCCAGCTAATCGCCAAACAGGGCAAGATTGGCGTCAATATTTTGAAGGACAGATTCGGCAATGAATTCCGGCTTGGCTTGCTGGGAATGTCCTCCAGCCAGGTGGAATGGCGGGAAGTCAGTCCGATCGAGGCTCCTGTCATAGCGGTTGAGAAAACCATTGGCATTGTCAGCCAGATTACGACAACCCTCGGCCAGGTCATAACCGGCAAGCGTTCGGTCAAGGAACTGGGCGGTCCGCTTAAAATTGCTCAAGTTTCCGGTGAACAGTTCAAGCTGGGGCTTGAGGCTTTCATTCTCTTTGTGGCGCTGATCTCAATTAACTTGGGGTTCATCAACCTGCTGCCAATCCCGATGCTCGATGGAGGGCATCTGATGTTCTATGCAATTGAAGCGGTTCGGCGAAAGCCGGCCAGTGCAAAAGTGCAGGAATGGGCGTTCCGGTCCGGATTTGCACTGGTCATGGTGTTCATGCTGGTGGTGACGTTCAACGATTTGTCCTCTTTTGGTCTGTTCCGGGCGGTCTCCGGCTGATTGACCATTGATTGACTCGCTGCATTGGGGCAGGGGGTTCGCGAAGTTGGTATATTGAGGCCAATTTCTTTTTATTTTTGGTTTATGGTGTGAAAGCGAGTTTGTCTGTGGATCATAAAAAGCGGCTTCTACCCTTGTTGATGTGTGGTACCATTTTGGGTGGCACAGCTGTTCCCCTACAGGCGCAAGCGCAGGAAACGACGTCGGTCGTGCCTGCTGCTGCCGCTGAAGGCACGATACGGTCTATCGTGGTCAATGGTGCCCAGCGGCTGGAGCCGACCACGGTCTTGTCTTATATGAAATTGCGCGTTGGTCAGTCCTACACTCAGGAATCTGCCGATCAGGCCCTGAAGGACCTGTTCGAGACGGAATTGTTCAAAGACGTCAGCATTCGCAACAACGATGGTGCCGTCATTATCGAGGTGGTCGAGAATCCGGTAATCAACCGGATCTTGCTCGAGGGCAATAAGCGGATCAAGGAAGATAAAATCTATCCCGAGATCCGTCTGGCTCCGCGTCAGATATTCACGCGCTCGAAGGTCCGGGCCGATGTGGCTCGGATCGTCGAGCTATACAAACGCAAAGGCCGTTTTGCGGCCAATGTCGAACCCAAGATGGTCCAGCTGGACCAAAATCGTGTCGATATCGTCTTCGAAATCAACGAAGGCCCGAAGTCCAAAGTCCAGCAGATCAATATAATCGGCAATGAGGAATTTTCAGACGGCCAGCTGCGTGGTGAAATGGTCACCAAGCAATCACGCTTCTATCGCTTCTTCAGTTCCAGCGACACTTATGATCCGGATCGCCTGGCATTTGACCAGCAGAAACTCCGTCAGTTCTATCTGACGGAAGGCTATGCCGATTTCCGCGTCATTTCGGCCGTAGCGGAACTTACGCCGGACAAGAAAGACTTCATCATCACTTATGTGGTTGAAGAAGGCGAGCGCTATCAGTTTGGTGAAGTGACGGTGGAAAGCGATATTCGCGATTTCACTCCCGAATTTTTGACGCCTCAGTTGCCGATGAAAGCCGGAGATTTTTACGACGCCAAGCAGGTTGAAGACACGGTCGAGCGCCTGTCCGAAACCGCCGGACTTTTCGGATATGCTTTCGCTGATGTCCGTCCGCAATTCACGCGGAACAAAGAAACGCTAACCATGGATATCCTGTTCCAGGTCGCGGAAAGTGATCGTGTGTATGTCGAACGGATCGATATCAACGGGAACACCTTGACCCAGGACAAGGTTGTGCGCCGGGAATTCCGCCTGAACGAAGGTGATGCGTTTAACAGCTTCCAGGTCAAACGGTCTGCTAACCGGATCAAATCGCTGGGATTTTTCCAGGAAGATCTGGAAATCGAACAGAAGCAGGGCAGCGCGCCCGACCGCATTATATTGGAAGCCAATGTTGAAGAAAGGGCGACTGGCGAACTCCAGCTTTCGGCCGGTTTCTCCAGCGTCGAGAATTTCATTCTTCAGGCTTCGGTGAGGCAGCGGAATTTCCGCGGCAAGGGTCAGGAGCTGCGCGCCAGCGTCAGTTACTCCAGCTATTCACAGTCGATCGAGCTTGGTTTTACGGAACCCTATCTGTTCGATCGGAATATAGCCGTGGGTGTGGATCTCTTCCGGCGTGATTTGAACAGTTTCAATTATGTCAACAGTGACCGCCAAACCACCTTCGAGCAACTTACAACGGGTTTCCAGGTCCGGGCTGGTGTTCCGATTACCGAATATCTCTCCGCGTCGGTCCGTTATGGCCTCAGTCAGGACGATGTGACGCTGGAGCCAAGCCTGTTCTTCACGGACAGCAATGGCGACGGCATTCGCGGAAATAGCACGGCAGACGTCTGTGATCCTCTGCTCGCAGGACGCTACTTGTGCGATGCTCTGGGTAATCGTACGACATCATCGGTCGGCGCTTCACTGATCTATGATGACCGGGACAATCGCGTCCGCCCAACCCGCGGTCAATCCATCGTCGGCAGCATCGATTTCGCCGGCCTGGGTGGCAGTGTCAAATATCTCCGCGGCCGTCTGAATGCTTCCAAGCACTGGCGTGTTCTGGGTGACTTCATCTTTACGGCAAGTGCGGAAGGCGGGTATATCCACCCGCTGGAAAACCGTTCGTCGGCTGCCGGAGATGGCATCGATGATGTGCGCCTTACAGACCGCTTTTTCTTGGGTGAACCGCAGATTCGCGGCTTTGATATCCGCGGCGTCGGCCCACGCGTTGTGCGCTCCTCAACCATCCCGGGACTGGATACAAACGGCAATCCGATCAACGAAATTGTAGAATTGACCAACGGGAACCAAACCGACGACGCTATTGGTGGTCGCGCTTATTATCTGGGACGGGCGGAGCTTGAAATTCCGCTTGGATCCGGTGCCCGTGAACTGGGTCTGAGGCCTTCCATTTTCCTTGACGTCGGTGCCGTTTTCAATGTGGTTCAACCATTGCTTTTGACCGATCTTCAAACGCAATCAACCGGGCTTGTTGACAGTCAGGGCAATGCATCACCCACTGGTGCCGCTGCACCGCTCTATTTGACCACTGATGCAACAGGAGCTGTAGCGACCACGTTCGATGCCACCACCAACGGGGTCGCCAATGGCATAGCCACCAGCTTCACGGAGCGTTTCTTTGGTGATTCAATCAGTCCGCGCCTCTCTGTAGGCTTCGGTGTCAACTGGAACTCGCCATTTGGTCCATTCAGGATCGACATCGCCAAAGCTCTGCTGAAGCAGCCGGGTGATGATACAAAACTATTCACATTTAACGTAGGAACACAATTCTGATGACATGTTTTTTCAAAACTGCACTCACCGTTCTCGCCGTAACTGCTGCGCCCTTGGCGTTTGGCTCGGTTGCGAGCGCTCAGGTTTCCGGCATCGCCACGGTGAACCCGACGATTGCCATCGCGAAAACAAAAGCTTTCTCAGCCGCCTATTCGCAGATTGGAACGCAATATAAATCCTATTTCGACCAGATTGATGCGCGCAACAAAACGCTAAACGGATTGCGGGCGCAGCTGGACACGAACAGCGACAAGCAACTGACGCAGGAAGAACTCGATGCGGCTGTACGGGCGAAAAACCCCGTTCTGCAGAGCATTGATACGGAAGAGGCCGAGATCCAGAAGCTGCAAACACCCGCAATCAAAGCGCAGATGTTTGCAGTTGAGAGCATCTTCAAAGAATATGGCAATGCTCAGCAGCAGGTTGTTACAAGCAAGAAAATCGGCGTTATCTTGAGCCCGGATGCGTTTATTTATGCGCCTGCCCAAGCCGATGTCACCGATGACATCACCGCTGCTTTGGATGCAAGAATTCCAACTGTAAGCACAACACCGCCGGCAGATTGGCAACCGCAGCGCAACACGGTATCGCTGCATCAGCAGCTGCAGCAATTGCTGGTAGCAAGCGCACGTAGCCAGGCTGCCCAGCAGCAGCAACAGCCACCTGCGGCTCAGCCAGCCAGTCGCTAGTTGATCGTCTATGACCGAACCGCTCAATTATGATGTAACCAAAGTGATGGCGGTGCTACCGCACCGTTATCCCATGCTTCTGGTCGATCGGGTGGAAGAGCTCGTAAAGGACGAATCCATTCGTGCGATCAAGGCCGTCACGATGAACGAGGGGTTTTTTCAAGGTCATTTTCCGGGCAGGCCGATCATGCCAGGTGTCTTGATTGTCGAAGCGCTGGCGCAAGCCGCCGGCGTTTTGGCGATGGAGAGTTTTGACATGGTCGGGTCGGGCAAGCTGGTTTATTTTATGGCGATAGACGGGGCGAAGTTCCGTCAACCGGTCGAACCGGGTTGCTTGTTGTCCTTGAACGTGAAATTTGAACAAAAGCGCGCGCGTGTTTGCAAGTTCTCGGGGCGGGCGATGATCGGGGACAAGCTGGCCGCCGAGGCGAACTTTACCGCGATGATCGCTGACCCTCCTGAAGGCTAAGCTTTTTCAAAAGAATCTTGCCCTTTTGCCATTCGGCGGTTAATGCGCCGCTTCCGTTAAATTTATTCGCTTTGGGTCTGGTCGGAAACCAGCCTGTTTAGGAGCCGAAAATGAAATCCGATACGCATCCAGACTATCACATGATCACCGTTCAGATGACCGACGGCACGACTTTTGAAACCCGTTCAACATGGGGCAAAGAAGGCGATACGTTGCAACTGGATATTGATCCTTCCTCGCACCCTGCATGGACCGGCGGCAACCAGCGCCTGCTCGATCAAGGTGGCCAGGTGGCTCGCTTCAACAAGCGCTTTGGTGGTTTGTCGCTCAAAAAGAGCTGATCTTTATCGAGGCTATAGGATAGCCTCGATAAATTACCACAATTTGATCTGGCCCAGCCATGACTTCAGGAGGGAAAGCTTTTCCTGATAGATTTCTGTGGCTCGGTCAGTCGTGGTTTCTACAAACTGAATCCGTGCACCCGCACCCAGTTGCCCGATCAAATGACGGTCGGCTTTGATAACCTGCGCAATCCGGGGATAGCCTCCGGTTGTCTGCGCATCGGCACCAAGCAGATAAGGTTGACCGCTCGGCGGCAACTGTATTGTTCCGGGAAAAACTGCTGCGCTAGACATATTGGACGAGTCGCGAGCGCTTAGAGGCGCGCCTTCCAGTGCCAAGCCCATCCGATTGGCGCGTGCTCCTACAACATATTGGGTCCGGCATAGATCATCCAGCAGCCTTGCACGAGCATCAACAGCCTCGGGACCCCGTATAACTCGCAGCACACGGTCATCGCTATAATGTAGCCGGAGACCTTCTGGCGTGGTTCTTTCCACGGCCGCGACTAGGGAATCCGGCGTGAAGGCTAGGATATCGTCTTTCCTGAGCGCTCGCCCGTGAAATCCGCCGAGACCCGCAGCGAGACAGGTTGACTGCCCATCAAGCAATTGGTCTGCATGAATATTCGCCGATACGGACAAATAGGTCCGGCATCCCGGACGGCTCGGACCAATGTCGAGCTGGTCTCCTGCGATGACTTTCAGAGACTGGTGCTGGGGGCGGTCTCGGCCATTGATCCGGACATATTCCGCGGCACCGACGACAGAGATAGAGCAGGGCTCGTCCATTTGAAAAAGCGCGTCGGTGAGTGTGATCTCGATCGCGAGTTTATTGCAAGACTTGCCGACCAGAAAATTTGCCAATGCCAGGGAAAGGCAATCGGCTGCGCCGGCGGCGGGCATGCCGAGATGCCGGTGTCCGGCAAAAGGTGCGCCCTGTAAAGTCGTTTGCAGCCCGGCTTTTAAAACGGTGATGCTCATGTGTTCGTTTCCCGTGGCCAATTGTCGAAAGCATCTTTCGAAATCGGCTCGAAGCGCACAGAATCTCCGGGCGAAAGCAAGGTTGGCTGGTTTTTCGAGGGATCAAACAGGCGGATCGGTGTGCGACCGATAATCGGCCAGCCGCCAGGGCTATCGAAGGAATAGATGCAGCTTTGCCGGCCAATGATGCCAATGGAACCGGCTTTTACCAATTGTCTGGGATTTTCCAGGCGGCCAATGCCGGGGCATGATTCCGTGCTTTCAAGATAGGCAAAGCCGGGCATGAAGCCCAGCATGGCCACGCGTTGCAGGAGAGATGCATGCCAGGATGGCAATGCCTCCACTGCTATCTCCAACTTTCTCGCCACATGGTCGCGATCAGGAGCCAATTGTTCATCATAACATACTGGAATCGTTAATGAATTATGTGATTCCTCGGAGACGGGTGCCGCACGATCCAGTTGATATCGAACCATGTTGACAGCGTCATCGGGCGAAACAACTGCAGGGTCGAACTGGACGGCTATACTGTCGAGGCCGGGGACAATTTCTATCCAATGACCTTCTGTAGAAAAGGCAATTTGTGCGGCCAGAACAGCTTTCCAGTCGGGCAATGTGATGCTGATCCAGTCATCGCACGCGTGGATAGCCGGTTCGCGGTCCGTCACTAGCTGACAGGCCTGATCACTAGGCCGACATTTTCCAGCGCCCGACGCATTTTCTTTGCGGTTTCCAGAGCACCATCGCTATCCGAATGAAGACACAGGCTGTGTGCATCAATCTTCAGGAGGCTTCCATCCTTTGCAGTCAGTTCGGTTCCTTGTGCCAGTGCCAGCCCCTGACCGAGACGTTCGTCCTCGTCTGCGAGCACGGCTCCGGCCTCGCTGCGAGGCGTCAACCGACCGTTTCCGGTATATCGCCGATCGATAAAGGCTTCGGCAATGAATGATATTTTTCTCGCCATCGCCTTCTTCTGGATGAGGGATCGTGGCATGCCAACCAGCGCAAGATTGCTTCCTTTTGCCAGCTCGACGAGGAGCCCGGCGAGCTCCGGATCATCCTGGGCGTCGTTATACAAGGCACCATGAGGTTTGAGATGGCGTAGCGGGATGCCGGCTTGTTCCGCTATGGTCGTGATATCGTGCAACTGGCTGGTCAAACATGCTTCCAAATCTTCCAATGTGATATTCATCGATTGGCGACCGAAGCCGCTGCGATCGGGGTAGGAGGGATGGGCTCCGGCCGCGATATGCCTCGACTTGGCAGCCGCCAGCATGGTCCGCATGCTTGCGGGCGAACCGGCATGGCCGCCGCAGGCAATGTTGCAGCTGGAGACGATATCCATGATTGCGATATCGCGAGCGATACCAGCAGGACTCTCGTCCTCGCCAAGGTCAGCATTCAGATCGATCGCCGATGTCATGGCCAGAACCCCAGAGCGCGTGCTATTAACCGGAAACCCAAAGCGGTGGTTATCAGTAAAATGACCGCCCCCAAGATATTGGCCTTGAGGCCATTGGCATATTGTCCGAGCAGTTTCTTGTTGTTGGCCAGTTTGAGTAGAAAAACCGCAACGATGGGCAGCAAAAGCCCGTTGGCAATCTGGGCCACGAATATCAGTTCAACCGGACGATAGCCTAGCAGAGCTGCGAATGTTCCCGAGAGGATCACAATCAGCGCGCCGATCTGGAACGGCTTGCGAGACTTGGAAGACTTGAAAATCTCCTGCACGATATAACCGGTAGCCAATGGAGCGGTGATGGCGGAAGTCAAACCGGCTGCAAACAAGCCTGCGCCGAGCGTGACGGTCGCCATGCTGCCGAACAATGGAGTGAGCTGCTCGGCCATGTCGACCGCATTTTCGATTGTCTTGCCGCTGCCAAACAGGCTGGCCGCTGCCGTTGCCAATATTGTCATCGACACCAGTCCGCCGATACCGATCGAAACCGTGGTGTCTAGCTGTGCCTCGGGCAATTGCTCTTTATCCCAGCGCTCACGCACGCTCGCCGCATGGAGAAACAGATTATAGGGTACGATGGTCGTGCCGATGAGCGCGATCGCGGTCATCAGCCCCCCTTCCGGAATGGATGGGACAAAGCCTTTCAACAATGATCCGAGATCCGGCCTGATCAGCAGAAAGGTCAGGAGAAAGGCAGCGCTCATTAACAATACCAGCAGGATCAGGATATTCTCTATCCATTTCGGTTTCGAGAATATCAGCATGGCCGATGCGAACAGGGCAATGGTGATGATGACTGGCGCAATACCAAAGGATAATGGACCGCCGTTGATCGCTTCAAGGCCAAGCGCCGCGCCGGACATATTGCCCGCCTCATAGGCTGCATTGCCTAGTACCAGCGCGGAAATCAGGAGCAGGGCGGCCAGTCCACGAATTATCGGCGACGCGACGGATTTGAGCATCGCCTCTGCCAGCCCAAGCTGAGTAACCAGCGCGATGCGGACTGCAAAGGACTGGAGAATGATGGTGGTGACGGTCGCAAATGCCAGAGCCCAGAGCAGCGCAAAACCGAAATTTGCGCCTGCCAATGTGCATGCGGTGACGGTTCCCGGACCGATGAAGGCGGCGGATACCATCATGCCGGGGCCGGGCCGGTAGCGGCTGAGTTTCATGGTTTTGGGTGCAATTTATTCAACCGTTCCATGGCCAGGGTTTTTCGCGATACCATTTGGTGATCACATATTTTGTGCCGCTACGGACTTTCATCCCGTGATGCAGTGTCCAGTTGTTGACGCTACCATCGAAATTCCTGTTATTCCAGCACAGCATTGTACCGGTCTCAGGGATAAAGCTCTTCTTGAAATGGGTGAAGCGTGTGGCACCCCCCGCGTCTGGTGCATTGAGATAGAGCATGAATGTCCAGGTGCGCTGCCCGGCGATTGAGCAATATTTCTGAAAATCCTGACCATGGGGGTCGAAAAAATCGGTGTGCGCCTTGAATTCCTGGCCAACGGCATAGCGTTGACCCTGTAAAGGTTCGCCAAATTGCTTGTCGATATTGGCAAAGCTGCAGATCTTCGCGTCAATCTCCGCCACGAAACTGTCCTCGTGGTCAAGGTCGCAGGTTTCGCTCGTACGAAAATAGTCGTCACCGTTCGGATCAGCAATGGTCGAAGGGCGCCGTCTGTCGTCGATCAGCGTCACAAGTTTGTTACATTCTTCGGAGCTAAGGAAATTTTTGACGATACATAATTCGATTTCCTTGCGCGGAAACCGCTGTACCTTTCCCAATGCGACCAGATAGTCAGCCGATGTATCATTGGCATCTGTCATATGAACGTCCAAAATTGTTCCTAACTACCTCATGTTACGATAAATGAATCCCAGTTGATCGCAACCGCTGTTTGCGGCTCGGGCCAATCTGAATATAAGGGAGGTTGATGGAAAAAAATCCTGCCGAATCCCGCAATCGCAATGGCTTCACTCTGGTCGAGATGATGGTCGCGCTGTTCATTTTCGCCATGTTGTCGGTGGCCGGGGTGATCATGCTCCGGTCCGCGGTTGACAGCGATGAGGTAACTGCCGGGAAGCTTGGCCAGATGGCAGAAATGCAGCGCTTCGTTTCCTTGATGGAAGCCGATTTGAGCCAGACGTTGCCGCGCACATATCGCGATGATCACGGTGATCGGATGCCGGCTTTCGCCAGCGAGACCGCTGGGGCGGAGAAAGCACTGCTGAAATTTACCCGGGGTGGTCAGAGCAATATCAATGGCCAGGCCCGGTCCAATCTGGAACGGGTAGAATATCGGCTGCAGGACGGGAATCTCGAACGCTGGCGTTACCGGATGACCGATGGCGGATCCATCGACCAGCCTGCGGTTCTGATCTCGAACTTGGGTTCATTCGAGTTGCGTTTTCGCAACAAGCGAGGGCAGTGGTCGAATGGCTGGGAAACCGAGAGGCTGACCGACTTGCCGCGTGCGATCGAAATGCAGTTTGAGCAGGATGGGCGGCGTTATCGTCACCTATTTCTGGTCGGGACGGGCTATTTGTGAGAAAATTGCAGGAAATCGGGACGGAAAAGGAACGCGGTGCGGCGTTGTTGACGGTTTTACTGCTGGTTGCGGTGATCGCGATACTGGCGGCACACGGGATTGACCGCTTGGCCGGCGCCACCAAGCTGGCCTCCAACTCGCGGGAACTCTCACAGGCCAAGGCTTATCTGATCGCAGCCGAATCCATCGGGATTCAATCTGCCGAAGAGATTGTATCCGCGTCTCCCGGCCGGACGATCAATGTTGGCGGCTGGAACGGTCGGGAGCAGAAATTCCCGGTGCCGGGAGGACTTGTCGCTGCCTCGCTTGCCGACGGTGGCAATTGTTTCAACATCAACAGCCTCGTGACACAGCAGCAGGATATTCTGTCGGCAAGGCCGGAAGGGATGGCGCAATTTTCGCGGCTCATGGTGATGCTTGGCATATTGGACGGCGATGCGGCGGATATTGCGGAATCGGTTGCCGACTGGATCGACAGCGATATGGTGGCGGCACCACGCGGGGCAGAGGATCAATATTATCTGCAGCAGGAGAATCCCTATCGCACGGCCAATGCGCTGATCGACGATGTCAGCGAGTTGCGAACGATCAAAGGTGTGTCCGATGATATTTTTGTTCGCTTGGCACCGTGGACATGCGCCTTGCCGACGACTGATCTGTCGCCGATCAATATCAATACGCTGCGGCCCGAGCAGGCGATATTGCTGGCTATGCTGGGAGCGGTTCCATCCGATCTGACGCCAGCACGGCAGTTTCTCGGGCGGCGGCCGGAACTGGGATATGGCAGCCTGAATGATTTTTGGGCGCAGTCCTATCCGGCCAGTCTGGGAGCAACGTCCGAAGTCCAGAGCCAGGTCAAGCTGACCACACGCTGGTTCCGGGCCGACCTGACCGTCGAGATGCAAAGTGCGCTGGTCGAGGAGCGGGCGTTGATCGATGCAGCACGGCGACCGGGTCGCCTTGTTCATCGTCAGCGCGGCGATGCGCTTTAATTCAATATTGCCCCGCTAAATGCTTGACGATTGCTATCTGCTATCCCTATGCACCGCTCCGCAATGCGGCTATATAGTGCGCGGCTTGTGGCGATCGTAGCTCAGTTGGTTAGAGCGCCGGTTTGTGGTACCGGAGGTCGGGGGTTCAAGACCCCTCGATCGCCCCATTTTTCCCTAGAGAAGCAGATGAAGCACAAGGTCATCACCACCTGACCTTGCGGCAAAGTCTTTCTTTATTTGTAATTAAATTACAGCTATGGGATATTTAATTACTCCAATTGCCAAGGATAACCGTCATGAGCGTGATGTGGGATTTGCCGGATTTTGACGACCATGAAGCGGTCCATTTTTTCCATGATGTAGAAACCGGCCTCAGCGCGATTGTCGCCTTGCACAGCACCCATCTCGGCCCCGGAGCCGGTGGCACCCGTTTCTGGCATTACGAGAATCGCGAAACCGCAGTAACCGATGTGTTGCGCCTGTCGCGCGGCATGAGCTTCAAGAACGCGATGGCCGGTTTGCCGCTGGGTGGCGGCAAAGCCGTCATTCTCGCCGACCGAAATCGCACCAAGACACCGGAAATGCTCGCCGCTTTCGGGCGGATGATCGAGTCGCTTGGCGGACAATATGTGACCGCGGAAGATGTCGGAATCACCGCTGCTGACATGGTCGCTCTGACCAAAGAGACCAAATATGTCTCCGGCCTGCCGGTCAGCAATAGCGGCGAAGCCGGTGGTGACCCGGGGCCGTTCACGGCGATGGGCGTCTATCTTGGCGTCAAGGCCGCGGTGGCGCACAAGCTTGGCAGTGACACGATGGACGGCGTTCATGTCGCGATCCAGGGCGTTGGCAGCGTCGGTGGCGGTCTTGCCCGTTTGCTCGCCAAAGACGGCGCGAAATTGAGCATCGCCGACATCAACAAGGACCATGCCGCAGCGCTGGCGAAGGAAATTGGCGCGACGGTCGTCGGCCTCGATGAAGTCATGCGGATCGAGGCGGATGTGTTCAGTCCCAATGCCTTGGGCGCGATATTGGACAAGGTCTCTATTGCCCATCTCAATGTTCCAATTGTTGCAGGCGGCGCCAATAATCAGCTGGCGACTCCCGAAGACGGACAGCGAATCTTTGACCGTAACATCCTGTTCGCGCCGGATTATGTTATCAACTCGGGTGGTATCATCAGCGTTGGCCTCGAATATTTCGGCGACGGCGATGTCAAGGAAGTGAACCGCCGAGTTGCGATGATTCCTGAGCGGCTTACCGAAATCTGGGAACAGAGCGATTCACAGAAATTGCCGGATTCCGATGTCGCGGACAATTTGGCGATGGCCCTGATCGGCCGAGGCTAAGCGCATTGCGAACCTGACACAAATTGACCATTTTATTTTGTGTAATCTTTGCTCGAAAATCGCTAATTTCTGACATTTTCTAACTGTCAATTCGCGGCCTAGTGTAATCTTTCAATCCTGTGCCAATTCGAGCGGGGTTGCTGTTCATGGGCGAGGACTATCATCTTGTTCAAATGTCAAAGAGCCTGTCCGACGCATCGCGAAGGACAGGCCAGAGAATAGCTTATCGGGTCGGCTGTAGGAAAGAAGCTTGGACGGAATGACGGAAGAGAGCGCTGCAAAAGCGCTTCCTGCCGTCCAGATCTTCGATATTATGGCGTGACCGCAGCCTTGATTTTGGACCAGCTGACCAGCTTGAAATTTTGCGTGCCGCCTTCATTTGCACCATCCTGCATCACCATCAGACCTTCTGGATAGGCCGGGCCAAAGTCGCCCAATATGACTTCGATACCGTCTGTTTCAGAGGTGCCGTCGATGGCGCCGTCGACGAGACGGAAGCGGTTTACATAGGCGCCTGTGGTCAGGTCATAGAGCACATAGGCATTGTCGCCCTGGCTGGAGGCGACCAGATAGCCACCATTTTCACCTTCGGCTGCCAGTGCAAGGCCTTCGACATCAGCGACCAGTTCACGGCCGTTGATATTGGCAAAGCGCTGTGGCGCGAAATTGTCTGCGTCCAGATTGAAAAGCCAGATGCCGGCATTTTCCTCGCCGACATAGAGGCGTCCGGTGCGGTCATCGACTACGCAGCCTTCCGGCTGAGTGGCCAGCTTATATTCCCGCGTGATCTTTGATGTCGCTTTGCCACCGGCAAAGGACAGGGTCAGTTCACGGACGAAGCCGCTTTTCTCGATCATATAGGCAAAGACTTCACCGCCGTGATCCTGACCAAAGCAAAAACCATAAGCTTCGCCGGTACCCGCGGGATATTTGCCCAAAAGCGACAATATAGCGGTTTCAGTGTCGAGCTCGTAGAGGCCGACATGGGCATTGGCAGGGTCATTGCGGATGCTTGCGCCGATCAGCACGGTCTTTTTCCCGTCAATCATGACTTCGCGCAGATCGACATTGTTAAGCTCGCCTTCGGGGAGGAAGGATTTCTTCGATCCGTCCAGCCCGTAGACATAAAGCCCGGCGCGCTTGTCGGTGCCGATGATCAAGCTTTTCGCCGGATCCTTGGCATTGCGCCAGATCGCCGGATCATCCGCAGCGTCGCGGTTGACCGTACCGACCGGAACCGTTTCCGCATCTGCGGTCAGTTCCAGCGTCGGTACTGCTGAGGTGGCGGATGAAGCCAAGCCGGTTTGGGCCGTACATCCGGCAAGGGCGGCGCTGCTCAAAAGCAGCAAAAGTGCAGCATTTTTCATCACATTGTTATCTTTGCGCCAAATTTGAATGTCGAGCCATATTCTTCATATTGCAGCAGTCTCTGGGTCGATTCGAAATTCTGATAGGCGAAATATTTGGCATTGTTGATGTTGATCCATTCCGCAAACAACCGCACATTCTTGTTCAGCTTGAATTTCACGCTGGCGTCGAGCTGGAAATGATTGTCGACATAGCGGTCCTCGCTGGCTTCCGCACCGAGCTCGTCGAGATAGCGATCTCGATAAGTGCCTGCCAGCCGGAAATCGAACGGACCCTTCTCGTAACCCAGCACCGCGTTGAACGTATGCTTGGAGCTGCTCGGCAGAGTGATGCTGCGCAGATCAGTGACGTCGCCATCGGTCGGCACCGTGCCGGTCGCATCGGTATAGGTATAGTTGAAGTTGACGAGAAAGCCGTCGAGTGGATCGGGCAGGAAATTGAGCGCTTGCGCAAAGCCCAGTTCGATACCGAAGACTTCGGCGCTGCTACCGTTGATCGGGATGGTTGCCTCGTCAAAGTCGATGCCGAAGCGGGTGCCGTTTTCCTCAAGCGAATCGACGATGAAATTCTTGATGTCCTTGTAAAAGACATTGGCCGTCAGCGCGCCGTTCGAACTGAAATAATATTCGGCCGAAGCGTCGAAGTTCCAGGCTTCATAGGGCTGGAGGTCCGGATTGCCAAATTCACCTTCGCGCTCGTCGTCATCATTCTGCTCGACCGCGAAGCGGGGAGCGAGATCGGACAGGTTGGGGCGAACGATGCTGCGATAGCCAGCAGCGCGCAGCACCAGATTGCGCTGCGGTTCGAAGCGGATATTCAGGCTTGGCAACCAGTCATCATAGCTACGCGAGAAGCTGTTGGGAGCGACAACGACCGTATTCTCGGTAAACAGTACGCCACCGAAGGTCGCATCTTCCTCGACCAATGTCACGGTGTTGGCGGAAATGACATTTTCGGTCCGTTCGAAACGGAGACCGCCGATGACCCGCAGCTTGTCGCTGTCCCAGCGACCAAGAAGATAGCCGGCGTAAATATCCTCCTGATTCACATAGTCGGAAACAGCGGAATCAAACTGGCTATCGATTTCCTGCAGCTCGAAATCTCCGAAATTGGCGCGGAAATATTCCGTTGGTCCTGTGTGGCTGGCGACCGGACCGAGGTCGGTGATGCGATAGGTTTGTTTGCCCAGTACGTCGGCCAATGTATAATTGCCGGTGCTGTCCTCATAGAATTCTACATTATTGTCGTGGCTTTTCTCGCGCCAGCGCCCCTTGAAGCCGCCCTGAACGGTGAAGTCGCCACCATCCATTGCAAAAATACGGGAGACGTCCAGTCGGGCCGAATATTCTTCGTCCTGCGCGTCCGACAAGGTGGTCAGTTCAACATCATCCAGCTCGTAGACGCTGGCGTCATTGGCAAGAGCCGCTCCGGAAACAATGCTGTAAAGCGGCATCCGGGCGTCGCTATAGTCGAACAATACACCAACGCCGTCGCCTTCGAATTTGTTGGAAAAGGTGCTGGGATCGAGCGAACCATTTTCATATTCGCTCGATTTTGACCAGCTACCCGAATATTCGATTTTCCAGGGACCGGTTTCGGTCTTGCCGCCGAGCACGACCGACCGGATTTTCTGGGTCTCGAACCGGTCTTTTACATCGCGTTCGATCTCGATCTCGCCATCGGCGTCGTCAAACAGGGCGCTATCGGCGTCGCCGCTGCTCGCTTGTTCGTCGAGCTTGAAGGTTGTCCGAGTGCGATATTCCTGATCGTCAAACTGGCTGTAGATACCGCGGGCATATAATTCTGTGCTGTCGCTGGCGCGGAAATCGAAAGAGAGCGAAGCGCTGATCCGTTCGCGTTCGACATCATAGTCGCGATACTGGACCTCTTCGGCATAGACGACGCCATCGTCATTGGTGTCCCAGCCTTCGGCTTCGATATTATCGGTTTCAAACTTGCGCTTGTAATAAGACAGGCCGCCGGCGACGCCGATATTGTCGGTCAGACGGGTCGAGAAATCGATGCTGCCCTTTGGTGAAACATGGCCGGCATAGTCATTGTAGCTGCCCTCGATCTTGCCGGTCAGCAGGTCTTTCTTGCGGTCGAAGGCGCTGACGGTCTTGATTTCGATCGAAGCGCCGATCGTGTCCGCATCCATGTCGGGGGTCAGCGATTTCTTGATTTCGATCGATTCAATGAGGTCGCTCGAAATCACATCGAGCGCGACCGACCGGACATCGCTTTCAGGGGAGGGGATGCGGACGCCGTTCAGGGAGGAAGCGTTCAAATTCGGATCAAGCCCGCGTACCGAGACAAACCGGCCTTCGCCCTGATCGTTCAGGATGTTGACACCGGCTACCCGGCGGAGGGATTCAGCAACATTCTGGTCGGGAAACTGGCCGATGGAATCGCGGGTGATCACCGAGCTTACACCGTCCGCCTCGCGCTTGCGGGAGAGCGAACTGGCCTGATTGGCGCTTTGGCCGATGACCAGAATTTCCATTCCCGATCCGGTCTGCAACAGGATGTTGGCGACGGTGGGTCCGGTTTCGGTGACCGTTATGCTGCTTTGACCGGTGTCCGCGCCGACATAGCGCGTTTCCAGCGTATAGGTGCCGGCGGGGACTTCGGGAAATCTGTAGCTGCCATCGCGGCTGGTGGTGACGACACGGTCCAGTTCGACAATACGGACCTGCGCCGACTGCAATCCTCTGGTGTCGCTGGGATCGCTGACCACGCCGCTGACTGTACCTGCCGATGCCAGCCCAGGAAGGGTCAGCAAAATGCCGGCTGATCCGATTAGTAACTCTTTGCGAAATCTAGATATTCTAGCCATTATGCCCTCCGGTAAATCTGATGTACCGGGCCTCTAGGCGCTAATTGTGAAGGGAAATGACCGTTTTGAAGACTCCGGGATGAATCTTTGATTACGGTTCCGTTACAGGCCGCAAATTGGCAAAAGCGGGGCGGGGGAACGAGCGTTCATTCCCGGAATTTCGGCTATCGGTGATCCTGAAGCTTGTCGGACGCGTCGGCCGGGGCTGGCCGGGGAGGCTTCTCAAAACCGTGCAATCCCATCCACCATTGCATGGCAATGATCGCGCCTTTTGCTGGTTGCAGCAACGAACCCAGCAGAATGAGCCCCAATATTATTATGATCGCCAGATTGGTCCACATGGAGAAATCGGTTTCGTTGATCATGAAGATGATGACCGGTGCCAGAATATGTCCCGTCACGATGATGGCGACATAGGCAGGGAAATCATCCGCCTGCTGAGCGGTCCAGTCCTGACCGCAGATCGGGCAACGGTCCATCGGTTTGAGCAGTCGCGGAAACATATGGCCCTTGCCGCAGCTGGGGCAGCGGCCACGCAGGCCACGGACGGCTGCCTGAAGCGTGGTTTTTGGTAAATCAGGGGCGCTATATTCGTCCACGTTATCCAGGGCGGCAGTTTCATCGCCCGGCATGTCGTCAACGATTCTGTCCAGCAAAGTTTCAAATCCGGCCATCAATTTTATCCCGTCCAATTGTCATTGGAAATATGGGCCGGCTTCGTGCCAGCCGCTTGCATTTGACAGTCGCAGGATGTCCTTCCTGCGACCGTGATGGCGATGAGCGGGTCAGTCAAAGTGCAGGCCGCATCGCCAAGGTGAACGTCATCATGTCTATTTTCTTGTCCGGATCACTGCTTCCGAGTCACCGTAAACGATGAAAGGTCACTATACAGACTCAGAATAAATTGTTAATACTGATATTTGATGTTTAATATATGATAATGGATAGATAAATGATCACTTCGCAACAAATGCGGGCATCGCGAGCCATGCTGGGTATCGATCAGAGGCAATTGGCGGAACTGGCCGGGCTTTCCTTGCCGACGATCCAGCGGATGGAGGCGTCCGACGGACAGGTGCGCGGCGTCGTCGACACGTTGGTCAAGGTTATCGGCGCGCTGGAGAATAGCGGAATCGAACTGATCGGCGAGAATGCATCGAGCATCGGGATCGGCCGCGGGGTGCGTTTGCGCGAGACGATGGATGGCAAGGCAGCAAGTCCAGTCGGTTCGATCCTGTTCGACAAGGCCACGCCAGATGCAGAAGCCGAATAGAGGCTCGTCCGGTGCATAGCTTCACTCCCAAGATCATCACGACCATGCGCGAAGGCTATACTCCCGGCCTGTTCAAAGCCGATGCCATTGCCGGGCTAACAGTTGCCATAGTCGCGCTGCCACTGTCGATGGCGCTGGCCATCGCCAGCGGCGCATCGCCCGACAAGGGTCTGATCACCGCTGTCATTGCCGGATTCATGATTTCCTTTCTGGGCGGTTCGCGGGTTCAGGTCGGAGGACCCACGGGTGCCTTTGTTGTGGTCGTGTTCAATGTCATCGCCCAGCACGGCTATGATGGTCTGCTCGTCGCTGCATTTATGGCCGGGCTGATCCTGATTGCCGCCGGTGCGTTCAAGATCGGGCGCCTGATCAAGTTCATCCCCCATCCGGTGGTGACCGGCTTTACCGCCGGGATCGCCGTGATCATAGCTTCCAGCCAGGTGAAGGATTTTCTGGGCCTTTCGCTCGAAAATGTACCTTCGGAATTTCTGCCCAAATGGCAGGCCTATTTCGGGGCGATATCAACGGTGCATCTCGAGACCTTGCTGGTCGGCCTCGGCGCTTTTTCACTGATTATCGCGCTGCGAAGATTTGCCCCCAGATTGCCCGGCTTCCTCATCGCCCTGATAGTGGCGGCAGCGGTAGTCGCGTTGCTCAAGCTTCCGGTCGATACCATCGGTACGCGTTTCCCGGACATGCCGACGACGATGCCGATGCCGTCACTGCCGGCGCTGTCCTGGGCACGAATAGTTGAATTGCTGCCCTCGGCATTTACCATTGCCTTTCTCGCCGGGATCGAGGCGCTGCTGTCGGCGGTCGTCGCTGACGGCATGACCGGCACCCGCCACCGTTCCAACCAGGAGCTGATCGGGCAGGGGATTGCCAATCTCGGCTCGGTGGCGTTCGGCGGTCTGCCTGCAACCGGCGCGATTGCGCGGACGGCGACGAATATCAAGGCGGGAGCGAAAACCCCGGTGGCCGGCATGATGCACGCGCTGTTCATATTGGTGTTCATCTTGTTCGGCAGCGATCTGATGGCTTATGTGCCGATGGCGGCACTGGCCGCTATCCTCTTCGTCGTCGCATGGGGCATGTGCGAAATCGACCGGTTCATCGCCTTGCTGCGCATGCCCAACAGTGACCGGGCCGTGCTGTTGCTGACCTTCGGGCTGACCATATTGGTCGATCTGACGGTGGCGATCGGTGTCGGGGTGACCCTGGCGTCGCTGCTGTTCATGGCGCGGATGAGCGAGACCGTGCTGTTCGACAACGGCAATGCACCAGACCATGATGACGGATCTCATGGCGATGATCTGACTCAGCGCGATGATCTTCCGAAAGGCGTTGAAGTGTTCCGGATCAGCGGACCGGTGTTTTTCGGCGTGGCGGGCGAATTGCTCGATGCGATGCGCAAGATCGGACGGACGCCCAAGGTGATCATCTTGCGGATGCGGCTTGTGCCGATGCTTGACGCGAGCGGGGTGACGATGATCGAGGAATTTATCGAACAGGCCAGCGTGTCTGGCGCCAAGATCATCTTGTCCGGCGTACAGCCACAGCCGAAGAAAATGCTCGCGCGTATCGGCTTGTCCGATGACAAGGCCAGTATATTTTTCGAAGCCGATTATGCCGCCGCGCTGAAACATGCCAAAGAATTGACAAAGATAACCGTCCACTAGTCAGGACGGGCATAAAGGTCGTGGATAGTGGTCGGGAAACGGCCGGTCTGTGGATTTTCAAGGCTGCAAACTATCGCAAATCGCAAAAGCACTTGTCGCCTCGCCCCGCTTCTGCCATCGAAACCCGCGATTGATGTTGATCATCCGCAACCGAGGCAATATCGCTTTACCCATGCACGCATATGCCAATCCCGCCCATTTCCTGTCCCTTGCCAGGCCGCTGACGCCGTTCCTGCTGTTCGGCGGCATCGCCATGGTATTGACTGCATGCATATGGGGCCTGTGGGCGACACCGGCCGAGCGGTTGCAGGGTGATACGGTAAAGATCATCTTCGTTCACGTGCCGATGGCGTGGCTCGGCATGGCCGGATGGTCGGGCATTGCTATTGCTAGCGTGTCCGAGCTGATCTGGCGGCATCCGCTGGCCTCGCACGCGGCGCGTGCGATAGCGGTGCCCGGGGCGTTGTTTTCTCTTTTATGTCTGATCACCGGATCGATCTGGGGGCGTCCGGCATGGGGGACATGGTGGGTCTGGGACGGTCGTCTGACCTCGATGCTGGTGCTGTTCTTTCTCTATCTCGCCTATATCGTGCTGGCGAACGAAACCAGCAAGGCCAATGGCCAGAGCCGGATTGCCGCCATTTTCGGTGTCGTCGGTATCGTCAATCTGCCGATCATCCGCTTTTCGGTCGAATGGTGGGAGACCCAGCATCAGGGTACGAGCATCAGCATCATGGGAAAATCCACGATAGATGCTCTCTATTTATGGCCTCTATTGGTTTCGGCGATAGGTTTCTCTCTCTTATTCGGTGCGATTGTGCTTATGCGGATGCGCGCCAGTCTGGCGCAGACCAAAGTCGATGCCCGGCTAAAAAGGATGGCAGCCGAATGAACCACTGGCCTTTTGTCTTTGCATCCTATGCCATAGTACTCATGGGCACGGCAGCGGTTATCGTGAACAGTTTTGTTACGATGCGCAGGGCGGAACGCAAGGCAGATCAGTTGAGTAAGCGGAAATGAAAGCAAAGCATCAAAGATTAACTCTGGTTCTGCTGGCGGTGGTTGCACTGATCGGGGCCGGTTCGCTGGCCGCCTATGCGCTGCAGGATCAGGCGAGCTATTTCTACACCCCGTCAGATATTGCCGAAAAGAAACCGGAAGCAGGTTCGGCTATTCGCCTTGGCGGCATGGTCGAAGAGGGTTCGATCCAGCGCTCGGCTGACGGTGTGACGGTGGAATTCTTCGTGCAGGACGGCACCGCGCGGCAAAAAGTTACTTATACCGGCATCACGCCCGATCTATTTGTCGAGGGTTCCGGTGTGGTCGCCGACGGCCGGCTGGATGCCAACGGCATGTTTGTCGCCGAGACCTTGCTCGCCAAACATGATGAAAATTATATTCCGCGCGAGCTGGAGGGCATTGATATGACATCCGGCAAACATAAAACGGAGACGCTGGTCCAATGATCGCCGAAACGGGACTGATCGCGCTTTGGCTGGCCGCTGCGCTCGCGCTCCTGCAATTTGCTCTGGGTGCGATTGGGTTGCGCGCTGACCGGCAGGAATATTTTGCGGCAATCCGGCCGGTCGCGGTTGCGCAGGGACTCTTTGTCGCGTTGTCGTTCCTGCTCCTGATCTGGCTGTTCCTGCGTTCCGACATGTCGGTCAGACTGGTGGTAATGAACAGCGCCTCGGTAAAGCCGTTCATTTATAAATTTGCCGGAACCTGGGGCAATCACGAAGGATCGATGCTGCTGTGGGTGACGGTGATGGGATTGGCTGGCGCCTTTATCGCATTATTCGAACGTTCGCTGAAAACCAGGACTCTGGTCGCTACTCTTGCAGCGCAAGCCTTTATCAGCATCGGCTTTTATGCCTTCCTGCTGATTTCCTCCAACCCGTTCGAACGGATGTTTCCAATCCCGGCTGAAGGGCAGGGGCTCAATCCTCTGCTCCAGGATCCCGGTCTCGCCTTTCATCCGCCAACACTCTATTTCGGCTATGTCGGCCTTTCGGTGGCCTTCTCCTTCGCTGTTGGCGCGATGATTACCCGCGACGTCGGGGCCGATTTTGCCAAGGCGATGCGGCCATGGGTGCTGGGCGCGTGGATATTTCTGACGCTCGGTATCACTGCGGGCAGCTATTGGGCTTATTATGAACTGGGCTGGGGTGGCTGGTGGTTCTGGGATCCGGTTGAAAATGCGTCGCTTATGCCATGGCTGGCGGCGACAGCGTTGCTTCATTCCGTAACCGTCCTTGCGACGCGCGACGGATTGCGCGCGTGGACGCTGATGCTGGCTGTGGTCGCTTTCTCGATGTCGATGATCGGTACATTCCTCGTACGCTCCGGCATTTTGACCAGCGTTCATGCCTTTGCCGTCGATCCGGAAAGAGGCAGCTTCATTCTGGCTCTGCTCGCCCTCTATATTGGTGGCGCCATGGCTCTGTTTGCGTTGCGCGTCAGCACTGTGAAAGAAGGATCGCGGTTCGAGCTGGTCAGCCGGGAAGGCGCGCTGGTTGCCAACAATCTGCTGCTTTCGGTGATATTGGCGCTGGTCTTCATTGGTACGCTTTATCCCTTGCTGGTCGAAGCGTTGACCGGGGACAAGCTGTCCGTTGGACCTCCCTATTTCAATCTCGCGACCGGGCCGCTCGCCCTGATGCTGGTAGCAGTCATGGCCGCAGGCCCGCTGCTACGCTGGCGACGCGATAGTTCCAAAGCGTTGCTCAACCGCATCTCGATCCCGATTCTGGTCGCAGCCGCTGCTTTATTTGCTTTGGCTTTGTTTACCACCGGCATGTCGGTCCTCGCATTGCTCGGCCTTGGCCTGGCCGCCGGGGTCGCCGTTGCCAGTTTCGCGCCATTGTGGAAACGCAACCTGCGGCGCACGCCACTGCACACTTACGGCATGGTCATCGCCCATTTCGGTATCGCGGTCGCTCTCGTCGGCATGGCGTGCGAAAGCAGCTTTACCGAGGAAAATCTGGTCGCGGCAAGGCCGGGCGACGAAATTTCCATCAACAAATGGAAATTGAAATTTGACGCAATCGAACCGATGGCGGGGCCCAACTGGACCGCGCTCGAAAGCCGGATCACTGCGCAATATGGCGACGGGACCATCCGTGAGATCGCACCGCAAAACCGGATGTTTGCCGCCGCCCAGACGCAGACCAGCGAAGCCGCGCTGCTGACCCGCTGGAACGGGCAGCTCTATGTGGTGCTGGGTGATGGCGACAGCCAGGGTCGCTGGCAGATACGGGTCTGGTGGAAACCATTTGTTCCGTTGATCTGGTTTGGCGGAATATTGGTCGCGCTGGGCGGATTGCTCGCGATGATCGGTCGATTGCGGCGCGGCTATAAACAGCGCAAGCAGCGCGAATATGCCGAGGCTATGATATGAATCGCTGGCTGCTCTGGTTGCCGCTCGTGCTTTTCGGCATCTTCTTTGCCGCAGTGGCGACCGGCCTGATCATGCCCAAGGATAATATCATCGAGAGCAAGATGGTGGGCAAGCCGATGCCTGCATTTGCCTTGCCCGCTGCGGTTGAACAGCGGCCAGCTGTAAGCAGTGCCGATCTCGCACAAGGCAAGCCGACATTGCTCAATATCTTCGCTAGTTGGTGCGTGCCGTGCATTGCGGAAGCTCCGCAATTGTTGGCGCTGCAAAAGGCCGGGGTCGAGATCAACGCGATCGCCAGCCGCGATACGCCCGAAGATATTGCCAATTTTCTCAACCGCTGGGGCAATCCTTATGCCCGGATCGGTACCGACACGACCAGCAAGGTCCAGCTTGAACTGGGGTCATCCGGCGTTCCGGAGACTTTTGTGATCGATGGCAATGGCATCATCGTCCATCAGCATATCGGAGATATCCGTGAAGAAGATGTTCCCGAGCTTCTGAAATTGCTGGAGGACGCGAAATGAAGCGTTTGCTTGTTCTGCTGATCACCATGTGTCTTGCGGTCCCGGTTGTAGCGCAGACCGGCCTGCCGCCCGCGCCTTATGCCAACCGGCAACTGGATGACCCGCAACAGGAAGCCGCTGCGCGTGACCTGATGGATGAACTGCGCTGTCTCAAATGCCAGAGTCAGTCGATTGCCGACAGCAACGCGCCGATGGCGGGCGATATGCGCAGCCAGGTGCGGGAGAGAATCGCCGCGGGTGAAACGCCGGAGCAGGTCAGAAGCTGGCTCGTTGAACGCTATGGAAATTGGGTGTCCTACAATCCGCCGATAGCTTCGGCGGTCACATGGCCGCTGTGGATTGCGCCGATCATCCTGTTGCTTGCCGCCTTGTGGCTGGCGCGTGGACGTTTCCGCAAACCCAAGGATGATGAATGATGGGCTGGATCATAATTTTTCTTTTTGTACTGGCTTGTGCTGCTGCGCTGATCTTCGTGGGTAAAATGCCTCGACCCACATATGAAATTACCGCTGCCGCGCTGTTGCTGGGTATTGCCGGTTACGCCTGGCAGGGACATCCCGGCATGGCCGGGGTCTCGATCGAGCCGACCGAAAAGCCCAATAGCTTTGACGATGATACAATTGACGCACGTAACGAGATGGGCGAACGTTTCGGAACCGCGCGGGAATGGCTGGTTTTTTCCGACTCCCTTAACCGTACAGGCAAGCATGGTGCTGCCGCCAATTATTTGCGCAACGGCGTGAGAGAACATCCCGATGACCCCGATCTGTGGGTCGGATTGGGCAATGCGCTGGTCGTACATGCCGATGGCGTGATCACGCCGGCTGCGCAATTCGCCTTTCAGAAAGCCGCCGATCTGTCACCCGAACACCCCGGACCACCGTTTTTTCTGGGACTTGCCTATGCACAGTCGGGCAAGATTGATCAGGCGCGGGCGATCTGGACCGAATTATTGGCCCGGAGCAGCGAGGATGCGCCCTGGCGAGCTGATCTCGAGTCGCGACTGGCGACGATGGAAAAGATACAACCTTCGCTGCCGGTCAAACCAGAATTACCGACTGGGCAGTAAAAAGCCTTTTGTTATGAATGAGTTGATATTAGCTGTTCGTCGCTTTGTTGCACCCGCTAATGGCCCGTGCTAGTCGCGCGCGCTTGCTGACACGATTGCCAGTAAATAACTTGTTGTGTCCAAATTGATCGGGGTATCGCCTTAACGGCTAACCAATGTCCGCAGAACAAACCGAAAGTGCAGAATCGTCAGGCAGCACAGTGCAAACGCACGGTTCGCCACAACGTAACAGCGCCATAGCCAAGCTCGCCGCAGGCGCGATCGGGATCGTGTTCGGCGACATCGGTACCAGCCCACTATACGCGTTTCGCGAGACGTTTATCGGTGCCCATCCGCTGGAACTCGACCGTATCCATGTTCTCGGCGTGGTCAGCCTGATTTTCTGGTCGATGACGCTGGTGGTGACGATCCAATATGTCAGCATCACCATGCGCGCGGACAACAAGGGGCAGGGCGGTAGCCTGGCACTTGTGGCGCTGATTTCCGGCGCCATGCGACGATCAAAATATGGCTGGCTGGCGATATTGCTCGGTGTATTCGCCACCGCGCTCTTCTATGGCGACAGCATGATTACGCCCGCGATTTCGGTGCTTTCGGCGGTCGAAGGATTGACCGTTGTCCAGCCCGGACTGGGCCATCTGGTAATCCCTATCGCGCTGACCCTGCTGGTATTTCTGTTCCTGATCCAGTCTCGTGGCACCGCGAAAATAGGCGCATTGTTTGCGCCGGTGATGTTTGTCTATTTCACCGTTATCGGGACGCTCGGTATCATCCAGATTATCGGTCATCCTTCGGTCCTATATGCTTTCAACCCATGGTATGCCGTACAATTTTTCATAACCGACGGGGTCAAGGCGTTTCTGGCGCTGGGTTCGGTAGTGCTGGCGGTTACCGGTTCCGAGGCGCTATTTGCCGACATGGGCCATTTCGGCAAGAAGCCGATGCGAATTGCCTGGTATGGTTTCGTGATGCCGGCTTTGTTGTGCAATTATTTCGGTCAGGGCGCGATGATCCTCTCTCTCGATGCAGCTGGCGCGGCTGCAGCGATCGAAAGTCCGTTCTTCATCATGGCGCCGGAAGTGCTTCGTCTGCCGCTGGTTATCCTCGCAACCATGGCGACATTCATCGCCAGCCAGGCGGTTATTTCCGGCTCTTTCTCGGTGACCCATCAGGCGATCCAGCTCGGCTTCATTCCCCGTCTGACAATCAAGCACACCAGCGCGTCGGAAGCGGGGCAAATCTATATCCCATTCGTCAACTGGGCGATCATGATTGCAGTCATCCTGCTGGTGCTGACCTTCCAGAGCTCAAGCAATCTGGCCTCGGCTTACGGGATTGCGGTTACCGGCGCGATGTTCATCGACACCTGCTTGCTGGCCATAGTGATGGTGGTATTGTGGAAATGGAAATTGTGGATCACCATTCCGCTGCTGGCCGTTTTCTTCATCGTTGACGGTGCTTATTTCGCGGCGAACCTGACCAAGGTTCCCGATGGCGGCTGGTTCCCGCTGGCCGTTGGTGGTGTCGCTTTCGTTATCCTGACGACATGGGCCAAAGGGCGCCAGATCATGCGGAAAAACATGGCGGAAGCGGCCATGCCGATCGAGATATTCACGAAATCTGCAGCCAATAGCGCCACCCGGGTCCCCGGAACGGCCATTTTCATGGCGTCCTCGTCCGCTGGCGTACCATCGGCGCTGCTGCACAATATCAAGCATAACAAGGTCATCCACGAACGGGTGGTCATTCTGACCGTCAACATCAACGATGTTCCGACGGTCGATGCCGACAAACGCTGCGAAGTGAAGGATCTTGGTAACGGTTTCTACCGGCTGATTCTCCATTTTGGCTTCATGCAGGAAACCGATGTGCCCGAGGCTCTGAAAGCGGTGAAGGGCTGTGGCATGGAATTCGACATGATGACCACCAGCTTCTTCCTGTCGCGCCAGACCTTGCTGCCGTCGAAAAAACCGGAGATGATGGTCTGGCGAGAGAAGCTCTTTGCATGGATGTTGCGCAACGCGGCGACCGCGATGGAGTTTTTCAAGCTTCCCACCAACCGGGTGGTGGAGCTCGGCAGCCAGATGGAAATCTGACGGCGTCACCAACTGGCCTTTGACGGCTTTGTGCCGCGCCAAATATTTGGTGGCCTATCGGGGCACTGTCTACTAAATAGCGGCCATCCGATTCTCGCTACAGGAAATGCCCATGCGCATCGCTATTGCCTCTGATCATGCCGCTCTGGATATGAAGGCCGCTCTGGTCGACTGGCTGAACGACGCAGGCCATGATCTTACCGATCTCGGGCCGATGACCGGCGACAGTGTCGACTATCCCGATTATGGCTATAAGCTTGCCGCCGAAGTGGCATCGGGCCGCGCGGAGCGGGGGGTAGCGCTCTGCGGTTCGGGTATCGGCATTTCGATGGCGGTCAACCGCAATCCCGCCTGTCGCTGTGCGCTGGTTTCCGAAGGCCTGTCAGCCAGGCTATCGCGGGAACATAATGACGCGAATGTGATCGCCATGGGCGCAAGGCTGGTCGGCATCGAAATCGCGAAAGACTGTCTCGACATCTTTTTGAAAACCCCATTTGGCGGCGACCGGCATCAGCGCCGGGTCGATAAATTGTCCGCCCCCCAAGTTGAAGGAACAAGCGCATGAGCAACACTGCCGATATTCAGGATGTCAGACAGACCGGTTTCTTCGACTTTTCGGTCGATGAAAGTGATCCGGCGGTTGCCGGCGCGATCAACTCCGAACTGGCACGCCAGCAGAACCAGATCGAGCTGATCGCCTCGGAAAATATTGTTTCCAGGGCGGTGCTGCAGGCGCAGGGCTCGGTCTTCACCAACAAATATGCCGAGGGCTATCCCGGACGCCGCTATTATCAGGGCTGCGCGCCATCGGATGCGGTCGAGACGCTGGCGATCGAACGCGCCAAGCAGCTGTTTGACTGCGGCTTTGCCAATGTCCAGCCGCATTCCGGAGCGCAGGCAAACGGCGCGGTGATGCTCGCGCTGGTCAAGCCGGGCGATACCATTCTCGGCATGTCGCTCGATGCCGGCGGGCATTTGACCCACGGCGCGAAACCGGCCCAGTCGGGCAAATGGTTCAACGCGATCCAATATGGAGTCAACGACGACGATCATCTGATCAACTATGAAGAAGTCGAAGCGCTCGCCAAGGAACATCAGCCGAAACTGATCATCGCGGGCGGCTCTGCCTATCCGCGTCAGATTGATTTTGCCAAGTTCCGCGCGATCGCCGATTCCGTCGGTGCCCTGTTCATGGTCGACATGGCGCATTTCGCCGGACTGGTTGCCGCCGGATTGCACCCAAGTCCCCTTGGCTATGCAGACGTCGTGACCACCACGACCCACAAGACCCTGCGCGGACCGCGTGGCGGGATGATATTGACCAATGACGAAGCCATTGCCAAGAAGATCAATTCTGCGGTTTTCCCCGGCCTCCAGGGTGGTCCCTTGATGCACGTGATCGCGGCCAAGGCTGTAGCCTTTGGTGAAGCACTCCGTCCGGAATTCACCAGCTATTGCGCTGCCGTGATTGAAAATGCGAAAATTCTGGCTGCAACGCTCAAGGAACGCGGCGCCGACGTGGTTGCCGGCGGCACCGACACCCATCTCGCGCTGATCGATCTGTCGCCACTGGGCATCACCGGGCGTGACGCCGACGAAGCGCTCGAGCGGGCAGGCATTACCTGCAACAAGAACAGCATCCCCAATGATCCGCAGCCACCAATGAAGACCAGCGGCATCCGCGTTGGATCACCCGCCGGTACCACCCGTGGCTTTGGTCCTGCCGAGTTCAAGATGATCGGCGATATGGTCGCGGATGTGCTCGACGGTTTACGCCAGAAAGGCGATGCGGGGGATCCCGATATTGAAGCCGATGTACGCGAACGGGTACAGGCGCTTTGCGACCGTTTCCCGATTTACCAGGATTGATCGGAAAAGCATAACATGCGTTGCCCCTTTTGCGCCCATGACGACAGCCAGGTCAAAGACAGCCGTCCGACCGAGGACAACACGACGATCAGACGCCGTCGCCAGTGCGAGGGCTGTGGCGCGCGGTTCACGACATTTGAACGTGTGCAATTGCGTGAAATAACCGTGGTCAAAAGCGAGGACCGCAAGGAACCGTTTGACCGGTCGAAGATCGATCTGTCGGTATCGCTCGCTTGCCGTAAACGTGGTCTAGCGCAGGAGCAGATGGATCAGCTGGTCTCGGGCATCCAGCGTCAGCTGGAAACCAGTGGCGAGACCGAAATCCCGTCGCAGAAAATCGGCGAGATGGTAATGGATGGCCTGAAGGCGCTTGATAGCGTTGCCTATATCCGCTTTGCATCGGTCTATAAGGATTTTACCGAGGCCAAGGATTTCAAGGAATTTGCCGGCACTCTGAAAGATGTCGGCGGCGCGTGAGCAACCAGCCCGCAATCATATTGGTCAATCCGCAGCTCGGACAAAATATCGGCAAGGCCGCGCGGGCGATGCTGAATTTCGGCCTGACCGAAATGCGCATTGTCAAACCGCGGGACGGCTGGCCAAATCCGGATGCCGGGCCATCGGCTTCGGGCGCAGACCAAGTGCTGGAACAGGCGCAGGTCTTTGAAACGACGGCTGAGGCTGTGGCTGATTGCGCCCATGTCTATGCAACAACCGTCCGCAAACGGGGCATGACCAAGACGGTGCTTACGCCTTGGGAAGCTGCCGAAGATATGGCGCAGGCGAGCGGAAAATGCGCGATTTTGTTCGGGCCGGAGCGGGCCGGACTGGAAATTGTCGATGTTGAACTGGCGCGCAAGATCATAACCGTACCGATCAACCCGGAATTCGGATCGCTCAATCTGGCTCAGGCCGTCATCCTTGTGGCTTATGAAATATCCAAGACGGACAGCGTCGGCAATGTTCAGCCTACGCTAGAAAAGAAAGTGGCAGAACCGGCTCCGCAGAGAGAACTGGACATGTTCTATGAGCATCTCGAACGGGCGCTGGATAAAAACGGATATTTCTACCCGGCGGAACGGGCTGGAGCGACGAAAGTGACGCTCCGCAATATGCTGACCAAGCCGGCGTGGACGAATGAAGAGGTAAAGACCTGGCGCGGCGTTATCTCTTCGCTGGAACGGCCTCCCCGCAAGGATAAAGCCGAAAAGCCTTGATCGGAGGCGCTATTTGCGCAGCTGGTCCCATTTCTGCAATTCGTAACTGATCGACGTTTCGACCAGCATTTCCCAGATCGCGGCCATCGTGGGTACGGGGACTCCGGCTTGTTCTGCCAGATGTTTGACATTCTGGAGAACAGCGGCCTTGCGCGCTTCATCACGTACGACGTTGCGATCCTGTTTGATCCGCGCGGCGGCATCCATGCAGGCGAAACGCTGGGCCATCAGGGCGATGATTTCCGCGTCGACGCGGTCCACTTGTTCGCGGACATCGATCATGGTTTCCATGGGCGGCAGTGGCTTGGGATCATTCATGCCAGCCCAATAATCGTCACTCGTCAGAGAGTCGATACCTGACTATCATATCCGCAAGATTTTCACCGGCCAAGACAGTTGACAATGGCGGGTTTGCTCGCCATAGGCCCGCTCTTGCAATTGGCTCCGCACCCCGGTGAAGCGGTGGCCGCATCAAGACTCAAGGTTTTGATGGTGCGTTCCGGGAAGACTTAGAAACAGCAAATGAGGAGTCATTCATATGACCAAACGTACCAGTTCAAAATATAAGCTCGATCGCCGCATGGGCGAGAATATCTGGGGTCGTCCCAAATCTCCCGTCAATCGTCGCGACTATGGCCCGGGCCAGCACGGTCAGCGCCGCAAGGGCAAGCTGTCCGACTTCGGTATCCAGTTGCGCGCCAAGCAGAAGCTCAAAGGCTATTATGGCGACGTGACGGAAAAGCAGTTCCGCCGCGCTTATAAAGAAGCCGCAGCGATGAAAGGCGATACCAGCCAGAACCTGATCGGCCTGCTCGAGCAGCGTCTCGACATGGTTGTCTATCGCGCCAAATTCACCCCGACCATCTTTTCTGCCCGTCAGCTCGTGAGCCACGGCCATATCCGGGTGAACGGCGTCAAATGTAATGTTGCTTCGCGCAAGGTTGTACCGGGCGACGTGATTTCGCTGAGTTCCAAGGCACAGGAAATGCTGCTGGTTATCGAAGCACAGAGCCTGCCAGAGCGTGACATTCCAGAATATGTAACGCCAGACGGCACGGACAAGGTAACCTATGTCCGCATCCCGACACTGGACGAAGTACCTTATCCCGTGACAATGGAACCCAATCTGGTCGTCGAATTCTATTCGCGCTGATTGTTTCAACGATATATACGAAAAAGGGCGGCTCCAACGGGCCGCCCTTTTTTTTGCATTCCACTTCTGTCCGGTGCTGTGATGGCTGGCACCCAATGATTGAGCCGTCACGCTTCTTGCCTTGCTGAAACGCGTCTGGCATTGAGCGGCTAAGGTTTTTCGAAACAGAGAATTTCAGAAGGATAGCTATATGTTGAAACGATCGCTTTGGGCGTTGCTGGTGCCATCTCTGGTACTGGCCGGTTGCACGAAAATTGATGAAGGCGATGCCGCTGTCGCGTTGCCGGAAATTGCGGCACCCGAATTGTCGGTCGACACAATGAAGTCTATCACAGAGGAGCTTTCCTCTGACGCGTATGAAGGCCGGGCACCAGGCACGCCAGGCGAGGAGAAAACCCTTGCGCTGCTGACCAAGAAATTTGCCGAAGCCGGCCTGTCGCCCGGCAATGGCGACAGCTGGTTTCAGGATGTGCCGCTGGTCGGGATTACCGCAAAGAATATGTCGCCTCTGAAAATCAGCGGTGGAAAGAGTGATTTGTCTTTTGCCTTTGGCAGTGACTATGTCGTCTCTAGCTACCAGGAGCAGCCGAAAATTGACGTTGCCGGCAGCGACATGGTGTTTGTCGGCTATGGCATCAACGCTCCCGAGCGTGGCTGGAACGATTATGCCGGCGTAGATGTCAAAGGCAAAACCGTCGTCATATTGGTGAATGATCCCGATTTCGGAACCGAAAGCCTTGAAGGCGATTTTGGCGGTCGGGCGATGACCTATTACGGGCGCTGGACCTATAAATATGAAGAAGCGGCACGGCAGGGCGCTGCGGCGGCTTTGATCATCCATGATACCGATCCGGCAGCTTATGGCTGGAATGTTGTCGAATCGAGCTGGACGGGTGAACAATTTTACGCCCAGTCGGCGAACGGCGGCGCGGACCAGACCAAATTGAACGGCTGGGTCCAGAAGGATGCGGCGGCCAAGATTTTCGCGGCGGCGGGGCAGGACCTGACCGCGCAAATGGCGGCAGCGAAGAAAAAGGGCTTCAAGGCAGTCGACCTGAAGCTGAAAGCATCCGCTTCGCTCGAGAATGATATCAAGAAAACCGACAGCAAGAATGTCGTCGGCATTTTGAAGGGCAAGACCCGCCCTGACGAATATGTGATCTACACCGCGCATTGGGACCATCTCGGTCGCTGCAAGCCGGCACCGGATGGTGACGATATCTGCAACGGTGCGGTCGACAATGCTACCGGAACGGCCGCGCTGGTCGCTCTGGCGGAGGCCCATGTGAAGGCAGGCGCGCCGGACCGCAGCATTATTTTCCTTGCCGTGACAGCCGAGGAGTCGGGCCTGCTGGGTTCGGCTTATTATGCGCAAAACCCGATCTATCCGCTGAGCAAGACTGTTGGTGGCGTGAATATGGATGCCTTCGGCATGGCTGGCCCTGCCAAGAACGTGATTGTGGTCGGCAAAGGGAAATCCGGTCTCGATCGCTATCTCGAAGCGGCGCTGACCGGCGATGGCCGCGTGGCCGAAGCCGAGCCGACACCGGAGAAGGGCTATTATTACCGGTCCGATCATTTCAGCTTTGCCAAGCTTGGCGTGCCGATGATCTATTTCGAAGGTGGAGAGGATCTTGTCGAAGGTGGCCGGGAAGCCGGTGAAGCCATTTCGAAAGATTATACCGAAAATCGCTACCACGGTCCGAAGGACGAATATGATCCGAACTGGAACTGGGACGGCGTGATGGGCGATCTGAAAGTCTATTATACCGTGGCCCGGATGTTGGCGATGACCGAAGACTGGCCGAACTGGAATGATGGCGACGAATTCCGTGCAACGCGGGACAAGAGCCGCGCCGGCAACTGATCCCGGACGCTACGCATGACGAGATGGCCCGCAGAGTGGGAACCGCATCAGGCGGTCTGGATCGGCTTTCCCGGCGATCCGGCGGAATGGCCGGTGGGCCGGGAGGCGGCGCAACGCGAAGTGGCGGCCTTTGCCAATGCGATAGCCGATGACGGCGCAGGCGAGACCGTTGTTCTGGTGTGCCGGGACGTCGCGGACGCGGATGTCGCGCGCGGACTGGTCCAGTCTTGCGTGGACGTGGTTGTCGAACCTTTTGGTGATGTCTGGCTGCGTGATAGCGCGCCGGTTTTCATTGCAGGGCCAAATGGCCCTGATGGCCGGAATTTTCGCTTCAATGGCTGGGGCGGCAAATATGAGATGGCCGGTGATAAGGATGTCGGTCGGCGGCTGGCAAAGCGGTTCGACCTGCCGGTCAGCGATCAGGACTGGATACTGGAAGGCGGCGCTATCGATGGCGATGGCGCTGGCCGGCTGATCACGACTGCGCAATGCGTTCTAAACGCCAACCGCAATGACGGGCTTGGCAAAGAACAGGTTGCCGAGCGGCTGCGTGATGCTTTGGCGGTGCAGGATATCTGCTGGCTCGGAGACGGGCTTGTCGCCGATCATACCGATGGCCATGTCGACAATCTTGCGCGGTTCGTTGCCCCGAACATGGTCGCCATCCCGCAAGCCGATACGGCTGACGACCCCAATGCCGAGATTTTTGACGATGCCGCAACGCGGGCCGCTGCATCGGGCTTGCAGGTCGTGCGCCTGCCGTCGGCGGGGCGATATGAAGTTGACGGCGATATCGCGCCGGCCAGCTATATGAATTTCTATATCGGCAACAGGGTCGTGACGGTTCCGCAATATGGGGCAGCAAATGACAGCAAGGCCGTGGATCAAATCGCGGCGCTGTTCCCCGACCACAAGGTGATCGGGCTGTCCAGCCAGGCGCTGCTCCGCGGCGGCGGCAGCTTTCACTGCATATCGCAGCAGATCCCGCGGATAGATTAGCCCTTTATTACATATTGTGTCCCGGCGGGGACGGGCTAGTGTCAGCCATAGAAAATAACCCCCGACTGTTTGAGAGGAAAATCATATGAAAAAATTACTGATGGCAAGCGCGGCGCTCGCAATGCTGGGAATGGCCGTTCCCGGCGCTGCGAAGCACCATGAAGAAGGAGCCGCGATGACCGACGCCGGCCTGCAGGCGGTATTGTCGCATGAGCGCCGCGCCGACGACAAGGCCCGCGATGCCTATCGTCATCCTGCTCAGACGCTTGCTTTCTTTGGCGTCAAACCCGGCCAGACGGTTGTCGAATATGGCCCCGGTGGCGGCTGGTACACGCGCGTGCTGGCGCCTTATCTCGCCGCTAGCGGGCAATATATCGCGATCAACGCTGACAGTTCCGACAGCAGCTTTCCCGACCGTGCCCGCGAGGCGCGGACCAAGGGCTGGCCCGAAAGCTTCCCGGCGACAGCAGCCAAGTGGACCGGCGTTGATGCCGGCAAGATACTCGCCTTTGAAAGCGACGAGCTGCCCGATGACAAGAAGGGCAAGGTCGACCGGATCTTGATATTCCGGTCCTTGCACGGCATGCTGAACGGAAACCGGGCGGACTCCGAATTGCGCGCCTTGCGTGATATGCTGGCCGATGACGGGATGGTCGGGATTGTCCAGCACCGGGCCAAAGACGACGCATCTTATGCCATGTCCAATGGTACCAAGGGCTATCTGAAACAGGCGTCGGTCGTGGCATTGTTCGAACTGAACGGTTTTGAACTGGTCAGCGATTCCGAAATCAATGCCAATCCGGCCGACACGTCCGACTATGAGCGCGGCGTCTGGACATTACCTCCGGTGCTGGCACTAGGCGACGCGGATAAAGCAAAATATCAGGCGATCGGTGAATCCGACCGGATGACATTATTGTTTAAGAAGCGGCCTTAAGCCGCTAATGGGGCTGCTATGACCAATATATCCGTAGCAGCCCTGCAGCTGCCCCTGGGGGGCGATGAGCAGGCAAATATCTATGCCGTCAGCGGCCTGATCGCCGAAGCGGCGGAACAGGGGGCCCAGATCATCTTGCCGCCCGAGCTGTTCGCCGGACCCTATTTCTGCAAGACCGAGGACGAGGCGCTTTTCGCTCTGGCCCAGCCGCTAAGCGAAAGCACGCCGGTGCTCGCCATGCAGAAGCTCGCCAAACAATATGGCGTGGCTATTCCGGCCAGTTTCTTCGAACGCGACGGGCAGCATTATTATAACAGTCTTGCGATGATCGGTCCCGATGGCGAGATCATGGGCGTCTATCGCAAAAGCCATATTCCCGATGGCCCCGGCTATGAGGAAAAATTCTATTTCCGCCCCGGCAATTCGGGTTTCAAGGTCTGGGATGTCTGCGGCACCCGGATCGGCGTCGGCATCTGCTGGGACCAATGGTATCCCGAGACCGCGCGGGCGATGGCGCTGATGGGTGCGGAAATTCTCTTCTATCCGACTGCGATCGGTTCCGAACCTTATGACGCGGATCTCGACACCAGCCGCATGTGGCGGCGGGCGATGCAGGGCCATGCGGTGAGCAACTGCATGCCGGTGGTCGCGAGCAATCGCATCGGGGTCGAAGAGGAGCAGGCCTTTTACGGTCACAGTTTCATCACCAATGAATGGGGTGATCTGGTGACCGAATATAGCTCGCAGGAGACCGGCGTTCTGACAGCATCATTCGATCTCGATCAGGCGCGCAAGCACCGCGCCGGCATGGGATTTTTCAGGGACCGGCGTCCGGAGCTTTATGGGCGGTTGGCCGAGGATAAATAGGCCGCCTGCTCGAAAACTTCCTCAAACATTTCCACCGTCAATCGCCGGGTGTTCATATTGTACCGGCTGCAGTGATAGCTGTCGATCAGGGTGCGGCCATCTGGTAGCTCGTGCTGTGCGCCGTGGGCGAATTTGTGATCGGCGAGTTTTGCGCCGGACAGACGGACGATGCTCTCGTGGGCGATCCTGCCTAGCGCCAGAATGATTTCCAGTTCCGGCAATCCGTCCAGCGCTTTGGCGAGATAGGGACGGCAATTGTTGATTTCGGCGCCGGTCGGCTTGTTCTCCGGCGGCAGGCATTTGACCGCGTTGAGGATGATCGCTCCGTTCAGGGTAATCCTGTCTGCCGGGTCGTTGGCGAATGTCCCATTCACAAAACCGAACTTCGTCAACGTAGCAAACAACATCTCGCCCGAGGCGTCGCCGGTAAACGGTCTGCCGGTCCGGTTGGCGCCCTCCGTGCCGGGAGCGAGGCCGACGACAGCCAGCCATGCCTTCGGGTCACCAAAGGCTGGAACCGGCGCGTTCCACCAGTCCGGATGATCCTTGCGCAAGGATTTTCTCAGGCCAACCAGTCTCGGACAGCGGCGGCAACCCTTCGGGGCTTCTGCAGCAGGAAGAGGGGCAAAAAGAAGGGGGCTATGATCGCTCACAGCCCCCGCCTAAGTTCAAACGGACATATCGTCCAGATGATTAGTCTTTCAGTTCCGCCGGAACGATACCGCCCGCTGCAGCGATCTTGTTCATGACCTGCTTGTGCAGCAGGATATTGTCTTCGGCGGAACCGCTATAATCGCTGTTGCCGAGTTCCTGCGCCAGTTCCTTGCGATTGCCATAGCTGGCATCGATCTGGACGAGCTTCATCAGGTCGACAATCGAAGTGCGCCAGTTGAGCTTGTCCGAGCCCGGGATGCTGTCGAGCCGCGAAGCAACGTCTACTTCGCTGATCGCCGCGCGTTGAGCCGGCGCTGCTGCAACAGGTGTTGCCGCTACTTCAGGTTCTGCTGCCTTGGCTTCGCCGCCAAAAATCGCGTTCTTGATTTTTCCGAAAATGCTCATGTCTTGTTCCTTTATATATTAGGGGCCTTGCGGTTCCGCTCTCACGTGACCGCGCCCTTGAATGGATATCTCGGTGCTAGCCGTTGCGGAGTCAATTGCCCATCTCCCGCAACGGCGCTTATCCGCCACATCAAAGGTGTAAACACTCGTAAATCTGTGGATTGGCCGGTTTCTGCCGTGAAAATATGCTAAGGTCCTGACAAGTAAAGAATCAACCATGCCGTCACGGCAATGAAGGAGAGCGACGATGAATATTATGGATATGTTGCAGCAGTCGGGCGGCATTGGCACGATGGCCAAGGAACTGGGTGTCAACGAAAGCGTCGCCCAAGCGGGTGCAGCAGCTTTGCTGCCCGCCATATTGGGCGGCTTCAAGAAAACGACGCAGGCGCAGCCAAGCGGTCTCGATGGGCTCGGCGGATTGCTGGGCCAACTCGGTGGTGGCGGACTGCTCGACAGCGTGCTCGGTACGCAACCAACTCCGGTTGAAAAAGGCAATGATGTGCTCGGCCAGATTTTCGGTTCCAAGGAAGTCAGCCGGACCGTCGCGGCGGGCGCAGAACAGCAGACCGGCATCAGCAGCGATCTGCTGAAGAAAATGTTGCCGGTCGTTGCCATGATGGTCGCCGGATATATGGCCAAGGAAAGTTCGGGCAGCGCCGGTAGCGGCGGCGGACTGGGCGGCCTGATCGGCGGTTTGCTGGGCGGAGGCAATAATGCATCTTCCGGTGGCCTCGGCGGTATCGCCTCGATGCTCGATCTGAATGGCGACGGCAATCCGCTAGATGACATTATTGGAATGGCCGGAAAGCTGGTACGCTAAACTTACCTCTATTGAAGGATATGGATTATGAGCATGCTCGAAAAAATCATGGATATGTTGCCCGAAAATTTCAGTATCGACGACATTGCGGAAAAAGCCGGGATGACGGCCGACGAAGCCAAAAAGGGTGGTGAGGCACTGTTCGCAAAATTGCGCGACGGCAGCACCGACAAGATGACCGCGATCAAGGAAGCGGCTGCTGAAGCGGGTGTTGACGCTGAAAAACTTAAAGGCCTCTTGCCGGCACTGGCTGAAAAAGCCGGTCTGGATGGCGAGGGCAGTCTTATGGACAAACTGACCGGCAAAGAAGGCTTGCTGGGCAAGGCGACCAGCTTTCTGGACCGCGATGGCGATGGCAATCCGATCAACGACATCACCAATATGGCGAAGGGTTTCTTCAAGAAATAGGTTTGGAATCCGATATTGCGGTGTCTTCCAGCGCTTCCAGCCGGAGGACACCGCCTTCTACCGCTGCGACCTTTGCGATTGTCCCTTTTTTCATGTTCGGCCCTTTGGCTTTCCATTCGCCATCGGCGACCTTCACCCGTCCGCTGGTGGCAGAAATTGTCTCCACAACGGTTACGGTTCGTCCGACCAGCTGCGCCGAACGGTTGTTGAGCAGAGGGCTTTCGCTTTCGACATTGTGGGTCAGATACCAGCGCCGTCCACCGAGCACTGCGGCTATGGTCGACAGGCCAAATACGGTCAGCTGACCGGCAAAGGTCATGTCGATGAACAGCGACAGGATTCCGGTCACCGCCGCTGCTGCAGCCACCCAGATCAGGAAGACGCCCGGCACGAACAGCTCCGCCAGCGCGAGCAGCGCGGCTAGGCCCAGCCAGACATATTCCGGATTGTTGATGGTGAAGTCATCCATTGCCTATGCTCTGCTTTCTCGTTGCCTCGCTTAGTCCTTGTTGTCGAAAGGACCTTTGCGCGCTGGTGGCGAAAACATCTGCGTGTTTTCACCCAGCGCTTCTTTCGCCAAAGCGCCAATGCCGCCCAATGTTCCGATCAGCTGCGTGGCTTCGATCGGGAATAATATGGTTTTGGCATTCGGTGAGGTAGCGAATTTTTCGACCGCCTTCACATAATCCTGAGCGACAAAATAGTTGATTGCCTGTGCATTGCCGCCGGCAATGGCTTCGGACACCATCTGGGTTGCTTTCGCTTCGGCCTGGGCTTCGCGTTCGCGGGCTTCGGCATCGAGGAAGGCGGCTTCCTTGCGGCCTTCAGCCTGCAAGATCTGCCCCTGCTTCTCGCCTTCTGAGCGCAGGATTTCGGAGGCGCGCGCGCCTTCTGCGTCAAGGATATTGGCGCGTTTCTCGCGCTCTGCCTTCATCTGCCGGGCCATCGCGTTGATGATATCCTGAGGCGGACGGATGTCCTTGATCTCGACCCGGGTGATCTTGATCCCCCACGGCGTCGTCGCATCGTCAATCACGGTCAGCAGCCGTCCGTTGATCTCGTCGCGCTTGGAGAGAGTTTCATCAAGGTCCATCGAACCCATGACCGTGCGCAGGTTGGTAGTGACGAGGTTGAGGATCGCGTTATAGAGATCGTTGACCTCGTATGCCGCCTTGGCAGCGTCGAGCACCTGGAAGAACACCACGCCGTCGGTGGAGATCATCGCATTGTCCTTGGTGATGATTTCCTGGCCCGGAATATCCAGCACCTGTTCCATCATGTTGACCTTGCGGCCGACGCGATAAAGAAATGCCGGATAGAAATTGAACCCCGGCTGGGCGGTCGTTGTGAAACGGCCGAAATATTCGATCGTGTAGTGATAGCCCTGCCGGACGATCTTGATGCTCGCAAAAAGATAGATGATGGTGACCAATAGCACCAATAATAACAGTGAAACGCCCATTTCCAATCTCCCTTGCGAACCGTCTCATTATCATTGATTATTTGCGGGATAATGCCAAGGAAAAAGCAAATTATTTGGGTTAACAAAAGGGTTGTTGTTGCAATGCGTTTCATTGTTGCTTTGGTTTTATCGGGTTTGATTTTCTCCGGCGCAGCGCGCGCAGAGGCGATTGGCGAAGCGGACCTGCTCAAGCATATCGAGATATTGGCGAGTGACGCGTTTGAAGGGCGGGGTCCCGGCACCATCGGTGAAAACAAGACCGTCAACTATATCGCCACGCAGTGGGCGGAGGCCGGGCTGAAGCCCGCAGGTGAAAAAGACAGCTGGTACAAGCCAGTGACGTTGGTGGAGCGTGTGCCTGAGAGTTTTCATATAGTTTTTTCAGCCGCAGCTTCGGGCAGGGCGGTACGATTGCGGCCGGAGGAGATCGTTTTGCGCGGCCGGGAACCATCTTCCCGTCAAGCCGATATGGCGCTTGTCTTCGCCGGCTATGCGGAGGCGGGAGCGGGCAGTCCGTCGGTTGCGGGAAAGCTGGTCTTGCTGCCGAGCACGCCACCGGAAGACAGGGACGAGTTGCCGGATTATCGAACTCGAAAAATGCAGTTGATCGAGGCCGGAGCGGTCGGAGTGATTTCGATCCTTGAAGATCAGGACCGGTGGGCGCGATTTCAGCGCTTCTACCAGCGCGGATCGACAACATTGGCTGATCCGGAAAATCATGCGGCGCTCGAAGGGTTGATCAGCGTCGATCAGTTTAGGAAACTGCTCAAGCAATCCGGACTTGATGCCGACATGCTGCTGGATGATAGCGCCTCCATCTCGGTGGTTGACCTTGGTCTGAGCGCGGACGCGACGGCAAAGACCCGGGTCCGATCCTATGGGTCACACAATGTGATCGGGAAGATCCCCGGCACCAGTCCCGGGAGCGGCGCAGTGCTGTTCGTGGGGCACTGGGACCATTTCGGAATATGCCGGGTGGAAGATCCGCTCGCGCCCGAGCAAGACCGGATCTGCAATGGCGCGATAGACAATGCCAGCGGTATAGCTTTGCTGATCGAAACGGCTAAAGGCCTGTCCGGCGAAGGTCATGACCGGGATATCTATTTCCTGGCGACCACTGCCGAGGAGAAGGGCCTGCTCGGCGCGCGGGCTTTTGTAAGCGATCCGCCAATCGCGCTCGAAAATTTTGTTGCGGTTTTCAACGCCGATACCATCGCGCTTTCGGACGACGGGCAAAAGATTGCCGTCGTCGGTCTGGGCCAGTCCGGATTCGACCAGGATATCGAGACGGTCGCCGCGCAGGAGGGGCGCGAGATTGACCGCAGCGGCACGTCAGATCCTTATCTCAAACGGCAGGACGGCTATGTTTTTCTGGAGCGCGGCATTCCGTCCTATATGATTACCAGTGCCTTTGCCGACGAGGACCGGCTTCAGGCCTATATTAATGGTCCCTATCATGATGTTAGCGATGAGGTGAACGACAACTTGTTGCTGGCGGGAGCGGCTGCAGATGCCAATTTCCACGTCGCGCTGGGTCGATATTTTTCCTCGACCGGCACTTATCCCGGATTAGCCACTAGCGGCGGAGCCGATTACTGATTACATGGGCCGCCACAGAATCACATTCAGACATCGGAAAGTGGCGAAAATGAGCAGGTCAGGCAAACATAAAGAAATTCGGTTGGGACTGACTTTTGACGACGTCCTGTTGCGGCCCGCCGCTTCCGAGATCGTGCCGAGCCAGGCCAATACGAAGACCCGGCTGACCAAGCTGATCGGGCTCAATATTCCGGTTCTTTCCTCCGCCATGGATACGGTTACCGAGTCGGACATGGCGATCGTCATGGCGCAAATGGGCGGCATCGGCGTTTTGCACCGCAATCTCACGCTCGAACAGCAAACCGCCGCGGTTCGGCAGGTGAAGCGATTTGAGTCCGGCATGGTCGTCAATCCGATCACCATCGCACCCGATGCAACGCTGGCAGAAGCGCAGGCGACCATGGAGCAGAACCGGATATCCGGTATTCCGGTGGTCGAGAAGTCGGGCAAGCTTGTCGGCATATTGACCAACCGCGACGTCCGCTTTGCCGAAAACCCCAAACAGCTGATCTCGGAGCTGATGACCAAGGACAATCTGGCGACGGTTCCGGCCGGCGTGAGTCAGGAAGAAGCGCGGCGTACCTTGCACCAGCGGCGAATTGAAAAATTGCTCGTGGTCGACAATGACTATCGCTGCGTCGGCCTGATCACGGTCAAGGATATCGAGAAAGCCGTCACTTATCCAAACGCGACCAAGGACGAAACCGGACGTTTGCGCGTCGCGGCGGCGTCGACCGTCGGCGAAAGCGGACTCGAACGGACCCAGGCGCTGATCGACGCGGAATGTGATCTGATCGTGGTAGACACCGCCCATGGTCACAGCGCGATGGTTGCGCGGGCAGTGGAAGATATCAAAAAGCGTTCGAACAATACCCAGATCATTGCCGGCAATGTGGCGACCGCAGCGGCGACCCGCGCGCTGATCGACGCAGGGGCAGACGGTATCAAGGTCGGCATCGGACCGGGTTCAATCTGTACCACTCGAGTCGTCGCCGGCGTCGGTGTTCCGCAGCTGACCGCGATCATGGAATGTGCGGAAGAAGCGGAAAAGTCCGGTATTCCGGTTATCGCCGATGGCGGACTGCGGACTTCGGGCGATGTTGCCAAGGCGCTGGCCGCCGGTGCATCAGCCGTGATGATCGGATCATTGCTTGCCGGAACCGAAGAAGCGCCGGGCGAGACATTTCTCTATCAAGGCCGCGCTTACAAGAGCTATCGCGGCATGGGTTCGGTCGGTGCTATGGCGCGTGGATCGGCGGACCGCTATTTCCAGCAGGATATCAAGGACCAGATGAAACTGGTGCCGGAAGGTATCGAAGGGCAGGTGCCGTTCAAGGGGCCGGCGCGCGATGTCATTCATCAGCTGGTCGGCGGCGTGAAAGCAGCCATGGGCTATACAGGTTCGGCGACGCTCGAAGATCTGCGCGAACGGGCCGAGTTCATCCGGATCACCAATGCCGGATTGCAGGAAAGCCACGTCCATGATGTAGCGATCACCAGAGAAGCGCCAAATTATCCCACGCGTTAGGACCTTTGCATGGATCTCATAATCGAGGCGAAAATATTGCTGCTGATGTTTGTCTGGCCTGCGGGGCAGGCGGACAACACTCCGCTTTGGACGAATGACGTCTATTCGACGTTGGACAGCTGTGAAGATGGCGCTTCCGAGCGGAAGGCGATGGTCGAGACGGAATATGGACCGGATGCGCGGATAGTATATTATTGTTTCGATGCTGACGATCGCATGGACCAGTGACCCCTTCGGCACGGCTGCAAGCCGCGATAGAGATGCTCGACTGGATCATTGCCGCAGCGCGTGACAATGGTGCATCAGCCGACAATATCGCGAAGAAATTTTTCAAGGAACGGCGCTATGCCGGGTCGGGCGATCGCCGCGCCATTCGCGAACTGGTCTATTCCGCCATCCGGCGCTGGGGCGACCGGCCGGAAAGCGGCAGGCAGGCCTTGCTCGGTTTGGTGGCAGAGCAGCCGGAATTGCGCGAGCTTTTCAGCGGTTCCAACTATGGCCCTGCGGCGATTGCAGAAGGAGAACGGGTCGCCAGCGGCGCGCAGGTTCCGGACTGGCTGGCGGACAGGTTCGCCAGTTTGATCGACGAAACCGAACGGACAGCATTGTTCGATCGTGCGCCGCTGCATGTCCGGGTCAACGGGCATCGTTCAACGGACATGGAAGTCAAATCGGCATGGCCCGAAGCGGTCGCATTGGCCTTGCCGCATGGCTATGAGCTTCCGGCCGGAAGCCAGCTGGAAGACAAGGCGCTTTTTCGTGAAGGCGCCATCGAGATTCAGGATCTCGGCAGCCAGGCGATTGCCATGGCAGGCGCTGCTGCCAAGCCGGAGCTTGTTCTGGACCTATGTGCAGGGGCTGGTGGAAAGACCCTGGCATTGGCGGCCATGCTGCCTCCGGAAAGCAAGATTATCGCGGCGGACACGGATCGTGGGCGGCTGAGCCGGATAGAGCCCCGCAAACGCAGGGCGAGTGCCCGCAATATCGAGACCATTTTGCTCGCACCGGGCAATGAAATGGAAGCGCTTGGCCATCTGAAAGCCAGTTGCGATCTGGTGTTGATCGATGCTCCTTGCAGCGGAACAGGAACCTGGCGGCGCAACCCGGAGCTGCGCTGGCGGATGACGCCTAAGCGGCTGGATCACACGACAGAATTGCAACAGCGGCTGATGGAGCTGGGCAGCGAGATGGTCAAACCCGGCGGCCGGCTGGTTTACGCCGTTTGCTCGCTTCTTGACGCAGAAGGCGGTGACCAGACGGACAGGTTTCTCGAGAACCATCCGCAATGGCAGGAAATATCGATTGATTTGCCGGTTGGCCGCCCATATCGTAAAGGCGCACTTCTCTCACCGCATCATGACGGAACGGATGGCTTTTATTTTACCTGTCTCGAAAAATTGTGATAGCAAATCATGTTAAGCCAGCATGCAGATGAATCTGGCTATGGTCGCGAGAGTCTATTGGAGCTGATTATGCGTTTTTCACCGGCCGTTGTCGCCTTGTCCCTTGTTTTTGTCACTGTTTCGAGCGCCAGCTTTGGCCAGGCGGCCGATATTGAAATCAAGCCGCGCTCGGTCGAATATATGCACTTGGGCGAAGCCGCGCAGAAACGGGGCGAGCTTGATCTCGCAGCGGACCTTTATGAAACATCGCTGGTCGTCGATCCGCGCAATGGCTCGGCCTTCATCGCTTTGGCACAAATTGCCCGCGTTCAGCAGCTGCCTGGCAAGGCGATCCGTCTGTATCGCGAGGCTCTCATACTGGATCCGAACAATCTCGATGCACTGGCCGGACAGGGCGAGGCTCTCATCCAGCGGGGCGCGCTGGAAAAAGCCCGGGTGAATCTTTCGCGGATTGAAACCTTGTGCCGGTCGAGCTGCTCACAGAATGACCAGCTGGCGTCGGCTATCAAACTGGCAGACAAGAAACCGGTTCTGTCGGCTGAAGCGGTTACGCCAAAGCCGAAAATCGGTGATGAAGAGCCGGATACCGAAACACCCTGACGGGCGTGGTTTTCCAGACGTTTAGAAGTCATAGACCAATGTTGCGCGACTAAGAGTATCGGTTTTGATACTGCCCGCTGCAGGGTTGGTTTCATGTTCTATCGTATAGGATAATCGTGCTGAAAGTGAGCCGAGAAGCTTTGCGTCGAGAGCTGAGGTGGCATTGATCGTTGTGTTGTCGCTATCGATGACGGCGATGGCCGAAGTGAAGCCTTGTGCATCGCTAGCATAAGTGCCGCCGGCATCCTGGGAAAATTTCAGATGGTCGGAAATCTTCCAGTCAAAGTCCAGTCCGACCAATGCGGCCAGGCTGCTTTTGCTCTCTCCGTCGGCGAAGTCGGTTATCCGGATTGCCGGGCCAGCCTTGATTGCGAGCCGCAAGTCATTGGTTTTAAGCAATTCGTAACCCAATCCGCCCGACAGGGTGTAGCGGGCAGAATATCCCTGAAAACGGTCCCGCTCAAATTGCGCCAGACCGTAAGCGTAAAGGCTTTTGTCGAACTTGTAATTGGGCTCGATCGTCGCGCTCAACTGATCGCGGGTCGTTACGCCGGCACTGCGTTGATAGTCGGCGCGCGCCTGAAAATTCAACCGCCACTTTATGGCGTCCTTAGCCAGTTTGACGCCGCCGGAAAGGCCCAGATTGCTGGTATTCCCGGTTGAACGAAAACCTCCAAGTTCCCCCTGGCCTTTCCAACGTTCGAAGAAACCGGCCTCTTGTTTCTCGCGCAGCTCGGCTTCGGCTTTCGCAGCCAGTTGCGCATTATAGCTCGACATGATGGCATCGATTTCGGCGTGATCATCCGGATTGGTGGCTTTGGCCAGTTTTGCGACAGCTTGCACATCCTGTTTGTTGCCGGATGCAATGGCAGCGTCGATCATTGCTTTAACCGGTGCCGGTAGTACGGCACTGGCAGGCGTGGAAATGCTGGCCGCAATGATGATTGCGACTGCGGAGGCTGGTCTGGACATAGAAAATCTCGCTTACTCGAACTAGATCAGCGGTAAAAACTCTTTCAATACCGCCCGATACAGATCCCTTTTGAAGGGAACGATGATATCTGGCAAGCCTTGGGGGTCTGTCCATTTCCAGTTTTTAAATTCCGGATGCTCGGTCTGGATATCAATATGATCGTCATCGCCGGTGAAACGCATCAGAAACCAGCTTTGCCGCTGGCCGCGATATTTGCCTTTCCAGATCTTGCCGAGCAACTCGTCGGGAAGGTCGTACAGATATTCTTCGGTGCTGCGGCCAATGATCTGGACAAGGTCAGTGACAACTCCGGTTTCCTCGCGCAGTTCGCGCAAGGCTGCTGCTTCGGCTTTTTCGCCCTTGTCGATCCCGCCTTGCGGCATTTGCCATGCGTCGGGATATTGGCTGTCGGCGGCGTCCAGTCGCTGGCCGACAAATACCTGGCCCTCCCGGTTGGCGAGCATGATACCGGCGCACGGCCGATATGGGAGATTGCTATAATCGATTTTATTCTGCCTTTCAAAAATGTCCTGCTGCGCGGGATCCCTGACATAAGTCAGGCGAATCCCCGGGGCGCGACAGGACAAGAATTTTGGAGGCGTTCATAGCGCATTTATCACTGCCTAACCAAGCTACTCTTGCTTCAGGCTTCAAACATTTGCGTGCGGGATAATTAATAGGGAAACGCTACCGATATTCTAACAAATTCCGGCAAGCGTTACGCTCTATGATTCCAGCGATGCGAGCAATGTCTTCCAGGCTGTAATCATCTTGTCGACATCCTGTTGCGCCGAAGGCACTGCCTTGCGGAGATTGATGAAGCCATGAACATTGCCTGCCATTTCGATGAAATGCGTGTTCACACCGTGGCGGATCAAATCGGCGGCATAATCGCGGCCCTGATCGCGCAGTGGATCGAGGCCGGCGGTGATCAGTACTGTTGGCGGCGATTTGGCAAGGTCGCCGAGATAGGGTGATACGTGAATATCATCGTCGTTCGGGGCATAATGGCTGTCAAAATATTCCATGCTTGCTTTGGTGAGCAGAAAGCCTTCGGCAAATTCGTCCATCGATCCACCCTCTGCATCCATGCGGGTTGCAGGATAGATGGGGAATTGGGCGATGACGGGAACCGATGCTGGCTCGGTTGCGAATATTTGTCCAACGACCAATGCAAGATTGCCGCCAGCGCTATCGCCGCAGGGGATCAGGCCGCTGATCTTGAGCTTGAGCTGTGCCTGATTGTCGGCAACCCAGCGCGTCGCGGCAAGACTGTCTTGCGGTGCCGCTGGGAAGGGGGCTTCCGGGGCCATGCGATAATCGACCGCTACGACCGGGATGCCCGTTTCCCGCGCGATATAAGTGCAGAAACTATGATGGGATTCCAGGTCGCCAATGACAAAACCGCCGCCATGGTAAAACATGATAACGGGTGTTTCCGCGCTTCGTTCGGCCTGGCTATCATATAGGCGGAGCGCTATGTCACCCGCTGGACCCGGGCAGGCGATATCTTCTATCCGCGCCAGATCGACTGCGTCTGCCTCCAGCATTGCGCCCATCATATTATACATTTCGCGGGCTACGGCGGGTTCGACGTCTGACATGAGCGGCTGGTCCGATTGGGCCATCATCGTCAAAATCATCTGCACATCGGGGCGTACATAAGCGTCAGTCATCGATCATCTCCTAGCGTTTAACTGATCGATTAGATCAGGCTATGATCACTAGGCAAGCGCTAATCGGGACGGGCGTCCCAAACAAATGCTTTATCCCTATTAGTTTTTGTGGTTTGAAGCGGGGCGCATTGCTGCTCTAGGGCGGTTTGCGTAATAATTATAAAGGCACGGAAAATCCATTATGGCCACCGCATTGAAGCAGGAAGAACCGAATAGTCCCCATCCCGAAGGCGCCGAGAATGTCGTCGTGCGTTTTGCTGGCGATAGCGGCGACGGGATGCAGCTGACCGGAGGGCAGTTCACTCTGTCGACGGCGCTGGCGGGGAGCGATCTTGCGACTTTCCCCGATTTCCCCGCTGAAATCCGGGCGCCGCAGGGCACTTTATTCGGCGTGTCCGCTTTCCAGATCAACTTCGGCAGTCGCGCGATCGAAACCGCCGGTGACCAGCCCGATGTGCTGATCGCGATGAACCCGGCAGCGCTGAAGACCAATGTCGATGCGCTGCGCGCTGGCGGTCTGATCATCGCTGACGCTGGCGAGTTCGGGAAACGGAATCTCGACAAGGCGAAATACGAGAATAATCCGCTGGAAGACGGATCCCTGGCGAAATGGCAATTGCTCAAGCTGGATATTTCCGCGCTGACGCTGGAAGCGGTGAAGCCGTTCGGCCTTGGCAACAAGGAAGCCCTGCGCTGCAAGAATATGTGGACGCTGGGCCTCGCGCTCTGGATGTTCGAGCGCGACCGGCAGCCGATCGTCGACTGGCTGAAAGGCAAATTCGCGAAATTGCCGGATGTTGCGGAAGCCAATATCGCGGCGCTCAACGCCGGCCATGCTTATGGCGAAACCGCTGAACTGTCCGGTGACGGTCTTGGCAGCGGCCATCTTACGTCGCGCACAGTCGGTGCCGCTCCCTCGGCACCGGGCAAATATCGCACGGTGACTGGCGCAGAAGCGCTGTCGCTCGGTCTGGTCGCTGGCGCGCAGCTCGCCGGCTTGCCGATGTTCTTTGGCGGCTATCCGATCACCCCGGCCTCGGCGATCCTGCACCATTTGTCGCGGCTGAAAGAATTTGGCGTGACCACATTTCAGGCGGAAGACGAAATCGCCGCGATCGCAGCAGCGATTGGCGCAAGCTATGCCGGTAAACTCGGTATTACCTCGTCATCCGGTCCCGGCATTGCGCTGAAAGGCGAGGCCATGGGGCTGGCGATCATGACCGAGCTACCTTTGGTCATCGTCAATTCGCAGCGCGGCGGACCTTCGACCGGACTGCCGACCAAGACCGAGCAATCGGATCTCTATCAGGCTGTCTATGGCCGCAACGGCGATGCGCCGATGCCGATCATTGCAGCGCGCTCGCCCAGCGACGCCTTTGAATGCGCGATCGAGGCGGTGCGGATTGCGGTACAATATATGACTCCGGTCATGCTGCTCACCGACGGCTATATTGCCAATGCGGCGGAGCCGTGGAAGATCCCCGATGTCAGCGGTATCGAACCATTCCCGACCACATTCCTGGAAACGATGCCGGAAGGCGGATTGAAGCCTTATGCCCGCGACGAGAAGCTGGCGCGGCCATGGATCAAACCGGGCACGCCGGGCTTGATGCACCGTATTGGCGGCATCGAAAAAGGCATTGATACCGGGCATATCGATTATGGCGCGGCCAACCACCAGAAAATGACCGAAATCCGCCGTGACAAGGTTTTGGGTGTTGCGGACAGCATCCCGGATCAGGATGTCGCGCTGGGCAAGGCTGGCGGCAAGCTGGCGGTTGTCGGCTGGGGTTCGACCTTCGGGCCGATCCATCAGGCGGTCCGCCGGGCTGTCGAAGCAGGCAAGGATGTCGCCCATATCCATATCCGGAATATCTGGCCGATGCCGAAAAATCTCGGCGACCTGCTGAAGGGCTACGACCGCGTGATCGTACCGGAAATGAATATGGGACAGCTGAAAACCCTGTTGCGCGACCAGTATCTGGTCGATGCCAAGCCGGTAAACAAGGTTTCCGGCCAGCCATTTACCATCGCCGAGATCGAGACGGCGATTGAGGAGAATTTGTCATGAACGAGATGACCAAAATCACGACCACGCTGAAAGACTGGGAAACCGACCAGGAAGTACGCTGGTGCCCCGGCTGTGGCGATTATGCCATTCTGAAGGCCGTACAGCGGACTATGCCCGATCTGGGTGCTGATCCGTCCAAGACGGTTTTTGTCAGCGGTATCGGCTGCTCCTCGCGCTTTCCTTATTATATGGAGACTTATGGTTTCCATACGATCCACGGTCGTGCGCCTGCGGTTGCGACCGGTGTGAAACTGGCCAATCCGGAACTCGACGTCTGGATTATCACCGGCGACGGCGACGCGCTGTCGATCGGTGGCAATCACACGATGCATTTGCTGCGCCGCAATCTCGATTGCCAGGTGATGCTGTTCAACAATGAAATTTACGGACTGACCAAGGGCCAATATTCGCCGACCAGCCGTCAGGGTACGCAAAGTCCCTCGACGCCTTATGGTTCGGTCGACCGGCCCGCATCGCCTTGTGCATTTGCGCTGGGTGCCGGTGCGCGGTTCGTTGCGCGGGGGATCGATATCCACAAAGGACTGCCCGACGTACTCAAGGCGGCCCATGCCCACAAAGGCACGTCCTTCATCGAGATTTTCCAGAATTGCATCGTCTATAACAAGGATGTGTTCGAGGAATTTGCGGCGAAGAAAACCGCGGCCGATACGCAGCTGCATCTGATGAACGGCGAACCCATGCTGTTCGGCAAGGGCACCAAGGGTATCACGCTCAATCGCAAGACCCTGCAGCTGGAAGTCGTCGATGTGGTCGACGGTGACTGGCAGGCGGCTGACGTGATCGTTCACGACGTTACCAACCGTTCGGTCGCGCATATGCTGATTGAAATGCAGTTCGGCGAATTCCCGATGGCGCTGGGCGTCCTCTATGACGATCCGCGGCCGACGTTTGAGGCGGCTGTGGTTGCTCAGAACGAAGCGGCAGCGGCGGGTAAGACGCCGGATTTGCAGGCTTTGTTGAGCAAGGGTCAGACCTGGACCGTGACCGAGGGTGGGCCGGAACTGTAAAGATTTTTGGCTCGCACGAAGACACGAAGGCACTAAGATGCAGCCACTTTCAAAGATGGTGTGAAGCGACTAGCCAATCAATATTATGATGGTTAGATCGGAACTTCCTTTGTGACTTTGTGTCTTCGTGTGAGCAAAAAATTTGGACAATCTAACCCACAGCCTAGCCGGTGCCGTTCTCGGCCAGATGGGCCTGAAAAAGAAAACCGGTCTCGGCATGGCGACGTTGATCATCGCCGCCAATATTCCCGATATCGATGCGGTGGCGACCTTGCTGGACGGGGTGCAGCATCTGGCGATCCGGCGCGGGATCACCCATGGGCCGATTGCGATGCTGGTTTTGCCGCTGTTGCTGACCGGGATCATGATCGGGTTCGACCGTTGGCAGGCGAAGCGCGGGAAACGGCCTGCGGACCGCTTGCCGATCCACAAGGGCTGGCTGCTGGCGCTGGCCTATATCGGCTGTCTCAGCCACCCGGCGCTGGACTGGCTCAACAGCTATGGCATCCGGCTGCTCGAGCCCTTCTCGTCGCAATGGTTCTATGGCGACAGTATCTTCATCATCGATATCTGGATCTGGGCAGCGTTGATCGCCGGTGTCTGGCTCTCGCGGCGGCGGGAGAAAAAGGGCGGTGGCAATTGGCAGCGTCCGGCCTGGATCAGCTTTGCCATAGTCTGCGCCTATATTTTTGCCAATGGGATGATCACCGGCAAGGCGGAGGCGGAAACGAAATCGCTGCTCGATAGTGATGTTGCTGAAACAGGAAACTCCGGTCCGATTGCGGACCAGCCGGAAATGGTCGTAGCCAATCCGCTTCCGCTCCAGTTCTGGAAAAGGGAAATATTGTGGCGCAATGAATCCGCTTACGGGTCTGGATCTTATAGTCTTTTTGAAGGTTTGCTACTCGGCGAGAAGCATGGAATTCCCGGAAATAGCGAGTTTCTCGCAAGGGAAATGACAAGGTCGGACAAGAATGCTGCTGCGTTTCTCTTCTGGTCACGGATGCCGATCATCAAGACGGTCGGTGCCCGTGTAACCATCAAAGACCAGCGCTTCATGGACCCGCTGGTCGATGACCGGTTCACCGTCCGCGCCAATGTCCACAAGGACAGGTTGGAACAAGCGCTTCCCTGAGACATGGGAGGGATATGACAAAACCAACCATCATCTGGTTCCGCCGCGACCTTCGCCTGGCCGATCAAGCTGCCGTAATAGCGGCGGCTTCGAACGGTCCGGTCATTCCGGTCTATATTCTCGACGATGAAACATCCAGACACCGCTCTATGGGCGGGGCTTCGCGCTGGTGGCTGCACCGGTCATTGGAAGATTTGGAAGCATGTTTTCAGGCTTTGGGATCACGTCTGATCCTGCGCCGGGGGCCGGCTGCAGAGCATTTGGCCGAAATTGTCAAATCCACCGGAGCGGATGAAGTGCATGCGCTGCATCATTACGAGCCTTGGTGGCGCAATGCCGAACGAATGTTGGAAAAATCCCTCGGCGATGAGGCGCGGCTGATCCTCCATGACGGCAATTATCTGCTGCCGCCCGGGACGGTGACGACCGGGGCTGGCACGCCCTATAAAATCTACACGCCGTTCTGGAAGGCGCTGCGCCAGCATATGCCGCCGGGGGAAGCCGCTCCCGCACCTGAAAGCCTCGATACGCCGGACAGCTGGCCGGATAGCGATGCTCTGGGTGACTGGGGGCTATTGCCGACCAAGCCGGACTGGGCTGCCGCCTTTGGCGATCACTGGCAACCCGGCGCAGCGGGCGCGGAGGAGAATCTGGAGGAATTTGCCGATAAGGCGGCGCAATATGACGAGGGTCGCAATCTGCCTTCGGAAGAGCTTGTATCGCGCCTGTCGCCGCATCTCCATTTTGGCGAGATCAGCCCGACGAGGATCTGGAACCGGCTGGCCGGACAGGGGAGCAAGGTCGAGACCTATCTCAAGGAGCTCGTCTGGCGCGACTATGCGCAAAATGTCATCGACCAGTTCCCGCAATATGGCGGCGAGAGCTATCGCGAGAAAATGCGCGCTCTGCCGTGGCGGGACATAAGTGACGATAGGGTGAAAGCCGACTTCAAGGCCTGGTGTCAGGGCAAGACCGGCTATCCGATTGTCGATGCCGGGATGCGCGAACTCTGGGCCACCGGCTGGATGCATAATCGTGTCCGGATGATCGCCGCGAGCTTTCTGATCAAGCATCTGCTGATCGACTGGCGCGAGGGCGAGCAATGGTTCTGGGACACGCTGGTCGACGCCGATTACGCGTCCAACAGCGTCAACTGGCAATGGGTTTCCGGCACCGGCGTCGACAGCAACATGTTCGTCCGGATCATGGCGCCACTGACCCAGTCGGAGAAATTCGACGCGGGCGACTATATCCGGCAATGGGTCCCGGAACTGGCCGATATTGACGATCCCTATATTCACGATCCGGAAGACCACGGTTGCAAGCCCAAAGATTATCCGGCCAAGATCATCGGGCACAAGGAAGCGCGGGAGCGGGCGCTGGACGCCTATGCCGAGGTGAAATGAACCCGGGGATTGAAATGCGCGCAGCGAGCCGATATTAATGGCGCGCAGATCAAAGGATATCGGGTCGATGAACAAGTAGGTCGCCGTCAGGCAATATCAAAATCACCCATTCCGGTCCTTCGGGCCGGATATTTTGACACCTATATTCAGGACCTCTTATGCACAGACTATCAGGAAAATTTTGTATCATCACCGGCGCCGCCCGCGGCATCGGCAAGGCTATTGCCAAGGCTTTTGTCGACGAAGGCGCGACGGTTCTTCTGACCGATAGCGATCCCGCGACATTGGCCGCTGCTGGCGAGGAACTCGGCTGCGACACATTGCTGCTCGACGTGGAGCAGGAAGCGGATTGGAAGCGGCTCGCCGCCTTGCATCCGGTCGCTGATGTCGTCGTCAACAATGCCGGTGTGACCGGTTTCGAGAAGGGCATCGGTCCGCATGATCCGGAAAATGCCTCGCTCGAAGACTGGCGCGCGGTGCACCGGGTCAATCTTGACGGGACTTTTCTCGGGTGCCGCTATGCGATCCGGGCGATGAAGTCCAAGGGCAACGGCTCGATCATCAATATCTCGTCGCGATCGGGTCTGGTCGGTATTCCGGGAGCTGCGGCCTATGCTGCCTCCAAGGCGGCCATTCGCAATCATACCAAGTCGGTTGCGCTTTATTGCGCGCAGCAGGGCTGGCAAATCCGTTGCAATTCGATCCATCCCGCCGCGATCATGACTCCAATGTGGGAACCGATGCTGGGGGAGGGCACCGCGCGGGCGGAGTCGGAAGCCGCTCTGGTGCGCGACACGCCGTTGCGGCGCTTCGGCAAGGCCAGCGAAGTGGCGGCTATCGCTGTCCTGCTGGCATCCGATGAAGCGGGCTATATCACTGGATCTGAACTGAATATCGACGGCGGCATTCTCGCCGGGTCTGCTGCCGCTCCGGGTAACTGAACCAGCGGATAGTTCTACGTTGCCAAGCGCTTAGCGCTGGTCCATATTTGGGCCCATGAACGTCGAAAACCCCAAACGCGGGCAGCATCTGCTCGATGCACGCAAACGCTTCGCCACGGGCGGAGGGTTTTTCGCGCGCCTGTTCGCGCCCGGCTTTCACCATATTCTCGACCGGATCGATGCCGGCATGGACCATGGCACGTTCGAGGGAAAGCTGCCCGACGGAACCACCAGGATATTGGGCGGCCGCGGCGAGGGGCCGATGGCTGAGATCAACCTGCACAGCTGGAACGCGTTGCTGCGGCTGATCAACGGCGGGTCGGTCGGCTGGTACCGGGCCTGGGAACTGGGCGAATGGGACAGCCCCGATCTGGTGTCGGTGTTCGATCTGTTCACCCGCAATCGCGAGGGGCTGAAAAGCACCGGACGTGCTTCGGGTTTCTTCAACTGGGTCGTAAAGCGGCGGCACCAGAAGCGCGGCAATGACAAAAGGCGCGCGCGGCAGAATATTCAATATCATTATGATCTCGGCAATGATTTCTACCAGCTCTGGCTGGACGAGAGCATGAGCTATTCCAGCGCCATTTTTGCCAATGAGGCTGATAGTCTGGAGCAGGCACAGCGTAACAAGATCGAGGCGATAGCGCAGCGATTGGCGACCAAGTCCGGCGACAGCGTGCTGGAGATCGGCTGTGGCTGGGGCTCGCTGTCGGGCAGTCTGGCGCGCGACCATGGTCTGGAAGTGACCGGCATATCGCTGTCCGACGAACAGACGGCATGGGCGCGGGATCATCACCCGGAGCCGCAATTTCTGATCCAGGATTACCGCGATGTCGAGGGGCAGTTTGATGCCATTGCCAGCGTCGAGATGGTCGAAGCGGTCGGTCAGCAATATTGGCCCGATTTCCTCGACTGCATCGCGCGCAATCTGAAGCCCGGCGGCCGGGCGGCCCTGCAATATATCTGCATCGCGGACGATATTTTCGAACAATATGCAGCCAGCGCCGACTTCATCCAGACCTATATTTTCCCCGGCGGCATGTTGTTGTCGGAGAGCCGTTTTCGCGCGCTGGCCGAAGCCCGGGGCCTGCAATGGACCGATCAGACGAATTTTGGGCTCGATTATGCGGAGACACTGAAAATCTGGGGCGAGCGCTTTGACGAGGTGGTCGACCGCGGGGACCTGCCGACCGGTTTCGACGAGCATTTCGTCCGGCTGTGGCGCTATTATCTCGCTTATTGCGAGGGTGGTTTTCGTGGTGGCGGCATCGATGTCGCACAGGTAACATTGATAAAATAATGAAAAAACGGGGGAGTGAATGATGAAATTATTGGGGACACTGGCGCTGCTGGGCGCAACCTGCCTGAGCCTGACGGCGTGCGAGCAGGTGCAAAAAGTAGCGGCGGATGCCGTTGGCCTGCCGACCGACAAGAATATCCTGTTCTGGACCGATGCGCAGCGGGACAAGGCGTTCCGGATGATGGACACATTGGTGCCATCCAACACCATCGAGGCTGGCGAAAATCCTAAGGTTTTGGCAACCGGCACGGCATTGCCGGACAGCTTCGAGGTTGCCGGCAAGCCGCTGTCGATCGACGAATATATGGAACAGCAAAGACTGGCCGGGATGGTCATTTTGCAGGACGGAAAAATCCGCAAGGAAGAATATCGCCGCGATTTCGACAAGGATGGACGCTGGACCTCTTTCTCGGTCGCGAAGTCGCTGGTCTCGACGCTGGTCGGCGCGGCGATCAAGGACGGACATATCAAATCGCTCGACGATCCCTTGACCACCTATATCCCCGAACTGAAGGGCAGTGGCTATGACGGGGTGACCGTGTTGCAGCTGTTGACCATGACGTCGGGTGTGAAGTGGAACGAGGATTATGGCGATCCGAAATCCGATGTCGCGCTGTTCAACAATACCAAGCCTGTCGACGGGATGGATCCTATCATCGTCTATATGAAGACGCTGAAGAACGAGGCGACGCCGGGGACACGCTGGCAATATAATACCGGCGAGACCAATTTGATCGGTGTCCTGGTAGCCAAGGCAACGGGTAAGACCTTGTCTGAATATTTATCCGAAAAGGTCTGGAAACCTTATGGAATGGGGCAGGATGCCGAATGGTTGCTCAACGAGGGCGGCAAGGAAATCGGCGGCTGCTGCATCTCGGCGACGGTGCGTGACTATGCGCTGTTCGGGCAGTTCGCGATGAATGGCGGCAAGATCGGCGAGACCTCTGTTGTCCCGGATGGCTGGTTTGACAAGGCCGGTACAAAACAGGCTGACATCGGGGCGCCGGGGCGCGGCTATGGTTATCAATGGTGGACTTTTGACGACGGCAGTTTCGCCGGACAGGGTATTTTCGGCCAAGGAATCTTCATCGATCCGGCGCACAAGCTGGTTATCGCGACCAACGGCAACTGGCCGAGCGCGTCACCCGACGAGCAAAAGAACCAGCGGATCGCGTTTTTTGAAGCGGTGAAAAAATATGTGGCTGCAGAGCCGCCGGTCAGCTGATCCGGAAATGCTCGCCGGTTTCGAAATCGCTGGCGAGTATTTCAACCAGCCGGTCGGCGACGACCGATGGTAGTTTGACACTGGCCGGATCTTCGCCCGGATAGGCATTGGCGCGCATTTCGGTGCGGGTCTTGCCGGGATCGATAATTGCCGTGCGAATCTTGCCCAGATTACGCATTTCTTCGCCATAGCTGAGCACAAGCGTCTCAAGCGCGGCCTTTGATGCACCATAAGCGCCCCAAAATGCCCGCGGCTTGCGTCCAACACTGCTGGTGATGGCGAGCAGGCGGGCGTTTTCGCTCTTGCGCAGCATCGGATCAAAGCCGGCGATCAGGGCCTGTTGCGCGATCAGGTTGAGCGTCAGGATCTTGTTGAATTCCTTGCCATCAATGGCCGGAACCGGGGTCAGAGTGCCCAGCATCGCCGCGTTGAGCACGAGAATGTCCAGTCCGTCCCAGCGACCGGAAATCGCGGTGGCAAGACGGCCGATACTGTCGCCGTCGGTCAGATCTAGCGGCGCGATGGTCGCGTTGCCGCCTGCCAGATGGATCTGTTCCTCGAGCTTCTCGAGCCCGTCGGCGTTGCGCGCTGTGATGACGACATGGGCGCCTTCCTTGGCCAGTGCCAAGGCGGTTGCTGCACCGATACCGCGGCTTGCACCCGTAACGAGCGCCAGTTGACCTTCAAACTTCATGGTCAGTTCGCTGATTGCTTGAGGCGAGGCAGGTCGCCGGATGGTTCATGGTCTCGCGCCGTGCCGGATGAATCGGAACGCTCGTTGAGCATCGTCAACTGGTCCGTTTCTTCCTCGCCGTCGCGGTCAGTGAGAACGGTCGGATAGGCGCCGGTGAAACAGGCATCGCAATATTGCGGCTGGATATCATGGCGGGTTTCTTCACCCGCAGCGCGGTAGAGGCCGTCGATCGATACGAACGCCAGACTGTCGGCCTGGATGAATTCCCGCATTTCCTCGATCGATTTGCGGGCCGCGAGCAGTTTTTCCCGCTTCGGCGTGTTCACGCCATAGAAGCAGCTGTGCATCGTCGGCGGGCTGGCGATCCGCATATGGACCTCGGCTGCACCGGCTTCGCGCATCATCTGGACGATTTTCAGGCTGGTGGTACCGCGCACGATCGAGTCGTCGACCAATACGATCTTCTTGCCGTTGACCAGTGGACGGTTGGCATTATGCTTCAGCTTGACGCCGAGATGGCGGACACCGTCACCGGGCTGGATGAAGGTGCGGCCGACATAATGCGAGCGGATGATGCCGAGTTCGAAGGGGATTCCCGATTCTTCGGAGAATCCGAGCGCCGCGGGGGTGCCGCTGTCCGGAACCGGAATGACATAATCCGCTACAACAGGGCTTTCGATCGCCAACTGCGCGCCGATTCCCTTGCGGACGCTGTAGACCGAATTGCCATCGACAATCGAATCGGGCCGCGAGAAATAGACATGTTCGAAAATGCAGGGTCTGGCCTGATTGTTCGGAAAAGGGCGATGCGAGCGCAGTTCACCGTTGGTGACCACGATCAGTTCGCCGGGTTCGACGCTGCGGACATATTCTGCGCCGACCAGATCAAGTGCAACGGTTTCGGACGCGAAAACATAGGCCTCGCCGATCCGGCCCATGACGAGCGGGCGGATGCCGAGCGGATCGCGGCAGGCAATCATGCCTTCGGCGGTCATGCAGATCAGCGAATAAGCGCCTTCGACCTGTCGCAAGGCATCGATGAACTTGTCGAGCAATGTGCGATATTTGGATGTCGCAACCAGATGGATGATGACCTCGGTATCGCTAGTCGACTGGAAGATCGAGCCATGGCGAACCAGTTCGTCCCGCAATGCCAGGGCATTGGAAATATTGCCATTATGGGCGATGGCAAAGCCGCCGGATGCGAGATCGGCTTCGAGCGGCTGGACGTTGCGCAAGGTGCCGGCACCGGTGGTCGAATAGCGGACATGGCCGCAAGCGGAATCGCCGCGCAGACGGTTGATTATCTCTTCACTGTCGAAATTGCCGGCGACCGGGCCCAGTGCACGGTGGCTGTAAAATTCCTTGCCGTTGCGGCAGGTGATGCCGGCTGCTTCCTGTCCGCGATGCTGGAGAGCGTGGAGGCCGAGCGCAACCATGGCTGCTGCGTCGTCGATGCCGGCGATCCCGAACACGCCACACTCTTCCCGCAGCTTATCGTCATCAAACGGGTGGGTTGTCAGCATATCTCACCTGGCATGTTATTGGACGGGCGCGGGATGCCTGCCATATAGGTAGGAAAGGGGGCTTTGTCTGCCCCCAATGTCATAAAATCATAATATTGCGTGATCGGGCAGAAAGGGGCTCCGCCAATTGCGCCATTAGCCGTTGCACGGGAACGGATCGCGCCTTAATCCCATGCTATGACAAAAAGTGAACATGACCGAGAGTCCGGCAATATGCTGCAGCCGAAATATGATTCGAACGGGCTGATCACGGCGGTCGTCAGCGATGATTCATCGGGCGAACTGCTGATGCTGGCCCATATGAACGCCGAGGCGTTGCAACTGACGCAGGACAGTGGCGTCGCGCATTTCTTTTCCCGCAGCCGCCAGTGTCTTTGGAAGAAGGGCGAAACATCGGGTAATATATTGACAGTCACCGAGATGCGGATTGATTGCGATCAGGACGCGCTCTGGATCAAGGCTGTGCCGGCAGGTCCCGCCTGTCATACCGGTCAGAGAAGCTGCTTTTACCGGAAAATCGTCGACGGCAAGCTGGAGCCGGTCGTTTGAGTCGCTGCCTTCCCTTGATCTTGGCTCTGGTTCTGGCGGGCTGTGGCCAGGAGCAATCCGGTCCCGAAAAGCCGGACACGGAACTTTCGTCACTGGAACAGGCCGCGATTGACGCTGGTGTCATACCCGACGTCCGCAATGTCACGCTTTCCGGTGCCTTTGAACGACGGAGCGATCTGGGGACAGACAGGTTTTGCGCGGTCGGCAATGACGAAAACGGCTATCAGGTCGGGATGATCGCGATGTTCGGGCCGGACACCAAGTGCGAAGGCATGGGTGAAGCCGAACGCGATGGCGAAAATGTCCGTATCATCCTCAATAGCGAAGAAAAATGCAGCTTTACCGCCCGGTTTGACGGAGTCGAACTGAGTCTGCCCGGCGCTATGCCGAAAGGTTGCGCGAGCTATTGCAGTCCGCGCGCCGGCTTTAACGGGGTCAGCTTTTATCTGGTCGGCGAGGGTGATGCGGTCGCCCGTTCCACCCGCGGGCATGATTTTGAAAGTCTTTGTCCCGGCGGTGAGGATTGACGTTTACGTTAGCGTAAGCTATAAGGCCTGCATGTCACAATCGCCAAACCACGCCGAAATTGATACGCCCGATCTGCAAAACCGGGAAGCCTATACAATATCCGACCTGTCGGCAGAATTTGGCGTCACCGCACGTGCGCTGCGATTCTACGAGGACGAGGGGTTGATTGCCCCGAATCGCAAAGGCCTGTCGCGCATCTATAATAAACGCGACCGGGCGCGGCTTGCCTGGATAATGCGGGCTAAGAATGTCGGGTTCAGCCTGACCGAAATCCGCGATATGATCGATCTCTATGATCTTGGCGACGGCCGGAAGACGCAGATGCAGGTTACCGTCGAGAAATGTCAGGAAAAGGTGGATACGCTGAAGAAACAGCGCGCCGACATTGACAGCTCGATCAAGGAACTGACCGGTTTTATAAAGACTGTGCAGAACGCGATGGCGGACTGAAAGCGCAGCATCAATAGAGGATAGACGCCGGTAATGTCCGGCACCCCCCATTTGAGCAGAAAGTATATATCATGCCCAGTTATACCGCACCAATCGGCGAAGTCCGGTTCATTCTCAACGAAGTTCTCCATCTCGAGAATTATCTGAATCTCCCCGGTTTTGAAAATGCGACACCGGAAATGGTCGACGCGATCCTGACCGAGGCCGGGAAATTTTCCACCGAGGTTCTGCATCCGCTCAACCAGTCCGGCGATGAAGAGGGCTGCACCCGTCATGAAGACGGCTCGGTCACCACGCCAAAGGGTTTCAAGGAAGCCTATCAGCAATTGACCGACGGCGGCTGGACGACCTTGTCGTCGCCCGAAGAATTTGGTGGGCAGGGCCTGCCCCGCGTGGTCGGCAATGCGGTCATGGAATTCATGGTCTCGGCCAATCAGGCGCTGGAAATGTACACCGGCCTGACCCAGGGCGCGATTGCCTCGATCCTCACCGAAGGCAGCGAAGAGCAGAAACACACCTACGCCACCCAGATGATTTCCGGTAAATGGACCGGGACGATGAATCTGACCGAAGCGCATTGCGGTACCGATCTTGGGCTCATCCGCACGAAGGCCGAGCCGATGCCGGGTGGCAGCTATGCGATCACCGGCCAGAAGATTTTCATCTCTGCCGGCGAGCACGACATGGCGGAAAATATCATCCACCTGGTACTGGCCAAGACCCCGGGCGCGCCCGACAGTTCCAAAGGCATCTCGCTCTTCATCGTGCCGAAATTCCTGGTCAACGAAGACGGCTCGCTCGGCGAACGCAATGGCGTAAGCTGCGGCTCGATCGAGGAAAAAATGGGCATCCACGGCAATGCGACCTGCGTGATGAACTATGACGGCGCGACCGGCTATATGGTCGGGGAAGAAAATAAGGGCCTGCGCGCGATGTTCATCATGATGAACGCGGCACGGCTGGGCGTTGGCCTGCAGGGTCTGGCGCAGGGCGAAATCGCTTATCAGAATGCGGTCGTCTATGCCGGGGACCGGCGTCAGGGCAGGGCGCTGACCGGAGCACAGGATCCGGAAGAAAAAGCGGATACATTGTTCGTCCATCCGGACGTTCGCCGGATGCTGATGGACGGCAAGGCATTTACCGAGTCGATGCGCGCGCTGGTTCTCTGGGGCGCATTGCAGGTTGATCTGGCTGACAAGGCCGAAACCGAAGAAGAGCGGCAACTGGCCAATGATCTGGTCAGCCTGCTGACCCCGGTGGTCAAAGGCTATGGCACCTATATGGGCTATCAGATCGCCACGGAATCGCAGCAGGTTTACGGCGGACATGGTTATATCCGCGAATGGGGCATGGAACAGTTCGTCCGCGATGCGCGGATTGCAATGATCTATGAAGGCACCAACGGTATCCAGGCGATGGATCTGGTTGGTCGCAAGCTTGGCCAGAATGGTGGCCGTGCGGTTCAGGCCTTTTTCAAGGTGGTTGCCGACGAGATTGCCGAAGCAAAGGGCCACGAGAAATTGTCCGGATTTGCCGAAGCTCTGGAAAAAGCCAATGGCGAGCTGCAGAAAGCGACGATGTGGTTCATGCAGCACGGCATGGCCAATCCGAACAATGCCGGCGCCGGCGCTTATCATTATATGCATATCATGGGCATCGTATCGCTCGGACTGATGTGGCTGCGGATGAGCAAGGCGGCCCAGGCCACTCTCGATGCAGGCACGGACAATCCGAAATATTACGAAGCCAAGCTGGTGACGGCGCAATATTTCTCTGAACGTTTCCTGCCGGACACGGGCTCTCTCCGCCGCAAGATTGAAGGCGGTGCCGACTCGATCATGGCGCTCGATCCGGAAATGTTCGCGGTCGCCTGAATGATCTGGTCAGGCGGCTTCGTTCCGTTCCGCCTGCTGATAAGCTTCTTCCCAACGGGCCAGATTTCGCCGGGCATCCTGCACAAAGGGTGACCGGCGAATGCCCCACAGCGCCAGATCATTGGCAAATCGGCCAAGCAGGCGCATCGGGCGCTTCACCTGCACCAGCAGGATGACCCGACGCTGATCTGTCCGGTTGTGCACTTCGTGATAACAGCTGTCATCGAAAACCAGCCACTTCCCCGCTTCCCAGAAATAGTCCTCATCCTCGACCTGCATTGTGCATCGTTCGGGTTGATCGGGCATGATCAGCCCGAGATGGCAAGTGACCAGACCACGGGTCACTCCGCGATGGCGGGGAATCGTGGCGCCGGGTTCGAGGATCGAGAAAAAGGCGGAATTGAGATCGGGTATCCGGCGGACCAGTTCCGCTGTAACCGGCGCCCGTAAACAATTTTCCGGCACTTCATAGCCATAGCCGAACAGAAAGAACGAGCGCCAATTGCCGTCGCCGGCAATCCGCTGGTGGTCGGGGGATATATCGTTGAGCGGCGGCACCGCGTCACGGTGGCGCAAGATCGCAGCGGCCTCCTGCGCGATATCCTGCCAGCGCTCGGTCAATCGTTCGGTCCACGGGAAAGCCGTGGCCGGAAGGACCGGTTCGTTGGGGATTTTCGAATGGGCGGTCGATATTCTGTTCATCGCGCCGCGCAGCCGTTTGCCGACCCTTATGATCAGCGGTCGGCTATTTGTTTTTGTCAGCGTTGCAGATGTTTCTGCAACCTTGTTTCCGGACATCGCTCGCAACCTTTCTGTTGAAATGCCCCGGACCCGTTTTTCGGATTATATCGAGAAATGTGACCATTTTTCGACAAACTGTGGCCAACAATCTGTCAAAGGCAGCGCCAATGACCGGTTGCGACAGACTGTGTATATTCGCAGATAGATTACGAAAATCAGCAGCTTAGCGCCTATTTTGCCCATATAGTCGATGGTTGCTGGACCCGTGTCCGGGCTTGGCTCACAACAGCTGTGACAGGGGAATGATCTGCATAAGGAGTATATGCAATGCATTCCAACATAGCCCTAAACGGCCTGCGCCGGATGACACCCTATCTGATTACCGTCGGATTAGGCCTGTCCGTTCCAGCCAATGCTGCACAACCCGAAGTTTCGGACGAGACGCCGTCCGAAATCCCGGCCCCGACCATCGATACAGATGGTGACGGGATCATGGATGCCTGGGATCGTAGCGGCGACGGTCAGCCCGATGCCTGGGATACCGATGGTGACGGCCAGCCGGACGCGCTCGACAATGACGGCGATGGCAAGCCGGACTAGATCAGCTTATCGATAATGCGAGAAACACCGGGCCTATTGCTGGTCCGGTGTTTTTCTGGTTTCAAATACTTCGGCAAACATGCTGAGCATCGCGGCCTTGCTTTGCCGGTCGGCCGAGGCATTATATTTCACCGCATCCAGTGATCCGGATGTGCTGCTGGCATCGGTGAATCCGTGAAGAACGCCGGAATAGATATGCACATGACAATCGGCCCCAGCGATATCCATTTCTTCGAGAAAGGCGCGCATCTGCTTGGGCGGAACCAGTGGATCGGCCCGGCCATGGCAAACCAGGATGCGTGATTTTATCGTCCCGCGCTTGGCCGGTAGCGGTGTCGCGAGCAGGCCGTGGAAGCTGACCACCAGAGCGATATCTTCACCGCCGCGTGCCATTTCGAGGACGATTTCACCGCCCATGCAATAGCCGATCGCGCCGATCCGGCTGTTGCCCAGCTTTGATCGCCTGCGCAATTCTTCCAGCGCGCAGCGGAACCGTTCCCGATAATATTCTGCGTCCGCGCGCAACTCGTTCGCCAGCAGACGCGCTTCGCGCATATTTTCGACGGGACCCTTTCCATACAGGTCACAGACCATCGCGCTATAGCCCAAAGAGGCAAGCCATCTGGCGCGGTCGAACATCTGCTTGTTCGGACCCATGATGGTCGGAACAATCAAGATACCCGCGCGCGGATAGCGGCTGGGTTGGGCCATATAGCCTAATAAATCTACGTCACCATGCCGATAGGTGAACTGCTGGACCTCTATCGAGCTCATTCTTCGGGCAAAAACTCTGGGACGGACAGATAGCGTTCGCCGGTATCATAGTTGAAACCGAGGACTTTCGCACCTTTGCCCAGCTCAGGCAGCTTCTGGGCAATTGCGGCGAGAGTGGCGCCGGATGATATGCCGACGAGCATGCCTTCTTCCTTGGCGGCTCGCAGCGCCATTGCCTTGGCATCAGCGGGATCGACCTGGATCGCGCCGTCGATGCTTTGTGTGTGCAGATTGCCCGGGATGAAGCCGGCACCAATGCCCTGGATCGGGTGGGGGCCGGGCTGGCCACCGCTGATTACCGGCGAATTTGTCGGTTCGACGGCGTAGACTTTCAAATGGCTCCAATGTTCTTTCAATACCTCCGCGACGCCCGTGATATGGCCGCCGGTGCCGACGCCGGTGATAATCGCGTCGAGCGGATCATCTTTGAAATCATTGAGGATCTCGATGGCCGTGGTGCGCTTGTGCACTTCAAAATTGGCAGGATTTTCAAATTGCTGCGGCATCCATGATCCGGGTGTCTGGTCGACCAGCTCTTGCGCCCGTTCGATCGCGCCCTTCATGCCCTTTTCTTTCGGGCTCAGGTCAAAGCTTGCGCCATAAGCGAGCATCAGACGGCGGCGTTCGAGCGACATCGACTCGGGCATGACCAGTATCAGATTATAGCCCTTGACCGCGGCCACCATCGCCAGTCCGACTCCGGTATTGCCCGATGTCGGTTCGATGATCGTGCCGCCGGGCTTCAGGGCACCGGATTTCTCGGCATCTTCGATCATTGCAAGGCCGATACGGTCCTTGATCGATCCGCCGGGGTTGGAGCGTTCCGATTTGATCCACACATTGGCATCGCCGAACAGGCGCTGCATCTTGATATGCGGCGTATTTCCGATGGTTTCGAGAATATTGTTAGCAATCATTATCCTGCACTCCTGTTCATTTTGTCATTCTTGCTGCCGGTGCCATTTCCAGATCTTCCGGCGGGTCAAATGTTTTGGCAGCACCTAATTGAGGGAAAAGGCGCGACCAGAGTCCGGTCACCACTATAGCACCGGCTCCGCCCGCGACAATGGCCGCGATTGGACCGACCAGAACAGCGAGGCCTCCGGATAGTGCATCGCCAAGTTCATTTGATGCGCTGATGGTCATCTGACTGACCGCGCCGACGCGTCCGCGCTTGGCGTCCGGGGTGTGTAGCTGGATCAGCGAGCTGCGGACATAGACGCCGAACATGTCGGCAGCACCGCAAATTCCGAGGCAGGCCATCGAGAGATACAGGTTGGTACTGAGCCCGAAGCCGATCGTGCCGAGACCGAATACGGCCATGGCCACCAGCATGCTGTTGCCGACATTCTTGCTGAGCGGAGCAAAGGAGAAAATAAGCGCGACAATCACCGCGCCGACGGCCGGGGAGGCGGCGAGCAGCGACAGGCCGATTTCGCCGGCGTGCAATATGTCCTTGGCGAAAACCGGGATCATCGCGGTTGCACCGGCGAGGAACATGACCAGCAGATCGAGCGTGATCGCGCCGAGCACGAGCTTGTTGGTCCAGACATAGGCCATGCCGTCGCCGACCTGTTGCAGCGGGCTCTTGGTCTTGTCGGCTGCCGCGCGCGGGACCGGGCCGATCAGAAAGACCGCCAGCGTCGCCAGCGCGTAAAGTCCGGCGCAGACAAAATAGGGCAGGGCCGCATCGACCTTGTACAGCGGGCCGGCCATGCCCGGACCGGCAATGACACCGACCTGCCAGGCGATGGTCGAAAGAGCGATGGCGCGTGGAATCGAGGCTTTCGGCACCAGATTGGGAGCGAGCGAGGTGATCGCCGGTCCGAGAAACGCCCGGCAGATGCCCAGCAGCACCGCGATGATATATATCGTCCAGAGGGTAATCCCGCCGGTTGCTGTCAACAGTCCCAGAGCCAGCGCAATCATCGCCTGAGCCGCCAGCACGATACGCGCAATCCATCGCCGGTCCATATGGTCGGCGACCCAGCCGACCAGCGGTGTCAGGATGAAGAGCGGCACGAACTGGAGCAGCCCGAGCAGGCCCAATATGCCCGCCGATGCGCTGATACCCATGTCGACGCGGGCCAGATTATAGGCTTGCCAGCCGAGGATCAGCATCATTGCGTAAAGCGCGAACATCGATGCGAGTCGCGAGAACCAGAGGTAGCGATAATTGGCTATTGTAAAGGGATGGGGTGCGGTGCTGATCACAGGGTGACTGCTAGCGATTCCCGCAACTTGCTGCAATCAATTCATGGCCGGGTGGAAAGATTTGGGCGCGCCGCAGTTCGTCGAATAGGGCTGGCCAAGCGACCGGCGACTATGCCAATCAACAGCCACGAAAATAATCGAATGGAATATTCCCCGGGGAGATGAAAATGAAGATGCGCAATCTATTGCTGGCGGTGTCGCTGGCCGCCTTGACCGTGACCGGATGCAAGAAGATCGAGGACGAGCCAGTCGCGGCAATGGAGATTGATCAGGATACGGCCTGGGGTAGCTATCTTTCCGGCTTCCTCGACGGCTATTTTCCCGTCAATCCGACCTTTGCTGTCTATCAGGGCAAGCATGAATTTGACGGCCAGCTTCCTGACTGGAGCGCGGAAGGCCTCAAAAAGGCCGTAGACATCCGCAAAAAGGCGATTGCGGGCGCGATGGCGATTGACGCTGCAGACCTGAGCGAGGCTGAAAAATTTGAACGGGAATATCTGGTAAATGTGATGGAGGGCGAGCTTTTCTGGCTGGAAACCGCTGACTCCCCGCACACCAATCCGGCTTATTATGTCGGTGCGCTCGACCCCAATGTCTATATCGCCCGACCCTATGCCGACGCGACCACGCGGATGAAGGCGTTTATCAAATATGCCAATGCGGTTCCGGCCGCTGCCCAGCAGATCAAGGACAATCTGAAACTGCCGCTGCCCGAAACCTATCTCAAATTCGGTCAGGCTGGCTTTGGCGGTTTCGCCGACTATTTTACCGGCGACGCGAAGGCGGCCTTTGCCGAGGTAAAGGACCCCGAGCTGCAGCGCGAGTTTGATGTGGCTGCGGCTGCGGCCGCGGCGGCGATGAAGGATCTGGCCGGTCATATCGGATCGGTCCCGGCGACCAAGGACGGCTATGCTCTGGGCGCCGAGAAATTTGCCGCGATGGTCAGCAAGACCGAAGGCGTCAATGTCTCGCTCGACGAGCTTGAAGCCATCGGTCAGGCTGATCTCAAACGCAATCAGGCAGCCTTGGCCAAGGCTTGCGCTGCCTTTGCGCCGGGCGCGAGCATTGTCGACTGTTTTGCGAAAATGGCGGCGAACAAGCCCGAGAAAGGCCCTGTGCAGGAAGCCCGCGATCAATTGCCGCCCTTGCGCGAATTTCTGATCGAGAAAGATCTTGTGAGCATTCCCGGCACCGAGGTCGCGCAGGTCGAGGAATCGCCGCCCTATAACCGGCAGAATAGCGCCTATATCGACATCCCGGGACCTTATGAAAAAGGCCTGCCGAGCGTTTATTATATCTCGCCGCCGGACCCGTCGTGGGACGAGGCCACCCGCGCCGCCTATATCCCCGGCAAGATGGACCTGCTCGGCACCACGATCCACGAAGTATGGCCGGGCCATTTCCTGAATTTCCTCCACGCCAATCGCGCGGAATCGATCTTCGGCAAATTGTTCGTCGGCTATGCCTTTGCCGAGGGCTGGGCCCATTATACCGAAGAAATGATGGTCGAAGCGGGGCTGCACGATGGTGATCCGGAAACCAAAATCGGGCAATTGTCCAACGCGCTGCTGCGCAACTGCCGCTATCTGTCGGCCATCGGCCTGCACGCGCGCGGGATGACGGTCGAGCAGAGCCTCGATATGTTCCAGAAGGAATGTTATCAGGATCTCGGCAACGCGACCCAGCAGGCGGCGCGCGGAACCTATGATCCGGCCTATCTCAATTACACGATGGGCAAGCTGATGATCCGCAAGCTGCGCGAAGACTGGACCGGCGGCGATCGCAGCAAATGGAAGGCTTTTCACGACGAGTTCCTCAGCTATGGCGGCCCGCCGATTCCGATGGTCCGCAAGGCGATGATGAAGGAAGCCGAAGCAAAAGCGGTTTTCTAGCGACACACTTAACAAGGGGCGCCTGCCAGCGCGGGTGTCCCTTTGTTGCCCGTTAACGCTGATCCTTAACATTCCTGCTGGTGCCGTACCGCAGCGGGACGGCCCGAAAATCGGGGATTTTTCTTCGCAAATCCATGGTAAATGCTTCCTTAACGAATGGAGCATTGGTGATGGTCGAGAAAATTGCATATCGGGTGAGCGCATCGATCTTGCTGCTGGCAGCCCTGGCGATTGTCGCCATGCTGGTGATGGGCCTGACCCGCGCCGATGCCGGTTCCTCTTCCGTCCCGTCGACGGTGGTTACCGAAAATGCTGCTCCCGAACCGGTTGAGCAGACTATATCCGTTACCGAGTCGATTGTGGCGGATCCGGTCGAAATTGCGGACAAATTGCCGTTGAGCGACAAGTTTGTGGTCAAACGCATCCTCGAGATCAACGAACCTTTCGTCCACGGCTATTATAAATGGGACGACGAAGGCGTGCCGGCGGGCGAGCTGGTCGTGACCGTCGATCTCAAGGCCGAGAGCATTTCAGTTTTCCGTGCCGGCTATGAAATCGGGGCGGCGGTGATCACCTTTGGCGATTCCGAAAAGCCGACTCCGACCGGTGTCTTTCCGATCAGCCAGAAGAGCAAGGACCATGTCTCGAACATCTACGGTTCGCCAATGCCCTATATGCTGCGGCTGACCAACGACGGGATTGCGATCCATGCTTCCGACGTCAAATGGGGCTGGGGCACGCGCGGCTGCATCGGTGTGCCACTCGAGTTTGCGCGGCTGTTGTTTGAGCAGGCCACGCTCGGCGACCGGGTAATCGTGACCAATGGCAAGATGATGGGTCTTGGCGACGCCATTTTGTGAGATTGCTGGCCGCTCGCCAATGATCGCGTTTAACATTGTACTGGCCTTACAATAGCCGTCATCCCTTCCTATATATAGAACAAGCCTTCGTGATTGCAGGATTGCAGTCTTGACCGGCATTGCCTCTTCACGCTCAGAAATGATTCTGATCGGCTTTCCTGAGGCAGGATATCATTCGCATTATTATCGTTTGAGTTTGTTCGCCGACAGTCGATCCGGTTGCTCGCCTCCTTGAGATGACCAGCCAGCTGCCGCCCGAACATCACCCCGGAAGGAAATATCATGGCTAAATCACAGAAAAAATCCAATCGCGAAGTCCGCAAACCCAAAGCCGAGAAGAAAAAGACCAATGCGTCCAATCCTTCGGCCAAGCCGGGCGTTGTAGCGGGCCTTGAAAATATGAAAAACAATCGCGGTTGATAGCGCGAAGGAAAGGAATGCACCCATGCGCGTAAAAGCCGCAACATGTCGCGAACAAGAAGCGCGGCAGCTTGATCTCGCCGCCAATGATCCGCTGGAAAGCCGCCGCATAGTTGCGGCGGCCGCGGCGAAGGCGTGGGGTCTCGAAGCGATCCAGGCCGAAAAGCGCGAAGCCGGCCACCTGAGCCCGCGCGACAAGGTCGACGCGGAAATTGCACGGGAATTCGCCGAGGAAACAGAAGCCGACGCGCTCGAGGACGATGCCTGATATGGAGCTTCGACTGATAATAGCTTATGCTTTGATCGCGCTGCTGGTTGGCGGCCTCAGTACGGTCGTGATCATCATACGGAAGAAAAACAAGAAGAAGCGCGGGGAGTATTGAGGCCGGATTCAGGCCGCCAACTGCCGCTTGTCCACCTTGATATCCTTCTCCCGTGCTCTTGCATTGGCCAGATCAAAAGACGTCTGCATCCGGCACAAGGTATCAGCCTTTACATCAAATAGTTTCTCAAAACGGATGGCCAGCGAAGGGTGCATGTTAAGTGCCATCAATGATAATCCTCCAGATCGAGATTATAGCATAGTTGGCGACAAGAATAAGCCCCTCCTCTTCAGAGGAGGGGTTGGGGTGGTGGCGAGGCGAAGCCGAGCTTGCGCGACAAAGCCCCTCACGGGCATCGCGCCGGTGGGATAGGACCGTTAGCGGTGAGCCTGTCGAACCGCGCCTTGCGTCGATAGGTGTCCTTCGACAAGCTCAGGACGAACGGGACGGCTTGGCACGAACGCGCATTATTCAGGCCACCTCGACGAAACTGTCCAGCACCCTCTTGTCGCCGCTCTTCTCGAACGAGATTTCCAGTTTATTGCCTTCCTTCACCTTCACTTTGCCATAGCCGAATTTTGTGTGAAAGACGCGCATGCCGACCTTGACGTCGTCACGGCCCTTGTTGCCTAGCGAGACGGCGCTGCGGCGGGCTTCTTTTATGATGCGGGGGTTTTTGTCGAAGTTCGACGAGGCGGCGCGCTGCCAGCCGGGGCCGCGTTTGCCGGCTCTGGTGGCGTTGGCCGCGGCGAGATGGGAGAAGGGGTCGCTATTCTCGCTCCAGTTGGCGCGCCACAGGCTTTCGCCGCCGCTCATGCTGCTTTCCTGTTCGACATGGTCTTCGGGCAATTCACCGATGAACCGCGAGGGAATCGCGCTGTTCCACTGGCCGTAGATCCGCCGGTTGGCGGCGTGGAAGATCGTGCATTTCTTGCGGGCGCGGGTGATTGCGACATAGGCGAGGCGGCGTTCCTCCTCGAGGCTGGCGATGCCGCCCTCGTCGAGGCTGCGCTGCGACGGGAATACGCCTTCTTCCCAGCCGGCGCAGAACACATATTCATATTCCAGGCCCTTGGCGCCGTGCATGGTCAGGATGGTGACCTTGGCCTCGTCGTCGCGCGCGTCATTGTCCATGACCAGCGAGACATGTTCGAGAAAATCGCCGAGCGTTTCATATTCTTCCATCGCGCGGGCGAGCTCGGTCAGATTCTCCAGCCGGCCGGCGGCTTCGGTCGAGCGGTCGGCCTGCAGCATCGCGGTATAGCCGCATTCGTCGAGCACGATACGGGTCAGTTCGGCGTGATCGGTGACGCCGGCCAGTTCGCGCCAGCGACCGAAATTGCGCATCAGCTCCAGTAATGTGCTGCGTGCGCGGGTTGGCAGTTCGTCGGTATCGCAGATGCTGAGCGCAGCGGCGGGCATTGATATGCCCTGGGCGCGGGCGAGGCGGTGGACTTTTTCCACAGTTTTATCCCCAAGGCCGCGCTTGGGCATATTCACGATCCGCTCGAAGGCGAGATCGTCGGCGGGCTGGGCGATTACCCGCAGATAGGCGAGGGCATCGCGGATTTCCTGACGCTCGTAAAAGCGGAAGCCGCCGACAATCTTGTACGGCATGCCGATCGAGATGAAACGGTCCTCGAACTCGCGGGTCTGGAACTGGGCGCGGACGAGGATCGCGACGTCGTTCAGCGATGCCTGCTTGATCTGCTGCAGCGCTTCGATTTCATCACCTGTGCGCCGGGCTTCCTCGGGGCCATCCCAGACGCCGATGACCTGCACCTTGTCGCCCTCGGTTTCCTCGGTCCACAGGGTCTTGCCGAGGCGACCCGAATTGTGGTTGATCAGCCCGGACGCGGCGGCCAGAATATGCGGGGTCGAGCGGTAATTCTGCTCCAGCTTGACCACCTTGGCTTCGGGAAAATCCTTCTCGAAGCGCAGGATATTGGCCACTTCCGCGCCGCGCCACGAATAGATCGACTGGTCGTCATCGCCGACGCAGCAGATATTCTGGTGACTCTGGGCGAGCAGCCGCAGCCAGAGATATTGCGAGCTGTTGGTGTCCTGATATTCGTCGACGAGAATATATTTGAACCGCTCCTGGTAGAGTTTCAAAATCTCGCGGTTGGTCTTCAGCAGGTTGAGAATATGGAGCAGCAGGTCGCCGAAGTCGCATGCGTTGAGGATTTTGAGCCGGGCCTGATAGGCGGCGTAAAATTCCTGTCCGCGGCCATTGGCGTAGCGTTCATTTTCACTGGCATCGAGATCCTGCGGATTGAGCCCGCGGTTCTTCCATTGATCGATCAGACCGGCGAGCATCCGCGGGGGCCAGCGTTTCTCGTCAATTTCTGACGCGCGGATCAGCTGCTTGAGCAGCCGCAACTGGTCATCGGTATCGAGAATGGTGAAATTGCTTTGCAGGCCGACAAGTTCGGCATGGCGGCGCAGCATTTTGGCGCCGATGCTGTGGAAGGTGCCGAGCCATGGCATGCCTTCAAAGCTCTCGCCAACGATTGCGCCGATCCGCTCCTTCATTTCGCGGGCGGCCTTGTTGGTAAAGGTCACCGCGAGAATCTCGCTCGGCCACGCCTTGCGCGAGAAGACGATATGCGCCAGCCGGCGAGTGAGGGCGGCGGTCTTGCCTGTGCCCGCGCCAGCCAGCACCAGAACGGGACCTTCGGTCGTCAGAACGGCTTCGCGCTGCGGCGCGTTCAATCCTTTCACATAAGGCGGATCGGATTCTTGCGGATGTTTGACAGGTTCGGACACGCGTGAACAGTTAGGGAACATCGGCGACGGCGGCAAGTGGATTAGGGCCTGTTCGGGAACTTTTCCCGATCCGGATCATTGTAACATAACCGGATCCACCGAGAATGAAGGAGATTGAAATGAGCAAGCGATTGATATGGACCGCTATTGCGGCAACCGGATTGATGATCGGCAACGCGGCCAATGCAAATCAGCCTGAAGACGGCGCACCGGCCACGGAGCCTATCGCTGCCAAGGAGGGCCCGACCGTGACGGTTGACGGCAAAGAGGTCGCTGTTTGCACAAAGGATGTGCTGGATAGCTGCATCAACCCGCGCGAGGCCGGCCTGAACTGGGGCAATCGGGCGCTGGATTACTGGCCTGGAAAGCCCGCCAGCGACAAGAGTCCTGCAACGGAAGAAATGCCAGCCGCTGATGGTGATGCTCCGGTCGACGAATAGCCTATAATATCCGGCGGGGGAGCCGATGATGCGCCCCCGCCCTTATTCATACCCCTGAACCAAGGGACAGGTTGATAAATATATTGCAACGCACCATTTGTTAACTAATGGACGTCAAAGCATCCCCCACGGAGTATGAAATGAGCAAGAGACTGACCGCAAGCGCAATTGTCGCTACCCTGTTGATGGCCGCTACGAGCTTTTACAGCATCGCGCAGCAAGGCCATGTTGAAACAGCATCGATGACCGTCCTGATGGGCGGCTAAATGCCTTCCGGGCGCAGGAGATGAATCCGCGCCTTGCTGCTGTTACGCACAGTATCCAGATCAAATCCTTTAACGACAACCTCTTCATTCCTGCTGGTCTCAACCGCGATCCAGCTTGAAGGCGCAAACCAGCCGTGGCGGCCGAGCTTGTCCAGAGCAACCGCGCCAGCGCCCGATTCATAAGGCGGGTCCATCAATATCAGATCATAGGGTTTTCGGGCCTGACCGAGATGCAGAACCGAACCGATCCGGACATCGGCATCGGCGTCGAGTGTTTCGATATTCTTTTCCAGTGCCCTGATCGCGTCGCGGTCCTGTTCGACGAAGGTGCAATGCGCCGCGCCGCGGGACAAAGCTTCGAGGCCGAGCGCGCCGGAACCGGAGAACAGGTCGAGAATTTGCAGATCTTCGAAATCGCCGAGCCGGCTGGTCAGCATCGAAAACAGCCGTTCGCGGGTGCGGTCAGCGGTCGGGCGGGTTATCTCTCCCTTGGGCGCGACAATGTTTCTGCCCCGCCATTTGCCAGCAATTATCCGCATATCAATCCATTCGTCCCGAGCTTGCGTCTATTTCAACGACTTGCGGAACTGGACCAGATCATGCTGCCGCACGACCTCGATCTCGCCCTTGTCCAGATCGCCGAGCACGAAGGGTCCGTAGCGGGTCCGGATCAGGCGTGAAACTTCCAGGCCGAAATGTTCGAGAACCCGCCGCACTTCGCGGTTCTTGCCCTCGGTCAGGGTCATTTCGATCCATTGGTTGCGACCGGTGCGCCGTTCAAGATTGGCGGTAATCGGGCCGTAATGCATGCCTTCGATGGTGATCCCGCGATAAAGTTCCTCGAGCTGATTCTGGCTGATATCGCCGAACGTGCGGGCGCGGTAAGAGCGTTCGATGCCATTTTTTGGCAATTCCATCTCGCGCTTGAACTCGCCGTCGGTGGTCATCAACAACAAGCCCTCGGTGTTCATGTCGAGCCGGCCGATTGGCATCACCCGTTCCATGTCGGCAGGCAGCACATCGTAAATCGTCTTCTTGCCGGAAAAGTCGCGTTCCGCCGTCAGATAACCATTGGGCTTGTGAAAACGGTAGAGTTTTGCGGGGGCCGGTTCGGCAACCGGGTTGCCGTCCACGGTGATCCCGGTCAGATTCTTGAGCAGCAGCGAGGGATGCTCGACGAGATTGCCGTTCAATTCAATTCGTCCGGCCTCGATCATCCGCTCGATTTCGCGCCGCGATGCGACGCCGGCGCGGGCGAGAAGTTTGGCAATGCGTTGCCCTTCACGAACTTCGTTCGACGGCGCTGCCGGCTTCGCCGCGGGCTTTGCTCCGGGGGTCGGTTTCGCGCGATATATCTTGGCTGGTTTTTCTTCGGTCATGGCCGAGACGCATGGCGGAAAAATGCGTCGGCTGCAATCTGTAACCTATGGTGTCGTGGCTGCGAATGCCTATTGTCACCCGTTCGGAGCTGGAAATGAGAAAGATTGTCATATGTGCGTTGATTGGCGGATCGGCTTTTGCCGGCTTTATCGCCGCGCAACTGGCACCGACCTCTGCCGCCAGCACGGTTCCGGTGACAAAAGTCGCAAGTCGCGCCGATGCTGCCGGAAGCTCCAATCCGGTGGTCATCGAGCTTTTCACCAGTCAGGGATGCTCGTCCTGTCCCCCCGCAGATTTGCTGGCCAGACGGCTGGCAAAAGACGACTCCCTGCTGGTGATCACGCGGCCCGTGACCTACTGGGACCGGCTTGGCTGGAAAGATACGCTGGCGAAAGAGAGTAATACCGCGCTGCAGCGCGCTTATGCCGCCAAGCGCCATGAAGGATCAGGGGTCTATACCCCGCAAATGGTGGTCAATGGCGGCGGTGGCGCAGTGGGTTCCCGCGAAAATGATATACGCTCGCTGGTCCGGCGGGCTGACCGGTCCGGTCCTTCGATTACTGCTGCGACCGATGCCAGAGGACAGATGATCGTCAAAATCAGCGGCAAGTCCGACTATATGGCGGGCGTTTCGCTGATCGCGCTCAGTTCCTCAGAAACGGTGCGCGTCGGACGCGGCGAAAATGGCGGACGGACGATGCATTATGTGAATGTCGTCAAGGCCGAACGCAATCTCGGCAGCTGGCGCGGCAAGACGATGAGCATTACCGTGCCGCCGGAGAATTTCCGGACAAACGGCGCGGACAAATATGCGATTGTGGTTCAGCGTCCGGGCGCGGGGCCGATTGTCGCGGCAAAGCTGCTCGATATCTGAGACACGATAAAATCAAGCTGGCATTCAGGTGAATAGGCGCTAAAGATTCCTCCGGTTCGAGGGAGAATTTGGCGTGAGTGAGCAAGCAGCAGTATCGGGATGGCGCGGTTATCTTCCGGCCGGAGTGCGCCCCTATAGCGAAGCGGCCCCTTTGGCAGCGCTTTTTCTGGGTGTCTCGTCGGCTTTACCTCTGACGATGATAGCGGCGACTTTGACCACCCGTTTAGCGCAGGCCGGTATCGAAAAATCGACCGTCACCGCCTTTGCGCTGACCTTTCTCGCCTATAATTTCAAATGGCTGTGGGCGCCGATCATCGATGTGGTGAAATTGCCGATCATCGGTCGGGTCGGGCAAAGACTGTCCTGGTTGATCGTCACCGCGGCTCTGGCCATGGCAGCGATCATCTATCTCGGCTCGCTCGATCCGGCCAAGGATATAGCCGCGGTCGCGGTTGCCGCGATCATGGTCGGTGTAGCGGGCGCGACATTCGACGTCGTGATCGATGCCTATCGGATCGAATTGCTGGAGCCCGAGCAACTGGGCGTCGGTTCCGGCATGTCGCAATATGGCTGGCGCATCGGTGCCGCGACAGCCGGCGCGGTGGCGCTGGTGGTAGCGGCGCGGACCAACTGGTCGATCGCTTATTATGTCTGTTCGCTATTTGCTTTATTTGCCGTAATCGTCGGCCTGATCATGCGCGAACCGAGCCGCCGCCAGGAACCGATGGCGCTGAAAGGGCCACTGGAAGCGGCGAAAGCCTATGTCAGCCCGCTGGTCGAGTTTTTCAATCGTTCCGGTGCGTTGCTCGTCTTGCTGTTCATTCTGGTTCACAAGATCGGCGACACTCTGGCTAATCTGACCTTCCGGCTGTTGTTCGAAGACCTTGGCTTCACCAATGACGAGATTGCATTTTACGACGTCAGTCTGGGCTTCTTTGCCTTTCTGATCGGTATTTTCGTCGGCGGCATGGTCTATTCGCGCCTCGGCATGAAAAAGGCGGTCATGCTGAGTCTGATCCTGATGGCGGTCAGCAATCTGTCCTTTGCCGCGCTTGCGGCTGCAGGCCACAGCAACTGGGGCATGGCAGGGGCAATCGGCTTCGAGAATTTCGCCAGCGGTGTCGGCGGTGTCGCGGTCGTCGCCTATCTGTCGGCGCTATGCAATCTGCAGTTTACCGGAACCCAGTTCGCGCTGCTGTCTGCGGCGGCCAGCATATTGGGTCGCTTCCTGACAGGAACGACCGCCGGTTCGCTGATCGAGGGCATGGGTTATGTGAACTTCTATCTGCTGACCACCGTGGCGGCCTTGCCGGGCGTTATCATGTTCTGGCTGATGATCCGCTATGGTCTGGTTGACCGGTCGCTGGGTACGGCTGGTTCGGTGCACGCGGATGAAACGCCGGATTAATCCGGTACCTGTTCGTTCGCTTTCAGAACGTCGCCCGCCAGATAGAGCGACCCCGCGATCAGTACGGACTTGCCCGCGCCAAGCGACAGGGACTCTAGCGCGCTCTTAATGTCGCTTGCTTCCGTCATCGGAGCGTCGGCATCCGGATAGTCGGCCAGAGCGTGCGATTCATGGCCGGGTACAGGGATCACCGTGACGCTGGCCAGCTTCTCGTGCAGCGGCGTGATGATCGCGGCGGCATTCTTGTTCGACAGCATCCCGATCACCAGATCGATCGAGCCCGCTTCATAGTCGGCGAAATATTTGGCCAGCGCCAGTCCGGCGCTGACATTATGGCCGCCGTCGACCCAGACTTCGGCGTCGGATGGCAGCAAATGGGTTACCGGTCCGGCGATCAGAAAATGCATCCGGCCGGGCCATTGCGCCCAGCCCATGGCGGCCTTGAGCGCGGCGTCGGAAATGGCGAGCTTGTCCTGATGGCGCAGCATGGCGATGGCGAGCGCGGCATTGTCGGCCTGATGTGCGCCGACAAGGGCGGGCAGGGGCAGGTTGAGCCTGCCTTTATGATCCTTGTAGTGGAGCTGGCCTTCGTAAATGGCGGCACCCCATTCATCGCCGCGCGGAAAATGCTGCGCACCGATATTTGCAGCATGATCGGCGATCACGTGCAGCATTTCGTCAGCATATTTTTGCGTGAGCAAGGGCACGTTCTTCTTGGCGATGCCGGCTTTCTCCCAGGCGATACGGACCATCGGATCATCCGGTGTGCCCTCTTCGGGGGAAAGCAGAAAACCTTCATGGTCGATGCCGAGCGCCGCAATTCCGGTCGCGACGGGGCTGGAGATGACATTGGTCGCGTCGAGCCGGCCGCCGAGGCCGACTTCCAATATGCAGGCGTCGGCGGGTGTTTCGGCGAAGGCGAGGAAGGCGGCTGCCGTCGTTGCTTCGAAGAAGCTCGGGTTGATATCCTCGCTGATATCGAGAACCCGGGCGAGCAGTTCGGCGAGATATTCATCCTCGATCAGCTTGCCCGCCAGCCGGATCCGTTCGTTGAACCGGACCAGATGCGGGCTGGTGTAAACATGGGCTTTCAGGCCCTCGGCTTCGATCGCGGCGCGCAGGAAAGCGCAGGTCGAGCCTTTACCATTGGTGCCTGCGACGTGGAAAACGGGGGGCAGTCGATCCTGCGGGTTGCCGAGACGGTCGAGCAGTTCGCTGATCCGTTCGAGCCCGAGTACGTCGCGTCCGGGCGAGAGCATTTCCAGCCGGTCGAGCTGTTTCTGGACCGCCGGATGATCCGACTTCGCGCCGTCTGCCATCTACTCCCTTCCCGCGCGCGGGAGGGGCCGGGGGTGGGCCTCAATGTTCGAAAAAGCTGTTTTGCTCATGGATGATGTTCCCACCCCTAGCCCCTCCCGCAAGCGGGAGGGGGATTTAGGCCGCTTCTTTCCATGCCATGAGATATCCAAGGACCTGCGCCAGTTTTTCGCGCAATTCCTTGCGATGCACGACCATGTCGACCATGCCGTGCTCGAGCAGATATTCCGCGGTCTGGAAACCCTCGGGCAGTTTTTCGCGGATGGTATTTTCGATCACTCTCTGGCCGGCAAAGCCGATCATCGCGCCGGGCTCTGAAATATGGACGTCGCCGAGCATCGCATAGCTGGCGGTGACGCCGCCGGTTGTCGGGTCGGTCAGCACGACGATGAACGGGATACCCGCTTCGCGCAGCATCGAGATCGCCACCGTCGTCTTGGGCATTTGCATCAGCGACAATATGCCCTCCTGCATCCGCGCTCCACCGGCGGCGGTGAAGATGATATAGGGGCATTGGTCCTTCAGCGCGCGCATGGCGCCATCGACAAAGGCCTGACCCACGGCCAGCCCCATCGAGCCGCCCATGAAGGCGAAATCCTGAACGCCGACGACGCAGGCTATGTTCTTGATCGTGCCCTTGACGTTGATCAGCGCATCCTGCTCGCCGGTCTTGGTCCGCGCGTCTTTCAGCCGGTCGGCATATTTCTTCTGGTCTTTGAATTTGAGCGGGTCTTCCTGCACCGGGGCCCAGGGAATCATCTTCCAGCTATTCTCGTCCATGATCTGGTTGAAGCGGGTCATCGGTCCGATGCGGCCGTGATGCTCGCATTTCGGACAGATATGCATATTTTCCTCATATTCCTTGAGGAACACCATCGCTTCGCATTTTTTGCATTTATGCCAGAGATTTTCCGGTGTCTCGCGCTTGGTGATCGACGCGATCTTGTTGCGGACATTGCTTAGCCAACTCATAGATATATTCCTCTATTCCGTTCGCATCGAGCGAAGTCGAGATGCCGGTTTTGCGGCCTGTGTCTCGACTTCGCTCGACACGAACGGTGTTCGAATTCAAGTCTGTCTTGCCGCCCTGATAGCATCGGAAAGCGATTGAACATAGTCCCTGACATGAGGGGCTGCGTCTTTGCCATGTTCGGCGACGATTTCGACTATCGCAGAGCCGACGACCACGCCATCGGCGACGCGGGCGATCTCGGCGGCTTGTGCTGGCGTGCGGACACCAAAGCCGACCGCGACGGGCAGGTCGGTGCCCGCTTTCAGCCGGGCGACCGCTTCTTCGATGCTGGCCTGTGCCGCCTGTTGCTGGCCGGTGATACCGGCGACCGACACATAATAGAGAAAGCCGCTGGCGTTGTTCAATATGGTCGGCAGACGTTCGGCATCCGTGGTTGGCGTCGCAAGGCGGATAACCGCGACATCCTTGGCGCGCAGCGCGTCGCCGAGGCTTTCATCCTCCTCGACTGGGATATCGACGCAGATCACGGCATCGACACCGGCGTCAACGCAAGCGTTGGCGAACCATTCGGAGCCCCGGATCGTCATCGGATTGGCATAGCCCATCAGCACCAAAGGCGTATCCGGGTGACGCTGACGAAATTCTTTCGCCATGTTGAAGATATCGGCGGTCTTGGTGCCAGCGGCCAGACTGCGGATATCCGCCGCCTGGATCGAGGGACCATCGGCCATCGGATCGGTAAACGGCATGCCGAGTTCGATCACATCGGCTCCACCTTCGACGAGGGCGTCGAGGATGGCGCCGGTGTCGGCAGGGGTCGGATCACCAGCGGTGACGAAGGCGACGAGGGCTGCCCGGTCGGACGGGAAGGATTGGGAGAGACGCGTCATGATTTAGGCACTCGCGCTTCATATGTAACAAACGCGATGATCGCAGTCGCAGCGGTCATGAACATTCCTATCAAATGCACAACGGCTTCTGGTCGGGGCTCTGGCAAAACCATCAAAAGGGGCTCCGCAATAATGCCTTCAAACAATGAGCCTAAAAGCGTTCCCATTACAACTGCTGCAAAAAATACAGCCACTTTACGCCTCATATCTCGATCCCCATAATTCTTCCCTCTCCCTCAAGGGAGAGGGTTGCGCAAACTTGGCAGCTTGCTGCCTAGTTGTAGCTGGGTGAGGGTGTGCCAACTCTCGATTGCAGAGCACCCTCATCCAACTGCGCCTAGCTTCGTTCCTCAGTAAGGCTCCGTATCCTTCTCCCTCAAGGGAGAAGGTTTGCTCATCCGCATTCATATCTCCGTCCCCAGAGCTTCGGCCACGGTGAAAATATCCTTGTCGCCACGCCCGCACAGGTTCGCCAGGATGATCTGGTCCCGGTCCATCTTCACCGCTTCGCGTACCACGGCGGCAATTGCATGGCTTGGCTCGAGCGCCGGAATGATGCCTTCGGTGCGGCAGAGCAATTGGAAGGCATCGAGCGCCTCGGTGTCGGTAGCGCTGTCATAGTCGACGCGGCCGGATTCCTTGAGCCAGCTATGCTCGGGGCCGATGCCGGGATAGTCGAGGCCGGCGCTGATCGAATGGGCTTCGGTTATCTGGCCGTCTTCGTCCTGCAGCAGATAGGTTTTGTTGCCGTGCAGGATGCCGGGCCCGCCGCCTGCGAGGCTCGCCGCATGTTGCTTGTCGAGGCCGTGTCCCGCCGCTTCGATGCCGAGCATCTTGACATCCGGATCGTCCAGGAATGGATGGAACAGGCCGATGGCATTACTGCCGCCGCCAATCGCCGCGACCAGCATATCCGGCAAACGCCCGACGCGATCCAGCATCTGGGCGCGGGCTTCCTTGCCGATGACGCTTTGAAAATCGCGCACCAGTTCGGGATAGGGATGGGGACCGGCGGCGGTGCCGATGATATAGAACGTGTCGTGGACATTGGCGACCCAGTCGCGCAGCGCCTCGTTCATCGCGTCCTTCAGCGTCGCGGCGCCGCTGGTCACCGGGACCACTTCCGCGCCGAGCAATTTCATCCGGAACAGATTGGGTTTCTGCCGCGCGACATCGGTGGCGCCCATGAAGATGGTGCAGGGCAGGCCAAAACGCGCGCAGACGGTTGCGGTTGCCACGCCATGCTGGCCGGCGCCGGTTTCGGCGATGATCCGGGTCTTGCCCATGCGCATGGCGAGCAAAATCTGGCCGACGCAATTGTTGATCTTGTGTGCGCCGGTATGGTTGAGCTCATCCCGCTTGAACCAGATTTGCGCGCCTTTTCCTTCCGGTGCATCCTTGCGGACTTCCTCGGTCAGGCTTTCGGCATAATAGAGCGGGGAAGGGCGACCGACATAATTTTGCAGCAGATCGTTGAACTGCTCCTCGAATGCCGGATCGGCCTGCGCTGCGCGATAATGTTTCTCCAGATCGAGGATCAGCGGCATCAGTGTTTCGGCGACATAGCGCCCGCCAAATTCGCCAAAATGGCCGCGGTCGTCCGGCATGTTGCGGAAGCTGTTTGGGGGTGTGTCGTTCATTGTGCGATCATATCCGTTCGTGCTGAGCTTGTCGAAGCAGGAACCCTTGCGGCAATCACCCTTCGACAGGCTCAGGGCGAACGGTTCTACTTGGACGCGTCATATTCCCGAACCGCTTGGCAAAAGGCGGCGATTCTGTCCACTTGTTTGACGCCGGGCGCGGATTCGACACCCGAGGACACGTCAACCAGCGGGGCGTGGGTGGCATTGAGCGCGGTGATGACATTGTCGGGATCAAGCCCGCCCGCGAGGCCCCAGTCGATTTGGTGCTCATGACCGGCGAGCAGGGACCAGTCGAAGGACGTGCCGGTGCCGCCGGGCAAAGCCTTGGCCGGTGCATCGAACAGCAACCGGTCGGCAGCGCCGACATAGCGGTCGGACTTTGCCAGCGTCGGCTTGTCCTTCACGCCGAGCGCTTTCCAGATTTCCAGACCGCTGTTGTCCTGCACCAGTTTCAGCCAGTCCGGGGTCTCGCTGCCGTGGAACTGGATAACGTCCGGCTTGACCACGCTGATTGCCTGGCCGGTGGCTTTCGGGTCGGCGTTGACCAGCAGCAGCACCGTCTTGACCCGTTGCGCCGCATATGTCCGAAGCTCGGCTGCACGTTCCAGCGATACATGGCGCGGGCTTTTCGGGAAATGGACAAGGCCGATATAGTCGGCACCAGCACTGATGGCTGCGTCGATGGAGGCTTCGGTGGAGAGGCCGCAGATTTTGATTTGGGTTTTCATGGGAGGGCTAGTAGCGCGGCAAAGCCTGCTCGTCATCCTGAACTTGTTTCAGGACCTCCCAAGCCAATGCGCAATCTGCCGGGGTCCTGAAACAAGTTCAGAATGACGCGAAGATAACGGGAGTGCTTAAAGCGTCGCCTCGATCGCCCGCGCTGCTGCGTTGGGATTGTCTGCTCCGGTAATCGGCCGTCCAATCACCAATATGCTGGCACCATTGTCTCTGGCTTGCTGCGGGGTCACCGCGCGTTTCTGGTCGCCCATCGCGCCGCCCTTGGGACGCAGGCCGGGGACGACGAAAAAGCCGTCTTTCCAGATCTTGTGCGCCGCAGCCACCTCATTGCCGGAACAGACGATGCCATCCAGTCCGGCTTCGCGGGCGAGACCAGCCAGTCTTTCGACCTGGTCATGTGTTGTGCCGGCATAGCCAATCCGGCCCATATCATTCTCGTCCAGCGAGGTCAGCAATGTGACGCCGACCACCTTGGTATGTTCGTTCGCCGCAGCCTTGGCATCTTCCATCATCGCGCGGCCGCCGGAAGCGTGGACCGTCACGATCGCCGGTTCCAGCATGTTGATCGCCTGCATCGCCTTGGCGACGGTATTGGGAATGTCGTGAAGCTTGAGATCGAGAAAGATCGGCAGATTGAACTTCTGGATTTCGTGCACACCATGATGGCCATGGGCGCAGAAAAATTCCAGCCCGAGTTTCAATCCTCCGACATGTCCTTTTACCGATTGTGCAATCGCAATCGCCTGTTCGAGATCGGGCGTGTCGAGCGCAACAAAAATGGGATTGGTCATAAGCCGGTCGCTTTGTCGGTGCTGACCGAAGACACAGCCGGGGCGGGTTCTGTCGTAGCGGTTGGTGTTGGTGCACGACTAGCAGGCGGTGTCGGGCTGGGTGTGGGGGTAACGGCCGGTCTTGCGGCGTCTTCCAGCGTCTTGATCCGGCGGGAGAGTCTCCATTTGGAGCCCCTCAGCAGCAGCCATGTCGGAACGAAGCCAAGCAGGAACGCGCCGACGACAAAGGTCGAGACCCGCGCTTCGACAACCGCAGCGCCGAGGTCCAGCGAAGAACGTGCCTCGTTGGTCCACCAGAAAATGAAGGTTGCCACCAGCAGAAGAACCCAGAACAGGATTTTGATAAATTGCATGACTCAACCTTTTCTCTGTGCTGAGGCTATCCTAGCCCTAAAACAGGCAGGTGACCAGACGATATAGGCCGGATGCTAGGCTGTCGCTCCGAATACCCGGTCAAAAATAGTATCGACATGCTTGAAGTGATAATCGAGGTTGAACCGTTCCTCGAGCTCTTCGTCCGACAATTTGGCCGACACATCGGGATCGGCCTTGAGCAGGTCGAGCAAGGCAACTTGCCCGTCCGATTCCCAGACCTTCATCGCGTTGCGCTGGACGATGCGATAGCTGTCTTCGCGGCTGATGCCTGCTTGCGTCAGCGCCAGCAAGACCCGCTGCGAGTGGACCAGGCCGCCCATGCGGTCGAGATTCTTCTGCATCCGTTCGGGATAGATCAGCAATTTGTCGATCACGCCGGTCAGGCGCACCAGCGAGAAGTCGAGGGTGATCGTCGCATCCGGTCCGATCATCCGCTCCACCGAACTGTGTGAAATATCGCGTTCGTGCCACAGCGCGACATTTTCCATCGCTGGCAGCGCATAGCTGCGGACCATGCGGGCGAGGCCAGTCAGATTTTCGGTCAGGATCGGGTTGCGCTTGTGCGGCATTGCGCTCGAGCCCTTTTGGCCCGGCGAGAAATATTCTTCCGCTTCGAGCACTTCGGTGCGCTGCAAATGGCGGACTTCGACGGCGAGTCGTTCCACCGACGAGGCGATGACGCCGAGCGTGGCGAAAAACTGTGCATGACGGTCGCGCGGGATGACCTGGGTGGAGATTGGTTCCACGGTAAGCCCCAGCTTCGCAGCGACATGCTCTTCGACCTTGGGATCGATATTGGCGAAGGTTCCGACCGCGCCGGAAATGGCACAGGTCGCGATTTCCTTGCGCGCCGCAACCAGCCGTTCGCGGTTGCGTTCGAATTCGGCATAGGCCTGTGCCAGTTTCAGACCGAAGGTAACGGGCTCGCCGTGAATGCCGTGGCTACGGCCAATGGTCGGGGTGAATTTATGCTCATAGGCCCGCTTTTTGATCGCGGCGAGCAGGGCGTCGATATCGGCCAGCAATATGTCCGAAGCGCGGGCCAGCTGCACCGCGAGGCAGGTGTCGAGGACATCGCTGGAGGTCATGCCCTGATGCATGAAGCGGGATTCTTCGCCGACATTTTCGGCAACATTGGTCAGAAAGGCGATGACGTCATGCTTCACTTCGCGTTCGATCTCGTCAATCCGCGCTACGTCGAACTTGCCCTTGGCCCAGATTGCTTTCGCCGCTTCCTTGGGCACAACGCCGAGTTCAGCAAGAGCATCGGTGGCGTGCGCTTCAATTTCGAACCAGATCTGGAATTTCGATTCAGGCTCCCAGAGGGCAACCATTTCGGGACGGGAATAGCGTGGAATCATTTTTGGTCCTTGGACAAAGAGGATGATTACGGCAATGAAGTGCCTTGATTTGTGGCCCCGCTAGCACCTACGAAATGAGTCGGCAATGCAGCGGCGAAAACAGGGAGAATAAAATGCGTCTGGCTATACTCACAGGCGGTGGCGATGTCCCGGGCCTCAATCCCTGCATTCAGTCGATTGCGACCTCGGCCTGGCAGCGCGGCTGGGATGTGGTTGGTTTGCGTCGGGGCTGGGAAGGGGTGCTGGAAATTGACCCTGCAGATCCCTGGTCAAACGGAAACAGCGTCATGATGCTCGACAAGGATCGGGTGCGCGGCATTGACCGGCAAGGCGGGACAATATTGCACAGCTCCCGCTGCGACCCGCGCACCACCAAAGAGGGTGACAAGACACAAAAGGTGCTCGACGTGCTCGATGCGCTAAAGGTTGATGCGCTGATCACCTTGGGCGGCGATGGCACGCTGCGTTTTTCGGCCCATCTGGCGAGCCTCGGCCGCAACGTGATTTCGATCCCCAAGACGATGGACAATGATGTCTATGGTACCGACTATTGTATCGGTTTCTCCACCGCCGTCACCCGATCGGTGCAGGCGATCAATTCGCTTCGAACCACGGCGGCGAGTCACGAACGGATAGCGGTGATCGAATTGTTCGGGCGGCAGTCCGGGGAGACCGCCCTGGTCTCGGGCTTTCTTTCGCAGGCGGACCGGACGGTGATCGCCGAAGTGCCGGCGGATATGGACGTGCTGCTGCCTTTGTTGCTGAAGGACAAGGAAGCAAATCCGGAATCCTACGCCATCTGTCTGGTGTCCGAGGGTGCCCGGCTTTCCGGCGGGACCAATTATGCCGACGAGATCAACAAATCCAACACCAACCGCGACGGTCTGAATATCGGCACGCAGCTGGCGCGCGAAATCGAGGCGCGATCGGACGAGCGAACCATCGTGCAGGAGCTGGCCTATCTGATGCGCGCCGGGGAACCGGACGCGATGGACCGGATGGTCGGCTTCGCCTTTGGCGCGCTGGCCGTGCAGCTGATCGAGCAGGACCGGATGGCCAATATGGTCTGCCTGACCGACGGCAATTATAGTTCGGTGCCGATCGGCACGTTGCTCGAGGATAGCAAGGGGGTGAATGTCTCGGGCCTTTATGATGCCAACCAGTATCGCGCCAATCTGATTCAGGTCGAAGGCATGCCGATGTTTCTTTATTGAAGGCGTTCCTATATAGATGAGGGGGTCCGCTATCTATCGGCGACGGTGTCGGTCCAATGGCTGATATCGGCGACCCGCAATCATCGATAGTCTGGCCCGGACCGACTTTACTTTAACAGGAACAACATGATGAGCATTTCATCCGATCGCGTCGCAATTATAACGGGCGCGTCCCGCGGCATCGGCGCTTCCATAGCCCATCGTTTGGCAAGCGATGGCATGGCAGTTGTCGTAAACTATGCCGGCAGCGAAAAAGCCGCGGCCGAACTGGTCGACGAAATCGTAAATGCAGGGGGACGCGCGATCTCTGCGCAGGCGGATGTCGCCGATCCGCTGGCTGTCAGGAATCTTTTCGATACCGCTGAGGCGGAATTTGGCGGTGTCGATGTGCTGGTGAACAACGCCGGCATCATGAAGCTCGCGCCGGTCGCGCAAGTCGATGACACAGATTTCGACGAAATGATGGCGGTCAATCTCAAGGGCACGTTCAACGGGCTTCGGGAGGCTGCGAAGCGGCTGCGAGATGGTGGTCGTATTGTAAATATTTCTACCAGCGTCGTCGGACTATATCTGCCTGCTTATGGGGTGTATGCGGCGACCAAGGCGGCAGTGGAGGCTCTGACGCATATTCTGGCGAAGGAGCTTGGACCCCGGTCGATTACGGTCAATTCCGTGGCACCGGGGCCAGTCGCGACCGAGCTGTTTCTCGAAGGCAAGGACCCGGCAATGATTGAGCGGCTCGAGCAGATGATTCCGCTCGGTCGGCTGGGTGAAGTCGATGACATTGCCCGCGCCGTTTCCGTGCTGGTCGGGCCGGACGGCGGCTGGATCAATGGCCAGATAGTGCGCGTCAACGGGGGCGTGATCTGAGCGCCCGTCAAATCAGTCCCTTCGACCGGAAGGAGGTGTGGCCATCCCGGCCGATGACAATATGGTCATGAACGGTGATACCCAATGTGCGGCCGGCGGCGCAAATGTCATTGGTAATCGCGATATCTTGCCGGCTGGGGGTGCTGTCGCCGCTTGGATGATTATGGACAAGGATGATGGCAGCTGACCCCAGATCCAGCGCGCGCTTTATGACCTCGCGGGTATAGATGGCCGCCTGATCGATCGACCCTTCGCTGACCAGCTCATCGCGGATCAACCGGTTCTTGCTGTTGAGATGCAACACCCGCACCCGCTCGTGGGCGAGATGGGCCATGTCGGCCCGCAGATAATCGAGCAAGGCCTGCCAGCTCGCCAATATCGGTTGTTCCCGCACCGGTGCGGAAATCAGGCGTGATGCGGCGAGCTGGACAATTTTCAGCGCCGCGACGCTGGTCTCGCCCATGCCGGGGAAATTTCCCAACGCATCGGCGTCAGCGACAAGAAGGCCTGGAAATCCGCCAAATTCCTCGATCAATTGCTTCGCGAGCGGCTTGGTGTCGCGGCGCGGGATAGCGAGCGCGAGCAGATATTCGACCAGTTCGTGATCGTGCAATGCGTTGCCCTGACCGGTCAATATCCGCTGACGAAGCCGTGCGCGATGGCCGCTTCGGTGCTGCGAAGAGGGAGGATGCATGTCATGTTCAGGCGTCATGAGCCACTTATAGCCAGAACAAACCGAGAACTTATTCGATAAGCAGAAAACAGGCCGAATATGTCCAATATTCGAATAAAGCTGTGAAAACTCGTCTCTTCAGACACTTGTACATTGCAACTTAAGGAAGACTTATGCATTTCAGCCGCAATGGATGAAGAAATCGCAAATGACCCTGTCGGTCGCCGCTCCCGGTTTCGACTGTTCGGCGGGATTTTGCTTGTTCTGATTCTGCTCGCGCTGGTCGTCCTGTGGATCAGCCGGACGACGCTGGCCGATAATATTGTCCAGTCAGAACTAGACAAGATGGATGTTACCGCCAGCTACGAGATTGAAGATATAGGTCTTCGCAAACAGGTCATTCGCAATCTGGTGATCGGTGATCCCGAGCGGCCGGATATGACCGCCGATCTGGTCGAAGTCGGCAATTCGCTGACCATGGGCGGCGTTGGTATCAACTGGATCCGGGCGAGTGGCGTGAAGCTGTTCGGGCGGGTGGAAAATGGCAAGCTCAGCTTTGGCGAACTCGACAAATTCACCGATCCCGAAGATGACAGCCCGCTGGCGCTGCCGGATATGTGGCTGGGGCTGAGCGATGCAAAGCTGCGGATCGACAGCGAATATGGTGTCATCGGGCTGGCGCTGAACGGTCAGGGCGAGTTGCACGACGGCTTCAACGGAGAAATCGCGGCGATCAGCCAGAATCTGGATGCTGGCGGTTGTGCGATGACGAAGCCGACCTTTTTCGGCCAGATCGCGATTCGCGGCAAGAAACCGCATTTGCAGGGGCCGTTGCGGCTGCCGGTTGTGGCCTGTAGCGACCTTGATCTGAGCGCGGAAGATTTCGCCGCGCAGGTCTCGGTTGATCTGGGTGAGAATCTGGCCAGCTGGTCGGGTAAAGTCGGTCTGCTCGGCGGGCCGCTTCGTTATGCCGATTATAGCGGTCAGGAAATCAGGGCCTCGGTGACTTTTGCCGGTGATTTCAAACAGAGCAAAGGCGATGTCGATCTGACCGCAAGCGGTCTGAAATCGCCTTATGGTCGCGCCGATAGCTCGCGGATCGAGGGACCGTTCGTGCTGGGTTATGGCGATGGGTCGATGACCGCCAGCTATGCCGGTCAGCCGGAAATTCGCGGGGTTCAGGTGGCGCAAAATCTGTTGCGGCAGGCGGGCAGCCTGTCGGCATCAACCGCGGGAACACCGGTCGGTCCGATTGCCGCGCGGCTGGCAAAAGCCGTTCAGCAGGCCGGGAACCGGCTGGATATATCCAGCGATATCAAATTTTCGAAAGCGGCTGCGCGGACAACACTATCGCTCAATGCGCTGACCGCACGCTCGCGCTCCGGCGCTACGCTGGATCTGAGTGATCCGTTGCTACTGGCTTTCACCGACAAGAATGTCCGGATGCTGGCTGACGGAAATATTCGCCTGGAAGGCGGCGGTTTTCCCAGCGCCAAATTTATCCTCGACGACGGCAGCCTCTCACGCGGCTTCTCCGGCCGGCTTGAAATGGCAACCTACCAGGCCGGTTCGGCACAGCTGAAAATTCCGGCGCTCGCCTTTTCACCGACGCGCCAGGGCGGGACCAATGTCGACGGCCGGATAATATTGACCGGACCGCTGGGTGACGGACAGATTACCGGCCTGCAAGTGCCGGTCAGTGGCTCTATCTCCGGAAACGGCAGTTTTGCGCTGTTCCACCAATGTATCAATCTGCAATTTGCCAGCCTGCGCACAGCATCCCTGAACGCAGGGCCGACCAGCGCGCGGCTTTGTCCGCAGGGAGATGCGATCGTTTCGGGTAATGGATCGGGCGTGAATATCGCGGCCAATGCGCCATCGCTCAAGCTGAATGGCGATGTCGGTGGCACGCCGCTGGCGATTTCGAGCGGCGCACTCGGTTTCTCACTGGCCAATGGTTTGAAGGCGCAAAATGTCGGCGTCCGGCTGGGAACGGCGGGCAATATGACGCGCCTCGACATGGCCGTGCTGAGCGCAGCCTTTGGCCGCAGCCTTACAGGCCGGATCGAAGGTGCCTCCGGCAAGGTCGCCAATGTCCCGCTGCTGATGGAAAATGTCGAAGGGGACTGGCGCTATGAAAATGGCAAGTTTCTCGCCGATGCCAGTTTGCTGGTCCGCGACGAGCAGCCGGTTGAACGGTTCCGGCCCCTGATCAGCAACGACGTCAAGCTGGGCTTTGACGGCAGTGACTTGACGGCAACCGGCTGGCTTCGTGAACCGGAAACGCTGACCGCAGTTGCGGCCATCGACATTGTCCATGCTTTGAAGAATAGTGAAGGCAGGGCGTTGATCGACGTGCAGTCGCTGGTATTCAATGAAAAGCTGCAACCGGAACAGCTGACTCCGCTGACTCTGGGTGTGATCGCCAATGTCCAGGGTGAAATATCCGGCGTCGGGCGGATCGACTGGGATGCTTCCGAAAATGGTATTAAAAGTACCGGGACCTTCCGTACCAATGGCCTGAACCTGGCGGCGGCTTTTGGTCCGGTCACCGGCCTGTCAGGCGAAATCAATTTCTCCGATCTGCTCGCGCTGGAAACCGCGCCGGGACAGCTAGTCAGTCTGTCCGAGGTAAATCCCGGCGTCGCGGTCTTCAACGGGCAAATCCGCTATCGTTTGCTCCCCGACTTCAAATTGCAGGTTGAAGGCGGTGAATGGCCTTTTGCCGGCGGCCGTCTATATCTCGAGCCGACGATATTGGATCTGAGCGAGGAAGCCGAAAGGCGACTGCAGTTCACCGTCGAAGGCGTTGATGCCGCGCAGTTCCTGACCCAGTTCGATTTCGAGAATATGACCGCGACCGGTGTGTTTGATGGCAAGCTGCCGATGGTATTCGATCAGGACGGCGGCCGGATAGTCGGGGGCTATCTGGTGGCGCGGGAAGGCGGCGGTACGCTCGCCTACGTTGGAGAGCTGACCTATGAAGACATGGGCACGATGGCCAATTTTGCCTTCAACGCGCTCAAATCGATCAAATATCGCAATCTCACCATCGGTATGGATGGCGACATCGCCGGCGAAATCATCACCGAGGTGAAATTTGACGGGCTCCAGCAAGGCGATGATGCGAGCCGCAATTTTATCACCAAGCAGCTCGCCCGTATCCCGATCCAGTTTAACGTCCGGATCCAGGCGCCCTTCATGCAGTTGATGAGTAGCGCCAAATCCTATTATGAGCCGGAAATACTGGTCGGGCAAAATCTGCCGGCGCTGCTGCGGGCACAGGAGAACCGGGCCAAAGCCGCGGTGAAGGTTCTAGAAGAAGATGAATAGTCCATTCAGCCAGGGGAAAGCGATGATGCTTTATCAGACAAGTCAATTGACGGATCGTCCATATGGTGCGATTCGACGCAATATGAGGAGTTTAACCACTGCCGGCCTGATATTGGGGGCATCAATCGGGCTTTCTGCCTGCGTGCAGGTGACTGCACCGGACAAGCCGATTGTCATCAACCTCAATATCAACATCAAGCAGGAAGTGGTCTATCGCCTTGACGGCGATGCAAAAAGTTTAATCAACGAGGAAGCGGATATTTTCTGATGTTTGACTATGTAAAGAAAAACAAGGCTTTGGCTGTAATCGGCGGACTGGTTTTGACGGCGGTTGTCGCCGCACCCGTGATGGCGCAACGCGATCCCGCTTATGAAGCGGCGCGGTCATCGGGAAAGATTGGCGAAAAGCCGGACGGCTATCTCGGTTATGTGACGTCCCCGTCACCAGCGATCAAGGCGCTGGTCGAGGATATCAATATCAAACGCAAGGCTGCTTACACCCGCAAGGCGCAGGAAACCAATTCGACGGTAGAGCAATTTGCCTTTACCTCGGGCTGCAACCTGATCATGCGGACATCGGCTGGCGAGAAATACCAGACGCCGACTGGCACCTGGAATACGCGGGATGCTAGCGATCCTGTCCGGGATTCGCGCTGCCCGTGATATAGATTTTAATATCACATTGAAAAAGGGGCGTGCCGGCCAGGCTGGTATGCCCCTTTTTCATGTCTTGCGGACGCGCGATCGGCGCAGTGCCATATTATTGCTTGAGGGATGCGAAATAATCGTCCCAGCCTTGATGCGGTCGGCCCGCCGCTTTCGCGAATTCGCTTTCCGTATCAAGCGCACCCAGCCGGATTCCCTCATAGATGCCGGCAATGATCGTGCCCATGAATTCCCCGAGCGCAGCGATCCGTTCGGCCCGATAGTCCGCGACGCTCATCGCGCGATAGCGTAGATCGGTACCGAAGGCGCGGTTGAAAAAGCCCGCCAGTTCTGTCTGGCTGATCGGCTCGCCATGGAGCCGGTAAGTCTGGCGGTGATGGACAGGTTCCGTCAACATTCTGGCATAGGCGAAGGCAAGCTCGTCGCGGGTGGTATAGCCGCATTTGCCGTCACCGGTACAATTGGCGATCTCGCCGCTCGCCTTGTAATTGTCGAGATAGTCGATGTCCGGCTCGATATAGATGCCGTTGCGGCCGATCACCCAGTCGAGACCGCTCGCGCGAATATCCGCTTCGGTCTGGCGGTTGCTTTGCACGATCGGGGAAAAGGCGGTACCGGTCTCGGCCCCCTGGATGCTGGTATAGACGATTTTCCGGACACCATTGGCGCGCGCTGCTTCGATGACATTGCGATGTTGCCCGATCCGTTCATCGGGGGCGGCCATGCCGGAAACCAGCAGCAATGTGTCGACCCCGGCGAGCGATTTTTCCATTTGTTCACGATCGGCATAGTCGCCGGGGCGGATCTCGACGCCGAGCCCGGCGGCCTTATCGGGAGACCGGGCCAGCCCGACAAGTGGTTCATCCGTCATCCGAGACAGAGCGCGGATGATGGCGCTGCCCAATTGTCCGGATGCTGCGGTTACGGCAATGGTCATGGGGTGTTTCCTTGGCTCGGTTGATTCGGGTTGGGGGAACGGTTCATGATGTTTCTGTCTCGTTGGCCAGATCCTGCAATATCGCGTCGAGACGGAGCATCAGTCTCTCGCATTTTTGCGGATCGAGCGCGTCGGGGTGAGGGCGGGCAAACTGGCCGCTGTCATTGTCGAAATAGAGGCCGGAGGCTTCGGCGAACTCTTCGGACAAGGCTGCACGGACCAGAATATCGACCCCGATCCCGACATCATTTCCTTTTGACCCATAGGCCTCTCTCACCATTTTTGTGCCCAGAAACGAGCCCGGATTTACGGCGACAATCATCGGGCCATCGGGTGCCAGCTCCTGCGCCAGGCTGCGCGACCACATGGTCAGGGCGAGCTTGCTCTGCCCGTAGGCGGCGCTGTCGGACAGGCTCGCATTCCCGACGAGGGCATCCATGTCGACAGGTGACTGGGCCGCCGACGACAGGTTCACCACGCGGGCGGACTTGTCCAATATGGGAAGAAGGCGGCGGGTTAGCAGATAGGGGGCGATCGTGTTGACGGCAAAGCGGATATCCAGGCCCGCAGCTGTCCGCGGATCGGGGACCGCGAACACCCCGGCATTGTTGATCAGTACATCGATCCGGTCGTGCCGCGCCATGAACGCACCGGCCAGGGCTTCGACGGCAGCCATATCGGACAGATCAGCGACATAGGTCTCGACGGTGCCATGGCCCGCAATGGCTTCGAGCATGGCCTTGGCGTCAGCCAGCTTCGCCGCGTTGCGCCCGTGCAGCAGGATATTTTGCCCTGACTGGCTCAGTATCTTGGCGGTTCCGAGACCGATTCCGTCGGTCGAGCCGGTTATCAGCACCGTTTTTGTCATGGGATATCCTTCTGTTATCGAAAAATGCGGCAGGGCTCAGACTTCGGTCAGTATGTCCGAGAGCGGCAGGCGCGATTTCGGCAATTTGGCATTATAGTCCGCCTCTTCGTCGCTATAGCCCAGAGCGACCACGACGAGACTGTTATAGCCTTGGTCACGCAGTCCGAATTCCTCGTCCAGTGCCTTGGTGTCGATTCCCTCCATCGGGGTGGCGTCGATACCGAGCGTCGCAACGCCGAGCAGAAACTGGCCGATGTTCAGATAGACCTGCTTGTCCATCCAGTGCTGTGCGTCCTTCATATCCTGTTTGTGCAGATTGACGAACAGGCTGCGGCCACCGTGCATCTGGGCGCGGAAGGTTTCGGGGTCGGCTTCGAACCGGCCGTCTTTTTCTTCCTGGTCGAGGACTTTCAACAGAAAATCCTCCTCGATCGCAAGGCGGCTGGCGAAGACGACGACATGCGACGCGTTACGGATACTTGGGCTGTTGAACGGATAGAGCGTGTCGGTGGCCTTGGCGATCCGGTCCTTGCCTTCTTCGGTCGATGCCAGAATGAACTTCCACGGCTGGGCGTTGGTGCTCGAAGGGCTGAAGCGCAAAAGATCGCGGATTTTCTCGACATATTCCGGGGCGATATTGCGCTTCGGGTCAAAGGCCTTCACCGTATGCCGGTGCTTTGCGAAATAGGTGATATCGCGATCGGCGTTCAGTCCGGCCGTGTTGCGGTCGCCATCGGCGGGAATGATGTGCTGCTCTTCCGGCACCTGATCGCCAGTGTCTGTAAATGAAACCTGGCTATCTGATAATTGGGTCATGATATTTTGCTCCGTTGCTGTTGGGCATAACATAACGGTTCCGATTATCGGTTCTATCTCCTGAATATGAAATTGATTATTTTGGAAATCAAAATAAAGGCTCAGGCCAGCCCGCCATAGCGCTGCCGGTTCGTCTCGATTATCCGCCGCTGCATGAAATCGAGAAAGGCTTTAACCCGGGCCGGCATCACCCGGCCCGGTGGACGTACGGCCCAGATGTTGGTTTCGCGCGTGACCTTATAGTCGGGCAGGACGTGGACCAGTCGGCCCGACCGGATGTCGGGGCCGACATGCCAGAGAGCTGCCATGCCGATGCCGACTCCTGCGCGGACGAGCACGCTCATCGCTTCGCCATGGTTGACTGTCGCCGGCCCGGTCGCCGGCACGTCATGGATACGGCCGTCCGGTCCGGTCAGCTGCCAGTGGCGCAAATTGCCCAGCGGCAGGCAGGCGTGTTCAGTCAGGTCTGAGGGTTTTTGCGGTCTTCCCGCGCGCTCCAGATAGGCGGGCGAGGCGACCAGCCATTCAGGATTGGCATCGATTTTCTGGGCCAGCAGGGAAGAAGGGGCCAGTTCGCCGATCCGGAAAGCCAGTTCATAGCCCTGTTCCACAATATCAATCACCGCGTCGGTCAGATTGAGATCTAGCGTGACATCGGGATGCCGTTCGAGAAATTCCGATAGAAAAGGCACGATATGCGCCCGCCCGAATGTTGCCGATGCGGTGACCCGGAGCAGTCCGGATGCCGAATGTGTCGATTGGGACAGCACCTGCCGGGCTTCCTCGGCAGCGTCGAGAATGCGTTTGGCATGGTCGACAAAGACCTCGCCGTCGGGAGTCAGCGATATCGAGCGCGTGGTCCGGTTGAGCAGCTTGACGCCGAGATCGCTCTCGAGCGCCTGGATTCGCTGGGTCGCGTTGGTTGGCGACAGATTGAATTCGGCGCCGGCCTTGCCGATCGCCCCGAGCGCTGCCACGCGCACGAACAGGTCGAGATTCTTCAGATCAAAAGTCACATATATTCCCCGGCGTCTGCATCATGCCAGCGCTAGCATATAGCGCCGCCGGAAAGGCGAAAAAAGCTGGTTGGAGCATGAAAAGGGATTCGCGCCCTGGCAATATTCCAGCGGATTTTCAGTGATGTGGACCGAAGGCGGCGACCGGAATGAAGCTGTTAATGCGCCCGCTGTAGATTGGTTTTCCGATCCTGATCGGACGAATATCCGGCCTCGAAAACGGCCAAGTTTCCGCATTGCAGCATTGCTGTTGACTTGGGAACGCTGCTTTCCTAAACGGACCGCGCCTTGGCGGGTCGGCCTGCTGTTATCTATGGCTCTTTTTGGCGCTCTTCGGGGCTTTTATAGGAGCGATAATGGCAGTAAGCGAATCTGATCGGGATCCCCTCGAAGAGGATGTGCGGGTTTCATCGCTGGAAGAGCGACTGGAAACAGCACAGAATAGAGAGCGGATCAAAGCTAAGCACCTGAACCGGGAGCCTGATGCAAATCAGCAACTCGGGATGCGCGTGCTAAGTTATCTGATCGGGGGTGTGGTCGTCGGTTTCGGATTGGGTTGGCTTTTTGACAATCTGTTTGGAACTTCGCCATTGTTCCTTCTGTCGTTCTTTTTCCTCGGGATTGGAACGGCATTCTGGAGGATTTACAAGATTTCGAGCCAACCGGTGGCTGACATCGGGACGGCATTAGCAGATGATGATGATTGACGATCAGGGGTTAGATTAGTGGCTACAGAAGGCAAAATTGATCCTATGCACCAGTTTGAAGTGCAGCCCATCTTTGATGGCTTCACTTTGTTCGGACAGCAGATCAGTTTCACGAACAGCGCGCTCTGGATGTTCCTCGTCCTCGGGCTTCTCTATGTGTTCATGATGGGCGGAATGAAGCGCGAACTGGTTCCCGGTCGCTGGCAGATCATGGTCGAAGGCGTAGTCGGCTTTGTCGATAATATTATCGCCACCAGCATCGGCCCCAATGGCAAGAAATATACGCCCTGGGTGTTCACCCTGTTCATGTTCATCCTGTTCTCGAACCTGCTCGGCATGATGCCATTCGGTATCATCCCCGGCATCCATCCGTTCACCGTCACCAGCCAGTTTACCGTCACCGGCCTGCTGGCAGCGATCAGTTTCTCGATCGTCCTGGTTGTCGGTTTCTGGAAACATGGTTTCAAGTTTTTCAGCCTGTTCATCCCGCATGGTACGCCGCTGCCGATGATCCCGCTGATCTTCATGGTCGAGCTGTTGTCCTTCCTCGTGCGTCCGTTCAGCCTCGCGCTGCGACTGTTCGTTGCGATGATCGCCGGCCATATCCTGATCAAGGTGTTCGCAAATTTCGTCATCCAGGCGATTGACGCGGGCGGCGCCAGTTGGGGTATCGCGGTTCTCAGCATTGTCTTCATCGCCTTTGTCAGCGCGCTGGAATTGCTGGTTTGCGCCATTCAGGCCTATGTTTTCGCTCTTCTCACATCGTTGTATATCAACGATGCGGAAAATCTTCACTAAGTCACTTTCAATCTAGTCTTACAATACGGAGTTAAAAAAAATGGATCTCTCTTCTGCACAAGTTATCGGCGCTGGCCTGGCTGCAATCGGCGTTGGCGCTGCTGCTACCGGTGTTGGTAATGTTTTCGGTTCCTTCCTTGAAGGCGCTTTGCGTAACCCATCTGCGGCTGACGGCCAGCAGGGACGTCTGTTCATCGGCTTTGCTGCTGCTGAATTGCTCGGCCTGATCGCTTTCGCTGTTGCAATGATCATTCTCTATGCTCCGCCAGCTGTTACAACAGCAGATGTCGTTGCAGTTGAAGCAGCCGCTGTTGAAGCGCCTGCTGCTGTAGAAGCACCGGCAGCTGCACCAGCAGAATAATCTGCTGAATGCGCTGGCCTTGCGCAGCTCGGCCAGATTATCGGTTTTGCGTCTTGAATTTACAGGTGAATAATGCCTCAAATTAGTCAGCTCTTGGAAGTCTACGGTAGCCAGTTTTTCTGGCTGCTGATCGTGATCGGAATCATCTATTTCGGCATAGCCCGGAATATGGTGCCCAAGATCAGCAAGACGGTCGACGACCGCCAGAAGCGGATTACGGATGATCTTGCTGCAGCTCAGGCTGCGCAAGACAAGGCCGAGCAGATCGAGACCGATTATCGCACCAGCATCAACGATGCGCGGGCCGATGCCCTTGGCAATATCAACGAAGCCAAGGCGAAGGCAGCCAAGAAGAACGAGGCTGCGGTCAAACGGGCCGATACCGCCTTTGCCAAGAAGGCTGACGAAGCGGATGCCGCTTTGAAAGCGGCGAAGACGTCCGCTCTCAAGGAAATCGAAGCCGTAGCCGCCGAAGCAGCACAAGCGATTGTGGCGACGGTTTCCGGTGCCAAGGTTTCGGCAGCCGATGCAAAGAAAGCGGTCAAGGCCGCTTTCTGAGCGCCTGCTGAAGGAGATAGACGATGCTATTGACAGTTTTGGCAGAAAGCGCGGAAGCAAGCGCACTCGGACTGAATGCGACCGGTTGGGTTGCCGTGGGAATGCTGATCGTATTCGGCATCATGCTGTGGGCCAAGGTTCCGAAGATCATTGGCGCTATGCTCGACAAGCAGATCGCCGAGATCAAGAAGACTCTCGACGAAGCGGCTAATCTCCGCAAGGAAGCCGAGGCTCTGAAAGCCGAATATGAAGCCAAGACCGCTGGCGCGCAGGCAGAAGCCGAAGCGCTGATGGAAAATGCCGAAAAAGAAGCGGCTACTCTGGTCAAACAGGCAGAAGCCGACACCAAGGCGCTGGTCGCCCGCCGCAAGAAAATGGCGGAAGAGAAGATCGGCGCGGCGGAACGTTCCGCGATCGCGGAAGTTCGCGCCAAGGCAGCGACAGCAGCTACCCAGGCAGCGCAAGCGCTGATTGCTGCGCGTCATGACGCTGCTGCGGACAAGGCTTTGATCGACAAGGCCATTGGCGATATCGGCAAAACGCTGAACTGAACCAGGACCCTCTCCCATCGGGAGAGGCAACAAGCCTCGGCAATTTATTGCCTTAGGCGCAGTCGGTGAGGGGTTTTGCCCTCCCGACTTTCGAACCCCTCACCGAGTTTCGCTAGTCAGCAAGCTGACAAGCTATACTTGCCTCTCCCTGCGGGAGAGGATGTAATTGCTCTGGCAATGCATCTAAGCCTCACTTAAACCAATCCCATGTCCAAAGCCGACCGTCCCGATCATCCCAATGCCGCTTCCCGTTTCAACGAGGATAAAGCGACTTATGCGGTGCGCGGGGAGGGCGATACACCCGATCTCGAAGCCGGGATGGCGGCGATCCGCGAGGTATTGAATACACTGCCTACAAGGCCGGGCGTCTACCGTATGCAGGACAAGCGTGGCGACGTGCTCTATGTCGGCAAGGCTCGCTCGCTAAAGTCCCGCGTCGGCGCCTATGTCCAGATCAACCGGTTGCCGCAGCGATTGATGCGGATGGTGGCACAAACCCGCTCAATGACGATCGTAACCACCGGCAGTGAGGCCGAGGCCTTGTTGCTCGAAGCGCAGCTGATCAAGAAATTCAGGCCCGCTTACAATGTGTTGCTGCGCGATGATAAGAGCTTTCCATTCATTCTGCTTCGCGACGACCATGATTTTCCGCGGATTACGAAACATCGCGGCGCTCAGCGGATCAAGGGACAATATTTCGGGCCGTTCGCCAGCGCCGGTTCGGTCAACCAGACCATCAATGCGTTGCAAAAACTGTTTTTGCTGCGCAGTTGTACCGACAGCTTTTTCAACAACCGCTCGCGGCCTTGTTTGCTCTATCAAATCAAGCGCTGCTCCGCGCCTTGCGTCGACCGGATCGGCAAGGAAGATTATGCCGAGCTGGTCAAGGATGCGCGTGATTTTCTCTCCGGCAAGTCGACCGAGGTGCAGCACAAGCTCGGCGGCGCGATGGAGAAAGCCTCAGAGAGTCTCGATTTCGAAATGGCGGCGGTTTATCGTGACCGGCTGAGATCGCTGACCTTCATTCAGGGCAGTCAGGCGATCAACGCGCAGGGATTGCCGGATTCCGATATTTTCGCGCTGGCGGCCAAGGGCTCGACCGTCTGTATCCAGGCTTTCTTCATCCGCGGTGGCCAGAACTGGGGCCATCGCAGCTTCTTCCCGGCCCACACCACCAGCGTCGAGATTGAAGAGGTGTTCTCCAGCTTCCTGATGCAATTTTACGAACAGATGCCACCGCCGAAGCTGGTCCTGCTCGACCGGGAATTGCCGGACGCGGAGCTGCTGGCGGAAGCACTGAGCACCAAGGCCGAATACAAGGTCAGCGTGTCGATGCCCCAGCGCGGGGATCGCCGGAAACTGCTGGCCCAGGCCAGCCGAAATGCCGAAGACGCGCTCGACCGGCGTCTGGCGGAAACCTCCACCCAGGCGAAGATCATGCGCGAGATGGTCGAACTGCTGGAACTGGACGCGGTGCCGGATCGTATCGAAATCTATGACAACAGTCATATTCAGGGGACGAATATGGTCGGCGGCATGGTCGTTGCCGGACCCGAGGGTTTTCGCAAGAACGCCTATCGCAAGTTCAATATCAAAAATCCCGATATCGTACCGGGCGACGATTTCGCGATGATGCGCGAAGTGCTCGAAAGGCGTTTCTCGCGCGCGCAAAAGGAAGACCCTGATCGTGCCAAGGGCGAATGGCCCGATCTGGTGCTGATCGATGGCGGCAAGGGACAGATGAGCGCGGCACGCGGTGCGCTCGCCGAAATCGGGGTCGAGGATGTCGTGATGATCGGTGTCTCCAAGGGACCGGACCGCAATGCCGGGAGGGAAACATTCCACCTTCCCGACGGCCGCCAGATCAACCTGCCGATGAACAGCCCGGTGCTTTTCTATCTCCAGCGCCTGCGCGACGAAGCCCACCGTTTCGCCATTGGCGCGCACCGGACCAGACGCGCGCAATCCGTGGGGCACAGTTCACTGGATGATGTTCCGGGCATAGGGCCGTCCCGGAAAAAGGCGCTATTGCTGCACTTCGGGACCGCCCGGGCGGTAAAAAATGCCTCGCTTGATGATCTGCAGGGCGCACCCGGCGTATCGGCAACGGTGGCGCAGAAGATTTACGATTATTTTCATGCCTAGCGAGTTTGTTGCCACAAATGACATAGCGTGATATTATCTGCTCATGAACGAGCAACGCAAAACCGATGCTGTAAAGGTCACTATCACCGGAGAAAAGCCGGATGCTGGATATGATGACTGGTTTCGGACAAAAGTCGAAAAGTCGATCAATGATACCGACAAGGGTGCGAAAATCTATCCAGCGAAAGAAGTCTGGGATGCACTCGGCCTAGATGATTGAATTCTCGTCCGGCGCAGTCAGAGACCTTAAAGATATATTTGACTGGATCGCGAGAGACAGTCCTGCCGCAGCCTTCAGGGTTGTCGGCCGCCTGCGGCAAAATATCGAAGTTCTTGGTGACTTCCCTCAACTGGGAAAGATTGGCAGAATTGAAAATACTTTCGAATTGTCCGTGAGCGGGCTGCCTTATATTGTGGTATATCGTCTTGGGTTTAACGGTAAACCTGAGAATATTCTGATTGATGCGATCTTGCACACCAGTCGGAACTATCCAACGGTAGAATGATTTGCCTAGTCTCCGCACCACAGCAATAATCTGCTCGGTCCGTTCCCACGGCGAACACGGTGCGGTCGTGCGCTCGCTAACACCCGAAAACGGTCTCATGTCCGGCTATGTCCGCGGCGCGCATTCGCGGACGATGCGGCCTGTGCTGATTCCGTCCAATATTGTGCAGGCTGATTATCGGGCGCGGACCGAGGAGCAGCTGGCGTCGATGACGGCGGAATTGCAGCAGAGCCGGGGGCCGTTTCTGGGCGAGCCGCTGGCCAGCGCCGCGCTCGACTGGGTGACTGCCCTGACCGCTGCGGTGCTTCCGGAAGAGCATAGCTATCCGCAAATCCATTCCGCTTTGTCCGCCTTGCTCGACGCGATTTGCGGTGCTCCGTCTGCCAAGGGCTGGGCGGTGGCTCTGGTGCGCTATGAACTGCTTTTGCTCTCTGAACTGGGCTTCGGGCTGGCGCTGGACAAATGCGCAGTAACCGGCTCTGCGGAGGATCTCGTCTATATTAGTCCCAAAAGCGCGATGGCGGTGAGCGCGGGAGCCGGAGCGCTCTACAAGGACCGCCTTTTGCCGCTCCCGGCCTTTCTGAAAGAGCCGGTAACCTCTGAGTGGGACGAGATATTTGACGGATTGCGCGTCACCGGCTTTTTCCTGAAACGCCATTTCTTCGACGACCGCCGCAAGGATGTGATGGCGACGCGCTCGGTTCTGGTCGACCGGCTGAAAAGGGTGGTTGCCTAATCGCGCGATTCTCGGCAGGAAGCGGCGCATTCACAAGAAGGAAAAATCATGCATATTGCGGTGCTTGCCGGAGACGGTATTGGTCAGGAAATCATGGTCGAGGCGCTGCGCGTTCTGGAAGCTATGGAATTGGCGGGCCTGCGGCTCGAGCACGCCGATGTCGGCGGTATAGCCTATCGTAACCATGGCCATCCACTGCCACCGGAAACGGTCGCGCTGGCGAAATCGGCCGATGCGGTCCTGTTCGGCGCGGTCGGTGATCCGTCCTGCGACAATCTGGAACGCCACCTGCGCCCCGAACAGGCGGTGCTCGGCTTGCGCAAGGAAATGCAGACTTTTGCCAATTTGCGACCCGCCAAAATGTTCCCGGGCATGGAAGATGCTTCCGGCCTCAAGCCCGAAATCGCATGCACCATCGATGTTGTGATTGTCCGCGAACTCAACGGCGATGTCTATTTTGGCGAGAAGGGCATGCGCAAGACGGCGGACGGCCTGCGCGAAGGCTATGACATCATGTCCTATGACGAGAGCGAAGTCCGGCGCATCGCGCATGTCGCTTTCCGGACCGCCATGGTGCGGGGCAAGAGGCTTTGTTCGGTCGACAAGGCCAATGTGCTGGAAACATCGCAATTGTGGCGCGACGTGATGATCGAGACGTCGGCCGAATATCCGGAGGTTGAGCTCAGCCACATGTATGTAGATAATGCGGCGATGCAGCTGGTGCGCAACCCGGGCCAGTTTGATGTGGTCGTCACCGGCAATCTGTTCGGCGATATTCTCTCCGACCAGGCGAGCATGTGCGTCGGCTCGATCGGCCTGCTGGCGTCGGCATCGCTCGGCGAAGGCACCAAGGGCCTCTACGAACCGATCCACGGCAGCGCGCCGGATATCGCAGGGCAGGGCATTGCCAATCCCTCGGCGATGATATTGTCCGCAGCGATGATGTTGCGGCACAGTTTCGGCATGGACGCCGAGGCGGACCGGGTCGAGGCAGCGGTTGCCGCCGTGCTCGCTCAAGGGGTTCTCGGCCATGATCTGGGCGGCGAGGCTTCGACCACGGAAATCGGCGATGCTATTGTCGCGCAGCTGACGGGCGGCTAGGGGAGAAATATGAAAAGAAACACTGGCCAAGACCGCGAGATCACCAAGAACTGGCGTCCGGCGACCAAGGCGATCCGTAGCGGCACGATGCGTAGCGAATTCGGCGAGACATCCGAAGCCCTGTTCCTGACCTCCGGATATACTTATGATTGTGCAGAGGATGCTGCTGCCCGCTTTAGCGGCGACCAGGACGGCATGACCTACAGCCGTCTGCAAAATCCGACGGTGCAGATGCTGGAAGAACGGATCGCGATGATGGAAGGAGCGGAAGCCTGCCGCACCATGGCATCGGGCATGGCTGCCATGACAGCAGCATTGCTCTGCCAGCTGGAAGCTGGCGATCATGTCGTTGCCAGTCGCGCTTTATTTGGATCCTGCCGCTGGCTGACCGACAGTTTGCTCCCCAAATTCGGGATCGAGACGACCGTCGTAGACGGCCGCGAGATTGAAAATTGGGAGCAGGCGATCAGGCCGAACACCAAGGTTTTCTTCTTTGAGACGCCCGCCAATCCGACCATGGAAGTGATCGATATCCGCAGCGTCTGTGCTCTGGCGCGGGCCAAAGGTATCACCAGTGTGGTCGACAATGCTTTTGCCACCAATGTACTGCAGCGGCCGATGGAATTCGGCGCCGATGTGGTCGCCTATAGCGCGACCAAGATGATGGACGGCCAGGGGCGTGTATTGGCCGGCGCCGTCTGCGGCACGGAAGAATTTATCGAAGGTCCGTTGCTCGCTTTCATCCGCAACACCGGGCCCACGCTCAGCGCATTCAACGCATGGGTTGTGCTCAAGGGATTGGAGACGCTGGACCTGCGCATCCGCCGGCAGAGCGATAATGCGCTCGAAGTTGGCAGGTTTCTGGAGCAACGGGTCGAGAAAATCTTGCACCCCGGTCTGCCCAGCCACCCGCAGCACAATCTGGCGATGAGCCAGATGGAGGCCGCCGGGCCGATCTTCTCGCTCTATGTCGGTGGCGGACGCGCCCGTGCGCACGGCCTGCTCAACGGGTTGAACCTGATCGATATTTCCAATAATATCGGGGACAGTCGTTCGCTGATGTGCCATCCGTCAACGACCACCCACCACGGGCTGGGAGAAGAGGGCAGGCTCGAGATCGGGATTACCGAAGACATGATCCGGATCAATGTCGGGCTGGAAGATCCGGCCGATTTGCTCAAAGATCTGGATCAGGCCCTTTCGTCTGTGGGGCTTTAACTCTATATCATGTCCATGGAATCATTCTTCCCGTTTGCTGAAACCACCGAAGGCGTCACCGTGCGCGTCTCGGTGACATTCCTGCCGGAGCAATCCGACATCGATAGCAAACGCTGGTTCTGGGCCTATCATGTGCGGATCGAGAATCATCGCGACACTGCGGTGCAGTTGTTGACTCGACATTGGCGGATAAATGACCAGCGCGGTGGCCTGCAAATGGTCGATGGCGACGGGGTAATCGGCGAGCAGCCGATCATCCAGCCGGGCAAATCCCACGATTATGTTTCGGGTTGTCCGCTCAGCACTCCCAGGGGCTCGATGGAAGGTCATTTTGTCATGGTAGGCGACACGCCACCGGCTTTTGAAGTCCGTATTCCCCGTTTCCTTCTCTCTGAACCGACGGTCGAGCAATGAAGCGCACCCATTTGCCATTGAACGGGCTGCGTGTGCTCGATGCCGCCGCCCGGCACCTCAGCTTTACCAAAGCTGCCGATGAACTGGCGGTAACGCCAGCGGCTGTCGGACAGCAAATCCGCGCGCTTGAGGATATGCTGGGCGTTGTGATGTTCCGGCGGACACCCAAAGGGCTGGAACTGACCGATGAGGCCTCTGCCGGGCTGGACGCGCTGCGTTCCGGCTTTTTGCAATTCGAGGAAGCGGTTCGGGCGATGCAGTCGGGCCAGTCTTCGCACAAGCTGACGATCGCCGCGCCGCGCGACTTCACCCAGAAATGGCTGAACGAGAGACTGGCCGGTTTCTCCGCCGACCATCCCGATACCAGTTTCGCGCTGGTCGCTGCAGATGATGAAATTGATTTCACCGAAGCCAATCTCGACGTAGCGATCTGGCTGGGCGACGGGCCGGGCCAGCATGAAGGCAAGATGCTCGGCGATACCGTGTTTGTGAAAGTTTCTGCTCCGGGGCAGAAGGGCGGCAACAAGATTGACTGGCCGGGCTGCCCCATTTCCGAAGGCGAGGAAACATTGATGCGTGTTGCCGATGGCGGTCTTGCCATAGAGGCTGCGGTCAACGGCTTTGGCTATGCCTGGGTCCCGAAGATGCTGGTCCAGCGCGATCTGGCGGCGGGCCGGGTCGAGATTATCGGCGAAGACAGCGTGTCGTCGCGCGGTTACTGGCTGATGGCGCCGCTCCCGCAATGGCGTCAGCAGAAGGTGAAGGCTCTGGTCGAGGCTCTGGCCGGAGCATAGGTCTCCCGGCTGTTTAGCTATTGCTCCGCGAGCAGATTTACCAACCGTGTCGTCAGCGCCAGCAGTTCGCTCTCCTGAAGCGATTGCGAGCTGTCATTCCAGTTGACGGTGACGGCGTAGCTTTTGCCGGTTTTGGACCCCAGCAGGAAATTATAGGACAAGACCCCGGGTTCTGATCCGCCCTTATAGCCGAAATAGGCCCATTTCCGGGCTGCGTCCTGTCCGATCCCGGGGTTGATCGCCAGGATAGCCCGGGTATCCGCGCTCGCGTTCCGGTGGAGATAGGCGAGCAGCCTCACGATATCCGCTGGAGTCGCAAACCATTCCAGTTGATTGATGAAATTGGGCTTGTTGGTCAGGACGCGTGGATCGATGCTGTCGAGCGTCAATGCGCGGTCATATTCGGTCAGCAGGCGCTCGCGTTCCGCCGGATCAGCAGCGAGATATTTGTCTCTCAGAATTTCATGCACGGGCATTTTCAGGGCAGAGGCTTGGCGCGTCATCAATATCGGGCGCAACTCGTCCGGATCGTGATGGCCTGCGGCTCTCACAATCCCGGCCAGTTTTTTCTGTCCGATGGCCCGGATCAACGTGTCGGTAGCGCTATTGTCGCTGATCGAGATCATCAGCGTCGCCAGCGTATGCAGCGTGACCGGCGACCGATCGGGCCAGTTCTGGCTGACGCCGGACGGATGGGATTTGGGCCCCAGTTCTACGACATCGGACCATTGCCGTTCACCGGCTCGCACAGCGCGGTCGAGCTCAGCCAATATATAGAGTTTGAATGTGGAAGCGATGGCATAGCGGCCGTCGGGATCAATCGCGGCAACAGGCGGAAGGGCGGCTGTATCCAGTTGCTGGATCAATAGTCCCTGCCGACCGGGCAGGGCATCAATCGCGGCAATGACGTCATCGAGCGAGCCGGCATCGGCTTCGAACCCGGTCAGAAGAAGGCCGGAAATCCGATGCGGGGCGGCTGTTTCGAGATCAATGTTGACCGTGCCGATCGACTTTTCGAAGCGGACCTTGAGGATTGCCGAATTGGCGTTGCGGGGGGTGATTGAGGCAATTTCGACAGCTTGTCCTTGCTGCGTCCGCACTTGCGCGGTGAGCGTGCGGAACCGGGCAGGCGGTACGGCGTTGCGGAAATTCTCGTCGAAAACCTCCGCTTCGATTTCTTCGCCCTGAAGCAGCCGAAGCACATCATTGGCGCGCGCCGAAAGCTGATTGGATATACCGGATTGTGTCTGCGCTTTGGCAGGGCTTGCGTTGAGCGCGAAAGAAACAGGCAGAAGGCAAAGCGCGAAAACATATAGGAACCGCACGATAATCTCCCGTAACCTTATTCAGTCAGGCCCCAACCACTAGGCGTCGATCACATCTTCATCAAGGCTGGCAGCATTTTGCTGTATGAAGTTGAACCGGTGCTCGGGGTTCTTGCCCATCAGCCGGTCGACCAGATCCTTGACGCTCGCGCGCTGCTCATATTCCTGCGGCAAAGTCACCTTGAACATCGAGCGGGTTTTCGGGTCCATCGTCGTTTCGCGCAGCTGGGACGGGTTCATTTCGCCGAGACCCTTGAAGCGGCTGACGTCGACCTTCTTGCCCTTGAACGGACCATTTTCGATTTTTGTCCGGGCCGCGTCATCCTGAGCATAGAGGCTCTTGCTCCCTGCACTGATCCGGTAGAGCGGCGGCCGCGCGAGATAGAGATGTCCGCGCCGGACCATTTCGGGCATTTCCTGGAAGAAAAAGGTCATCAGCAAAGTCGCGATATGGGCACCGTCGACATCGGCGTCGGTCATGATGATCACCCGCTCGTAGCGCAGATTATCTGGCTCGCAATCCTTGCGGGTGCCGCAGCCGAGAGCGAGAATCAGATCGGCAATTTCGCTGTTGGCCATGATCTTTGCGTTATTGGCCGATGCCACGTTGAGAATTTTACCACGGATTGGAAGAATAGCCTGGGTCTTGCGTTCCCGCGCCTGTTTGGCAGAACCGCCAGCGCTGTCGCCTTCGACGATGAACAATTCGGTGCCCTCGGGATCGCCGATCGAACAATCGGTCAGCTTGCCGGGGAGACGGACCTTGCGGCCCGATGTCGCGGTCTTGCGCTTGACTTCGCGCTCGGCCTTGCGCTTCAGACGCTCGTCCATCCGCTCCATGACAAAGCCGAGCAAAGCCTTGCCGCGATCCATGTTGTCGGTGAGGAAATGGTCGAAATGGTCGCGCACTGCGTTTTCGACAAATTTGGCTGCTTCCGGAGAGGTCAGGCGGTCCTTGGTCTGGCTCTGGAACTGCGGATCGCGGATGAACACGGACAGCATCATTTCACCGCCGGAGATGATATCGTCTGCGGTCAGCTGTGACGCCTTCTTGATCTGCACCAGTTCACCGAAAGCGCGCAATCCTTTGACAAGGGCGTTACGAAGACCGGTTTCGTGGGTGCCGCCATTGGGCGTCGGAATAGTATTACAATACCAGCTGTAGCTGCCATCGGTCCAGATCGGCCAGGTGATCGCCCATTCGACGCGACCCTGACTGTCGGGAAAATCCTGATTGCCGGCAAAGAAATCCGTGGTGACGCACTCGCGTCCGGACAATTGTTCGCGCAGGTGATCCGACAGGCCACCGGGGAACTGGAATGTTGCTTCCGCCGGGACATCGTCGCTGGCCTGACTTTCGTCGCATTTCCAGCGGATTTCTACGCCAGCGTAAAGATAGGCCTTGGAGCGCGCCAGTTTGAACAGTCGCGCAGCCTTGAACAGGTTGCCCTCACCGAAAATCTCGATATCGGGAACGAAGGATATGCTGGTGCCGCGGCGATTGGGCGCTGTGCCAACCTCCTCGAGTTTGGAAGTTGCGAGCCCCTGTGAAAAGGTCTGGCGATAGATGGTCTTGTTCCGCGCTACCTCGACGACCGTGTCGGAGGACAGGGCGTTGACGACGGAGACGCCGACGCCATGCAGACCGCCCGATGTCGCATAGGCCTTGTCGGAGAATTTGCCGCCCGAGTGGAGCGTCGTCATGATCACTTCGAGCGCCGATTTGCCCGGGAATTTCGGATGGGGATCGACCGGAATGCCGCGGCCATTATCGGTAACGGTCAGGCGGTTTTCGGAATCCAGCGTGATTTCTATTCGGCTGGCATGGCCGGCGACCGCTTCGTCCATACTATTGTCGATAACTTCGGCAGCGAGATGGTGGAGCGCGCGTTCGTCGACGCCGCCAATGTACATGCCCGGTCGCTTGCGAACAGGCTCGAGACCTTCGAGAACCTCGATTGCCGAAGCATCATAGTCACCGGTTTTGGATTGGGTTGGCGGGTTGGAACCGAACAGATCATCAGACATGTTCGATCCTATAAGAGCGCAGGAGTCACACTGGCAAGAGACTTATTGGGTCTCTTGCCAGTACATTGAAAATTCTTGTGATTTGGTGGTTTGTTCAGCGAACTCGCGGACCGCCGAAGGGCAGCGGTGGCGGTGCGCGACGGGCACCGCGAGGCAATTGGGCCTGGAACGCGCGACCGCAATGTTCGACGCAATAGGGAAAGCCCGGATTCACTTCTTCGCCGCAGAAATGGAAGTCGGGTTCGCCGGGATGGTTGATCGGCCAGCGACAGATTTTGTCATTCAGGTCGAGCAGGCTGGTCTTGTCGGCAATTTCTTCGCTCGGCTTGGCCGGAACCAGACGGCGCGGCGGTGCTGGCGGAATCGGTGCCTGCTGGTCGCCGGGACCCTGGCGCAAGAAGCCGCCGGGGCCGACGGATACGATCTTCGGTCCGTCATGCTTGGGCTGACGCGCCTGCTGGGCCGCGTGGGTACGGGCTGCCGGTGTTGGTGGTGGCATGGCGCGACGCGCGACATGCTCTTCCTTCGGCTTGGCAACGGTGCCAGCCTTTGCCGGAGGCTTTTTCGGCTTGGCCGCCGGTTTTGCATCTTTTTTGGCTTTGGGCTTGGCCTTTACCGGAGACGGGCGTGACTTCAGGCCAAGGCGATGGGCCTTGCCGATCACAGCGTTACGACTGACGCCGCCCAGTTCTTCAGCGATCTGGCTAGCTGTCAGGCCTTTTTCCCACATATTCTTCAGCGAATCGATCCGCTCATCCGTCCAAGCCATGCAAAGTCCTAATCATCTCGAGTTCGGGGGCGATATAGGGTTGCCGGGGTTAATATACAACCACGTTAATGGTCGGGTCGCAGCACAATATAGGCTTGTGATTGGCACTGGGAGCCGATAGGCGGAAAGAATATGCTCGACCAACCCGAAAAAGATCACCCGTCAGACCTGCCGTTCAATGCCATGCGCTTTGCCGAGCCGGGCGTGCCCGTCATTCGCGGGGTCAATTGGGCTGGATTTTCAGCCCTTTACGGGAAAGAGGTGCGGCGGTTCTTCAAGGTTCAGCTGCAGACGGTCTGGGCGCCTTCGATCACCACATTATTGTTTCTGGTCATATTCACCGTTGCCATGGGTCGCGGCGACCGTAGCGTAATGGGTGTTCCGTTTGCGGACTTTATCGCGCCCGGCCTGATCTGCATGGGCATGCTGCAAAATGCCTTTGCCAACAGCAGCTTTTCGATGCTGGTCGGCAAGATTCAGGGAACGATCATCGACTATCTGACTCCGCCATTGTCGGTCGGGGAATTGCTGGCGGCGCTGGTCGCTGCCTCGATGACACGGGCCGCTCTGGTCGGCTTCGCGGTCTGGCTGGCGATGTTCATCTGGCCCGGCGTTGCCGTCGGAATTGCCCATTGGTGGGCCGTGATCTGGTTTGGCCTGATGGGCGCAGCGATGTTGTCGCTTCTCGGCGTACTGACATCGATCTGGGCGGAAAAATTCGATCATGCCGCTGCGGTTACCAATTTCGTGGTCGCGCCATTGGCACTGCTGTCCGGGACATTTTATTCGATCGACCGTCTGTCGCCGGTGTTTCAGGCCGTCAGTCACGCCAACCCGTTTTTCTATGCAATCTCGGGGTTCCGCTATGGCTTTCTCGGCGTGGCGGATTCGCCGGTCGTTGCGGGTGCGCTGATATTATTGGCGATCAACATCGGGCTGACGATATTATGCTATTTTCTGTTGAAATCGGGCTGGAAAATCAAATCCTGAGCCGCCGCACACCGGTCCTAGTGCCGGTGGATGCCATGTAGCTTATATTGACCGCTCTCCGTCGCATGGAACAGCCGTGCGACATCGGGATGCCCGATCGGCTCGCCACTGTCGTCAGACAACAGATTCTGCTGGCTGACATAAGCGACATAGCTGCTGTCATTGCTTTCCGCGAAAAGATGATAAAAAGGCTGGTCTTTGGGCGGCTGCAGATCTTTCGGAATGGCTTCGTACCATTCTTCGCTATTCGCGAACACCGGATCGATATCATAGATCACGCCGCGAAAATCAAAAATGCGGTGGCGTACGACATCACCAATGGCGAAGCGGGCAGCGAGGATGTCCGGCGTGTTGGCTGGCAAGGGATTGCCGGACTTATATGGATCTAATGAATTCATGATCCCAATTTAGGCGTTTCGGGGTCAGATGCAAGCACCGCATCTGCAATCGTGCATGGCGAAGCTTGAAAACAAGCAATTGCTAGCCCGAGGTGAGCCCGGCATAAGCTAAGGGCTTCGCAGCATAGATATTGATAAACTTGCCGACCTCTGTGAATCGATTGTCGCGCAATGATCGACGATCAGTCACAGCTCTCTATATGGTCAGCCGTCAGGCAATGGGGGGGCAGGTGATGACGAGACGCCCATGAGGCCGGAGTCCGGCTGGACACAGGGCCTGCTTTGTCTGTGGAGGTGCGTTAGGGATTCGAACCCTAGATACCATTGCTGGCATACCGCATTTCGAGTGCGGCGCTTTCGACCACTCAGCCAACGCACCTCATAGACGGGGCAGCATCTAGCGATGATCGAGCGACCCCGCAACCCATAACGGAACGTCGGGAATATTCGTCCTTTCATTCGCTCGTTTTGGAAAGCAAGGCGCTTCGCTCTCGCCGTCCGAACTTCGAATTGGAGACGAGATTCGTGCATTTTTTTTCGATATCCTTCCGCAACGCTCTGCTGAATCTGACTTGAAATTTCGTCAGATCAGGTCCAATTCACCGCCATTCCTGTGGCGGTGTGAGTGAGAGTTTCCGGTTTTGTCGAAGATGGTCACAGACATTGATCTTCAAGGTCCTCGCCATTGGGTGACAAGGCTGCTCCTGAGCGGCCTGCTGGTCGTTGCGAGCCTGTCGTTTGCAATGCAGCCGCCCGCGTCGAAAGGCCTTGGTGCCGAGCAAAGCCACGACCAGTTTTCTACCGCAATCTCCACGGGGGCCGGGCCCTATATTCTGGGCAAGACATCCCAGACGATACAGCTTGCCCGAAAGCAGATCGCAAAAGACAGCGGCCCGGACAAAGCATCCAGAATATTGGTCGCGAGCCATTTTCCCGGGTCCGGTACGGTTGCCGGATTTGCTTCCCGTAACGCGCATGCCGGCTATTTTGCAGAGCATATATTATTTCGCAGCCGTTCGCGCACGATATCGACCCGAGCGCCCCCTACGCATTTTTCAGGCTAGAAAATAACCAGGCTCCCCGGGAGTCTTTCGGCAATATCATGGATCAGCCTGCCTTTGCAGAATGCTGATCGTGACTGAAATTGAAATGCATAAAATGAATGAAATCGAAAATGGCACTGTCGTGCAGACGGCAGAGAGCGGGCGCTTATATGTTGAAAAGCTGCTCACAAAATATCCTTCAACAACCGACGACGAGAATCTGGCGATACTGGAGTTTCTGGGAAACGGGTCGGCGCTTGATGCTGCCTTGCTGACTTGCAACGAGACGATTGCGGAAAAACTGAAGGCGTTCAGACATGACAACCGCAAGCAGCTTGGCTTCACGTCGCGAAACTGGGTTGGCCTGGCAATCGTGCTGGGTTTGGTCGCACTTGCGGTCTACTTGATGTGGGACCTTGGACTTTAGCAAAATAGGGAGCCGAAGCGGTCACAGGGCAGGTATATCCTGTCCTGTGGCCCTTCGCCATGCAAGCGTCCTGATCGAGGGGCAAATAATTTTTCGGGATGGATGAAAATCCGGGGCTGTGTCGTTCTCCTGCCAGCAACTCAAAAAAGGAGGCGTGACAATGCGTATTTCATCGATGTTTTTAGGTCTGGCTCTTGTTGGCGCAACAACTGCACCGGCTCTTGCCCATGCTGGCGACGAAAGCCACGCCGTGGTGCGGACGGAACCGATTGCCGGCGTTTACAATAAATTCTGGTATAATTATCTCGTCGACATTCTCGAGGCCGACAAGGAGCTGAAAAGCGATCTGAACCGCGCAACCGACGAAGAAGACAAGCGCGATGCCTGGGAAGAATATGAGCATGAACTGGTCGACGCCGACAAGGATTATGTCGAGGAAATGCGCGATCGCAACTATCGGGTCGCCCGGGTGACCGTCGGCAACTAGGTCGGAACTTAATAAAGGAAAAAGGCGGGATTTGGTCCCGCCTTTTTTTTGCCCGCTATGTGGGCAGATTCCGGCGGGAGGATTATTCCCAGCCTGATTCCAGCAATTTGCGTTCGGCCTCGGCATCTGCCGGCGCGTCCGCCATCATCTCTGCGGCGATTGCATTGACCGCGCTGCTCGACGCCTGCCGATAGTCGCTCTCGTTGCCGCCGGGCAATGTGCTGACCATCTTCCATTGCTGCCCGTCGCGGCAGCCGATGCCCGACACCGCCTCGCCGGTGAAGCTGCGGCAGATGCTGCCGGTCTTGGCGCGGAAGGTCAGGCCGATGCGATAGTCGCTGTCGTCGGGCTGCGCCGATGCAAGCTGGGTCTCAAGCGCATCTTCAAGAGGACCACTGGCGACCAGCGCGCCGTCTTGTTGTGCAAAGGGAGCGTCCGAGCCGCCGCCCATTCCATATTGGCCGACCACGACACCCAAGGCCAGAGTCGCCGCCATTGCGCCCCATTGGGCGATGCCCATGCTGCGGCGTCGTTGCTTGCTTTCTTCCTGTTCGGCTTTGCGTGCGGTGAAACTGCTGTCGATATTGGATGCCGCAGAAGCGTTAAGCATCGCGGCCAGACGATCGGGAACCGCTTCTTCGGCTACCGGAGCATAATGGGCGGAAAGCTTGTTTCTGAGTGATTGCGCCTGCTCAATCCGCCTGGCCAGCGCTGGATCGGTTTCCATCGCCTTCTCGATACGATTGACGGTCACCTCATCGCATTCACCATCTACATAAGCCATGATCGTTGCTTCATCAAAACTCATGCTGCTTCTCCGAGTTCGCGTTGCAGGGCTTCGCGGCCGCGCACCAAGCGAGATGTTAATGTCCCGATCGGGATGTCGAGCAAGGCCGCGGCTTCCTTGTAAGCAAAGCCTTCCACCAGAACGAGAGACACTGCCTCGCGCTGTTCCATCGGCAGACGATCCATCGCCCGGTCGACGTCATTCAGCTCCATCCGGCTTTCCATCCGCTGATGATCGTCGCCGGCGATATTCTCCATAGCGCTATCGTCATTGGCGACATGTTTATGACGGCCCGCCGCGCGCACCGTGTCGATCCAAATATTACGGGTAATTCTGTACATCCAGCTATCCAGTCTTGTTCCGGTCTGCCACTGGTCGCGCTTGTTCAGGGCGCGCTCAAGGGCCATCTGACACAGGTCATCTGCATCATTGATATCGCGCGTCAGGCTGCGGGCAAAGCGCCGCAGTCGCGGGAGTAACTCCAGCAGATCCTGTTCAAAGGCCATTCAGCGCGGATATCCTTTATTCATTGTCTATGGATGAAACGACGGACTTGCTTCGTTTAATCCACGAATGCGAAAAAAAAGCAATCGACTTGGATTGCCAAACCGCAACCGGCGCATAAGGAAGCAGACATGAAAACCATAGCCAAATGGATCGCCGCGACATTGCTGCTGCTTACGCCGGCTGCTGCCTTGCCGCAGCTTGCGCTGCCGGGTGTCGGGCCAGTTTTGCCGCTTCCGGACCGTTCTCTGAGCAACATAACCGAACCACTGGTGGATCCGGTAAGCGGGATGGTCGATGCCAGCGTGCTGGACCGTTTGAGCAAATCGGAACTCCGGACATTGTTGAACCGGTTACGGATCGGTCAGGTTAACCAGTTCCTGCGTCAGAATCATGACTATGTAGAGCCAGACCGCAATGGCGACCCCGCCGTCCGTGGCGTGCTGATTGTCACTGGCATATCGCCCGCCTCTCTTGAACGGGCGCAGAAAGAAGGTTTTGAAATATTGGAGCGATCCGAAATCGAAGGCATCGACCTCAGCTATGTGAAATTTGCAACGCGGCCGGACAAGCCGTTAAAATCGGAACAGAAGCAGCTGCAAAAGCTTGCTCGCGAAGCGGAAGTCAGCGCCGATAATATCTATTTCACCAGCGGTGCGGTTGCGATTCCGGTCAATGCATCGGCACTGGCCAGCAGTGCGTTGGCCAGTGGCGCGGTCCGGTCCGGTGCGATGGGACTGATAGACGGCGGCGTTGCGCGTCATAGGGCGATTGCCATGCCGGTCGAGCAACGCGGCTTTGCCAGGGGCGCGCCGATTGCGAGCAGTCACGCCACCGCGATTGCATCGCTTGTCTCCAGCAGCCTCAAAGCCAATGCGCGCGGTCTGCTGGCCGCTGATATATATGGCAGCGATCCTGCCGGTGGTAATGCGACTGCTATTGCCCGGGCCTTGGGCTGGATGGCGCAACGGAACGTCCCGGTCGTCGCCGTCAGTCTGGTAGGACCCGACAACGCTCTGCTCGGTCGCGCCGTCAGGGCTGCACAGCAAAAAGGAATGTTGGTCGTGGCCGCGGTCGGCAATGACGGTCCAGCTGCCCCGGCGCGTTATCCGGCAGCCTATAAGGGCGTGATCGGGGTCACCGGTGTCGATCGACGGGAACGTGCGTTGCCTGAAGCAGGGATTGCAACGCCTGTAGATTTCGCCGCTCCCGGTGCAGGGATCAAAGGGGCATCACTTGATGGTACGCTCGTGCCGCTGCGCGGAACCTCCTTTGCGGCACCGCTCGTGGCAGCGCGTCTGCTTGCGCATTATCCGGCGACAAATATCAGCAAAATCGAGTCGGCGGTAACCGGGTTGATCAACGAGGCCAAAGATCTCGGCAAAAACGGCGCGGACAAGATCTATGGCCATGGTCTGGTCTGCGGAAACTGTGGCGTTCGCTAGTTTTTCAAGTTTTTTTGCAATTAATGGATTAAAACGCAAAACGGCATCGTTCTCCATACAGACGGCGAAAATATCATCGTCCTGCAAGGAGAAAGAACATGAAGAAACTTATTATCAGCACATTGACCATCGCATTGATGACCGCAGCCCCAGCCTCGGCGCAGTTGCTTGGCGGCAGCGGCGGATTGGGCGGCAGCCTGGGTGGCGGCCTCGGCGGTTCGCTTGGCAGCACTCTGGGTTCGGACACGATCGGCCGCACGACCGGCACCATCGCCGGTAGCGGTGATGTGACAAATTCCACCCGTATTGATCGCACGATTGATACGCAGTCGGGCCAAGTCGCTACGGATGCGCAGAGCAATTCCAGCGCGAATGGTTCGCTGATCGGGGCTGCCGATTTGCCGAGCAATGCCGTCACCGGTTCCGCTAGCGGCTCCGCTTCAAACTCGGCGAACGGCAGTGCCAACGCCAGCCTGATCGGGACTGACGCTGTTCGCTCAACTACCGGGCAAGTGGTTGGTACCGCCCGCAACGCAGCGGGAAGCGCACAATCGGCTGTCGGCGGCGTTGCTTCAAATGCTGCCAATAGCGCATCGGGTGTCGGTTCGCTGACCGGCAGCGCGGCTGGTAGCGGCATGGCAATGGGTAATCTTGGCCAGCTGGCCGCTTCCGGCAGCTCGGCTGCAAATGCTGGCGGTATGTTCGCGGTTGCACCCGGCATGCCCATCGAAGATCCCAAGGGCCGGGTTGTCGGCTATGTCCAATCGGTTAAACAATCGGGCGCGGGTGTCGTGCAATCGGTGATCGTCGAAACCGGCAACCGTACCGCAGAATTGCCGGCCGCCAACTTCGCCGGATCGGGTGATGTTCTGGTCACCGGGATGAGCAAGGGTGAAGTCAAAAAAGCTTCGAAAGCACAGGATGCCGCATCGGCTAGCGAATCCAGTCAATAAGCAGGTCGTGGAAATGGTAGCGATGATCTAGTCGCGTACCCCTGATCATCTAGCCATTTCGCGCAGGAAGCGTGCCGGATATTTGTCCGGCACGCTTTTTTGCGCCGTGCCAGCACCATCGCGTTGCCATTTCCTTGTTGGCGATCGCATCATGAAACGATGTTTTCTCCAATATTCGCTGGGAAAAGCTTCCGTTTTTTGCCACGATGGACTTCGGGCAAAGGACATCTGAATGACCAAGAAGAATATCGCCGACTATCAATCCCATTTGCAAGACGTTCTGGACGCTCCGGAAGGCGCGCATATCGCCGCCCTGTTCGATTTTGATGGCACGATCATCGCTGGTTATTCGGCCACCGCGATGCTGTGGGAGAAAATCAAACGGCGGGAAATGACCGCCGAAGAAGTCGTCGAAACGATCAACGTGATGGCACAATATACTACCGGAAATATGGGCTTTTCTGGGCTGATGACCGGCGCTGCGAAATTCATGAAGGGCGTCACCGAAGAAAGCTATTTCGAATTTGGCGAAGAGCTTTACGCAAAATATATCGCGCGGAAAGTCTATCCGGAAGCGCGGGCGCTGATTGAAGCCCATCGCGCCAAGGGCCATACGATTGCCATCGTCTCGTCCGCGACGATCTACCAGATCGAAGCAACCGCCCGCGATCTCGATATCGAGCATGTGCTTTGCTCGCAATATGAAGTCGAGAATGGCGAGTTTACCGGCAATATCATCCGGCCTCTATGCTTTGGCGAAGGCAAGGTGATTGCAGCCGAAGGCCTTGCTGCGGAATATGGCCTGGATCTCGACAACAGCTATTTTTATTCCGACAGCTATGACGATATCGAATTGCTGGAACGGGTCGGCAAACCGCGACCGCTGAACCCCAATGCAAAATTGCGCGACGTGGCGCGGGAAAATGACTGGCCGCTGGAGAAATATGAGAGCCGGGGGCAGGGCAAGCCGGTGGACTATGTGCGGACTATCTATGCCACAGGATCGCTGATCGGCTCGGCGATTGCGTCGCTGCCGATCTGGGCGCTTACGGGATCTCAGCGTGAAGCGATGAATTTTTCGACCGGCCTGTTCGGTGATATCGCGACCGCATTGACCGGCTGCGAGCTGGAAGTGACCGGCGAAGAGAATCTGTGGACGTCGCGGCCCTGTATTTTTGTCTTCAACCATCAGAGCAAGGCGGATGTGATGATTCTCGCCAAATTGATCCGCAAGGATATGGGCGGGGTGGCCAAGAAGGAGGTTCGCGATACGCCGGTGATCGGCAAGCTGATGGAACTGGCTGGAACAGTGTTCATTGACCGTGCCAATGCACGGAGCGCGATCAAGGCAATGGCGCCATTGATTGATGCGATCAAGATTGACGGAAAATCGATCGTTATCGCTCCGGAAGGTACGCGAACCCTTTCGCCGAAACTGGGTCCGTTCAAAAAGGGCGCCTTCCATATGGCGATCCAGGCCGGCGTACCGATGGTTCCGATCGTTATTCACAATGCCGGCGATGTTGCTCCGAAAAACGAATTTCTGATGCGCCCGGCAAAGGTCCGGGTCGATGTTCTGCCGGCGGTAGACACTAGCAATTGGTCGGTACGGACGATCAGCGAACATGTTGCAGAAGTGCGCGGCATGTTCCTCGAGGCTCTTGGACAGGGGGAAGAAGAGGAGGCACTCGAAGCGCTGATCAACGAGGAGCGGACGCCGGTAAAAAAGACCGCCGGTACCAAGCGATCCGCGACGCCAGATGCCGTAGCAAAAAAGCCGGTAGCCAAGAATAAGGTTGCGGGTAAGAAGCCAGCGGATAGCAAAAAGCCGCTGGCGAATAAATCCGTTGCCAAAAAGCCCGTAAGTCGATCTATCTCGGCAAAGAAGTCAACCACAGCAAAGCCGGAAAAAGTTCAAGCGGCGGAATAAGCTGAAGTCAGGGAGCCGGAATGAAAGAAACAATGCAAATAGCAGAATCCGGGCCCTTGTTGGCGAAAGGTCCCAAGCTATTTGTTATCGACGCGCGCAATGGTGTCGAACGGCGCTATCTGCTTGACTGGCTCCGCAAAACCGTCGCCGAGGATGCGGCTGGCGAGAAACTGAACTGGGTCTCGCTGCCCCTGTCCGATGAACGGGCCAAATTGCGCCTCGGACCCTTGGGTGAAAAGCTGAAGGAAAATCCGGATACTCTGGTGATCCCGGTGCGTATTGCCTGGCGTATTCCCAATTTCGAAAAAAGCCGTGCGGTCAAAATGCGTCATGTCATTTTCGGGGATCCGCGAAACCCGGGCAGTTTTCGTGCCCGGTCCATTCTCTTGCGTAACAAGCGCCGCGCCCATTGCCTGACCGGACAACCTGCGACAATCGGCGAACTCAAGCAGCGCTTTGCCGAGGTCAGCAAGGATTATGACCAGACCGACAATGCGGAATTGTCAGCCTTTGTCGTGCGACAGGCTGGTCTGGTGCTGGATATTTCCGAACGCGAATTGCGGGGGCGGCGCTACAAGGTACCCCGGCATGTGGCAGACGGTTTGCGCAGCGATGCCCGTTTCCGGGCCGCGATGACAAAGCTTTCGACTGATCTGGGTAAGAGCGAAGTGGAGCTCTACGAACAAGCCGCAAAATATATGAAGGAGCTGATCGCCCGGCCCAGTCCCATGTTCATCGACATGAAGGCAAAACTCGACCGGTTCATGTTGTCGCAGGGCTATGAGGACAATGTGGTTTTTGATCGCAAGGAGCTGACCCGGTTGCGCCAGACGATGCGGGACCATCCGACCTTGCTGCTGTTTACCCACAAAACCTATATCGACGGTGTCACCGCCACCGATCTTGCCTATCAGAACGACTTGCCGCTCATCCATTTGTTCGGCGGCATCAATCTGGATTTTTTCGGTCTGGGCTTCATGTTGCGCCGCGCCGGGACTATCTTCATCCGGCGGAGCTTCGAGAATAATCCCGTCTACAAGCTCGTCTTGCGCTACTATGTCAGCTATCTGCTCGAGAAACGTTTCCCGATGACCTGGGCCTTTGAGGGCACGCGCTCCCGGCTCGGCAAGCTGATGCCGCCACGCTACGGTTTGCTCAAATATGTAATGGACAGCGCCCACAGCAACGATATCGAAAATGTGCATATCATCCCCGTCGTCACCAGTTTCGACCTGATCCGCGATGTCGAGGAATATGCCAGCGAGCAGACTGGCCGGATCAAGAAGCCGGAATCTTTGAGCTGGTTCATCGGCTATCTTCGCAGCCTGCGGGAACCGATGGGCAAAGTCTATGTCGACTTTGGCGAACCGGTAGTTATCAAAAAGGCACCCAATCCGAATGACCGGCTGGCCTTGTCGAAAATGGCATTTGAGGTCGCGGTACAGGCCAATCGGGCGACGCCGCTGACGCTGACTTCGCTGATGTGTCTGTGCCTGCTCGGCACGGCGCCGAGAGCAATGACCGAAGTCGAACTGCGCGCAGTGATAAACTTTCTCGTCGGCTGGGCCCGCGAGCGAGACATCCGGTTGAGCGACGATCTCACGGACAAGAATCTTGAAGGTGTCCAGCGCGTTATAGAGACATTGGTCAATAACGGGTTGCTCGTCCGCTATGACAAGGGGCCAACGCTGGTTTACGCGATCGAACCCGATCAACATCCGATTGCCAGCTATTATCGCAACTCGATTATCCACCATTTCCTCGACAAGGCAATCATTGAGCTGTCGATTTTGAAGGCGCGGGAAGTTGATGACCGAAAGGCAGCAGATGTGTTCTGGGAAGAGACCGATCGTCTTCGGGATTTGTTCAAGTTCGAGTTTTTCTACCCGGAAAAGCAACAATATCGGGAAAATCTGAAAGCAGAATTGCAACGGGCCGATCCGGATTGGCAGACGAAGCTCGAGGACGGGGGCGTAAAACTCGCCAGTCTCACCAACCGCTTCCAGCCGCTAATCGGCCATGCGGTATTCTTGCCGTTCGTCGAGGCTTATACGATCGTGCTGGATATCCTGTCACGGCTGGAACCCGGCCAAGCGATAGACAAGAAAAGTTGTGTGGCAATGGCGTTGAAAGAAGGGCGGCAGGCCTATCTGCTCCGCCGGATCACCAGCGAGGCCTCGATTGGTAAAATCCTGTTTGAAAACGGCTTTAAAATGGCTGCAGGTCTCGGCCTGACCGGCGAAACCACGCCCGAAATTGTTGCCGAACGAAAAGCATTGTTGCGGAAGTTCAGGGCGCTTTCGCGCCGTATGGAAAAATCGCGGCTCGAATTGCTGACACTGGCCGACAGGATATTCGAATGACGCGGCCGCCGAAAGGACATTATAAATGACCGAGCAGAGCAACATAAGTCAGCTGAGTGCACAGGACGCCCAGTTCCTGTATATCCAGTCTGCCACCAATCTTACCCATGTGATGGCGGTCTATATCTATGATCCGTCCACTGCGCCTGGCGGGAAGGTAAGGTTCAAGGACATTATCGAACATATGCGCAAGCGCATGGATGTCTCGCCGATGTTCAAACGAAAATTATACCGGCTGCCGATGGATATCGATCACCCTTATTGGGTGAAAGACGAACATTTCGATCTGGAAGCGCATATTTCGCATGGCCGGTTGCCGGAGCCGGGCGACTGGCGGCAATTCTGTATTCACGTCGCTCGCCATCACAGCAAACCTCTGGATATGACCCGGCCACTGTGGGACATGTATGTGCTGGAAGGTCTCGATAATATTCCCGGCTATGCCAAGGGCAGCTACACCATATTGACGCGGATCCACCATTCCACCATCGACGGTGTCTCCGGCGCGCATTTCTTCGCGGCGGTTTCGGACAAGGACCCGAAAGGAACGCCTGCGATCCCGTTGCCGGAAGGCGAACCGGCAACCAATGATCTGCCGACAACGTCCGAGATATTGAGCCGCGCGATCAACAGTACGGTCACGTCACCGGTGAAATTGGCCCAGGCATTGCTGAAATTTGCGCCTGCACTTCTGTCATCGGCACAAAAGTCCATGACCGGCGGTAACGAGGAAACGGCAACCGGTGTTCCGCAGACCCGCTTCAACGGTCCGGTTACCCCCCATAAAATGTTTGATGCGGTCACCTTCGACCTCGACGAACTGAAAAAAATGCGTCTCAAAGTGAGCGATGCGACCATAAATGACGTGGTTCTGGCGATCTGCAGCGGTGGCTTGCGCCATTATCTGGCCAAGCATAAGGAGCTTCCGAAAGATTCTCTTGTCGCGGTCGCGCCTGTCAACGCCCGCAGCCGTTCGGGTGATGAAACCAATCCCGGCAATAATATATCGGCTATGACGATCAAGATCTGGTCGAATATCGCCGATCCTGTCAAACGCCTCGAAGCGATCAGGGATACTACGCGCGAAACCAAGGCGGCAAAATCCGGGCTGAGTGCGCGGATCATGACCGATCTGACCAAACATATCCCCGGGGTCACCATGGCGGGCGTGGCTCGCATTCTGACCGACGAACGGTTTGCTCCGAAAATGAGCAATTTGATGGTTTCGAACGTCCCAGGGCCCCAGATTCAGCTATATATGAACGGCGCGAAGCTGACCCATCAATATGGCTTGGCGCCGCTGGCACACGGAATGGGCCTGTTTATCGCTACGCCGAGCTACAACGGAACAATCTCTTTCAGTATCATCTCGGATCGAAAAATGATGCCCGACGTTGAGTTTTTCCGAGAATGCCTGCAAAGAGCCTTCAACGAACTGCGAGATGCCAAGCCTAATGCCGGTGCTCGTCAGACCAAAAAGACGACGGTAGCGGTTAAAAAGCCGGTAACGCCCAGAGATGGTTCGGTAATGTATCGACGGGTTGCCAGGAAACCCAGAACGGTTGCTGCAAAAGCAAGCGGCGGTGGCAAGCCGAAAGTGAAATAGGGAGCGGATAGATTGCGCGACGCCCGATTCCCGGGGGACGGCAAATACCATGCATAATTTTGGTGGAAGAGTGAACCGACGATGATCCTGAACACGACTTTGAAGATGGAAAAAGCCATGGCACAGGCCAAGAGCTATTCCGAATGGTCGAAAGCAGCGAAAGCGCACGATAAATCCACTGGAATCGACATTTGGAAGTCATCTGACGAGAGTAAGCATTTTGATCACAAGTCGATCCGCCGCCGTCTGAAACGCCTCTCGCGACTCTGGAAAGCGCAGGATAATGCAGGTCTGCTGTATGCCCTGAACGAAGGTATCCACGGTAATATGGACGGAATGGGCCATGCCCGCCTCCACCAGAAAGCAAAATTCGGTACCAAGCAGCTCATTCAGGATTATGTCGACGCGATTGTAAATTCACTGGAATATCTGGCCAGTGACAAGGTGACCGACATCCCGTTCGAAGAAAAGCTCGATTTCTTTCGCCGGGCGCAGCATTGCTACGGACGATCAGCTTTCCTGATGAGTGGCTCGGGTGCTTATCTCTATTTTCATGTCGGCGTTGCAAAGGCGCTTTGGGAAGAAGGATTGCTACCCGATATCATGTCCGGTTCCAGCGGGGGCTCGGTCGTTGGCGCATTGATCAGTACGCATGCCGACAAGGAAATACCGCCATTTTTTAAACCGGAAAACCTGACGCTCGGTACGGATCACGAAGACGAAGGGCAGGGCGGCTTTCTGGGCGGCCCCAGTCGTATGCGAGCAGATGAAATACGGCAGCGTCTGACAGACTTGCTACCCGACCTGACATTTCAGGAGGCTTATGAGCTTACCGGCCGCCATCTCAACGTTTCGATCGCTCCGGCTGAAAAACACCAGACGTCGCGCCTGTTGAACGCCATCGCATCGCCCAATGTCTATATTCGCGAAGCGGTTCTGGCTTCTTGCGCGGTTCCGGGCATCTATCCGCCGGTAACATTGGCCGCAAAAAACCATCGCGGCGAGCGGGTTCCCTATCTGCCCAATCGCAAATGGGTTGACGGTTCGGTAACGCATGACCTGCCGGTAAAAAGGCTCGCGAGGCTTTACGGGGTCAATCACCATATTGTCAGTCAGGCAAATCCATTGGTCACGCCGTTTGCGACCGATTTCAGCCAGAAACGTAACCCGCTCTCCTCGATCCGCAATGCGTCGACAGCCACCATGAAAGCATGGTTCAACGCCAATGTGGAAATGATGCAGAAACCGCTATCCTATTTTCCGCGCCTGAACAGCATGGCGAATATGGCGCTGTCGGTGATCAACCAGGACTATACTGGCGATATCAACATCATCCGCCCGACCATGTTCTGGGGGCCATCAAAAATTTTGAGCAACCTGCCGGTTGAGGATATTGCCGAATTGATCCAGCTTGGCGAGCGCACGACATGGCCGAAAATCGAGATGGTGCGGACCCAGACCAAGATTAGCCAGACGCTTGACCGGATCTTGTTCAAATTTGAAAATGAACTGGCACATGATCACGAATTGGTGGTGAAGAGGAAAATTGCTTGAGACAGGAAGACGGGAAACTCCTGCTTCCGCCGGAATCGAAGGCGGCGGGTGCGCAAATTTATTGGAAGAAATGGCTGCCTGACGGCAAACCCAAGGCACTGGTCCTGCTTGTTCACGGTTATGCAGAACATTCGGGGCGATACCAATATTTTGCAAAACATTGTCTCGAAAGGGGCTATGCTGTCTATGCCATGGACCATTGGGGCCATGGAAAATCCGATGGGACTCCCGGTTTTGTACCCGACTTTTCGGTATTCCACGACGGCGTTGACCAGCTGTTGGCCAGAGCCGAGCAGGATTTTCCAGATTTACCGGTGATGCTCGTGGGGCACAGCATGGGCGGATTGATCAGCGCCACCTATCTGCTGTCGAACCAATCCAAATTTGCCGCCTGTGTCCTGTCCGGACCTGCCGTTAAAGCGGCGGAAGAGCCTTCCGCGTTCCTGAAAGCCATAAGCGGTTTATTGTCCCGCTTCTTTCCCAAACTGGGTGTGCTTGAACTGGATCCGAATGGAGTCAGCCGCGATCCCGAGGTTGTCGCCGACTATCTCGCTGATCCGCTCGTCTATAATGGCAAAATGGGTGCCCGGCTGGCTGCTGAAATGCTCGGCAATATGACCAGAATTCAGGAGAATTCATGGCAGATTTCACTACCGATGCTCCTGCTGCACGGTGGCAAGGACAGTCTGGCTGCGGCTGAAGGATCGAAATATCTGGATAGCCATATTGCCTCGATCGACAAGTCGCTCAAAATCTATCCGGAATTATTTCATGAGATTTTCAACGAGCCGGAAAAAGACGAAGTCTTGAATGATATGACCGACTGGCTGGATAAGCGCTTGTCGGCAAACAAGGGGTAACAGCAAGCCATGAATATATTGATCACAATCGTGGGAATTATCATGGTGGCGCTAATTGCCATCTATGTTCTGTTCCCGCGTGTCTTGTTCGGCTTTTTCCGCGATGCCCTGCGCAGACGGGGCAAGTTGACGGTGAAGTCGATCAAGGTAGGCGATATGCTCTGGCCCTATCTTGAAGGCGGCTCCCCCGGCGCCGAACCGCTGGTGCTGCTGCACGGTTTTGGCGGTGACAAGGATAATTGGGCGGCTTATGCGCCCGAGATTGTCGGAAAATACCGGCTGATTGCTCCCGACCTCCCGGGGTTCGGAGAAAATATCCGGGATATTGACCGGGATTATGACATGGCTACGCAAGCATCACGCGTGCGCGACTTTCTGGATGCGATGGGTATCGAGAAATGTCACATCGGCGGGAACAGCATGGGCGGTTTCGTGTCGCTGCGCTTTGCGCTGGATTATCCGGAACGCCTGATCTCGATGACCCTGTTCAACAATGCTGGTGTCATCGGAGCCAATGAGAGCAAGCTTCAGAAAGAGGCTCAAGAAGGCAAAAATCCGCTCGAGATCCACAGTCCCGACGATGTGAAGCGAATGCTCGCATTCGTAGCGCACAAGCCGATGAAGCTACCCGGGCAAATCCGGAAAATTTTCTATGAAGATTTCGCCGTGCATCGGGAGTTGCTCGACAAGATTTTCTGGACTTTGGTCGATGATGGCACGGCCAAACCGCTGAACGATCAACTTGATCAGGTTAAGGCACCGACCCTCATCATATGGGGCCGGCATGACCAGTTGATCGATGTCAGTTGCGTCGACGTACTTGAAAACGGTATCCCCAACTCAGAATCGGTCGTTTTTGAAGATGTCGGTCACATCCCGATGATCGAAAATCCCAAGGGCACCGCCAAGCATCATCTGGAGTTTCTTGCAAAACACTGAAAATCCCTTCAGTCTAGTCCGGATGGATTTCCGTTAGAGGATTCACCAACGAAGGGATGTTTATGGAGTTGAAAGTCGGATTGCTGGGTGGCGGGTCGTGGGGAACGACGGTTGCGTCTCTGGTTTCACGAAATGCGCCGATAAAGCTTTGGGCGCGAGATCCGGAAACCGTCAGCGATATCAACGACAATCACTGCAACAGCAAATATCTGCCGGGCGTCAAATTGCCACCGGCTGTGACCGCGACGTCGGAAATTGGCGAGGCTGTGTCCGGCGCCGATGTGCTCGTCATGGGAATACCCTCGAGCAGTTTTCGCAGCGTGCTGGAAGAAGCAAAGCAATATCTCCGGCCATGGGTGCCCGTTATCAGCCTGACCAAGGGACTGGAACTGGCAACGAGCAAGCGAATGACGCAGGTCATTGAAGAGGTCCTTCCCGGGCATCCGGTTGGCGTTTTGACCGGTCCCAATCTGGCCCGTGAAATCATGGCGGGGCAGGCGGCCGCCAGCGTGATCTCGATGGAAGACGAGATTATCGTGAAACAGCTGCAGCAGCTTTTCCACTCGGGCCTGTTTCGCGTTTATACCAACACCGATCTGCTCGGTTGCGAGCTGGGTGGTGTGCTCAAGAATATCATCGCCATTGCAGTCGGCATGGGCGATGGTCTGGGTGCCGGCGACAATACCCGGTCCGCATTGATCACCAGAGGGCTGGCCGAAATCACCCGATTGGGGGTGGCGATGGGCGGCAGGCCGGAAACATTTTCCGGTCTTACCGGCATGGGCGATATGATTGCGACCTGCACCAGTCCGTTGAGCCGCAACCGTCATGTTGGCGTCGAGCTGGGCAAGGGGCGCCATATCGATGAAATCATCGATGAAATGCTCATGGTGGCAGAAGGCGTCAAAAGCGCGCCGACGGTCATTGCTCTGGCCAAGAAATATGGTGTCGCCATGCCGATCGCCGAGGATGTTTTCGAAGTTACCAAAGGTAATCGTTCCGCTGTGCGGGCGTTTCGCGGACTGGTAAATCAATCGGCCGGGGCGGAGTCAGACGCGGGTTGAGACGATTGATTTTGATCGGGATGTTAACGCCCGAAATGATTGTTAACTATAATTATGGCGTGAAAAAACTGTGTCATTTTTGATGACGTTAACTATTTTGCTCGGTCTTTTTCCTACTCAAATGACTCAAAGATAAGAAAATTTCCGAGTCAATTAAGCATGTTAAGAAATCTTCTGGGTTTTACTTGCTTTGAAATGGGGCATCCCATAAAATTCGATAGCGTAGGCAGGGGATTTTGTTAGGCTGAGTATCGTCGGGCACCTTTGTCACGCAGGGAGTATAGTATGGAGTTTCGCAGTCACGCGGCCAATGATGCGAAAGAGAATCTGCCGGTTGAGGCGGAGGATTTGCTAATCCATTCGGCATCCATTTCCAATCCAGATATTTTCAGCAAACAGTTCAACGAAATCGAACTGCGCTTTGATCGTTCCGACGAAATATTCTGGTGTTACATGAACCAGACATCCCGACCGAGTTACACCTATGAATTGGGAGAGGAAATCCAGCAGGTCCAGGACTGGATACACTCCAACTATGCGATGGACGGATCACAGAGATCAGACCCGTTGCGCTATTTTGTCTGCGGATCCCGTACGCCGGGTATCTATAATCTCGGTGGCGACTTGAAACATTTTGCCGATTGTATCCGTCGCCGCGATCTCGGATCACTGAAAAAATACGCACGCACCTGCGTCCATATGCAATATGAGAATAGCACCGGCTTTGGTGCGCCAATCATTACCATGGCTCTGGTGCAGGGGGATGCGCTGGGTGGCGGTTTCGAGCATGCGCTGGCTTTTGACATATTGGTTGCCGAAAAAAGCGCACGATTGGGCCTTCCGGAAATATTGTTCAATCTTTTCCCGGGTATGGGCGCCTACAGTTTTCTGCGTCAGCGGCTTGGTCGCAAGGATACCGAACGGTTCATCCTCGAGGGCAAGCTGTTCACCGCGACCGAGCTTTATGACATGGGTGTCGTCGACATATTGGCAGAGGACGGCATGGGCGAGGCCGCGATCGTCGAATATACCAAGGAAAATCGCAGGCGCTACCATGCTGAACGTGCTGTCTATCGCGCCCGAAAAATTGCAAGTCCGGTGAGCCTTGAAGAGCTTCTGGAAATTACCGATACATGGGCCGAAACCGCGCTTTATCTTGAAGAAGCGGACGTCAGGAAGATGGAGCGTCTGGCAACAGCGCAAGACCGCCGGATTCAGCGGTCGTTGCGGGCGGTCTGACGATCAACCGGATCGACTGCTGTGATTCCGGCAATCCGATCGTTGTGACTATTTGTCGAAATGCGGTTCAGGCAATCAGCAATATCGGCAACTTGCTGTTCGATCTTTGCCAGATATTCAAACCGTCGATTCTTGAAATCTCGTTCGCCGATCACTTCAAGCTTTGAGCAGGACTCGACGAGATAGGTCGCACCGACATTCGCGGCGCCACTCTTGAACGCATGGGCGTGGAAACGAAAGTCATCGACCGATTGCTCGTCGACCGATTTCCTGAATGCAATCAGGATCTCGGCGGCATCCTCCAAATAGGCTTCGATAATGGATTGGACGAAAGCCTCGTCTCCAATCGAGAGAAGATAATCCAGCTGAGCCGGATCGATGGCCGGAACGCCGGATCTGCTTGTCTGACCGTCAATACTGGTGACCACTTCCAACGGATCGGAGTGGGGGTTGTCTGGCACCTGATCAGCAATATTGACCGTTTGTGAAGCTATAACTTCAAGCAATTCATTCGCCTCGATCGGTTTTGTCATTCGCAGATCCATACCCGCATCAAGACATTTCTTTTCCGTATCCTCGGTCGAATCCGCTGTCAGCCCGATGATCGGAATATGCTTGCGCGGTCCTTCGATCTGACGCCAGAGCCTGCAACATTCAATGCCGCCCATGACGGGCATGTTCACATCCAGGAACACAATCTCGAACGACCCTTTTTCGAGCTCTTCGAGCGCTTTCTCGCCGTCGGCAACGATGGTAACTTCGTGACCCGCATTGGCCAGAATTGTTTCGAGTACCATCTGGTTCGTCCGATTGTCGTCCGCTATCAGCACCCGGACGGGTCGACCCTGACCAAATTTGGTGTCGGCACTTGGTTCCGACGGAGGGTGTCGCCCCCCGGAATCGGCGAATGAACAACCGATCTGGACTGCGCTGCGAATAGCGCTGAAATCTGAACCCGCAGGGAGAAGCGTCGCGAAGGCCGCCCGTAATTGGAGGTCTGTCAGATTTTTCTTTTTGCCTTCGGTGAGCAGAACCGGCGGAAGTTTGGCTTCTCGAAACGCAGACCACATCGGCGATCCGTCATCATGTTCGCTCGCAATGGCATCATCCAGCAGGGCAATGTCATAGAATCCGCTATCAAGTTCTTCGAGAATTTTTGTGATGTCGTCTGCCGCGTGGCACTGGATATGATCAATTATTATCGGCTGATGGTCGGCATTGCAGATGACCGGTACATGTTCATCGCGGGTTAGCGCTAGAATTCTGACGCTATCCTCGTCGGAGCTTTGCTTGTCAGTTTCCGGAGTTTCGGCTGGAAACACCAGGGTAAATGTGCTGCCTTCGCCGAGTTCGCTCTCGACAGAAATATGTCCGCCCATTTGCGTGGCCAATTTATGGCAAATAGCCAATCCGAGCCCGGTTCCGCCGAACTCGCTCGCTATCGTATCATCGGCCTGATGGAAAACATCAAAAATTTTCTGATGGGCTTCCTTTGGAATGCCGGGACCGGTGTCGGTCACCGACAGCCACATCTGCCCAGGCTCATTCTCCGGGCCGAAACCACATTTCATGGTAATTGACCCTGATTCGGTGAATTTTACTGCGTTGCTGGTCAGATTGATAAGTATGTTGCGAATATAATCGAGTTGACCCTTGATGATTTTATTGCTGTGGGGCTCTGCTTGCAGCACGATCTTGAGGTTTTTCTCGTCGGCGGCAATCTGCATGATCTCGCGAACCTCGGAAAGCACGTCGACAAGGGAGAATGACTTTGGCTCGGGCAGTTCATCGCGAGAATCGGATTGCGCGAAGTTCAGCAACTGATTGATCAGGTGCAGCAAATGTCGTCCCGCAGATACACTGGTCGCGACCATCTGATGCTGTTTTTCCGGCAGCTTCATGTCCAGAAGATGGGTGCCGTAACCGATGATGGCATTCAGCGGAGTCCGTAATTCATGACTGATGCTGGCAAGGAACAGGCTTTTCGCCTTGCTCGCCTCCTCAGCTTCCTCTTTGGCCTGGGAAATTTTGGTGATTAAAGTGGAGCAATATGCCGGTATCACCAGCAATCCGACCAGAAGACCGATCGATAATGATGGGCTATTGCGCCAGAATTCGACGGTATAGATGGTCAACCCGAATGCAATTGCCGCCATCGCTGAAGCGAGGAACAACCAAAACACCCCAAAACGAAAGCCGTTTCCGAGAATCACCCAGAGCATTAGCGGGTATACGGCTGCAACACTCTCGCTGCCGATCTGGAATAGAAAGGCTGCTGCACCAAAATCGGTGCAGAGTCCCATGAATCGCCGCACGCTCGAAGGCTTCCGGTGAACGTGATAGGCAATTGCGATCGTCACACTGGCAGCGAAATAGACGCCGAAACCAATGATCAATCCGGTAGGTGCGCTCAAGATTGCGCAAGCCGACCATGCCAGAACAACCAATATGATCCGGTTCTTGATCATTTCATGTTCCCGATCACGGACCTGGCCATCCATGCCAAAATGCGGGTCTATGGGATGATTATGCGAGTTCGGCGACCCGCGCGATGTTCGGGATAACATGTTGGTTAGCCTTCGGCCGATCGAATCGGTAGATGGCTCTTCCGTCCGTCAAACAATTTGCGGAGATCTTCGGCCCGTTGCGGGCGGGCAATCTGGAACCCCTGGATCTCATCGCAGCCGGACACCCGCAACAATTCCAATTGGGCATCGTTTTCAACGCCTTCCGCGACCACCCGCATACCCAATGCGTGGGCCAGATGGGCGATGGTTCCGATAATCGCCCGGTCAGCCGCACTATGTTCGATGCGCGATATAAATGTGCGATCAATTTTGAGGCAATTGGCGGGCAGATCCCGCAGATATTGCAGGGAGGAATAGCCGGTCCCGAAATCATCAATCGAGATTCCAACGCCATGGCTGCGAATACGTTGAAGCGTTGCCCTGACTTCTTCATTATTGTCGATCAGCAGCTCTTCGGTGATTTCGATGGTGATTTTGGAAGGTTCAATGCCATTGGCTTTGATACTGGCCAGCAATTCATCGCAAAGATTGTTATTTTGAAATTGTCTCGGTGACACGTTGATTGCGACGCGTGGCAGATCAATGCCCTGGACCGCATGGGCCTTGATTTCGCGACATACTTCGCCAATCACCCAGTTGCCCAGCAGATCCATGAGGCCGCTGTCATCGGCCACGCGGATAAACTGGATCGGAAGCAATCGTCCCCGAACGGGATGATCCCATCTGATGAGGGCTTCCAGGCCGACATATTCGAGCGTTTGGGCGTCCACGATGGGTTGATATTCGAGTGAAAACTGGTTCTTGACGAGCGCGTCACGCAATTCACTCTCGAGTGCGGCATCGGCTTGCGCAATTTCGTTCATATCTTCCGAGAAGAAGCGATGACAGTTCCGGCCATTGGCCTTGGCATCATACATGGCGAGGTCGGCCATGCGCAGAACTTCTTCATATTCATCCCCGTCGCCGGGGATGAGGCTTACGCCGATAGATGCGCTGATAACCTGGCCGACGCCGCTGATTGCATATGGTTCGTTGATAGAATTGAGAATTTTGGCGCAGCGTGAGTTGATCGAATCAATGCTTTCGAACTTGCTGAATATAATGGCGAATTCATCACCGCCGATCCGTGCTGCAAAATCGTCGGGGCCAATGACCTTGGAAATCCGATCTGCGACTTCCCGCAACAGGGCATCACCACTATGATGGCCGCGCGTATCATTGATGACCTTGAAACGGTCGAGATCAAGCAGCAATAATGCCGCCTCGCTATTCGCTTTTTTGCAGTGATCAATGGTGGACTTCACATTCTCGGCAAGCAGTACCCGGTTGGGCAGGCCGGTCAGCATGTCATGCAATGCCAAGTGGGTCCTGTGCTCCTCGGCAAATTTCCGGGCCGTTATGTCAACCGCGGTTGTCAGAACGCCAATCGCTTCCCCCTTGTGGTTGAGCAGAGGAGATTTGTTGCAGTGAAAAATCAGATCGACACCATCACTGGTGATCTTTTCTTCATAATGGGGAATGGCAAGGCCGGATTTCAGCACAAGTTCATTTCTGCGACGGGAATTGGCGGCCAGAGTTGGTTCGAAAAACGCCGCGAAATCCGCGCCAACCATTTCATCCGGATCCTTGTCGAACAAGGCTGCTTGATAGGCATTTGTGAACAGGCAATTGCCCGAACGATCTGTCGCGTTGATCATGATCGGGATCGTGTCGATAATCTGCTCGAGCATACTTTTGCCCGATGGGCCGTCATTTGACGTTGTTTCACCGACAGCAGCATGCTTGCGTTCAATTTCCGATGCACGCTGACGCAGCGTAACACTTTTCTTGCTCTTCGTCAGCAGGGACAGGGCGCGACTGCAGAATTCGACATGGGAAACGGGGCTTTGCAAAAAGTCCGTCGCGCCCGCATCGAGGGCAGCAAGCCGGCATTCGCGATCCTGATGAGCGGTGATGACAATGGCCGGAATTTCGCTGACACCGGGCATCATCCGGACTTTCCGGATAAATTCCGCACCGTTCATTTGCGGCATACGGTAGTCAACCACCATCAAATCCGCTTGGTTGTCACGCAACCAATGCAGCGCCTCCACAGGGTCAGCATAAGTGATGGCGGAATATTTCTCCCCCATCAACGTAACAAACTGAGCATAAATCCTCAGGTTCGTTGGCCGGTCATCGACTATCAAAACGCGCGTGTTCATAGCGTTATGGACTACAGCCCTATGTTCAAGATAAGGTTAACGCCCGATTATGAAATTATATCCTTACAATTCAATAGATTAGCGGATATTCGCCATGATCGGGAGTAATATCGGCTATTCCACAGGCCGATATGCTGTCTCGCAACCGTTACAATGCGGGAAATCAAGGCTTGAACGGCGAATCAGTCATGCAAGGTATCTCAAGCACGCACTGGATCAAGTGCCGCTATGGAAATACCGACGATCCGGGCCACTGGCATTGCTTTATTTTGCGATTTTGGGTTAAGGTATCGAAGCTTTTTTGGGGATGGGGCGCAGTCTCCAAAATAGCTTTCCTTCGTCGCAAGATCGGCGAAAATATGCTGTGACGTTGCAGTCAGTTCATGGGGGAATAATCAATGATCCGGATAGGGTTCTTGATGATCATATGTATGGCGTCAATCTGGCCCACGATGGCCGACGCCAAACGTGTTGCGCTTGTCATTGGCAATTCTGCCTATGTTAACACCGGCTCGCTTCCCCATCCTGTAAATGATGCCAATATTGTCGCTGATTCAGCCCGCAAAGCGGGTTTCGATGATATTACTGTAGCGCTGGATTTGACGGTCAACAGCTTTCAGCGTGAGCTCCTGACCTTTCAGGAAAAAGCCAGGGGCGCCGAAGTCGCCATGATCTATTATGCCGGCCATGGTATGGAGGCACAGGGCAAAAACTGGCTCATACCAATTGATGCGAAACTGCAGGCCGCGGTGGACCTTCACGATGAAACAATCGACCTTGATCGAATGGCGGGGTCGGTCTCGGGTGCCCAAATCGGGATGGTGGTACTGGATGCATGTCGTAAAAATCAATTCGGCAAGGGGTGGGCTTCCGGAACCCGGACTATCGCACAAGGGTTAGCCGAATTTGATGCCGATGGCGTGTTGATCATTTATGCGGCAGCACCCGGACAGATCGCAACCGAAGGGAGCGGTTTCAATTCTCCCTTCGCGGAATCGCTGGCCAAACGTCTGCCGGAACCAGATTTGCCGATTCAGATGTTGGCCGGTCTCGTCCGTGATGATGTGCTGGCGGCGACCGGCGGCAGCCAGCGCCCGTTCATGAGCGCAGATATCACGGGTACAGCAATTTATCTGGTGCCAACGATCGCGGCGGAATCGCAAACGGTTGCGGCACGATCTCCGGTTTCGAAACCCGCTTCCTCGCAGTCACTTCCGGTCGCTAGCGAGCCTGTTCCGGCAGGGAACAGTCTTGCGGGAACCGCAGCTTCTGTACCGTCGGGGTTGCCAGAACGTTCTAGTGCAACACCCGATCCTGGTCCAAGGCCGGAATCCGAACTGGCTTATGTCCCGCCAACGACAGCAGAACCAGAATTACCGGCCTTGCCGGCGACACCGCTACTAGCCCAGGAAGGCTACCCGGACTGCAGGGAGAGCCACCAGGTTTTTGAAATGCCCTTCGACAAGGCGGAAGACATAAACCAGTGCACGGTGAAACTGGACAAATATTATAGCGAGGTCCTGACCCCGTTCCGCGAACGGATGATCCAGCATCAAGAAGCGATCTCCAAACTTTATGTCGATAAGGTCGGCGGGAATATGCAATATTCTCCCAAAAGCCAGGATGGCTTTTACGAGAGGATGATGAAAGAACATGCGGATTCCGATCCTGCGGGGCGCAATCTGGCTGATTACCGGGCGGCTGAAGCGCGATATCAAAAGGATCGGGAATATCTGCAGGACCGTTTCTGCTTCAATACCGGATGCGGCGGCTATCCTGTACCGGAGTTTGACGTGAAACTCGCCCTAGCGCAGCCGAAGCTAAGAATGGACCGGTCAGCCGGGATGTCGGAGGGTTCGGGGCAATCTGATAGCGCCGAGAAAGCCGTCGACGAGGGGAAGAATAAGAAGGCAAAGAAGAAAGCAAAGTCCGGTTCCAAAAATTGCAAGGGTGCAAGGACCGGTGGCGGACTGTTTGGCGGATTGCTGGGCGGTGTGATCGGCGATGCGGCCGGACTTGGTAAGGTCGGAACATTGATCGCCGGCGGTGTAGGCGCCGTGCTCGGTGCCGAGCTTGCCTGCCAGCTCGATGAGAAGGAACAGGAAAAAGCGGCCGAAGCGACGATGACCATTGTCGAGAAAGAAGAGGTCGGTGCAGTTGCAACATGGCAGAGCCCGACCCGGGCCGACGTGTCGGGTTCCTCAACGGTGACGGCACTGGTGGCTGAACCTGATGGCCGGAAATGCCTGAGCATCACCGATGTTGCGATCATCGATGGCGAGGAAACCAAAATAGCCAAGCAGATGTGCCGCGGTCCCGGAGAGAAAAATTACTCACTGATGGCGTGACCTGTCCGGGAGCTTAAAATAGCCGCAAATCACTCTCCCAAGTTGATGGTCGGGAAGAGAGGACCCCCGACCAAGAAATTTCATCTATTGCCATCAACGAGAAACCGCAGAATGCCGATGGCTTTTACTCTATCAACATGTTTGAATCAGATTAGGTGCACAGTCATGCGCACAATTTGTGCGTAATCTGTCATCTGCGTTTTTTCCATTAAACACTGAGTTTTGATCCTAAGGGAGGCTACTTCTGAATGGTAATAATCAGGGGGCATTTGAATGATCATGTCTGGACGACCGCTATTAGGCCGATAGCGGAATAGCGGTTCATGAAAATTATCGAATGACTTCGACAAACCCCTCTATCGGCAGCGTCACAAAAGCGAGAGTGTGTTCAAGCGCCTCAAAGATTGGCGAGGCATCCAAACCCGTTATGATCGCTGCGCTCACGCATTCTTGTCCGCAATCGCTATCGCAGTTACCTTCATCCTCTGGCTCAGTTAATGAGCACTGATCCTAAGTTGCACCCCCGCCTATACCCCGATTTCGGAAAGCTGTATTTTCCCTTGCTTTGCGCCTAATTGTCGTCATTCCGCAGGCATAAAAGGACTATTGATTTTTATTATCCCGCTTTTGCGGATTCCCGGTCGGCGACCTTCTTTTCCTGAGCGCCCGTGACGGAAATGCGGAAGTCCTCGTCCTTGTCCATGCCGAGAGGCTTGCGGGCGAACCCGGCGAGGCGCTTCTCGATATTATCTTCGGAGAGCTCCTCGCCCTCCAGTGGTCTGGTCGAATCATGATCGTCTTCGGGAGGTAGGAACTGCATGGCGCCGATGCAGTCGCGACCGATTTCTATGATGTTCTGACTGCGTAACCAGCTTGCGACCAGGATCAGATTTCGAAGAACCGCTACAAGTCGGCGATGTCGGCTGGCAAGAAGCCGCACTATTGCATCTCCGAGGTCGCTGGCCGTCATTTCGTGGAGACAGCGAAGAAGGCCGGTATGGACTCTGCGATGATCGTGGGTGCCATTCGCAGCATTCCCGAACGGGTCGACAAATGGGTTGTTGGTCCATGTTTGTGACATAGGAGGCGACTAGATCAGTAGCGACGAGATTACAAATAGCTCTGCAAAAGGGCGGATATTGAAACCCGGTTCGTCAAACCGGAGTCGCTCCGGTCGTCGATCGTGATCACGGCCCGATGTCGACTGATTCAGGGATTTTTGGGAATAGCTCATCCGCTAATCTATCGGGAGGAGTTTTCGTGTCCGGTGAGCGGATAGTGGCGGTTTGTCTTGCTGCGTCCGCGGGATTTCTGATGCAGGTTACGATCTACCGTAGATTGTGAGAATATAGCTATTTCCGAAGAACAACCCGACGCATGGACCTCCACCGCGCGATGGCTGCACTGGACCGCTGCCATCGCGATTCTGGTGCTTGTGCCGGCGGGTTATATCATGGCGAATTCATATGGAAATCCGGACCCCGATGTCCATAGGGTCCATATCCTGGCCAGCCAGGTGCATCAGACTCTCGGGCTGCTGTTGATCGCTCTCGTGATCTTCCGCCTTTTCTGGCGACTGCGGCATCCGGCACCAGCTCTGCGTGCGGCCATGCCTGACTGGCAATTGCGACTGGCCCGCATTGTCCAATGGGCGCTTTACGGTTTTTTGCTCGCTATTCCGCTGCTCGGCTGGGCGGCTTTGTCATCACTGGCCGATGTGCCTGGCTTCGGTCCGACCCAGATCTGGTTTTTCGGCCATGACGGATTTGGCGCAGCCGGTATGATCCCGCGAATAGTGCCGCCGGTGCCATATGACGCGCCGCAATTACTCAGCTATTCATCGATCGCTTCCGCGCATCGCTGGCTCGCCTATATCGCAGGCGGAATATTGACCTTTCACATATTAGGAGCATTGCGGCATCACTTCATCTTGAAAGATAATGTGCTGCGGCGGATGCTGGGAATGAAAATATGAATGAACAGAAGACCATCCACCTGCCCCTGATCGAGGCCAATGCGGGAGCATTGGCGCCGTTCGGGCAGATTATCGGCAGCGCCAGCGGTGTAAAGCCGGTAGCCGTCGACTTCTACAAGGGCGCGGTGGCGATGTCCTATCCGGTGAAATTCGAATGCGAACATCCGGTCGAAGTGTCGCTTGCCAATCTCGGCAGGCGGCTGGGCGAAGTCCGCTATATGGAGAGGCATTTCCAGCATACGCAGGCGTTTATTCCGCTCGGTGGCAAGCCGTTTGTCGCTGTCATGGCACCGCCGAATGACGACGAATTGCCTGACCTCGCGTCAGTAAAAGCCTTTTTGTTCGACGGATCCGCAGGCTTCCAGCTGAATCTGGGCACCTGGCATGAATTCCCCTTTGCGCTCGAGCCTGAAACAGAGATGATCGTTCTGCTATCGAGTCAGACCGGCTATGATCTGAAATCCAAGGATGCGGTGACCGAAGAAGCCTTCGGCCCCGATCTGGACAAAAAGGATATCGCCGCGCGCACAGGCACATTGTTTCAGTTTGATTTAAAGGAGTATATTGATGGTTGAGCGCAAAAATCAGGATCGGACAAGTCGGTCCAAAGGCAGCCAACCGGTGCTTTTTGAAGATGAAAGGCAGGATGCTCTGGCCAGCATGGTAATGTCGCTTCTGGGTGAAGTCATGGTTCTCAAGGACCGGCTTGACGCCAACGAGCGGATGCTGGAAGCTGTTGGCATGCACGGCCCTGACGATGTTGACCGGTTCGTCCCCGATGCTGATGTTAGCCAGCATCGCGGCGCGTATCGGCAAGCCATATATGATCGTGTGCTTGGTAGTGCACTGGAACGCCTGCTGCCGGAATCTCTGACGGAGCAAAGCGCATATGACGGCGTTGTAAACGAAGTGGCATCTGACTGACCTAATTAGTGGCGAAAGGAATTACCCAATGCAGAAACAGCTAAACCATGAGCATTTTGGACATGCGGTTATGCCGCAGGCGACACATGACGAACAGGCGATGGAAGACCATTTTCTGGCAATGCGGGCCTGGACCAATCGCAATGTTGATCCGCTTGACCGCCGCTTGTTAGACGAGATAATCGTTCCTGAAGCGGAAGCGGCGACCGGCAAGAAGCCAACCAGCAGCGCACAAGTTCGCAAGTCTCTGGAAGCCCATCCTCTGCACCAATATTGGCTTACCCTTTCGCTTCATTATCAGGACCGGATCTGGCGCTCGATCGATGGTTCTATCGCCCGTCAATATGATGAACTGGCAGAAAAAGTAGAGCAGCAGACCAGCGCTCCTGTGGGGAGCCTGACGCTTGACCCGGACCTGGAGATCCCGCGCTATATTGGCGCGTTTGATCATCACCGGATGCCGGGCAGCTATACCGTTGATACGGCGGAAGATGATTTCCGTGCCGGTGCGCTTTATGACCGCTTCTCCTCCACCTATTTGCGAAATATGAACGGTGGCTGGAAAAATGATGGTCGGGGACACACGCTCGCCAGTCATATGAAGGACTTCTATCCCGAATTCGAGCCAAAGCGAATTCTTGATCTTGGCTGTTCGATCGGACAGAGCACCGTCGCCATCGCCAGCGCCTATCCGGACGCGGAGATTCAAGCGATCGATCTGGGCGCGCCGATGTTGCGCTACGGGCATGCAAGAGCCGAATCGATGGGCGTTCCCATACATTTCAGCCAACAGAATGCGGAATGTACCAATTTTGCAGACGGAAGCTTTGATCTGGTGACATCGTCGGCGATGTTCCACGAGACGTCCGCCAAGGGCATGCGCGCAATCATGCGCGAGTGCCACCGGCTGCTGCGTCCCGGTGGAATCATGTGCCATGTGGAAGTTCCGCCGCGGCACGAACATCTGTCCTTGTGGGACCAGATGCGCTGCGATTTTGAATCGCACTATAACAACGAGCCTTTCATGACCTCGCTTGCCCGCACCGATTGGGTCGAAGTAGCAGAAAAGGCTGGCTTCGAGCGCGACAAAGTCCTGGTGGGCTACCGCAAGGGCGTGCCAGCGCTGAAAGCCGACCGTAGTGATTTCTTTACCGAGGGGCATCCCGAAGGCAGAACCTTGCTGGGTAGCTGGTATGCCTGTTCGGCCGAAAAAACCTGAATATCATCTTCAGCAGAACGGCAGGGGAGCGACTGCATCCTCTGCCGTTCCAGACCAAGCCCATCTCCGGCTAACGGGAGACACTCGATATCCCCGTGATCGATGGCAGATGGAATTCCTGCAACTGCGATAGAAACTGTCCTCTGCGGTCCGCTTTAGCAGACAGCATTGCGCCGCGCGTGCGGGGCGCGTTGCATGGCGGGCGCTGCTATGACTATTAGCGGTCACTAGCGAAGCGGAACAGCAAGAGCCCTGGATCAGGTCTGAACCTTCAGCTCCGGATCAAGCAACAAAGCAGTCTCTGTGCCAGCGATACGTGCTTTCTTCATGCCGCGCCACGCCAGGGCATAAAGAGCCGCGCCGAGGATAAGGCCGGGAATTCCCACTATGGCTATGGACCAGCCTACCATCGTGGTGTCACCAAATACGCGCTGCGTAATCGAAGCAACCAGCAATGGCCCGCAGGCGGCTCCGATCATCGTGTTCAGAACCAGAGTCAGGGCGATGGAACTGCCGCGCATCTGTGGCGGTACGATCGCTTGCAGGGTGGCAAACATGACGGTTCCGACAACTGAGAAGACGGCGGCGCTGGATGCGACCAGTGCGGTGGCGATATACATGTTCCCGGATGTTACAGCGAGGGCCGAGGGAATGGCCAGTAAAGGGGTCAGTGACAAGATGCCGAATCGGGCCATCACTTTACCTGATTTCATCGAACGATCGAGCAGGAAGCCGCCCAGTAAAGGACCAATGGCGGCAAATCCGATGGAGAGCGGACCAAGCCAAACGCTTAAAAATACCGGTGAAGCGCCAAAACCGCGCATAAGCATCGCGGGGGTCCAGGAACCGGCACCATAGGCAACCAGAAAGACAATCGCGAAAGCGAAATAGAGCGGTATAAACACGCCCCGGTTGCGCCAGAAAAACTTGGCTTCCGCCGCGCCCGGCAAAGCTGCCTTGACTGGCCTTATCGCAGCCGCATTTTGCCGAACTGGTTCACGCGTGGTGGCCAGCGCTATCGCAACTAGCATGCCAACCGCTCCGCAGATGACGAAAGCGGTTCGCCAAGGGGCCATTCCGCCGATCACAGGCACGGAGGCAAAACCGCCGACCATCGCTATGCTGATAATGATCCCGGTGACCGAAATGGCAATGCCGTTAGCCAGCCCTTGTCCCATCATGAATATGCTGATCGGCCGCCCGCGTTTGACCGGCGGGAACATGTCAGCGATTAACGAAATCGCGCATGGCCCCAGCGCAGCCTCTCCGAGCCCAACCAGAAGCCGCGCGGTGAAAAGCTCGCCAAAGCTGGTGGCATATCCGCTAGCAATGGTTGCGAGGCTCCAGGTTATAATACCTGCTATCAGCAATCGTTTGCGTGATACCCGGTCAGCCAGCAGCCCCATGGGTATACCCATGAAAGCATAGAAAATACCGAAGGCTAAACCATGCAGCAGCCCGATCTGTTCCTCGGAGATGCCCAGATCCATTCTGACAGGATCGACAACGATGTTCAGAATGGCCCGGTCTATGACCGAAAAGATACCTGCCAGAAACAGCAGGCTGACCATCCACCACGCGCTGCCTGCGCGTGGCCATGTCGGGGCAGCTGCAGAAGCGGTCACAGAAGTCCTGCATCTCTGGCGCGGGTTTTGATATAATCGCCCAACCAGTCGAGGTTGCGGAACCGCAAGGTGCCCCTTCCGACCGAAACCGAGCTATGCGCCATGCCGGCAACCAGCCTGAAGGCTTTGGCCATCAGGAACAATTCGCCATTTTCGATCTCCAGCTGGGTGAACGGACGCACGGACTGGTATCCGGCTTCGAAGGCTTCACCATAAGCGGGCGAGAAATCATAGAAAAGATTGCCCCAAACATAGTTTTTGACGTCCTGCATGAGGAAATCTTCACCAGCAGCGTCGAAGTCGAGGAAGGTGATCAAGCCGTCATCGTTGACATGGACATTGCTGGGATGGAAATCGCGGTGGCAGATACCCATCGGAACGCCCACATCGGCCAGTTCCTGCAACCGCTTGTCCAGTGCCGCCGCGATGATCGGGTAATCGCGTAAGTCGTCTGGCCGATCGTAAACAAAATCGAGCAAGGCTGGCATGCAGATATTATAGTCGCGGGCCGTTTCCGGCGTGAACTTGTGGTCTGCTCCCGCATGTTCGATGCCGAGCAGATGCATTTTGGCAAATTTCGCGCCGATGCTGGCAGCGGTTTCTTCGCTCAGCATTTCACCAAATTTCTTGCCGGGAGCCCAGTCGTACAGCGCCAAGGCCCGGTCGCCTTCCGGTGAGGATGCTTTGAAATACAGGCTACCGTCATGCTGCGGAACGGCAACAGAGGCAGGAAACTCGCGGTCTTTCAAAAAGGCCAGAAAATCGAGCTCGAACGCGACATCATCTACATCGCGGTAGGTTTTGCGCCAGACCCGCAGGGCGAATTTGGTTTTGGCGTCCTGGACCAGATAGACATCGTTCATGCCGCGGTAGAGCAGCCAAGCTTCGACTTTACCCGAAACCGGATAGCGGGCAGCCACCTCGCGGGCGATGAAGTCGGGATGGATGACCGAGTGCGAGATTTGAGCAATCGGGAGGCCGGTATTAGTTGAAGAAGTGGCAGAGTTCATGAGCTATTTGTTCCTGTGCAAATTCAAAAATGTCTCGGTTTAAGTCTGGTAGATGGCGAATAGTGATGTCGGGGATAAGCGCGGCTGCCGCCAGAGAGGCTTCTCGCAACTGCTCATCCGGCTGCAGCAGTAGCGAAGGTATGTTCAGACCCGGCAGGCGGGCATAGTCATAGGACCAGACGCCCCGGTAGGCCCAGCTGGAGCGGTCCAATACCCAGGCCTTGTCGGCAAAGGCGCGTATCGCGCGGTCGAGCGATACGCGTTTGTCACGTTGTACCACGACATAGTCCCATAGCCGTGCAAGCATCGACAATGTGACGGTGCCTTGTTCGTCATTTTCCGGCCCTTCTTTTATCTGCCTGAGCAAGTCTGCCCGTTTTGCTGGCGGATACATCGGAATGCCGGTCAGCGCGATGCGGCCCACCTTGTCCCGACGCAGCAAAGCCAGCTCGATAGCCAGAAGTGTGCCGGTATGGAAGCCATAGACGTCGATTTTCCCTTCGACTTGGAGATTGTCTATCGCATCGGAAAAACTGGCGGCATAGGCCGCCATATCGAGCGGTGCGGGTGGCGCGTCGGACATGCCGTAGCCGGGCGTGTCAAAGGCAATCACTCTGCGGTCTTTGGACACGGCTTTCATCAAAAGCTCATATTCATATGATGAAGACGGATTCTGGTGCAGCAGGATCAACGTTGGCGCGGTCGGATTTTCCGGCGCTGCCTCTCGATAATGCATCTGTCCATAGCGGCACCGGGTATAGGCACGGGAGATCATCATTTGATCCCCGCGAGAATGAGATTGGGTAGAGCTGAATCATCCCATTTATAACTTGGCGTACCGATCCGCACGATCACGAGCTTTTCGGATGGGACGACATAGACCCGCTGGCCTGCAGATCCGTCGAGGAAATAGACATCATCGCGGGCGAATGGTTCGGCGGCGGCTACGACCGCGTTGATTCCCCTGCCATAGGTACGGCCGGGATTATGGGGGCTGCCGCGCCAGACCTGCCAGCCATAGTTGGGATTGGATGGTGAGGGGGCGAGCATTTGCTGAACCCAATGTTGAGGAACAACCTGATCTTTGCCGGCACGACCATTGTTCAGCAAAAGCAGGCCGACGCGTAGCCAGTCTTGCGCGCTTGCAATCAGGCAGCAGGAATAGCGTGGAGAGCCGTCCGCCCGATCGAGCCACAGCGAGGAATCGGCAGCACCGATGGGTTGCCAGATCGATTTGGACAGCCAGTCGGCGTAGCGCATGCCGGTCGCGCCCTCGACGGCCCAGCCGAGCATGGCGGTATTGCCATTGGCATAACAAAATTCTTTTAGCGGAACGCAGCCGTCAGGCCAGCGGGCAACCGCTTCACCGAGGTCGTTACCCAGCGCATATTGCCAATAAGGGCTGTCATTGCCGACGTCCCCTGGTGGCGTCTGCATACCGCTGGCCATTTCAAGAAAGGCGCGGACGGGTCTGGAACCGCGCGGGGTTCCTCGCATGGTGGGTATATAATCGGAAATTGGATCATCAACACTTTGAATATGGCCTTCAGCGACAGCCGCGCCAACCGCCAGCGCTACAACGGTTTTCGCCATGGACGCCGTTTCGTAGCGTGATTGTTGCCCGAATTCTTCCCAATATTTTTCCAACTGCAACTGGCCGTCTTTCCAGATCAGCAGAGCATAGCTTTCTTCGGTTTCCGCGAGTTGCACAGCATTGTGAAGAGCTGTTGCGTCGATGGAAGGTTTTTCAGCGGGGCGATATTTCACGGCATTGCTGCCAGCAACCGCTTCTTGCGGTTGATACCAGTCGATATCTTTCACCAGTGTCGGGAGTGGGAAATTTGCACGCCTCTGTTCGACCAGCTTTACCTGTTCCGTGCTCGGCCAGGCCGGCTGTGAATCCTGTGCGGATGCAGCGCTGGCGAGGGAAACAACAAGTAAAGCGATGACTTTACGCATATCGGACTGGCGGCCTTATGAATGGGTGTGATTTAACGGTAACATGAAGGTGCATATCAGCTTTGGATATTCCGGCTTGGTGGATGACCGACTAGCGGGTAGCGACCCGGGCATAAAAAAGGGGCGGCACAATCGCGCCGCCCCTCTCGTCTCTTGAGGTTATTAGACTAGAATTTGTAACCAGCCTTGATGCCGACGGTCCGCGTTTCCGGCAGGCCGACAACCAGATAACCGAAAGGCCCGGTCAGAGAGAAGTCGGGCGTCAACAGAGAATTGTTCGTAATCGAAGTATATTGCTTGTTGTTCAGCAGGTTCTGAGCAAAAACTTCTAGCGTCAAATCGCCTTTGGTGAAGCCGATACGGCCGTTCACAACCGTGCGTCCGCTAATCCATGTCAGATTGGCAGCATCTGCGAACTGTTTGGATTTATAGTTGACGTCCGTCCGGATGTACCAGCCGCTATCGTCCCAGTTTTCGATGTCACCGAAGAACTCGACACCCACGGATCCCGAATATTTGGAAGTCAGTGGCAGCTGATTGCCTTCAAAGCCAGAATCGATGACGCCGGTCAGTTTCGAGATCGACGGGTCTGCAAAGCTCTGGATGGAGCTGTCGTTCATCGCGCCCGCGAGTGTGATGTTCACACCTTCGGCCGGATTCGCCAGCAGATCCAGTTCCACACCCCAGAGATCGACGTTGCCGGTGTTGGCATTGCCGTTGATGATTTGTGGTAAGGTTGTGGTCGGATCGACAAAGATCGCGGAGCGCAAGTTATATTGATCGGTCCAGTCTGACTTGTAGACCGCCAGTGACCCTCGAAGCATGCCATCCAGGAAGGAGCCCTTGAGGCCGACTTCATAGTTGGTCAGTTTTTCGGGGGTGGTAAGAACGGTCAGCCCGATTCCTGCAGCAGCAGCTACTTCACCTGGAGTACCGGTGAAGAAGGATGTGTTGAAGGAATCAATGCTCACATTCACCGCTTTGGCCCAGGACGCATAAACCATCACGTCTGGAGTGATCTCGTAATTGACAATAACCCGCGGCTGGAAGTTGTTATAGCTCTTCGAATAGAACGACTCCAGAGGTGCGAATGTGCCGCTTGGCAACCCGAACGTATTGCCGGCAGCAATGGTCAGCGGAGTGGCACCGGCATAGGCGAATATCTTGTCCTGCTGGTAACGCCCTTCAGCACTGATAGTGAGGCCTTCAATCAGTTCGTAGTTGATGCTGCCGAAGACGCTTTTGGTGATCGATTTACCAGGAGCTTTCTCGCTGGCGAGACTGCGAGGTGACCGGAATTGCTCTTCGCCAAAAACACTGACCAGATCATATTCGGTGAAAGCATTCAGGTAGCTGACGCCCAACATGGCCTGCAGCGCACCCTCATTGTCGTAGGAGACACGAAACTCCTGCGAGAAGTCGTGATTCCCGCGCTCCACCACGAACGGGAAGGACCAGCTTGCCCGCGCGCCCGGTATGAACGCAGCCGCAGTATTGTTGATCGCATCACTGTCATAATTGTCGAGGTCGGCGAGCTGGCTGTAGATCTCGTTATTATACCCGGTCAGCGAGGACAGGGTGATGCCGGTATCGCCGACTTCATAGTCAACAGTCATGTTCAGGTGATAATATTTACGTTTGAGGCCATAGCCCATCACACCTTCGCCCGGAGACACAATGCGGCCGGAATAGTCATTCAAGATCCCGGCAAGCAAAGAATCTTCAACGGTGTTTTGCGCGGGGCTGAATCCGGCAGGAAGTGCCGGTGCCGCGCCGCAAATATAAGGGCGAACAACGCTGGCTTCGGATGCAAGTATGCCCGCCGTCAATCCGGTAAGATTACAATTGGACAGGCTTGGCACTACAATCGAACCGTTCGAATTGCCGGAATTATAAGGAATATTCAAAGCGCCGTTATTGGAACGGACTTCATAAGCGGACAACATCCCCTGGGCCGATGGCCCGTCATTGTCTTCCGAATAAAGCCCGAAACCCTTTACGGTCAGATTATATGACGGTGTGAACTCGAGCTGTAAAGTTCCCGTACGGGTCCGTTGATCACCCAATGTTTCGCCTGGATTTGCTCCATTTTGGTAGGAACCGTCCGTGGCCCATTGTCGACCGGTTGCGCGGAAGCTCAGCACGTCCTGAATGATCGGACCTTCGAGAGAAAGGGAAAGATCGTAGCTGTTACGAGATCCGGCCGAGGCATTGATTGCACCACCGAACGTGTCTGCTGGCGACTTTGTTACAACGTTGACCGCACCGGCAAAAGTGTTGCGACCGAAATAGGCCGACTGCGGGCCCTTCAAAATTTCGATACGGGCCGGATCAGTCACCGCGTTAACAGCAGTTGCCGATGCTACCGGTACTCCGTTAATGAATGTTGCTGTCAGCGTCGACGTGGTGGTCGACGGCGTGAAGCCGCGCAAGGAAATCTGCTGAAAGGAGCGGTCATTGCGTCCGGAATTGGCGTTGTTAACATTAATGCCCGGCGTATTTTCCACCAGATCGTTGATCGAAGTGATGCCCTTGGCTTCAAGGGCCTCACCCGTCAAAGCGGTGATTGCGATCGGTGTTTTCAGGAGGTTCTCTTCCCGCTTACGAGCAGTAACAACGATTACGCCAGGAGCCGCTTCTGCTTCCGACTCTGTTTCCTGTGCATGAGCTACACCGGTCGGAATAGCCAGACTGCTTGTTGCTGCAGCAATCGCGATTAGTGAACAGTTGATCCTGCTAGTCATTGTAAGATATTTCATAATGTTAACCCTTCCGGATATTTTTGGACCCTTTTGTCGGAGCCCGCTGGATTTAAAAATTCAATGCGGTTACGCCGTTTTTATTCCACCCCCGCTATCCAAGTTGGACCTTTTCGATCTCAACTCGATACCGTGTCTCAGGCGGCGCGCCATTTGTTACAATCAGGTTTCGCCCTCTATCCACCACGCGATCAACCGGCGTTATGGAACGGTTCGCTGCCAGTGAACAGTTCAGTAGAACCCCAGCTAATGTAAATTTACACGGGACAATATTATGGGGTGCACAGCGCGATGACAGGGTTTGGAACTGCCGATGCAGAACTTTCGCAGCGTTCCGGGCTGGCCGTCCAGACCAAAGCCGGCTTTGGTATAGGCCAGATTGCCGGACAATTGTTCCGCGATGCACCATCTCTTTTGCTATTATTCTATCTCACCAGCATACTGGGGATCGAGCCAGCTTTGGCGGGAGCCGTGATTTTCATTCCGAAAGTCCTGTTTGGCGCGGGCTTCGATTTGACGGTGGGGCTGGTATCGGACCGCTATGCCGCCCAATTCGCGCGGCGACGGTGGCTGCTGATCGGTGCCATAGCTGCGCCCTTTGCCATGCTGGGTGCCTTTACCGTGCCCGAAGGATCGCAATTCCTTCAACTGGCCTGGGTATTTATCAGTTTCAGTTTTTACATGGCGGTGTTCTCCACCTTCTCGGTGCCCTATCTCGCGCAATTTGCCGAGATAACCGACAGTCCGGCGGAACGGACGGAATTGATGGCGTGGAAGCATGGCTTTACGGGAGTCGGCGTATTGCTCGGTTCGGCGGGAACGCCGGTGATGATCCATATTCTGGGTGGCGGACGATCAGCCTATATCTGGTCTATCGGGGTGATCGGGCTGATCTGTTCAACGGCATTGCTGATAGCCTGGTATAGCGCCGGCAAGATCCCGGACCGCAAAAACACCGCCCGACCGCTGGAACTCAAGGAAATGATGAAGGTCTTTTCCGATCGGCGTTTTGTCATATTATGCCTGTCGGCAATTATCATGACTGTCGCGGCCGGCATCTCCTATGCTAGCTTTGCCTTCTTCGTTACCTTTGCCATGGGTCGTAGCGACGCTTTCGTCCAGATAGGTATAATTTCCACGATCATGGCATTCGTAGTCATGGCGGGCGCGCCAACCTGGGTATATGTTGCGAAATGGCTCGGCAAGAAAAGGACCTATATCGTGGCCGCGACCTGCCATGGGCTGGTTCTGATTTGCTGGGGGGCTTTTGCGGATAGTCCGATATATTTTGCCTATATCATGGCAGGGCTGCTGGCCCTGTTCAATTCGGGATGGGGGCTGATTATCTTGTCGATGTTGTCGGACGCGATCGCGCGGTCCCGCGAAGAAAGAGGCGAAAACCGGGCAGGCGCTTATTCAGCAGTCTGGTCGATCATCGAAAAAGCAGGTATTGCTGCGGGCGGCACTTTGGTGGTTGGTGGTATTCTGTCTTACACCGGATTCGATACCGAATCGGCGAAACAGGGTGTTGCCCAGAGCGCCGACGCCATTCAGGGCATCGTTTTTGCATATGCCTTTCTGCCAGGCATTGCAAAGATCGCTACCGCATTTCTGATCTGGATATTCATGCCCGACGATGATTTGGGCGTTCCAGCTCCTGTCGAGATAATCCATGAAGACTGAACCGATCGGGCTTTTGCTTGTGGGTTGCGGCAGAATCAGTGCCGCGCATCTGTCAGCGCTTGCTGCATGCGAGCCGCTGTTCCGGCTTGTCGCTACCGTCGATCCCGATTTGCAAGCCGCAAAGTCAGCAGCAGATCCGTTCGGAGCCCAGGCTTTTGCCGCGATGGGAGAAGCATTGACGCAGCCGGATGTGGATGCAGTGCTGATCGCCAGTCCCAATGCTCTGCATTTCGAACAGGCGATATTGGCCATTGGCGCCGGAAAACATGTGTTGGTCGAGAAACCGATCGCCGAAACCGGTGTGCAGGCATTGCAGCTGACCGAAGCGGCAGAGGCTGCCGGTGTGGTACTGGCCGCAGGTCACACATTCCGGCACGGCCCGGCAGTTCGAACCTTGATGGAGCGACTGCCAAGCTTTGGGAAATTACTGTCGGTAGAGGTCAGCCAATGTGTTTTCTGGGATGGGCCGCAAGCCCCGTGGTGGGCCGATCGTAGTCCTGAAGAAGGCTTGATATTGTCACTCTTTGCCCCCCATGCACTCGATTTTGTCCAGTTGGTCATGGGCAATGAAAATCCGTCGCGCGTGCACGTCGAGGCGGCGCGGCACCAGTCCGGATGGCAGGCCGAAGATGAAGCCATGATGTTGCTGGCTTATCCGGGTCGCAAAATGGTTAGTGTCCATATTTCCTATAACCAGCCGCATGTGCATGATCAAAAGACGCTATTTTTCGATCGCGGCGTGGCCCAGATTGAAGATGGCGAAGTCTTGCGATGGAATGGTGAGGTGCTGGTTGAACCGGCCGCCGGGATACTGAGCGACAGCAACAAAATGGGCGGCCGTGACTTATCCCATTATTTCAGAGCCCAGCTATCCGAATTTGCCAAAGCCATAAACGGTGAACAGCACCACTGTCCGACCGGTCTTGACGCCGCGAGGCTGATTGAGCTGATCGACCGCGTGCGCGAGCAGGCACTGCTGAATTCCAGCGATGCGATCAATCCACAATTAGAGGAGAATAGCTGATGTCTCTATTTCTGTTACTGGCTTCGACTGCCGCTGGTCCAGCCGCAGCGCAGCCGCAATTTCCTCCGGTTCGCGCTGGCGCGGCCTTCTCTGATTGTGCTGAATGTCCGGAGATGGTGGTCATTCCTCCAGGAAAATTCGTGATGGGCTCTTCTCAGGAAGAGCGCGATGCGCTGGGCGTGATGGATATTTTCGACAAAATGGAGTCGCCGCGGCACGAGGTGTCAATCGGCTATTATTTCGCGGCGGGCCGCTATTCCGTGACCTTCGACCAGTGGGATGCCTGCGTGGCCGACGGTGGATGCAACGGCTATTCTCCTGATGACGCCGGATGGGGACGGGGCAGGCGACCCGTGATCAATGTTAATTATAGCGATACCCAGGCCTATCTGTCTTGGTTGAATGCCAAGACTGGCCAGCAATATCGGCTGTTGAGCGAGGCCGAATGGGAACATGCCGGCCGGGGCGGAACCAATACATGGTATCCCTTTGGCAACAGCATCGATCCGGACAAGGCGAACTATGGCCATAACCTTGATCGCACTACGCCGGTAGGCAGCTATCCGCCGAACAATTTCGGCCTTTACGACATGACCGCAAATACCGCCCAGTGGGTGCAGGATTGTCATCATGATAACTATGTCGGCGCGCCGACGGACGGTTCTGCCTGGCTAACCGGAGACTGCAAATTGCGTAACGTGCGCGGTGGCGGCTGGAGTCTGCAGGGATGGAGCGTGCGCGTTGCGCAGCGGATCGGCGATCCGCCAGAGGCTCGCAATTCACATCTCGGCTTTCGTGTCGCGCGGGATCTGCCGCAGCCCTGATATCACCTGCCGCCTGCCACATCCAATGTGGTTCCGGTAATATAGCTTGCTTCGCCGGTGGCCAGAAAAGTAACCGCGCTGGCGACTTCTTCGACCGTACCGAGCCGGTGCATCGGTACCATGCGTATCGGATCATATTCCAGACCGTCTTCGTGCATCTTCCGCAGATAGGGACCAGCCAGTTCGGTGTCGATCGGGCCGGGTGCCACTGCGTTTATCGTGATTCCATGGTCGGCAAGTTCGATGGCGAGATCGCGGACAAAGCCGATCACGCCCGCTTTGGCAGTGGAATAGGCGCAGGCGCCGGTATGAAACGCGTTCCAGACGGTGCCATTGCGCGCGCCGGACGACAGGCAGATGATCCGGCCATAGCCTTGGTCCATCATCGCAGGCAGCGCGGCCTTGGTGCACAGGAACATCGAACGCAGGCTGAGCCGCATCGTGTGATCCCAGTCTTCGACGTCCATGTCCCAGATCCGGCCGGAACGCCCGCCGCCGACATTGTTCACCAGAATATCGGGCGGGAAGCCTGCCGTTGCGGCCGTTGCGAAAAGATCTGTGACTGCGGTCTGGTCCGTGACATCGCAGGTCACCGCTAGCACATCTGCGTCGGTTTCGCGCAGGAGGGCTTCGGTTGCTGCCAGGCGATTAGGGTCTATATCGACGATGACGATGCGGGCACCCTGACTCGCCATATGCAGTGCGCAGGCTTTTCCGATGCCCAGTCCGGCACCGGTAATCAGCGCAGTGCGACCGGAAAGACTGAAGGAGAGCGTTTGTTCCATCTGCCAAGGCTAATATACTCGCTGTCTGGCACGGGCAGGATTGCCGTGATATCCGCTGTGCGGAATCTGCGGGGAATGATCTTGCTGTTCGCGCGCACGTTATAATCTGAAAACTATCCGAAGAGCGGACAAAGGCGAAGATTGTATGAGCCGTCGGCCAGCAAACATGGTCTCCTGAAACAGTCGATATACAATCGAAAACAGGGGGCCTCGATGAAGTTTGATTTGAAAAAGTGGTGGACGCTTGATGAAGCCATGGAAACAAAATCGGCGGATAATCCGTTCGCGCCTGTAACCTCCGAGCAACGGCAGGATACCATGCCGATGCTCGCTCTCGCATTCGGTTGGGGTTTTCTGATCACCGGCCTGATTGCTGGCGGACAGATCGGGTCCGGTCTCGCTTTCTGGCCAGATTTCATTCTTGCTACTTTTGTCGGAAACATGATCAATTTCGTGATTGGCGCGCTGGTCGCGTATATCGCCTATAAGACCGCCTGCAATTCCGGCCTGCTTTATCAGTTCGTCTATGGAAGGGTAGGTGTTTATCTGCCCTTGGTCTTCGTCGCGATGCTGCTGACCGGATGGCAGGCCATCATTGTGGGGGCGTTCGGTTTCACCTTTGCCCAGAGCTTTGAAAGCCCGCTCTTTTATGCTGTGGCGATATTTGGTGGCTTGCTGTTTACCGCTACCGCCTATTTCGGGGTAAAAGGGATAGAGAAAGTCAGCCTGCCGTCAGTGGTCGTACTGGTTTCTGTCGGCCTCTATGCGGTCTATCTCAACATCGACCATGCAGGCGGTACATCCGCCTTTCTCGCCCTGTCGCAAGCAACAGCGGCAAAGACTCCGATGTCTTTTCCCGTTGCAGTCAATCTGGTGGTGGGGTCCTGGGTCGTCGGGGCGGTAGTGATGGCCGAATATGCGCGCTTCGCCAAAAAGGCGTGGGTCGCGATAGCCATCCCTTTCATCGTCATGATTGTTGCCCAATGGTTCTTGCAGATTGTTGGCGCCATGGGTTCGGTGGTGTCGGGATCGCCTGATTTTACGACCTATCTGCTTAATCAGGGCATGATTGTTGCCGGTCTGGGCATATTGGGGATGAGCCTGGCGTTGTGGACGACGGGCAATGCCAATCTCTACCTGCCCGCCATCCAGACCGCTGCGGTGATGCGGCGGCCAAAGCGGGTGATGGTGGTGATCTGGGGACTGTTGGGCACTATATTGGGGCTGGGCCTCTACCAGTATTTTCTCGAATGGATCAACTTGCTTGCCGCGTTGGTACCGCCGCTGGTCGGGCCATTGATCGTTGACTATTATCTGGTCCACAAGGGCAAATATGACGCCGATGATCTGCCTAAATTGCACAAGTGGAATTGGGTAGCGATAGCGTCCTATCTGGCCGGCGCATTTTTCGCTTACGCCCATTTGAAGGAGCTTCTTACCTTGCCCGAGGCGCTTATTCCGTCACTCTTCGGGCTGATGGTCTCCATGGGCTGCTATGCTCTCATCTGCGGGGTGGCTGCACTAATGAACAAGCGTGTCGGTTATTCCAGCGTCCGGTGATGGCGAGCTGAATTAACCCTGGGCTTCCCGCATTTTTGTTTCGTCGAGATCATAGAATGCCAGGAAGACGCCGTTGATCAGGAAAAATGCCGCTGGCAGGATGGCGAAGCCGATTTTCAGCGCAAAAATTGAGCTTTCCGGCTGTTCTACCAGTTCGCCACCGGTTGTCGGGACATAGCCGAGGAAATTCAGAACAATTCCGAGGATCCCGACACCGAGCGCAAAGCTGGTCTTCTCGATCACCGCTATGGTGCTGGAGAGCAAACCTTCCCGGCCTTCGCCGCTGATCACGCGATCATAGGCCATCGTGTCGCCCAGCATCGAAACCGACATGAGGATGATGGCACCCGATCCGGCACCGCTGGTAATACCCCGGATGATCAAGCCTGCATTGCCGATGTCCCGGTCGGCGAACAACCAGCTGAGAGCAGTAAGGCAGAATAGCGAAACGCCAATCAGATAGGTATTCCGCTTGCCGAAGCGTTTGCCCAATTTCACCCAAATTGGCATGGTCGCGGCGAGGACGATATTCTGGGTCACCGCAAGAATGATCTGGCCCTGATATCCGACACCCAAAACATTGAGCAGATAGAGCAGGCCCGATGTAGCGAGGCTGGCAAAAGACAGGAACTGGAATATCTTGGCGCCCACCAGGATCATGAAGGGCCGGTTTTTAGTCAAAAGCCTGAGCTGCTGCAGGGGCGGTTTGATGAGATGTTTGGGCGCTGGCTCATGCGCGGTTTTCGGTACGCTCAATGCGGTTGCGGTCATTGCTCCGAAGATGACCAGCGCCATCACCAGTCCCATGGTTGCGTAGCCGCTTTGTCCACCACCGCCGCTGTCGATCAACGCTGCGGTAGAAGCCAGGGCGAATAGCTGGCCAATGGAAACGAAGACAGTTCTGAAAGATATCAGCCGCGTACGTTCATGAAAGTCATCGGTTAGTTCGGATGGCATCGCCATATAGGGGACGTTGAACAGGGAATAACCGGTGGAATAGATGATCAGCCCGGCAATCATATAGGCGATCAGGGCGCCCTGCGTCATTTCCGGCGGCGCGAATAGCATCAAGAATGATATCGCCGAAAGCAACGCGCCAAGCAGCAGAAATGGTTTGCGGCGGCCCCAGCGGGATCGCGTGCGGTCGCTGGCGACGCCGATCATCACGTCCACGAAGGCGTCGAAAAGCTTGGAACCCATTAGCAGATAGCCCGCAAGCTCTGGCGATTGGCCCAGCACGGTCGACATGAACGCCGGATAATAAGCCGTGACAGCATTGAGCATGATCGAGACGCCAACGGTCCCGACGCCGAACCCAAGGCATGTCTTCAGCGGCAAACGATCGGTTGTTGCAGTCATGCTTTGGTCCGTTCCAAAAAGTTCAAAATTGCGGAGGCTTTATCGGCATCACTGGCGGCGACGCTGATGGCATGGCCATCTGGCAGCAGCTTTAATGCATCCTCGATCGACTGGTTAAGCTGAGCCAGTTCTCCATCGCGTTTCAGCAGCAGAGTGGGGGCGCCAAGCTTCGGCATCCGGTCGAACGCGCGGTAATTGAACGCGGCGAGATAGGGCTTGGAATAGCTGTCCAGGGATTTCAGTACATCCAGGGTTATCCGGTGAAGTATCTCCGGGGGAGGCATGGGTACCGCCAGCCGGTTTTCCGGAGTTTTCAGGAAATGGGGAAAATATAGCGCCTGATCCCTGCAGAAGTTGAATGCCCAGATCAGGTGGCGGCCATATTCGTCAGGCTCCACTTTGGGCGCGTAATTGGCAATGATCTGTTCGCGTAGTTCATCTGCATATTCGGTAATCCCGTCGAGCATGGCCGTGCCGGTGCTGTCCGGGAAAAGTACGCCAAATTCGCATGCTATCCGCGCGCCTGTATGGGTGCCGTAGATATGGGCCTGTTTCAGGCCGAGCGCATCCATCATCCGTCTTATTGAGTCGGCAAAATATCCGATGTCCGGTTCCGTCTGCGAAGGAACGACGGAATCTCCATTGCCGAGGGTGTCGGGAGCGATAATCGAACCTCGGAATCCGGCATCTGCCAGCGCCCGTATCAACCCTTGCATAAACCATGATGATGCCGGTGAGGCGTGAAGCAGGATGATGGGAACAATATTCTTGTCCCCTTCCAATATCCGCAAATGAAGCTGGCCTTCATCTAGGCTAACGAATGCGCGGTCGATTTTGAGATTTGTCATGACAGCAAAGTAGAGCGTTGCGCGGATGGTAATCTAATTGCGCCAGCCCTATCCAACAGGCGGATAGCGTCGAGACATGTTGCAACGCTGATCCGGTAAGTGCGAGGTCGGGGCATGCCCAAATCGTTCCAGTCCGATGATACCACATTGCTTAGCGCGCTTGAAAGCCGTGGCCCGATGAATATGGAGCGAGCTCTGCAAGTGATGGACTTGCACGATCTGGACGGGCTGGTTGTTGGAGCGCCGGAGAACGTTTTTCACGTGACCGGACATTGGCCACAAATTGCGCGAACGCGCATCGGTCAGCCTCCGGGCACATTCGCATTGATAACCCGTCAGATGATCGAGCAGATTGGTCTGGTAACCAGCAGTTTCCTCTATTTCTACGCGTGGTCTGACGGACGCGCGCGGGACGACGTGCAGGCGTGGTTATATAATGGCTTGGGCGATGAGGGTGATTTCAGTCCTGCGCCCAGATTCGATTTTTGCGTTGACCAGAAAGCTGTGCCGCTGAGTTCGATCGAGAGCCACCGGCGGTCAGCGCTTGATGCAGAATTGGCAGGCCGCCAAACCTTCAACGATTCCGGTGCCGCGCTGGTTCGCGCGATGCAGGACATGGGGCTCTGGAAGGGCCGGGTCGGTTTTGATGATAGGGTAATCCAAGAGGTGGCAGAGCGTCACGATATTCCGGGCGATCTGGTCCAGGCGGACAATATCCTGCGGGAAATCCGCCTGATAAAATCTCCGCTCGAAATCGCCCTTATGGGCCGGGCGGCCGAGGCCAATGTGCTTGCTCTTAATGCGGTCGGTGCAGCTGTACGCGCTGGAGCAACCCATCGGGATCTTCAGGCTCTGTATCTTGCAGAGACGGCAGAGAGAGGAAATAAGGCTGTCTTTCTGAACGTCGACCGGGTCTCCTCCGACTTGTCTCAGGAAACTATCCGGGACGGCCAAGCTTTGTTCCTCGACGGCGTCAGCCATTTTATGAACTATCATGGTGATTATGCCCGGACTGTCTTCGTCGGTGAACCGACCGCCACCGCGCGCCGTGCTGCAGAGGCGGCCGCATTCGGCTGGTCGGCCATCCGCGAGCAATTGCGCCCCGGACTTCGCTATTCCGAGATTGTGGCTTTGGGCCAGGAAGCCGTCACCAAAAAGGGTTTCGGGGTAACCATTGGCTTTGGTCCGCATAGTGTAGGACTGGCCCATACCGACGAGCCCGGAGAACTGGTTGGCGGTTTTTACCGTAAGCCGGATATCATTCTCGAGCCGGGTATGATCCTCAGCGTTGATTGCCCCGTGCTCGATACGGGCATTGGCGGTTCCGCCCATTGCGAAGACTTGATGCTGATCACAGCGGACGGTGCCGATCCCATTCATTCCCTACACGAACCGGTGATAATCATATGAAAAGACATTTTATTCTATCCGCTACAATCGCGCAGCCGGAGCTTAACAATCCCGCCTGGGCGAGCAGCATTTTGAAAGCGGCTGAAACTGCCGGACTGGATCTTGCGGTGCTCGGTACTCTCGACTCTTTGCCTTTTGATGCGATGGTCATCGCCGCATGGGCTGCGCCGATAACCGAGCGGATCGGGCTGGTTCCGTGTGTATCTACCGCTGTTGCGCATCCGTTTCACGCAGCGCGGTCGCTGTCGGCTATCGACTTTCTGTCCTCCGGACGCGCCGCCTGGAACCCGGTTACCGGAGCGGACCACAGCAACTCGGTCACCGAGGATATGATAGCTGCGGCGCGCAGCTTATGGGATGGCTGGGCTAGCGACGCCCTAATCATCGACAAGGAAAGCGGCCGTTATCTGGATTCCTCCAAGGTTCGGCTCAGCAACTACGATGGTCCGCACTTCAAGGTTCGCGGGCCATTGAACGCTGCGCGTCCGCTGCAAGGGCACCCGTTGCTGATCGGTGACGTCAATTCACCATTTGATGTCGTCGGCACAGATCTAATGATTATCGATGAAGGGCAGGTGGCTATCGGCGAAACAAATTGTCTCCGGCGTATCGGCGACAATCCCGATATCGCATCCCTCATGGCCGAGTTCGAAGCCGGTGACATCGCCGGCGTGCATTGGAATATCGCTGAGCCAGAGCAGAATATGCCGGCTATCGAAGCGTTCGGCACCGCGGTGTCAGCCCTTAGGCAGACTGCGCAACCCGGAGCTACATTGCGCGAGAGGCTCTGCCTCACCCTCGCTGACCAACTGATTTCCGAAGGAGCATTCGCATGAGCAAGCAGATACATTTATGGGCGTTTCTTCAAGGTATCGGCCACTATCCCAGCGGCTGGCGCCATGCCGACGCTAGACCCAATGACGTGTTCAGCATGGACTATTACAAATCCGTCGGGCAGCTAGCCGAACGCGGACGTTTTGATTCCATTGTATTTGGTGATCAGCTGCAATCGCGCGGTGCGAATGGCCACACGCCAGAGCGGGTAGCAATTCCAACACTTGATCCGATTGCCCTTTTGGCTGCGATGGGAGCGGTTACCGATCATATCGGATTGGTCGCCACTGTATCGACCACCTATTTCGAACCAGCTGCAGTCGCGGAACGTTTTGCAACGCTGGACCGGATCACCGGCGGGCGTGCGGGCTGGAATATCGTCACCACCGCGCATCCCGCCTCGGCCTGGAATTTCGGGCAGGACGAAATGCCGGAAAAGGCTTCGCGCTATGCTCGTGCACATGAATTTGTCAATGCGGCCTGCGCGCTTTGGGATAGTGCAGACGCGGACGGAAATGCCGTACCGGTGCAATATCGCGGAAAACATATTACGATGGATGCTGCGATGCCCGGTCCCGTGCTGCCACAAGGCCGGCCAATTTTGGTGCAGGCGGGACAGTCTCCGGACGGCCGCGCCTTCGCGGCCGCGACGGCAGAGGCGATTTTCTGCCCTGCTCCGACCAAGGAAGACGGCATTGCTTTCCGCAATGACATGCACGAACGCATTGCCGCGGCCGGACGCGATCCGGAAGCTGTCAAAATCATGCCTGGCCTTTCGTTCATTCTGGCGGATACAGAAGAAGCGGCGATTGCCAAAGACGAGGCGATCCTCGATTTGGCAGATGAAGCATTGTGCATTGAATATCTGGGAGAATCGATTGGCTTCTGGCTAGGCGGACACGATCCGAAAGAGCCGATCCCGTTTGACGACATTCTGGCCGGAACGGAATTTCCGGTCGCCGACATCACCCGGATGCTCGAGAAACCGGCAGCGAGCGGCATTGCGCTTGGGGAATTTGCATCTAATCACGTGCGCACGCCGCGAGGCCACACCGTGTTTCGCGGTACGCCGCAGCAGCTGGCTGACAGGATGATCGACTGGATCGATTCGGGTGCCTGTGATGGCTTTACCCTGCAACCGGCCTACATGCCCGGCGAGCTGGAGATTTTCGTCGACGAGGTTGTACCCTTGCTTCAGAAAGCTGGCCGCTTGCGGCTTGAATATCCCGGACCGACCCTGCGCGATACGATGGGAATTGCAGCGTGAAGGTGCTGCGCCGAATCGGTGTTGCGATAGCCCTGATACTATTCGTGGTTGGTGGACTGGTTCTATCGATGCGGTCAGGATCGTGGAACACCGACAGAGAAGAAGTCACAGCAAAATGGGCCCAGGCCCCGTCTAAATTTGTCACCATCGACGATGTGCCGATCCATTATCGCGATGAGGGTGAAGGCCCTGTGGTCGTTCTGCTGCACGGCAGTATTTTGAACCTGCACGAATGGGATGACGTAGCCGAACGGCTCAAGGTCAGATATCGTGTGATCCGGTTTGACTGGGCACCCTATGGTCTTTCCGGTCCGGATCCGAAGGGGGTCTACACGACCGCCCGCGCGGCCGAATTGATGAACGGCCTGCTGCAAGAGCTGGGCATCGAAAAATTTGCCTTGGCTGCCACCTCGAACGGGGCGAATGTGGCGCTGGAATATAACCGGCAATATCCCGGAAATGCGACCGTGATGGCTTTTTCCGTCCTGCCTCTCGAGCGACCGAGCCAGGATCGCAAAATTGATTGGCGGTTGCGGGTGATGCTGCCGTTCCATAAATATCTGGTGCCGGACTGGCATCCGCATCTGTTTTACCGGCTGATTCTGGAAGATACGACGCCGAACAGTTTCGAGCCGACTGCGGCGATGGTCGATCAAATGTATGATCTGAACAATCTTCCGGGGGCTGTAACGCGCCAGAAAGCCTATATCGATTCCAATACTAAGCTGTTCAAGACGATGGATGTGGCGGCGATTGCCGAAACCGTGACCGTCCCTGTGCTGCTGCAATGGTGTGCCTATGACACAGTGATTTCCCAGAGCGCACAGCAGTCGGTTGAGCGGTTCACCAATACCAAGGTCGATCTGATCGAATATGACGATCTTGGCCACTTCCCGATGTGGGAAGATCCCGACCGCTTTACCGCGGACATGATAGCATTTCTCGATCGCGAACTGCCAATCGAGGCAGTTGAATAAGATCGACTATTTGCGTTCTGGCGCGCCCCAAACGCGCCAGAACGCAATTTTAGTTTCGGTAGGTTTCAGCCTCGCGTGACAGTCCTGCAATCGGGTCTGCCGCCATTTCAGGATCAGCTTCAGCCAGCATAGCTCGCCAGTCTTCCGGCATGTCCGAATAGCGGTCGACTTTCTCGCCGACGCTGCGCAATGTCTGGGTTCCTGCCCCGGTCGGCATTTTGAGCCAGCGGGCATAGTCGGTAACATCGCCACCATAGGCTACGGCACTGGCGAAATTCACATCGGGATCGAGCGCCTCGCTCTCAGGGCTGCTGATGATGCTCATGTCATTAAGGACACGGGTGCTCTGGCCCGGCGTTTCCACGATGGCTCGGCTATGGGTTTGAAAGCTGACCGTATTGCCGACCCGATAGAAAACCTCCGGTACATGCTCCAGCGAGAATGTTGATCCGCCGATCTTCTCGGGTAGTTCCAGCGTATTGTTCGTGTCATATTTGATATGGGTGGGACCAACCGGCGCAAATGGCAGGTCGATCATCTCTCCGGTAATCGGGTTCAGCAGCGTGTCTGACCGCTTTCCGCTGCCGAGCGGAGACCGGAAGCCGAGCTCATATTGTACCACGTCCAATGTGCCGTCTGAATTCGGGGTCACCAGGATGATCGCGCCGAAAACCAGTTCGCAAATCGGGATGAGATTGGCGCCCTGCTGCGCATAGTTGCGCCCGCGGAAATACCAGAAGACCGGTCCTGCATCGGTGCGCAACCGCATCCGGCGCATGAGGGCAACTCTGCTAGCGGTATCCGTCGGCAGGCCCTTCTCGCGCAAAAGCTGGTTCGGCATCGGTGGCTCGGCTATCGTCATGGCAGCACCGGCGCTGCTTGCCAAGCTTCCCGCTATGCCGAGTGAAATGCCGCCTGCCAGCATGGTTCGGCGGCTAAGCAGTGCGCATTCGTCGTTGGGGTCAAACATGGCGATTGTTCCTCTCCGGATGGACTATTAATCTTTCATATCGCTAACGTTCCGCCTCTCGGGTCGACCGGATAAGCTCAATTATATCCGCTGGTCGGACAGCGGGCGCTGCCAGGTCAATCGAGCCGGGGGGATGCTCTAGGCTTCTCCCGATCAAAAGAATGGAGAGGCAGATGCCAGCTTGGTTTGTGATTAACGCCTATGTTCACGACCGCGAGCCTTTCGTGAACATTTATTCTCCGGCAACGGCAAAGCTCGCCGAAGAAATGGGCGGCAAATATATCGTCAGGGGACGCGCTGGACAGGTACTGGAAGGTAGTGCCAAGGATGGGGCGGGCGCCATAGTGATCGAATGGCCTGATCGTGAGGCCGCACTGAAATTCTGGAATTCTCCGGAATATGCCGAAGTCAAGAAACTGCGCGATGGACTGGCTGACGTGACGGTCACGCTCGTCGACGGATAGACCGGATATAAGGAGCCTCTGCCGATGAAATTGATTGTCGCCCTTGTCGCTTTGCTAATGGTGGCGCCGCAACCTGCGCTCGCATCGGAGCCGTCGGCGACTGTTGGCCAGGTCCGTGAGTTGACACCGATGGCGGTCTGGCCGGAGGGAGTGCCGTCTATGAAGGGCTGGCCCGGCCTGGCTGAAGTTCCGGTGCAGGAAGAACTGCGCGAAAATGGCGAGCAGGTTTGGAATGTCACCGAACCGACAATCCAGGCTTTTCTGCCAGACCCCGACAAGGCCAACGGAATGGCCGTCGTTATTGCTCCTGGCGGCGGGTTCCGATTGCTTGCGATACATCATGAAGGAACGCGTGTCGCGCGCTGGTTGGCCGATCGTGGCGTTGCTGCGTTCGTTCTTAAATATCGGCTGATCCAGACGCCACCCGGCGAAACCAACGAACAGATGCGGCAGCGCGTCCAGGCCACTTTGGCGCCGGGTGTCGGTGGTATACCGGGTGTCGAGGATGCAAGGCAAGCCCTGCGGTTAGTGCGCGTCAATGCAGCGCGCTGGCATATCGATCCAACGAAAATCGGTGTGGCCGGCTTCTCCGCTGGCGGACATGTCGCAGCCATGACGATGTTCGGGCCTAAGGCGGAACGCCCGGCTTTTGCGGGACTGATTTACGGCATGCCGTTTGGCGAATCCGGGCCTGAAATCCCCTTGGCCAATCTGCCTTATCCGGAAGGCACGCCAAGCGAGCCGTGGCTGCAGCCTCCGGCCACTCCGGCTCCTGACCGTTTGCCTCCGATGTTTCTGGCGATGGCGCAGGACGATCTTGCGGTCGGCGTCGGATTTCGGGCATTTTATGACCGGTTGTTTGCAGCCGGCTACCGTCCCGAAACACATTTATACTCCAGAGGCGCGCATGCTTTCGGCATGGTTCGGCACAATATCACCGCCGACCTATGGACGGAACAGTTTCTCGCATGGGCAGAAATGGTCACGGTCGAGGAGCAGTAACCGCATCCGGTGTTTCGCCGCTATCAATCGGCGGAATTATCGCTGGCGGTTTCAAGATAATCGATCAACTGCTGGCGCTTCGTGGCATCGGGCACGCCACCGAAGGCCATGATCGTGCCCGGCACGGTGGAGGATGGGCTGGCAAGAAACCTGTCCAGTGCTTCTCTTGACCAGGTAAGGTCGGATCCGCTCAGGGCCTTGCTATAATTATATCCGTCAAGAGAACCGGCCTTGCGGCCTACAACGGCGTGCAGATTCGGGCCTGTCTTGGTTGCGCCGCCGGCATCAATGGAGTGGCAGGCAGAGCATTGCATGAAAAGGATTTTACCGGGGTCCGCTTTCGGGGTCCGAGCAACCGTTTCGGTTTTTGCGTCACCGGCGGCGGGGCTGTCCGATTGCGCGCTGCAGGCACCAAGAACCATGCAAATAGCCGTCGCGAGGACCGTTTTGGAAGCAATTGCCATACTGAACTATCCCTATATTTCTCAAACAAACCCAAGCGGTGGCAGCCAGGCGATCTTGCTGGTGGACATCCACCCGTGAAGTGGTTGGCCCATTTACCGGATTTGCGCCGGCAGCATATATTTATCTTCAGATTATGTCCGAGTGGCGGACAGCTTCTGTGGAAATCGGCTGTCCTGTTATCCCGAGCGCTAGATTGATCCGCTGCGCAATGTTTGTGCATCAGAAAAATTTCGATCCGCATGGTCGCGCTGACATTCTTTGGATGAAGTATGCAAAGATATCCGGCAGGAAAGAAATGGCAGAATATTGGAGGCCCCATGACCGATAAGCGTAAACTGAAAAATCTATCCAATTTGTCGCTGGCTATCACCAGACGCGCTGCGCTGGCGGGGATCGGAACGATGGCGACGGCTGCAATCGCTCATAACAGCCCTCTGCCTAAAACGGCGGCTCCCTCTGCCAATTTCGTGCTGGTGTCCGAAGACGGTCGGGAAATAACGATTTTCGATTGGGCGCCTCGTCTCTGTGCGGTTGGCACGATTGTCTTTTCTCATGGCTCCGGGTCCTCGCCGGATAAATATGCACGCATGATTGAGCCGTGGGTGGCGCAAGGTTGGCGGGTCCTGGCTCCGCTGCATGTCGATTCCCGCGAGCATCCGGACAATGCAAATTACAAGGGTCTGGCCAGTTGGAAGGCGCGGATCGAAGATATGCGCATTTTGTCCGCTTATCTCGGTGACGCGCATTATGTGGCCGCAGGGCATAGCTATGGCGGTCTGGTCGCACTGACTTTGGGTGGAGCCCAAGCAATCGCGCCGGAAGGCATTTCCGGGGCGCTCGGGGATGAGAAGGTTCAGGCAGTTGTTGCCTTCTCACCGCCCGCTCCCATCCCGGTGTTGGTGACTAGCGAAGGCTATGGAGCAGTTTCCGTACCCGCGTTCATCCAGACCGGGACGTTGGACTTCGTACCGGGCATTACTGCCGACATCGATGATGGCTGGAAGGGGCATCTTGCGCCATTTGATGCTGCGGCAGAAGGCGGTCATCGCTATGGTCTGGTGCTGGAAGGCGTGAACCATTATTTCGGAGGCGCGATCTGCGATTTCAATCAACCGGGCCCGCCGCAGCTTCCCCAGCTCGATGTAGCTGTCAGCCTGTCGAGTCTGTTTCTGCGCGGCTTCGGGCTCGATCAGGATAGTGCACTGAAAGAGCTGGATTCGCGAATTTCCAGTGAATTGCCCGTCCGCCTGCTCTACAAATAACGTGGATTCTATTGCTCGGCGATCTCTTCGATCGTCTTGCGATAGCCCTGTTCGCTTTCCTGCGCGACCGCTTCATTGGCTTCCTTGCGCATCAGCGAATACATTCGCGCAAGCAGGTCCTGACGCCGGGCTTCGCGTTCTTCGAGCGCTTCCTGGTCCAGCTTCAGATCCTCGATGCCGGCCGCCAAATCGATCCCGTTGGATTTGGCTACGCGCTCTGCAGAGTCCAGCCGGTCTCTCACGACGCACAGGTCGCCAGCCAGCACCATGATCATCGACATCACCTGATCCATGCCTGGCGTGTCATAAAATTGTGGTCGTTTGCCGCGCGCGTCACGGATTACATGGGGGCGGTCATCCTGCATATATTCGCTGCTCATGCCGCCATCTCCTGCTCTATTGCTTTCTCGGCGATCAAAACTTCCCAGCCGCCACCGGGGGCATATTCACCCGCCGTAAATTCGCGATCCGCAACTTCTCCGGCGCTTTTCTCGTCATAGCCATCCGATCCGGCGGCAAATTCCATTACCGCCATCGGAGCAGTATCAAATTTGATCGCCTCGGCGTTGAAACCGGCGTGTTTCGCCAAGGCAACCTGATCCATCTCGCGCATCGCGCCCCAGAATGGCTCGTTATTATACCAGGTTTCATTGTCGAGGATGAACTGGGTGAACGGATCCATCAAATCGAAGGGCGGCAGATCGGCATGGATCATCATACCGCCCGGTGACAGCAGACGATGGCATTCCTTGAAAATACGCGGCATTGCCTTGCCGCTGGTTTCGTGCAGCAGGATATGGCTGACCACAAGGTCGAAATAGCCATCTGGGAAGCTGGTTTCCTCTGCGTTCATCTGGGCAAAATTGACTTCATACCCCTTGGCTGCTGCGCGGGCGTGAGCATAGCGGATTACCGGACGACCAACATCAATGCCCCAGACTTCGGCATCCGGGAAATATTCCTTGAACGGCAGGGTCGCATGACCGACGGTGCAGCCCATGTCCAGAATCCGCATTGGCTTGAAGTCCGCCTTGTTGCGGCGCAGATAGTTGCAGACCGAGCGGCCCATATCGTCATTGTCCGGCCCCATATATCCCATTGCATAGAGATAAACGCCCCGATCATATAGCGCACCGGCGGTAATATCCTGCTCGGCGACTTCGCTGGTATAGCCACCGGGCATGCAGTGAATGTCGAGAGCGGTAATATAGCGCGGCGGAACAAAATCTTCAGGGATATCGAGTTTCGCTTTGCTCGATGCCGACAGCTCTTTCGCGGTTTCGAGCAGTTCAGGCAGTTGCCGGTCGATCGAGACATTGACCGATTCCCACAATATTTCCTGTGCGATGCGATTGGCGGAGGCATAATGCTGAAAATAGAGATTTTTTACCATTGCCGAACGAATGTCGCGCCGGTCGGCAGGCTCGCGGCCATGCTCTTTGATAAACGCGGGCTTCACCTGGTCCTCATATATCGGGGTCAGGCCCGGCAGCAGTGTAGACTGGATGAACCCCTTGAAACTCTTTGTGAATTCTTCGCGAGCGGCTTCGTCGTGTGTGGCCTGCGGCAAGGCCGCATGGCTGGCTTGTTGGAATATATTCAGCATCATTGGCTCCATTGCGCTATGGTCAGCATTTCATATGTCTATGCTAGTTCACCAAGCTACGGGCTACAAGTCGATCAGCCATCTATCCGGCAGGCGAACAGCTAGGGCATTTTGGTGCCGCGGCTTCCCCGAATAGAGAACAAGTGTCATCATATAGAATGCATTCATCCTAATTGCTGGAGACGAAAATGGACAAATTCAACCTCAGTCGCCGTGAAAGTCTGGGCCTTGCCGCTCTCGTAACCGGCATGGCAGCCGTTCCAACTGTTGCCAATGCCCACAAAAAAGAGCCTGCGGTCGATTTTATCACGGAGATCGATTTTAAAAATCCCAAATGGAACCGGGACGTCTATGCGCGGATTGACGGTGATATCGATCCTACCAAAGAAAAATGCGGCTGGATCAAGGGCAAAGCCATGGGCGTGCGCCCGAATGAAAAAGTCCGCACGTTGTTTGGTGTCGAAGGTTTCAGTTTTGTCAGGATGAAAAAGCTGGAAGACGGCAGCTATCGCCGGATGCTCCGCGAAATCGTTTTCTACACCGATCTGGAAACCGGTGAAATTTTGAGCGAATGGCACAACCCCTATTCGGACGAGATGGTGAAGGTCGTGCCCATTGCAAACGATCCTTTCAACTTTACGATCAGCGAGTTTCTGCCTGAAGGTCCGTCCTATGGCGGGTTGAACAAGGATTTGCGTGAACCCAAGCCGTTTTTGCAGGACTGGGAATACGGGCCGGAAGGCAAGATGATTCTGAATAACGGCATCGATCTTGTATATCCGAACGCGTTGCAACCGAACAAATGGCCGCGTGAGTCTTCCGGCACGATGAACCGGGTTTCGGAACATTTTATCTATGTCGTCGACAAAGCGGATGTCGAGAATCCTGAACTGACCCATATACCGCATATCGGGTCGTGGTCGCGTATCACACCGTGGTTGCCATGGATGTTAATGGGACAGGCAGAGGGCCATGTCAGCTATTTCACGCATTTCCAGACCATCCCCGAAGGTGTCAGCGGTCTTCCCGCACATCTGGTGAAGGCTGCACGGGCTATGGATGAAAAGTGGCTGAGCGCTCCGACGGAAGATTATGGTCCGTCGCTTTCCAGTCTTGAACATTATGCGCGGGAACAGACACCTGCCCCCGTGCCAGAAGGCTGGGAACCGCCCAAAGCGCCAGAAGCACCAGCTGGCTTTCCGCCCAGGAAAGGTTAAGCCAGCTTGGCCATGCTTCCCGCGGGCGTTGATACCCGGAACGTATCCCTAGCAAACCAGATAGGTTATGGCGCAGGGCAGGTTGCGGGACAGGTGTTCCGCGACCTGCCTTCGTTGCTATTGCTGTTCTTCATGACAACCGTACTCGGCATCGCGCCCGATGTGGCTGGCGTGACGATTTTCGTACCCAAGCTGCTATTCGGTACGATATTTGACGTTTCTGTCGGCATTTTATCCGATCGCCTGCGACGAAAAATAGCAAGGCGCTGGTGGCTTGTTGCGGGAGCACTGCTGTCACCGTTGGCAATGATATTGTTGTTCCACGTTCCAGAGGGGACGCAGACTGTTAAACTTGCCTATGTTGCGGGTACGTTCAGTCTTTACATGGCTGTATTTGCAAGTTTCTCAGTTCCCTATCTGGCAATGGCCGGCGATCTGACCTCCAATCCGTCGCAGCGCAATGTGGTGATGGCCTGGCGTCTGGTTTTTACCGCCGTCGGTGTGCTGGTGGCGGGCGCGCTGGCCCCTGCAATTATAGAAATGCAGGGAGGCGGGCAGTCTGCCTATGAAGATATGGCTCTGGTATTGGCGGCAATCTGTCCGATATCGCTGCTGATCGCGTTTTTCTCTTCGGCCGGAACATCGAGAGCCGCAGCGGCGTCTGCACGGCCGGCCTTAGCCGAGCGGCTGTCTCCCAAGCAGGCTTTCTCCATTTTGCTTGCTCCTCGATTCTCGGTCTTGCTGCTGGCAAACTTGCTGCAACTAACCGGAGCCGGAATGGCCTACGCCTCGCTGCTCTATTTTCTGACCTATAATATGGAGCGTGCGGATGCGTTTCAGTTAATTGGTGTCGTTGTGATCATGGCCTGCTTGGGCATCATTCTGGCGCAGCCTCTGTGGGTCAGGCTGGCCGGTTTGATGGGCAAGCGCAGAGCCTATATCGCGGCGACCATTCTTTATATGCTGACTTACGTAATATGGGCTTTCGCGGCATCATGGGGCGCAATCGCCGCCTTTATCCTTTCCTTTGTCGCTGCTGTCGGCAATTCGGGCTGGACGATGCTGGGCTTCTCCATGATGTCGGATATTGCCTCCGAAGACGAAGAGCATGCGGGTCTCTATTCAGCGGCTTGGATCGCGACAGATAAAATCGCCTTCGCGCTCGGCGGCACCTTGCTGGTCGGTCTGACTCTGGCAACATTTGGGTTTGATTCCGCCAAGGCGGTCGCGGGTCTGCCGCAATCCGAAAATGCCAAGATGGGTATAATTGTGGCGTTCGCAGTCATTCCGGTGACGCTGAATATCATCGGCGCATCCATTCTCGGCCGATGGGGACGGGTCGGCAACAAGGAACCCGACTAAGTCTGAATCGCCGCCGGCTTATAGGTCCAAAGCGCCCGGGTTCATCAATCCTTGAGGATCAAGCTCGTGCTTCACAGCCTTCACCAGACTTAGCGCCTGCGCATCAAGGCGTTTCTGATACGGGTATGCCCGGCCAATCTGGAAATGGGCGGCACCGAAATTCTGGAACAGTGCGATGATTGCCTCTTTCAAGACATTGGCATATTCGCGCGCTTCTGGGTTATCCTGGAAATCGGGGATGCTGCTCAGGTGATCTGCACCGAGGGTCTGTCGATGGTAACTGCTGCGCTGGCAGGGCCAGTAAAGGGCGACTTCGTAGAGGAAGCCAGCGGGACCAGCAGGCGAGAACATCGTGCCTAGCCAGACACCCAGGCGGCCCATTTCCGCTTGCTGTTCTTTTACCAGCGCGTGGAAAGCAGCGTTGAATGCGACGACCGCATCATGATTTAATACACCATGGACGGGCACCCAGCGCTCTCCACCGGGCCCGAGAATATTGGTTAGCGGAGCAAATGGCATGGCCCGCACGAATGTCGGCATGCTGTTGGCAATTTCCCGTCCAATGTCTGCGAGCAGATGGCGTAGTCGCCTTGCCTTGGCAGCGGCGTCGGCCGGATCAAAGCCTTCCACTATGAAATGGCACATAAAGGCGCCGGAGCGCATCGGGTCTTCGCCAGCGACGGCCATACGCATCAACTGGGCGAGCCCCTGCAATTTGCGCGGCGCCTTGCGCATCACCTCCGCAGCGATCTTCATACGCGCTGCAACACCTTCCTGTCGGCCGATCTGTCCTTGCGACAAAGCAAGGTCGAGCCCGAAGTGGGAATCGTCCAGCCGTTCCGCTTGGGCAATCCGCACAGCAGCATGATAGGATTCGAAGTCATCGAACGCAAAGCTCAAAGGCTCGCAATGGTCGAGCGTTCTGATCAGGGGCAGGGTAATCGCGGTCTTCAGACCGAACGCACCGCAATCTCCGGTAAAGAGGCCGGTCAGGTCCGGGCCGTAAAAGCGTGTCGATTTGGCGGCACTGGTGGTGATCAATTCTCCGCTCGCAAGCACCACGTCCATCGAAAGAGCGGATTGCGCGGAAACACCGTGCGCACCGCTGCCATGGCTGACGGTGTTCTGGCTCATGCTTCCGCCGACCGTGGCGGCAAGGCCGGAAAAGGGACCCCAGAAAGGAGTTCGCAATTTTTGCGCGTCCAGTGCTTCTTTTAATTTTGCCCAACTGGTCCCGGCGCCGACAGTCACCAAAAGATTGGCGGCATCGATTTTGATGTCATCGAGCGCGCCAAGATCGAACAGCACATGGCCACCAGCCGCGTAGAGATAACCATCTGTATAGGAGGCGCCACCGCCCCGCGGAACCATCGCCACGCCCGCTGCAGCGCAGAGTCGCACGGCTTCCTGTACCTGCTCGGTCGACGCGGGTTGTGCAACTGCCAGCGGTTGCCCGCCGGACCGGTAAACGTCATTGCAAAAATATTGAAGATCATCTGCACCAGTGATCAGCCCTTGTTTACCCAGCAGATTTTCCAGCCGCTCGATCAAGTCTGCTTGTTTTTTACTGCCGGTCATCGGGTCAAAAGCTCCATGTTTAGATTGCTGGATGCGGGGCGACGGTTCCACGGGAAACGGGTCCGTAGGCTTTATCCGGTGGTCGGTCAGCGCTCCGCCGTTTTGCCCGATCCATGCTTACCTGTCCACGCTCGATGAAATGACCGCCCGGCGTGTCCGCTGGTCGGTCGAAGTCTTACTGGGCTTGCCACAGGTGGCACCGATAGCGCATTTGTTTCGTATGATTTCACAAGATAACGGATTTGAGGAAGCGGTCGGCATTGTTGCTGATGTCGACGCCAGCGCCAGTCGCATTGCAGCGGCAACCGGTTTCGTCGAGATATATCGGGGGGACGTCGCCGGTGCCGCGTTGGAACTGCTGGGTATGAGTGATTCGCCGAAAGTGCAGGAACTGCTGTTATCGCATCCGACGGTCCCGCGCGGCCGCATTCGTTTGCTGTCGCTTGAAAGGGAGCCAGCGGGAGTGATGCGCGATGGTGCCCAGGCATGGGACACCGGAGCGCTGTTCGATGTCAATCTGCGCGCGCTGGAATCCATCGACAAACTTCACGCGGCAATGGGGCGAAACGGCTTTCTCTCGCCGGCCCCGATCACCAGCTTTGACTTCGACCCCGTTTCGGTGCGCGAGGTCCTGGATCGCGATGGTGACGGACTGTGCTTTGCCTTGATGGAACGGGTGAAGCCGCCGCTGACAGGGTTCGAACATGTCAGCGGACCGGCATCCTGGGTTTTTAATGCCACCCAGATTGTCTCCGATTTTTCCGCAGCCCGCCGTTTTTATGCCGAGCAGCTGGGATGGAAGGTCGTTCAGGAAGCCAGCTGGACGCATGCCGACGGTAGCAATTGCATGGGTCTGCCCGTCGGTCTGGCACCAGGGATATTGGTGACGGTCGGCGTCTATCAAGCACAGGGTCGGATGGAAGGCTCGGTCGAAATCATCCAGTTCGATTGCGACGGTCTGGATTTTTCTACTGATACCCCGCCACAGCGCGGCTGGGGAGCGTTGCGCTTTCCCGTTTCAAACCTCTCCGATTTCAAGACTCGTGCCGAGAATGGCGGGTGTAAAATCATCGGGCCCGTGGAGATCAACTGGGCACCACACGGAGAGTGTACGGCTGTGGCTGCCATAACGCCTTGGGGCGTCAGACTCGAAGCCTTTGAGCGTCAAGCGACCACTTAACGCTAGGTACCGCTCTGTCCCTGAAGCTTTTGCAGGAAGCCGATGGTCTCTTCCTCGCTGACTACATCTGCATATTTGGCATTCATGTCGAACAGATTGGCGTCATGGGGTGCATCATGACGGTCGCCGCAGGCATCGGCGACAACTGCGGTGCGAAAGCCGTGCGACATAGCATCGACGCAGCTTGCCCTGACACAGCCGCTGGTGGTCAGGCCGGTCAGAAGAACGCTATCGATGCCCATCGCGGTTAGGGTCGAGGCAAGAGAGGTCCCGAAGAAGGCACTGGGATATTGTTTTGTAATAACCAACTCGTCATCATGCGGTTCCAGTCCATCGGCGAAGGCCCCCATCGGATTGCCTTCGATGAAATAGCGCAAAGGGGCCGCTTTTTCAAAAAAACGGCCGCCGTCTATCGCGCTCGGGTGATAGGATACACCGGTCAGGATCACCGGTATTTTGGCCGCCCGGGCTGCTTCGCGTATCCGCAGGGCGGAAGCCAACGCATCTTCAACGCCGGAATAAAGATCGCAATCGGGGTCGAAATAGCCCTGGCAAAAGTCGATCATGATCAGGGCGGGCCGCTCACCAAAACCGACTTTTGTATTATAGGCACGGCGGTAATTTTCGAGCAGGTCTTCTTCGCTCATCGCGCAGTCTCCGTTTCATAGAGCCAAGGCTGGTCTTGGCGTTGCCAAGTCTCAAACTCATTTATATCATCCGCTTTTTGGTTCAATATCTGGGCGGTTTCATCCCAGCCATTGATCAGCGCCAGCTTGCGTTCCGGCGGGATATCAAAATCGAAAATACCATGATCGCCAGCGACAACCTTCTGGTTTTCAAGGTCGATAGTCAATGCCAGTCCGGCTTTCGCAAGCGGCATCAGATCGCGCACGATATTGTCCGGCAGAATGATCGGCAATATGCCATTTCGCAAGCAATTGGCTTGGAATATTTCGCCGAAACTGGGGGCAATGATGCTGCGGATGCCGAAGCCAAGCAGGGCCCAGACCGCCTGTTCACGGCTTGATCCCGATCCGAAATTCGCGCCCGCCAAGATTATCGGAGCCTCGCAGAAAGGTTCGCGGTTAAGGATAAATTCGGGGTCAGGCAGGCCGTCGCTTCCGAAGCGCCGGTCGTGAAACGCATATTGACCCAGTCCTTCGCGTGCCGTGATCAGCAGAAAGCGGGCCGGGAAAATTATATCGGTATCGATATTATCCTGTTCCAGCGGCGCAGCTGTCCCGGACAGGGTTTCGAATGGCTGCGGTTTCATTGCCCCAATTTCCTTACGTCGGTTAAGTAACCGGTAACAGCGGCTGCAGCAGCCATGGCCGGGCTCATCAAATGGGTACGACCACCCGCGCCCTGACGGCCTTCGAAATTGCGGTTGGATGTACTTGCGCAGCGGTCTCCCGATTGCAGACGGTCATCGTTCATCGCCACGCACATCGAGCAGCCCGGTTTTCGCCATTCAAACCCGGCTTCCAGGAAAATCCGGTCCAGTCCTTCGGCTTCTGCCTGGATAAGCGTTGCTCCCGATCCGGGAACGACGATTGCTGTAACGCCGGGAGAAACCGAGCGGCCTTTGGCAACGGCCGCGGCGGCACGTAGATCTTCGATCCGTCCATTGGTGCAAGAGCCGACAAAGACGTGGCTTATCGTTGTGCCTTCGATCGGTTTTCCTGGTTCCAGGCCCATATATTCCAGCGCCGATTGCGCTTGTGCACGCAACGATTTATCGCTGATTGTCGCAGGATCGGGAGTCGCTTGAGCAATCGAGACAGCCTGATCAGGATTGGTGCCCCATGTTACTTGCGGCTCAATCGCGCCCAGATCGAGTTTGATCCGTTTGTCATATCGCGCGCCGTCATCCGTTGCCAGATCCAGCCAATAAGCCGCCGCGCGTTCCCATGCTGCCCCTTTCGGTGCAAGGCGACGACCCTTGACGAAAGCAAGCGTGGTTTCATCGGGTGCAACCAGACCGATTCGGCTGCCGGCCTCGATCGTCAGATTACAGAGCGTCATTCGCTCGGCCATCGACATGGCTGAAACCGCCGGTCCGGCATATTCCACCGCATAGCCAGCAGCACCGTTGGTACCAATGCGGGCAATCAGCGCCAGCGCGATATCCTTTGCCGTGACATATACGCCAGGCATTCCGGAAAGATCGACCAGCATCGTCCGCGCTTTCTTCTGGCGCAGGCACTGGGTGGCCATGACCGTTCCGCATTCGCTGGCGCCGATGCCAAAGGCGAGGGCACCAAAGGCGCCATGCGTGGTCGTGTGACTGTCGCCACAGACCATGGTCGTGCCGGGCAGGGTGAAACCGCTTTCCGGGCCAATAACATGGACGATCCCCTGATCCGCGCTTTGCAATGCCGCATAGGGCATATCGAATTCAGCGACATTGCGCTCCAGTTCCGCAACTTGCGCCCGGGCGAGCGGATCCTCGATCGCTTCCTCGCGGTTGCGGGTGGGAACCGCATGGTCGGCAACGGCATAATGGGTGAGCGGACGACGCAATTGCCGGCCCGACGCGCGGAGAGATGCAAAGGCTTGCGGGCTCGAGACTTCATGCACCAGATGGCGGTCAATATATATCAGCGCTTCGCCATCGGCCAGGTCGCTGACCCGGTGGTTGTCCCACAATTTTTCATAGAGGGTCCGGGCGCCTGCGCCGTTCATGCTTTCCACTATCTTTTGCAAATCATGGTTTCGCGGTTTCGGGATCATCGTCGGAAATAACACCTGCCTCGACATAGGCTGCGATCAGTTGAGCAAAACGATCAGGCGATTCGAGCGGCGGATAGTGACCGACATCGGGCATGATTACCCGTGATATCTGCGCCGACCCGAGATAACCGGTGATCGCATCCGCAGCGCTCTCAGGTAGCAACGGATCTGCGCCACCCCAGATCAGAAACGTCGGCGCAGTGATTTTCTGCATTTCGATTTTTGCCTGAACGCCGTCACCGATTCGCGCGACCAAAGCGATAGGATGCTTTTCCGCGGTCCGGCGGTTGAAGTCATAATATTCCTTGCGCGTCTGTTCGCTTATCCGGTCTGGATCACCGGCGAAAAATGACAGATATTCGTTCCAGAAACTCATATCCGAATAGCCGGTTTCGCGGGATTTCTTGGTTGCGCTCACGAAGCTTTCGGGCATCACCAGATGGCTTGTGTCGACCGGATCCGAAGGCGTGTTGGAAATGATCAGCCGTTCGACCAGATCGGGACGCTTGGCTGCCAGATACATGCCCATTGTGCCGCCGCTGGACACGCCGACGAAGGTGAGTTTTTTGACGCCAAGCCTTTCGGCCAACTGCTCCGCGATCTCTACCGGTTGCACATTGGCGGCGGCTTCATCGGAAACGCGACCGGAAAGGCCGTAGCCCGGAATATCGAAGCGGATGATCCGGTAATCGGGTTTCAGAATTTCGGTGATACGATCCCATGTCCGCGTAGAACTGACCGAGCCATGGACCATGAACAATACCGGTCCGCTGCCCTCGTCCTTATAATGGACTTCGACGCCACCAATCTCCATGTAGCGGCTTTCCTCGTCAGCATAAAGCTTCCGCAATTCTTCGATAGTGAGGCGCGGCCGAGCTTCCTGTGATGCTGCCGCAGTGCTCGCAGATGCGGCTGGCTGGGCCGATTGGGCCGCAGAACAAGCGGGTAGGCCGACAAGTATAGCCACCGTGGAACAGGCCAAAGTCATCTTCAGGGACCATCGAATATTGGGCATTGCGCTTTTCTCCATTGAATGTCTTCGGACGGCGAGTTCTTCATATAATCTGTCCCATCTAAATGAGACGTGGCTTAATAATTTCATCCACCGATATGCCTATATTGGGTACAAGGGCAGGGTTGGAGCCACTAGCATGAATATCCGACTGGTGGGCAGTCCGCTAACCACGGGCTAACAAATTGCGAAACCGGCGAAATGTGCATTTTCAGCCTCCTTGCTTCAGGCACTGTCCGTATGGTGGACAAAGACCGGCAAAATGTTGGGGTGGATATAGTAAATGTGCTTCAATCACATGCTATGAACCGTCAATATGGATTTTCACTGGCTGGATTCGGCCAAAAGCAGGTATTTTAAATGGAATATGATTACGTCCCCTTGCCCGAACGTCAGCCGCTGAAATGGCCCAATGGCGCGAAAGTTGCCTTGATCCTTACCTTCAATCTGGAGACCTGGGATCTTACGAAGGACACGGACAAGCCCTATTATGCTGGCGGGCCGTCGATTCTGCCTGATATTCTGCCAGGCAATACGCCGGATTTCCCCAACTATAGCTGGCGCGAATATGGCCAGCGTGTTGGTATCTGGCGCTTGTTCGACCTGTTCGACAAGCTGGACGTGAAAGCAAGCTGCACGACCAATGCGGTAACCTTCGAACGGCGCAAGGCGATGACCGACGCCGTGCTGGATCGGGGCTGGGAATTGCTCACCCACAATTGGGAGCAGGGAGAGTTGTTGACCAATTTTGCCGGTGATCCTGACAAAGAGCGTGAAATCGTTTTGCGCACACTGGACCAGTTTGAGAAATTCACTGGCCGGAAATCGAAAGGCTGGCTCTCGTCTTCCTTACGCGGGACGCTGCAGACGGCTGATATTCTCGCCGAATATGGTTGCACTTATTATTGTGACATCATGAACGACGATCAGCCTTATATGCTGCGCACTCCGAACGGTCCGATTGTCTCGGTTCCCTATTCGAACGAGATCAACGACTTCACCTTCATCACGCGCAAGAATTTCACTACCGATCAATTCCGCGACGCGCTGATCGAAGAGCTGGATGTTCTTTATGAAGAGGGTGACACGACCGGCCGGATCATGAATGTCGGCCTTCATCCTCATGTTTCGGGTCGTGCCCACAGAGTGCGGGCGCTGCGCGAATTTATCGAGCATGCCAAGTCCTTGCCGGGTGTCTGGTGGGCGACGCGCGAAGAGATCGCCGAATGGTATCTGGCCAATCACGAAAGCCACATTCCCGGACAATTGGGATGAGTCGCACCGAAAAGATTGTCATCGTTGGCGGCGGCATCGCGGGGATGACTGCGGCTACTGCGATCGCCGAACAGGGTTTTTCCGTCACTCTGCTGGAACTGGCTCCGGAATTTGGCGAAATCGGCGCGGGCGTGACCCTGTCGCCCAACGCGATGAAGGGTCTGGACTTCATCGGCCTCTGCGAGGAGGTCGCTGCTGCAGGGGTAGAGCCATCTCGCCAGCGCATCCAGCATTGGGAAGACGGCCGGACTCTGGTCACCATGGACCGCTCGACCCAGCGTGAAAAATATGGCGCGCCCTATGTCACAATCCACCGAGCCGATCTGCATGATTTGCTGACCGGTGCGGCCCGCGCGGCTGGCGTGGATATGCGCACGGACAGCGCAGTGATCGACAGCGAAGGGACGACAGCGATTCTCTCCGACGGCAGCCGGATTACGGGTGATCTGCTGATCGGTGCGGATGGTGTAAAGTCTGTCATTCGCCAGCGTTTCGAACCGACGGAACCCCATTTTACCGGCCATGTCGCTTGGCGAGCCCTGGTTCCCGTTACCCCGAGGTTGCAACAATTGTCCGATTTTCCCGGTATCATTATCGGTCCGGGTGCGATGATCACGCGCTATAATATCCGCAGCAGCACCATCATGAACATCGTATTTTTCGCTCGCCAGGATGGCTGGACGGATGACGGCTGGACGATCCCTGCAGACCCTGCCGAGATCAAAGAAATTTATGCGGGCTGGTGCGACGATGCGGAAAAACTGATCGCAGCGGCTTGCGAGCAGCCGATGTTCAAATGGGCGATCAATGCACGCTCGGCGCTGGCCGACTGGATAATTGACGACAATGTTACGCTTATCGGCGACGCAGCCCATGCGATGACGCCGTTTCTGGGCCATGGCGCAGCGTGCGGAATTGAAGATGCGGTAATTCTGGCGCGAGCGCTGGGCGCATCGACAGATATTTCCGAAGGTCTGTCCCGCTATCAGGCCGCTCGTCATGAACGCGCAACCTGGGTACAGTCGGAGTCCAACGCAAATGCCGATCGCATGCAGGGGCAGGATGCGGACATGTTTGGCATCGGACAAACCAAGGACGAGGAATCTCTCGGACTTTTCAACTATGACTGCCGTACGGAGCCAGTGTGATGAGTGAAGCAATAGCATTTGACGGTCACGAGATTGCGCCGGAAACGCGCGCGTTTCTGAACCAGCGCGGCAAGCTGTTGATTGGCGGTCAGTGGATCGACGGCAGTGGTCTGATGGAAAGCCGCGATCCGGCAACGGGGCTGGTCCTCGCCGAATTCGAAACCGGGGGAGCCGCAGAGATTGATCTGGCTGTCGCCGCTGCGCGCTCGGCTTTTCAGGGGCCATGGCGCCGGATGACGGCTTCGGAGCGCATGGCTCTGATGACCCGCCTGGCCCGCCTCATGGAGCAGAATGCACAATTGCTGACCGAACTGGACATCGTCGATAACGGGATGCCGAGCTTCATTGCCGGACTGACCACCAGCAACTGCGTGGAAATGGTCGACTATTATGCCGGCGCGATCATGCGGATAGAAGGTTCGACCATGGTCCCGCCACGTCATATCGCGGCCGAGACCGAGGCGCTCACCTACACGCTGAAAGAACCGGTCGGTGTGGTCGGACAGATCGTGCCGTGGAATGTGCCTTTATCGACAGCTATATTGAAGCTCGCACCGGCGCTGGCCGCAGGGTGCACGGTGGTGATGAAGCCTTCAGAGGAAACGCCTTTATCCGCGCTCGCACTCGGCCAGATGGTGATCGACGCCGGTTTCCCCGCAGGCGTCGTCAATATTGTCAACGGCCTGGGTGCCGACGCCGGCGCGGCGCTGGCAGCCCATGATGACGTCGACAAGATTTCCTTCACCGGATCGACCCGGACAGGCCGCGCGATCATCCAGGGTGCTATGGGCAATTTGAAAAAAGTCTCGCTGGAACTGGGCGGCAAAAGCCCGGTGATCGTCATGCCCGATGTCGATCTGAATCTGGCCATTCCCGGCGTCGCGATGGCGACATTCTTTCTGCAAGGCCAGAATTGTATGGCGGGGACGCGGATATTCGCGCACGCCGACATCCATGATGCCTTGCTCGAGGGCCTTGCCGCTTTCGCAGACGGAATGAAATTGGGCCACGGACTCGATCCCGCAACACAGCAGGGGCCGATGGTTTCAGCCGCTCACGCCGAAAAGGTCATGGGTTTCATCGATCGGGCAAAGCAGGCCGGCGCAAATCTGATTGCCGGTGGCGAACGGCTGGACCGCGCCGGCAATTTCATTCAGCCGACGATTTTCTCCGGATGCACACGCGATATGGAGATCATGCGCGACGAGATTTTTGGTCCGGTCATGGCGGTGCAGAAATTCGATACGCTCGATGTCGATGCCATAGCGGAACTGGCCAATGACACGTCTTATGGCCTGTCCGGAAGCGTCTGGACGGAAAACATGTCGACCGCTCACCGGGTCGTAAGTCGGGTGCGCGCGGGCCATGTCTCGATCAACTGTCATGGCGCGGTTGGCACCAATATCCCCTTTGGCGGATATGGCCAGTCGGGCTGGGGCCGTGAATTTGGCGCGGCTGGGCTGGAAGCCTATCTCGAAACCAAGGCAGTGACGGCCCGGCTCTGATCTAACCGACCGTTACTGTCGCGGTGTGTCAGTTGTTGCTGAGCCCGTGACTGATGGAGGCAGCGGCTTGCTTCAGATCATCCAGATAATTTTCCAAGGCGTCGCTCAGCTTCATTGCTGCGACAAAGAAAACCATGGTCATGGCGGCTTCAAAATGCCCATTCTTGAAGATCGGAACGGCGATCGATGACGTCTTGCCGGGCGTTAGGTTGAAATGGTTGCGACCCTGGGTTGCGTAACCATCTGCGCGGATTTGCTCCACATTCAGCCCGATTTCTGCGGTGGAAAGGTAATCGATATCGATCTCCTGCGAAATTCGCATGAAGCGCAAAATCATTTCCCGGTCCTCATCAATGGCAAACGCCATCGATAATTTTCCCGACGCGCTGTCGAGAATCGGCACGGTAAAGCCGGGATAATAATGTTCGAAGGTCAGCGATGAATTGGCATGTGTGCTGTCCCGCAGCATCATGTTGCGCCCGACGCGGACAGCGACGGAAACCGGCCAGCCCACGCGCTTCGTTAAATCCACGATATGGGGCCGTGCGATGCTGACCAGTTGATCTTCATGTTGGAAACCGGTGGCAAGCGTCTGGACCAGTGCGGTTGGCCGGTAGCGTTTGCGAGCGGGTTCCTGCTCGACCAGACCTTCATATAACAATGTTTGCACAATACGGCAGGCGGTCGGATATGGGACCTCTGCCGCCTTGGCTATTTCCATCATCGTCATCGAGCCGTGCCGGTTTATCGCCCGCAAGGCCGAAAATGCTCGTGTGATAGAGCGAATCGGTACGCCTTTTTCCATGTCTGCTGGTCCCTCTCTGTGCCAATGGCAGAAAGGTGGCATCAATAAGAAGAATGTCCGCAAATAGAAAATATATATCCGCCTGTCGGATATTTTATCCGTTGAACGGAAATTCTAGTTGCCTGATGGATTTTTAGCCCTTCGCCCACTTCTTTTCAAATTCCCAGACTTCTTCGAAACCGATCAATGAACAGAATTCGCTAAAGTCGAAAATGCCGTCCGGCTGACCATTCCCCTCTTCCTTGAGTCCGATCAACGCCTTTTCCATGGCAGCTGCAGCGGCAAGGCTGGTCAGGGACGGATAGATGGCAAAGGCATAGCCGATTTCCGCAAGCACCGATGCATTTGGCACCGGCGATAGTCCGCCATTGGACATGTTGGCCATGACAGGCTTGTCAAAACTGGAACATGCCTGCCGCATTTCCTCTTTGCTGGTCAGTGCTTCCGGGAAAATAATATCAGCCCCGGCTTTGTCATAGGCTTCCAGTCGTCGCAAGACGCCGTCCATCCCTTCGCTTTCACGGGCATCCGTGCGCGCCACGATGAGGAAATTCTCGTCTTCCTTGGCGTCGACGGCGACCTTGATCTTCTCGACCATGTCTTCCAGCGGGATCAGCCGCTTGAACGGGGTGTGACCGCATTTCTTCGGGAATTCCTGATCCTCCAGCTGGATCGCCGTCACGCCCGAGGCTTCATAGCCCTTCACGGTGTGATGCACGTTCAGGAGACCGCCATAGCCCGTGTCGCCATCTGCTATTACAGCCGAATTGCTGGTGCGCGCCAATGTTTCCATGCGATCCCGCATCTCGGTATAGGTCGCGATCCCGGCATCCGGCAATCCCGAGGCCGAAGCGGTCAGCCAATATCCGGTTCCATAAACCACATCGAAGCCGACCTTGTTGGCGATCACCGCCGTTATCATGTCCTGAATACCGGGTATTACAAAGAATTTGCCCGATGCGAGTTTTTCCCGCAGAATAGGGTTCGCCACTATTTTTTATCCTTGATCATTGATGGCATCATGATGTCGGCACCTGCCATTGTGGCTGTTTCGGTGCCGGAAGCCCTGTTTCCGCGAGGCAATTGGCGCGAAGGGTTTCGATGTCGGGACCAAAGTTGAAGGTCGGCAAATCACCGTCCCGTTCGTCCCGCATTTTTGCCCGCAAAGCTTCCGTTGCGGGAACATCAACTTCGCCGTCGGCCAGCACCACACCATAGCGGAGAGCACCTTCTGCGGTCACAAGACCTTTTTTCAGTTCGACAGCCAGCAATTCCGGCTCGCGGCCCAGAGGGTCCCCCCAGCCGCCGCCACCCCAAGTGACAAAGTGCAACTGGTCGCCGGCTTCTACTTCATAATCCTCGAGCTTGTTGCCGAGCACGATTTCGGTGCCGTCATTCTTGACCAGCAGCTTGCGCGCGCGGGCGCCCGGCTCGCCGCCATTGACTCCCCAGGGTGGTACGAACCAGCGATCATCATGAATGGCAATCACGCCCGGTTCGAGGAAGCGATAGACCATATTGATGCCGTTGCCGCCGCGGTGGAGGCCCGGCCCACCCGAGTCCGATACGGTTTCATAGCGCTCGATCCGCAACGGAAAATAGCGTTCCAGAAATTCGTTCGGGACGTTGGTAAAGCCTGGCCACAGCGAATGACCATCCGGTCCATCGCCTAAAGGTCGCCCCGGGATGCCGCCAAAGCCGATCTGGAACAACTGGAACCATTTTCCGTTTTTGTCTGTCCCGGCATAGAAAAGATGCGGCGAGGAGGAGAAGCCGGCAGCGTTGAGAAATTCCGGTGTTTTCTGGCCGAGCAAACCGCCGAGAATATCGAACAACCGGCCAAGTGCGTGGGTCCGGCCGGACAGGGCTGCTGGAAATTTCGGTTTCAGCAGAGACCCGTCCGGAATGCGGACGTCGATCAGATCATAGAAGCCGTCGTTGAACAGGATTTGTGGATCGAACACCATGATCATGTAGATGCCAAAGAACATCTTCATCATATTTTCGTTCAGCAGGAAATTTATCGATGCTTTGGATTGCGGATCGGTGCCCTCGAAATCGAGAATCACCCGCCCGTTCTCGCGCCACATGGTGCAGCGGATCTTGTAGGGACCATAGCCCATGCCGTCGTCGCAGATATAATCCTCGAAGCTGACCTTCTCTTCGCTGACCGATGTTTCGATCAGCTTTTGCATCGCCCGATGATTGCGCTCGAGCAACAGGTCGGTGGCCGAAGCATAGACATCTTCGCCGAAGCGATCACACAGCTCGATCACCCGTCGTGCAGCAACGCGGCAGGAGGCGATCAAGGCGTTTAGATCGGCTTTGCACCAGTCCGGGGTGCGGGTCTGGTGCATGACAAGCTTGATAAGATCCTCGTTATATTCGCCACGCTTCCAGATTTTGATCGGCGGGATGCGTACCCCTTCCTGAAAGATGCTGGTGGCATCGATCGGCATCGAGCCGGGAACCTTGCCACCAATATCCGACATATGTCCGAACATGGAAGTGTATGCGAGCAGCCGCCCGTCTTTATACACTGGCATCAAAACCAGCCAGTCGTTGGAGTGGCTGATCGCGCCGTCCACCGAATAGGGATCGGAGAGGAAAATCAAATCTCCGTCTTCGACCCTGCCGTCAAAACCGTCGAGAAACGGACCAATATAGCTTCCGAACTGGCCGACGATCATCCGGCCCTTGCTATCGGCGATCAACGGAAATGCATCGCCCTGTTCGCGGATGCCTGGTGACATCGCGGTGCGGACCAGCGTTGCATCCATCTCGATGCGCGCATTGCGCAGGGCGTTTTCGATCACCTCCAGCGTTACCGGATCAATTGCCACGGTGTTGAAGGGCGTCTCGTTAGACTGAATAATCTGTGCGGGCATAAGTCCCTCCTCAGGCCAGGTTGATTAGAATATTGCCGACTTGATCGACGGTGCCGATACAGTCTGCTTCGATCAGGGTGGTGGAGTCCATTTCGATGACGATCGCCGGGCCCGGAATGATGTCGCCGGCCAGAAGCTTGGAGCGGTCATAGATGATAGCCGCCTGCATCTTGCCGTCGGCCCATAGCTGATGATCGCGCAACTTGGCCGCAGCAGGATCACCATTGCCGGTTTTCAGCTTCGGTGCCGGCAGATCCAGTTCAGGGCCCAAGGCGACGGCCCGGATATTCACCAGTTCATGGGCGCTTTCCATGTTGAAAGTGAACAGGCGGTGATGCTCTTCGTCAAACCGGTCGGTAACACCGGCCAGCCCGTCCTGAAGCAACGTTTTCTCGTCGATCGAGAGCGGCACTTCGAACGCCTGGCCTTCATAGCGGACGTCTAGTTCGAACTCTGACGTAATATCTTGGTCCGCTATTCCTTCTTCCATCAGTTCCGCGCGCGTTTGCGCGGAAATTTCCTGAAGCAGACCGATCACTTCGGCTTCGTCGGTCTCGTTAAAACGGCGGGAGAAGCTGCGGGCGGTTTCCGTCCGCATGCGGGTTGTTGCATCGCCGAGTGCACATAGCACGCCTGGAGAGACGGGCGAGATCGCCGGCCAGCTATCCATCAACCGAGCCACGGCATTGACATGAAGCGGGCCAGCGCCGCCAAAACCCATCAGCGCGAAATGGCGGGGATCATAGCCCTGCTGGACCGAGATCATGCGCAAGGCGCCAAACATATTCTCGTTGACGATATCGATGATACCGCGGGCAGCAGCCATCAGGCTGATCCCTAGGGAGTCGGCGATAATCTGCACGGATTTTTCGGCACCTTCCCGATCAAGCTTGAACGACCCGCCGAGTAAAGATTCCGGCAGATAGCCCAAGACGACATTGGCATCGGTGACTGTCGGCTGTGTTCCGCCCTTGCCATAAGCAACCGGGCCGGGCACTGCCCCTGCCGATTCCGGTCCGACTCGCAATGCACCGGTGAGTTCGGGCACATAGGCGATCGAACCGCCACCGGCGCCGACGGTTTTGACGTCGAGAGCCGAAGCGCGAACCGAAAGATGGCCGACTTCGGTGGTTCGTTGCCGCCGTGCCTCGAGATTTTCGATGAGTGCAACATCGGTCGATGTCCCGCCAACGTCGAGCGTCAGAATATTCTTGATGCCGGCGTTGCGGCCAACCCATATCGCGCCGGTTACGCCGCCTGCGGGGCCGGACATTAACAGCGAGACCGGATGGTCTTCCGCTTTTTCCGAGGACATCAGGCCGCCGTCCGAGCGGAGCAGCGAGAGCGATCCGTTCATTTCGCACGACCGCAGGCTGTCGCGCAGATTGCGAACATATTTGCCAACAACCGGACGGACCGAGGCGTTGGCGACGGTGGTCAACGTGCGCTCATATTCCTGCATTTCGGGCAAAACCTGATGGCTCAGCGAAACCGGGATATCGGGCATGATCTCCGCCGCCAGTTCGCCGACGCGGATTTCGTGCGCTCCATTTAGATAGGCGTTTATCAGGCTGACGGTGAGCGCCTCGATGCCGGAATCCTTCAGTTCTTCCAGAATCTGGCGTATCTCGGTTTCATCGATCGGAGAAATTTCGCTGCCTTGAGCGTCAATCCGGCCAACAATTTCAAAACTGTCCTCCAGCGCCGCCAGCGGTTCGGGTTTGGGCCAGACGATCCAGCCAGCCAGTCCGCCAGGCACGAAGCTGCGCGCGATCTGCATGATCTGGCGATAACCATCCGTAGTGATCAGTCCGACCCGCGCGCCTTTGCCTTCCAGCATCGCATTTGTGGCAACGGTCGTTCCGTGAAGAAAAAACTCGATACCCGACGGGCTCGTGCCTGCCTCCTGGCAGATCGCATTGAGGCCGGTTAAAATGCCTTGCGAGCTGTCCTGTGGAGTAGATGGCGTCTTGTGCCGCCAGAAATTGCCGCTTTGCTGATCAAGCAATAAAAGATCGGTAAACGTACCACCGACGTCTACTCCCAAACGATAGGACATAAGTTCCCCAATGCATTTACGCCGCGTGCGGGAATCGCACGGGCAAGGATTTGGCAATATTGCTAGAGCAAGTCAGATCAATTAGCCTCTTTTCGGATATTCTTATCCGACAAGCGAATTTTTGCCTGGGTAAGGATGGTGCTTTGCTATCTAGGAAGTCAGGATAGTCGCACATTCTGGAGATATTACGCCATGGCTTTTGATCTAACCAAACTTCACCCGACAAATCAGCAGTTTCTTGCGCGCCGCGCAGCAGGAGAAGGCTTGCTGGTCAATGGGAGTTGGAAGGCTGCCCGGGATGGCAAGACTTTTGATACGGTCGATCCAGCAACGGGAGCGGTCATCGGCAAGCTTGCCCTGGCAAGTTCAGGTGATGTGGATGAAGCGGTGGCGGCTGCCGGTGACGCGCTCGCGGGTTGGAAAGGCACCACTCCACTAAACCGTTCCAAGATTCTTTGGGCAATCGCCGACATTATCGAGGAAAATATCGACGCGCTGGCCGAGCTGGAAAGTCTCGATCAGGGCAAGCCTTTGTTTGTCGGGCGCTGGGCAGAACTGCCCGGGGCTGTGAACCAGTTTCGCTTTTTTGCCGGCCAGGCGATGAACATCGAAGGCCAGACGCTGGAAAGCTCGATCGACTATCAGCCCGCAGGAAAGCAGATGCGGACCTGGACCGTCCGTGAACCGGTCGGGGTGGTTGCCGCGATCGTGCCGTGGAATTCGCCGCTGGTATTGACCGCGATGAAACTGGCGCCTGCTCTGGCCGCAGGTTGCACGATTATCCTGAAACCAGCCGAAGACACATCGTTGACCGCTCTGCGACTCGCAGAGTTGATGAGCGAAGCGGGACTGCCGGACGGTGTACTGAATGTGATCACCGGCTTTGGCGCTGAAACTGGTGCTAGCCTCGCCGCTCACCCTAGCGTCGACAAAATTGCTTTCACCGGTTCGACGGTCACGGGGCGCGCCATTCTTGATGCCGCTAAAACAAATTTCAAGCGGGTCACTCTGGAGCTGGGCGGCAAGTCGCCCTGCATCGTCATGGATGATGCCGACCTTGAACTGGCCATACCCGGAGTCGCTAATGCGATCTTCTTCAATGGCGGACAGGTCTGCATCGCAGGATCGCGACTCTACGCACATTGCGCCATCTATGATCGTCTGATCGCCGGTGTGGTCGAATATGCCAAGGGATTGAAATTGGGCCATGGCCTTGATCCCGAAACGCAAATGGGGCCTTTGGTATCGGTTCGCCAGGCAGAGCGGGTGGAAGGCTTTATCAAGCGCGCGCAGGCCGATGGAGCCACGCTGCTCGCCGGTGGAGAGCGCAGCGGGGAAGCGGGCACTTTCATTTCACCAACCGTTTTGGCGGATGTTTCCCCTGATATGGAGATCGTTTGCGAGGAAGTTTTTGGCCCCGTGCTCGCTGTCCAGAAATTTGATGATGTGGATGCCGTGATCGCCGCGGCCAATGACAGCGAATTTGGTCTCGCAGCCAGCGTCTGGACCGAAAGCCTTTCCAGCGCCCATCGCATGAGCAGCGAAATCAAAGCCGGAACCGTTTGGATCAATTGCCATGCCATGTACGATCCGTCACTCACGATTGGCGGGATCAAGCAATCGGGCTGGGGCCGTGATAGCGGCAAACAGGCGATGGACAATTATCTCGAGTGGAAAACCATCTGCGCCGCCGTGTGACAATAGCAGGCGGATAATAGGGCCTCACAGTACCCGTTGAAATATCGGGCGATTCTGAATCGTTTTCGTCAGGTTCTTTTGGCGGAAACGGTCGCAAACAGAATATCGCCATGCGTGGTTCATCGAGCAGACAGCGGTTCGCTGGGCAAATGCCTCTGAAGGCTACTTATGCAATCGCGGACCCAAACACCAGGTTGTTGCTATTGTTGACCATACAAGTTGTTACACGTTCGATCTCAAAACCGCGTTGCTAGCGGCATACTCATGTTCATCCAAATCGCCGCCAATCACCGCAAGGCGGATACTTCGCCAAGTCACGCATCAGAACCACCGCATTTATGGCCATAGAAAGGGGATTGAAAATTTGAGGACATAGTCGAATGAAGCGGGAACGCTGTCAGGTTGTAATCGCTGGAGCAGGTCCGGTTGGCACGGTAATGGCTACATTACTGGCACAGATTGGTGTTGATGTTGTTGTGCTGGAAGCTGGCGCCGATTGCGCTCAGGATTTGCGGGCTTCCACGTTCCATCCACCAACGTTGGAAATGCTGGATCAGATTGGCATCACACCGATGTTGCTCGATCGGGGCTTGAAGGCACCGGTCTATCATTGGCGCGATCGTCAGTCGGGCGATTTTATCGAGTTCGATCTGTCCGAACTATCCGATGTCACCCGCTACCCGTTTCGCATCCAGTGCGAACAATATCATTTGTCCCGCGCACTGGCCGATGGTCTGGAAAAGTTCGACAATGCCGATATTCGCTTTGGCAATCGTCTGCTTTCGTTTGAGCAGGATGACAGCGGTGTCGATATCGAAGTTGAAACCGCTTTGGGCATCGACCATCTGCGTGCAGATTATCTGATCGGTGCAGACGGGGCCAACAGCATCGTAAGAAAGTGGCTGGGCATTGAGTTTGATGGTTTCACATATGCGGAACGGTTCCTCTGTCTTTCCACCGAAGAAGATCTCGCGGCGCATCTGCCCGGTCTGGCTCCGGTCAATTATGTTTCCGATCCTGAAGAATGGCTGGTCCTTTTGCGCGTTCCGTCCCTGTGGCGGGTTCTGGTTCCCACCGACGGGACGCTGGACGACGACGAACTGCGTTCGGACAAAATGAAGAACGAGATTTTTGATCGACTTACCGGAAATGGTGCTGTCGTCGAGACGCGTCACCGTACCTTATATCGCGTGCATCAGAGAGTTGCCAAATCCTTTGTCGAAAACCGCGTGATTCTGATCGGCGATTCGGCCCATCTCAACAATCCTCTAGGTGGCTTCGGGATGAACTCAGGCGTCCATGATGCCTTCAACCTGTTCGAAAAGCTGGAGCCTTTATTGAAGTCGGGCAAGCCGAATGGCAGTCTGGAACTTTATGATCGCCAGCGGCGGAAGGTCACACATAGTTTCACGCAGACCCAGACCATTGAAAACATGAAGTTCATACAAAGCGGCCATGAAAGTGGCGCACATGAGCGCAAACGCCAGGAAATGCTCGCGATCAAGCAGGATGATGTCCGCCGTCGCGAATATCTCATGCGTCAGGCAATGTATGAAAGCCTGGCTCAGGCAGAATCGATCAATTAGTCTGGAGATTTTATCATGGGTGATGTTCAAGGTTGGCGCAAGCTGCTGGGAGTGATCGGGCCGTCGACCAATACTGTGGTCCAGCCCGATATGGAACGCATGCGACCGAACGGCATCACCAACCATTATTCCCGCATTTTCGTGACCGATCCGGTTGCGCTGTCCGATGAAGATTTCTTCGCTGGCACCCAAGCGATTTCCGACAATACGATGGATGCGGTGCGCTCGGTCATTACCTGCAAACCCGACTATCTGGTGATGGGCATGTCGGCGGTCACCTTCTATGGCGGCATCGCCGGTGGCGAAAAGTTCAAGAAGCAGGTCGAGGAAGTTGCCGGGCTTGAGGTAAGCATCGGTTCGGAATCCCTGGTCGCTGCGCTCAAGGCCTATGGCGGGATCAAAAGGGTGAGTTTCGTCTCTCCCTATTTTCCGGCGGCCAACGCGGAAGTACGCAATTATCTCGAAGAATCAGGCTTTGAAGTGGTCCGTGATGTATCGCTGCAATGCCAATGCTGGACCGACATTGCGAAGGTAACGCCAGAGAGGCTGACTGAAGTGCTCGCAGAGCTCGACGGCCCCGACGTCGATGCGCTGGTGCAGGTAGGCACCAATCTTTCGATGGTTGATCTAGCGGCCGAGACCGAAGCACGGCTGGGCAAACCGGTCATCGCCATCAACGCGGCGACATATTGGCACGCGCTCCGGGCCTGCGGTATCGACGACAAGATTGACGGCCTGGGTCGCTTGCTCTCGGAATATTGATATCGGCTTTGCGTCCTAGTTCCGGTAGGTCGCCTCTTCACGGTCAAAAATAGCCAGCGGATCGCGCGCCATTTGCGGGTCTGTTTCCGCAACCATGTCGCATAGCGGGATTAGATTTGCCCCCTGCTGGGCGTAACTGGTGCCTCGGAACCACCAGAAAACATGTCCGGTATCGTGGCGCAGCCGCATACGACGGACAATGGCGGCGCGCGTTGCCGGATCGGTTGGAATGCCGCCATTGTCCAGCGGACCGGGCGGTGCTGCTGTTGATGCCATAGCCGGGGCAGACAGACTGGCGGCCACGCCGGCGGCAACGCCTCCGGCCATCAATGTGCGGCGACTGAGCAGCAGGCTTTCGTCATTCATATCGATCATATTCTTGGATCCCCTTGCAATTGTAAGGCTATTTCATGATGCCATTTCGGTGCGGCCTTGCCGGCACGCAAGAGCGCTCTTGCCCGTAAAGCGATCGCCTCAGGAGATAATGCCGCTTGCTCGACCGGAATAGCATGGTCGCTGTCAGCGGCATACCATGGCGCGAACAGAGCTGACGCCCGTGCCGCAGACCAGGCTCTCGACAAATAGCCGCCGAAGCGGTCCGGCGTCAGATCTGGATAGAGTATATCGGGCTCTCCGTTCGGCAATTCTGGCCAGATTATCTTCTCCGCGCCCAGTTGTCGTCGCGCGGCTTTGATCGCCGCGCGATAATCATCGCACTCGCTGGAAAGACCATGACCCGGCACATCGATCGCCAGCTCACCGGCCTGCGGTTCGGTCAATTCCGCGCCCGGTGCGTGCAGTACCATATTCTGCGCTCCGCGGGTTCCGCGCCAGTGGATCAGTCCCTCGTCGACGGCAATGAAGCCCACACTGTCGTCTTCCGCGAGCCTCGGGCAATCGGCCTGTCCATGTTCTTTGAGAAAGGAAAGACTCAGTTCCTGATGTTCGACTGGCGTTTCGACTTTCTTGGTTTGCCAGCTTTCCGGCATTGATCTCATCCTGTCGATATGATCGCAGAGAGGATCGCCGCGATAGGCGCTGATCAATACAGGCGCGGTAACTGCATCGCGCTGCGGCACTTCGGGTTTGGCAAGCAGCACAGCGCGGTAGCCGAAACGATAGGCATTGCCGGCATCGAGCATTTCCATGACCACCGCGTTGACCCGTTCCGGGTCGGCATGGGCGACCGAGAGTCGCGTCTCGTCGCGAACATCAAACCATGGGAAAAACCAGCTCTGTTCCAATATCCGGTTCCACAGCCAGACCAGATGTTCGCCATAAGGGCTAGGATGGAATTCAGGGATGTAACGCTCGCCGAATATGCGCATTTCGTCGTCGGTCCAGATCGCATAGCCACCTATTGCCAGGGTAGAGAGCCGGTCTGGATGGCGCTTCAAAAGATGGGCAAGAATGATCCCGCCCGAATGAAAGCCATAGGCTGCGCAACGGGCCACGCCCAGTATATCGAGAAACTCCACCAGTGCGTCGGCGAAATCACCGACTTCCGGCACACCTGGAAGCGGATCAGATTGCCCAAATCCGGGCGAATCGGGAGCAATGCAGGTAAAAAACGATGCCCATTTGTGCATAATCTGCTCATACTCGGCAGAACTGCGCGGACTTTGGTGGACCAAAAGCAGCGGCGGGCCCGAACCGCATCGCCGATAATGGACGATACGTTGATGTACTTCCCCGCTGGCCGGGATCGTCAGAAAATGGCGGGTGATCAGGGTTATTGTTTAGGCCTTTAGCGGATCGTTAAGGGCTGATTTGGCGTTAAAGTCCGGATAGCGGCCCATCGTTAGCAGCAACAGCGCGCCGACTGCGAACAAGATCATCGATGTTTGCAACATCCCGTCATAGCTGCCCGTGACATCGCGTACATGACCATAGAGAACCGGTGAAAGCGATGCCGCGATGCCAAACGGCATATAGAGCATACCGTATATCTTGCCATAATTGGCCATGCCGAAATAGCGGCTGGCGAGATAGGCAATCAGGTCGCTTTCTGCGCCCGCCGCAAAGCCCAGCATGATGGCGGAAAGATAGATTCTCATCTCGTTCGAAGCCGTTCCCTGCAACCAGTAACAGGCAATGGCGGGTATCAACAATATCGGCAGGCAGACGATCGGCGCCCATAACCGGTCAAACAACCATCCGGTAAGCAGCCGTCCGACGAAAATGGATATTCCGATGGTTCCCATAACACCGGCTGCGAGTTCGGCATCCATGCCATGCTGCTTGATGATCTCCGGCATGTGAACATGCGCGCCGCCATAAGCCAAGGCGATGCAGGCAATCGAAATCCACATTGTCCAGAATCTGCGATCACGAAGCGACTGGCCCAGTGTCATGCCGAGCAGCGCACCGCCGGCCATCAGGCCTTCGGGTGCTTCTTCCGGTCTGGGTTCGCGGAACCAGAGATAGGCCAGCGGTACGGCGATGAGAAGCGGCAGAAGAGCTACAACCGGATACATGCCGCGCCACCCGAGTTCTGCAATCGACCAGACGGCAACACGCGGTACAACCATTGCGGACAGGCTTGTACCGAGCAAAAGTATGCCCAGCGCAAGTCCCCGGTTGGAGAAGAACCACATGTTGACTGCGCGGCTCCAGGTCACGGAAGTGGAGCCGATACCGACCAGGCCGACCAGAAACCAGGCGAGATAGAATATCACGATCGAGGCCGGGGTCAGGCCGACCATCGCGAAGGTGACGGCAAAGGCGAGAGTGGACAGAATCGCCACGATCCGGACGCCATAACGGTCTGCCAACCAGCCGTAGACCGGGGCCAACAAGGAAGCGACGATGCCAAATATCGAAAAGCCGAAACTGATCTCGGCAAAGCTCCAACCCATTTCGTCATGAATCGGACCGATTACGAAGCCCAATGTGTTGAAAGGGACGGGTGATGCTCCGAAGGCAATCCCGATTAGTCCAGCCAAAAGGACTTTCCAGCCAAGAGCAAATTCGGGTTTCTTCTTTGCCATTCAACATCTCTCTTCGCTAGCTGCAAACTAGAGGAGATGAGTTGCCGCTCAATGTCCCCTTGATTGAGCAGTTTGACCGAGGGTCGATAAGTAAATTTCGTGGAGGAATCTAAATAATCATGCATTTACAATGACCTATCACTTATCAGGGCGGGGGCGCTTCTATCCGACTGGCGGGTAACTGCAATCTAGCCATTGGGAATCGATAGCCAGTATCGCTTTTTTTTGGCAAATGATTGGGCCTGTGCCTTTGACCGGAAGTGGAGACTGGAATGTCATTGAGTCGTAGAAATTTCATGCTGGGAACGGCGGGTGTTGGCCTTACTCTTTTGGCGGCGGGCTGCGGCTCTAAAACGCCGCAAAAATACGATGCGATTGTTTTGGGCGCTGGCATCTCCGGCCTGCATGCGGCTCGGCTTCTCGAGCAGTCCGGTCTGACGGTTGCTGTGATCGAGGCGCGCGAACGGGTTGGCGGAAGAATTCTCAGCCTTACAGACCTTCCCGGACATCCTGAAATGGGCTTCAACTCGATGGGCTCCGGCTACGGGCGCGGAATCGATGCGGCGAAGCAGGCGGGTGTAGAACTCGTCGAAGTCGGCCATCGCTACACATATGGTCAACCGACCGGACTTTATATTAATGGCAAACATCTTTCGCGGGCAGAATGGGCCGCATATCCGGAAAACCCTTTCCCCGATGCGCTCAAACCGGTCATGCCTGCCGAACTGCCGTTTGTTTTGCTCGGCAAAAATCCGCCGATCAAGGATTGGACCAAATGGTGCGATCCGGCCAATGCAGCGCTCGACAAGCCGTTCGCCGAATTTCTTGCGCAACAAGGTTTGAATGAAGAAGCGATCAGGCTGGGCTATGATCTGGCGCCATATCATGGGAGAAACGCGCGAGACGTCTCGACGATGATGATGAGCTTTAACAGCGGCTTCGTTCAGAACCAGATTGCAGCGGGACCCGAATCTTTTGCAGTCAAGGGCGGTAACATTAAATTGCCGGAAGCCATTGCAGCTCAATTGAAGGGCGATGTCATTCTCGGAAGGCCGGTATCCGCGATCGAGCACAATGCGTCCGGAGCCATAGTCACCTGTCGGGACGGGTCTCGTTTTCAGGCGGCAAAACTGATCTGCTCGCTGCCACTAGCGGCATTGCGGAACATCGATATAACCCCAGGCCTGTCTGAACTGCAATCGAAGGCCGTAAAGGAAGCCAATTACCAACCGATCTCAATTGCTTTTCTGACCACCAAGGCGCCTTTCTGGGAAGAAGACGGTTTCGCACCCGGCATGTGGAGTGACAGTTTCTGTAGCACGGTCATTCCACAGCGATATGGAGCGACCGACGAAGAAGTGACCGGCCTGATGGTACAAGCGCGCGGGGACCTTGCGCTGCAATGGGACAAACTCGGTGCGGAAACCGCGATGGCGAAGATACTGGCGGATATTGAGTCGATGAGGCCGGTAGCAAAAGGAAAATTGGAAGCGCGCCATTACCATAGCTGGGCTGGCGAGGAATTTTCCGGTGGTGCGTGGGCATATTATGGCCCGGGTCAAGCGACTACACTACCCAAGGCAGTTGCTGAACAGGCGGGCCCGATCAGCTTCTGTGGAGAACACACGGAAACCTTAACGCGCGGAGTCGAAGGGGCCTTGGCATCCGCCGAACGTGTCGCGATGGAAATTCTGGCTGGATGAGGTCGCTGGAGATATAGTGATCAATGACCTGAAATAGCGACGCCTTTATGATAACATCCGGCGCGACTTTGTGGCACAGATTGGCACTGCCGGTTGTCCGAGAGGCGATAACACCTTGAAGCCTGGCTTGTTGTAAAAGGGGTGTCTCGCTGCGATCATTTCAAGCTCCATATCTAGGCTAAGTGCCATGCGCCTTGCTACGGATTTATCCGGAGTTTTTAGCGTTATACGGAGCATTATAGATAATTTTGCTGGATTTCCCAAACTGATGCGTCGGCGCCACCAGTAGGTTTGGCCCCGCCGATAGACACTCATGTCCGACTGGCCGATGCTGTGAAACAAGGCGTTTGTCTGAAAAATGTGCACATCAAGGTGCACAGGTAGGTGCACAACTTGGGATTCCGAATTCTCAACCGCATGTTGGGATGTCCTCAAAGTCTAGGAAAACTGCGGCTTCTGGTTGGGAAAGATAATCAATTGGTCGGGAAGAGAGGATTCGAACCTCCGGCCCCTGCGTCCCGAACGCAGTACTCTACCAGACTGAGCTACTTCCCGATCCGTGCGGTGGATGTGATATGGCGATTATATGCTAGTCCGATTTGCGGTTCAAGGCTTAGCCAAAGGGTAGTATGAAGACTCCTGCTTGATCTATCGACAACCGGAACTGGTTGAGGATATGGTCATAGCGGTCTAGCGTTTGGGGAACACATGGTTGGAGAATGACGGTTTGATTCCCGGACAACATTATGAGCAGCAATATCTTGATTTGATGCGGCAAATCTGGACGCAGGGTGACGAGCGTATTGATCGTACCGGCGTCGGCACGCGGGCCATTTTCGGTGTGACAATGCGCTTTGATCTTGCCGATGATGCCATCCCGTTGCTGACGACCAAGCGGGTGTTCTGGAAAACGGCGGCGCGGGAGATGCTCTGGTTTCTTACCGGTGATACCAACATCCGCGAGCTGGTGAAGCAGAAGGTGCATATCTGGACCGACTGGCCGCTCGAAAAATATCGCAAGGAAACCGGCGAACAACTCGACCGTGATGCGTTTGAACAGCGTATTATCGAAGACGATATTTTCGCTGCCAAATGGGGCGATCTCGGTCCGGTCTATGGCAAGCAATGGGTCGACTGGCCGCGTTACACTCCGGCAGGTGAGGGGCTTTATCGCCGCGAAGACAAGGGTATCAACCAGATCGAGTTGTTGATCGAGAGCATCCGGAACAATCCCGGTTCGCGACGTCATATTTTCACCGGCTGGAATGTTGCCGAACTGGACCAGATGGCATTGCCGCCCTGCCACAAGACCTATCAGTTTTACGTCTCCAACGGAAAATTGTCGGGGTTGCTCTATCAACGCAGTTGCGATCTTGGTCTAGGCTTTGCGTTTAATGTGTTTTCGGCCGGACTATTGATCCGGATGATCGCACAGCAATGCGATCTTGAGCCGGGGGAACTCGTCTGGAACGGAGGCGATGTGCATCTTTATCTCAATCATGCTGATCTTGTCGAAGAACAGATCACGCGAATGCCTTCCGGCGCACCGAAGTTGAAAGTCCTGCGCAAGCCGGTGTCGATCTTTGATTATCAGATCGGCGACTTCGTGGTGGAGGATTATGCTCCGCAATCCCATATCGCGGCGCCGGTGGCGGTTTAGCTTCCAACCCGCGGAACTGCTTTAATACTGCGCTATTAAGTCGCGGCGATGCTGTCCTCAAATTTTATTTCCAGGAGCAATGTAATATTCTGGTAAAATATGATACTAATAAACTTCAAAGTGAGTCGTGCGTTCTGTTTTTGAGTAGTGAGCTAGTAGTAAAGGTGTAGTTCAACCAAACTCTTTGGGGAGAGCATAGAATGTCGTTCCGTTCCATCAATCGTTCACTATTAGTCACGGTATCTTCAGCAACCTTTTTGGCGGGCTTGTCGACAGCGGCCCATGCGCAAACCGGACCCACTATGGTAGAAGATGCTCCTGCTATCGTTATTCGGGATGACCTGACTTTGAACGATCCGCCTCCGGTTGGTATCCTTGACAATATTGTGGATGTCACCGGTGTGGGACAGATGACCGTAAGGGCCAATCAGGCCACGACCTCTCTAGGCCTTTGTACCGGCACCCTGATCAATCCGCGCACCGTTATTTTTGCCGCCCACTGCGTGAATAGCCAAGCTGCCGACACATATGGCTTCGCGACAGGCGGGACGGCAATTGCCTTCGGGTTCAGTGCGGATAATCTCCCCGCAGTACGCCGCTGGGTCGGGCTTGACGGCGGGATTGCAAACCAGACCGACGTAGGTTTCAACATCTACAATGTCGAACAAGTCTGGTACGACGAACGCTCTCTTCCGACCGGCTTCCTGGAAGCGGATGTGGCGATGGCAACGCTTGATACCCATGCCGGTGGCGTTCCGACCTGGACCATGTTGTTCTCGCCATTAACCGCCGAAACACACGGCGTCATAAACGGTTATGGAGCGAGGGGGCTGGGACCCGACGGGGCCAATCTCGGTATTGATTTCCGGCGGCGCATCGCAGAGAATATGATCTCTTCGGCGAGTTCGCTGAATGACAGGAATAATTTCCTCTTCGGCCCGGACGATTACGGATTGCCGCAGACGCTGTACAATACAGATTTTGACAGTCCGGCTGGTCAGGATGCCTTTGATAGCACAAACGGTATGTTTGATTTCGATCTATATGACGGTGCTGCGCTGCCGCGGGAAGGCACCACTGCAGGCGGTGATTCCGGAAGCGCACTGGTCGCGGATGAACTTTTTGACACACCGGTTGTCACGGCGGTATTATCTGGCGGCTCAAGGTTTTTCGGCAATAATCCGGCAGACCCGCTGACCTTCCAGCCATTTTCATCTTATGGAACGCAAAGCTTCTATCAGCCCCTCTATCTGTTCTGGGACCAGATCGTGGCAAATAACAGCTATGTTTATGCGTCCAGCCGTCCGGGTAATCGCGACTGGCTAAATCCGCATCACTGGGTGCAGGATATGGACCCCAATTACGGCATTGAAGTTGATGGTGAACTCGTAAACGCGCTCCCGGGATTTGAGGCGCCCGGCGTTACCGGCGACACGCCGAAATTTGGCAATATCTGTTTTCTGGACGATTGTGTCGATCTGTCGGCTTTAAGCGCGGAATTTGATGAAGGAACGCCGAATAGCGTCTTCATCGAAGGGGGCCCGGGCAGCCTGAACTTCGTCCCGGATAACGTCGTTGCTGACCCATCGGCTGATATTCGCGCGCGCTATTATGAAGTAACGCTCGCTGCGCACGGGACCACCCGATTGGGTGATGATATCACCATTGACCGGCTTAATCTCGAGGGCGCAGCGCGGCTTGATATCCGCAGCGGCGGAAATCTGAAAGTCTGGGGCGATTATACCCAGACTGGCGGGTGGCTGGATCTTGACGGCAGCCTCACAACCGGCGAAGCTTTCTTTGGTACAGGGCTGCTGACCGGTAATGGCTTTTTTGATCCGACATTCCTGACTTCGGTCAACGGTTCTATCGCTCCCGGCAGTGGTTTCGGGGATACCGGGACCTTGACGATCGCGGGTGACGTCATCCTGGCTTCCGGAACATTGTCCCTTTTTGATGTTAATCGTTATGGCAATGACCAGTTGGCGGTGGTTGGTGATGCCGACAATCCCGGGATCATTTCCCTGGGCGGTACCGCAGCAGTGATCAATGCATTTGGTCGAAGCAGTGCCCGCTATGGTCAGACTTTCGAGATCATCACGGCTGAAGGTGGCGTCGAAAATACTTTTGACAATGTGGTAGGCAGAATCGGTGTCCTCTATCCTGAGCTGAGCTACGGTTCGAATAATGTTATCGCGAGGATGCGGGTTATCCGTTTCTCGGATTTCTTCCGGAGCGGCGGTATTACCAACCCGTTCTCACTGGCGTTCGGCAATGCTTTGGACAGTGCGCGCGGTCACTCCTATAACGATCTCGCCAATGTTTATGGTTTGATTGATGTCATGGAAGTTCCTGAATTGAATGCGACCTTCCAGAGTCTGTCGGCCTCGCAAGCTGGCCGGACAACCACTTTGGATGAGCGCCAAAGCTCGACGATGCGGACTTTGGTTTCGGATCGCCTGTCATTGCTCGGTTCCGGGCAGGGCGTCGCGGGAAAAATCCAGATTGTCGGTGCGCCCGAGGTTTTCGATGGTCGCCGTCAGATGATCGGCAGCACCGCCTCGCAGATAAGTTTTGCCAAAAACTATCAGTCTTCCAGTTGGGACGCCGTGGCATTGCCGGAAAATATAAGCGGTTTCATGTCTGCAGGATTTGAGCAGTCATCGCTGGCATTTTCGGACAATAATGTCGGGGTACAGCAAGGCAGCTGGCATGTTGCCATGGGTCTGGAATTCGGTCTGGATGATCGCACCACATTCGGTACAGCCTTCGGCTATGCAAATGGTGTGCAGGAGGTTAGCGGCAGCGTTGCCAATGTAGAAACAAATCAGGCGTCGGTTTACGGTAATTATCGCCTTGGTGGAAATTTCTACGTCGGTGGTCAGGCTTCTGTGTCTTATTCGCAGATCGACTCCAATAGCCGGATCACGGCTGGGCTTTCATCCAGCAACCTGAATACCGATTCTATGGCTTTTGCGAGCGAGATTGAGGCTGGCTATAATATCAATGTCGACGGCTTGATGCTGACGCCACGGGCCAGCATCGGTTATTCATCCTATAATGTTGACGGTTTCCGCGACAGTGCCGGTAGTCTGGCGCTGGCCGTGGACGAGATCAGTCGCTCTGGTCTGGAAGCCAAGGTCGGATTGAAAATATCGGGCAACACCAAATTGGCCTTTGCATCGGGATGGTCGTTCCAGCCCGCCATGAAGCTTGATTATGTGAACCGCGTTTCCGGGAACGACACGAACTTCCGGGTCCGTTTCCTCGATGCGGAAAACGTATCGCTGCTATTGCCCATCGGTTTGCAGGATGCGTCTTATGGAGAGATCAAAGGCGGTTTCAGCTTTACCAACGGCGATTTGAGCTTTGGTGCTGCGGTTGAAAGTCGGCTGGGGCAGCAAATCTATCGTGATGATCGCGCTATGATGAACATGGCGCTGCGCTTCTAAATATCGACATCGTCCGAGATAGTAAGAAAGAGGGGGCATTAATTTGCTCCCTTTTTTTATATCCCATCATAGGACAGATACGTTGACCTTTATGCGAAGATGAAATAATATAACAACCGGTTGAAATAAATATTGCACTGCAGCGTTGCGGTGAAGCAGGAGAGTTTGGATGGTTGATGACAATCGCAAAAGCAATTTGCCACCCCTGACTTTGCACATACCGGAGCCGAAATTCCGTCCGGGTGATGTGGTTGACTATGGCGATCTGGACATCTCTCAGGCCGGTGCGCAGGCGCGACCGGATATAAACACCGCGCCCAAGGACATGCGCGATATGGTCTATGACATGGTCCGCGTTCTGGATGATGATCACAAGGCTGTCGGTCCCTGGGATCCCAAGCTTGATGACGAAACGCTGCTGACGATGCTCCGCACGATGGTGCAGGTACGGACTTTTGATGACCGGCTGCATCGTCAGCAACGCCAGGGCAAAACCAGCTTCTATATGAAATGTACCGGCGAGGAGGCGACATCGGTCGCTGCCGCCATGGCTTTGCACGGCGATGACATGTGCTTTCCCAGCTATCGCCAGCAAGGGATATTGTTCGTCCGCGGTTACCCGATGATCGAGATGGTCAACCAGATTTTCTCGAACAAGGCGGACAAGCTCAAAGGGCGTCAGCTGCCGATCATGTATAGCTCCCGCGAGCTGAACTTCTTCACCGTGTCGGGCAATCTGACCACGCAATATCCGCAAGCGGTTGGCTGGGCGATGGCCAGCGCCAGCAAGGGCGACAGCCGGATTGCAGCGGTTTGGTGTGGCGAGGGGTCTACCGCCGAGGGTGACTTTCATGCGGCTATGACCTTCGCCGCGGTGTATAATGCGCCGGTGATCATGAATGTGGTCAACAACCAGTGGGCAATTTCGTCCTTTTCCGGTTTTGCCGGAGCAGAGCGTACCACCTTTGCCGCGCGCGGTGCCGGCTATGGCATTGCCGCGCTGCGTGTTGATGGCAATGATCCGCTGGCGGTCTATGCGGCGACAAGCTGGGCGGCAGAACGGGCGCGGACCAATCAGGGACCGACGCTGATCGAGCATTTCACCTATCGCGCGGAAGCCCATAGCACGTCCGATGATCCGACCGCCTATCGCAGCGCGCAGGAGCGCGAGGAATGGCCACTCGGTGATCCGATCAACAGGCTTAACAAACATCTGATCCAGCGCGGCGTGTGGAGCGATGAGCAACAGGAACAGCTGGACGCGGAATGCCTCGCAGCGGTCAAGGAAGCGGTGACCGAAGCGGCCAAGAACGGCATATTGGGCCACGGCCTGCACCAGCCGTTTGAAACCATGTTTCAGGATGTGTTCGAGGAAATGCCCTGGCATCTCAAGGAACAGGCGGCGCAAGCCAACAAGGAACGGGAAATCAAATGGCCGTCATGAACATGATAGAGGCCATCAACAGCGGCCTCGCGACAATGATGGAACGCGACGATAATGTCGTGATCATGGGCGAAGACGTCGGCTATTTCGGCGGGGTTTTCCGCGCGACCGCCGGCCTTCAGGAAAAATTCGGCAAGACCCGCTGTTTTGATACGCCGATATCCGAATGTGGTATCATTGGCGCTGCAGTCGGCATGTGCGCTTATGGATTGCGGCCGGTGCCGGAAATCCAGTTTGCCGATTATATCTATCCGGGCATGGATCAGCTGATTTCGGAAGCGGCGCGGTTGCGCTATCGTTCGGCGGGCGAATTTACCGCAGCGATGACCGTCCGGTCGCCGGTTGGTGGCGGCATATTTGGCGGACAGACGCATAGCCAGTCGCCCGAAGCGATGTTTACCCATGTGTCGGGCCTGAAAACGGTCATTCCGTCAACGCCTTATGACGCCAAGGGACTGCTGATCGCTTCGATCGAGGATAATGATCCGGTGCTCTTTCTCGAGCCCAAGCGGATCTACAATGGCCCGTTCACTGGCTATTATGACAATCCGGTCTCGCCATGGTCGAAATTTGCCGAGTCCGAGGTGCCGGAAGGCCATTATACGGTGCCGCTGGGCAAGGCCAAGATTGTCCGTGAAGGCGATGCGGTGACGGTTCTGGCTTATGGCACGATGGTCCATGTTGCAAAGGCAGTGGTCGAGGAACATGGCATCAACGCCGAGGTGATCGATCTGCGCACTCTGGTGCCGGTCGATATCGAGACGATCGAAAAGTCGGTCAAGAAGACCGGTCGCTGTCTGATCGTGCACGAAGCGACGCGGACCAGCGGCTTTGGTGCGGAGTTGTCGGCGTTGGTGCAGGAACGCTGTTTCTATCATCTCGAGGCACCGATCGAGCGGGTCACCGGATTTGACACGCCCTATCCGCATAGCCTGGAATGGGCCTATTTTCCGGGTCCGGTCCGGATCGGCGAAGCGTTGGAAAAGATTGTCAGGGATTTGAAATCATGAGCAAATATATATTCAACCTGCCGGATATTGGCGAGGGTATTGCCGAAGCGGAAATCGTCAAATGGCATATCAAGATCGGCGATGTCGTGGCCGAAGATGACCAGATTGCCGACGTCATGACCGACAAGGCGACGGTCGAGATGGAAGCGCCGGTTTCGGGCAAGATCGTTGGTCTGGCCGGTGAAGAAGGCGACATTATCGCGATCGGTTCGATGCTGGTCGAGATCGAAGTCGAGGGTGACGTCGATGTCGATAAATTGGAAGATTTGGAAGCATCCAGCGCGGTTCCGAATGAGGCCGCTCAGGCCGAGATTGACGTCGTGCCGTCAGAACAAGTCATTGATAAAGAAGAAGATAATCCGGATACTCCAACAAGACCAGTTGTTCCGAAAGAGTCTGAAGTGTCATCTGCCGATCCAACAAGCCTTGACGCCATGCCCGCCCGGAATGAACAACCGAAACCGCTCGCTACGCCTGCCGTTCGCAAGCGGGCCGCCGATCTCGGTGTCGACCTGAGCGAGGTCAAGGCGCAGGGCGAGCATATCCGTCACAGCGATCTTGACGCCTATCTGAACTATGGTGCGGGGCAGGGCTATCGTCCGCCCGGTGCCGTGCAGAAACGTGACGACGAGAAGATCAAAGTCATCGGAATGCGCCGCAAAATCGCGCAGAATATGGCAGATTCGAAACGGAATATTCCGCATTTCTCCTATGTCGACGAAATCGACATGACCGAGATCGAGGATATGCGTGCTGATCTCAACGGCAATCGCGGCGAGCGGGCGAAGCTGACGATCCTGCCGCTGATGATCGCGGCGATCTGCAAGGCCCTGCGCGATTTCCCGATGCTGAATGCGACCTATGATGATGAAGCGGGCTTTGTCACACGCCATGGCGCCGTCCATCTTGGCATGGCGACCCAGACCCATCAGGGGCTGATGGTGCCGGTTCTGCGTAACGCCCAGGATCTCAATATCTGGCAATTGTCATCGGAAATCAGCCGTCTTGCCGCTGCCGCACGTGATGGCAGTGCGACGGCAAAGGAACTGACCGGATCGACGCTGACCCTGACATCGCTCGGACCGCTGGGCGGAATCGCGACAACGCCGGTGATCAACCGTCCGGAAGTGGCAATCATCGGACCGAACAAGATTGTCGAACGCCCGATGATCATCGACGGTGAAATCCATGCCCGCAAGCTGATGAACCTGTCGATCTCCTGCGATCACCGCGTGGTCGATGGATATGATGCGGCTAGTTATGTGCAGGCGCTCAAGCATTTTCTGGAAACGCCGGTTTTGTTGTTTGCGGATTGAAGAGGGCGGGGAGCTACCGTTCGTCCTGAGCTTGTCGAGCCGAAGGCCAGCGGCAGCTAACGACAGCTCACGCCGATAGGTGCACTTCGACAAGCTCAGTGCGAACGGAAAGAGGCAAGTGCGGTTCTTCTCCCGTGAGGGAGAAGGATGGGAAGACTTGGCAGCTTGCTGCCTAGTCGCAGCTGGATGAGGGTGTTCTGCGCTTCAGGTAGCAGAAGACCCTCATCCAACGCCGCCTAATTCGCTTTGCTCATAAGGCTCTGTATCCTTCTCCCTCAAGGGAGAAGGGATCTAGAGCGGTGTCCTAACTAGTTGCCGTTCGTCCTGAGCTTGTCGAAGGACAGCGCGCGCCGATAGGTGCACTTCGACAGGCTCAGTGCGAACGGAACGAGGCAAGTCTGGCTTGGCTCTTTCTTCTCCCTCACGGGGGAAGGGCACTGAAGCCTTAAAGCCCCAGGCTTCCAAGCGTTTCCTGATCGAATTTGAGGCGGAAGGTGATGAACGGGCCGTCTCTGGTGTAGCGGCTCTCTTCAAAGTCGCGATCGGCAAAGCCGACGACATTATAGCCGACCGAAATATAGCCGTTCTTGAACGGGGTGATGCCGACGCTTGGCCCGCCGGAGTAAGCGATGCTGTCAAAATTGTTGCCGATGCGCGCGGTGGCCTGGCCGCCGACATCGATCGTGTCGGAAAGGTCGAACTTGATGTCGGCTCCGACAACATTGCTCCAGCCTTCGACATCATCCTGCCCGAACCGGTCAAATACATAGCGGCTGCCCCAGAAGAAGCCATATTCGCCCGCTTCGGTGAACAGGCCGTTATCGGCATCAACCGGCGTGTAGTTCACGCTCAGGCTGTTGATAATCCGCCGCGATGTCACATTCCCGTCGACGAGAAGCGGTGCGCCCCCGATCGGACCGGATGTGCCGGAAACGGCGTTGCGTACGCGATCTTCGCGGAATTCGAGCTTCTCGAGCCACGACCATTCGCTGTCGGCCGGGCGATGGGCCCAGCTGGCTTCCGCTTCGATCACTCTTGTGCTGACCCCGGTTTCATCTTCCGCGACAAATATGCTGGCGAGCGCGCCCAAAGCGCTGCCTTCGCTGATCTGTTTGAGCAGCGCGGTGGTCAAGCCATAGCGTTCGCTGATATCACCGTCGCGATATTCGGCGCGGCCGTTCCAGCTCCAGTCGTCGTGACGGAAGGTGAAACCCGCGGTGACCGCCAGAAAATCTTCGGTCAGCGTCGTGTCATTGCCCAGAAAACCGCCGGAAGCGACCGGTTGCTGTTCGTTGATAACGTCTGCGCGATCAAAACCGCTGACGGTCTCGTTGCCGTCCAGCGAGAAGTCGATCGTCCACTTGTCGTCGAGTGGAATGCTCTGGGTCAGGCCATAGGCGGCAAAAGTGCGCGGGCCATATTCAGTGATTTCCTGCTGGTTCATGCTGCTGACGATGCGCCCGCCGTCCCACGGCGTAACGTCGACACCGATCCGGGCTGTCCGGGCATCGATATTCTCGCCATCGGCAATTTCATAGGTGCCGATGATCTTTACGTTCTTGGTGACGGAATAGCGTGCCGAGAAGCTGTGCCGTGCCGGGAAATCAATGCTTTCGTCCTGACCGCCCAGAGCAAATTCGGTTTGCGCATCCAGTTCCAGCTTGCCGTTGAACAGCTGTTGGGTCGCGCCCAGCCTGACGAGCCTCGACTCGTTTTCGGTGCCGTCGGACAGCCGGTCATTGGCATAGACGATGCCCGCACGGAACGACCTGTCCTTCGTGCGATATTCCAGTTCGGCGGTACCGGCGCGGCGGCGGGCGCCCGACGTCAGGAAATCTTCCTGATAGCTGGTGACCGCCAGAGACAGATTCTCGCGGACCCTTACGCGGGCATCGATACCGAATTTACGGGTGCCGGTTTCGGCTGCATTGATCTGGCCCAGACCATAGCCGGTGGCCTGACGCCGGACATAGGCGAGCAGATCGAATTTCGAGCCATGATGCTCGGCTTCGACCAGCCAGGCGGTGGCGGCTTGCCCGCTGCTCGTCGCGGTGACCGCTTTCGCTTCATTGTCGGTGACGGCGAGTTCCGCGCGGAATTCGGTTCTGACGTCGGGCCGATAGCGGACATCAACGCCGAGCAGGTCGGTTTTGACGCTCTCGTCCTCGTCATGCACGGCGGTCGCGCCGATTTTCAACTTCTGGTCGGCGGTCTGGTAGGTCGCGCGGCCACCGGCGTTGAGATTGCGTCCGCCAATGCCGAGAACTTCATATTCGGCGATGATGAACTGCGGATCGAATCCGCTGCTGCGGCTGAGAATCGGTTCGCGGAAGCGCAAGGTGCCGGCCAGATAGTCGATGTCATAATCGATATGCCGCGTCAGTTCGCGTTGCTCGATGATCCGGTCCGAACGCAAGCGGTCGCGCGTTTCCAGCGTGATCCGTTCGCTATTTGCCAATATGCCCCGTGCGGCGAGGGCATAGGGACCGGACAGGCCGTTGCCCTGGATCTCTTCGCGGCGAAATTGGTTGGGCGAGTCCGCGCCAAAGGCGTTGAGATGGACTTGATCGCTTCTATATTCCGCCTTGATGCCGTTGAACGCGCGCTGATATCGTGCCAGTTCGGGCTCGCTGATGCCGGTTTCATAATCACCGAACAGGGCGTAAAATTGCGGCCGCTCCAGCTTGAGATAGAGGCGGCGTACCGAAGCGGCGTCATAGCGTTGCTCGCTGCGGTCAGCATAGACGGTATAATAGCTGCGGGGATCGATGACGCCCCGAAACAGCGTTTCGTCCTCCTGTTTGTCGCTGTCATAGGCGAGGGTCATCAGCCATTTGCCGGTCACGCGGCCCTTGGCATAAAGCGCGACGCGGCCATCGACGTTGATATTGTCCTCATCCTCGACCAGATCCTCGAGTCGTTCATCCAGCGTGTTGAAGCCAATTGTACCGGCGGCAAAGCCGACGACGGTCCAGGGCCGGTCACCCGGATCGAGCCATGTCTCGATACGCTGGGTCCGTTCCACTTCACCATCGCGGAAGGGGAAGGAAATGCTGAGCGAACCGGAAGCCGTCGTCGGCGCCAGCTCGATATAGGCGATGCCTTCCTCGCCTTCGACCCGCCATACCGGCGCGCCCCGTTCGAGACCGGCCAGCTGGTTGGCTTGCTGGGCATCGATTTCAATCGCCGGGGCATAAGGCGCAGGGACGCTGAAATCGCCTACCATGCCGTTGCGGGCAGGTTTGCCGGTGCGATCCGTCAGCCGTACGGCAATCACCGGACGGGTAACGCCATCGGCGACAAGAATCGAGCGGTCCTTGAGCAATTGTGCGTTCAGCGGACTGCCGGCATAATGGACCTTGCGTTCCAATTGCTGGACGAGCGCGCCATTCTGATCGACGACCCGTGCCACGAATACATTGGTCCGGTCGCCGATTTCGATGCCGCGCCATGTGCTGACGCGGATTGTGCCGTCGGCGCTCTTCTTCGTTCCGTCAAACGCTAGGGGATTGACCGGCTTGCCGTTGACCGACAGTTCGACCCTCTGGCCATCATGATGCTTGATCGCGACGCGCAATGCCTTGACGCGCGGATTATGGTCTGCTTCGGGGAACAGCCATGCGATACCCGGCTCCTGACCGGATAGCCAGTCCTGACCGGCTCCGGCCGCTTCCGGATCAGACAGAACTGCGGGCTTGTGATAGATATATTTTTCGCTGATCTGTCTCGGCGCAACGGTTTTTGCCCGGAAATCCGCGCGTTTCAGCGCGCCGCCACGGCCTTCGACAAAGCGGGAGATATTGCTGCCGGCGGTCCGGGTGTTGCGCGCACAGTCGACCGGCGCGAGATCGGCGGGGAAGGTGGACGGATCGACCTGAACCACGTGCAGACCGGGTTTCAGCCCTTCAAAATGATAGCGGCCGTCGCTGTCGGTGACCGTATAGGTCCCGTCTTGCAAGATCACCCGAATACCGCCAATTCCGGCAGCTTTTTCGGGATCGGTCGAGCAGCCGCCGTCGGTAATCCGGCCGATCAGCGTGAACCGTTCGGAAATACCGTCGCGTTCCACGCGAACGAGCGCATCGACGGTCGGGCTGGTTGTGCCGCGATCGTCGCTCGCCGAGGCGAGATTGAGTGCATCTCCGGGTTGCGCATCCTGGCGCACTTCCGCGATATAGGTCAGCAGACCGCTGCCGGACGGGGGCAGGGGTGGGGCCTCGACGGTAAAATCCTGTCCATTGGCCTCGACACTGGCTGTGACCAGTTCGCCATTATAGCGGACCGTACCGGTTTTAAGCCGCATTGCGCGCGGTAGCCGATCGGAAATCGTAATCTGGCCGGTTGTCCGCACTGAATCGCTATTTTGCACCGTGACCCGATATTGCACCGCGTCTCCGGGCGCCGCCAGCGTCACCGAAGCCGCTTTGCTGATCAGCAGAGGCGTGCCGGGCCTGTCCAGTGGCACATCGACGCGCACCGGAGCCGGGTCATTCAGGATGATGATCCCGCCATAGGAGCCGTCGACAATCGTGAACGGCATGCCGTCCGTTCGCCGCAAGGGGGCCAGTTGTTGGGGCGTGGCGGTCGATGCGAAACTATAGGGCTGCGGGGGCTCGACCAGCAGGCGATATCGCCCCGCTCGTGCAAACGGAAAGCGATAAAAGCCTTCGGTGAAATTATAGACGGTGCCGCCGCTATCGGTCACCATATCGCCGGTAATCACGGTGCTGGGAAAGGCCGATATGCCATCATCGCCGAAAACATCGGCCGGTTGTCCGGTTGCAACATCGATCAGGGTAACCCGCGTACCCGATATCGGCGTGCCGTCACCGCTGTCGAAAGTCTCGCCAAAGGGATCGACCAATATGCCCAGAGCCACCTTGCCCAGCGGATTCCCTGCCGTTTCGTCAATGGAAACATCGAGCGTATCCCCGGGATGGACCGACAGCTTGCAGTCACCCTGTACCGGATGCGGCGGGATCGCTGCGGTGTTGATCATCCCGATAAAACGAGCCGTGTCCGGTCCGGTTTCCGAGACTGTGATCACTTCCCGGTCGCCTGCGGGCGTGGAAAGGACAATATCGAAGCTGTCGGCGACGAGCGGGTTGAAATTCTTGCCAGGCGCAAGAATCGACACGATCAGCGGCGCACCGGCCCGGATTTTGTCCGTCGGTGTGATCGATCCCGGATTCGTTGGTGTTCCGGCAAAGACCCCGTGCAGTTCGATCGGGATACTTCCTGCCGAACCGCGGCACATCGTGTCCGGAATGGGCACTTGTTCGGCTCCCGGAGGGTCACTGAACTGATGGGTGGTGATCTCGGGCGGGGCATTCGGTGCCGGAACGACCTGAATATTGACCCGATTGGACGGTTTTTGCAGTCTTTGGCCGCCGATATCCCATTCCGCTTGCGCGATATTGCTGATCAGCGGCAGATTCCGGGCGTGCGACTGCTCCCCGGCAAACGCGGGCTGCACGAGTGCCATGGAGGCAGACGCAGCTAAAGCGCCTGCAGCCAAGGCCAGGCCGGCTGGCCTAAAAAAGGTGGCGAATATACCCACAGTTTTGAATGAAATTTAGCGGCAAACCGGACAAACACCGGCTTGCCGCCAGATTCCAATGTGCCTAGTCGACCGTTACACGGAAGATCAGGGTTTCTGTGGCGCCCGAGGCTACCGTGCCAAGATTGCCTGAAACGGTTCCGCCGGATTCCGAACCGGTGCCACCGCCATCAGCGTTACAGACGGCTCCCGTCACACTACCTTCGGTTACCACGCCAATGAGTCCCGGAATCGTCGATGGTCCTGTGACCAGCGCGTTATAATAGGACAGATTGGCCGGAATCGTATCCGATATCGCGACACTTGTTGCGTCCGCACCACCAGAAGCGTTGGCTACTGCGATACAATATTGCACGACAGCACCAGGTATGGCTTTCGGATTGGCGCTTCCGTTGATCGGATCCCACAGCACGGTGCTGGTTTTGGTTACGGTAATGTCAGCGGCAGCCACTTGATATCTATCTGTAGCGCTGTGATAACCGTCGCCTGCGACGTCACCGCTTCCCGTGCCGGCGCCGTCTGCAAAGACGTTCTGGACAACCGCGGCATCATCCGCAGTACCCGAGTCGTTGGAAAAGGCTACGCCGGTCACCGAATCGGCAGCCTGGCCGATCAGTACAAGATCAGCAACATTGCCGGTTACAACCGTTCCCGGAATATTGGCGACAGCGTGGACGATAACCGTTTCATCTTCTGCCAAATCGTTGATCGATGTGATGAGCGTGTCGGTTCCGTCAAAGACCCCGACTGTGCCGCCATCATCAAGATAATAAGCGATCGGGCCGGTGACGTTGAAATCATCTCCGCCGAGCTGTTCGGATGTCAACAACACGTCAATCGTGTCATTGGTCTGGTTGCTGACCGTGTAGGTCACGGCTTGTTGTGTAGAACCGGGAGCGACGGAGGTGTTCACCGCGTCGCTTTTGGTCACTACAAGATTGACGATTCTGTCGACGACAAATGTGTCGCTGTCGGTTTCTGCGGTCTGAGCAGTCCCCCCCACATTGAACGCAACGCTAACGTTGTTGGTAATGCTCGTGCCCGCATCAGTACCCAAATCTGCAGCGAACGCGGGGTTTGCACCCAGCGCCGCTACAGAAATGGTACTAGTGGCAACGAGAAGTTTCAGTATACTGGTCATAACTGTCTCCTGTTTCACTTAATTGGATTGCCAAACCCCGCGGCAATCCATGGCGGTTGCGATCACTTCACAGTGCCGCGGAAAATCAATTTCCCCTCCGATCCTGCGGAAAGGGCACGATTAAATTTCCATTTTACGTGTGTCACATCCGTCATGAGGGCAGGGCGAACGTCGCCATTGTCCCTCGGGTAGGTGAGGGCCGAAAGCGGCCCCCAGGTTTTGCCTCCGTCAACGGAGACAATTTCGGTGCCATCAGACGTTCCATTGAACGCCACCGCTTTTGGTAGCGGGTTGGTGACAGAGAAATCGGATGCCGGCGCGCTGCCGACATTTTTATATTTGACGACGAACACAAGATTGTCGCCGGGAATGACTGTTTTCGGTTGTTCGAGAACCAGAGCGGTGGTGCCGTTCGGTTTTGCCACCTTGCGCTCGATAAAGACGTCGCTCGACAGGCTGACATTATTGGCCGCCATGGCGGTGCCAGGAACGATCAATGCTATGGCAATGAAAAATCTTTTAAACATGCGGCTATCCCCCTGAAAACTTTCAGTCGATGGTTACTTGGAATGTGATGGTGCGCGTCTGCCCGCCCGGAACCGTGCCCAGGGACACGGTGATCGAGCTGCCGTCGAAAGCGCCCGCGTCGGCATCGCCCGGTGCGTCGGTCAGCGCCGCGCCTTCCAGAGTGATGCTTTCGGCATTATATGTCGTGTCGGCAGGGATATCGTCGGTGATCGCCAGATTGGTCAGATTGCCGGTGCCGGTTGTCGTAGCAACCAGCTGATAACGGATCACCGCGCCCGGTACGGCTTCTGCTCCGCCAAAGGGATCGGTGACGGTCGCGCTTTTGACCAAAGTGATCTCTGCCGCCTGGATTACGAAAAAGCCGCTGGCTTCGTCGCTCGCGCCGGTTGAACCAACCACCGCGTCGCCACCGCCATCGCCCTGTCCGGCGAATATATCGCCCGGAGTGCCGCTGCCGGTCTTTGCTACCGCGGAAAGTTCGATTTCGGCGCGATCGGCATCGCTGGCGGAAGCGGGAATGGTGGAAAGGATGAAAACGGTGACGCTTTCATCTGGCGCAAGCACCGGGTCGTTGGTGCCGGGGGTGTAAATAGTGTCGACCCCGGGATCGTAAACGCCGTTGCCATTGGTATCGAGAATGATCTGTTCGAATGTCGTGTCAAATTCATCGCCGGGCTTTGCCGTATCCGCTGACAGCGTGAACGCTTCGTCGCCGTTGCCGGTATTGGTGACCTGATAGGTGCTTGCCTGTCCGGTCAATGCGGGCGAGGTGGCTATATCTCCGGGATCGCTGGAAACCACTGTGACATCCAGCAGCTCATCCACTTTGATTGTGACTATATTGGAATCAATGGTGACGGGTGGACCACCTGATGGCCCGTCAAACGTGGCCTGTGCCACATTGACGATGTCGGTCCCCGCGATCGTACCGGCTGCTTGAGCAGATACGGGTGTCATAAAGAGAGCAGCGGCACCCGCGGCAAGCGACAACCGCCACCGGACGGGAATTGCTGCAAGGGGATGCGAACGCCATTCGCAATCCTGTTTTTCTGGTCTGGTCATCCACTCTATATGACGAAGAAAGAAAAATATTTGGTAAACACAAACTGGATGACGTCATGGGTTTTTCACGGTCAAAACCGGTAGAAAACAGCCGATAATTTTAGTTAATTAACCAGTCGTTTCACTCGGATTTACCCCCTGTTAACCGTAATGCCGTGTAACTATCGGCATTTGCTACCGTCATTATAAGGTTTTGTGACTTTTCCGGACTCGTGCCTGGCGAGTCTGATCGGACGGGGTGATAAAGCGGGGCCAAATCAGCCATTTTGATAAATATCTGGGATAATCGAAAGAGTGTAGTTGACAGGGATGCAGCGCTCTTATACTTGCGCTGCTTCACCGCCTATAGAGGCACATAAGCGGGTGTAGCTCAGTTGGTTAGAGCGCCGGCCTGTCACGCCGGAGGTCGCGAGTTCAAGTCTCGTCACTCGCGCCATTTCCCTTGTTTTCCGGGAGATGGCGCAAAGCCCCCTTATTCATCCAGGTCAGCAACGGACGGATCGGAAAGATCCAGCCAATCCCCAGAATGACATAGGCTGGCAATTGCAGCCAGAAATTAAGTCCGCTGAGATAATCAATCAGAGTCACGGCAATTCCGCACCACAGCAGGATCAGAATCAATATCAATATCATGCCGACCGGCTTGCGCCAGCTCGGCTGATCTTGTCCGATTCTATCGGTTTCTGATGTCATGACGTCATCCTAACTTATTCTATTATTTCGCATTCCGTCACGATCATGTCGAGTGGCAGATCATGGGGCTCGCTCGGGATTTCTGCTGCTTCTTGCACCGACCAGGCAAGACCGATGCGGGGGACATCCGGATATTGGGCAAAGCTGCGGTCATAAAAACCGCCACCTTGCCCCAGCCGCCGCAGCGACCGGTCAAAGGCCACCAGCGGGGCGATGATCACGTCAGGGTCGGCGAGGGGGCATGTGTCGCCAGGTTCGGGGATGTCCCGGAACCCGGATTCGAGCAATTCGGGTCCGGTCACCAGCCGGAATTCCAGCACGCCGTTATCCATCACGCGAGGAAAGGCGATATTGACGCCGGTCTCTGTCAGATATTCGATCAGCCGCTCGGTGGGGGCTTCGCTGCCGACGCTCCGGTAGAAGGCGACCGTCTGTCCCGGTTTGAACAGGCGGGCCAGTGGCGAGGGAAGGCGCCGGAAGGACAGGTTGCGGCTTGCCACGTCGAGCTGGCCAACAAAGGCATCCCGCCGCCTTCTATATTCTTTACGCAGTTTCTTCTTATTCTCTTTCAAGATACTCAAAAAACATGCTTTCTTTGAAAATGTGACGGGACCATCTTGGTCGTTTGCCGGAAAATCCTCTGACGCCTATTACGTCAGGTGGGCGCCATATGCATCGGACCCGACTGCAAAACAGTCCGCAATCCGTACAGGGACAGCTCCCTAGGAAGTTATATCGCCTCAGGGATGTTCGTATCAAGCTCGTGCCAGACAGTACCCGTCAGATCTTATCTAGGCGTGATAGGGGCGTTACTCAAGGCTATTTGCCAGTTGTTCAGCGCGATCGGCCAGTTTTTCCAGCGCCGCTACAACCTGGTCGCTGATTGGGCCGGTTTGCGGGGGCTCAGCGGCTGCGGCAGGCTGGGCGGGCGCAGCCTGGGCGCTGTGCAGATCGTCGGCCAGTAACAAGGAGGTAAACAGCAACATCCGGCTTTCGGTCAGGCCGGAAGGATCGCCGGATTCGCGGGTTTTTGCGTCAACCATCGTGGCAAGCTTGGTGAGATGTGATTCCTCGCCGTCCTGACAGGTGACCATGAATGTCCGGCCGCCGATTTCCAGTTTCATTTGCGCCATATCAATGTTCCTGTCGTTCGATCAGGCTGTCTATCGTCTGGATCGCCTGTTGCATTTCTGACTTCAGCGCTTCATGGCGCGCTGCCAGCGCCGGGTCGATATCTGTATTCTTGGTGCTTTTTGCCGATTCTATGCGACTTAACGCGCGTTCGATCCGGCCTATGGCAAGGATGACTGGTTCATTGTCCATGAGCATTTTCCATAGCTTGCTTCCAACAGGTGAGTTCTTATCTTGCGTTGCTATCAATCTATTCCAGCGCCGTAAACACTAGATCCTTAAAAGCGGTCCTTGACGCCGCCTTGCTGGATCATCAAAGGAAGAGGCAAAATAGCGAATCGCAGCATTTCGTTGCGCGCTTCCACTCGCCAATCCGGGAGATTAGACCAGTCATGACTGTTACCGAAAAGAACATGGCAAACGCCATCAGGGCGCTAGCCATGGATGCGGTGCAAGCGGCGAATAGTGGTCATCCGGGCATGCCGATGGGTATGGCAGATGTTGCCACTGTCCTATTCAGCGACTTTCTGAAATATGATCCGAAAGCGCCGAAATGGGCGGACCGCGACCGGTTTGTTTTATCGGCTGGCCACGGATCGATGTTGATCTATTCGCTTCTCCATCTGACCGGTTATGCGCGGCCGACACTGGATGATATCAAGAATTTCCGCCAGCTTAGCTCGCCTTGCGCGGGCCATCCGGAAAATTTCAAGCTGGAAGGCGTCGAGACGACGACCGGACCGCTGGGACAGGGCTTCGCCACTGCCGTCGGTATGGCGATTGCCGAACGGCATCTCAACGCGACATTCGGCGACGATCTTGTGGATCACAAGACCTGGGTCATCGCCGGCGACGGATGCCTGATGGAAGGGATCAACCACGAAGCGGTTGGTCTCGGCGGGCATCTGGGGCTCGGACGACTTAACGTTCTTTGGGATGATAATGGCATAACTATCGATGGTGGAACGGAATTATCGACAAGTGAAGATATTCCGGCGCGCTATCGGGCATCGGGCTGGCATGTCGTTTCCTGCGATGGTCACGATTTTGACGATATCCGCAAGGCGCTGAGCGAAGCGGAAGCCGATCCACGGCCTTCGCTGATCGCCTGCAAGACGGTCATCGGCTATGGCGCTCCGACAAAGCAGGGCACATCGGCAACCCATGGCGCTCCGCTGGGCGCGGAGGAAATTGCCGGGACCCGCGCGGCTCTCGGCTGGGATTCCGAACCTTTTGTCATTCCGGATGATGTTTTGGCGTCCTGGCGGAAACTCGGCGAAAAGGGCGCTGCTGCACGGGCCGACTGGGAACAGCGGCTCAGCGGCAACGCGCAGTCGGCAGAATTTCAGCGGCGGATGGCCGGTGAACTGCCGGACGGCAGCGCCATGCAAGACTATCTTGCAGGTCTGGCAAAAGACCCGCCGAAATGGGCAACGCGGAAATCTTCCGAAATGGCGCTGGGCGCCATTACCGAAGCTCTGCCCGAGATGATCGGCGGCAGTGCGGATCTCACAGGTTCAAACAATACCAAAACTCCTTCCACCAAGCCTTTGACAAAAGACGATTATTCCGGACGTTATATCTATTATGGCATCCGCGAATTCGGCATGGCGGCGGCGATGAACGGAATGGCGCTGCACGGCGGCATCATTCCTTATGGCGGGACATTCCTGGTCTTTACCGACTATTGCCGCGGCGCGATGCGGCTTTCCGCGATCCAGAACGCCCGGGTCGTCTATGTCATGACGCATGACAGCATCGGTCTCGGAGAAGACGGGCCGACCCATCAGCCGATCGAACATATCCAGAGCCTGCGCCTGATGCCGAACATGCATGTCTATCGGCCCGCCGATGCGATTGAGACGGCAGAATGCTGGGCGCTCTCGATCAAGCGTGCTGACGGTCCATCGACCCTCGCACTGACTCGCCAGGGCCTGCCGCCGCTGCGTGATGACGTCAGCGTAAACCTTTGTGAAAAAGGCGGATATCGCTTGAAGCCAGCAGAAAACGAAAAGCGTGTCATATTGATCGCTACCGGTTCCGAAGTGTCGCTGGCGATGGATGTCGCGGCCAAACTGGAAGCAGCCGGTGTCGGCGCTGATGTGGTTTCGATGCCCTGTACCGAATTGTTCGACGGACAATCCGATGACTATCGGAATGAACTGCTCGGCGGTGATGATGTGCTGCGGGTCTCGATCGAAGCGGGTACGACTTTCGGATGGGAACGCTATACCGGCCTGAACGGCCTGCGTTTCGGTATCGACAGTTTCGGGGCTTCGGCGCCGATTGACGATCTATACGCACATTTCGGCCTGACCGTGGATGCGATCACCCCGCAGATAATGAAGAAAATTGGCTGAAATTTGCCGGTAATTTTGAATTCAAAGGAGCAATAGCAATGACGAAAGTAGCAATTAACGGATTTGGCCGGATCGGTCGTCTGGTCGCCCGCGCAATATTGGAACGCGATGATGACGGCCTAGAACTGGTCGCGATCAACGATCTCGCGGATGCCGAATCCAACGCGCTACTCTTCGCCTATGACAGCGTCCATGGCCGCTTCCCCGGCGAAGTTACCGCTCACGGCGATCACATCATGGTCAACGGCAAGAAAATTGCCGTCACCTCCGAACGCAATCCCGGCGATCTGCCGCATGCTGCGATGGGTATCGATATCGTGCTCGAATGCACCGGCTTCTTCCAGTCCAAGGATGCGGCGCAACCGCATATCGATGCCGGCGCGAAACGCGTATTGATCTCGGCTCCGGCCAAGGGTGACCTGAAAACGGTTGTCTTCGGAGTCAATCACGACGTCCTGACGTCATCCGATCTCATTGTTTCCAATGCTTCTTGCACGACCAACTGCCTCGCACCGGTCGCCAAGGTGCTGAACGATACCGTCGGTATCGAACGCGGCTTCATGACCACGATCCACAGCTATACCAACGACCAGCGGATCCTCGACCAGATGCACAGCGACATGCGCCGTGCCCGGGCCGGTGCGGTCAACATGATCCCGACGACAACCGGCGCTGCCCGCGCTGTCGGTCTGGTATTGCCGGAACTGAACGGCAAGCTCGACGGCTCGTCGATCCGCGTACCGACACCCAATGTCAGCCTGGTCGATCTGGTGTTCACGCCTGGCCGCGATACCACGGTCGAGGAAATCAACGGCGCGCTGAAAGCCGCGGCGGAAGGCCCGATGAAGGGTGTATTGGTGTTTGAAGACAAGCCGCTGGTTTCCAGCGATTTCAACCATCAGCCGGCAAGCAGCTCGGTCGACAGTCTCGAAACAACGGTCATGGACGGCAAGCTCGTCCGCGTCGTCAGCTGGTATGACAATGAATGGGGCTTCTCCAACCGCATGATCGATACCGCCAAGGTCATGGCGGGCATGCTTTAATTCATAAAGGTTCTGATTAATGTCAGCTAACAGTTTCAAAACGCTTGATGATATCGGTGATGTTCGAGGAAAGCGCGGTCTGGTCCGTGTCGACCTGAACGTCCCAATGGCGGACGGCAAGGTGACCGACGACATGCGCCTGAAGGCCCTGATGCCAACGGTTATCGAATTGGCTGACAAGGGCGCGAAACTGTTGTTGCTCGCCCATTTTGGTCGCCCTAAGGGCGAATATAAGCCGGAATATTCGCTCGAGCCGGTGGTCGCGCCTTTGGCCGCGGTTCTGGGGCGGGACGTCGGCTTCATGCAAAAGCCGGATCAGGGCGCGATCGATGCCTTGCCGGACGGCAGCATCACGGTGATCGAAAATAGCCGCTTTGCAGCCGGTGAAGAGAAGAACGATCCAACCATGGCCAAGGCGATTGCATCCTTTGGCGATTTCTACGTCAATGATGCATTCTCGGCAGCGCACCGGGCGCATGTGAGCACCGAGGGGCTGGCGCATTATCTTCCGTCTTATGCCGGTCGTTCGATGGAACGCGAACTGACCGCGCTCGGCAAGGCGCTGGGCAATCCGGAACATCCGGTAGCCGCGGTTGTCGGCGGAGCAAAAGTCTCCAGCAAGCTCGACGTGTTGCGGCAGATGGTCGAGAAGGTCGATCATCTGATCATCGGCGGCGGCATGGCCAATACATTTCTGGCCGCACGCGGCGTCGATGTCGGCAAGTCTTTGTGCGAGCATGATCTGGCCGATACCGCCAATGCAATATTGGAAGCGGCCGACAAGGCCAATTGCACGGTGCACCTGCCTTATGATGTCGTGGTAGCGAAAGAATTCCGGCCCAACCCGCCAACCCGCACCGTCAATGTGCACGAGGTTGCGGCCGACGAAATGATCCTCGATATCGGTCCGGCCGCTGTCGAGGCCTTGTCCGACGTGCTCAAGACCTGCAAGACTCTGGTCTGGAACGGCCCGCTGGGTGCGTTTGAAACGCCGCCTTTCGACGTTGCGACGGTCGCTCTGGCGAGAACAGCGGCGGCCTTGACCAAGGAAGGGCAATTGCTCTCGGTCGCAGGCGGCGGCGACACGGTGGCTGCGCTCAACCAGGCGGGCGTTGCCGATGATTTTAGCTTTGTATCGACTGCGGGCGGAGCGTTTCTCGAGTGGATGGAGGGCAAGGTCTTGCCCGGCGTCGAAGCGCTCAAACGGTCCGATTAAAATATAATGGGAATACAAAAATGGCGAATAGTGAAATGTTGAACAAGATTGAAAATGGTCAGGGCTTTATTGCCGCGCTGGACCAGAGTGGTGGCTCTACGCCTAAAGCACTGGCTGGCTATGGCATTGGCGAAGATTCGTTTTCGAACGACGACGAGATGTTCGGACTGATCCACAAGATGCGGAGCCGCATCATCACCGCGCCAAGCTTTGGCAGCGGCAAGATCATCGGTGCAATCCTGTTCGAGAAGACCATGAACGGCGAAGCCGACGGCAAGCCTGTTCCGGAAGCTTTGTGGGATCGCGGTGTTGTGCCCTTTCTGAAAGTCGACAAGGGACTGGCTGACGAAGAAAATGGCGTGCAGCTGATGAAGCCTATTCCGGACCTTGACGAGCAATGCAAAAATGCTGTCGCCAAGGGCATGTTCGGTACCAAGATGCGTTCGGTCATCAACAAGGCCAATGCCAAGGGCATTGCCGCCAATGTCGCGCAGCAGTTCGAATTCGGCAAACAGATATTGAGCCACGGACTGGTGCCGATCATCGAACCGGAAGTGAATATCAAAAGCGACGAACGCGCCGAATGCGACAAGATATTGCTCGGTGAATTGAACAAGCAGCTTGATGCTCTGGCGGATGACCAGCGGGTGATGCTGAAATTGTCGATTCCCGTCGAGCCCAATCTCTATAAATCGCTGATCGATCATCCCAAGGTGGTTCGTCTGGTAGCGCTGTCCGGCGGTTATTCGACCGAAGACGCTTGTGCGGAACTGAGCAAGAATGAAGGCATGATCGCCAGCTTCAGCCGCGGATTGCTTCAGGATCTGCGGGTTTCCCAGAATGACGAGGAATTTGACGCGGTATTGGGCGGCGCAATCGACCAGATTTATCGCGCTTCGATCGCCTAGGAAGCCAGAACAGGGAATATATTGTGCAGAGCGCTGATCCACGCTGGTCCGATGTCGACGGTTATATCGTCGAGCATCTGATTGGCGAGGATCCGGCGCTCGATGCCTGTCTGGCTGCCAACGCCGCTGCAGGATTGCCGCCGATTGATGTTTCGATAACCCAGGGGCGCATGCTGGAATTGCTGGCGCGCGCTAACAAGGCTGAGAACATCCTCGAAATCGGGACTTTGGGGGGATATTCGGCGATTTGTCTGGCGCGCGGACTTGGTGACAGCGGCAAGCTGGTCACGCTAGAGCTCGAGTCCGGCTATGCCGCCGTCGCCCGCAAGAATATCGAAAATGCAGGGCTGGGCGACAAGGTCGACATATTCGTCGGTGAAGCGGTTGCAACGTTGCGGGGGCTGGTCGAGCAGGGGCAGACGCTATTTGATCTCGTTTTCGTCGACGCCGACAAGCAGAATTACGCGGCCTATCTCGACTATGCGCTAAAATTGTCGAGGCCTGGCACGATGCTGATTTTCGATAATGTTGTCCGCGAAGGTCGCGTCCTTGACCCAAGCAGCGATGATCCGAAAGTCCCGGGCACGCGCAAACTTTATGAAATGCTGAAAAACCACCCGCAACTGGACGCCACGGCTATACAGACCGTCGGTGCCAAGAAATGGGATGGTTTCCTGATAGCCGTTGTCCGGGAAGAATGAACGAACATGATTGATCCACGCTGCCAACTTTATCTGATCTCGCCGCTCGAAACCGGTGGCGATTTTCCGCAACAGCTTAAAGATGCGCTGGAGGCGGGGCCGGTCGCTGCGTTCCAGTTTCGGGTGAAAGATATAGATCAGCAGGAAGCAGCCCGGCTTGCCGCGTCGCTAAAGGCCCTGTGCGACGGGCATGACGTCGCCTTCATCGTCAACGACGATATCGCTTTGGCCAAACAACTGGGCGCCGATGGTGTGCATCTCGGACAAAGCGACGAAAAGTTGAAAAATGCCCGCGCCGAACTGGGGCTCGATGTCCAGATCGGCATCACCTGTCACGACAGCCGCCATCTGGCGATGGAAGCGGGCGAGGGCGGAGCCAATTATGTGGCGTTTGGCGCTTTCTTTCCGACCACAACCAAGGAAGTCTTTCACACGCCAGAGCTGGATATATTGCAATGGTGGTCAGCGATGATGGAAATCCCCTGCGTGGCGATTGGCGGGATCACACCGGACAATTGCCAGCCACTCGTCGATGCCGGCGCAGATTTTCTGGCCGTAAGCGGTGCCGTCTGGAATGATTCCGAAGGTCCGGCCCACGCCGTTCAGCGTTTCACCGAAATTCTGGAAAACAGCTAGCCGCTTTTACGACGAGCTTCTGGTCTTGCCGATGTTGGACGAAAGATATTGGGCGACAAAGTTGCTGGTCGAGGGCGGCGCAAAACTGGGCATTTGCTCGATATCGCGCAAATAGCCTTCGGTCGGCTTGAACGAGCGCATCTGACCGCCAGAAATTGAATAGCCGAACAGGCCTGCCGCCAGTGCGCATCGTTTGACTGGAGCCGTATCGCCGTCGTCGCGGCGGGCCCGGATGATTTCTGTCTCTACCATGATGCGGCTATAGCTGTCGGGCGATTCTGCGTATTGTATGAAAAAGACCTTTGCCCAATCCTGTCGCCTTTCGCGTCAGCGGGCTTGCCTATTAGCGGCCAGCAGATTACAGCGCCGCTCAATCAAACAATCGATCGAGCGAGACAAGCGATGAAAATCAGCGGTGTGGATATCCGTCCGGGCAATATATTGGAATATGAAGGTGGCTTGTGGAAGGTCGCCAAGATCCAGCATACCCAGCCGGGAAAAGGCGGCGCCTATATGCAGGTCGAGATGAAGAATCTCATTGATGGCCGCAAGACCAATGTTCGTTTCCGCAGCGCGGATACGGTCGAGAAGGTCCGGCTTGATACCAAGACCTTTCAATATCTGTTCGCCGATGGCGACATGCTGACCTTCATGGACAAGGAAAATTACGAGCAGCTTACGTTGCCCGCCGATTTGCTTGGCGACGCCGTGGCATTCTTGCAGGATGGCATGGACGTGCAGCTGGAGCTTTATGACGAAAAGCCGATTTCCGTGGCACTGCCCGACCAGATCGAGGCCGAGGTGGTCGAGGCCGACGGCGTGGTCAAAGGCCAGACGGCGTCTTCCAGCTACAAGCCTGCTGTTCTCGACAATGGCGTCCGCGTCATGGTGCCGCCGTTCATTTCGGCCGGAACCCGGATCATCGTCGATGTCTATGCCCGTGAATATGTCGGTAAAGTTTCCTGACAATTAAACGCCCTTCCCGCTTGCGGGAGGGGGCAGGGGCGGGCATGACCATGTTGCTCACCCGCTCTTTGAAAAATAGATAGACCCACCCACAGCCCCTCCGGTAAACAGGAGGGGGGAGATAATTAAATGCCAGCACATTCCGCCCTTATCACCGTCATGGAGCGCGCTGCGCGCAAGGCGGGGTCGCGCCTGCGCCGGGATTTTGGTGAAGTCGAACATCTCCAGGTTTCCAAAAAGGGCCCGGCCGATTTCGTATCCAAGGCGGATATGCGCGCCGAGCGGATTCTCTATGACGAACTGTTGAAGGTTCGTCCCGGTTGGGGCTTCGTTCTCGAAGAGGGCGGCATGATCGAGGGCGAAGAAGGCAAGCCGCGCTGGATCATTGATCCGCTCGACGGCACAACCAATTTTCTCCACGGCATCCCGCATTTCGCGATTTCGATCGCAGTCCAGGAGCCTTCGCTCGACGGTCGCGGCTGGGGCAAGATTACCAGTGGGCTGATCTACGAGCCGCTCAGCGACCTGACATGGTGGGCAGAGATGGACAAGGGCGCATGGCTTGGCGAGCGTCGTCTGCGCGTGTCGGCCCGTCGTGATATGTCGGAAGCGCTGATTGCCACCGGCATTCCTTTCAAGGGGCACGGCGATCTTGGCGAATGGGCGCGGATTTTCGGTGCCGTGGCACCGCAGGTGGCGGGTATCCGTCGCAATGGTTCGGCCGCGCTCGATCTCGCCTGGCTGGCCGCCGGTCGTTATGACGGCTTTTTTGAAGCGGGGCTAAAAGTCTGGGACGTTGCTGCAGGTATATTGATGGTCCGGGAAGCCGGTGGTTTTGTCACCGACTATACCGGCGGTGATCAGCCAATCGGTCAGGGCGAAATATTGGCCTCGAACGAAGCGCTGCACAGCAAGCTGCACCGGATATTGGCAAAGTCACTGCTGTAAGTGCGAATGGCTCGCAAAAGGCCGTAAATTTAAGCCATTTCGACCTTGCGGCATGTGGCACCACTGCCTAAAAGCAGCCCGAATATTAGCGAAACGAGTCTGTTTGTGGTCGATCTTTCCGAATATGCACCAATTTTGTTGTTCCTGTTCGTAGCCGTTGGCTTGTCGACAGCGTTCGTGTTTCTGCCAATGGGCGTCTCGCGATTGACCGGAACCCATAATCCCAGCGCTGAAAAGCTCTCGGAATATGAATGCGGCTTTCCGGCCTTTGAAGATTCGCGCAGCCAGTTTGACGTGCGCTTCTATCTCGTCGCGATCCTGTTTATCATTTTTGACCTCGAAGCGGCGTTTCTGTTTCCGTGGGCAGTATCGCTTGATCTGACCGGCTGGGTTGGCTGGTCGACGATGATGGTCTTCCTCGCGGAATTGATCATCGGTTATATTTATGCATGGAAAATGGGAGCGCTGGAGTGGGACTAGAGGCTAACACCACGGGTTCGGCGATACTCAACGCCGACGGTACGCCGATGCGTCCGAACACCGATCCCGACGAGGGGTTTTTCAAGGACCTCAATTCGGAAGTGAATGACAAGGGCTTTCTTGTCACGTCGACCGAAGAATTGTTCCAATGGGCGCGCACCGGCTCCTTGTGGTGGATGACCTTCGGTCTCGCCTGCTGCGCGGTCGAGATGATCCACGTCAATATGCCGCGATACGACATGGAGCGCTTTGGCGCTGCACCGCGCGCCAGTCCGCGCCAGTCGGACGTGATGATTGTCGCGGGAACGCTCTGCAACAAAATGGCACCGGCGCTGCGCAAGGTCTATGACCAGATGTCCGATCCGAAATATGTGATCTCGATGGGCAGCTGCGCCAATGGCGGCGGCTATTATCACTACAGCTATTCGGTTGTCCGTGGTTGCGACCGGATCGTTCCTGTTGATATTTACGTGCCGGGCTGTCCGCCGACCGCAGAGGCTCTGCTCTACGGTGTGATGCAATTGCAGCGGAAGATCCGCCGCATCGGGACGTTCGAACGGTGAGTATGGCCTTCCATTATAATCCGTTCGCACTGAACTTGTCGAAGTGCGCTTATCGCCCTGAGATGTCCTTCGACAGGCTCAGGACGAACGGTATCTCCACTAGCGGTCTCTCGACTTCGCTCGAGACGAACGGGGTTATCTAATGGCAAATTCCGCACCCACAATTTCCAGCAATACCGGCGTTGCTGCAAAGCTTGGCAAGGCGATCGGCGCTGCCTTGATCGATACGGTCGAGGCTTATGGCGAAATCAGCTTCACTGTGGAGCGCAGCAAGCTGGCTTCGGTGCTGGACAAGCTGCGCGACAAGCATGAATATCAGCAGCTGATGGAAATCGCCGGCGTCGACTATCCGGATCGTCCGGAACGGTTCGAAGTCTGCTATCATTTGCTCAGCCTGACCAAGAACCACCGTATCCGGGTCAAGGTTTCGACTGACGAGGATACGCCGGTGCCCAGCGTCACCCACATCTGGGAAGTCGCCGGCTGGCTCGAGCGCGAAGTGTTCGACATGTACGGCGTGCTGTTTGACGGCAATACCGACCTGCGCCGCATCCTGACCGACTATGGTTTCCAGGGTCACCCGTTCCGCAAGGATTTCCCGCTGACCGGCTATGTCGAGATGCGCTATTCCGAAGAAGCCAAGCGCGTGGTTTACGAACCGGTCAAGCTGGCGCAGGATTTCCGCAGTTTCGATTTCATGTCGCCATGGGAAGGCGCCGATTACATATTGCCCGGTGATGAAAAAGTGGGCGGCGAAGCGCCGCCACCGACGCCGAAGACAACCGATAAGAAAAATGACACCGGCGCGGGCGACAAGGCCAATAAAGAGGCGGCCAAGCCATCGAAGCGCAAAAAGGCGGCTGTCAAGAAGCCGGCTCCGAAACGGACCAAATCGGGTACGCAGAAGAAGGGGGAGGGCAAGTGATGGGCTTTTCTCTCACCGTTCATGTCGAGCGTAGTCGAGACACATTGGTTTACGGCTTCTCGACTTCGCTCGAAGCGAACGGAAAGGTGGGCATCTGATGTCTGACTATCTCGACGAAATGGACCATATCGCCGATGGCGCCGACCCGACGGTTGGCGATCTGGAAATCCAGAATTTCACGATCAACTTCGGTCCCCAGCATCCGGCCGCCCATGGCGTGTTGCGGATGGTGATGGAACTGGACGGCGAAGTGGTCGAGCGGGTTGATCCGCATATCGGCCTGCTGCACCGCGGCACCGAGAAGCTGATCGAGCACAAGACCTATTTGCAGGCTCTGCCCTATTTTGACCGGCTCGATTATTGCTCGCCACTGGCGATGGAGCATAGCTATGTGCTGGCGATTGAGAAATTGCTCGATCTCGAAGTTCCCTTGCGCGGCCAGTATCTGCGCGTGCTGTTCGCCGAGCTGACCCGTATCTGCAATCACATGCTCAACATCGGCGCCCATGTCATGGACGTCGGCGCGATGACCCCGAATATCTGGGTGTTCGAAATTCGCGAGCAGTGCCTGGAATTTTTCGAACGCGCCAGTGGCGCCCGCATGCACAGCGCCTGGTTCCGGCCCGGTGGCGTCCATCAGGATGTGCCGCTGAAGCTGCTCACCGATATCGCCGACTGGCTCGACGAATTTCCGGTCCTGTTTAACGACGCGATGAGCCTCGTTGTCGACAACCGTATCTTCAAGCAGCGCAATGTCGATATTGCGGTCGTGTCGAAAGAAGATGCCGTGCGCTGGGGCTTCTCCGGTCCGGTGTTGCGCGGCAGCGGCGTTGCCTGGGATCTGCGCAAGTCGCAGCCTTATGATGTTTACGACCGGATGGAATTTGATGTTCCGGTTGGCACGCGCGGCGATTGCTATGACCGCTTCATGGTCCGGGTCGAAGAAGTGAAGCAAAGCGCGCGGATCATGCGCCAGTGCCTCAATGAAATGCCCGACGGACCCGTTGCCTCCACCGACCGCAAGATCGTCCCGCCGAAACGCGCGGAGATGAAGCAGTCGATGGAAGCGCTGATCCATCACTTCAAGCTCTACACCGAGGGCTTCCACGTTCCGGCTGGCGAAGTCTATGTCGCGACCGAAAGCCCCAAGGGCGAATTCGGCGTCTATCTGGTCAGCGACGGCACCAACAAACCCTACCGTTGCAAGATCCGCCCGACCGCTTTCTCGCACCTGCAGGCAATGGACTTCATGACCAAGGGGCATATGCTGCCCGACGCCACCGCGATCTTGGGCGCGATTGATATCGTATTTGGAGAGTGTGACCGGTGAGTTTATTCAATCCAAATAACGTCATTGCGAGGAGCGGAGCGACGCGGCAATCTAGTGCCTCGCGCGCAGACGCTCTGGATTGCTTCGCTACGCTCGCAATGACGGGAGTACAATAATGGCTGATGCACCAACCATCCCAGACGAAATCGAAACCCGTGCCAAATGGGGCGATTTTGCTTTCACGCCTGCGAACGAGAAGCTCGCGAAATGGCAGATCGCGAAATATCCGGCTGGCCGCCAGAAATCGGCAGTCATGGCGTTGCTCGACCTTGCCCAGCGGCAGGTTGGTGCGGATACGAAAACACAAGGCTGGCTGCCGGTCCCGGTGATTGAATATGTCGCCGCCTATCTCGATATGCCCTATATGCGGGCCTATGAGGTCGCGACCTTCTACACCATGTATAATCTCGCGCCGGTCGGTCGCTATCATGTGCAGGTTTGCGGCACCACGCCATGCATGTTGCGCGGCAGTGACGATGTGATGGCAGCTTGCAAGAACAAGGGCCTCAACAAAGGCAAGACCACACCCGACGGTCTGTTCACACTGACCGAAGTCGAGTGCATGGGCAATTGCTCCAACGCGCCGATGGTCCAGATCAACGACGATAATTACGAAGATCTCGATTATGACATCATGACCCGGATCCTCGAGGATCTCGCGGCGGACAAGGACATCAAGGTCGGTTCGCAAATCGGTCGCAAGACCAGCGAAGCCGAAGGCGGTCCGACGAACCTGCAGGCGATGGTTAAAGAAAATCACGATTACCGGGGGGAATGGTGATGGGGATTCAGTGTTTTCCTCCCTGTGCAAAGCACGGGGAGGTGGCAGTCCGTAGGACTGACGGAGGGGCAGCTACGCAAGCTGCACTCTGTGGGTTTCACCCCTCCACCACGCTTCGCGCGGTCCCCCTCCCCAAAGCTGCGCTTCAGGGAGGATATTGATGCCATGCAAGTCGACGGATATGCAGGCTGGATCGGGCTCGCGGTGGTCATCATCGGTATCGTTGGCGGTCTCTGGGGCCGCTGGAGGAAAAAATAATGGCATTTGATTTCCTTCAGGACAAAGACCGCATCTTCACCAATGTCTATGGGTTCCAGTCATGGGACCTGAAGGCGTCGCAGAGGCGCGGCGACTGGGACAATACTGCCGACATCATCAAGCGCGGCAATGACAAGATCATCGAGGAAATGAAGGCCAGCGGCCTGCGCGGTCGTGGCGGGGCGGGCTTTCCGACTGGTCTGAAATGGTCGTTCATGCCGAAGGAAGCGCCGAAGGATAGCCAGGGCAATCCGCGTCCGAGCTTTCTCGTCATCAACGCCGATGAATCCGAGCCCGGCAGCTGCAAGGACCGCGAAATATTGCGCAACGATCCGCACAAGCTGATCGAAGGCGCGCTGATCGCCGGTTTCGCGATGCGTGCCCGCGCTGCCTATATCTATATTCGCGGCGAATATATCATGGAGGCTAAGGTCATGGAGGCGGCCGTCAAGGAAGCCTATGACGCTGGCCTGATCGGCAAGAATGCCGCCAAATCCGGCTATGACTTTGACGTCTTCGTCCACCGTGGCGCTGGCGCCTATATCTGCGGCGAAGAAACCGCGATGATCGAAAGCCTCGAGGGCAAAAAGGGCCAGCCGCGCCTGAAACCACCATTTCCTGCCGGTGCAGGCCTTTATGGCTGCCCGACGACGGTGAACAATGTCGAGTCTATCGCAGTCGTCCCGACGATCCTGCGGCGCGGCGCTGCCTGGTTCGCCAGCTTTGGCCGCGAAGGCAATCACGGCACGAAACTGTTTCAGGTATCCGGCCATGTCGACAAACCGGCCGTATTCGAGGAAGCGATGTCGATCCCGTTCAAGGATATGATCGAGAAACATTGCGGCGGAATCACCGGCGGCTGGGACAATCTGCTTGCAGTTATCCCGGGCGGTTCGTCTGTGCCTTTGGTGCCGGCCCATGAGATCATGGACGCGCCGATGGACTTTGACGGTCTCAAGGATGTTGGCTCCGGCCTCGGTACTGCAGCGGTCATTGTCATGGACAAGTCCACCGACATTGTCCGCGCGATCTCGCGGCTCAGCTATTTCTACAAGCATGAAAGCTGCGGCCAGTGCACACCGTGTCGCGAAGGCACCGGCTGGATGTGGCGGGTGATGGAAAAAATGCGCGATGGCGACGCTGAAATCGGCGATATCGATACGTTGTATGAAGTCACCAAACAGGTTGAAGGGCATACGATTTGCGCACTCGGCGACGCAGCGGCCTGGCCGATCCAGGGGCTGATCAAGCATTTCCGGCCAGAGATGGAGCGGCGAATAAACGAGCACAAGGGCGTGGAAGTGCTGGAGGCGGCTGAGTGACGTTTCGCGTATCCTCCCTATTTATCCTGGCGACATGTCTTGCGATAACTTCTCCTGCAGTCGCAAGAGAGAAGAACCCAACAGAAGTGCGAGCAATCTCTCAGGACTATGCCGATTGTGTCGTTCGGAAAAAAACCGAATTGGCCCGGGAAGCGATCCTGTCGAATGTGAATAACGAACAAATTGAAAATCAATATCGGCGGCTGATTATCGGGGACTGCCTTGTAAGGGCAAACGATGGTGAAGGTGCACGCATGGCATTCGGTGGAGATTTGTACCGATATGCACTGGCCGGCGCGTTGATTAGGCTGGATTTGCAAAATCATGTACCGCGTAGCTTTGAGGATGTCCCGGCATTGACCCATTTGCCGGCAATCACCCCCAATCCCGATTTGATGAACCGGACAGATCGGAAAGGTAGGAAATATCAAGAAGCGGTCGCCAAATTGAAAACCGTTCGCATATTGTCATTATACGGCGAATGTGTAGTCCGAGAAGATCCGCAAAATAGCTACGATCTGGCGATGGCTGAGGTGGGATCGACCGAGGAGGCGCAAAGTTTTGCAAAATTGCAGCAAGCTTTTGGGGCATGCCTTAATAACGAAGGCCAAATCGCTTTCAACAAGTCCATCCTTAAGGGGTTGGTGAACGTTAATTATTATAGACTGGCGATGGCGATGCAGCAGGAAAACATGACAGAAGCAACGGGCTTGGAGGTATCCAACTAATGCCTAAAGTCACCGTAGATGGCATCGAAATCGAAGTGCCGCAGGGCGCGACCGTGTTGCAGGCTGCCGAGCTTGCGGGCAAGGAAATCCCGCGTTTCTGTTATCATGAACGGCTGAGCATCGCGGGCAATTGCCGCATGTGTCTGGTCGAGGTAAAACCGGGACCACCGAAGCCTCAGGCGAGCTGCGCTCTGCCCGCTGCCGAAGGTCAGGAAATCCGCACCGACAGCGAAATGGTCAAGAAAGCGCGCGAAGGGGTGATGGAATTTCTCCTGATCAACCATCCGCTCGATTGCCCGATTTGCGATCAGGGCGGCGAATGCGATCTTCAGGATCAGGCCATGGCCTATGGCAAGGGCGGCTCGCGCTACGAAGAGAATAAGCGCGCGGTCACCGAGAAATATATGGGGCCGATCATCAAGACGGTGATGACCCGCTGCATCCACTGCACCCGCTGCGTGCGGTTCAGCGAGGAAGTCGCCGGCGTCGAGGAAATCGGTGCGATTGGTCGCGGCGAGGGGATGGAGATTACCTCCTATCTCGAAGGCGCTGTGCACAGCGAATTGTCCGGCAATGTCGTCGATCTTTGCCCGGTTGGCGCGCTGACCAGCAAGCCTTATGCGTTTGAAGCGCGTCCGTGGGAATTGACCAAGACGCTCGGCATCGACGTGATGGACGGTGTCGGCACCAATATCCGCATCGACAGCCGTGGCCGCGAAGTGCTGCGCGCACTGCCGCGTGTCAATGACGACGTGAACGAGGAATGGGCGACCGACAAGACCCGCCACGCGATTGATGGCCTGATGAAGCGCCGTCTCGACAAGCCTTATCTGCGCAAGAACGGCAAGCTGGAAGAAGCTAGCTGGAACGAAGCATTTCAGGCGATTGCCGATGTGAACGCAGGCAGCTCGGTTGCCGCTATTGCCGGTGATCTGGTCGATTGCGAAACCATGTATGCGGCGAAGAAACTGCTCAAGTCGATGAAGTCGGACATGCTGGAAGGCCGCCAGACCGGACTTTCCTATGATGTGTCCAATCTCGCTGCGGTGAATTTCAACTCTACCATCGCCGGTATCGAAGAAGCGGATGTCATTCTGCTGGTCTCGACCAACCCGCGCTGGGAAGCGTCTCTGGTCAACACCCGTATCCGCAAGGCTTATCGCAAGGGCGGCGCGCAGGTGTTCGGTATTGGACCCGAAGCAGACCAGACCTATCCGGTCGAATGGCTGGGTGACGATATGGGCTTGCTGGCGAAGCTGCCCAAGGCTCTTGCCGACGCGCTGAAGGGCGCTGAACGGCCTGCCATCATCCTTGGTGGTGGTGCGCTAAGCATCGAGGGCGCGCATGGCGCGGCTCTCAAGCTGGCTAGCAAATATAAGCTCGTTCGCGATGGCTGGAACGGCTTTAACGTCCTCCACATCGGTGCTTCGCGCACCGGTGGCCTGATGCTCGGCTATGCTTATGACGGCGGGATCAAGGCGATTGCGGCGAAGAAACCGAAATTGCTGTTCGCGCTGGGTGCTGACGAAATGAATTACGAAGCGTTCAAGGACAGCTTCAAGGTCTTCATCGGCCATCACGGCGATGCCGGCGCCCATGCGGCGGATGTGATCCTGCCGGGTGCTGCCTATACCGAGAAGAACGGTACTTATGTCAATCTGGAAGGGCGCGTTCAGCGTTCGAACAAGGCGATTTTCGCGCCAGGTGACGCGCGCGAAGACTGGAGTATCTTGCGGGCCCTGTCCGATGTGATGGGCAAGACCTTACCATTTGACAGTTTCGCGGAATTGCGCGCCAATATGGCGAAGGATCATCCGGAACTGGCGCAGGAAGGTCTGGTGACGCTCGAATGGTCGCCGCCAACCGGCTTGGCCGACAAGCCAACGGGGCAGGGCGTCCATCCGATCAAGGATTTCTACCTTACCAACAGCATTGCCCGCGCGAGTGCGACGATGCAGCGCTGTTCCGCGGAATTGCTGCATGCCGATGACGAGATTATGGAGGCGGCGGAATGATGCAAACTGCTACCTTTTTTCCTCCTTGTGCGAAGCACGGGGGGCGCCGGGTTGGATTGCCCCCGGCAATCCAAGATCGATCTGGGAGATCGATCGACCCTAAGCCGGACCGCGCGAAGCGTGGTGGAGGGGCCTTGGCCTCGACCAGTTGCCCCTCCGTCGCGCCTTCGGCACGCCACCTCCCCAAAGCTGCGCTTCAGGGAGGAAATATCTGATGACCGAATATCTCCAGACCACATTCCTCGGCGCCGAGTTCGGCTGGTTCGTCGCGACGCTTGCGCTAATCCTGTTGATCGCTCTGCCGCTGATGCTGGCCGTCGCGATGATCATCTATGTCGACCGGAAAATCTGGGCGGCGATGGCGCTGCGCAAGGGGCCCAATGTCGTCGGTCCTTTCGGCCTGCTGCAGTCCTTCGCCGACGGCCTGAAAGTATTTCTCCAGGAAACGATCATTCCGTCGAGCGCCAACAAGGGCCTGTTCCTGCTGGCGCCGATTATCACCTTCACCGTAGCCTTGCTCGCATGGGCGGTTATCCCGTTCGGCGAAGGCATGGTGCTGGCCAATATTAATATCGGCTTGCTCTACATTCTCGCGATCAGTTCGCTGGGCGTTTACGGCGTAGTAATCGCTGGTTGGGCAAGTAACTCGAAATATCCGTTTTTCTCCGCCATGCGCGCGGCCGCTCAGATGATCAGCTACGAAGTCTCGATCGGCTTCATCCTGATTTCGGTGGTGCTGTTCGCCGGCACCTTCAACCTGTCCGACATTGTGATGGCGCAGGAAGGCCATATATTCGGCATGATCAATGCCTATGGTCTGAACCCGCTGCTGTTCCCGATGGCGGTGGTATTCCTGATCGCCTCGATGGCGGAAACCGCAAGGCATCCGTTCGACCTTACCGAAGCGGAAAGCGAATTGGTTGCGGGCTATCAGACCGAATATAGCTCGATGTCTTTCGCTCTGTTCTGGCTCGGCGAATATGCCAATATCCTGCTGATGTGCGCGCTCAACGTCATCCTGTTCTGGGGTGGCTGGTTGCCGCCGCTCGATGTTGACTGGATTCCCTGGTTCGATATCCCGGGCATCATCTGGCTGTTCGGCAAGATGTTCTTTTTCTTCTTCATCTTCAGCTGGGTGATGGCGACGGTACCGCGCTACCGCTATGACCAGCTGATGCGCCTGGGCTGGAAAATCTTCCTGCCTCTGAGCCTGCTGTGGGTTGTTCTCGTCAGCGGATATGTGATGATCGACAAGTTTGGATTGCCGCTATGAGTATCGCACAACATATCAAAGCCTTCACCCTTTGGGAATTTCTCGGCGCGCACATGCTGACGCTGAAATATTTCTTCAAGGCGAAGAAAACGATCAACTATCCCTATGAGAAGAACCCGATTTCGCCGCGGTTCCGGGGAGAGCATGCGTTGCGCCGCTATCCCAATGGCGAGGAACGCTGCATTGCATGCAAGCTGTGCGAAGCGGTTTGCCCGGCGCAGGCGATCACGATCGAGGCCGAGCCACGCGAAGACGGTTCGCGCCGCACCACGCGCTATGACATTGACATGACCAAGTGCATCTATTGCGGTTTCTGTCAGGAAGCTTGCCCGGTTGATGCGATCGTCGAGGGTCCGAATTTCGAATATGCGACGGAAACGCGCGAAGAGCTGATTTACGACAAATCGAAACTGCTGGAAAACGGCGACAAATGGGAGCGGGCAATCGCGGCAAATCTTGCCGCCGATGCGCCCTACCGGTAATGGGCGCTGTGATGAATCCAATGGGGGAAAATGTGCAAAAATATGCTGAACTTTTCCTCCTTGTGCGTAGCACGGGGAGGGGGACCATCCGCAGGATGGTGGAGGGGCCACGCGCCGTCCTCACTTCGTTCGGCCCCTCCGTCGCGCATTCTGCGCGCCACCTCCCCAAAGCTTCGCTTCAGGGAGGATGTGTGTAATGCAAATATTTGCTTTCTATCTATTCGCATCCATCGTGCTTGCCAGCGGTGCTTTCTGCATCTTTGCGCGCAATCCGGTGCATAGTGTCTTGTGGCTGATCCTGGCGTTTTTCAACGCTGCGGGCTTGATGGTACTGGTTGGCGCGGAGTTTATCGCGGCGCTTCTGGTCATCGTCTATGTCGGCGCGGTGGCGGTGTTGTTCCTGTTCGTTGTGATGATGCTCGACATTGATTTTGCCGAACTGCGGGCCGGTTTCATGAAGCACCTGCCGCTCGGCCTGTTGCTCGCCGTCATATTGGCGGCAGAGCTGATTATCTTTGGTGTCATGTCCTGGTCATCCGCCGGAATGGGCGATGCCAACGCGGTTGTCGGCCTGCCGGAAGGCGCGCCTTCGAATATCGAGCAGCTGGGCGCTTTGCTCTACACCAAATATGTCTTCCTGTTTGAAGCCGCGGGCATGATCCTGCTGGTCGCGATGGTTGGCGCAATCGTTCTGACCCACCGCACACGCAGTGGCGTGAGAAAACAGAATATCGCCGATCAGGTTGCCCGGCGGCCCGAGGATGCAACCCGCAACACGCAGCCCGAAGTCGGTAAAGGGGTCGAGCTATGATCGGTATCGAACATTATCTCGTCGTCAGCTCAATCCTGTTCGTGATGGGCATGCTCGGCATATTTCTCAACCGCAAGAATATCATCATCATCCTGATGGCGATCGAATTGATCCTGCTCGCGGTAAACCTCAATTTTGTCGCGTTCAGCGCCTTTCTCGGCGACATGACGGGACAGGTGTTCGCCATGTTCATCCTGACCGTGGCTGCAGGCGAGGCCGCCATCGGGCTGGCCATTCTCGTGATTTATTTCCGTCAGCGCGGCACCATTGCCGTCGATGATGTCAACCGGATGAAGGGGTGAACATGAGTTCGTCTAACAATACCGTTCGCCCTGAGCCTGTCGAAGGGCAGGTTTCGCGCACGCCGTCCATACTTCGACAAGCTCAGCACGAACGGCTCCGGGGGCAAGCGTGAACAGCATCACCCTCATAGTATTCCTGCCCCTGCTGGCAGCGATAGTCGCCGGTTTCGGTAACCGCATCATCGGCAATGTGCCGGCAAAAGTGATCACCACCGGTGCGCTGTTCGCCGCCTGTGCGCTGAGCTGGCCGATATTCCTCGGCTTTGTGAGTGGAACCAGCACCGCCGAAGTCGTGCCGATTATGACCTGGATCATTTCGGGCGATCTGAATTTCGACTGGTCCTTGCGCGTCGATACGCTGACCGCCGTGATGCTGGTCGTGGTAACGACGGTCTCCGCGCTCGTTCATCTCTATAGCTGGGGCTATATGGATGAAGATCCGGACCAGCCGCGTTTCTTCGCCTATCTGTCGTTGTTTACCTTTGCCATGCTGATGCTGGTTACCGCCAATAATCTGGTCCAGATGTTCTTTGGCTGGGAAGGCGTTGGCCTGGCATCTTATCTGCTGATCGGTTTCTGGTTCAAGAAGCCCAGCGCCAATGCCGCTGCAATCAAGGCATTTGTCGTCAACCGCGTCGGTGACCTCGGCTTCATGCTCGGTATCTTCGGTACCTTCCTTGTATTCGGCACCGTGTCGATCCCCGAAATTCTCGAAGCCGCTCCGGCCATGGCTGGTTCGTCGATCACCTTTGCCGGTATGCGTCTCGATACGATGACCATCCTCTGCCTACTGCTGTTCATCGGCGCGATGGGCAAGTCGGCACAGCTCGGTCTGCACACATGGCTGCCCGACGCGATGGAAGGCCCGACACCGGTTTCCGCATTGATCCACGCCGCCACCATGGTCACCGCAGGCGTGTTCATGGTTTGCCGCCTGTCACCGATGTTCGAAACCAGCCCGGTTGCCCTGACCGTTGTGACCATCGTCGGCGCGTCCACCGCGATTTTTGCGGCTACGGTCGGTCTGGTCCAGCACGATATCAAGCGCGTGATCGCTTATTCGACCTGTTCGCAGCTTGGCTATATGTTCTTCGCTGCAGGCGTTGGCGCTTATAGCGCAGCGATGTTCCATCTGTTCACCCACGCCTTTTTCAAGGCGCTTCTGTTCCTTGGTGCCGGTTCGGTGATCCACGCGATGCATCATGAGCAGGACATGCGCTATTATGGCGGTCTGCGGAAAGAAATCCCGCTGACCTTCTGGGCGATGATGGCCGGAACGCTGGCGATTACCGGTGTCGGTATTGTCGGACTGGGCGGCTTTGCCGGTTTCTATTCCAAGGACGCGATTATTGAGGTCGCTTTTGCCAGCGGAACCGAAGTCGGCCAGTTCGCCTTCTTCATCGGTGTTCTCGCAGCACTGCTGACCAGCTTCTATAGCTGGCGGCTGATGTTCCTGACCTTCTGGGGCGCACCGCGCTGGATCCAGTCGGAACATATCCAGCATAGCGTTCACAAAACACCCGAGGAAGCCGGAGCCGACCAGACCGGCGGCTATCATCCTCATGAAAGTCCTGTTTCCATGCTTATCCCACTTGGCGTTTTGGCCACCGGTGCGGTTTTCGCCGGCTTCCTGTTCCACAATCAGTTTGTCGAAGCAGCCGAGGGCGCAGCTTTCTGGGCCGGAAGTCTCGCCTTTGACGAGCATCTGATGCACGAAATTCATGAAGTGCCCATGTGGGTCAAGCTGTCCTCGACGGTCGCTATGCTGACCGGTCTGGGAACCGCTATCTTCATGTATTTTTACGGCAAGGACCGTCCGGCGCGTCTGGCCGCAACCTTCAGCCCGCTCTACAAATTCTTCTTCAATAAATGGTATTTCGACGAGCTGTACAATCTGATCTTCATCCGCCCCGCTTTCTGGCTGGGTCGCAAATTCTGGAAGACGGGTGACGAAGGCACGATTGACCGCTTTGGCCCCAACGGCATTGCTGCGGTTATCGCCAGCGGTTCCGGCGTGATGAAGCGCTTCCAAAGCGGATATCTATACACTTATGCGCTCGTCATGTTGCTCGGCCTCGCTGCCGCCGCGACGTGGATTATCGTGCAGGGAGCCAGCTAATGAACCAGCTTGATTTCCCGATCCTGTCCCTGATGATGGGGCTGCCGATGCTGGCAGCGATTATCTGCCTGTTCCTCAACGCGCAGGCTGCGCGCTGGCTGGCGCTGGTTACAACACTCGTCCTTTTTGGTCTCGGCGTGGTCCTCTGGGCCAATTACGATATCGGCGGTCCGCAGTGGCAATATGTCGAACGGGCCAATCTGTTCGGCAATTTTGCCTGGGCCCTGGGTATCGACGGCATTTCGATGCTGCTGATCATGCTCACCGTCTTCCTGATGCCGATCTGTATCGGTGCCAGCTGGGAATCGATCCAGACGCGGGTCGGCGAATATATGGCGGCCTTCCTGTTCATGGAAGTGCTGATGATCGGCGTTTTCGCGGCGCAGGATATCTTCCTCTTCTACATCCTCTTCGAAGCCGGCCTGATCCCGATGTATCTGATCATCGGTATCTGGGGCGGAGCCAACCGGATTTACGCCAGCTATAAATTCTTCCTCTACACCTTGCTCGGCTCGGTGGTGATGCTGGTCGCGATGCTGTGGATGGTGCAGGATGCCGGAACCAGCGATATTCCGACCCTGCTCAACTATGATTTCGCACCCGAGGCACAGACATGGCTGTGGCTGGCATTTTTCGCAAGCTTCGCGGTCAAGATGCCGATGTGGCCGTTTCATACATGGCTGCCCGACGCGCACGTTCAGGCGCCAACCGCCGGTTCGGTGATTCTGGCTGGCGTGTTGCTGAAAATGGGCGGCTACGGCTTCCTGCGTTTCTCGCTGCCGATGTTTCCCGAAGCGTCGGAGCAGTTCATCTGGCTGATCTTCGGCCTGTCGATGGTTGCTGTAATATACACTTCGCTGGTCGCACTGGTGCAGCAGGATATGAAGAAGCTGATCGCTTATTCGTCGGTTGCCCATATGGCGATCGTCACGCTCGGACTGTTCGCGTTTAACCGTCAGGGTATCGAGGGTTCGATCATCGTGATGCTGAGCCACGGTCTTGTATCCGCCGCGCTCTTCCTTTGTGTCGGCGTGATCTACGACCGGCTGCACACACGCGAAATCGACCGTTACGGCGGACTGGCAATCAACATGCCGAAATATGCCATATTGTTCCTGTTGTTCACCATGGCCTCGATCGGCCTGCCGGGTACCAGCGGTTTCGTTGGCGAATTTCTTTCGCTGATCGGCCTTTACGAGGTCAACAGTTGGGTCACGCTGGTCGCGACGACCGGGATCATCCTCGGCGCCGGCTATATGCTCTATCTCTATCGCCGGGTTGCCTTCGGTGAGCTTGTTCACGAGGATGTCAAAGCAATGCCGGATCTGTCTGCACGGGAAATGGCGCTGCTCGCGCCGATCGCCGCTGCTGTCATGTGGATGGGTGTCTATCCCGAAAGCTTCATGGCCCCGATCCGGGGTGACGTCGGCGCGCTGGTTGCGCGTATCGACCGCGCGGCTCCGGAAGGCGACGCGCATCTTAAAATGGGCGAGGCCAAGGCCGTCGCCAAAGACCATGCCCAAGGGGAGGCACACTGATGGATATCGGAAATTCCCTTTGGCTGGTTTCACCGGAAGTCTTTCTCTCGGCTTCCAGTCTGATCCTGCTGATGATTGCCGCATGGGGCGGCGACAAATCGGCTCGTCTGGTCACCATATTGTCGGCAGCCGCGCTTGTCGGCGCGTCGATCCTGTTGATGGTGCTGGCGCACGAACCCGATTTCAAAGGCGGCGTTTACGCATTTACCGAACAATATCGCATGGATGCCTTTGGCAGTTCCGCGAAATTCCTGATCTATCTTGCAGCGATTATCTCGCTGATGATCGCACCGCGTTTCTTCCAGGCCGGCGGCAAATATCGGGCGGAATATCCGATCCTGATTCTGTTTGCCAGCATCGGCATGGGTATGATGGTGTCGGCGACCGACATGATGACCCTCTATATCGGTCTGGAGCTGAACAGCCTGTCCGCTTATGTTCTGGCGAGCTTCATCCGCACCGACGTACGCTCTTCGGAAGCCGGCTTGAAATATTTCGTTCTCGGAGCGCTGGCCAGCGGCATGCTGCTGTTCGGTATCTCTCTCGTCTACGGTTTTGCCGGATCGACCAGCTTCGCCGTTATCGGTGATGCTCTGACCGGTGATCTTGCTACCGGCCCGCTGATTGGACTGGTTCTCGTCCTGTCGGGACTGGCGTTCAAGATCAGCGCCGTACCTTTCCATATGTGGACGCCGGATGTTTACGAAGGGGCGCCGACACCGGTTAGTGCTTTCTTCGCCAGCGCCCCGAAAGTGGCCGCCGTGGCCTTGACGACACGGGTGATCATTGATGCCTTTGGTGGACAGACTTCGGCCTGGCAGCAGATCATCGTATTCGTCGCTCTGGCTTCGATCATTCTCGGTGCGGTTGCCGCGATCGGCCAACAGAATATCAAACGGCTGCTCGCTTATAGTTCGATCAACAATGTCGGCTTCCTGCTGATCGGTCTCGCGACCGGCACGGCGCAGGGCATTTCGGCGATGATGTTCTATCTGGTCGTCTATGTCGCGATGACTCTGGGCAGCTTTATTTGCGTGCTGGAAATGCGCGACAAGGAAGGCAAGCCGCTGGAAAGCCTGTCGAGCCTCGCTGGCCTGTCGCAAACCCGTCCGGGTCTTGCTGCTGCCTTCGCGGTCTTCATGTTCTCGCTCGCCGGTATCCCGCCTCTGTTCGGTTTCTGGGGCAAGTTTCTGGTATTTGATGCCGCCGTTGCTGCCGGCATGTTGCCGCTCGCGGTCATCGGTATTGCCGCTTCGGTCATTGGCGCGTTCTACTATATCAAGATCGTCAAGATCATCTATTTCGATGATCCTGCGAGCGAGATTGTTGCTACCGGTCACAAGACCGAAAATATCCTTATTGCGGTTCTGGCATTGTTCGTGTCGCCGCTGGGTTATCTGGCGATACCGTTCATGGCGCCGATTGCCAACGCAGCCGCAGTGTCGCTTTTCTGACTGTCCGCATAGAAACCGTCAAGCAAACCGCATCCACCAATGCGGACCTGAAGGCGCTTGCTGCACAGGGCAGCGCCGTCGAAGGCTATTGGCTGCGGGCAGAGACGCAATCGGGCGGTATCGGACGTCTTGGCCGCAAATGGGAGAGCCCTCAGGGCAATCTCTATTGCAGCACTGTAGTCGATATCCGGCCCGGTGATCCGTCGCCGTCATCCCTGTCTTTTGTCGCAGGACTGGCTGTATATACGGTGATACGTTCCTGTCTGCCGGGTACCGAGATGATCCTCAAATGGCCCAATGACATATTGGTTGCCCAGTCGAAAATCTGCGGCATATTGCTCGAGCGGGTGAAGGATCAGGTGGTGGTCGGTATTGGTGTCAATGTTGCGGTGACGCCGGAAGTCGAGGGCCGGATATTGACCAGCCTGGCGGGCGAGGGCGCTAACATCGACGCTGCCGCTTTTCTGGAACGGCTGTCCAACACATTCGCGGCTTTCGTCAAAGACTGGCGTGATCTGGGAATCGCGCATATCCTTTCGGAATGGCAAAAGCTGGCTCACCCGGTGGGAAGCACGATCACGACAAGCGATGAAAGCGGCGAGAAAACCACCGGAGAATATGCCGGACTTACCCCAGATGGCGCACTCTGCTTGAGAAAAGCCGATGGAACGCTTATCGAAATACGCGCCGGTGACATTTCCATCGGGTAGAAAGAAGAGTCGTTCATGCTATTGGCCATAGATGCCGGAAATACCAATGTTGTGTTCGCCCTCTTCGACGGCGATGACATTCGCGCGCGCTGGCGGATCGCAACCGATGCTCGCCGCACTGCGGATGAATATGTCGTCTGGCTCCGGCAGCTGCTGGAACTGGAAGGTCTGGAACTTGGCGCGGTTGATTCGGTGATCATCGGCACGGTGGTCCCGCGGGCGCTCCACAATCTGACAGTCCTCTCGGAAAAATATTTTGGCGTGGCCCCGCTTGTCGCAGGCCGTGGCGCGGCGGAATGGGGCGTCGCCCTTGATGTCGAGCAACCCGATAGCGTGGGCGCCGACCGCGTACTCAATGTCATCGCCGCGCATCAGAAATATAAGCAGGATATCGTGATCATCGATTTCGGTACCGCAACCACGTTCGATGTCGCAGACTATGAAGGCGCGTATAAAGGTGGTATCATTGCCCCCGGAATTAATCTTTCGCTGGATGCTCTGGTCGGAAAGACCGCGCAGCTTCCGCGTATCGCGCTGGAATCACCCGAAAGTGACAATGTAATCGGCACCACGACGGAAAGTCAGATGCTGATTGGCATTTTCTGGGGTTATGTTGCGATGATCGAAGGGCTAGTAGCGCGGACAAAGGCGCAAATCGGCCGACCGACCAAGATCATTGCTACCGGCGGATTAGCCGTATTATTTGACGAACATACAGATGTATTTGACCATCTGGAATCGGACCTGACTCTTCAGGGCCTGCATTTCCTCTATCAGCGAGCAACACACGCTACATGACAAAATCTAAAAAAGAACTTCTCTTCCTGGCCCTTGGTGGTTCGGGCGAAATCGGCATGAATGTCAATCTTTACGGCTGTGACGGCAAATGGGTGATGGTTGATCTCGGCATGACCTTTGCTGATCCCAGTTATCCGGGAATCGACCTGATCCTCCCCGATCTCGAATTTATCGAGAAGAACCGCAAGGATCTGCTCGGCATCGTGCTGACCCATGGTCATGAAGACCATATCGGCGCGGTCCCCTATTTCGCAGCCGACCTCGATGTTCCGCTGTTTGCGACTCCGTTCACGGCAGGGCTGATCCGTCGCAAGCTGGAAGAAGTCGGGCTGGAGCGTCAGGTGAAGCTCAACATCATTCCCAACGAGGGCAGTTTTGATCTCGGCCCGTTCGGCTTCCGCTATCTCCCGATCGCGCACTCTATTGCCGAGGGCAATGCGATGCTGATCGACACGCCTTATGGCAGGATTTTCCACACCGGTGACTGGAAGCTGGATGACGAGCCAGTGCTCGGCGTTCCATCGTCGCCTGAAACGCTGAAGCAGATCGGCGACGAGGGAATCCTGGCGATGGTCTGCGATTCAACCAACGTCTTCAACGAAAAGGCATCCGGATCGGAAGGCGAAGTGCGCCGCAACCTGATGCGGGTTGTCGAGGATATCGATACACGGATCGTGGTAACGACCTTCGCATCCAACGCTGCCCGATTGCAGACGCTCGGAGAGGTCGCCATCCATTCCGGTCGCAAGCTCTGTGTCGCTGGCCGTTCGCTAGACCGGATCATCGAGAATTGCCGCGAGAACGGCTATCTCAAGGACTTTCCGCCAACCGTCGATTTTCAGGAAGCGATGAGCCTGCCGCGCGACAAGGTCATGATCATCGCCACCGGCGGTCAGGGAGAGGCGAGGGCTGCTCTCGGACGGATCGCCGGCGACAGCCACCAGATCAAACTTTCCGAAGGCGATCACGTGCTGTTCTCGTCGAAACAGATTCCCGGCAATGAAATTGCGATTGGCCGGATCCAGAACCAGCTGGCGTCCAAAGGCGTCGTGATGATTACCGAGCGTCAGGAACATATCCATGTCTCCGGTCACCCGGGACAGCCGGAACTCGCCCAGATGTATGACTGGATCAGGCCTGAGATATTGGTACCGGTTCACGGCGAGATTCGCCATATGAAGACCCAGGAGCGCTTCGCTCTCGATCATGGCGTGCCGAAAGCGATATTCCAGCAAAATGGCGATGTCGTGCGCCTGGCGCCCAACGGCCCGAAAATCTTGGGTCAGGAACGCACCGGACGGCTTGTTGTCGACGGTGATGTGATTATCCCGGCTGACGGCAGAACATTGAACGACCGGCGCAAGACTGCGCATAACGGCATGATCTCGGTAGCCATCGGTCTTGATCACAAAGGCAAGATATTCGGTCAGCCGGTGCTGAAAATGCACGGCGTACCGCTTGAGGAAGACGAAGAAGATTTCCTCGATGAAGTAGTCGACAAGATCGTCGGCAAATATTCCAAACCGGTTGGCGACATCGACAAGTTCAACGAAGCGATTCGCCTGCTCGTCCGCCGTAGCGCGACCGAGTGGACCGGCAAGAAGCCGATTGTTTCGGTGCTCACTGTGGAGGCCTAGCAGGTCATGCAACTCTACTCCGTTTTCGCGATCTATATATTATTCTGGGTGACGGCGGCGTTCATCATCCTGCCAATCGGCATCCGCAACCACCATGAAACCGGCAAGGAAATGGTGAGAGGGCAGTCGGACGGAGCGCCGGCCAATTTCCGGCCGTTGCGGGTATTGTTACTGACCACGTTGCTGGCGACAGCCATGTTCGGCCTATTCTATCTCAACTATGTCTATGGCTGGATCAGCATTGACACGATTGATTTCTTCAACAGCCGCGAACGGATGCGCTAGCTGCGCAGCCGTTCGATTGCCTGGGCCAGAGCGACATAAAGCTTCCCGACGTCCGACGAGAGCAGGGTGACGCTGATTGCGCTGCCATCGCGGGTGGCGAGCACGCCGCGCAACATCGCTTCGAAGTCATGGATGTACCGGTTCACATGTTCGCGGAATTCGTCATTGGCTGAATATTGCGCCAGCACTTCGCGCACTTCCCGATTGTCGAGCAAGCGAACGGCGCGCCGCGTGAAGATGCCGCGATCGCCCTTCAGATAGGCGGCCCATTCGGTGTCGGTAACATCGTTTGACAGGATCTTTCCGACATCGATCGAGATGGAGTTCAGCGACTCGGTCAACTGTGCCACCCGCCGGGTGAAATTCTCGTCGCTGCTTTGCTCGGATTTTTCCTTGGCAAACAATATCCGCTGCTCGAGATTGGTCGTCATATTCTCGATTGCGGCCAATTGATCGGTAAGATGGGCAGCGGTCGACTGGGTTGTAGCAACCGCGCTCGATACGGCCTTCTCCAGCTTCGGAGCGATTGACCCGATCTTGTCGTCGATAATCCGGTTCAGCGCTTGTTCGCTTACGCGTTCAAAAGCTTCCGTCGATCCGGCAATCGACTTTTCAAGCACTTCGCGCGAATGTTCTGAGGCCTGTTTCGCCGTGTCCTTGACCCGCAGCAGCGCGCTGATCAATTTTTCGCCCGCGCTTTCTGCAAGAGATTCATTCTGCTCGCGGACTTCTTCGAGCGATTTCGAAATTTCCGTGATCTGCTCGACAATCGATTGGCCTGCAACGTCGCCATCTTCCCGCAATTTCCGGATCTGTTGCTGTTGCTGGCTGATCGACAGATCTGTCTGGGCGATGCGCTCAGCAATTTTCCCGGCCTCTTCCTGCGCTTTGTTCGCTTCGCTGGCGATCTGGCCATATAGGGCCAGGCTTTCCCTGGATTTCTCCGAAACCCGCTCGAACGCGTTGGGCAAGGTTTCGTCCATTTCCCGCGCGCTGCTATCCAGCGCCACCAGCAGGCGTTCCATACGTTCGATCATGCCGTCGGCGACGCCATGGCCACTTTCGAGCGAAAGCTGCAGGGCGTTACTATTCTGTTCCATCGCGGTCATTGCAAAGGCCAGCTTTGCCGTCTTGTCGCCGCTTTCATTGTCGAGTTTCTTGATGTTGTCGGAGATTTCGGAGACGGTCTGGTCAAGCGTCGTCGCCAGGGTTTTCAAGCGCAACTCTTCATTGTCGGCGATTTTGCCGGTGTTTGCCAGAGCCGCTTCCAGAGCGTCGAGATCCGCACGCATGGCCAGCGCTGCTTCCGATGTTTCGGTAGCGAGATCGGAGCGCGTTTTGCGGAGCGCCTCGATGGTTTCTGCCGTCGTTTTCTTCAACAGGTTCGCCAGTTCGGTCGAACCGTTGCCGGCATCATCAAGCTGTTTCGTCAAACTGGTTTTGATCCGGTCGGCTTCGGTCGCGAGACTTTCAACCGAGAGGACCGACTTGTCCGTCAGGTCATCAAGGCTTTTCTTGGCTGCAGCACCGACTTCTCCGATTCTTCTGAGGGTCGAAACCATGGCGGCCATTTCGGTCTGGGCGGTCCGTCCTGCATTGCCGATCTGATTGGTGACGTCCTTGGCGGTGTTGATGACCACCGGCAGATGTTCGCGCAGCTGCTCGAGATTTTTATAAGCGGCTTCACCGACTTGATCGAGCTTCACCATTTTGCCGAGACCGTCTTCGAGCGAGCTTCTCATCAATTCGGCGGCATTGACCAGTTTGACAGAAGATTTGTCCCCGAGAAACTCGAGTTCGCGGCTTTCGTGACTCAGGAATTCGCGAGCCACGCTGAGCTCGTTATTGACCGTCTTCAGCCGCGATTCCAGCAACTCGGATTCGGCGCGCAGTGAAGATGCCACATCATTGAAGCGATTCGCCTCTTTGCTGCTGTTGCGCATGTAGAGCAGATAAGCGACGCCAAGCGTGGCGATCGGCAGGCACCATTGGGTCAGCAGGTCGATTCCGGCCTTGGGGGATGGTATTGCGGTAAAAATATCGCGGTTGGCCCAGAAGAAAAATCCGGTCCAGCCCAGGGCAGAAATAGCCAGCAATGCCACCGGTATATATCGGGTTCGGGGCGGTGAAACTGTCACATCGTCGGTATAATGGCTCCAGCTGTCGTCCGACGCGCTGTCGCTATCTTGCTGAACTTCCGTGGCTGAATCTTGCTGCTCCGCTACCGGATCGTGCGCATCACTTTGCACGTTTGCGGTTGCATCTGCCTGTTCGCTGTCGGCATTTTCATCCCGATCACGCCACATCCCGATTATCTTATTTTCACCTGTCATGAAGTCTATTTAACACAATATCGAATCATATAAACTATAAGTTAACCATATCGGGTGTATTCGACAAAAATGTCATTTGATTATGGAGCTTTGGATGCCGCTCTAACGGCCGCAGTAGGTGACGACCAGTTGCTCATTGCGGAACTGCGTGCAGCGTTTCTCGAAAGCGCAAACCGGCAAGTTGACCTTCTGAGCAGAGCGCGCTGCGACGCGAATTGGGAATATGCCGCCTGGCGCCTGAAGGGGCTGGCTGCCAGCTTTTCTGCGACCAAAATCCTGCAACTGGCCGATGAGGCCGCTCATTCGGCACCGGGCGATCCGGTGATATTACGCAAATTGCAACGCGCGGTTTCCGAAGTCGAGGTCCATCGGGATTGAATCCCTTTTTGGCGTAATAACTGCCCAGTTGCGCCTTCTTCTCCAGATTATCGATTGGCATGTTCGGGTGCCACCATCTATGGACAGGAACAACCTTCCTATTCATCGACCGGGACCCCAATATTCGTGAAACTGGCACTGATTTCCCTAGCAAAAGACGATCTCGACGGAAACGGTCCGATCGCTTTGCTGCCGTTATTCGGCGGAACTCTGCTCGATTTGCAGATTCGCGCCGCGCACCGCTTCGGTTGCGAAAAATTCATTTTTCTCTGCCCCGTGACCCATGGGGCTTTGTTGCAGAAGATTGATGCAATGAAACAGCAGGGACTGGATGCGGAATATGTCCGCAGCCCCAGCGATCTGGTACAATATGCGACCGATCAGGATCACATAATCTATATTGCCGATGGTATATTGCCCAATGCAGAGATTGTTGAACAATTGAGCGGGGCGCCGCAGGAATTGCTCTTCACCGTGTTGCACGGGGACGAATATCAGGAGTTCGAGCGGATTGACCTCAACCAGCGGTGGCTTGGTATCGTCTCGCTCAACACATCGCGCCTGAGTGCATTGATCGATATTCCCGATGACTGGGAGGTCGGTTCGGCCTTGCTGAGGACGGCGGTGCAGGCCGACTGTCCGCGTGCGATTATTTCAGATCGCAGAATGGGCTCGGGGGCAATCGCCCATGTGCAAAGCGAAATCAGCGCGGAACAATATACCCGGCGCAAGTTGAGAGACATGCCCGCGAAGAGCAATAATTTTCTCGACCGCTTTCTTTTGCACCCTTTGGCCAAGCGCAGTCTTCCGCGGCTCTGGCGGAAAAAGGCTGCGCCACAATATCTCGGTATATTCGCGCTGACAGCCGGGGCTGCCGCCATCCTGTCGGCCGCATTTGGCTATGCTATCGTATCGCTGGTCCTGCTTCTTACCGGCAGCGTGGCGCAATATATACGCGCAGCAATGGTGCAATTCGGCAGTGCGGCAACCGCAAGGGACTGGGCCGGTCTGGCTCTTGATTTTCTCGCGGCAACCGCTGTGCTGATCCTGCTGGTCAAAGCCTCTGTTGCGCTGACCTTGGCACCAAATCTGGTAATCGCATTCCTGTTGCTCACCCATCTGCTGCTCTCGAGGGCCGGAGCCTGCAATCGCCGCCTGGCTTTGATGAAGCCGGATATGCGGTTGATCTTGCTCGTCTTGCTGTTGGCCACTATTTTTGGCGCGTTTCCATACGGCCTTTACGGGGCCACGCTCTATTCCGGTCTGTTCCTTGTTCTTGATCGATATTTGACCAAGGATTCGCCGGAAAAACCTGCCTTGCGGGACCGATAGCCGAATCCCGCTTAGCGGCTTGTTAACCACATTGGGGTACGGACAGGCTATGGCACAGCGAGTTTTTTCGATGAACGAGACGATGAATAATGATATCATCCGGCATGCTTCGGTATTGGCGGATAAATCTTCGTTCATTGCGGACGATTTCGCTCAGGCCCTGTTTCCCAAAACCAATGTGTTTTTCAATGACCGGATGCGGTCCAATGCGCGACAATATCTGCGTAGCGTGATCGGCCAGATCGAAGAACGTATCTGCCTGATAGCGACCCGGGAACTTGGTGTTACACAGGAAACACTCGTGAAGATTGCCGCAGGCGGATCAGGCCAGAGCTTTCATTTGCTGGAGAATTCCGGCTTGCTCAAGACGGCTGAAATCGTCCAGCATCTATTTGTCAAAGCACAGCAAAGCGAATTGGCGGCCAGATTGCTGCAGAAAATTTCGCAGGCGGATCTTGAAGCGACGCTGACCCGCCACCTCGATCATGCCGATCCGGTCATTGCCGAAGCCGCGATGGGCCTGCTCGTCGCGCAATCGAAAACCACAAGTGCGGTCGGAGAGATATCCGCCAGTCTGGCCGATTTGCCCGCTGAAATTATCTATGCTTTTGCCTGGCCGGTAACGGCCTCGCTCGCGCGGCTTTCCGGCTTGCCCGGTCTGCAATTGCAGACGGCAACCGAGCGGTTGCTTGCCTCGCATGACGAAAGCGCCAGCGTGACACGGAAGGCTGATCGCCTCGCCCAGTTGATCGAGCAAGCCAAGATGGCGGAGGACCATATTCCGCATCCGATGAGAGATGGCCTGTCCCTGTTCATTGCGCGACTGGCCAGACAGACCGGTTTTACCAGCGATCAGATTGTGACCTTCACGGCTGAACCGAATATGGCGCGTCTTGTCGTTGCCATGCGCGCGGCGGATTTTCCCGTGCAAGAGGCCCTGTCGGTATTTTTTGCTCTTGATGATGGGGATCATATTCTCACCGCAGCCACATATGGAGAGACCGACCGGGACCGGTCGCTGGCTTTGATAACAAGCTGGGCCGCACCGCGCAGCTTCCAGAACGCACAACGGATACTCGCCGACGACAGCCTGGGTGATCGGGCCAAATGACGCTATCTGGCAAACTGGCCGAACCGGTGCGCGGGCAGGTGGATTTCGACGGAATGCTTTTGTCGGCCGATCCGCTGTTGATGCGGCTTCACTTGCGCAGCGGCGGCGCTGAAGGCGGACCATTGGCGGTGCCGGAACTGGCAGAATTGTGCCGGATCAGTCGCAGGCTGGGGATGAACCTGTCGCGAGCCGCACAGGCATCCGATGATGACTGCCGGATCGATATGTGGGTTGAGACTCGCTTGATTCCGTCGGAAAAAGACCAGCAGCTCAGCCTCTCCATTATCGACTGGAAAGAGCGTCCGCATGATGACGCGGGCAAAATAGATTCGGCTCGCGAACGTGATTTTGACCGGCTGGAAGGGCGGGGCGCGATAAGAACCGACGCGGCGCTGCGGATCATTGCCCGGCAAATGCCCCTCGAGGCCGGACAGGATTCTGACGCGATTGGCCAGTCTCTGCTCGATATATATGATGTCATTCCACCTTCGGCTCATGCGAGATTGCTTGAATCGGTGGCCGAGCGGCAACCGATCCGCAATCAGCGGATGCGGGAGAAAGGCGGCAGCCAACGGCTGTTCGTGCTGCAAGGGCAGCCGTTGATAGACAAGGCAGGCATTTTTGCCGGCTATCGATTTACGGCAACGCCGGATGATCCGGAGGCCAGCGGCAAAGACGCGAAAGCTGTGGCCGGAAAACTGATCAGCGACAGCCTGTTCGGTTCCCAGCTTGGTCCGGCCCTGCGCCAGCCGCTTGGCAAGATCATCGCCAACGCAGAAACGATCAGCAGCAAGCTGGAAGGCCCGCTGCGGGGCGACTATGCCAGCTATGCCAAGGATATCGCCTCGGCCGGGCGTCATCTGCTGGATCTGGTCAATGACCTGTCCGATCTCGAGGCAATCGAACGCCCGGAATTCACGGTTGCTGCCGACGATATCGATCTCGTCGATCTGGCGCACCGTGCTGCCGGCTTGCTGGCAGTCAAGGCCTCGGATCATCAAATCCGTATCGATCTGCCCAAGGAAAGTGACAAGCTTCCGGCGCGCGGTGAATTTCGCCGGTCGCTGCAAATACTCGTCAATCTGATCGGCAACGCGATCCGCTATTCGCCCGACGGTTCGGTGATCAAGGTGCGCGTTTCGGCCGACGATGAACTTGCGCGGATTTCGGTAACCGATAAGGGCGACGGCATCGCCGCCGAAGATCAGGACCGGATTTTCGAAAAATTCGAGCGGCTCGGCCGTTCGGGCGATGGCGGCAGCGGACTGGGATTGTTTATCTCGCGTCGACTGGCTCATGCCATGGGCGGAAGTCTGACCGTAGCTAGCGCGGCGGGTAAAGGCTCGACCTTCACTCTGGCACTTCCAGAACGGAAATAGGCAAAAAAAAGGGGAGCATGAAGCCCCCCTTTCTCTGAAATCTCTAAAGTCTCTAGCGTTTGTCGATCGGGACAAAGTCGCGCTTGGCCGGACCTGTGTACAGCTGCCGCGGGCGACCGATGCGCTGGCCTGGATCGGAGATCATTTCGTTCCACTGCGCGACCCAGCCGACCGTGCGGGCAAGGGCAAACAACACGGTGAACATTGATGTCGGGAAACCAATCGCCGACAGGATGATGCCCGAATAGAAATCGACGTTCGGGAACAGCTTCTTGTCGATGAAATAGGGATCGTTGAGCGCCATTTCCTCGAGCTGCAAGGCAACATCAAAGACCGGATCCTTGACCTTCAGCGTTTCAAACACTTCACGGACCGTTTCCTGCATCACCGATGCACGCGGATCGTAATTTTTATAAACGCGATGGCCAAAGCCCATCAGGCGGAACGGATCGTCCTTGTCCTTGGCGCGCGCGATATATTCGGGAATACGATCGGGATGGCCGATTTCCTTCAGCATGTTGAGCGCGGCTTCATTGGCGCCGCCATGGGCGGGGCCCCAGAGGCAGGCAATGCCGGCCGCGATGCAGGCAAACGGGTTGGCACCCGAAGAACCGGCCAGACGGACCGTCGATGTCGATGCGTTCTGCTCATGATCGGCATGGAGGATGAAAATCCGGTCCATTGCTTTTTCGATCGCCGGATGCACTTCATATTCCTCGGCGGGAACGCCAAAGGTCATGCGCAGGAAGTTGCCGGTGTAGGATAGTTCGTTGTCGGGATAGACAAACGGCTGACCAATCGAATATTTATAGGCCATGGCGGCGATGGTCGGCATTTTCGCGACCAGACGGTGGCTTGCGATCATCCGCTGGGCGGGATCGTTGATGTCGGTGCTGTCATGATAGAAAGCCGACAATGCGCCGACGACGCCGCACATGATCGCCATCGGGTGGGCATCGCGACGGAAGCCCTGATAGAAGCCGCGCAACTGCTCGTGCACCATGGTGTGACGGGTGATCGTGTTGTTGAAATCGGCATATTCGTCCGACGTCGGCAGTTCGCCACGGAGCAGAAGATGCGCAACTTCCATGAAGCTGCTCTGCTCGGCAAGCTGTTCGATCGGATAGCCGCGGTGCAGCAATACGCCTTCGCCTCCATCGATGAAGGTCAGCTCGGATTCGCAACTGGCGGTCGAGGTGAAGCCGGGGTCATAGGTGAAGGCACCGGTCTGGCCGTATAATTTACGAATATCTACGACATCGGGGCCCACTGTGCCCGTCAGAATCGGATATTCATGAGTGTCGCCGTTGATGCTGAATTTTGCGTTATCGCCCACGATATTGTCCTTTCTGCTCCTGAAAAATCAGGTTTTTTCTATTTGATCTGCAAGACGGCCCAATGATTCTTCTTTACCAAGAAGTATCAGGACGTCAAAAATTCCGGGTGAACTGGTGCTTCCTGTCAAGGCGGCGCGCATAGGTTGTGCGAGCTTCCCCAATCCCAGTTCGGCAGACTCCGCGATCGCTTTTATGACTTCTTCCGTTGCCTCGAGTGTCCAGTCTTCCAGATCAGTCAAGCCAAGGTGAATCGATTTAAGCAGTGTCCGTGCGTCAGCGTCTAGCAGATTTTCTGCCCGTTCGTCGAGGCCAAGTGGTCTCTTTTTAAAGAGAAAAAGACTGGATCCGGCCAATTCGATCAGATTTTTCGCCCGGCTTTTCAAAACCGGCATCGCCTGGCCCAGCAAATCGCTGTCCGAAGCGGATAATGGCGCGGCCAAATCCTGTTCAATCCAGGGGGTCGCAAGCCGCACGAGGTCGGCGTCAGCGGCCTCCCGCATATAATGGCCGTTGAGATTTTGCAGTTTCTTGGTGTCAAAACGCGAAGGCGACTTGCCGACGCCTTCCAGCGCAAACCACTCGATTGCCTGTTCCCGGGAGATGATCTCGTCATCGCCATGGCCCCAGCCGAGGCGCAGCAGATAGTTGAACATCGCGTCCGGCAATATGCCCATGTCGCGATAGGCGTCGACACCCAGCGCGCCGTGGCGCTTGGACAATTTCGCGCCGTCATTGCCGTGGATCAGCGGGATATGCGCGTAAACCGGTTCGGCCCAGCCCATTGCCTTGATCAGCGCCAGCTGCCGGAAAGCGTTGTTGAGATGGTCATCGCCGCGAATCAAATGGGTGACGCCCATGTCATGATCGTCGACCACGACCGCCAGCATATAGGTTGGAGAACCGTCAGAGCGCAGCAGGATGAAGTCGTCAATCTCGCTATTCTGAACCGAGACATCACCTTGCACCATGTCGGCGATGGTGACCTTGCCAGAGGTTTCGGTTTTCAGGCGGATCACGAACGGCGCGCCTTCCGGAGCTTCCGACGGATCGCGGTCGCGCCAGCGGCCGTCATAGCGCATCGGCTTTTTCTCGGCCTTTTGCTTCTCGCGCATTTCGGTCAGTTCTTCGGGGGTCGCAAAACATTTATAGGCATTGCCCGATGCCAGCAATTCATGGGCGACCTCGGCATGGCGTCCGGCGCGTTCCGACTGGAAGACCGTTTCGCCATCCCAGTCGAGGCCTAGCCATTCGAGCCCTTCGGAAATCGCATCAATCGCTTCCTGGGTAGAGCGGGCCTTGTCGGTATCTTCGATGCGCAGCAGCGCTTTTCCGCCATGGTGCCGGGCAAACAGCCAGTTGAACATCGCGGTACGGGCACCGCCGATATGCAGAAATCCGGTCGGGGAGGGGGCAAAGCGGGTTACGACCATATTTGTCTCTTTCGGCTGTTCAGCATCATTTGAATTCACGCTTGATGGTCCCTGTGATAGATTTTTGAAATGCGGGATGGATTGAGCCCGAATAGCACCACAGGCACCGGTACCGGTTCGATCGGCACCGCCCTTAGCACGCTGTTTCATCCGCGACAATTGTCTGATTCATGGCGTGGTGCGCAACTCTCCAAATTGATTGAAATGCAGCTCGAGCAGGAGCGGGACCAGCTTCCCTTGTGGGTGCCGGTGGCGCTCGGCTGCGGCATCGCGTCCTGGTATGTTCTGGCCAATGCCGCATGGTCGCTGGCGTTCATCAGCCTGTGCGGCGGGACTGCCCTGTTTGCCGTCATGACGGGACGAGATACGAGGGCCGGGCAGGCATTCTTCTGGCTCGCGCTGCTGGCGGCCATTGGCTGCGCCTTGATCGGGTTCCGTTCGTGGAGCGTCGCTGCGCCGGTACTGGAGCGGCCCATTGTCACTACGTTCAATGCCGGGATCGAGCGGGTCGAACCGGTATTGGCGCGCAATATGGTCCGGCTGACGCTGAGCACCGGTGAAAATTCCGATTTGCCGCCGACGGTCCGCGTCAATGTGCCGCTTGATCAGGCCCATCCGGGTTTGCAGGATGGTGCCCTGATCCAGCTGCGCGCACGCTTGATGCCACCGGCGATGCCGGCGCTGCCCGGAGCCTATGATTTTTCCGAACGGGCGTGGTTTCAGGGGCTTGGCGCGACCGGGCAGGCGTTGGGAGAAATCAGGATATTGCGGTCCGCTGACCCGTTGTTCGCGCTGTCCCGATACCGCCAACAGCTTTCGGCCCATGTTCAGTCGCAGATGTCGGGCGCTGCCGGCGCGATCGGAGCAACGCTGGCCACGGGGGATCGGGGTGCCATCGATGAAGCGGATGCCGAAGCGATGCGGCGTAGCGGGCTGGCGCATCTGCTGTCGATCAGCGGGCTGCATGTCACGGCGGTGGTCGGCGCAATATATTTGCTGGTGCTCAAGACGCTCGCCTTGTCGCCAGCGCTGGCGCTGCGCTTTCGCTTGCCAATCGTTGCGGCAGCCTGCGCGGCACTAGCGGCAGTCGCCTATACGCTGATGACCGGGGCGCAGGTGCCGACGATCCGGGCCTGCGTTGCGGCCTTGCTGGTTCTGGTCGCGCTGATGATGGGGCGCAGTGCGATCACCTTGCGGATGGTAGCGGCGGGCGCGTTATTCGTGCTGGTCTTCTGGCCGGAATCACTGGTCGGGCCGAGCTTCCAGCTCAGCTTTGCGGCGGTAACCGCGATCATTGCGCTGCACGAACATCCGCAGATCAAGGCGCTGGTGATATTGCGCGACGAACCTTTGATCCGCCGTATCGCCCGTTTTATATTTTCGCTATTCCTGACCGGTCTGGTGGTAGAAATCGCGCTGATGCCGATTGCGCTCTACCATTTCCACAAGGCAGGCCTTTATGGCGCATTGGCCAATATCGTCGCTATCCCGCTGACAACATTCGTGATCATGCCGCTGGAGGCGTTGGCCTTGGTGCTGGACAGTATCGGCCTAGGCGCACCCGTCTGGTGGCTCTGCGAACAGGCCTTGAGCAGCCTGATCGCGCTCGCCCATTTTGTCTCTAGCCGACCCGGGGCGGTGACAATGCTGCCGTCGATGCCGGTCGTGGCGTTCGGACTGGTGATATTGGCGGGTCTGTGGATTTGCCTGTGGCGGGAGCGATGGCGCTATTTCGGCTTGATTCCCGCAATTGTCGGGGCCTTGCTGATCATCACCAACCGTGCGCCGGATATCTATATCACCGGCGACGGCCGCCATGTAGGCATCCGCAACCAACAGGGCGAACTGGCGATGCTGCGCACCAGCGGCGGAGACTTCATTCGCGACATGATCCGCGAAAATGCCGGAGTGGAGGGGGAATCGCAGGCGCTCGAAGACTGGCCCAATGCGCAGTGCAATAGCGATGCCTGTCTTGTTACCATCGAAAATGAGGGGCGGAAATGGGTGCTTCTGGCCACCCGCGGCTCGCATTATATTTCTGCCCTCGCTCTGTCTGCCGTCTGTCGCCGCGCCGATATCGTCGTCAGCGACCGGTGGTTACCGGCAAGCTGCCAGCCGCGCTGGATCAAGGCAGACCGGGATCTGCTGTCTCGGGTGGGAGGCATGACGATTGATCTGGAACAGCAGAAAATATCCACCGCACTGGCATGGACCGGCAGGCATATATGGACCCGCTATCGATCCAGAGAGGATGACGCGAGGAAGGTCAATGCGCGAAAGGCTGACGTCAGGAAACCCGATTAATAGCGGCGCAACAATCCGGCCATTTTGCCCTGGATGCGGACTTCGCCTTCGCCGTAAATCTGTGGCTCATAGGCTGCGTTGGCGGGATCGAGGCGGATGCTTCGGCCATCCTTGCGCAGATATTTCAGCGTCGCTTCTTCGTCGTGGATCAAGGCGACGACAATCTCGCCGTCGCGCGCGACTTCGGTTTTCTGGATCAGCGCATAATCGCCGTCGAGAATGCCGGCGTCGATCATCGAATCGCCGGACACTTCCAGCGCATAATGTTCGCCGGGTCCGAGCAGGGCGGCCGGAACGCTGAGCGCCGACTGGCCTTCCATTGCCTCGATCGGTGCGCCAGCGGCGATGCGGCCGTGCAACGGAATTTCTATAACGTCATTGTTCGCAGCAGGTGCAGGATTGGAGATCACCTCGCGCACCGGCGTTTCCGGATGCAGCGAGACAACATTGGAAGGCTCCGCTTCGTGCAAGCCGCCCTCGGGCAGTTTCAACACTTCCAAAGCGCGCGCCCGGTTGGGCAGGCGGCGGATGAAGTGGCGCTCCTCGAGCGCGCTGATCAGCCGGTGAATGCCGGACTTGGACTTGAGCCCGAGCGCTTCCTTCATTTCCTCGAACGAGGGGGAAACGCCGCTATCCTTGAGTTTTTCATCAATGAAACAGAGGAGTTCATGTTGCTTTTGCGTGAGCATGTCCAGGATCCTGTTCTGGGAACGAATACGGAACAATTAAGAAACAAAACGGGGGAAGTCAAGCGGGAAGTGGAAGGGGCGGACAGTCGGAGCGCAACGATAATCCTGGTAGCGGCAGCGGATCGCCTTCCAAGGCTTGGTCAGACCCGCGTCCGATGCATCGGATTTTCATGGATCTGGTGTAAGCTCAGCCAACGGAGTGGCGCGGAGCGCGGGGATATATTGTGTATGCGCAGCCTGCCAAGCGGGGCGCCGAGCATTGCCCGGCGGACTATCGATCAGCCCAATGCGCGCTTGAATTCGATCAATTCTGATTTCGGTTGGGGCGAGGGCTCTTCCGGATGGCGTTCCTCGGCATTCTCGACACGGTTTCGGCCACTTGACTTGGCCCTGTAGAGCGCAGAATCGGCGCGTGCGAACAACTGCTCATAGGTCTCCCCATGGCGCGCTGTGGCCACGCCGAAACTGGCAGTCAGACGGACATCGTTGCTCAGGCCAGAATGCTTGAGACCTTCGAATGCCTGTCTGATCCGGTCAGCCAACTGCTCAGCAGCGTCATTAGGGCAATTCCAGATCGCGACGCAGAATTCCTCTCCGCCGATTCGGCCGGCCGTGTCGCTTCCACGCACCATCTTTCCGATGAGCCTGCCAATGGCGGCGATCGCCTGGTCGCCCGCCTGGTGACCCCAAATGTCATTCACCTTCTTGAAGTGGTCGATATCGACCACCACCAGGCTGAGCGGGCGTCCTTCCGTCTGCGCTCTCGGCAGAAGATTTCGCATCGATTCTTCAAACGCACCCCGGTTGCACAGGCCGCTTAGGGCATCACGCTCACTGCTTTCGCGCAGCGAGGTCGTCCATTCGGCGATCGTTGCACCGATCAGGACCGTGGCGGTGGTCACGCCTTTGACCCCGAGAACCAGTCCGATCAGGGAATAGTAGATAGAGTCCCGATAGATCTCCGCCGGAATCGCCTGCTCGAACAACAGGGTCAAGGTTGGCCTGACGAGAAAATCGACGGCATGAAGCGCCATGACCCCGATGATCGCGACATCGATCAAGCTGCGGCCCCGCGCGCTGAGTAGCGTCGTGACGCCCATGGCGAACATGACACCATAGCCCATATTGACGATGACCAGCCGCGAAGCGACTTCGTTGGAAAAGCTTACAGCCAGTCCGAGGAACAATGCGCTAATGAGATAAACGACCGCCATGCTTCCCAGATGAAGTCGCTGCCCGGCACGCTCGCAGACCGATACCAGCATCACCGTCGTGCCCAGAGTGTAGAACAACTGCGTCAAATGAAAGAGGTAGAAGGCATCAGCAGGCAGCAAGTGGGTGATCAGAAATGCCACCGCAGAAAGGGCGAAGGCAATACCGTAGCCTAACACGTGACGCTTCATGCGTCCTACTCGCCAAAGAACCGCGAAGGTCGCCGCGAAAAATAGCACCATGAGCGGTGTTACCATTCCGAGAATTTGCGTTTGCATCGGCCCTTTATGCCCCTTTTCCCGTGGTTTAGTCCCATAAGGTTAATGGCACGTTTCGAAATCGGACTTTGACAGTGGATTTGTAATTGTCTCACACAATTGGTCGTCTCGGCGGACCCGCTTTGCCTAGCGCCATCAGACGCTCGATCTGCGCACGGTATTTTTTATTCACGTCAGATATGCTTGAAGGGTACCGAAGTTCAGCCGTTCAGGACGCTACCAGAGTGCCTACTGCGGCAAGATGATATGAAAGGGTCTAAGAAAATAATCATAAAATACTGATTTCATGAAGTCTCTTTCCGGATTCTTCCGCCTATATCGCGATAAAAGGCACCATCTCGCCGATATCAGCTGCATCAGCTCCAACCGGCCGGCAAAGCAGCGCATTCGCCGCCGCCAGCACCGAAAGCTTGGCGCTGTCCTGGCTGCCAAACGGCGTGATCCCGGCCTGATCGACCTTGGCGCGCAGAAATTGCGCGCGGGGGCCGTTGGCTGGCAGGGCTTCGGTGGTCGGGGCGCTCTGATATTCGGGCAGATAGCGGGCGGCTCCGGCCATGAAGCGGATTAGCGGCAGCAGGAACAGGGTGGCCGCGACAAAGGCGGACGCGGGGTTCCCGGGTAGCGCCAATATCACCGTCTTGCCGAGCTTTCCTGCCATCACCGGTTTGCCCGGTTTCATTGCGATCTTGTAGAAGTCGATTTTCGCGCCGAGCTTGCGGAAGGCGGGGCCGACCAGATCATGATCGCCGACTGATGCGCCGCCGATGGTGACGATGATATCGCAGTCTTTTGCGCTGTTTAGCGCCGCGCACAGAACATCCATATCGTCCGGAATCCGGCTCAGGCTGCGGGTTTCGGCGGTCAGGCCGGACAGCATCGCTGACAGCATGACGTCATTGCTGGCGGGTATCTGGTGGGGCAGGGTGTCGCTGCCCGGCGCGACCAGTTCGTCGCCGGTCGAAACCACCGCCACGCGGGGCTGTCTGCCGACCGACAGCTCGCCATAGCCGGCAATAACCGCTTCGCCGAGGGCGGCGGCGTTGAGCAGGCTGCCTGCGGGCAAGCCGATGCTGCCCTGCTTGAAATCGCCGCCCTTATGCCGGACATGGCGACCTCTCTCGGGTGAAGGCTCTGCGGTCAGGCGGATGGTGTCGCCGACTGCCTCGACATTTTCCTGCATGACCACGGTATCGGCGCCCTCGGGCAGCAGCGCTCCGGTAAAAATGCGCGCAGTTTCTCCGGTTTTCAGCGCGCGGCAAGGCGGGCTGCCAGCGGGGCATTCGCCAATCAATGTCCACGGTCCGTCCCGGTCTTCGAAGCGGATCGCATAGCCGTCCATCGCCGACATATTGGCTGCCGGCTGCTCGCGCTTTGCGATTAGGTCTCCGGCGAGATAGCGGCCGAGCGCATCATGGACGGACAGCGTTTCGGCGGGCAGGCGGCAGGCCAGCGCGATCAGTCGCTGCTGCGCTTCGTCCAGTGGCAGCAAGCTGCTCATTTCGCCGTCCAGTCTCCCGACTTGCCGCCGCTTTTCGAGAGCAGGCGGATATCGCTGATTACCATATCCTTCTGCATCGCCTTGGACATGTCATAGATTGTGAGAAGTGCGACAGAACAGGCTGTCAAAGCTTCCATTTCCACGCCGGTCTTGCCGGTGAGGCGGGCCATGGACGAGACCTTGATGCCGTCACCCATAAAGGTGAAATCCACCGCCACCTTGGTCAGCGCCAGCGGGTGGCAAAGGGGGATGAGGCCGCTGGTCTTCTTCGCCGCCATGATCCCGGCAATGCGCGCCGTCGCCAGCACATCGCCCTTCTTCATGCCATTCGCTTTTATAGCGTCCAATACTTCCAGTTTCATCGCGATCCGGCCCTCGGCATGGGCCTCGCGGACCGTGTCGGCCTTGCCCCCCACATCGACCATATGGGCCGCGCCGTCGCCGTCGATATGGGTCAATTTGCTCATGGGGTTCCTGTCAAAAGCTCGCGGGTTGCGGCCTCGACATTATCCTGTCGCATCAAAGATTCACCTACCAAAAAGGCGCGGGCGCCGGATTGCGACAATCGCTGGCAGTCTTCATGGGTGAATATGCCGCTTTCCGACACCATGATCCGGTCGTCGGGCACCAGTTTCGCCAGCCGCTCGGTCTGGTCGAGGCTGGTCTCGAAGGTCTTGAGATTGCGGTTGTTGATGCCGAGCAGCGGCGATTGCAGTTTCAACGCCCGTTCCAGCTCCGCTTCGTCATGCACCTCGATCAGCGCGTCCATGCCGAGCGAAAGCGCTTCCGCCTCGATCTCCGCTGCCAGAGCGTCGTCCAGCACCGCCATGATGATCAGGATCGCGTCCGCACCCAGCGCCCGCGATTCCGCGACCTGCCAGGGGTCGACCATGAAATCCTTGCGCAGGCAGGGCAGGTCGACCGCAGCGCGCGCGGCCATCAGATATTCGTCCGCGCCCTGGAAATAAGGCTGGTCGGTCAGAACCGACAGGCAGGCCGCACCGCCGGCCTGATAGGCCCGGGCATGGGCAGGGGGATCGAAATCCTCCCGGATCAGGCCCTTGGACGGGCTGGCTTTCTTGATTTCCGCGATCAGGGCAAAGCCGTCGGCCGATTTTGCGCGGATCGCTGCGGCAAAGCCTCGCGGCGCGCTCTGGCAAGCGATGTTCTCGCTCAGCTTCGACGCCGGAACATCAGCCTTCCGCTGCCGCACATATTCCCGCGTGGTCGCGCAGATCTCTTCAAGCTTGTTCATTGATTGGCGATCCAGCAATTGAGCATGGCATTGGCAAGGCCCTTGTCGAGCGCCTCTGCCGCTTCCTCGACCCCTTCCTCCCAGCTGTCGACTTCGCCCGCAACCATCAGCGCGGCGGCGCTGTTCAGCAACACGGCATCGCGATAGGCGGATTTTTCGCCCTGCAGCAGCGATTTCAGAGCAGCGGCATTATATAGCGCATCGCCGCCCTTGATCGCTTCCGCCGGATGGCGAGTCAGGCCCGCATCTTCCGGGGTGATCCGGCTGATGGTGACGCTGCCATCGCTGATGATGGCAACGCGGCTTGGCCCCGAGATGCTGAGCTCGTCGAGTCCTTCTTCGCCGGAGACGATCATCGCCTTGTCATAGCCCAGTTGCAGCGCCGCTTCGGCATAGCTTTCGACCAGGTCGGGCGAGGCAACGCCGATCAGCTGGCGTTTGACATTCGCGGGATTGCACAGGGGACCGAGCAGATTGAAGATCGTCCGGCGACCGATTGCCTTGCGGATCGGCGCCAGCGCGCCGAGTGCCGGATGATGGTTGGGCGCGAAGAAAAAGGCGATGCCGATCTCCCGCAGGCTCTGCTCCCCGTTGGTAGCGGCTTTGGCCAGATTCAGCCCGAGCGCCTCCAGCGTGTCTGCCGCACCAGACTTGCTCGATGCGGCACGGTTGCCGTGCTTCGCCATCGGGATTTCGCAGGCGGCGACCACCAGCGCGGTGGCGGTGGAAATATTCAGACTGTGGCTGCCATCGCCGCCGGTGCCGCAGACATCAATCGCATTGGCGGGTGCATCCACGCCGATCATCCGGGCGCGCATTTCGATAGCGGCTGCGGCGACCTCGGTGGCCGTTTCGCCGCGGTCGGCCAGCGCGACCAGAAAGGCGGTAATTTCCTCTGCCGAACAGGATCCGTCCAGTATCGCGGAAAAGGCTTCGCGGGCCGCTGCTTCGGACAGGGCATTCGCCGGATCGGGCAAGCTCATGCCCGTTCCTTCGCTTCGATCCCCGCAATTGCCATGAAATTGGCCAGTAGCTTGTGGCCATGTTCCGTGGCGATGCTCTCGGGGTGGAATTGTACGCCGTGGATTGGCAGGCTTTCATGGCGGAAGCCCATCACCGAACCATCGTCGGCGGTGGCGTTGACCGGCAGGCTGCCCGGAATATCCTCGACGATCAGCGAGTGGTACCGGGTCGCGGTATAAGGCGAGGTCAGGCCGGCGAAGACGCCGCTGCCGTCATGGGTGACCGGCGATGTCTTGCCGTGCATCAGCCCGCCGCGCACAACCTTGCCGCCGAAATGCTGGCCGATGCTCTGGTGGCCAAGACAGACACCGAGCAACGGCTTTTCCGCATCGGCGCAGGCCGCGACCAGATCGAGCGATATGCCCGCTTCATTGGGGGTGCAGGGACCCGGTGAAATCAGGAAGGCCTGTGCGCCGGTGGCCAGCGCTTCGCTGGCGGTCAGCGCATCATTGCGCTCCACCCGCACCTCCGCGCCCAGTTCCATCAGATAATGGACCAGGTTGAAGGTGAAGCTGTCATAATTGTCGATAACCAGAATCATGAACCGCGTCTAACGGGCCGCGTTTGACCGGCCAAGCAATTTCGTTCTTTCTGCTGCTTGGGGTTCCTCGAAGGCCGAGCGGACAGCGCAATTTTTTCGACGATCAGCAATTGTGTTTTGCTCACCGAGCGTCCACAATATTATCAATTGAAACCAAAGGATCTTCCAATGAGAACCAGTCATGTTTTCCTGTCCGCAGCTGCATCTTTGCTCGCCCTCTCGGTCAGTGCACCGGGCTTGGCAAAGGACGCCGCCGCCGAAGTGACGACAGATGGAAGTGTTGCGAACACAGAAAAAGCGGAAATTGGTACCTGGGGAATTGATCTCTCCGCGCGGGATATGTCGGTGACACCCGGCGCGGATTTCTTTCGCTATGTTAACGGACATTGGCTGGACACCGTAGAGATTCCCGAGGACCGGTCGCGCTATGGTTCGTTCGACATCTTGCGGGAGCGATCCGACGATCAGGTCCACGCGATCCTCGACGATCTCGCCGCACGCGGTGACGGAGCCGATGCACTGGATCAGAAAGTCGGTGCGTTTTACGCTGCATGGATGAACCAGGCTGCCATCGAAAAGCTGGGGACCAAGCCACTTGAGCCCTATCTCGCGAAGATAAAGGCCGTCAGCGACCGTGCGGGATTACTGAAACTGTTCGGGACTGTCGGCTATGCCTCGCCGGTTGGGGTCGGCACTTTGCCTGATCCGGCCAATCCCACCCGCTATATTGTGGCCGCGGGTCAGGACGGTCTGGGCATGCCCAGCCGCGACTATTATCTCAAGGAAGGTGCGGAATATGACAAGTTTCGTGCGGCCTATCGGGATTATTTGATAAAGATTCAGAAACTGGCGGGGATCAGCGATGCTGCCGCCAAAACCGACCGGATCATTGCACTCGAAACCGCCCTCGCGAAATCGCAATGGGAACCCGAGCGGCAGCGCGACATCAAGCAGATTTACAATCCGATGAACCGCGAGCAGTTGATGGAACTGGCGCCGGAGTTCGACTGGACTAGCTGGCTGGAAGCTAGCGGCTTTGGCGAGGTCGATACGATCATCGCCGCCGAAACCACCGCAATCACCGCGAGTGGCAAGCTGCTCGAAACTGTCCCGGTCAGCACCTGGAAAGACTATCTGGCGGCGCATTTCATCAGCGACAATGCGGCCTATCTGCCGAAGGCGTTCGACGAGGCAAAATTCAATTTCTTCAGCAAGACCCTGCGCGACATTCCGGTCCAGAAAGACCGCTGGAAGCGGGGTGTCGATCTGGTCAACAGCAATATGGGCGAGGCAATCGGCCAGAAATATGTGGATCGCCACTATCCCGCTGAAAGCCAGCGGCAGATGACCGAACTGGTCAATAATCTGACGGCCGCGCTGGGCGAAAGAATCAGCAAGAGCGACTGGATGGATGCAGCGACCCGCGGCGAAGCGCAAAAGAAGCTTGACGCTTTCGAACCCCGGATCGGTTACCCGTCCAAATGGATCGATTATTCTCCGCTTGTCGTGAAGCCGGATGATGTGCTCGGCAATGTGCAGCGCGCCGCGAAATTTGCGTTCGATGTTGATCTGGCACGTTTGCCTCATCCGGTCGATCGCGAGTTGTGGGAAATGAATCCGCAGACCGTGAATGCTTATTATAATCCGCTGCTCAACCAGATCACCTTTCCAGCGGCCATATTGCAGCCGCCATTTTTTGACCCCAACGCCGACCCCGCTGTCAATTATGGCGCGATCGGCGGCGTGATCGGGCATGAAATCGGCCATGGTTTTGACGATCAGGGACGCCAGTTTGACGGTAGCGGCAAGCTGCGCGACTGGTGGACTAAGGAATCCGCCGAGAAGTTCGAAGCGCGGACAAAATTGCTGAAGGATGCCTATGACAAGTTTGAGCCGGTTCCCGGCGTTCACGTCAACGGCCAGCTCACGATGGGCGAAAATATTGGCGATCTGGGGGGGCTTGAAATGGCCTATTCCGCCTATCGCCGATACGTCGCCAGCCATGGCGAGCAGCCAGTGATCGGCGGACTGACCGGCGACCAGCGCTTCTTCCTGTCCTGGGCGCAGGTCTGGCGCGGCAAGTCCCGCGAAAACGCGTTGCGCGAGCAATTGCTCACTGACCCACACAGTCCGACGGAATATCGGGTCGACGGTGTCGTCCCCAATATCGATGCCTGGTATGCTGCATTCAATATCACGCCAGACAGCGCCATGTATATCCCGCCCGAAAAACGTGTGAAGATCTGGTAGGCAATGTCATGAGCGAACCTGTAACCGTGAACATTCCGCACAAACTGGGACTGACCGAAGCCAAAAACCGTGTCGGCAGTGGCATTCATACGCTGGGCGATATCATCCCGGGCGCCAGCCTGACCGACCATCATTGGGAAGGCGATCATCTCCACTTCACCCTCGAGGCCGTCGGCCAGCGCATCGGCAGCGAAATGCAGATTCGGGAGGACGAGGTCTACGCGATTTTCGATCTGCCGCCGATTCTGGCGATGTTCGCCAACAAGATTAAGGAAAAGCTGCAGAAGGAAGCGCCGAAGATGCTGGAATAGGCTGGTTGGTCCGGATTGGCTTCAGCCGTAAGTGGTCGAGAACGTTAATCATTCTAACGTCAGCCATTGGTCGGGAAGAAGGCAGAGCTCCTCGATTAGCTAAACGCTTTTTTGCGAAGCCCTTCTATATAATCGACAGCGAACGCCTCAAGCTGTTCGGGATCGGAAGGTAATCCGCCCTGTTCGTCCGATGCGCCGCCAAGCTCGTCGCGACTGTTGACCCGCGGAAATGGTTCAGGCGGAACTGGCACATCAAGGAAATTGCACAAGGGCTCCCACCCGTCCTTCGGATGGAACACGAGTAACCGTTCGGACGGGATCGTGCTTATGACCTCCTCGTTATAGGCGCGATACCAGTTGGCCATCCATTCAGGATCGTTGATATGTTCGCCAAATTGCCGAAGATAAGTGCCTTGCAGCATCTGCAACAGGTCGCTGCCTTCAAGAGAAGCTAGCATGCGCTGCGAATTGATCGTCTCGTTGCACGATTCGACCCAGGCGTCAGCGTCGCGTACTGTCAGCAGGATTTTCGCTTCCGGATAAAATTCGGCCAGTTCGCGCCAATAGACACAGGCCGGATTATCCGTAACGGAGCTATAGCCGTCGAAAATGGCGTCCCAGTCCGGGTTGCCGTCGACAACATTTTGCCAAAGCGGGATATTGCGGCGGGCGCTGCGGAACACTTCCACCATATGGTAGCATGGCCCGAAGCCGATATGTTCAAGCGCGAATTTCATTGAAAAGGTGGCAGTGCGCCCCGGTCCTACACCAATTACGTCCAATGCCATCAGTTATGTCCCTGTGCTGCTGTCCTTTTTCAAACTATGGCTTACACATTCTCTGTTTGCAAGCGGCGCAGCAGGAACGCTATCGTCTCTGCCAGGGAATACTGGACGGAGCCGGCATCGAGATAGTTTAGACTGATGACGCCCGCTTCGCTTCGGTTGAAGGGCTGTTTTGGTGCGCAAGTCGACGGATTGAAACTGCACGCGCCATGCCTCTTCTGCGGCAATAGCGAAGCTTTTAAGCTACTGCCCGAAGCCGGCATCCTGCGCCCGCTTAACCGCCTCTTTAGCAGCCGCCAGCAAAGCACCAGCCTTCGCCCGACATTCGGCTAATTCATAAGCCGGATCGCTGTCCGCCACGATCCCTGCGCCCGCTTGAACGTGCAGCATTCCGTCCTTCACGATCCCGGTGCGCAGGACGATACAGCTGTCCATGCTGCCATCGGGAGAGAAATAGCCGACGCCGCCGGCATAGGCGCCGCGGGTTTCGGGTTCGAGTTCGGCGATGATCTGGCAGGCGCGGACTTTCGGCGCGCCGCTGACCGTACCGGCGGGGAAGCCGGCGAACAGGGCGTCGAGCGCATCCTTGTCCGGGGCCAGTTCGCCGACGACGTTGGAGACGATGTGCATGACATGGCTATAGAACTCGACGGTATAGCTGTCGGTGACCTCGACGCTGTGCGCGCTCGCCACCCGGCCGACATCGTTGCGACCGAGATCAAGCAACATCAGATGTTCGGCCCGTTCCTTGGGATCGGCGAGCAGGCTTTCCTTATTCGCCTTGTCCTCGGCAGCATTCTTGCCGCGCGGGCGGGTTCCGGCAATCGGCCGGATGGTGACCTCGCCATCGCGCGCGCGGACCAGGATTTCGGGGCTGGAGCCGGTTAAAGCAAAGCCGGGCAGGTCGAGGAAGAACAGGAAAGGTGAAGGATTGATCCGGCGCAATGCGCGGTAGAGTTCGATCGGGGGCAGGGTGAAGGGCGTGGTGAAGCGTTGCGCCAGCACCACCTGGAAGATGTCACCGGCCTCGATATAATCCTTGGCGCGCAGCACCATCTCGCCATATTTTTCTGCCGAGATTTGTGGCGTGAATTCTACTTCGTTCGGGCTGAGTCCTTCCAAGCCGGCCTGTCCGTCGCCTGACAATCGTCCTTCGACAAGTTCGGGACGAACGGGGGCGGACAGTCCGCGCTGCGCCTCGTCCAGCCGTTCCTTTGCCGCAGCAATCTTGGCTTCGCTATCGCCATCGGTTTCGGGCCACACGGGCGCGACCAGAAACAGCTCGTCGGCCAGCCGGTCAAAGATCAGGATGACTGTGGGCCGGACGAACAGCATGTCTGGCAGGTCCAGCTTGGATTGCGGAGCGCGGGGGAGCTTCTCGACCAGTCCGATGGTCTCATAGCCGAAATAGCCGACCAGACAGGCGAGGGCGCGCGGCAGTTCTTCCGGCACGTCCATCTGGCAGGCCTTGACCAGATTGCGCAAGGCGGAGAGGCTGTCGCCGCTTTCCGGCGCAAAAGCCTCACGGTCCTGCAGCCATTTCCGGTTGATCGCTGCTTTGTCGCCATCGGCCCGGAATACCAGATCGGGCGCAAGGCCGATCATGCTGTGGCGTCCTCTGGTCTCGCCACCTTCAACCGATTCGAGCAAATAGTCGCCGCGGCCATCTTGCATCAGCTTCAACGCAGCGGACACCGGCGTTTCGGTGTCGGCAACCTGCCGTCGCCAGACCAGCGCCGGTTTGCCGCTGTCCAGTGCCGCGCGTGCCGCTTCTATTCCGAAACTGCCCGCCATATTGGAATCAATTGCCGCCGAGCAGCTGTTTTTTCAGCACGGTCAGCGTAGTCTCGTTGCGCTCGACGCCAATATCCGCCTTCATCGCGTTGATGAACTGCGCGGTATATTCATTGCCGATGACCTGCTTGAATTGGGCTTGAGTCGCTTTCAGCAGATCGTCGCGTTTGGACGCATCGCCACGATTGAGCTTGTCGAGTACGACCACGAACCAACCCTGATCACGCGGTGCCGCGAGGGATTTCGCGGTGCCCTGTGCCATGCTGAACATCAGGCTGAGCGGCGCAGGTACCTGACCCTGCTGGCTCTGCCGGGCAAGTTCGGCTCTGGTCGAGCTGATCTTCTGGATTCCGGGTAATTTGACCCCCGCATCGGCAATCGCTTTGGATAATGATGTGCCGCTGCCGACTGCTTTTGCAATCTTCTCGGCGACCGCCTTGGCCTTTTTCGATCCCTGATCGAGCATATAGTCGCGCGTTACCAATTGCTCGATCTGCGCCAATGGTGGCGGAGCAGCCTCGGTAATTTCGGACACGTCGACCACAGCATATTGCTGGCCGGGAATGATTTCGACGACCTGGGGATCGGAATCTTCGTCCACCGCAAAGGCTATCGGCAATAGCCGCTGCATCTCGGGGATCGGCTTGTAATTTTGGTCATTCGGGTTCTGGCCATTGGCGAGCAGAGGAGGGGTTGCTTCCACTTTCAGCTGTTCCGCCTTGGCGATGTCGCCGAGCGTCGCGCCGTCGGCGAATTCATCCTCCAGGCGGACGGTCAGTTCAGACATTGCTTCTTCGGTTTTTGTTCGGGTCAGTTCGCTGACAATCTCTGTACGAACCTGGTCCAGCGTGCGACCGGGGATTTGCTTGATATCCTCGACCTTCACGATGTGCCAGCCGAGTGCGCTTTGTGCGGGGCCGGCGACAGCGCCCGACTGGGCCGAAAACGCGGCATTGGCAACCGCCTGCGACGCCAAGTTGGCAAAGTCGGTTTTGTTGATTGATCCCACGTCAGCAGCGGACAAGCCGACCGATTTGGCGGCTTGATCAATCGAAGTGCCACCACTGATCTTGGCTGCCAACGTCTTCGCGGCGGCTTCTGTCGGTACGATGACCTGCTTTAGATTGCGGGTCGCGCTGGCCGAATAGCGGGACTTGTTAAGATTATAATAGCCCGCAATTTCCTTTTCGGTCGGTTTGATCTTGTCGTTGAACCGGGACTTTTCGAACAATGCATAGCGGATCGTCCGGCGTTCGGGAATCGTGTAGCGGGACGCGTTCTTGGCATAAAAGGCTTCGACCGCGGCTTTGGCCGGCTTGACGTTCTCGATGAAGGCGACTGACGGAATTGTTGCGATCTGGCCTTCTCGCGATTCGAGCAGCAGCGAGGCATAAGGAACGACGAGTTTCTGCGGTACCGCTGCGCCGAAGCCGGCTGCCGTCAACAGCTGGTCAGCCAGCAGGTTACGAGTGAAATCGTTGCGCAACTGGGACTCGTTTATCCCTTGCTGCTGCATGGCGCGCCGGAAATTTTCTTCGCTAAACTGCCCGTCGGCACCCTGAAAGGTCGGAATGCTTGCGATTTCGCTATCGACCAGACGTTTGCCCGCTGCCATGCCATATTTCGTACCGAAATCTGCAATGGCAAAGCTGTTGATCAGTCGTTCCAATACGTCGTCGAAGCCGCCGCCGTTGATGTAGGTTTTGAGATCCAGCCCGGTATTCTCGCGCTGCTCGCCGCGAAAGGCGTTGGTTACGGATTGGCTGAGCTCCGCGCTGGTCAGTTTGCTGTCGCCGACTTTGGCCGCCGTTCCCGAACCGGTAACGCCGCCGAATGTGCCGCTGCTCGACACGTCGGCCGTGGCGAAGGCAATGGCGATCAGGCCGACGAAACATAAGGTCAGGAAAAGACCGAGTTTCGAAGAAAAAATGCGGCGGAAAAAACTGATCATAAAAGATATGTTCCATTGCGGGAGTTGGATTTGCGCTTGCTTTAGGCGGCTTGGCTTTGTGGTTCAAGCAAAAGACTGCGGAAGAAAATTGGCAAGGTGAAGGATATTTGATAGCGGATGGCCAACAGAAAAACAGAAAAGGCAGAACGCATCATGGCAAACCGCAAATATATTGTCGGCAACTGGAAAATGAACGGGTTGCGGGCGCAGCTTGCGGACATCGCCGCGATTGCGGCAATTGCATCCAGCCATGAAGGCGCGGATGTCGGCATCTGTCCGCCAGCGACATTGATCGCCGCTGCCGTGCAGGCCAATCCGGGCTTTGCCATTGGCGCGCAGGATTGCCATTTTGCCGAAAATGGCGCGCATACCGGATGCCTTTCTGCCGCCATGCTCAAGGAAGCGGGTGCCACTTACTCGATTCTCGGGCACAGCGAACGCCGTGCTGATCAGCAGGAAGGCGATTCCGAAGTGAAGGCCAAGGCCGAGGCGGTTCACGCAGCCGGCATGGGCGCGATTATCTGCGTCGGCGAAACCGAAGATGAACGCGACGCCGGGCAGGCCATTGAAATTGTTACGGTCCAGCTCGCCCGATCCTTCCCCGCAGGCGCCAGCGCGGAATGGCTGACCATTGCTTATGAGCCGGTATGGGCGATCGGTACCGGCCGGGTTCCGGAGACGGGCGATGTCGCCGAAATGCATGCGGCCATTCGCAAGAAACTCGGAGAATTAATGGGTCATGGCAGCGATGCCGTGCGAATTCTCTACGGCGGGTCGATGAATGGCAGCAATGCTGCGGAATTGCTGGCGGTGCCCAATGTCGATGGCGGGCTGGTCGGCGGCGCAAGTCTGACAGCAGCGAAATTCGGACCGATTATCGAGGCTGCCGCGGACGCTTGAACAGATCCGCGTCGCAGCAGGGCGCGGCAAAATGATTTACCCCATTTGTTCCTGCTCAAGCCTATGCTGACGAAATTCCGCGGTCTTTTGGCGCAAGCCTATCGGGGGTCGGCGATTTTCATCGCTTGAACTCGGACGGCTCAATCGCTATGTGCGCTGCACGTTGGAGCGGATGCTCCCCTTATTAGTTCGGAAAACTCATGTTTCTTTTTCTTACCGTCCTTCAAGCCATTGTTGCCGCCATGCTGGTCGGCGTTATATTGATGCAGAAATCCGAAGGCGGCGGACTGGGTGTTGGCGGATCTCCATCCGGTATGATGTCGGCGCGCGGTGCAGCGGATCTACTGACCCGGTCGACTTCGGTTCTGGCGGTCTTGTTTGTGTCATTGTCAATCTCGCTGGCGGTTCTGGCTGCTGCGGAAGGCAAAACCGATACTATTGACCAGAGTCTGCAACGCGACAACAGCGCACCGGTTTCAGCGCCTGCTGACGATGTGCCTCTGGCCGGTGACGATCCATTGGCTGCAGCGGCTGCCGCAACTGCGGATGACCAGGCTCCTGCTACCAATTCGGATGCCACCGTTCCGCTGGACCAATAGGCTCTACCAAAGACCTCTACTGACATTGATAGCCGGATCATCGCGCCGATAGAGCGTTCGTATCGATTCGAGTTCAGAAATGATCGGCGGCTGACCAAAGTAAAATAATATTTATTTCACTTTTCCGGATTCGCGGGATTGCCATATGCGGTGATAACGCCTTAAGCCTCTCCTCCCATGGCGCGATATATTTTCATTACCGGCGGTGTGGTTTCCTCTCTTGGCAAAGGTCTGATGGCGGCGAGCCTCGGTGCTCTTCTGCAGGCTCGCGGATATTCCGTGCGAATCCGGAAACTCGACCCCTATCTTAACGTTGATCCAGGCACGATGTCGCCTTATCAGCATGGCGAAGTCTATGTCACCGACGACGGGGCGGAAACCGACCTCGATCTCGGCCATTATGAGCGCTTTACCGGCGTTCCTTCACTGCAATCCGACAATGTCACCTCGGGCAGAATCTATCAGTCGATCATCACGAAAGAGCGTCGCGGGGACTATCTTGGCGCCACCGTGCAAGTCATTCCGCATGTCACCGACGCGATTCAGGAATTTGCCGAAGACAAGCTCGACGGCATTGATTTCGTGTTGTGCGAAATAGGCGGAACGGTCGGCGACATCGAAAGCCTGCCGTTTATCGAAGCGATTCGGCAGCTGCGCAACAAGGTCGGCCGGGACAATGCGATTTCCGTGCATGTCACTCTGGTGCCCTATATTGCTGCCGCTGGTGAACTGAAAACCAAACCGACCCAGCATAGCGTCAGGGAATTGACGTCGCTGGGAATTCAGCCGGATATCCTGCTTTGTCGCTGCGAACATCCGTTGCCCGATACCGAACGCGCCAAAATCGCCCAATTCTGCAACGTCCGCAAGGAGTCGGTGATACCGGCGCTGGACGCCAGCAATATCTATAACGTGCCCCTGCAATATCATAACGAAGGTCTGGATACCGAAGTGCTCCGCGCTTTCGGCATTGACGACGCGCCCGAGCCCGACTTGTCGCGCTGGTATGATGTCATGGAACGAATCGATAATCCTGAAGGGGAAGTCATTGTCGGCGTGGTCGGCAAATATGTCGGTCTGCAGGATGCCTATAAATCGCTTCAGGAAGCCCTCTTCCACGGCGGACTGGCGAATCGGGTGAAGGTGCAGGTCCGCTGGCTGGATGCGGAATTATTCGAAAATGACGAGGATCTCGCTGCCAAGCTGGAGCCGCTTCACGCGATCCTCGTGCCCGGCGGCTTTGGTGAACGCGGGAGCGAGGGCAAGATCGGCTCGGTCAAATTCGCCCGCGAAAATGACATCCCGTTTTTTGGCATCTGCCTGGGCATGCAAATGGCCTGCATCGAAGCGGCCCGCAATCTGGCCGGTATCGACACCGCCTCGACCACCGAATTCGGCGCGACCGAAGAACCGGTTGTCGGCCTGATCACCGAATGGATGACCGAGGAAGGTTTGCAAAAGCGGGAAGCCGGCGGGGATATGGGTGGCACGATGCGACTCGGCGCTTATGACGCTGTTTTGCAGCAAGGCTCGAAAATCAGCGAAATTTACGGCAGTCGCGAAATCAACGAACGCCACCGTCACCGTTATGAGGTGAACAAGGGCTATGTCGAACGGCTGGAAAAAACCGGATTGATATTCTCGGGCATGTCACCGGATGGCGAGCTGCCGGAAATCGTGGAAAGACCGGATCACAGCTGGTTCGTCGGTGTGCAATATCATCCCGAACTGAAGAGCAAGCCGTTCGATCCACATCCGCTCTTTGCGTCCTTCATCGCCGCCGCTTTGCAGCAGAGCCGCCTAGTCTGAGCTTTAAAATACCGAAAATTCAATAGTTTTGATCGCATGTCGAATTTATCCAATTCAATTTACAGAATGTGACTATTGTCATCCAAATGCCGTATAAGAGAGCTAGCAAAAGCTTCTGAACAGGGTCGAGGGAATGAAACAGTGAAAGCGGAGGAACTGGCAAATATATTGGCTGAACACAGCCTGTTTGCTGATTGTGACGAAGCCGAACTGGCTGACTTGATATTGCGCGGGCATTTCGTGCAATATAAGAAAGGGGATGAATTGATCATGCAAGGCGATCCTGGAAACTCGCTCCTGATATTATTGTCGGGTAATGCGCGCACCAGTATGATCGCCAGCAATGGTTATGAAGTTGTGCTCGATTATGCCGAAGCGGGCCAGGTTCTGGGCGAAATCGCTTTGCTGGATGGCGGCGAGCGGACCGCCAGCGTGACGGCCATTCAGCCGACGTCGGCCCTTTCTATCACCCGCGAAGCTTTTGAAGAGATTCTGGCGAAGCACAAGAATATGGCTCTGCGTCTGCTGAAAGTGATGGCGAGCCGCATCCGGATGGCGAACAGCATGATCGAGGGCGACCGCGCCTATACGTCCGGACCACGTCTGGCACGCTATCTGTTGAGACTTTCTGTCGTTGGCGCCGAAGAAGGTCGACTGAAGCTGGATTTGAGCCAGAGCGAACTCGGCAACTTTGCCGGGATGTCGCGTGAACATATTAATCGGCAACTGTCAGCCTGGTCCGAAAGCGAGATCGTGGCAGTGGAAAGCGGGAAGGTCAGAATATTGGACCATGCGATGCTATCCCATATTGCCGAAGCAGATTCTTGACGGAAATTGGCCATTTGCGACCCGGGCTAATTGTCGTCAAGAGTGACACCGAGCGGGTGTCAGGGGCAGTCGGATCCTCATCCGGCTGCCCCATTTCATTCTATCATTGATCAAAAAAAGGCAGCCAGATCGCTCTGGCTGCCCGATTGTTAACGGAAGAGAGCCAGCTTAAGCGGCTTTATCTTCTTCCTTTTTCTGTTTGTGCGCAATTTTGGTGACATTATCCGCCTTGTTGATGGCGATCGTCTGCGGTCGCATCGCTTCCGGGATTTCGCGGACCAGATCGATCTCCAGCAGGCCGTCGGCCAGTGCTGCATTCTCGACACGGACAAAATCGGCAAGTTCGAAGCGCCGTTCAAAATTGCGGTTGGCTATGCCCATGTGCAGGAACTGCTTGCCTTCCTGATCTTCGGCTTTTTTGTTGCCGGCGACGAGCAGTAAGTTCTGCTGGGCGGTAATTTCGATTTCCTCATCCTTGAAACCGGCGACGGCTAGCGTGATCCGATATTGATCTTCGCCGCTGCGTTCGATGTTGAACGGCGGGTAATTCTCGGATTGCTGCGCGCGGGCATTATTTTCAAGAAGGTCGAACAGCCGGTCGAATCCTACGGTGGACCGGCGATAGGGGGTAAAGTCAAAACGATTCATATCTATATCCTCTTATATTGAGCAATGTAAATCTGGACCCGCAAAGCGGCATCCGGTTCGCTGCTGTGAAACCCGAATGGCGTCTCACATCAATAAAGATATGTTCAAATCGCGATATTTCAAGAGAAAGAAAAACACGGATTAACAGTAGTTTGGAAATTTTTTGAGGCCAAAAAAAACGCCCGGATGCCAATCAGCACCCGGGCGAAAATGGTGACGAATTAAATCGCCCCCTGTTTTCCCTTCATATTCAACGCCGCGTGTCCCCCAACATTTGGCGGAACCTGAAAGGATCCCTGAACCATGACCCGTTAATCGAGATGTTTGATTCTGTTTCCATCTCTGATCGACTGACATAAATTTGTCATGACAAAATTGACGGTTTCGTCATATTGATGACCGCTTGTGTCATATCGGCAACAGCAGATTTACGACTATGACGCTTGCTTGCCCCAGCCAGCGACCGTAAAGGTGGCAAAACCTGATCCAAGGAAGTTTTCGCAAATCATGCTCCTGTCCCGTTATGAATGGGTAATCGCAAAACGCTATTTATTACCCGGCAAGGGGGAAGGGTTTATCTTTCTCGTTGCCAGTATCAGTCTGGTTGCGGTCATGCTGGGTGTCGCCGCGTTGATCGTGGTGATGAGCGTTATGAACGGTTTCCGCGCCGAACTTTTTGACAAAATTGTCGGCCTTAACGGCCATGCGGTGATCCAGGGCTATGGTGGTCGTCTGCCCGATTGGCGCGATTTGCTGGAGGACACCCGGAATACCGAAGGCGTTGTCTCGGCCTCGCCATTGATCGAGCAGCCGTTGCTGACCACGTTCAACGGGCGGGTCGAAGCCGTATTGGTCCGGGGGATGCTGGTTCCCGATATATTGAACAATGAAACGCTGGACGGGAAAACCGTAGCCGGCGACCTGGCGCTTCTCGAGCCGGGGGCAGGGCGTGTCGGCATCGGCAGCCGACTGGCGACAACGCTTGGCGCACAGGTGGGCAGCCGGATCACCGTGATCAACCCGCAAGGGCGCTCGACGCCTTTCGGAACGGTGCCACGAGAGATTGCCTATGAAGTGGCCGCGATTTTCGAGGTCGGGGTCTATGATTATGACAAGGCCTTTGTCATCATGCCGATGGAAGATGCGCAGACATTGCTGCTGCTCGGTGACCAGATCGGGATGATCGAAATCAAGACCAATGACGCCGATAATGTGAGCAATATTATAGCGCCCCTGATTCCGAAGGTGGCGGATCGCGGTGTCATAACCGACTGGCAGACGATGAATGCCTCCCTTTTCGAAACGCTGCAGGTCGAACGCGTGGTGATGTTCGTGATCCTGTCGATCATCATCCTGGTGGCCGTGTTCAATATCCTGTCTTCGCTGATCATGCTGGTCCGCGCCAAAACCCGGGACATAGCCATACTACGAACGATGGGCGCGTCGCGCGCGTCGCTGCTCAGGATTTTTGTCACCGTCGGGACCTCGATCGGGATGCTGGGCATAGCCGCGGGCATCGGCCTTGGTCTGATTGCGATTTATTTCCGCCAGAATGTAATCAATTTCGTCCAGTTGATTACCGGACAGAATCTGTGGGACCCGTCGATTCGCTTTCTGACCGAGCTTCCGGCACGAACCGACCCCATGGAAGTCGTGGGGATCGCGGGGCTGGCTCTGCTCTTCAGTTTCCTCGCCACGCTTTATCCCGCCTATAAGGCCGCCAGTACCGATCCGGTTCAGGTGCTTCGTTATGAGTGATCAGGTGAATCAGAAAACGGTGGAATTGCGTGATGTCCGGCGTAGCTTTGTGCAGGCGGACGTCAAGATAGAGGTGCTTCGCGGGGTCAATCTCGACATCGATGCGAACGAAATCGTGGCGCTTGTTGGCCCTTCCGGTTCGGGAAAATCCACGCTGTTGCAGGCGGTCGGATTGCTCGAAGGAGGATTTGAAGGTTCGATCAAGCTGAATGGCGAGGAAACCGCACAATTGCCTGCCAGCGGCCATACGCGGATTCGGCGCGATTTGCTGGGTTTTGTCTATCAGTTCCACCATTTGCTGCCCGATTTTTCGGCTCTGGAAAATGTCGTGATGCCCCAGCTGATCGCGGGTGTAGCCCAAAAAGCGGCTGAAGAAAGAGCCGAGACACTCTTGCGCAGTCTTGGACTGGGCGATCGTCTGAACCACACGCCGAGCAAATTGTCGGGCGGTGAGCAACAACGGGTAGCCGTCGCGCGTGCGCTGGCCAATGCGCCGAAGCTGGTGCTGGCGGATGAACCGACCGGCAATCTTGACGAAGCCACGGCCGAACTGGTGCTCGCGGAGTTTATCAGTCTCGTCCGGCAGGAAGGCAGCGCTGCGTTGATCGCTACGCATAACGAGCGCCTGGCCGCCAAAATGGACCGGGTTGTCCGGCTCCATGAAGGGGTTTTAACCTAGTCTTTTCAATTTGAAACGAGATTAGCTTTGACTTTTCCGGCTTGAGTATCAAACTGAAGGCCATACCGAACGAAAAAATCAAACAATGCGGGGCGCATATGACGGTTACTGACTTTCAGGTGAAACAGGCGGATGGATCCATCGAGGATTTGTCCGCGCACAAGGGCAAGGTGCTTTTGATCGTAAACACCGCCTCCAAATGCGGTTTTACGCCGCAATATGAAGGGCTCGAAAAACTTCATCAGGAATATAAAGACCGGGGCCTCGAGATATTGGCTTTTCCCTGCAACCAATTCGGCCACCAGGAGCCTGGAAATGCCGACGAAATCAAGAATTTCTGCTCGCTAAACTATGATGTGAGCTTTCCGTTGATGGAAAAAATCGACGTCAATGGCGACGGTGCCGACCCGTTGTGGAAATATCTAAAATCCGAAAAATCAGGTCTTTTGGGGTCCCGGATCAAGTGGAATTTCACCAAATTTCTGGTTGATCGCGAAGGCAATGTCGTCGCGCGTTACGGTCCGGCGGTAAAGCCGGAGCAGTTGAAAAGCGAGATTGAAGCTCTTCTGTAAAAACCGCTTTTCGGTGTGATCTGCTTAAATAGCTGTGGACAAATGGTCGATAGTTGAGTGCTTGGTGATCCTCACCATATGCAAGACCATATTGCTGCGTTAGTCTGACATCATGGCCCATATTCCGTTCGTCCATCTTCGTGCTTTCTCCGCCTATACAATATTGGATGGCGCCATGGAGCCGGCAGCCATTGGTGCGGCCGCCAAAGAGCGCGGATTTCCGGCTGTGGCGCTGTGCGACCGTATCGGTCTGTTTGCTTCGATGGCCTTCGATGACGGTTGCCGTTCCAAAGGCGTGCAGCCGATTACCGGCTGTTTCCTGCGCGTGGCGCGTCCCGGCGGTGCCGAAAAGGACAAGCCGGTTCTGGACTGGATAGCGCTCTATGCGCAGGACGCGCAGGGATATGAAAATCTCTGCAAACTGGTGTCCGCTTCGCATCTCGATCGACCCAGCGAACTCGACGCCCATGTCGGGATGGATATATTGGCCAGTCACAGCGACGGCCTGCTGGCCCTGACCGGTGGCGGCGAAGGCGCTTTGGCGCGACTGATCGCGGAAGAGCAGCAAAGCGAAGCCGAAGCATATTTGTCATTGTTGCAACAGCTTTTCCCGGGGCGACTGTATATCGAGCTTTCCCGCCGCGAGGACCCGGTTGAAATGGCAGCCGAAGCCGGTCTGATCACTTTGGCCATTGATCGCGACATTCCGCTGGTCGCGACCAACCCGAGCTGTTTTTCCGAACCCGGTTTTCACGAAGCGCATGACGCGATGAAATGTATCGCGCAGTCCGCTTATGTCGAAAATAACGACCGTGAGAAACCGTCCAAACATCTGTGGATGAAAAGCGGCCTCGTGATGGAAGAGCTGTTCTCGGATATTCCGGAAGCGTTGGAGAATACTCTGGTTATTGCGCAGCGATGCGCGACTTCCCCGCCAAAGAGAGATCCGATCCTTCCCAGTCTGGCTGGCGATCTCGCGGGAGAAATCGAACAATTGCGGCGCGATTCTACCGCCGGTCTGGAACGGCGGCTGGCGGTTCTCGACCTTGCCGACGAGGCCGAGCGGAAAGGCTATTTCGACCGGCTGGAATTCGAACTTGATGTCATCGTCAACATGGGGTTTCCCGGCTATTTCCTGATCGTTGCCGATTTTATCAAATGGGCGAAGGATCATGATATTCCGGTCGGGCCTGGTCGTGGTTCGGGTGCCGGCTCGGTTGTCGCCTGGGCGCTTACCATCACCGATCTTGATCCGATCAAACTCGGTCTGCTGTTTGAACGTTTCCTCAACCCCGAACGTGTCTCAATGCCGGATTTCGATATCGATTTCTGCGAAACGCGCCGTGGCGAAGTCATTCGCTATGTTCAGGAAAAATATGGCGACCGGCAAGTTGCCCAGATTATTACCTTCGGAAAATTGAAGGCCCGCGCCGTGCTGCGCGACGTCGGACGGGTGCTGCAAATGCCCTATGGGCAAGTCGACCGGTTGACAAAATTGGTGCCCAACCATCCGACCGATCCATGGGATTTGAAGCGCTCGCTCAACGGCATCTCGGAACTGGCGCAGGAATATAAACAGGCGGATGTGAAGCGGCTGTTCGATCTGGCGATGCAGCTCGAAGGTCTGCCGCGGCACAGTTCGACCCATGCTGCCGGTGTCGTGATCGGCGACCGTCCGCTCGATCAGCTGGTGCCGCTTTACCGCGATCCGCGCTCTGACCTGCCGGTGACCCAGTTCGACATGAAATTTGTCGAAAAAGCCGGTCTGGTGAAATTCGACTTTTTAGGCCTGAAGACGCTGTCGGTGCTGAAAAAGGGCGTCCAGCTGCTCGCCGAACGCGGGGTGAAAGTCGATCTGGATGGGTTGAGCTGGGAAGACGAGGGCGTCTTCGATCTGCTCCAGCGCGGCGACACCGTGGGTGTGTTCCAGCTGGAATCGGAAGGCATGCGGCGCACGCTGGCTGCCGTGAAACCAACAAATTTCGGCGATATTATTGCGCTGGTGTCGCTCTATCGTCCTGGTCCGATGGACAATATTCCGCTGTTTGGGGACCGTAAAAACGGTCGCGCCGAAATTGCCTATCCGCATCCGTTGCTGGAGGGCATCCTGAAAGAGACTTACGGGATTTTTGTCTATCAGGAACAGGTGATGCAGGCCGCGCAGATCATCGGCGGCTATTCGCTCGGTGAAGCAGATTTGCTGCGCCGCGCCATGGGAAAGAAGATCCAGGCGGAAATGGATGTGCAGCGCAGCAGGTTTGTTTCAGGCGCCGCGGAAAAAGGCTTGAACAGCGGGCAAGCCAACGAGCTGTTCGACTTGATCGATAAATTTGCCGGCTATGGTTTCAACAAAAGCCACGCGGCGGCCTATGCGCTGCTCGCCTATCAAACCGCCTGGCTGAAAGCCCATTATCCGCATGAATTTTACGCCGCTTCCATGTGTTTCGATATGCATCAGTCGGACAAGCTCAGCATTTTTGTCGATGATATGAAGCGACTGAACGTGGCGGTGTTGCAGCCTGCAATCAACAAAAGCCGGCCCAATTTCTCGGTTGAGGAACAGCCTGACGGCGGTCTTGCCGTCCGATATGCGCTCGCCGGACTGAAAAATGTCGGTGAAAAAGCGATGCAGTCATTGGTCGCGGAACGCGCCGCTGAAGGTCCGTTTTCGTCGATCGAGGATTTCGCCAATCGCATTGATCCGCACGGCCTCAACAAACGGCAGCTGGAAAGTCTGGCCTCGGCGGGTGGATTTGACGAACTGGAGCCCAATCGCGCGGCGGTTTATGACGGCGCGGATATGATCTTGTCGGTCGCCAACAGCGCAGCCGATGCGCGCGAAAGCGGGCAGGGCGGGCTGTTCGGCGAAGGTAGCGCTGGCGGCGACATGCAGGCGATCAGATTGCCGGAGGGCAGCAACTGGTCACTCAACGAAATCATGGTCCACGAACGCGATGCCTTCGGCTTTTATTTTTCAGCCCATCCGGTTTCACAGTTCCAGGCCGTTACGACGTCATTGGGCGCGCTGACCTACGCCGCCTTGTGCAGCGAAGGTCCGATCGGGGAAGGGGTACGCAAACCAGCGGTCATGGCGGCACTCGTAGAAAAAGTACGCTGGCGTGACAGCCGCAGAGGCAAGCGCTTTGCGCTCGCCGACCTGTCCGACAGCAGCGGTCAGTTTTCCGGCAGTTGTTTCGACGAGGACCAGTGCAAGATATTGGCAGAACTGGCGGATCAGGGCGGTTGCGCCTTGCTCAATGTCGAGCTCGACCAGCAGTCCGAAGACGAAAATCCGCGCGTTGCGATCCGGCGGGCTCAGCCGCTCGAAGGGCTGGAGAAAACAACGCGAACATGTATGGAGCTGCAAGTGCATGATATTGCAGGATTGCACGAACTGACCAATCTGGTGGCACCATTGGTTGGCGGTCATAGTGAACTGGTCGCAACCATGGCCGGACCCGATGGTGATCCGGTGACAGTCTGTCTGGGTCGGTCCTTCCGTCTGGATGCAGAAACCGTCGAGATGCTGGAACGGGTCAATGGAATCTCCGGCGTCCGTCTGGGCGCGGCCCGACCCATGCGGGTGGCGAAACCCAAATTAAGGCTTGTCAGCTAGCGCTAAACATTTCAGGACCCGGCCAAAGATAACCTGTTTGGAGAGACAATATGGCCGGTGCAATGCAAGCTAGCGCACTCAAGATTACCAATCTGATCGATCATGCTGCGAGAGAACATGGCGCTCGCGAGATCGTCAGCTATTGGGCGGACGGCAACATCACCCGCAGCAATTGGGCCGAGGTCGGGCTTGATTCGCGCAAATTCTCACAAGCATTGCAGCGCCTCGGCATGAAGAAAGGCGACCGGGTCGCCACCATCGCCATGAACCATGCCCATCATCTGATCAGCTGGTATGGATCAGCCGGCATCGGTGGTATCCTCCACACGGTCAATCCGCGCCTGTTCGAGGAGCAACTGGTCTATGTGATCAACCATGCCGAAGACCGGGTGCTGTTGTTCGATAAAATGTTTGCCCCGATTGTCGAAATGATCAAGCCACAACTCAAAACGGTGGAACATTATATCCAGTTTGACGGCGAGAAAGGTGATTATACTACCTTCCGCGAATTGCTGGATGCGGAAGACGGTGATTTCGAATGGGTCGATGTCGATGAAAATGATCCTTGCGGCCTTTGCTATACCAGCGGCACCACCGGCAACCCGAAGGGTGTGTTGTACGAGCATCGTTCGAACGTCATTCATGCTATCACCGAGGTGCAGCCGGATGTGATGGATCTCGCGACCCGCTCGGTGATGTTGCCAGTCGTGCCGATGTTTCATGCTAACGCCTGGGGTTTACCGTTCGCCTGCGCTGCGGTTGGAGCCAAAATGGTCTTTTCCGCCAGCAACGAGGCGTCGGTTTTGTGGAAACTGATCCGGGACGAGGGTGTGACCCACAGTGCAGGGGTGCCGACCGTCTGGTTGTCGATGTTCGCCGACATGGATGAAAACGGTGGCGATTATGGCAAACTGGGCGTTGTCGTGATCGGCGGCTCGGCCTGTCCGCGCTCGATGATCGAGCGACTAATGAAAAATGGTATCCGCGTCGCCCATGCCTGGGGCATGACCGAGACGTCGCCGATCGGCACCGCCGGTTCGCTTCCCGCCAATTGGGATGAACTGAGCTTTGACGAGCAGGTTGATGTGATCTGCAAGCAGGGCAGGCCGCCCTTTGGCGTGGAACTGCGCGTCATCGACGAAGAAGGCAATGTCGCGCCCCGCGATGGCAAGACCAGTGGCACGCTGGAAATCCGGGGGCCGTGGATCATCAAGCGCTATTATCGTGCGGACGAGGATGCGGTGGAAGATGAAGGCTGGTTTGATACCGGCGACGTGTCCGTTCTTCATCCCGATGGCACGATGCAGATTACCGACCGGGCCAAGGATGTGATCAAGTCGGGCGGCGAGTGGATCAGCTCGATCGAGCTGGAAAATGCCGCAGTCGGTTGCCCCGGTGTTGCCGAGGCGGCTGCTGTGGGCGTCTATCATCCCAAATGGGACGAGCGGCCGCTGCTGCTGGTGGTGCGCAAACCGGGCAGCGATGTTTCGCAAGCCGATATGATTGATTATCTCGGCGACAAGGTCGCGAAATGGTGGCTTCCCGATGAAGTGATATTCGTGGAAGAGCTGCCCCACACCGCCACCGGAAAAATCCTCAAACGGTCACTTCGTGATGAATATAAGGACTATAAGCTGAAGAGTCTGGCGGACGCCTAGAACAGTTCCATCTGGCTGCCCGTGATTATCGGGCGCTGGAACAGATCGGTCCTGAGTTTGATTTTGCCCCTGTTCAACCCGGCCTTGCGCGACGCGATGCCGATCCGGGTGCGAATGAGGTCTGCCCACGGTCCCTGACCGCGCATCCGGCTGTGGAACTCCGGATCGTTGCGTTTGCCACCGCGCATCTGCCGGACGATGCTCATTACCTTTGAATTGCGCTCCGGATAATGGCTTTCCAGCCATTGTTCGAACAGCGGCGCGACTTCGTGCGGCAGGCGCATGGGAATGAAGGAGACGCTGCTGGCACCGCAGTCCGCTGCCGCAGCAACAATCGCTTCAATCTCGTGATCGGTAATGCCCGGGACGACGGGCGCGATATTGACGTGCACATATATGCCGGCTTCGCTGAGCTTTCGTACAGCATCCAGCCGCCGCGCGGGAGCAGGGGCTCTGGGTTCCAGCAAACGCGCGGTCGTCGAGTCGAGCGTTGTGACTGAAATCGCGACAGCGGTGAGCTGTTGAACCGCCAGTTGGACCAGCAGATCAATATCTTCGACCACCCGGTTGGATTTTGTGGTGATGACCACCGGGTGCCGCACCTCCAGCATCACTTCCAATATTTGCCGTGTGATCCGGTAGCGTTTCTCGATCGGCTGATAAGGATCGGTGTTGGTGCCGATCGCGAGGGTTGCTGGCTGATAATTCGGTTTTGCTAATGTCTGGCGGAGCAGGTCGGCGGCATTCGGCTTTGCGAACAGTTTGCTTTCGAAATCAAGCCCCGGGGACAGATCATGATAAGCGTGGGTCGGTCGGGCATAGCAATAGACGCAGCCATGTTCACAGCCGCGATAGGCGTTGATCGAGCGGTCGAACGGCAGATCGGGTGACTTGTTGTAATTGATGATCGATTTGGGAAATTCGGCTGTGACGGTGGTTCTCAGCCTGGAGCCAATGTCGTCGATGAGGGCTCTCTCGTCCAGCCAATCGCCGTCAATCTCCCGATCCTGGAGATTGAACCGTTGCGGAACCGCGTTGGATGTTGCTCCCCGGCCCTTTCGTGGCGCAGGATGGATTGTGTTTTTGTCGTCCATTCGTTCTTCATACTATGAGAACATATAAAGAACAAATAGATTGAATCGCTATTTTTCAAGCAGTCTCGGGATAAGCTCGACAAAATTGCAGGGGCGATGACGGCTATCGAGCTGGGTGTCCAATATGCCGTCCCAGCCGTCTTTGACCGCGCCGTTGGATCCGGGAAGGGCGAATATATAAGTGCCTCGTGCAACCACGGCGCAGGCGCGGGATTGCACCGTCGAGGTGCCGATCTTGGCGATGCTCAGATAGCGGAACAATTCGCCGAATCCGGGTATATCCTTGTCCTTGACCGCATCCAGCGCTTCCGGTGTAATATCGCGCCCGGTCAGGCCGGTTCCGCCGGTGGTGATGATGACATCGACCTGCTCGTCGTCAATCCACTGGTGGAGTTGAGCGACAAGAATGGATTTGTCGTCTCTCAGCAGATTGCGATAGATTAATTTGTGGCCCTTTTTCCCGATCCGGCCGGCCAATATATCGCCCGATGTATCTTCTTTTGCCGTGCGCGTATCGGAAACGGTCAACAGCGCGATGTTGATCGGTTTGAAGGTCCGGCTTTCGTCAATTGGCATCGTCGCTCTCCGCGTTATTTCCCCGCCGAGAATAGCTTAGTCCGCTTTGCTTTTCCAAGACATAAAGAATAGGGGTTTGCGCAGGTTAACTATCCGTCTAATCGATGGGTTAATGTCTAATGTCCCGGATCTTACTGCTGTAATCTTAGGCCTCATCCTTGCCGCCTGGCTGGGGGCTGCTGCTTGGGCGATCTGGACTGGCCTGGCGATGAAGAACAAGGCGGACGCGACGTTGCGCCAGTCGGGACGGCTGGGACGTTTGCTTGAAACCTCGCCTGCATTGCCGTTGCTGGTGCGATCCGACGGAAAACTGGAAGCGTCGCAGCGACTGATGCACTGGCTTGGTTTCGATCATCTGCCAGCGCATATATCCGAATTGCATGATAACGACCGGGGCATCGGTCGGAAAGACCTCGAAGATCTGATGCAGGACGTCAATCTTGCCCAGAAAACTGGCAGCAATTTTGTTCGCGCGATCAAGGTTGCTGGCTCGGACAAGGCGCTGCTGATCCGTGGCAGTCTGGCTGATCAGAAAATCGCACCCAATGGCAGCGCATTGCTATGGGTTTTTGATGCGACCGACAGCGAAGGGCAGATCGAGAAGCTGCGCGACGAGAATGAAGCGGCCCGCGCGGCCTTTGATGCGCTCTCCGCCTTGATAGAAGCGGCCCCGGTTCCGATGTGGCACCGCTCGCCCGACCTGCGTCTGACTTTGGTCAACAGTGCCTATGTTGCCGCCGTTGATGCAGAGGACGGAGCGCAAGTGATCGCCAATGGTATCGAGCTGGTGGAAACCATCGACGGTTTCCGCCCGGCTGATGCTGCTGAAAAGGCGAAAACGCAGGGTGCGCCGCTGGAGAGGATCGTCGCGACGACCATCGGCGGCGAGCGGCGGATGACGCAGGTGGTCGATGTCCCCCTCGGGAAATCCGGAATCGCCGGCTATGCCATCGACATTCAGGAACTGGAAGACGCGCGGCGGGAGCAGAGGCGCTTCGGTGAATCGCAGCGCGACATGCTCGACAAGATTTCTGCCGGTGTTGTCCAGTTCGATGCCGATAGATCGCTGAAATTCTGCAATCTGCCATTCCAGCGGATTTTCTCGATGCGTCAGCAGTGGATAGCGGAACGACCCGAATTTCCGCGGGTACTGGACCGGATGCGCGAAATGAACCGTATCCCGGAAGTCCGCGATTTTCCCGAATGGCGGGAAGAACGGACGGGCTGGTTCCAGTCGACGAACGGAACCGAGGAAAACTGGCTTCTCGCCGATGGCACCCATTTGAGAGTGCTGGCCAATCCGACACCGGATGGCGGATTGCTGGTTATATTCGAGGACCGGACCGAACAGGTGCAACTGGCGAGCGCGCGCGATACATTGCTACGGGTCAGGACCGCGACCTTTGACAATCTGTTCGAGTCCCTTGCCGTGTTTGCCGCCGATGGAAAATTGAATATCTGGAACCATCAATTCGCGAAAAACTGGGGTCTGGATGAAGACGAGCTCGGCAAGCATCCGCGGGTTGACCGGCTGATGCAAAATATGGCGCAGCAATTGAAGCAGCCCGCCCGGATTTCGGAAGTGCGTGAGATGGTACGCAGCGCGACGACCGAGCGCGAACAAAGAGGCGGGCGGATCAATTTTGCCGACGGCCGCCGCTATGAATTTGCCGCCATCCCGCTGCCCGACGGCAATGCGCTTTTTACCATGCTGGACATCTCGGACAGCTACCGGATCGAACAGGCGCTGCGCGAGCGTAACGAGGCGCTGGTGGAAGCGGATTCGATCAAGGGCAGTTTCCTGTCCAACATGAGTTACGAGTTCCGGACTCCGCTGACGTCGATCGGAGGCTTCGCGGAGCTTCTCGATCAGGGGATTGCCGGACCGCTGACGGATCAGGGCCATGAATATGTGCGGGCGATTCTCCAGTCCGTCAAACGCCTTGGTACCCAGATCGACAATGTTCTCGACCTGAGCCAAAGCGAAGCTGGCGCGCTGCCGATCGCCAAGGACAAGGTCAATCTCAACAAGTTGATCGAGGATATTGCCGGCCATTTTGCCGACGACGCAAAGGCCAAATCTATCGAGGTGGAATTGCAGCTGGATGCGACGCTCGGTTCCGCCATGGCCGACAAGAAACGGCTCAGCCAGGCTATCTCGCAAATCGTCGACAATGCGATCAAATATACCGGCGACGGCGGGCGGGTTCTCATTCACGGTTCCGGAAATGTGAAGCAGGCGATAATCCATATTTCCGACGATGGCCCGGGGATGACCGCGGGGCAGCAATCAAAGGCTTTTGACAGTTTCGCGCGCTCGCGTGATCAGAAGGCGACGGACAAAGTGGGCGGCCTCGGCCTCCCTCTGGCGCGCCAGCTGATCATGGCGCACGGCGGCGATCTGACGCTGACATCCGAACCGGGGCAGGGCACGCTGGTAACCCTGCGCCTGCCGAGACAATGATGATATGATGTTGCTGGAAAGCGAGCAAGCGACGCTGGATGTTGGGCGAAAACTGGGCGCGTTGCTGCGTACGGGGGACAAGCTTGCGCTGAGCGGCACGCTGGGCGCCGGCAAGACCACGCTGGCGAGAGGCATATTGGAAGGGCTGGGCTATGGCGATGAAGTGCCGAGCCCGACTTTCGCGATTGTGCAGCAATATGAACCGCCGGAAACCAGAATTCCGGTTGCGCATGTCGACCTGTACCGGATCGAGGATCAGGAGGAAATTCCGGAACTTGGTCTCGAGGAGGCGCTGGAATTTGGCGCGATGATTGTCGAGTGGCCGGACCGGATGCCCGACAGTTTCTGGCATGATGCACTCAGGATTGAACTTGAAATAACGGGAGACGGCAATCGTCGGTTGACTTGGACAGCCGGGGACGCTTGGAAAGATCGATGGCCACTGACATGAAACCGCCCGTAGCAGCGGCAGAATTTTTGACCCAAAACGGGTGGGAGAATGCCCGGATTTCGCCGGTCGCCGGGGATGCGTCTTTCCGTCGCTATTTCCGTGTCGAGGCAGGAGGCCGCAAGGCGATCCTGATGGACGCGCCGCCACCGCATGAAGACCCGAAACCGTTTATCGCGATTGCCGAATATCTGACGGGTTCCGGCTTTGCTGCACCCGAGATTTTTGCGCGCGACCTGCCGCAGGGCCTCGTCCTTCTGGAGGATTTCGGTGATCAGCGGATGCGCGAGCATCTCGACCACAAGCCGGAAGACGAAGAGCCGATCTACCGTCAGGTCATCGATCTGTTGCAGGCATTGCATCGGGTACCGGCTGCGGAACTGCCCGCTTATGACGAGCAGCAATATTTGCGGGAAGTGAATTTGCTGACCGAATGGTATTGTCCGGCGCAGCAACTGGACGTGGATACAGAGGGTTTCGAAGCGATCTGGCGAGAAATTCTTGCACCGGTCATCGCTGCGCAAAACCCGCCGGTCACGGTGATGCGCGATTATCATGCCGAGAATATCATGCTCCTCGAGGGCGACCGGCTTGGCTTGCTGGATTTTCAGGACGCGCTGATCGGCCATCCTGCTTACGATCTTGTGTCGATGTTGCAGGATGCCCGCCGCGATGTGTCGGACGAGCTGGAAGCAACCATGCTCACATATTATCTGGCTGATCACGGCGACGAAGCGGCCGCCGAATTTCGCGGTCACTATGCTATTTTGGGCGCGCAGCGGAACACCAAGATCATCGGCATTTTTACCCGTCTTTGCATGCGGGACGGCAAGCAGCGCTATCTGGATTTCCTGCCCAGAATGTGGCGCTTGCTGGAGAAAGACCTGCGTCATCCGGCGCTTGGACCGATGAAACAGTGGTTTGACCGGAATATTCCTGCGGAAGTCCGGAGCAAGCCGATGCCGATGGCGGAAGCAAGCAAATGACGAAGGTCGACACCGCGATGATCATGGCCGCCGGACTGGGGAAGCGCATGCGCCCGCTTACCGAAAGCCGTCCGAAGCCTTTGGTTGAAGTGGCTGGCAAGGCGATGATCGATCATTGTTTCGAGAAGCTCGTAGAAGCCGGAATCGGCAAGGCTGTCGTCAATGTTCATTATCTCGCCGACATGATGGAAGCGCATCTCGCGGCCTTGCCCTACCCGATCGATATCCGGGTCTCCGACGAACGGTCTGAGTTGTTAGAGACCGGCGGCGGCCTGGTGCAGGCAGAGCCGCTGATCGATGAAGATATTTTCTTCTGCATCAACAGCGATAATCTCTGGACCGACGGGCCGACAAACAGCCTGCAGCAACTGGCGCAAGCATGGGACGGAGACAGGATGGACGCTCTGCTGCTGCTGATACCGAGGGAAGCGGCTCACAATTACAAAGGTGATGGCGACTTCCATCTTGATGACGAGAATCGGATTTCGCGCAAACTTCCGGACCAGAAAGCGCCATTGATTTACTCCGGCATCCAGCTGATTTCAAAACGGCTGCTGCGTGATGCGCCCACCGGTCCTTTCTCGACCAATATTTTCTGGGAGCGCGCCATCGGCGAGGGGCGCCTGTTCGGCGCGGTTCACGAAGGCCAATGGTTCGAGGTCGGCTCGCCGCAAGCGATAGCGCCGACAGAAGCCGCGCTGGCGAATGTCTGACCGCCGCCGGCCATCCATTTACAATATCGCCGCGCATGGCGGCTTCGCCGATGCACTTGCCCAAGGACTGATCGACCGCTTTGCCAAGGACGCCTTCGGGCTAGCCCGCGGCCTCGTTATCCTGCCCAACAACCGCGCCCAGCGGGGCTTGCAGGAAGCCTTCGTGCGGCTGAGTGAAGACGGGCTGTTGCTCCCGCAAATGGCGGTGATCGGCGATCTCGATCTGGATGAATCCATCGGCGTGGCGCTCGATTCCGGCGAACTGGCGCTGGATATTCCGGCCGCCGTCGATCCGATGGACCGGCTGCTCACCTTGGCGCAACTGATCCAGAAAGAAATCCGGCTGCGTGACGACACCATATTGGCCAAGGACGCGCTGCGGCTGGCGCGCGAGTTCGCCAGCACGCTTGACCAGCTGAATGTCGAGGAAATCTCGCTGGCCGACCTGATGAAGACGGAGCCGGAGAGCCTCGACCTGTCCAGCCACTGGCAGGATTCCTATCGCTTCTTCCTGATCATCGCCGAGAAGTGGCGGCAGCAGCTGGAAAAATGGCAGCGGGTGGATCAGGCGGTCCGCCGCAACGCCTTGTTCGGCCATATTGCCAAGAGCTGGAAGACATCGCCACCCGATCATTTCGTCGTTGCCGCGGGCATCACAACCTCCGCTCCGGCCATTGCCCGTTTTCTGGAAACGATATCGTTCATGCCTCAAGGGCTGGTGGTTCTGCCCGACCTCGACCTGATCATGCCGGACGAGGAATGGGACCTGCTCGGCCCGTTCCAGCCCGACCCGGACAGCGGTTACGCCAAGCGCGCGCAGGAAACCCATCCGCAATATCATATGAAATTACTGCTCGACCGCATGTCGATCGCGCGCGGCGAAATATTGCGCTGGCCGCGCACCGGCGAAAGCGGCGCGGCAGCCAAACGCAGCCGGGCGCTGAGCAATGCCTTCGCGATCCCGAAACTGACGGTGCGCTGGCAGACGCTGGACAGCAGCGAGCGCAGCCTCGCCGGGGTGCAGACGGTCGAGGCGCGTAACAGCGCCGAGGAAGCACAGGTCATCGCGCTGCTGGCGCGCGAAGCGCTGGAAGACCCGGATCAGCGGGTGGCGATTGTCACGCCGGACCGGTCTCTGGCCACGCGGATTTCCGCCCATTTGAAACGTTGGGATATCCAGGTCGATGATACCGCAGGCCAACCTTTGGCGAAGCTGCCGGAGGGCGTATTCTTTCTGAACCTGCTGGCGGCCGTTGCCGACGGTTTTCCGCCGGCCGAATTTCTCGCTTTGCTCAAGCATCCGCTGGTGCAGCGCGGCGAGGGGCGGCTGCAATGGCTCGAACATGTCCGCAGGCTCGACCTGCTGCTCCGCGGCCCGCGCCCGGCGCCAGGGCTCACGGGCATCGACGCGCTGCTCAAGGCGGACAATTACCGGACGAAGAAGCTGCGGGAAGCGATCATTCCGTGGTGGAAATCAACCCGCACAACGTTCGAGCCGATCGCGACGCTTTTTGCATCGCCGCTCGACTGGCCGAAACTCCTCGATCAGTTGCGGCAATTGGCCGAGACTTTGACCGATGGCGCGATCTGGGCCGGTCCGGGCGGCCGGGAACTCGCTGATTTGTTGGCCAAGTTGCAAATCCGCGCGGAAATGGGACCGATCCGCATCAAGGCAAATGAACTGCCCGGCTATTTCGAGACTCTGATGGCCGATATTTCCGTGCGCCCGCCCTACGGCGGCCACCCGCGCATCGCGCTATACGGCTTGCTGGAAGCGCGTCTGCAACAGTCCGAACTGGTGATCTGCTGCGGCCTCAACGAGGGCAGCTGGCCGCAGGCGATAACGCCCGATCCGTGGCTCGCGCCGATGATCCGCAAATCGCTTGGTCTGCCGGCGCAGGAACGGCAGATCGGCCTGTCAGCACATGATCTGGTCGGCGCGATGGGAGCAAAGAAAGTCATTCTCTCCCGTGCGCACCGCGATGATTCCGGCCCGGCCATTGCCTCGCGCTTTCTGCTGCGGCTAAAGGGCATGTGCGGCGATAACCTGAAAGAACATCCGCAGGCCCGCGCGTGGCTCTCGGCGATCGACCAGCCGGAAAGCGAACCCGCGCCATATGCACGCCCCGCTCCGTTGCCGAGCAAAGAGCAGCGCCATATCCCGATTTCGGTCACCCAGGTCGACAGCCTGATCGCCGATCCATATTCCTTTTACGCGAAAAAGATCATGGGCTTTGCCGCGCTCGACATGATCGACGCCGATCCGAGCGCGGCCTGGCGCGGGACCATCATCCACGATATTCTCGAACAATGGGCCAAGCAGGACGATTATGCCCCGGCTGCGTTGCGGGAAAGAGCGCAGGCGTTTCTGGATGACCCCGGCCTGCACCCGCTGATGCGCAGTCTCTGGGCGCCGCGCTTGCTGGAAGGGCTGGACTGGATTGCCGCGACGCTGGCGGAGGGCCGCAAGAGTGGCCGTGAACCGCTGGTCTCGGAAATATACGGCAAGGCCGAGATTGCCGGTATAGAACTGTCCGGCATCGCCGACCGCATCGACCGGATGCTCGATGGCGGTATCGGTATTGTCGATTACAAGACCGGAGGCGCGCCGAGCAACAAGGCGGTGGCCGAAGGCTATAATCTGCAGCTTGGCCTGCTCGCTGCCATCGCCGAACTGGGCGGCTTCAAGGATATTGAAGGCGAGGCGGTTGCGTTCGAATATTGGGCGCTGGCGAAAAAGGGCGGCACCGACGATTTCGGCTATGTCCGCTCACCTACAAAAGGGCGCGGCGACAATATCATCCCGGCGGACGCGATGGTCGACCACGCGGTGGCCCGGTTCAACGAGGCGGCCGACCAATATCTCAAGGGCACCGAGCCGATGACTGCCAAGCTGCATCCGGAATATGCCCGCTATGCCGACTATGACCAGCTGATGCGGCTCGAGGAATGGTACGGTCGCGCACCGGCGGAGGCTCCGGATCATGAGTAGCGAAAAGTCAAAAATCTTTCCGCTGAAAGACCGGCAGATCGATGCGGTCGAGCCCGAGACCAATATCTGGCTCAGCGCTTCGGCTGGTACCGGCAAAACCCAGGTCCTGACAGCGCGGGTGTTTCGCCTGCTGTTGACGGAAAAAGTCGACCCCGAGCATATTCTCTGCCTGACCTTCACCAAGGCGGGTGCCGCCGAAATGGCGGAACGGATCAACCGGCAACTGGCCGCCTGGGTGCGGATGGATGATGTCAGACTGGCCAGCGATCTGGCTGCCATCGGCGCATCGACCGCGCCGGAAACCAGAGATCGCGCGCGGACTTTGTTTGCCCGCGTACTCGATGCGCAGGGCGGCGGCCTCAGGATCATGACAATCCACGGCTTCTGCCAGTCCTTGTTAGCTTCATTCCCTGAAGAGGCCGGCATCGCTTCGATGTTCAAGCCGATTGAGGCGCGCGACCAGAAAATTTTGGCGCGTGAGGCTCTCGGCGAACTGCTGCTCGAGGAAGAGCAGGCCGGGCGTCCGCAGATCATCGAGGCAATCCAGCGCCTGAGCGTCCGGATGGGCGAAGAGGCGACCGAACAATTTTTGATGGCCTGCGCGGCCAAGGCGGATGCGATGGAGGGACTGGCCTCTGGTATATTGCCGTTCGTCCGCGGGCTTCTGGGCCTGCCGATTGACGGCGATGCGCAGTCGTGGCTGGCGGATCGCTGCAGCGATGAAGCGATCGACCTTCGCTCGATCACCCTGTTGCGCGATGCAATGGCGGAATCTGGTGGCAAGAAGGAGCAGGAACGGCAATTGGCGATCCGCCTCTGGCTGACCCTCAATCCGCAGGAGCGCGCTGCTGGTTTGGCCGATGTCCACCTGGCCTGGGCGACCAAGACCACCGGCGCACCGCCAAAGCCTACAAAAGGCCTGTTAAAAGCTCTGCCGGACTATGATTTCATTGCCGGTTCGTTGTTTGAGTGGAGCAACGGCCTGCTCGAAAAAGCGGTGCTGTTCGAATATGCCGATCTGTTCGCGGGCGCGTTGGAAGCGGGTCGCGCTTTCTATCATCGCTATGCCGACGCCAAAAGGCTGCACGGCGTCGTCGATTTTGACGACATGATCCGGATGACCGCCCGGCTGTTGCAGAAAAGCGATATGGCGGCGTGGATCCGTTACAAGCTCGACCAGCGTACCGATCATATTTTGATCGACGAGGCGCAGGATACCAATGTCGCGCAATGGGATATTGTCCGGGCGCTGGCCGGCGAGTTTTTTGCCGGCATGGGCGTGGAACCCGAGCGGCACCGGACCCTGTTCACGGTGGGCGACTTCAAACAGGCGATCTTCGGCTTTCAGGGCACCAGCCCGCATAATTATGCCAATGCGCGAACCGAATTTTTCGCTCTGGCAGAGGCATCGGAAAAGCCGTTCGGAGACCTGTCGCTGGACCGTAGTTTCCGCTCGACGCCGCCGATATTGAAGGTTGTCGACGCGACGCTGGAACAGCTTAGCCACGAACAATTGGGGCTCGACCAGAAAATCCCCGAACATCGCAGCAATTATCTCGATTCCAGCGGCAGCGTGACTTTGTGGAAGCCGATTGCCAATACGAGCGACGGTGATGACGAGGATGAGGAATCCTGGGCCAGTGAAGAGAAAAGGGTTTTTGCCCAGCGGCTTGCGGTGCAGATCAAGCAATGGCTGTCGCCGGAAAATCCGCTCTGGCTGGACCGGCAAAACCGGGCGCTGCAACCCAAGGACATCCTGATATTGGTGAGCAAGCGCGACGAGTTGAGCGCGCTGATCGTCGCCCGTCTGTTTGCCGAGAAGGTTCCCGTTGCCGGTATTGACCGTATCCGTCTGAACCAGCCGCTGGTTGTGCAGGATCTGCTGGCCGCCATCCGCTTCGTGCTGCAGCCAAATGACGATCTCAATCTCGCCAGCCTGCTGGTTTCGCCTTTGCTCGGCTGGACGCAAGAGGATTTGCTGGCGCGCGGTCATCGCGGCGAGGCCAATGGCGAGAAGAGCCTTTGGGAATTTTTGCGCCGGCAGGACGGGCTGGGCGAGCAGATAAAGCCGTTGCAGCAATTGCTGGCGATGGCCGATTTCAACACGCCGTACCAGTTTCTCGAGACAATTCTGTCTGGGCCGATGCAGGGGCGGCGCAAATTGCTGGCGCGGCTCAGCCATGCGGCGGTCGATCCGCTGGACGAGCTGCTAGCGACCGCCCTGGCTTTCGAGCGAGACCATATCCCGACCTTGCAGGGTTTTCTCGACTGGTTCGACCGCGGTGATGTCGAAATCAAGCGGGAGCAGGTCGAGGGCGGCAATGAAGTGCGGCTGATGACTGTCCATGGCGCAAAGGGATTGCAGGCACCGCTGGTGATTCTCGCCAATGCGACCTTTGATCCGGCAAGCAAGAAAAGCGGGGGTTTCAGCATCAAACTGGGTGAAGGGACAGATCGCGAACTGGAATATCCGGTGGTGCCGGTCCGCAAGGCCGAGCGTGTCGGCATATTGGCCGAACATGCCGCTTATGCCGACAAGGTCGCGATGGAAGAACATTGGCGGCTGCTCTATGTCGCCATGACCCGGGCGGAAGAACATCTCGTGGTAGCTGGCGTTCTCGGGCCAAGAGCGAAAGGCGAAGTGCCGGAACTGAGCTGGTATGGCGCGATGGAACGCGGCCTGATCGCTCTGGGCAGCGACTGGCGGGAAGACCCGGACTGGCATGCGGTACGGGAATATCGGACGGAGAGCCAGAACCAACCTGCGATAGCGTCTGCTGTCGACGCTGGTAGCAGTCAGGATGTCGGCAAAGCGCCGCCGCCGGATTGGCTATTCCGGTCGGCACCGGAAGAATCGCGCCCGCCGCGGCCCTTGACCCCCTCGCATCTCGGTCCCGACGATGCCAGCAACCCGCCGCCGGACCTGACCATGCGCGATGCCGCCGAACGCGGCATATTGCTGCACAGCCTGTTCCAGCGCCTGCCGAATATCGAGCCGGAACGCCGTACAGATGTCGCCGACCGCTGGCTGGAAAAGCAGAAGCAGATCGCCGACCCGGCCCGCCGTGCAGAGATTATCAAGACGGTTCTGGCGGTCATGGACAATCCGATATGGTCGGCTTTATTCGCACCGAAAAGTCTCGCGGAGGCACCAATAGCGGCGGTCGTCGGCGAACATGTCATTTCCGGTACGGTCGACCGCCTGCTGATCACCGACGATCATATCTATGTCGTCGATTTCAAGACCGGACGGCGGGTGCCCGACAATGCCGACCAGGCGCCCGTTGCCTATCTCCGTCAGATGGCGGCCTATGTCGCCGCGCTGGAGAAAATTTTCCCGGATCGTCCGATCAAGGTCGGTCTGCTCTATTCGCACGGGCCGCAAATGCTGGAGCTTGCCCCGGATCTGATCGAGCGGCACAAGCCCGGCTTTGAGCCGATATGAAAAAGCTTTCCGCTACCGCGCTTGAGCCGAGGCCCGACCATACCTAAATAGGTTCTGAACAATTGGAGATTCGTTATGGCTACCAAAGCAATTACCGACGCAAGTTTTGAAGGCGATGTCCTGAAGGCTGACGGCCCCGTGCTCGTCGATTTCTGGGCAGAATGGTGCGGCCCCTGCAAAATGATCGGCCCCGCGCTGGAAGAAATCAGCGATGAACTGGTCGGCAAGGTGACCATTGCCAAGCTCAACATCGATGACAGCCCTGATGCACCTGCGAAATATGGCGTGCGCGGCATTCCGACCATGATATTGTTCAACAACGGTGTCGCGGTCGAAACCAAGGTCGGCGCGGCTCCGAAAAGCCAGCTTAAATCCTGGCTCGAGTCCAGCCTGCCTGCTTAAGTCTTGAAAATATCCCCGAGCCGCTCGGCTGCTTCGTCCCAGAGTTTCGGTGACGAAGCGCCGAGTAGCCCTTTCCTGCGGTCCGCCGGACGATAGTCCGAACCATCCCAGCGCGCACATTTTCCACCGGCTTCGTTTAGGAATAACACTCCCGAAGCATGGTCCCACGGCAGGGTGCGCTGGAATACCGAAATATGGTTAGTTCCCTCCACCAGCCGCGGATATTGTTCGGCGGCGCATCGGGGGATATCGACAATCTCGTAAAAAGGCTCTGCTGAAGCGAGCAGAGTGTCCCGCTCTTCCGGTGTCATGAACCCGGTCGCCAGCGCAGCAACGGGTCTTTCCGGATGATCTTCGGGAACGGTGACCCGTTCCCCGTTTATAAAGGCACCGCCATTCTTGTCGGCATGGCAAACGCGCCCGGTCAGCGGATCGTATAGCCAGCCAGCAACGGTTTCATTCTCCTCGACCAATGCAATCATGATCCCGAACGGGCCCCGTCCGGCGGCATAATTGCCGGTCCCGTCGATCGGATCAATGATACAGACCTGGCCGTCGGCCAGCTGGTCCAGCACCGATTCATCGGCGGCGAAGGCTTCCTCGCCGACAATCTTGGTTTCCGGCAGCAATGCCGACAGCGCCCCGGCGATATATTCCTCGCTGAGCTTGTCGGCGACGGTGACCAGATCGCCGGGTGTTTTTTCATCGATCTGGTGCGATTTCAGATTCTGGTAATAAGGCATCACGATATCGCGCGACGCGTTTTCGATGATGTCGAGAACGGGCTGATAGAGGCGATGCATGGGTTTAGCTCCTGTAGTCGGCGTTGATTTCGATATAGCCGTGCGTAAGGTCGCAGGTCCAGACCGTTGCCTTGCCGGTGCCAAGGCCGATATCGACGGCAATATCGATCTCTTTGCCTTGTAGGTGCAACACCACCGGTGCTTCGTCATAATCCGGTACGACCAGACCGTCGCGGGCGACGGTGACGCCACCAAATCCGATTGCCAGCTTGTCGCGATCCGCCGGTTCGCCCGCCTTGCCGACCGCCATGACGACACGGCCCCAATTGGCGTCCTCGCCGGCTATCGCGGTCTTGACCAGAGGAGAATTGGCGATCGAAAGAGCAATGCGCTTGGCGCTGTCGTCATTTTCCGCTCCGGTCACCGCAATTTCGATAAATTTGCTCGCGCCTTCGCCGTCGCGGACGACCAGATGCGCCAGTTGCATGCAAAGATCGCTCAGCGCGGCCTGAAAGGCATCGGCGCCATCATCATCGAACGAGCTCAGGGCAGGGGCTGAATTCTGCCCCGTGGCAAAGGCCAGCACCGTATCGCTGGTCGATGTGTCGCTGTCGACAGTGATGCAGTTGAAGCTCTTGCCGGTTGCCGCGCTCAGCATTTGCTGCAGCAGGCCCGCGTCCACCGTTGCATCGGTGAAAATATAACCGAGCATCGTCGCCATATCCGGGGCAATCATGCCCGAACCCTTGATGATGCCGTTGAGATGGACTGTCTGACCGCCGACGATAGCGCTCGTGGTCGCCATCTTGGGGAACGTATCGGTGGTCATGATCGTTGCCGCCGCGTCTTCCCAGCTGCATGGGGCAGCTTCAAACACCGCTTTCAGGCCCGCTTCGGCCTTGTCCTGCGGCAGCGGCACGCCGATCACGCCGGTCGAGGACACGAATATCTCATGTTCCTCGCACCCGAGATGGGCCGAGGCCAGCGACAATATTTTCTGGACCGCTGCCTTGCCCCGCGCGCCGGTAAAAGCGTTGGCATTGCCGGCGTTGACGACCAGACCGCGTGCATTGCCGCCCTTGAGCGCTTCCCGGCAATATTCGACTTCGGGCGAGGGACATTTGCTTTGCGTCAGCACCCCGGCGACCGATGTTCCCGCTGCCAGTTCGACAAAGGTCAGATCGCAGCGATCCCAATCCTTGTAACGAGCGCGGGCTATGCGGGTGGTTACGCCCGCAATATCGGGTAATGCGGGGGATATTGCTGGGGCCAGAGGCGAAAGTTTGTCTGACACTTAACTTGCCTTTATACAATGTTTTGATAGAACGCGCTGATATTGACGAGGCCTTGTCCATGAACGCATATTTTGCAAGTTTTATGTTGCTGCTATTCAACGCTGTCGGCCTGGCCGTGCCTGCGTCGGCTGCGGCTGCAGAACGCATGGTGCCGGAATTGGGCAGCGCCGCCAACCTGTCGGAAGCGGCGATCGTCGATTCATCGTCGGTCATCGAAGTTGCAGGATTTGTCTCACCGGATCATCAATCCTGCGCGGTGGCGGCAGCCTGCGTTACGGCGCCACTCACCATCGTCAAAGCCGGCAGCAAGACGCCAGTCTGGACCGTCGCCACGATGCGTGCCGAAGATGGCGACAAGCTGGAACATGAAGAAGGCGCGCCCTAGCGCCATTTCCGGCCTTGCCGCTATTGAACGGCAAGAAATTCTTCCCAAATTCATCCTGTTCGCGGCCGTCTATCGGCCGGAAAAATATACAAATTGGAAAACATCATGCTCGGCGGTATTGCCAAATCTCTCTTCGGTTCAGCCAATGACCGATATGTAAAATCGATGCAAAAAGTGGTCGACGCGGTCAACGCGTTCGAGCCGGCAATCGAACCCCTTTCCGACGAAGAGCTTGCTGCAAAAACCCTGTCTTTCAAGGAAAGGGCCGCTGGCGGTGAATCGCTCGACGACATATTGCCGGAAGCTTTCGCGGTCGTACGCGAAGCGGCCAAACGGACATTGGGACAGCGCCATTATGATGTGCAGCTGATCGGCGGTATCGTGCTCCATCGCGGCGAAATCGCCGAAATGCGGACCGGTGAAGGCAAGACCCTGGTCGCGACGCTCGCCTGTTATCTCAATGCAATCGGCGGCAAGGGCGTGCACGTTGTCACCGTCAATGACTATCTGGCCCGCCGCGATGCGGAATGGATGAGTCAGGTCTATAATTTCCTCGGCCTGGAAGTCGGCGTGATCGTCCCCAACCTTGGCGAGGACAAACGCCGGGCAGCTTATGCGGCCGACATTACCTACGGCACCAACAATGAATTCGGGTTCGACTATCTGCGCGACAATATGAAGCACGAGCGCGCCCAGATGGTCCAGCGTCCGTTCAACTTCGCGATTGTCGATGAAGTCGACTCCATCCTGATCGACGAAGCCCGGACACCACTGATTATTTCAGGACCGACCGATGACAAGTCCGACCTCTATTTGCAGGTCAACGCAGTGGTTCAGAATATCACCGAAGACGATTATGAAAAAGACGAGAAGACGCGCAATATCTCGCTGACAGAAGAGGGCACGGAAAAGGCGGAACGTCTGCTCGAGGAAGCCGGTCTGCTGGTTGGCGACAATCTCTATGATTTCGAGAATACCCAGGTAGTCCACCATCTGAACCAGGCTCTGATGGCCAATGTCATGCGCAAGCGTGATACCGATTATATCGTCAAGGAAGGGAAGGTCATCATCATCGATGAATTTACCGGCCGGATGATGGAAGGACGACGCTGGTCCAACGGCCTGCACCAGGCGGTTGAAGCCAAAGAAGGCGTCCAGATCGAGCCCGAAAACCAGACCATGGCTTCGATCACTTTCCAGAATTATTTCCGCATGTATCCCAAATTGTCCGGCATGACCGGCACCGCCGAAACCGAAGCGGCAGAATTTTTCGAAATCTACAAAATGAATGTCGTCACCATTCCGACCAACAAGCCGGTGCTGCGGATCGACGAAAATGACGAGTTTTACAAAAATACGCTCGACAAATTTGCCGCCATTGCAAAAACCGTCAAGGAGCATAGCGACAAGGGGCAGCCAGTATTGGTCGGCACCGTCTCGATCGAGAAATCCGAACTGCTCTCGGACTTCCTGAACAAGGAAGGCGTGGTGCATAATGTTCTCAATGCCCGTTTCCATGAACAGGAAGCGCATATCGTGGCCCAGGCCGGTTCTCCCGGCGCCGTCACAATCGCGACCAACATGGCTGGCCGCGGTACCGATATCCAGCTTGGTGGCAATATCGATTTTCGAATCGAGGAAGAACTTGCCGACGTGGAAGAGGGGCCGGAACGAGACAAGGCCATTGCCAAGATCGAGGAAGAAGTGCGGGCACTGCGCGCAACGGTGAGAGAGGCCGGCGGTCTGTTCGTTCTCGGCACCGAACGGCACGAAAGCCGCCGGATCGATAACCAGCTGCGCGGCCGCTCCGGTCGTCAGGGCGATCCCGGACTGAGCCGCTTCTATCTCTGTCTCGAGGACGATCTGCTGCGCATTTTCGGCACCGAAACGATGTTCGCCAAGATGATGAACAAAAATCTCGAAGATGGTGAAGCAATCGGCGGCAAATGGCTGTCCAAGGCCATTGAAACCGCACAGAAAAAGGTTGAAGCGCGCAACTATGAAGCGCGCAAGCAGGTTGTCGAATATGATGACGTGATGAACGACCAGCGCAAGGTGATCTACGAACAGCGCTCGGAAATCATGGATGCCGACACGGTCGGTGATGTCGTCGAGGATATGCGGCATGAAACCGTCAATGCGATTGTTGCCGATGCCTGCCCGCCGGGCACTTATCCGGAACAATGGGATATCGAGGGTCTGAAAACCCGCGTCGAGGAAGTGCTGAATCTCAAGCCTGATTTTGCCAGCTGGATGCAGGAAGATGCGCTCGAGCCGGAAATCATCGAAACCCGTCTCTCCGATATGGCCGATGCCGAATTTGAAGCCAAGGTGGCACAGGTCGAAGGCGACAAACCCGGTGTCTGGGCGCAAATCGAAAAATCGATCCTGCTCGAATTGCTCGACCATCACTGGAAAGAACATCTGGCCACCCTCGATGCGCTGCGGCAGGTGGTTTTCCTGCGCGCCTATGCCCAGAAAAAGCCGCTCGACGAATATAAGCAGGAAGCTTTTGGCCTGTTCGAACGGATGCTGGAAATTATCCGCGAAGGCGTGACCAAGACCATCGCGGTCAGCGAATTCCACCGGCAGGATGAACTTACGGTGCCGGACTTGCCCGAATTGCCGGATTTCCTGACCACGCATATCGATCCGTTAACCGGCGAAGATAATAGCAATGATATCGATGGCGGCACGCTGGGAACGGTTTCCACGTCCTTGCCGCCACGGCAATCGGGACAGCTGGAAAATCTTGCAGAGGGCGCCACTGTCAGCCGCAATGCTCCATGCCCTTGCGGTTCGGGACGCAAATACAAGCATTGCCACGGCAAGTTCTGATCTGAAACGCAGCGGGCCAGGCGGGAACTGAGATGGATTTTTCAATTCTCGGCCTGGCGCTGCTGTTCGCGGTAACCGCCGCGCTCTACGCCAGCGTCGGTTTCGGCGGTGGTTCCACCTATATCGCCCTGCTGGCACTGGCCGCGCTCGATTACCGGGCGCTGCCGGTAATCGCGTTGCTGTGCAATATCATCGTAGTGACCGGCGGAACTGTCCGCTTCCAGTCGCGCGGCCTGATCGACTGGCACAAAATCTGGCCGATCTTGCTGCTGTCCGTACCGGCTGCATGGCTGGGCGGGCGCATGGTTCTGGAGCAGGACAGTTTCATGCTGCTGCTCGGCCTGTCGCTGGCCGCCGCGGGTATATTGCTGATCATCGAACCATTTATCAAGCGGGCAGGGGCTCCCAGAGGGCAATGGACCGGTCACCGGCTGTTCGCTCCCGCGACCGGTACCGGTATCGGTTTTCTGTCCGGCATGGTCGGCATCGGCGGCGGCATCTTCCTCGCGCCGATCCTGCTACTCACCCGCTGGGCCGACAGCCGCCGTATCGCGGCGACGGCCAGCGTGTTCATTCTGGTCAACTCGATCGCCGGCCTTGCCGGGCAGCTGATGAAGTCGGGGTGGAGTAGCGGCGGAGAGGCGATCCTTGCCTATTGGCCTTTATTCCTCGGCGTGCTGCTGGGCGGGCAGATAGGCAGTATATTGGCGAGCAAGGCTTTGCCGGAGATCTGGATCAGGCGGTTGACAGCGTTGCTGATACTCTATGTGGCGGTCAGGATTTTGTGGGTTTGAGGTGGTTGGATTGGGGTGCTGTCGGCGTAATTTCTACATTGTGAGAGTTCTAGGACAATGAACAGAATAGAGGTTTTTCAAGATGCGTTGCAGGCAGTAAATAGTCTGAATATTCCATCGTCATATGATAATCATAAATCAACTCTGATTGAACAATTGAATTTTTTAATTCAGTTTGAAGAAGGGGAAGTTTCTGACTTGGGCCTCCTAAAGAGTGTCAATATTGGGATAATAGCCGTCCGAATTATCGAGGATTTTGATCTCAACGTAGCAAATAAAATATACTCCTCATCCGCTCAATGGGAGAGGATGAAAGAGGAGAAAGGTGTTTGAATCACAGTGACAATTTACTAATTACGTAATTACGGTGACAGTGCACTAATTTCCTGACTGAAACTGACAAGCTCCCGCCAGTTACCACGCACTGCTCCTGTCATATCCACATCCTATGGCCCGCCTTGCCCCTGTTGTCCTGCCTGATATCCCGCACCATGTGACCCAGCGCGGCAAAGCTCCGGCTCGCACGAAGACACGAAGTCACCAAGGCCTGAAGACAGTGCGCATTCACTTTGCGCCTTCGCGGCTTCGCGTGAGTCCGTTGGATATATGATCGCTCCGGTTGCAGCATCTGTGCTTTTCCTCTCCCGTGAAGGAGAGGGATGTGCAGACTTGACAGCTTGCTGCCAGCCGCAGCTGGGTGAGGGTGGCTGGACCTGAGTGGCTCAGCAACCCACTCTCGGAACACCCTTTTCCAACTCCATCTAGCCGTCGGCGCTGACGCTTCGGCGGTAAGATTTCATATCCTTCTCCCGCACGGGAGAAGATGCCTCAGCCTGTAATATGACCCGATCCGCTCTTTCCTACAGCATCCCCGATCTGATAAACTGTTCCCATGACAATGCCGCTTCACACCCAGCCACGCGCTCGCCGTTCTGCGCCCCGGCATCGGCTTCCTGTCCGGCATGGTCGGCATCGGCGGGGGCATCTTCCTTGCGCCGATCCTGCTGCTCACCCGTTGGGCCGACAGTCGCCGCATCGCGGCGACCGCCAGCGTCTTCATTCTGGTAAACTCGATCGCCGGTCTGGCTGGACAGCTGATGAAGTCGGGATGGAGTAGCGGCGGAGAGGCGATCCTTGCCTATTGGCCTGTATTCCTCGGCGTGCTGCTGGGCGGGCAGATAGGCAGTATATTGGCGAGCAAGGCCCTGCCGGAGATATGGATCAGGCGGCTGACGGCGTTGCTGATACTCTATGTGGCGGTGCGGATTTTGTGGGTTTGAATAGAGGTGCCAGTTGCAGCATCCTCGCTTTCCTACGCCCTTGAGCAAGAATGAATAAAACCCTGTCCTACACCCGTTCCGCTTGCTTATTGTTACTACCGCTCTTGCAATACACGCGGGACATGCTCTTTGATAATCTGGATAAATAACGCCGCTGGCTGTTGTCCGCATATTTCACCCGACCGTTTTGGCAGGTAATCTGAAAGGTTACACTCGACGGTAGGGGAGTGTTCGATAAAGGCAGGAATTTCGCGTGTTTCGGGCAAAGGTTACAGAAAATAAAACATTCTGTTTGTGTAAAGTTTGGGCGCGGCACCGAAACAGTCGGGCTCCCGCAAAGGCAAAAGCCGCCAAGTTTGGCCTGTTATTCCAGATATGGATTCTCTACCTCAGCGGTCCGGTTAACTCTTAATTGAAGGTTGCCTGCTAGACAGCGGTTAATGTCCGGAAATTCTGATTTTCATATATTAACAGCCATAATATTGGCTTTATTTGCACTTGTTTTCGGGGTCCTCCATTTTTCGGTCAAGAGCCAGAAATTTTCCGGATGGGTCGGGCTTGCCTATGTTGCGGCTTTCATCGCCTATATGCTCGCCAGTACGCGAACGCCCTCGACGCCGATGGGGCTCATCTTTCTCTCGACCGGCATGTTCTGGATATTCAGTCTGGCGATTTCCAGGGCGATTTACATCCGGTGCAACGCCACCTTCCCGGTAAAGCTGGTCGGGTTCGGCCTCGCGATTGCGGCTGTCTACCTGATTTGGCTAAGCTTTGTCGCGCCGGATATTTACGCACGAACATTGCTGGTCAATGGCGGAGCAGGGCTTTTGCTGTCTTTGTCGCTGTGGCCGCTGTGGAAGGCGGGCACCAAGCTGATTGACGGGGCATTATTCGGTGTCGTCGCGACCGTAGCTGCCACGTTCGTCATCCGGGTTGTAGCCATCAATATCGTGCTCGGCCATCCTCTCACCGAACAGAGCTATACGGAGTCGACCTATGTCTGGCTGTTCCAGCTGACAAACGGCATCGCGGCTCTGGCGCTGGCGATCGTGCTGCTGGTCGCTGCCGGTCATGACATGGTTTTGCATTTTCACGCCCAGTCCCATCGCGATCCGTTGACGGACCTGCTGAACCGGCGCGGTCTGAAAGGATTGTTCGCCGCGCGCACTGACGAAAAACAGGGGGCTATTTTTGTCCGGACGATCATCCTGTTCGATATCGATCATTTCAAGCAGATCAATGACCAATATGGCCATGCTGTTGGCGACAAGGTGCTGCAAAGAATCGCGGATACGGCGATGGACCTGTGTCAGGAATATGGTCAGGTAGCGCGAACCGGCGGTGAGGAGTTCGCCGTATTGACCAAGTGGATGCCGGTCGAAACTGCGCAATTTCTAGCCCAGAATATTTGCGATTCATTGCGCTTCGTCGTGCACCCGGAACTGGATTCCAATCACCAGGTGACCGCGAGTTTCGGACTGGCGATATTGAGCGACACCGATTCGTTGCACGCCGGGATGGATCGGGCTGACAAGGCCTTGTATCACGCCAAGCAAAACGGGCGCAACCAGGTCGCATTGGCCAAAGCCGCCTGAACAGCTTTACGAGCTGGTACAGGGCCGCCCTTATCGGGTGGCTTTCCTACAGCTGCTCTCGCGTGATAGATTCATTTCATGATGGATCAGGGCCCATATAGTCTCGCATTTGCGTGCAGCACGCTCCCAGGGCATTACGCGCATGGAATAATATCCCGTTTCCGCCTGTTACAGGGCCGAGAAGATTATATTTTATAACCCTGTAAAGGTTGTAAAGTTTATCAGGAAAAAGGAGACTTATCTGAACGGATATATCTCGAGAAATGCACCAATGGTCAGCATCTTTTACGAAACTGCCGGATCTGGTGGAAAATAGAGCCATGAAAAATGGCTCCCCGAGTAGGATTCGAACCTACGACATTTCGATTAACAGTCGAACGCTCTACCGCTGAGCTATCGGGGAACAACCTCGATTCTGGACCGAGATGTTTGTAGTGAAGCGCGCCTATAGCAACGACATTTGAGGGCCGCAAGCCATCAAACGACAAATTGTTCCATAGCGATACGATCGTCGAGCGCATGCTCGGGATCAAACAGCATTGTCAGCGCCTGAGCGCGGTCTATCGCGACTTTGACGCAGCTGACATCTCGAACTTCCTGTTGGTCGCCAACGGCGCTGACGGGCCGTTTTTCGGGGTTCAGCACCCGGATGGTGATTTCCATCTTGTCTGGCAAAATCGCGCCTTTCCAGCGTCTCGGCCGGAATGGGCTGATCGGTGTCAGCGCCAGGAGATTGCAGGTTAGCGGCAGGATCGGACCATTGGCAGAAAGATTATAGGCAGTGGAGCCAGCGGGCGTCGCAATCAGCACGCCGTCGCAGACCAGCTCCTCCATCATGATCCGACCGTTGATTTCGATCTCGAGCTTTGCCGTCTGGCGGGTTTCGCGCAGAAGCGAGACCTCGTTGATGGCGGGCAGCGTGAACTTGGCTCCGGAGATGGTTTCCACCTCCATCTTGAGCGGCTTGACCTTGAACGCCCGGGCCTTGCGCAGGCGTTTTTCCAAGTCTTCCATATGCCAATTGTTCATCAGGAAGCCGACAGTGCCGAGATTCATGCCATAGACCGGCATGATTTTCCGGCGATTGAGCATCTGGTGCAGCGTTTGCAGCATGAAGCCGTCACCGCCAAGTACAACGGCCTGGTCGGCTTCTTCAACCGGCACCCAGTCGATCAGTGGTTTCAGCTTTTCGGCTGCTTCCTGCGCCGGTTGCGTAGGTGACACGATCAGTGCCCATTTTTTATCGCTCATCCGCCCGTGACGTTCATATGACGCTCCAATATCTCTGCGGACCCATCGAGCTGCGCATTGAAATCATGGCGCAGCGGTTTGAGCTTTAGAGCCTGTTGGAGCAGTTGGTCAACGGAAGCGATGCCATCCTTGCGAACGGCTGCGCGCAGATCGACATGCGCGTTGTGGCCAAGGCACATATATATCTTGCCGTCGGTGGTCAGACGCAAGCGGTTGCAATCATCGCAAAAATTATTGCTGAGCGGCGTGATCAGGCCCAGCCGGAGGCCGAGCGGTTCGACCGAAACATAGCGCGCCGGCCCGGAGCTGCGATGGGGAATAGGAAGGATAGTATAATGGTCTCGCAACGGAGCCAGAAATTCATCGGCGGAAATATGGGCGAGTTTGCGATCCGCACCGACATCACCCAAAGGCATGCTCTCGATGATCGTCAGATCATGGCCATTTTCAGCGCAATATTCGGCTATTGGAAGAAGATCGGCTTCGTTGAAGTCGCGAACCGCAACCATATTGATCTTGACCCGGATGCCAGCTTCCTTGGCGGCCTTGATACCATCCAGTACAACATTCAAATCGGCGCCGCGGGTGATCTCGGAAAAGCGGGCGGGGTCCAGCGTATCCATGCTGACATTGATCCGCCGCATACCGTGGGCAGCGAGATGATCGGCATATTCGGTCAGCAACGATCCGTTGGTGGTCAGGGTCAATTCTTCCAGTTCACCAGAGGCCACTTTTCTGCCGAGCCGCTGGATAACGTCTTTCATATCCCTTCTGACCAATGGTTCACCGCCGGTAAGCCGGATTTTCCGGATGCCATGCCCGATGAACCGTTCCGCGATCAGGGTGATTTCTTCGAGCGTCAGTAGCTCGGACTTCGGCATGAAGGTCATTTTCTCCGACATGCAATATTGGCAGCGGAAATTGCATCGGTCGGTGACCGATATCCGTAAATAATCAATTTTGCGTCCGAAACCGTCTTGCATAGGGCGCCTCATGTTGATTCAATGCTATAGAGCTAGCGCTTTCCGGATAGGCAGGCAACGCCATATAAAGGTTTTGCTGCTACGGAAAAAGATAGTCGGTCGCTGGTAAATTGGCGTTCCGCTGGTCCCGTTTAAGGAGTTTTGAGGTTTCCGAAATATCCATCTCGACTGCGCATTTGGCTGAATTCAGAAATCTGTTTCTGCTTTCGTTCCAAGAACGCGATCCTCTGGCCGCAGAAATTGCGTCCTTCGGTTGGCGGGTCCATTCCGCCCGGAGATCGGATAATCTGAGCGCCCGGTTTTTCTCAGCCGGGGCGATGATCGCCGTTATTGATGTTCGCGGGGCCGCAAATGAGGCTTTGAAAGCCATTGTCCAACTTTCAACTTCCGCGACCGAGGGTGGAATAGCGATACTGGCTTTGATTGATAGCAGCGAGAACTCTTGGATAGTTGAGCAATGCTATGATTCGGGTGCGACCCATTATCTAGATTTCGCAGATCCAGGAGCGAATCTCGCATTGTCGATCAAATATGCCTATCGTTATGTCGAGAATTTTCGGGGAGGCGCCGAACGCGCGAGTCACGAACAATCGATGTTGATCAGCGCGGATTTACAATGGTCGATGGCGTTGGACTCCGTCGACGAATCCTGGGTTAGCGACAGTCTCTCGGAAGTGGCCGGGCAGATTGATTTTAAACGATATCCCGCCACCGGAATCTACCGCCAACTTTCAGACGAAGAACGCAAGCGCGTTCGCGGCGCTATGGGGCGTTTGCGTGACGGTGCCCGACAGGCAGCGGTTCCGCATCAGCTCAACGGGCGTGCGGTGCTTCATCACCTGCACGAAGAGGCTGGCCGGATTTTCGGCAGGATCGAATATCTCGCCAGCAGCGAGGACGTTGACGACTGGACGGGAAGGGATTTGCTTTCGGGATTGAGAAATGCTGGAGCCGCGCGTTCCTGGGTTCGGAAAAAACTGGAAGCGGGAAGTAAGCCGACCCTCATTGCGATCGGCATCAAGAACTTCCGGATGATCAATGCCGCTTTCGGACGCCATGCCGGGGATCAGCTGCTGCGCATTGTCGGTCACCGGCTGATGGATCAGACGCAGCGTCAATATGCTGGGTCCCAGCTGGTCGCACGCCTGGATGGGCAGAATTTTCTAATCGCGCTAGCCGATCTGGAGAGTAGCAAGATTTCGGATTTTGCGAATGATCTGATCGACAGCGTTTTTCTTGGCCTGCAACTGGAGGGACGGCCGATCAACCCCGTTGCTCGCGCCGGGATCGCCATCGGGAGTGAGGATTCCAGTGAAAAGACATTGATCAGAAAGGCCGTTCTGGCGCTGGCAGAAGCAACCGCTGCAGATGCTCTGCCGATCAATTTTAGCACTGTTACTGAAGCTGATGTACATCTGGAAGAAATGTTGGAGGATCAATTGACCGGGGCGATGGGTCGGGGAGAAATCGTCATCGCATTCCAGCCGCAAATCAAAGTCGATACGGGGCAGCTCGTGGGTGCTGAAGCCTTGGCTAGATGGGAACATCCCGAATATGGGCTGTTGGGTGCTTCAACTCTCTTCGCCGTGGCGGAGCGGGCCGGGGTGATGGAATCGCTTTCGGCGCAAATTCACAAACAGGCATTGACGCTCGCTGCCGGTTGGCCAAAAAGCCTTGGATTTTTGCGTTTGTCGATCAACGTTACGGCCGGAGATTTGGCTTTTTCCGCATTTGATGACAAGATGAAAAAACAGGTCGCGAATGCCGGTTTTGAACCGCATCGGCTGACTCTCGAAATAACGGAATCAGAATTGATCGGCAATTTAACGGCATCGGCGGCCATGTTGCAGAGATTGAGGGCGGCCGGCGTTCGTATCGCAATTGACGATTTTGGTACCGGTTACAGCAGCCTGTCTTATCTCAAGAAGTTGCCGGTCGACTATTTGAAGATCGACAGCGGGCTGACGGGCGATATCAGCGGATCAGCCAAAGATCAGGTCGTGGTCCGGTCAATCATCGATATGGCGCATAGCCTTGATCTCAGCGTGATTGCCGAAGGCGTTGAAACGGAAGGGCAGCTCGAGGCCTTGGCGGAACTCGGCTGCGAATATTTCCAGGGTTTCGTGCGTTCGGGACCACTTTCGCCAGACGAGTTCGAAGCATTCTCCTTGCGAAGCAACTAAGCGGCAACGCGTTGTGCCAGTTTCGAAAGTCCCGTTGTCAGTTGCGTCAGGCCGTGCAGACGGGACTTGGGATCGCGCCATTTGCGTTCGATGAACAGCTTGTTGTCAGGCCGGATTTTGGCGGTTCCCTTGAGCCGGTCTACATAATCGAGCAGGCCCTGAACGTTCGGAAAACTGTCGTTGTGAAAGGTAACCAACGCACCGCGCGGTCCCATCTCGATTTTTGCAATCTGCGCGTTCACGCAGTTCATTTTGATATGCATGAGCTTGAGCAGATTGTCTGTCTGGATCGGCAGGTCTCCGAACCTGTCGATCATTTCCGCCGCAAAGGATTCTATCTCGGGAAGCGTCTTGAGTCCGTTCATGCGGCGGTAGAGACCCATTCGGAGTGAAAGGTCGGGGACATAGGCTTCCGGTATGAGGATCGGGGCATCGACTGTGATCTGCGGAGAGAAACTGTCGGTGCTGGTTTGCAGACCAGAGCCTTTGGCTTTCGCTTCCAAAATCGCGTCTTCCAGCATCGATTGGTAAAGTTCGAAACCGACTTCCTTGATATGTCCCGATTGTTCGTCGCCAAGAAGATTGCCGGCACCACGAATGTCCAGATCGTGGCTGGCGAGTTCAAAACCGGCACCGAGACTGTCCAGATCGCCGAGAATTTTGAGGCGTTTCTCGGCCTTTTCGGTGATGACACGGTCTTTTGGCGTGACCATATAGGCGTAAGCGCGCGTTTTCGATCGACCGACCCTGCCTCTGAGTTGATATAGCTGGGCCAGACCGAAGCGATCTGCGCGGTATATGATCAGGGTGTTCGCGCTGGGGATATCCAGACCGCTTTCGACAATCGTGGTTGAGAGCAGCACGTCATAATTTCGATCATAAAAAGCGGACATCCGCTCTTCCACCGTCGCCGGTGCCATTTGGCCGTGGGCAACAACATAGGTCAATTCGGGTGCATGTTTTTTTAAAAAATCTTCGATGTCGGGGAGATCCGCGATGCGTGGCACGACGGCGAACGACTGGCCCCCGCGATAATGTTCCCGCAGCAGCGCTTCACGCAACGGGATCGGATCCCACGGCATGACGTAAGTGCGCACGGCCAGGCGATCTACCGGAGGAGTCTGGATCACGGATAATTCGCGCATCCCGGTCATCGCCATCTGCAGGGTCCGCGGAATCGGCGTGGCGGTCAGTGTCAAGACATGCACATCCGCCTTCATTGCCTTGAGCCGTTCCTTGTGGGTCACGCCGAAACGTTGTTCTTCATCGATAATGATCAGGCCGAGCCGTTGAAATTCGATGGACTTGGCGAGAATGGCGTGGGTTCCGATGACGATGTCGACCTCGCCGCTGGCCAAGCCTTCTTTGGTTTTTTTGGCTTCTGCTGGCGGAACTAGCCGCGATAGCCGGCCGATTTTGATCGGGAACGGCCGAAAGCGCTCTTCGAAATTGTTAAAATGCTGACGGGCGAGCAAGGTCGTTGGCGCGATGATCGCTACCTGCATGCCGGCCATGGCGGCGGCAAAAGCGGCCCGCATCGCGACTTCGGTCTTGCCGAAGCCAACGTCACCACAGACCAGACGATCCATCGCTTTACCCGAAGCCATATCGGCGAGCACTTCCTCGATTGCCTGCTGCTGATCATCGGTTTCCTGATAGGGAAAACGATCCACGAAACCCGCCATTTCCGTGGCTTCGACGCGGGCAGGGGTTGCCGGTTGCAATGCCCGCGCCGCGGCTGTTCGGAGCAATTCATGCGCAATTGCGCGGATGCGTTCTTTCAGTTTGGATTTGCGTCGTTGCCAACCTTCGCCGCCGAGCCGGTCGAGCACAACGCTTTCGCCGCCTTCGCCATAACGACTGAGAACATCAATATTTTCGACCGGGACATAAAGCTTGTCACCACCGGCATATTTCAAATGGACGCAGTCATGCGGGCTTTCGCCGACCGGGATCGAGACGATGCCTTCGTATAAGCCAATGCCATGTTCAAGATGGACAACAAGATCGCCCTGGCTGAGTGCGGACAGCTCTTCGATAAATGCATCGCTGCTTTTGCGGCGTTTGGATTTTCGGACCAGACGGTCGCCGAAAATATCCTGTTCGGTGAGCAGCGACAGGCTTTCAGTCCGGAAACCCGAAGATAATGGCAATATCGTCAAGGCCACCGCTGCACCGGTTGCCATGCAGGAGTTCCAGTCATCGCAGAGCACCGGCGTCTCGACGCCATGATCCTTGAGCAAGTCAAAGATGCGGGCCCGCGATCCCTTGCTATAGCTCGCGACAATCGCGGTGGTTCCGGACTTGGCCAGATTGTTTAGATGGGCACCCAGGGCCTGATAGATATTCTCGTTGCGCGCTCGTTCCGGCGCAAAATCGCGGGGCGAAGACGCCGACATCGAAATCACCGTTGCGGATTCGGGCTCGTCAAATTCGGACAGAATATGGACCGGCGCATCTTGCTCGCGTGACCGCCATTCTTCGGGCGTGAGATAAAGCGATGACGGCTCTAGCGGGCGGTAGCTCGACAGATTGGCCTTGTCGGCTTCAAGCCGGTTCTTGTGGTAATCTGTGATCGAAGCAAATTGCGCTTCTGCTGCAGCGGAACCGGCAGAGTCCTGTAGAATGATGCAGTCATCTCCGACATAATCGAAAATAGTCGCCAGCCGCTCTTCGAGTAGCGGCAACCAATGCTCCATACCGGCCAAGCGCCGCCCGTCCGAAATCGATTGATAGAGTGCATCACCGGTTGAGACCGCGCCGAAAAGATCGCGATAGCGGGTACGGAAGCGGGTGATACTGTCCGGATCGAGCAAAAATTCGGAAACCGGGAGTAGATCGAGCGATTCAATATTTCCGACGGTGCGCTGGTCAGCGGGATCGAACTGGCGCAAGGTTTCAATCTCGTCGCCGAAAAGGTCGATCCGGATCGGCATTTCGGCGCCCGGCGGGAACAGATCGATCAGACCGCCACGGGCCGCAAATTCGCCGCTGTCCGCGACCGTGTCGACCCGAACAAATCCATTGGCATAGAGGAAGGAGATCAGCTTTTCCTGCTCGACGATCGTGCCGGGCGCAAGATGGGTGACAAATTCCTTGATCCGCGTGGGCGTCAAAACCCGCTGGGTTACGGCGTTGACCGTCGTGACAACCAGTTGCCCGTTCGAGCCGGGCAGCGCCAGTTTCGCCAGAGCGGCGAGCCGGTCTGACGTTGTGTGCAGGGCTGGAGAGGCGCGGTCGTAAGGGAGGCAGTCCCAGGCCGGGAACTCGATGATTTCCAGACCGGGTTCGAAAAAGCGGGCCGCTTCGGCCACTGCGCTCATCGCTGCGTCATCGGTCGCGATGAACATCGTCCGCTGTCCCGAATTGGCTGCAATTTCGGACAGGAACAACGGGCGATAGCCAGCGGGTATACCTGCGAGCGTCATGCCTTTTTCTGAGGATGATAATCTATCTAGATAAGACATGTTCAATGGGCTTTTGGAAATGGGAGAGGGGGACTATTTTGTCGCGTCAATATAATCGAGTCGCTGCATGACATCCATTTGCGGGCCGGAAAAAACGTCCGGAACGGGCAATGTTCCGATGGCCCAGGCCATGACATCCACATCATCTTCGATGAGCAGGTTTTCAAACCAGCCGATCTCTTCGTCTGACCAGCCTTGACTGTAGCGATCAAAAAAACCACCAATCAAAAAATCGGCTTCCCGGGTTCCGCGATGCCATGCGCGAAATTGCAGCCTTTTCAGCTTTGTTTCGCGATCCATAATTGCTGCTCCAACTTGGCTGGTATAATGTACCAGCGACGGTATAAAGGCGGATAGACATGCGGCCCGAGATACTCAATCCATTATTTGGCGAAACCCAGTCGCTCAAGGGCGTCGGCAAGGCATTGGCCAAGCCGCTCGAGAAGTTGCGGCTGACGCGGATCAAGGATTTGCTCTATCATCAGCCGAGCTACTGGATGCAGCGGAAACGGGTCGAAGAACTGGATGAAATTGATGTCGGCGAGACCATCATTGTTCAGGTAACGCCGGTCGACTATCGCAGCGGCGGTCCGCGCAGCCCGCTGCGGGTGCACGCAACGGATCAGGCCGGAAATTATATCAGCCTGACCTTTTTCGGGCGGAACCCGGGTTGGCCGAAAAAATTATTGCCGCTTGGCGAACCCAAAGTCATTTCCGGCAAGCTCGAGCGATATGGTGACGAACTGCAGATCGTCCACCCTGATCAGATACTTGAACCGGAACAAGCCGACAGCATTGCGCTGTTGGAGCCCATTTATCCTTTGTCGGACGGATTGGGGAATGTGCGGATGCGGCAATTGACTGCCCAAGCGCTCGCGCTCGCACCGGAATTGCCTGAATGGATAGAGCCAAGTCAGCTTGCAGCTAAGAAATGGAAGAATTGGAAGGATAGTATCACCGCTCTTCATAGCGCTGAAGGTGAGAGTGCCAATGACCGGTTGGCCTATGACGAGGTTTTTGCCAACCAGCTTGCGTTCATGCTGGTCCGTGCCAGCAACCGCAGCAAGCGGGGTATCCCCATAGAGGGTGATGGAAGGCTTCGCGATCAGTTGAAGTTGCCGTTTGAGCTTACCAATGCCCAGAGACGCTGTATCGGCGAGATTGACGGTGATCTTGCGCAGACTGCGCCGATGCTGAGGCTGCTTCAGGGTGATGTCGGCTCCGGCAAGACGCTGGTAGCGTTGATGGCGCTGCTCTCTGCCGTGGAAGCGGGATATCAAGGTGCCTTTCTGGCTCCGACGGAAATTCTGGCGCGTCAGCATTTTGAAGGTCTGCAGAAACTTCTGGCCGGCTTGCCGGTCAACCTCGCGATCCTGACCGGGCGTGACAAGGGCAAGATTCGCGAAGCGACGCTGATGGGGCTGATGGATGGTTCGATCGATATCCTGATCGGGACCCATGCAATTTTTCAGGAGCAGGTGCGGTACAAGAATCTCGCTGTCGCGGTCATCGACGAGCAGCATAAATTCGGGGTTTCCCAGCGGCTCATGCTGACACAAAAAGCCGAGAGAACCCCGCATCTTCTGGCCATGACCGCAACGCCGATACCGAGGACCCTGACGCTCAGCCAATATGGGGAAATGGATGTGTCGCGCATCGATGAACTTCCCCCGGGACGGCAGACTATTGATACCAGTGTGGTCTCCGGAGCGCGTATGTCAGACATAGTTGACGGTCTTGCGCGTCATATCGCTGCTGGGGGTCAAGCCTATTGGGTTTGTCCCCTGGTCGAAGAAAGCGAGAAAAGTGACCTTGCTGCGGCGGAAGAACGGGCCGATGGCTTGCAAGCGCGATTTGGTGACCAGGTAGGCCTGGTCCACGGCCGGATGAAAGGGCCCGAGAAGGATCTCGTGATGGGGCGGTTCCAGCGGGACGAAATCAAGGTTCTCGTGGCTACCACGGTCATAGAAGTCGGTGTCGATGTTCCCAACGCCAGCCTGATGATCATCGAAGCGGCTGATCGTTTCGGTCTTGCCCAGTTACACCAGCTGCGGGGCCGGGTCGGCCGGGGGAGCGTCAAATCCAATTGCCTGCTGATTCGCGGCGACACGCTGAGCGAGACGGCGCGTGCCCGGCTCACGCTGATGCGCGAGACTAATGACGGCTTTCGTATCGCCGAGGAAGATCTTCGTTTGCGCGGTGCCGGGGAGCTATTGGGTACGCGCCAATCGGGAGATGCGGGCTTTCGCGTTGCCACGCCTGCGCAGGTCAATGAACTGATCGGGCCAGCCACCGATGATGCGCGGTTGTTGCTCGACCGCGACGGCGGGCTGGACAGCGAAAGAGGGCAGGCAGCGCGGGTAGCGCTCTATCTGTTCGAGCGTGACTGGGGCGTCAGCCTGTTGCGCAGCGGATAGCGCCTAAAGGTTGTTGATCTTGTCGAGCATGGCGACGAAATCGGGCTCCCGGATAACGCGCTCGAATTCAAAACCGCAGCGCCCCTGATGGGACCAGACGAGATAGGCTTCGATACGACCGGTGACGGGCAAGCGGACAGTCACTCTGTCACCTTTTGCCATATCCAGTACGTCACCCACCATTATGCCATGAGCCGAAATATTGGTAATCCGGATCCGGATTTCTTGGTCGGGATGAAATTCGCAAATGGTTTCAAAATCGACAGGGAAACGCGTCGCACGGCGCGGGTCGGGCGTTGTCTGATATGGTACACTGGTCATGTCCTGCGAGCTCCAAAATACTTCCTCGCAACTATAACCGGTGACTAAGAATAAAAGGTAAACGTTGGTAAACCTTCAGGAACGGCCGAAAATCAAGGTCTTCGAAGCAGACCGTGTTTCTTTTTCCCTGCCGATATTTTTATATCCTGATCGGAAACGGCGATCATATATCCCGCGTCCTTGACCGGTTCATCTCCTATACGGGCACCGCCGCCAGCGACCATCCGCTTTGCTTCGCCTTTGGATGCACAAAAACCGATGCCAACCAGAGCATCAAGTATGGATATCTCGTCCGATTCAACAAGATGGACCGGTAAATCGCCGCCGGCCCCGCCTTGTTCGAACACCTGCTGAGCCGTGGCGGCGGCTTCTTTCGCCGCTTTCTCACCGTGAGCCATGCTGGTGGCTGCATCGGCCAGGACCTTTTTGGCCTCGTTGATATCGGATCCTTGCATCGATTCCAGGCGGGCAATCTCGTCCAGATCGATATCGGTGAACAGGCGCATGAACTTGCCGACATCCCGGTCGTCGGTATTGCGCCAGAATTGCCAGTAATCATATGGCGAGAGGCGTTCGGCGTTTAACCAGATGGCGCCATCAACGGATTTGCCCATTTTCGAACCATCCGCCTTGGTGATCAGGGGCGTGGTGACGCCGAACAGTTCGGCTCCATCAATCCGGCGGCCAAGTTCAATCCCGTTGACGATATTGCCCCATTGATCGGAACCGCCAAGCTGTAATTTGCAACCATGTTGGCGGGATAACTCTACAAAGTCATAGGCCTGCAGGATCATATAGTTGAATTCGAGGAAGGTCAGCGGTTGCTCGCGTTCCAGCCGGAGTTTGACAGAATCAAAAGTCAGCATGCGGTTGATGGTGAAATGGCGACCGATATCGCGCAAAAACGGGATATATTCGAGTTCGCCGAGCCAGTCGTCATTATTGACCATTATCGCGTCGGTCGGGCCATCGCCGAATGTCAGGAAATTCTCGAAACAGCCGCGAATTTTTGCAAAATTCGATGCGATTCCCTCATCATCGAGTATTTTACGCATCTCGTCTTTGCCGGACGGATCACCAATTTTGGTGGTACCGCCACCCATCACAACAATGGGCTTGTGTCCCGACTGCTGCAATCGACGGAGGAGCATGATCTGGACCAGATTACCGACGTGAAGGGAGTCTGCCGTGACATCAAATCCGATATAGCCGGGAATGATGCTCTTGTTGGCAAGAGTGTCCAATGCCTTGGCATCGGTTAACTGGTGGATATAGCCGCGATCATTCAGTAGACGCAGCAGATCAGATTGATAATTGGTCATGGAATGGTGCGTTACATGGGGACAACGAAAGTCGCAATATGCGTTTGAACTTGCAATGCCATCCGATGACTCCGCAATCGGCGATCGACCAAATCACGGTTGAATGGTCGATGTCCGAGACTGGTGTCATATGGCTGAGATATCACGCCGACGGGAATGTCGGGGAAGTCCGCTTGCCAGACGATCTGGATCAGTCCGGACGAATGGATGATTTGTGGCAAAATACCTGTTTCGAACTCTTCCTCGGTGAGCCGGGAACCGAGCGCTACAGCGAGTTCAATTTTTCTCCGTCCGGCAATTGGGCGGCTTACGGCTTTGATCATTACCGAGACGGAATGAATCCGCTCGCACTGGCTCAACCACCCGAAATATATATGGATTTCAGCGACACACATATGGCTCTCGAAGTAACCTTCGGATTGCCCGATATGCGGGTGGGCCAAGAATTCGATGCGGGCCTGTCTGCGGTTATCGAAATGCAAAATGGCGAGAAATCACTCTGGGCTTTGGCGCATCCTGCCGCTAATCCGGATTTCCATCACCGGAATGGTTTTACGCTCAAAATGGAGGCAGCGGAACGTTGATGAAATTTGGAATAGACAGGCTGATTGAAGACGCGGATCTGCGACGGCCATTGGCCGGCAAGCGGGTTGCGTTGCTTGCGCATCCGGCTTCGGTGACACAGGATCTTGTTCATAGCCTCGATGCATTATCGGCGATTGACGGCATTAACGTGACGGCGGCTTTCGGTCCGCAACACGGCCTGCGCGGCGACAAGCAGGATAATATGATCGAATCGCCCGACTATAATGATCCGGTTCACGACATTCCGGTCTTCAGTCTCTACGGCGAAGTCCGGCGACCGACAGGTCAGTCAATGGGCACTTTCGATGTCATCCTGATTGATCTTCAGGATCTCGGTTGCCGAATCTACACTTTCATCACCACTCTGCGATATATGCTGGAAGCGGCAGCGGAGCACGGCAAGACGGTATGGGTGCTGGACAGGCCCAATCCGGCGGGAAGGCCTATCGAAGGCACGCTCCTCGAGGAGGGATGGGAAAGTTTTGTCGGGGCAGGGCCGATGCCGATGCGGCACGGACTGACTATGGGCGAAATGGGGCGTTGGATGATCAGTCATTTTAACCTCAATGTCGATTATCAGGTTATCGAGATGCAGGGGTGGCAGCCGGGAGGCCCTGGTTACGGCTGGCCGGTTGATCGTATCTGGATCAATCCCAGCCCCAATGCACCGAACGTCAATATGGCGAGAGCCTATGCAGGAACCGTGATGCTGGAAGGGACCAATCTCTCCGAGGGGCGCGGCACCACCCGACCGCTGGAGCTATTTGGCGCGCCGGATATCGACGCCCGCGCGGTCATTGCCGAGATGCAGCGGAAAGCACCACAATGGCTGAAAGGCTGTGCGCTGCGGGAAATCTGGTTTGAACCGACATTCCACAAGCATCAGGCAAAGTTGTGCAACGGGGTCCAGATTCACGCCGAGGGCCCATTTTATGACCATGGATCTTTTCGTCCCTGGCGGCTTCAGGCGCTGGCTCTGAAAGTAATTGGGAAACTCTATCCCGGATATGAATTATGGCGGGACTTTCCTTATGAATATGAAGAAGGCAGGCTGGCATTCGACGTGATAAACGGGGGAACGGCGTTGCGCGAGTGGATCGAAAATCCATCGGCAATCGCCAATGATCTTGATGCCATCGCCGCGCCTGATGAACGCGCTTGGGTGCAGATGCTGGGAGATTTCCTCCTCTATTAATAATGCTGCACTGCAACATAATTATTGCATTTGACCGAAAATCTGGTAATTTGCCACAATGTTACCGAGCAAAGAAATCTTCGAAGGCGTCGCACTGAAAAAATGTGTGGCCGCGACCTATAATAATACGACGTTCAAGCTGGCGCCGCATATTCTCTATACCCGGCATGACGAAATGTACGTCGATGCTGTGCCGCTAGAGAAAGACGGGCTGCCGCCGAAAGAGATCAAGATCGGAACGTTCAAACTTTCGGGTTTGAAAGATGTTCGCGTGGAAGACCTGCATTTCGAAAAGTCCGAAATCTTCGAACCGGCCGCCGAAAAATATGACGGCACGACATTATTGGCGGTAGAAGCCTAACCCTGCTTCCGGGTCAATTCCTTCATCGCATCGCTCAGACCATCAACCGTCAGCGGGTACATCCGGTCGTTCATCAGTTCGCGAATGATTTTGACGCTCTGTGAATAGCCCCATTGCTTTTCCGGCACCGGATTGAGCCACGCTGCCGCAGGGTAGGTGTTGGTCAGCCGCTGCATCCACGTCACCCCGGCTTCTTCATTGAAATGTTCGACAGAACCGCCCGGGTGGGTGATTTCATAGGGACTCATCGACGCGTCCCCGACGAAGATCAGCTTATAGTCATGACCATATTTGTGGAGGACATCCCACGTGTTGGTGCGTTCGGAAAAGCGCCGACGGTTATCCTTCCACAGCCCTTCATAAGGACAATTGTGGAAATAGAAAAATTCGAGATTTTTGAACTCGGTGGTCGCCGCGCTGAACAATTCCTCACAGAGCTTGATGAACGGATCCATCGAGCCACCCACATCCAGAAAAAGTAGTAATTTTACCGCATTGTGCCGTTCTGGCCGCATATGGATGTCGAGCCAGCCCTGTTTGGCGGTACCGTTGATCGTCCGGTCAATGTCCAGCTCGTCAGCGGCGCCTTCGCGGGCAAATTTCCGCAGGCGGCGGAGTGCAACCTTGATATTGCGCGTACCGAGCAGCTTGGTGTTGTCGAGATTCTGGAATTCGCGCTTGTCCCAGACCTTGATTGCCTTTTTCTGCCCGCCTTCGCCGCCGATCCGGACGCCTTCTGGATTATAACCCGAATTGCCATAGGGAGAGGTACCGCCCGTGCCGATCCACTTGCTACCGCCTTCGTGCCGCTTTTCCTGTTCTTCGAGCCGCTCTTTCAGCGTCTCCATGATCTCGTCCCAGCTGCCGAGAGACTTGATCTTTTCCATTTCCTCTTCGGACAGATATTTCTCGGCGACCGCTTTCAGCCAGTCGAGCGGAATATCTTCTTCCTGCGTGCCGTAGGAAGTTTCTATGCCTTTGAAGACTTTTGAAAAAACCTGATCGAAGCGATCGAGCAGACCTTCGTCCTTCACGAAGGTAGCGCGGGACAGATAATAGAATTCCTCCGGACTGCGCCGGATCACGTCTTTTTCAAGCGCCTCGAGCAGCACCAGATGTTCCTTGAGCGAAGCCGAAATGCCGGCGGCTCTGAGTTCGTCCATGAAGTTAAAGAACATCTTCTGTGCCTTTGCCTAGCGCGCTTCGCGTTTTGCCATAAATGCCAGGCGTTCGAACAGCATCACATCCTGCTCGTTCTTCAGCAGCGCACCGTGCAACGGCGGGATCGCCTTGCTGCTATCCTTCGATTGGAGCACTTCGAGCGGCATATCCTCGTTGAGGATCAACTTCAGCCAGTCCAGCAATTCGCTGGTGCTCGGTTTCTTCTTGAGGCCGGGGACGTCACGGACATCGTAAAAGATATCCATCGCCTTTTTGACCAATATGCCCTGGATGTCGGGGAAATGGACGTTGATGATTTCCTGCATCGTCTCGCGATCCGGGAATTTGATATAGTGGAAGAAACAACGGCGCAGGAATGCGTCGGGCAGTTCCTTCTCGTTATTCGAGGTGATGATCACAATTGGCCGTTCGACCGCCTTGATCGTCTCTTTGGTTTCGTAAACATGGAATTCCATGCGGTCGAGTTCCTGAAGGAGATCATTTGGAAACTCGATGTCCGCTTTGTCGATTTCGTCGATCAACAGCACGGGCAGTTCGGGAGCGGTAAAGGCCTCCCACAGCTTGCCCTTGCGGATATAGTTGGAAATGTCATGCACGCGTTCATCGCCCAGCTGGCCATCACGAAGACGGGCCACCGCATCATATTCATACAGGCCCTGATGCGCTTTTGTGGTGGATTTTACATTCCACTCGATGAGTGGCGTCCCCATTGCTTTGGCAATCTCGTAGGCCAGTACCGTTTTGCCGGTGCCAGGCTCGCCTTTGACGAGCAGCGGGCGGCGGAGGGTCATGGCAGCATTGACAGCAACCTTCAGATCATCGGTTGCAACATAGTCCTTGGTACCGTCAAAACGCATGATTTTCTATTCCTTGCCGTGAACGTCAAAGCACAGGCGATAGGGAAAAGCCGGAATGTAGGCAAGTTAATCATTTAGTTAAGAACAGAGAAAAATTGCACGTGATTATTGGGAAAGGCGTGTGTTTCGGCGTGCTTCCAGCAGTTGCCAAAGGCCGCGGTGCTGGTTGAACAACTGTTCGGCTCCGAAATTCAAAGCCCGCTCGACTGCCGGAGATTCCGATAACTGGTCTTTGAGAATTGAAGTCATGGTTAGATCCGGCAGTGAGGACGAACGGGCTTCAACGCCGACACGCAGCGCGATCCGTTCCAGAATCTTCCTTATCGAATGCCAGTCGGAAACCAGTGCAATGGCTGCTCCGATCGCGCATCCGTTGCGATCGGATTGGGAAAGCATATCCAGCGCTTTGCGTTGACCAAAGACTGCCGCGTTGCTCTGGTCGGTCGCGCTAACGCCCGAAATCGGTCCGGCAGCTACCGTCAATTTGGTCAGAAATGATCGCTCGGCCGCAAATCCATCCGTTGCCTGAATCAGCCATGAGCGAGCGGCATCGTCAGCCGTTTTGGTGGCAGCTTGATCGATTACACCCGGATGGCGCCCGTGCAAAACGCATAGAAAATGGGCAATATCGGCAATATCGGCACCGGATAGAATCGAGAAATCTTCGGCGATCAACCGGACATAGGGTGTTGTGTCACTGCCATTAGCGCCAACATGCTCAGCGAAGCTGTGCGCTGTTGTAGAATGTGCTTTATGTCCTAGCATCGTGTGTCCGATATCCCCAGAATTGTCACGAATATGCGTTGGGCACCTTCGTCAGATTTCGGGTATACAGGCTATTCCTAAAGAGCCGGTTTATTGGCCGTTAGGGAATTACAAACCATGATGATCAGCGCCAAAACCTATGGCTATTGATCCAGGAAACTGCGCATTTTACGGCTGCGGCTAGGATGTTTCAGCTTTCTCAATGCCTTGGCTTCAATCTGCCGGATACGTTCGCGCGTAACACTGAACTGCTGGCCAACTTCTTCGAGCGTGTGATCGGTATTCATGCCGATTCCGAAGCGCATGCGCAGCACGCGTTCTTCCCGAGGGGTCAGGCTGGCCAAAACGCGAGTCACGGTTTCCTTCAGGTTCGCCTGAATTGCCGCATCGACAGGAATGATCGCATTTTTATCTTCGATGAAATCACCGAGATGCGAATCTTCTTCGTCGCCAATTGGGGTTTCGAGCGAAATCGGTTCCTTGGCAATTTTCATCACCTTGCGCACTTTTTCCAGCGGCATGGAGAGCCGTTCGGCCATTTCTTCCGGAGTCGGCTCGCGGCCCTGCTCATGGAGGAACTGACGGCTTGTGCGGACCAGCTTGTTGATCGTTTCGATCATATGAACCGGGATACGGATGGTCCGCGCCTGATCGGCGATGGACCGCGTGATCGCCTGGCGAATCCACCATGTCGCATAGGTGCTGAACTTGTAGCCGCGACGATATTCGAACTTGTCGACCGCTTTCATCAGGCCAATATTGCCTTCCTGGATCAGATCGAGAAACTGCAGGCCGCGGTTGGTATATTTTTTGGCGATCGAAATTACGAGACGGAGATTGGCCTCGACCATTTCCTTCTTGGCAATACGCGCTTCGCGTTCGCCTTTCTGGACCATGTTCACAATGCGGCGGAATTCGACCAGCGAGGTGCCGGTAGCATTGGCGATGTCGGAAATCTCTGCGCGGATGCGGTCAACCGCTTCGGCTTCTTTTTCGACGAAGGCCGCCCATTTCTTGTCGGTCTTGGCCATGCCGGTGAGCCAGCCGTCGTCGAGTTCGTTGCCGACATAGCTTTCCAGAAATGCACGGCGTGGAACCTTGTGCCGCTCGGCCAGACGGAGCATCTGCCCGCCCAATGTGGTCAGCCGGCGATTGAACGAGTAAAGCTGGTCGACGAGAAATTCGATCTTGTTGGCGTGAAATTGCACGCTTTCGACCAGCGCGGTCAATTCTTCGCGCAAATCGTGATATTTATTCTCGGAAGCTGTCGGGAAATCCTTGCCCGCAGCCAGCGAGTCCAGCCGGGTCGTCTGCAATTTGGAAAATTTCTTGAACACTGAAGTGATCAGCGCGAATTTTTCCAGCGCGTCCGGTTTCAGAGCTTCTTCCATCTGCGCGAGTGAGAGGGTGTTGTCTTCTTCCTCCTCTTCGACCACGCGCTTGGTGCGGCGTTCGGTCAGTTCGGCTTCGTCATCATTTTCGCCGTCGGCCGATTCTTCGTCCTCGACTTCATCATCATCCTTGAACGACGGGCCAGCGGTCTTCTCGCTGATTTCGCCGTCATCATCGTCGTCTTCTTCCAGGTTTTCCGGGACAGGATCCTTGGAGAGCATGGCGTCGAGATCGAGAATTTCGCGCAACTGCATTTCGCCGTCGTTGAGCGCTGTCGACCATTCGATGATGGCGTTAAATGTTGTCGGGCTTTCGCACAGGCCCCAGATCATGGTGTCGCGGCCAGCTTCGATACGCTTGGCAATGGCAATCTCGCCTTCGCGGCTGAGCAATTCCACGGCGCCCATTTCGCGCAGATACATGCGCACCGGATCATCGGTGCGGTCGGCTGCCGCTTTTTTCGGAACGGCGGCAGAGGATTTCTTCTCTTTGTCCTTGCCGTCAATCGATTCAACTTCATCGCCGCCCAGTTCTTCGGCAACTTCTTCGTCATTTTCAACAATCCGGACGCCCATTTCGGAGATGGCGGACATGACGTCCTCGATCTGCTCGTTCTGGTCCTGGGGCAAAGCTTCGTTCAGCTCGTCAATCGTCAGATAGCCGCGCTTCTTGCCCTGGGCGATCAGTTTCTTGATGGCGCTATCGTTGAGGTCAATCAACGGTTCGTCTTCGGCTTTGGAATTTTTCGCTTTACTTGCCAATGGCTCAGGCCCCTAATTTAAAACTATACTGCGTCGTCGATCTGGGTCAGCTCGACCAATCGCTCGTGAAATAACTGCTTCGCTTCCCGGAGGCGCTGCTGCTCGGCCTGGCTCTCTTCCGTGAGTTCATCCATATACCGCCGCGTTGCCTCTGCCAGAGCTGCTTCCAGTCCGGGGCGCGCTGTCACCACTTTTATCGCTTCTGCCAGATCCTTATGCGCCCGTTCGATCAAAAGCGAAGGGGCATCGTCTGGCATTTTGCGGTTGAAAGTGAAATTCAGCGCGTCGGCCCGTAACAGCCCTTTTGCGACATTATAACAATCTGTCTTTTCCAATATGGTAAGAAGGCCCTGCATATCAAGCGTTTCTTTGCGCATTGCGACATTGATTAATTCGCCGAGCAACATCTGCAGCTGCGAATCGGCAAGTTTGATTGCGTTCAACTCTTCGAAATGGCTGGAAATCCGGCACGGATGACGGATTAAACCACCCAATATGCCCTTGGCAATCTGCAGGTCATAACCTTCGATCAAAAAGCTCTTTGTTTCCTCCAGCGGTTTGTACGAGACAAATTTGGACGGGAACTTGCGGCCTTTATTCGGGGTGAACCGCCCTTCGGACCGATTGTCTTTCTGGGCGAAAAAGGCGGCCTGATAGCGTTCGTGAAATTCCTGGCGATAATGCTGGGCAATATCCTGATCGGCAATATCGCGGACATGATCGGAGAGGCGTTTTTTCAGGCCCGCCTTGGTTTCCGGGGTGTTGAGCGGTTCGGCGTCATATTCCACCTGCCAGATTTTATCGTCCAGCGTCTGCGGCTTGGCGATCAGGGAGGCGAAAGCATGGGCACCGTCGGAACGGATCAGATCATCGGGGTCCTGACCGGCGGGGAGGGAAATGAAGTGCAGGCTGTGCGAAGGCCGCAATATCGGCAAGGCGCGCAGGGCGGCGCGCATCGCGGCTTTCTGTCCGGCATTGTCACCGTCGAAGCAGAGGATTGGCGCCTCGACCATCTTCCAGATGCGTTCGATCTGATGCTCGGTCAGCGCCGTGCCGAGCGGAGCGACGACATCGGCAAAACCGGCCTGGGCCAAAGCGATAGCGTCCATATAGCCTTCGACGACCAAAATCCGGCCAGTCTGGCGAGAGGCGGGGGATGCCTTGTCGAGATTGTAGAGCGTGCGACCTTTGTCGAACAAGGGCGTGTCGGGGGAGTTGAGATATTTTGGCTCGCCATCGCCCAATATCCGGCCACCGAAGGCAATCACCCGGCCGCGCGGATCGCGGATCGGGATCATCAGGCGACCGCGGAACCGGTCATAGGGATCTTTGCCGTCGACCTTGATTAGTAGGCCGGCCTCGATCAGCTGGTCCACGCCATGGACAGAAAGGGCCTCCTTTAGCCGTCCGCGGGAATCGGGGGCAAAGCCGAAGCCGAACTCGCGGATCGTGCTTTCCGATATGCCGCGATTTTTCAGGTAATCCCGTGCTGCAGCGCCGTCGCTTCCCTGGAATTGCGCGACAAACCAGTCCTGTGCTGCCGCCATGACGTCATGCAGGGTTGCCCGGGTCTCCTGACGCTGTGCCGCGCGGGGATCGGGGGCAGGGACTTCCATCTGCGCTTCTGCGGCGAGGTCCTTGACCGCGTCCATGAAGCCAAGACCGCGCTGTTCGGTCATCCAGCTGATCGCGTCGCCGTGCGCTCCGCAGCCGAAGCAGTGGTAGAAGCCCTTTTCGTCGTTGATCGTGAAGCTGGGCGATTTTTCGTTATGGAACGGGCAGCAGGCTTTATATTCGCGACCCGCTTTCTGGATTTTGACGGTGCGCCCGATCAGCGTGGAAAGGGTGACGCGCGATCGCAGTTCTTCCAGCCATTGCGGGGTGAGGGTCATTGGTCCCCCTCCCGCTTGCGGGAGGGGTTAGGGGTGGGGATATCAGCGAGCACACGCTCGATCTCCCCGACTACACCCGCAATATTGCTCAAAACATCATCATTTGTGAATCGAATAACCTTATACCCATGCTCGACAAGATCACCTGTTCGCTTCGCATCATAGTCTTGCTGCGTTTCATAGTCTTGCTGCGTTTCATGCGAATATCCATCAATTTCAATAATCAATCCCAGCTCGCGGCACAGGAAGTCAGCATAATAAGGCCCAACGGGCAATTGTCGGCTGAATTTGCGCCCGCCGACCTGCCGTCTCGATAAATATTTCCAAAGCTCTCGTTCAGCCGGTGTGGCTGCGTTGCGCAGGGATTTTGCGCGATTGGTATTTCTTGGTTTGAAAACTGGCACTTCTATTTCTTTTCAGTCCCACCCAGTTTGTTGGCAGCTTAATCCCCCGGATTAAGCCGAGGGCCACCAAACTCCCCTCCCGCAGGCGGGAGGGGGATTTTTAGTTCAGCTCAAAGCTGCCTTCACCAGCGCGCTGGCTTTGCTCATGTCGATTTCGGTGCCGTGGCGTTTTTTCAGTTCGCCCATCACCCGGCCCATGTCTTTCATGCCGTCGGCGCCGAGTTCGGTCTTGATGCCGTCGATCAGCGCAGCGGTTTCTTCGTCGCTCAACTGCGCGGGGAGGAACTCCTCGATCACTGCCAGTTCCATTTTTTCCGCTGCGGCCAGCTCGGTGCGGCCGCCGGATTCGAACATGTCTATCGATTCGCGGCGTTGCTTGGCCATCTTTTGCAGCACGTCGATCAGGATAGTATTGTCGTCGCGACCATCTTCCTTGGTGCGCAGTTCGATGTCCTTGTCCTTGATCTTCGCCAATATGCTGCGGGTCGCGGCGGTGCGATCCTTGTCACCGGCCTTCATGGCGGCAATTTGCGCGGCTTTCACGGTATCGCGAATCATGGCGTTCCTCATATTTTTGGAATAAGCGACCACTATAGCGGGAAGATAATATTTTTCATAGATTGTGGCGCCAGAAATCTGGTTCTAGGTCCCATGAAATTTTGCGCCTAAGACGGACCCAAAGGAACAGCCCATGACCCATGACCATAATCCCGCCGCTCCAGAGGGTGCAACAGGGATATTGGTATTGGCCGACGGCACGATAATCTGGGGCAGGGGCTTTGGTGCCACCGGTTCTGCGGTTGGTGAAGTCTGCTTCAACACCGCGATGACCGGCTATCAGGAAGTGATGACCGATCCCAGTTATGCCGGGCAGATCGTGACCTTCACCTTTCCCCATATCGGCAATACCGGCACAAATGACGAGGATGTCGAGGCGGACAGCCCGCATGCTCTGGGCTGTATCGTCCGCGAGGATATTACCGCACCGTCCAATTTCCGCGACCAGAAGCCGTTTGACCAGTGGATGGCCGAACAGGGCCGGATCGGGATCAGCGGCGTTGATACGCGGGCTTTGACCCGGCGGATCAGGGAAGCTGGCGCTCCCAATGCGGTGATCGCTCATGATCCCGAGGGCAAGTTCGATATCGACGAATTGCTTGGTCAGGCGCGGGCCTGGGCGGGTCTGGAAGGCATGGATCTGGCCAAGGAAGTGACCGGGCACCAGACGCAGCTTTGGGACAAGGGTGGCATGTGGCGACTGGGCCATGGCTATGCACCATTGGAAGATTTGGAAGCATCTTTTAGCCGCCCGCATGTGGTGGCGATCGATTATGGTGCGAAGCGGAATATCTTCAGAAACCTTGTGAAGGCTGGCACAAAAGTTACTGTAGTTCCTGCTGAAACTTCTTATGAAGAAATTATGGCGTTGAAGCCGGCAGGCGTGTTTCTGTCCAATGGACCCGGCGATCCGGCCGCGACCGGCGTCTATGCGGTTCCGGTGATCCAACAGCTGCTGGAAGCGGATATGCCGATGTTCGGTATCTGCCTCGGTCACCAGATGCTGGCGCTGGCGGCAGGTGCCAAGACCGTCAAGATGCACCAGGGCCATCGCGGTGCCAATCATCCGGTGCAGCGGATCGGCGGCGGCTGGGCCAAGACCGAAGGTCTGGTCGAGATCACCAGCATGAACCACGGCTTTGCGGTCGACGGTGACAGTCTGCCCGACAATATTCACGAAACCCACAAGAGCCTGTTTGACGGCAGCAATTGCGGCATCGAAATCATCGGCAAGCGCGCCTTCGGCGTGCAATATCACCCCGAAGCCAGCCCCGGCCCGCAGGACAGTTTCTATCTGTTCGAGAAATTTGTCGGAGGTCTCAGCTAATGAGCGGCCCAATTGATCCAGCACACCTTGCCGAAGAATGGGCAATTGATGACGAAATCCTGCAGAATATGGCAGCGGGCGGCGATTTGTCGCATGTTGTGCGCGAAATTAACGTGCAATTTGTCGGCGCGGTCTCCGATCTCAACAAACTGAAGAACGATGCGGCCAAATGGGGCTTTCGCTCGGCGCTGGTCACCAACGAGGATGACGAGTGGGTGGTCGAACTGCAGATTGACCTCGACACCAAACGCGAAACGATCCGCGAACTGACCCGCAAATGCCTCGAGATCGAAAGTGAATATGACATCGACCATGATGGTTGGGGCTGCTTCGCCTGCAACGAGAATGGCGAAATTTCTGACGAGAATCCAGCGTGATGGCGTGGAATTTCGACGGTGATTACCTGTCTGATTTGGAACCGGTGCTGAGTCAGTTGAGTCGTTTGAATTTAAAAGCCGCAATTCGGTCGCTTGAAGAAACAAAAGCTGCCGGATCTACTGGCGGAGAAATTCTTGACGGCATTCGTCGGGAACTGAAGAATCTGGATCCAGTGATGCTGGATGAACCAGCAAAGATGGCAGTAGTCGATTATCTTGAACGCTCAAGTCGAGGACTTTTTTCCTAAATGCCCAAAAGAACTGACATAAAATCCATCCTCATCATTGGCGCTGGCCCGATCGTTATCGGACAGGCCTGCGAGTTTGATTACTCCGGCACGCAGGCGTGCAAGGCGTTGAAGGAGGAGGGTTACCGGATCATCCTGGTCAATTCCAACCCGGCGACGATCATGACCGATCCGGAAATGGCGGATGCGACCTATGTCGAGCCGATCACACCGGAAATTGTCGAAAAGATCATCGAGAAAGAACGTCCCGATGCGATTCTGCCGACGATGGGCGGGCAGACGGCGCTGAATACAGCGCTGACGCTGAACAAGCGGGGCGTGCTCGAGAAATATGGGGTTCAGATGATCGGCGCCGACGCAGAGGCGATAGACAAGGCCGAGGACCGCGAGAAGTTCAAGCGGGCGATGGACAAGATCGGTCTGGAAAGCCCGCGCAGCGCGGTGGCGCACAGCGAGGCGCAGGCGCTCGAAATTCTTGAGGAAATCGGACTGCCGGCGATCATGCGGCCCAGCTTCACGATGGGCGGCACCGGCGGCGGCGTCGCTTATAATCGCGAAGAATTCATCCATTATGTCCGGACCTCGCTCGACGCTTCGCCGACCAACGAGGTGCTGATCGATGAATCGCTGATCGGCTGGAAAGAATATGAGATGGAGGTTGTCCGCGACAAAAAGGACAATTGCATCATCATCTGCTCGATCGAGAATGTCGATCCGATGGGCGTGCATACCGGCGACAGTATTACGGTCGCTCCGGCGCTGACCCTGACCGACAAGGAATATCAGATCATGCGCAACGCCAGCATCGCGGTGCTGCGCGAAATCGGCGTGGAAACAGGTGGTTCGAACGTACAGTTCGCAGTCAATCCGAAGGACGGGCGACTGGTGGTCATCGAGATGAACCCGCGGGTTTCGCGGTCTTCCGCTCTGGCGTCCAAGGCGACCGGCTTCCCGATTGCCAGCGTCGCCGCGAAACTGGCGGTCGGCTATACGCTCGACGAGATCGTCAACGACATCACCGGCGCGACCCCGGCGTCGTTCGAGCCGACCATCGACTATATCGTCACCAAGATCCCGCGCTTTGCCTTTGAAAAATTCAAGGGCGCAGAGCCTTTGCTCTCGACCGCAATGAAGTCGGTTGGTGAAGTCATGGCAATCGGCCGCAATATCCACGAGTCGATGCAGAAAGCGCTGCGCGGTCTGGAAACCGGTCTCGACGGCTTCAACCGGGTCGAGGCGCTGATCGGTGCATCACGTGAAGATATCTCCGCAGAACTGGCGCGGGCGACGCCCGACCGGCTGCTGGTCGCGGCGCAGGCAATGCGCGAAGGCTTCACCGACGCGGAAATCCACGACATTGCCGGTTTTGATCTCTGGTTCCTCGCCAGAATTCGCGAGATTATCGACGTCGAGCAGGACATACTCGACAATGGCCTGCCGAACGAGGCGGAGCCTTTGCGCAAGCTGAAGTCCATGGGCTTTTCCGACCAAAGGCTGGCCAAGCTGGCGATCGATTCGGTTCATGTCGCCGGTGGAGCAGGGCGCGCGGTCGCCGGTGGCCACGGGCTGGTTCATGACGCGCTTGCCGCCATGGCGGGCGCGACAACCGAAGCCGATGTGCGGGCCCTTCGCCACAAGCTCGGCGTGCGGCCGGTGTTCAAGCGGATTGATACCTGCGCGGCGGAATTTGAAGCCAAGACGCCTTATATGTATTCGACCTATGAAGCGCCGATCTTCGGCGCGCCGGAATGCGAATCGCAGCCGACCGAACGCAAGAAAATCGTCATTCTCGGCGGTGGACCGAACCGCATCGGGCAGGGGATCGAATTCGACTATTGCTGCTGCCACGCCTGTTTCGCCCTGTCCGAAGCGGGCTATGAAACGATCATGGTCAACTGCAACCCGGAAACCGTCTCGACCGATTATGATACGTCCGACCGGCTCTATTTCGAGCCGCTGACCGCTGAAGATGTGCTGGAAATCCTGCACGTCGAACAGCAGTCGGGCGAACTGGTCGGTGTGGTTGTGCAATTTGGCGGACAGACACCGCTGAAATTGGCGCAGGCGCTGGAAGACGCGGGTATTCCGATCCTCGGCACCTCGCCGGATGCGATCGATCTCGCCGAAGACCGCGAGCGCTTTGCCAAGCTGGTCCACAAGCTGAAACTCAAGCAGCCGGAAAACGGCATGGCGCGGACCCGCGACGAAGCGGTGAAAATCGCCGACCGGATCGGCTATCCGGTGCTGCTGCGGCCGAGCTTCGTGCTCGGTGGCCGGGCGATGGAAATCGTCGACGGACCGGCCCAGCTGGAAAATTATATCAATACGGCGGTGCAGGTGTCGGGCGACAGTCCGGTGCTGGTCGACCAATATCTGCGCGATGCGGTCGAAGTCGATGTCGATGCGATTTGCGACGGCGACGAAGTCGTGGTCTGCGGCTTGCTGCAGCATATCGAGGAAGCCGGCGTCCATTCGGGTGACAGCGCCTGCTCGATCCCGCCATACAGTCTGAGCGACGAGATTATTGCGGAAATGGAACGGCAGACCGAGGCGCTGGCTTTCGGCCTGAAGGTTCGCGGGCTGATGAACATCCAGTTCGCGGTCAAGAATAATGAAGTCTATCTGATCGAGGTCAATCCCCGCGCCAGCCGGACGGTTCCTTTCGTCGCCAAGGCGATTGGCGTGCCGATTGCCAAGATCGCGTCCCGCGTGATGGCCGGCGAGAAACTGAAGGACCTGCCCGTGATCAACCGGCATATCGATTATACCGCGGTCAAGGAGGCGGTGTTCCCGTTCAACCGTTTCCCCGGTGTCGATCCGATCCTGTCGCCGGAAATGAAATCCACCGGCGAAGTCATGGGCATCGACCAGGGCTTCCCGATTGCCTTTGCCAAATCGCAACTGGGTGCCAGCGCGATATTGCCCGACAGCGGGACGATCTTCATCTCGGTCAAGGAAACCGACAAGAAAGTGATCGAACCGGCGGCGCGTCTGGCGGAGAAGCTGGGCTTCAAACTCATCGCTACCTCGGGAACCGCAAACTATCTGGCCGAGAAGGGTATCAAGGTCGAGAAAGTCAACAAGGTCGCCGAGGGGCGTCCGCATATTGTCGACCGGATCAAGGACGGTGAAGTCAATCTGATCTTCAACACGACCGAGGGCTGGCAGTCGCTCAAGGACTCCAAATCGATCCGGGCGGCGGCGCTGGTCGGGAAGATTCCGATCTATACGACGGCCACCGCCAGCAATGCGGTAATGCAGGCGATTGAGGCGATGCGCGATCAGACTCTTGAAGTTCGTGCGCTACAGTCCTATTATAAGGCTTCGCAGACTTAATTTTCCGACATTTTGTCACACTGCGGGCGTTCCTTCCAAGCGGGGCGCCGGAAAACTGTTTTAGACGCTGCACGGCAGAAATCGGCAGCGTATCAGTAAGGAAAGGCCAATCTAATGGCTGTTGAAAAAGTACCAATGCTCGCCGAAGGCCATGTTAAAATGGAGGCCGAACTCAAGGCGCTGAAATTGGAGCGTCCGATCATCGTCGACGCGATCGAAACCGCGCGTGCCCACGGCGATCTGTCGGAAAATGCCGAATATCACGCGGCCAAGGAACGCCAGGGCCAGGTCGAGGCGACGATTGGCGATCTCGAGGACAAGTTGTCGCGCGCCCAGGTCATCGATCCGAAGACCCTGTCCGGTGACAAGGCTGTGTTCGGTGCGACGCTGACCTTGCTCGACGAGAATGACAAGCCGGTAAAATATCAGCTGGTCGGACAGGCGGAAGCCGATGCCAAGGCTGGCAAGATCAGCTATAATTCACCGATTGGCCGCGCCTTGATCGGCCGCAGCGTCGGCGACGATATCGAAGTGACGGTGCCGTCGGGCGACAAATATTTTCTGCTCGAAAAGATCGAGTTCATCTAAACCAGATGAACATGCCCGCCGGAAAACTGACCAATGGCCTGATCATCGCCAATGTGTTGATCTATCTGGTGATCTGGATTTTTGGCTGGCAGCAGGATGCGTTGCTGCGCGGCGGGATGTTCCCGATCCGGCTGAGCGGAGAGCTTGTTGATGTGTCCGCTTATGGCTGGCTGGTACCGGCCTGGCTGACGCCTTTGTCGTCGGCCTTTCTGCACAGTGGCCTGCTGCATCTCGGCTTCAACATGGTAATGCTGCTGTTCTGCGGCCGCTTTGTCGAGCAGGCGCTGGGGCCACAGTTGATGGCGATCCTCTATGTGGTCGGCGCCTATGCGGCGGCTTTCGCGCAATATGCGGTCGAGAGCGATTCGATGGTTCCGATGATCGGCGCGAGCGGCGCTATTTCGGCGGTATTGGGATCTTATGCGCTGCTGTTCGCGCGAAACAAGGTCAATCCGGTCGGCCCGGTTCCCGGCTATGTCGTCCGCATCGTCTGGCTGACGCTGGCGTGGATCGGCATCCAGCTGATGGTCGGACTGGCGACCAGCGGCAACCTTCAGGGCATCGCGATCTTTGCGCATATCGGCGGATTTGTTGCCGGTCTGGTGCTGACCAGACCCTTGCTCGAATGGCGGTTCCGAAGCGCCTAGGCTTCGAGCGGAACGTCCGGTTCGAGCAGCTTGTGCAGATGGACGACAACATATTTCATTTCGGCATCGTCAACCGTCATCTGGGCCTTTGAACGCCAGGCGTCCTCTGCTGCCTCATAGTCGGGATAGACTCCGACGAGATCCATCTTGTCGAGATTGACAAATTCCATGCCGCGCGGATCCTTGACCCGTCCGCCCATGACCAGATGAATTTTACTGCGTTCTTCGTTCATTTTTTGCCCTGATTTTCTTCTTTCACCGCATCCTGCGCTGCGGCCATCGCGGTCTTAGCAGCCTCGATGGCTTTGCCAAAGAGATCTTTAAACTGCGCGCGCATATTGTCGTTGCTCAGTCCCATCTCGCCGATCTGGTCGCGGCTTGCTTCCTTGGCTGCCTGATAGGCGGTCCTCGCGGTCTCGTTGATCCTGCGTCCTGCGCCACCGACATATTTGCCTTCGGCTTTGCTTTTCGGCAGCAGCGCCCCGATCAATATGCCCAGAGCGGCACCACCGGCGACAATTGCGAGCGGGCTGCTGGATATTGTTTCTTCGGATTTCGCCACGGCCTTTTTCGCCGCGTCTCTGGTTGCCGCAACGCTCTCGGCCGCTTTCTCGCGTCCTTCGCCGAGCAGAGCCGCAGCCCGCGCCTTGCTTTCGGACATTTTCTCGCGCGCGACGATCGAGCTTTCGGCCGCGATTTCCTTTGCCGTTTCAAGCCGTTCCCGCGACGCTGCGCGGGCTTTGTCGATATTGTCGGTCAGTTTGTTCATAGTCTATTCCTCGGTTTGATCCGGCGCGGATTTCTTCTGGTTGGCGATCAGTCTGGCAATGGGTCTGCGCATCGCGATCAGGGTCGCGGTTGCGGCAACGGTTGCGGTAATGCCCGGGTGGGCCCTGACTCCGCTAATGGCGCTTTCGCCTGCCTTGCGGACGCGCGTCGCGGCTTTGCTTTTCGCTTCTGCCATCAGGTTGGACGGTTTCAACCGCTCTCTGGTGGCGGCCGTATCCTGCTTCAGATTTTCCCGCGCCTGATCCCGGTCCATCGACAGGCTTCGCAGGCTGAATATCTCGTCGTTATTTCTTGCCATCAATATTCTCACGAATCATTTTCATCAAGCGGCAGTTTCCTGGCCCGTTTTATCGCCATTCCCATCGCGACACTAGCGATTAGCAGCGCCGATCCGGTCACGATGCCGGTAGCCGCCACAGGACCGACATGCTGCGAAAGGACCAGCAAAAGCCCCAAGATAAGAGCGATAATTGCCATGATGCCAACCACCAGTCCGATGCCGAACAGCAGCAAGACACGCTTGGTCGCCGCCAGATTGACCGACAATTTGGTGCGATAATATTCGACTTCGGCATGGGCCAATATCCGAACATCTTCGACCAGACCGGTCAGCTGTGCCGCCAGAGTTCTGGATTCAGCTTCGTCGCCGACGGCAGACGCGGTCTCTTCGGGTGGTCGCTCGTCATCCAAAACTGGGATATCCTTGTTCTGCAGCATCCGTCACCCGTCGATATGGTGGCGCAACGCTACACTCATGCGTCGCGATCATCCATCCCTGATTTGATCAGACGGGATACAAGAAATCCGACCACTGCGGCTGCGCCAATGGCGACGGCCGGGCTTTTCCGCACGAAACCGCGGGCGTCCTCGACCATGTCGTCGATTTCCTTGCCGTTCAGTTTTTCGGCGAAGGAGGAAACGGCGTCTGCAGCCGAACGCGCATAGTCGCCATATTTTTCACCGACATTACTGTCTAGCGTTTTGGCGCTGTCCTCGATCATCTTGCTCAGATTCTCGATTGCATTGCCGGTCCGTTCCTTGCCTTGCGTGGCTGCCGATTTGGCTTTGGTCATCGCGCGTTCCTTGAAATCGCTGGTCGTATCGGTTTTCGATGCCGCTGCCTTGGTGGCTCCGGCTTTCAGCGGAGCAGCTTTTTGCGCCTTTGCGGTCCGCTTTTCCGATGTATCTTTTTTCGGAGCGGCTTTTCCGGCTGTGGCTTTCTTGGCGGCGGGCTTCTTTGCCGTCGCTTTTGTCGCCGGCTTCGCGGCCGTTTTCTTGGCTTCTACCATGATGAATATTCCTTCCTGACTTGTCCCTTATCAACACTCCGCAAACCGAAAGCGTTCCATTTGCGGTTCCCTTACTATCGACATGGTATCATTTGCTTATGAATCAAGGGGCAAAGCAACGATTAAAGAGTGGCAATGGATTGCCAGAAGCCTGCCATCGCGATAAGGTCGCGGTCATTATTTCCCTTCAATCGGAGCCCTATCAATGACCGCAATAATCGACCTTCATGCCCGCCAGATTCTGGATAGCCGCGGCAACCCTACGGTAGAGGTCGATATCCTGCTTGAAGACGGCAGTTTCGGTCGCGCGGCGGTGCCTTCGGGCGCTTCCACCGGTGCTTATGAAGCGGTTGAATTGCGCGATGGCGACCAAAGCAAATATCTCGGCAAGGGCGTTCTCAAGGCGATCGAAGCGGTCAACGGAGAGATCAAGGATGCGCTGACCGACTTTGACGCCGAAGACCAGGAAGAACTGGACGCGGCGATGATCGCGCTGGATGGCACGCCGAATAAAGCGCGACTGGGCGCAAACGCGATATTGGGCGTCAGCCTGGCTGCTGCAAAAGCTGCAGCGGACGCTCGCGGTCTGCCGCTCTACCGCTATGTCGGCGGGGTTTCGGCCCATGTTCTTCCGGTGCCGATGATGAACATCATCAATGGTGGTGAACATGCCGACAACCCGATCGATTTTCAGGAATTCATGGTCATGCCGGTTGGCGCTGACAGTCTTTCCGAAGCGGTGCGCTGGGGTTCCGAAATCTTTCACACGTTGAAAAAGGGTCTGTCCGAAAAAGGACTGGCAACAGCCGTGGGTGACGAAGGCGGTTTCGCGCCGAATCTCGGCTCGACCCGCGAAGCGCTCGATTTCATCATGGCATCGGTCGAAAAGGCCGGGTTCAAGATCGGTGACGAAGTGGTGCTGGCGCTGGATTGCGCCGCGACCGAATTTTTCCGGGACGGTAAATATCATATTTCCGGCGAGGGCAAAGTGCTCAGCCCGGCAGAAATGTCGGACTATCTCGCCGCGCTTTGCAAAGACTATCCGATCAAGTCGATCGAGGACGGCATGTCGGAAGATGATTTTGAAGGCTGGAAGCTGATCACCGATGCGGTGGGCGATACGGTGCAACTGGTCGGTGACGATCTGTTTGTGACCAATCCGGAGCGCCTGTCGATGGGCATTGCCGATGGCCTCGCAAATTCGCTGCTGGTCAAGGTCAACCAGATCGGGACCTTGTCGGAAACATTGGCCGCCGTCCGGATGGCCCAAAATGCGTCTTATACCGCGGTCATGTCGCACCGATCCGGCGAGACGGAAGACAGCACCATTGCCGATCTGGCGGTTGCGACCAATTGCGGTCAGATCAAGACCGGCAGCCTGGCGCGGTCGGACCGGCTGGCCAAATATAATCAGCTGATCCGGATCGAGGAAGAACTGGGAAGCGTCGCCCGTTACGCGGGGCGTTCCATTTTCAACTGACTCCTGTTTCCTCGTTATTATGAGGCGGCTGGGCGCTGTTTGTCCGATTTAAATATTAATGCTCTTGCCAGCGAATCACTTTTCTGATTCAAGACTGTTCTATGGCGCAACGCGAAAAAATTACGGATCTGATCAGAGCGGCCCTCGGGCCGGGATTCGCGTTGATGACTCTGCTTGCCATCGCCGGCTATGCCGTGCTCGGACCGACCGGCGTATTGGCCTGGGGCGAATATCAGGCCAAGCTGGAAACACGCGGAATCGAACTGGCAAAACTGCAAGCCGAACGGGCTGCTCTCGACAACCGGGTGCGGTTGCTTGACCCCCGTGGCGCTGACCCGGATCTGATCGGCGAGCTGCTGCGCAAGAAGGTGAATGTTGTCCATCCCGACGAGATAATCGTTCCGCTGAAATAGCGGTCAGCCGTTTCTATCCGTGATCTCGTTTATTTAACCGGTCACTGAGTCTAAATACTTGGGTAACGCAAAAGTTTTGGCTATGCTGATCCTTCGTCAAAAAAAGGATCCCGCTCGCGTGGCAAAATCTCCCCGGAAAACCACTCCCGTCAAGAAACCTGCGGCGCCCAAGCGTGCGCCAGCCAAAGCCCCGGCAAAAGCAAAAGCTACCGTCCATTCGACGGGCGGGCTGACCGCACCCATTTATAACGCAACAAAAGCGGAAATGATGGATTTCTATGAGCAAATGCTGCTCATCCGGCGTTTCGAGGAAAAGGCGGGTCAGCTTTATGGTCTCGGCCTGATTGGCGGATTCTGCCATCTCTATATTGGTCAGGAAGCGGTCGTAACCGGCCTGCAAACGGCGATCAGCCCGGGCAAGGACAGTGTCATTACCGGCTATCGCGATCACGGCCATATGCTGGCCTGCGGGATTGACCCGAAGATCGTGATGGCGGAGCTGACCGGTCGCGCTTCCGGCATTTCGAAAGGCAAGGGCGGCTCGATGCACATGTTCTCGGTCGAGCATGGCTTTTATGGCGGCCATGGTATCGTCGGGGCCCAGGTCTCGCTCGGCACCGGTCTGGCCTTTGCCCATAAATATAAAGAGGATGGCGGTGTCTGTCTGGCCTATTTCGGTGACGGGGCTTCCAACCAGGGACAGGTCTACGAGAGTTTCAACATGGCGGAACTCTGGCAATTGCCGGTGATTTTCGTGATCGAGAATAACCAATATGCAATGGGCACGAGCGTCAACCGTTCGTCCGCCGAAGACCAGCTGTACCGGCGCGGCGAAAGCTTTCGCATTCCCGGCGTGCAGGTGGACGGCATGGATGTTCTGGCTGTTCGCGGTGCGGTGGAAGAAGTCCTGAAAGACGTGCGCAGCGGTGGCGGTCCTGTATTGATGGAGCTTAAAACCTATCGCTATCGCGGCCACTCGATGTCCGATCCGGCCAAATATCGCAGCCGTGACGAAGTCCAGGATGTGCGCGAGAAATCCGATCCGATCGAGCGTTTGAAAGTGGCCTTGCTGAAACAGGGTGTGAAGGAAGAAGATTTGAAAGCGCTGGACAAGAAAGTTCGCAAAATTGTGGTTGAAGCGGCCGACTTTGCTGAAGCATCACCCGAACCGGAACTGTCCGAACTCTATACCAACGTGCTGGTGGAGCAATATTGATGGCGATCCAACTGAAAATGCCCGCCCTTTCTCCGACGATGGAAGAAGGCACATTGGCCAAATGGTTTGTCAAGGAAGGCGACGAAGTCAGCTCCGGCGATATTCTCGCCGAGATTGAAACCGACAAGGCGACAATGGAATTTGAAGCGATTGACGAAGGCGTGATCACGAAAATATTGATCGCAGCCGGGACCGACGAGGTTGCTGTCGGAACCGTTATTGCCGAAATGGCAGGCGAAGACGAAGAGGCCAGTCCTGCGACTGAAGCGGAACCGGTCAGCGCCGTGCAGGAAGAAGCCAAGGCGGAACCGGAAAAGGAAGCGGCGCCCGATATCACGGAAGTCGCACCGCCGGCTCCGATATCGCGGGCCAATGATCCATCCGTGCCAGAGGGAACCGAGCTGGTCTCGATCACGGTCCGGGAAGCCTTGCGCGACGCGATGGCAGAGGAAATGCGCAAGGACGGGACGATCTTTGTGATGGGCGAAGAGGTCGCCGAATATCAGGGCGCCTACAAGGTCACCCAGGGACTGCTCGAAGAATTCGGTCCGAAGCGGGTGATCGACACGCCGATTACCGAACATGGTTTCGCCGGCATCGGTGCCGGTGCGGCGATGGGCGGGTTGAAACCGGTCGTCGAATTCATGACCTTCAACTTCGCGATGCAGGCGATCGACCAGATCATCAACTCGGCAGCCAAGACCAATTATATGTCCGGCGGCCAGATGCGCTGCCCGATTGTATTCCGCGGCCCCAATGGTGCGGCATCCAGAGTGGGCGCGCAGCATAGCCAGAATTATGCGCCATGGTATGCGGCCGTTCCCGGTCTGATCGTGATCGCGCCTTATGATGCGGCAGATGCCAAAGGTCTTCTTAAAGCGGCGATCCAGTCGCCCGATCCCGTTGTGTTTCTGGAAAACGAACTGCTCTACGGACGGTCTTTCGAAATACCGCAGATCGAGGATTATACGCTTCCGATCGGCAAGGCGCGGATCATGCGCGAAGGCAGCGACGTCACCATCGTCAGCTATTCCATCGGTGTCGGTATGGCGCTTGAAGCCGCGGACACGCTGGCAGGCGAGGGGATTGAAGCGGAGGTTATCGATCTCCGGACATTGCGACCGCTGGATACCGAAACGGTGCTGAAAAGCCTCTCCAAAACAAACCGGATGGTTGTGGCCGAGGAAGGCTGGCCGGTCTGTTCGATTGCGAGCGAGATTATTGCCTTGTGCATGGAACACGGATTTGACGATCTTGACGCGCCGGTGACCCGGGTGACCAACGAAGATGTCCCGTTGCCTTATGCGGCTAATCTGGAGAAAGCGGCTCTGATCGATGTGCCCCGGATTATCGCGGCGGTACAGAAGGTCTGTTATAAATAGCGTTTCGCTGGTCTAGCAGGATCTAGCTGATACCATCATATGTACCGCAATCGGCGACTGGATCACTTCCGGTCCGGTCGTAGATTTGCGTCAGATCACGACGGTCGCGTACGTTGAAGGCGCTTCGCGTGGTTATCGTCCGGGTATCCGTAAACGTGTTCGAAATCAAAGGCTTGTAGTCGTAGGAAACCTCGACAAAAATCACTGCCCCATCGTCAGGTGCCGATACCCGGGTGCCCGATGGACCCATGCCGTTGACGGGCCGGTCCGGAGCATTTTCACCTTCGGTTCCGTAGCTTGAGTCATAGATTTTTTTGCCTTTGCATCGCTGCCAATGGATATATTGATCACCGTCGCTATGCTTTTGGAGGCTGCTTATGATGATGCGACCATTTTCGAATATGTCGACATATCGACCGGCCTGAAGATCCGCGCCGACGAACAGGTCGTTAATGTCAGCTTCGTAAATCGTCTTTTGAGTCAACAAAGCGCCTTCACCGATGCGCGCAGCATTGTCGGCAGCATGCATGGAAACCTGGTTGACCCGCATTCTTACCATCGCAACATTTGCTATCTCGGCGCCATACATTCCGACGCCCATTACCAACGGCAAAGAATAGGCAAATTCGATAAGTGCAAGGCCGCTCGTATTGACGGCGAGTGCCGACAAGATCCGTTTGATCGATGCGAAAGGCTTGCGCCCGCTAGGCTTTTGTCTCAGGTACAATTTTTTATCCCTCCGCGTGCGGATTGTTCGCCAAATGGCTGGTTCCGGACGACCGTGCTGGCTTCAATCGATTCCTCTTGCGGCAGTCCAATCAGGCCCGCCATGGGAAACAGCCGAGGATAGGTAACCCGGACCGTATATAATACCGCGTCTTTCGCATTACCTTGCCCGGTAGCGCCCCGGTCAGCATCCCAGCTGTCATTGCCGTTGAGGTCGTCATAAGGTTCGCCATTGTTGCAATCACCGTCATTATTGGTGTCAGTGAAATCTTCAGGTTGCGAGACATCCGTGAAATTGCTGTAATTCCGGCGTGTAAAATCAAATGTCGAAATCGGTTCCGGCTGAAGTACAGGCAGCATCAGGTTCTTCACCCGAGCATCGATTGCGCCGGCGTTGCTGGCACCATCGTCGAGACTGGCATCGCGCGCGGCCTTTTGCACGGAACCCTGCAGAATCGATGTCGCATAAATGCGATGACCGACATCCAATATACCCATGATCAAAAGGATGAGGACCGGCGCGACGAATGCGAATTCCACGAGGGCTGCGCCGGCATCATCTCTTTTGAGCGAGCGGAGTTTGTTGATAAATCCCAGCATCAGTTCGTCAATCTCAGTTGCGAGATATCATTCGCGATGGTGCGGAAATTTTCCAGCAATTGCGCGCTGTTGCTTGCGTTGTAGAATTTTCCGGAAGTCGCGCAATTCTGCAGATTGGTAATCGAGCTGGCGCTCACGCCGTTACCGAATGACACGACCCATAAGGTGATATTCTGGTTCTTGATCGCCCCGCACATCGCCAGGAAGCGTTTATTGACCTGCGTTTCGAGATCACCGTCTGATGGCGAACTGCCGGATGAAGTCCTGCGACGATCATACCATTCCACGCCATAAGAAGTATATTGCGAGCTGCTGGTCACGGTGTCGCCATCCGTCATGAAGATCAGATGGCGGTCAATGGCACCGCCGGTAGACGTTGTAGCATTTTCTGACGCGAAAATTCCTGTTGGCGACAGCAAGCGAGCGCCCCAGATCAATCCGATATCGTGATAGGTACTGCCGATCGCATCGAGATTGTCGAGATAGTCGTCAAAATTGTCAGGATTGTCCCAACGCCGCAATTTGCTCGCTTCGTTGGCGCAGGTATAGCTATAGTTCCGACTTAGATTATTGGAGGATGAAACCGTCGAGCTCGTCCGGTTGCCGCTGGAATTATACCGGCCCCAGACGGCTTCATCGAGTAGCGGTCCCCATTGCGTGGCCGGGTCACCGATGGTCGGCACCCGATCGATATCAAGGTCATATGCGGCCGCAGGTATCGGATCGAAATTGCTGGTTCTTACAGTTTGGCGTTCTTCGATACAGCCATCCCAACGCACGCCTGTATCCAGGCCCTGGTTCCCGACCGGAAGGTCAATCGAATTGTTCCACGTCGATCCGCCGGCTTTCAGGCCACTGACGTTGAACGTCACCGGCTTATAGTCATAGTGGGAAAAGACTTGTTGCTGTTGGTATACCGGCTGGTTTACCTGTCGATATTCCCGTCGCTCGGTAAGACCCCGCGTCCGTAACTGGATGCGGCAACGGTCCTGCCCGCTGTTGTAACTGGTGCTATAGTCATATCTGGTTCCGGATATATCGACATACCAGCGGGTGATCTGCTGACCGCCAGAGGTCCAGGTATATTCATTATATTTTGGCCCTTCGTTACCCGACATATCGTCATAGTCATTGGGCTTGAGGTCATCGCACGCATTGCTGTTGCGGACATTATAATGTGTATCGATAGTTGATGTGCCGGTCCAGTTACCGTCATAATAATAGTTGGTGTTATAGAGATATGGCGTGCCTGGCGTATAATCGACAATCACATTTTCCAATCTGGTGACGGCTTCGCGGGACTGGTAGGTCCAGTTGTCGGCCAGAAAATCGTTCGGCAGAAGTTTGCCGACGTTCACATTCGTACTATAGGGCACGAAGCCGAAGCGCAGGTGAGCGGTATTTGCGCTGCCCGGCGACGGCGTTGATCCGCAATCTTCGTCACTGTTACGTTTTGCCAATGTTTCATAGAAACATTTAACCGCAGAGCGCAGTCCGCGGATACGGGCATTTGATGCTTCGTTATTGCCGTTATTGCTACAATATGAGGATCCGGTGTCGGGGCAGTTCATCGACCCGGTCGTATCCAGAACGAACATGACGTCGGTATTGGGAATGCTCATCGAGGCATCGCATTCGACGGTGATGCTTTTCGTGCCGTAGCCGAACATCTGCATCACGGCCATATCCAGTTTTACCGTTGCAACGCCGGTGACGGTCCCGGCATTTTCGGTAAAGGTGGATGTTCCCTGATAAGACCCATAGGCATCGGTGTCGAAATTTGCCCGGAACATATTATTGGCCGACGTGCGGGCCGCATTGCTATTCGCGGTCCAGCTGCCACCGCCCATTTGGCGGCGCCCTGCGAGAGCACCGGCGTCGCATGCCTGTTGCAAACGTGTCTGCACCAGATAGATGCGGCTGACATCAACTCCGCCACCGATCATGGCGGCCATCGGGAAGAGCGCCATTCCGGCCATCGCAAGAGTATTACCAGCGGTATTGGTGCGCAATTCTTGCAAGAATGATCTCGCTGATTTCGTCCTGTTCCGGTCAAACATGCCCCTGGCCCCATGATCTGTGCGCGAATTCTTGCGCCGTTCAATTTTCATTTCTGCATGTCTGATAGGGAGAAAAGGGTTAGCGGCGGTGCAATAGGCGTGGTTAAAGCGATCTTTACCTTGATTTCGCACGGAAAACTCGCGACCGCAGCAACATGAATTATGCGCAGAACGAGCTCGAACCATTACAAAGATTGATCATTGCCTATGCAAAATCAGGGGATCGTGACCGCTATGCGCTATTATTTGCGCTCGACGCGCGATTCGCGGACACTATCCGCTCTACTTCGGAAATATTGATAGGACAGATGCGGTTAACCTGGTGGCGGGACATTTTAACCAAACCCGCAGAGGCCCGGCCGACGGGCGAACCACTGATCCAGCAGATCAATCTGATCGAAGCCAAAGGAGAAGAGCTGGCACCGCTCTTGGTCTTGCTTGATGGGTGGGAGGCGATGCTCGATGACTTTCCATGGGATGACCGTCAGTTTGAAAATTATGCCGCCGCGCGCGGTCGTGGATTTTTCGAATTTGGTTTGGCAGATACAACGGCATTGACCGAGGAGCGGGCGGCACAGGCCGAGGCTTGGGCGCTCTGGGATTTTGCCCGCCATTGTTCGGACGCGAATATGCGGGCTTCCGCTTTCGACCGCTGCGGGCAAATCTTGAAATCGCAGCGGCGCGTGGATTTTGACAGAAGCGGACGGCCGCTTTCAATCCTCTGCCAACTGATGTTGCGTGATGTTAGGAAGGGCCAACTGGCTCCCGATCTATATAATCCGGCCAGCGCCGCGCGCATTATCTGGCATGGAATTGCTGGTCGCTAGATCGAGCCGCTGATCCACGGGATCCGCTTATGAAGAAATTTGCCGCCGGTGCAGCCGGGATGATGCTGATGTTGACCGCAGGTCTGTTCCTCTGGATCGGTGCGGAGGGGCAGGATGTGCCGCTACCCGCTGCGCCGCCGCCGCCCGAGAAGATCGATCCGGAGATTTTGCCGGAGGCGGAACTTGATTCGGAAACGATCGGGCCGGCACCGCCGAAAGCTTACAAGCCTTCTCGCGAAGAAATGCGGTTCAATCGTTATGACCGCAATGGCGATGAAATTATTACCCGTCTGGAGATGATGAGCAGCCGAACCGATGCTTTCCGGAAGCTCGACAAGGACGGCAATAATCTTTTGACCTTCGAGGAGTGGGCCGTCTCGACCAGCGACCGCTTTGCGGGCGCAGACCGGGACGGCAACAGTCAGCTGACCCGAACCGAATTCAGAAGCACGCGCCCCAAGCGCTCTGCGCCCAAGTGCAAATGCTAGGCGAGTTGCAGACCTTGCGCTGACAAGGGTCGCAACCATTGGGCAAAGTCTTCCCGTGCGCGAGCGGTATAGGCTTCCTTGCGTTCCTTCTTCTTCACGCGCTGTTCAAACGGCGGGAAGAGACCGAAATTGACGTTCATCGGTTGATAGTCGCGAGCATCGGCGCCGCCGGTGATGTGCGACAGCAATGCGCCGAAAGCGGTGGTCTGCGGGGGCAGGGTGAAGGGTTCGCCGCGGATTTCGGCAGCGACCATCCGGCCGACCATCAATCCGACTGCCGAGCTCTCGACATAGCCTTCGCAACCGGTGATCTGGCCGGCGAAGCGGATATGCGGCGCTTTCTTGAGCCGCAGTTGCTTGTCGAGCAGCTTTGGTGAATTGATGAACGTGTTGCGGTGGAGGCCGCCCATCCGGGCGAATTCGGCATTTTCGAGACCGGGAATGGTTTTGAGCAGATCGGCCTGAGCGCCATATTTCAGCTTGGTCTGGAAACCGACCATATTCCATAATGTGCCAAGCGCATTATCCTGCCGAAGCTGGACGACCGCATAGGCTTTGCCGCCAGTGTGGCTGTTGGTCAGGCCGACCGGCTTCATTGGTCCAAAGCGCAAGGTCTCGGGACCGCGCGAAGCCATGACTTCGATCGGCATACAGCCTTCGAAATAGGGCGTGTCTTTTTCCCACTGTTTGAAGTCGGTTTTTTCGCCGTTGAGCAGGCCCTCGATGAAGGCCCCATATTGCTCCTGATCCATCGGACAGTTGATATAGTCTTTGCCGTCACCTTCCGGTCCGACCTTGTCCCAGCGCGACTGCATCCAGGCGATGTCCATATTGATGCTGTCTTTATAGACGATCGGAGCGATCGCATCGAAAAAGGCCAGCGAGTCCTCGCCGGTGGCGGCGCCGATGCTCTCTGCGAGGGTCATTGCGGTAAGGGGGCCGGTGGCAACAATTGTCAGGCCGCTCTCGGGCAGTTTATCGATCCGTTCGCGGACAATCTCGATATTGGGATGTTCGCTCAGTCGCTTGGTTACGCCTTCGGAGAAATGATCGCGGTCGACGGCGAGCGCCGATCCGGCGGGCAGCCGGTGCTTGTCGCCTTCGCCGATGATGATCGAGTTCAGATCGCGCATTTCCTGATGCAAAAGCCCCACGGCATTTTTTTCCGCATCATCGGAGCGGAAGCTGTTCGAGCAAACCAGTTCGGCAAGCCCCTCGGTCTGATGGGCGGGCGTCATTTCCCCGCTCCCCCGCATCTCGGAAAGACGGACTTTTATGCCCTGTTCCGCGAGTTGCCATGCTGCTTCCGACCCGGCGAGTCCGCCACCAATAATATGTACATCTGTCATGGGCGCCTTAGTGTTGTGGTAAGACTCTAATGTCAATCTGGCAGTAACGCTTGTTGCGTGATACAGACAATCAAGAAGAGGGGACCATGTCATTCCGATGAAAAGCGCATTTGCCGAATCCAGACCATTTCTGTTGCTCAGCCTGCTGTTCGGCATCAGCTATTTCTTTGTTAAAGATAGCAATATTCCGGGTTTATATCTGATGGCCTGGAAGGGAGCGGGCGTCGGATTTCTCGCAATCTATGCGCTGGTCCGCCTGCATCGCCTCGATGGCAAAATTGTCGGCGGGATCATGGCTCTTGGTGCGATTGGCGACATGGTTCTGGAATATGACCTGATAATGGGAGCGGTAGCGTTCATGGCCGGTCATTTGCTAGCGATCGCTTTCTATTCGCGGTTCCGCCGCCATCAACTGGGGTTCAGCCAGAAAGCCTTTGCGATCATATTGGTGCCGCTGTCGGTGCTGATCGCCTGGGCTCTGCCTGAGGACCGGTCTGCCGCAGCGGGTATAGGAGTCTATTGCCTGTCCGTCGCTGCGATGGCCGCAATGGCCTGGACGAGTCGATTCTCGCGCTATCAGGTCGGTATCGGTGCGGTGCTGTTTCTGGTTTCCGACTTGCTGATATTTGCCCGGATGGGACCATTGGAAACCAGTGCCATTCCCGATCTCCTGGTCTGGCCCCTATATTATTTCGGCCAATTCATGATCGCGACCGGTATCGTGGCGACGCTGCGGCACGAAATGGCTGCAGACAGCGCCGATCCGGTTCACGCCTGATAAGCGGCAATCGTCGTGCGGTGCAGCAACCGGTCGTGGCCGTCATAGCCACCGGTCGCGCAGTGCAGCACCGAGCGGTTGTCCCACATGATCAGCATATTTTTCTGCCATTGGTGGCGATAGACAAATTCGTCGCGGCTTTGCCAGACGTATAATTGCTGGAGCAAGGGCAGGGCTTCTTCCTGGGAAATGCTTTCAAAACCGATGATATAGCCCATGCAGCTGAACAGCCCCTGGCGTCCGGTCTCGGGATGTTCGCGGATTAGCGAGTGGGTCTGGACCGCGCGCGCTGATTCGTCGGGACGGATCGCCATGCTGCGGCCTTCGTCCTTCTCGCCATAAGCGCCGTCGGGGGCGTAGGCGAGTCCAGCGCTGTGGACCGCGGTCAGGCCTTCATATTGCGCGCGCATTTCGGGTGCCATCGCGTCGAGCGCGGCATGTTGATTGGCGAATAATGTGTCGCCGCCGACCGGAGGAATGGTGATCCCCAACAGGCAGGTGCCGGCCGGTGGTTGCGCCTGAAAGCTCCAGTCGCTGTGCCAGTTTTCGGCGAATAAAGGCGATTTCTCGTCGGCATCGCGGCGGATCGCGGCAATATGTTTGCGGCCCTCGATCGGATCGAAAAACGGATCATGGCCGAAGTCGCCGAAATAGCGGGTGAATCGCTCGAGATCGTCATCGGTCATCGCCTGATCGGGAAAGGACAGAACATGATGTTCCAGCCATGCCGACCGGATAGCGGCAATATTGTCAGGAGAAAGTGGTTGCGTCAGATCGATGCCCGTCACTTCGGCACCGCAGGCTTGCCCGGATGGATTGATCTTCATTGGCTCTCTCCCAAGATTTATTCCGTTTGCGCCGTTCCTGTCGCGGCATCTTTTTGCAAGATGTCCATCGACAGGCTCAGTATGAATGCATTCGGTTTATTCGACTGAATCTTCAGGTTCTTCAGGCACCGCGACATCACCATCGGAGACGCCCTGATCGACCATTTCCTCGACCACGGCTTCTTCCGCTTCGTTTTCCGGTTCTTCTTCCTCGTCAATCTTGGCAGCACCGACGACCTGCTCGCCCTTGCCGACGTCGAACAATTTGACGCCCGAGCTATTCCGTCCGATCACCCGCATATCCGCAACTTTCATGCGGATCAGTTTGGCCTGGTCGGTGACCAGCATGACCTGCTCGTCGTCGGAAGCTCGGAAGCTGGCGACAACCGTGCCGTTGCGCTTGATATTGTCGATATTGAGAATGCCCTGACCGCCGCGGCCTGACTGGCGGTATTCATAAGCGCTCGAGCGTTTGCCATAGCCGTTGGCACAGACAGTCAGGATGAAATCTTCGGTCTCGCTGAATTCGGCCATGCGTTCGGCGGAAAGTTCGGGAGCGTTCTCGTTATCTTTCCATGGAGCGGCTTTCAGATATTGATCGCGTTCCTCGGTCGACGCTTCAAAACCGCGCAGGACGGATAGCGAAATAACCTCGTCATCGCCCTTCAGCGCGATACCGCGGACACCGGTAGAAGTCCGACTCTGGAAGGAGCGGACCGCATCGCCGGCGAAACGAATCGCCTTGCCGTTTCTGGTCGCGAGCAGAACGTCGTCATTGTCGGTCAGCAGTTCCACGCCGATCAGGCGATCTTCGCTGCCTTCGTCAAATTTCATCGCAAATTTGCCGTTCGACGGCACGTTGGTGAAGCTGTCCATGCTGTTACGCCGGACGCCGCCTTTGGCGGTTGCAAACATGACATGCAGCGCTGCCCATTCCGCTTCGTCTTCCGGCAATGGCAAAACGGTCGAAATTACTTCCCCGTCTGCCAGCGGCAGCAGGTTGATCATAGGACGGCCCTTGGTCTGCGGTCCGCCTTCCGGCAGTTTCCAGACCTTGAGCCGGTAGACCTTGCCGTGGGTCGAGAAGAACAGGACCGGCGTATGAGTCGAAGTTACGAACAATTCGGTGATCGCGTCTTCATCCTTGGTCGCCATGCCGGCGCGGCCCTTGCCGCCGCGGCGCTGGGCCCGGAACGTATCGAGCGGTGTCCGCTTGATATAGCCACCATGGGTGACGGTCACGACCATTTCGGAGCGTTCCATCAGATCTTCGTCTTCGAGACCGTCCCATGCTGCTGTGATTTCCGAGATGCGCGGGGTGGCGAATTCGTCACGCACCTGTTCGAGCTCTTCGCGCATCACGGCATAAAGCTTTTCGCGGTCTGCCAGGATCGAGAGATATTCCTCGATCGCGGTAGCCAGTTCCTTGAGCTCGTCGCCGATTTCTTCGCGGCCGAGCGCGGTCAGCTTCTGCAAACGCAGATCCAGAATCGCCTTCACCTGCACCTGGGACAATTTGTAGACGTCGCCCTCGACATCGGTTTCGGTCGCTTCGACCAGCCGGATATAGGCGGCAATCTCGGCGATCGGCCATTCTCGTCGCAGCAATGATTCGCGCGCTTCTGCCGGGGTCGAGGAACCACGGATGATTCGAACGACTTCGTCCATATTGGTGACCGCAACAACCAGGCCAAGCAAGATATGCGCCCGTTCGCGCGCCTTGTTCAGTTCAAACTTGGTCCGCCGGGTGATCACCTCTTCGCGGAAGGTGATGAAGGATTCGATGATGTCGCGCAGAGTGAGCACTTCCGGCCGACCGCCACGAATGGCGAGCATGTTTGCCGGGAAACTCGATTGCGCAGGGGTGAAGCGCCAGATCTGGTTGAGCACGACATCTGCCGTGGCATCGCGTTTCAGCTCGATAACCACGCGAACGCCGGCGCGGCTGGATTCATCGCGGATATCGGAGACACCCTCAATCCGTTTGTCCTTGGCCGCTTCGGCAATTTTTTCGACCAGACCGGATTTGCCGACCTGGAAGGGGATCGACGTCAGGACGATCGAGCGTTTGTCGCCGCGTCCTTCCTCGATCACATGGCGCGCGCGCATCATGATCGATCCGCGACCATCCTTATAAGCAGCGCGTGCGCCGGATTGCCCCAATATCAGCGGTGCTGTCGGGAAATCGGGGCCGGGGACGATTTCGATCAACTCGTCGATAGTGATTCCCGGATTTTCGATATAGGCGAGGCTGGCGTTGATCACTTCGCCTAGATTATGCGGCGGGATGTTGGTCGCCATGCCGACCGCGATGCCGCCAGCGCCGTTGACCAGCAAATTGGGGAAGCGGGCAGGGAGCACGCTTGGCTCCTGCAGGCTGCCGTCATAATTGGGTACGAAATCGACGGTATCCTTGTCGAGATCGTTGAGCAGGAAATTGGCAACCTTGTTCAGCCGCGCTTCGGTGTAACGCATGGATGCCGGCATATCCGGATCCATCGAGCCGAAATTACCCTGACCATCAATCAATGGTACCCGCATCGACCAGTCCTGGGTCATCCGGGCCAGCGCCATGTATATCGCGCTGTCGCCATGGGGGTGATAGTTGCCCATCACGTCACCGACGATTTTCGCGCATTTGCGATAGGGACGTCCGGCGACCATCCCGCCTTCTTGTGCAGCATATAATATACGACGATGGACCGGCTTCAGACCGTCGCGGACATCGGGCAGCGCACGGCTGACGATGACCGACATGGCATAATCCATGTAGCTGGTTTTCATCTCGTCGACGATGTCTATCGGTTCGATATTGGATGGCGACGGTGGAGTGGTTTGTTCGTTCACAAACAGGCCTTTTTTATGGGTTTTTTCTTGTCGATTCTCCTAGGGGATCGGGCCGGTAAAAGCCAGCCTTTCGGGCCAGTTTTACAATAATAATACAGTGCTGAAATCAGGGTTGGATTTCCGCTCCGTCCCATGCGAAAATTTTACCGCTGTCAGCCGGTTCCAGCCCGTCGAGAACGTCGAGCAGATGACGTGCGGCGCGACCGGAGTCGAACAACTTCCCTTCGGCTACATTGCTCTGGAACGGGCGGCTCAGCGCGGTGTCGACCGTACCCGGGTGCAGCGCGACGATTATCGAGCGGTCATTCTTGCGCGACCATTCTATCGAGAGGTTGCGGATCATCATGTTGAGCGCGGCCTTCGATGCGCGGTAGCCGTACCAGCCGCCGAGCCGATTGTCCGAAATGCTGCCGACGCGCGCCGACAGCGCCGCGAATCTGATGATATCTTTCCGGTCCATGAGCGGCAGAAAATATTTGGCGACCAGAGCCGGGCCCACCGCATTGATCTGGTAATTTTTCATCAGCCAGTCCGCATCGAGCTGGCGGAGGCTCTTCTCCGGTCCTCTGTCGTCATCGTGGAGCAGGCCGGTGGCGACGAACACCATCGATGGTGAAATGTCCTGGGCCTTCACCCATGCAGCCGCTTCTGCGATGCTGGCCTCTGACGTCAGGTCGACGCATACAGGGCTGTCGGCGGAGCGGGAAAAGCGGACGATCCGGTCAAAACGGCTGTCTGCTTCCAGCGCATCGGAAACCGCGACGCCAATCCCGCCGCTCGCTCCAAAAATGACGGCGGATTTTCCGGTCACGTGCGAAGGAAGCGAAGGCTGCTTTCTGTGCTGCCGTCGGCATCATAGCGGTAGCCGTCATAGTCGAAGCCCTTGAGCGCTTCCGGATCGGCCAGATGGTTTTCGCAAATATAGCGCGCCATCATCCCGCGCGCGCGCTTGGCCTCGAAGCTGATGAACTTGGGCCCGTCGGGGCTGTCCTTGCGAAAATCCACCTCGATGATTCGACCCGGCAGTTTTGCAGCATATGGTTTGACCGAGGCCCAATATTCGTTGCTCGCCAGATTGACGATGGTTTTGCTCCCAGTCTGTTCAAGATCCGCCGCCAGCGCGCCGGCAATCTTGTCCTTCCAGAAATCGGTCAGCTTATTGTAGCGCGGCGCCCATCTCGTACCCATTTCCAGACGATGGGGTCGAATGGGGTCGAGAGGGCGGAGCAATCCGTATAGGCCGGAAAGGATTCGCAGGTGACCCTGGGCAAAGGTCATCGCTTCCTCGCTGATACTACCCGCTTCGAACCCGGTATAGACGTCGCCATTATAGGCATAGATCGCTGGCCGTTCGGGTTGAGCGAAAAAATCGCTATACCGCTGCCGGTTCAAAGCGATGAGATTGTCCGAAACCGGCATGATCGCCTTCAGCTTTTTCGTCGTCAGATTTCCGATTGCCTTTGCCAGCCGTTCGGTTTCGTCCGGAAAGCGGTTTCCGGATGGCGAGACCGGCGGAATGGCGGAATCGAAGTCCAGAGATTTGGCGGGGGATATAATTGCAAGCACGCGATTTTACCTCATTATACTATATGAATTGCTTCACGACGGCGCGAAACGGCAGCCGTTCAACCTCTATTCAGCGGATTCACTCTAGAAAAGCGAAGAAAGCTTGGTAATAGGGCCACGACTGAGTGGTGCAACCATATTCCGGGGAACTCGTTTCTCCCAAATAATAATCATCCGGAGGATATTCATGCGTTTTTTATCTCATTTCTCGATGGCCGTTGCTTTGGCGACTGCCGGCACACTGGCGATAACCGCTTTGCCGCAGGACGCCCAGGCGGCGAAAAAGAAGAAAAAAGAAAAAGATTCCGGCGTCAAAATTAGCAAAGAAATTGCTCCGCAAGTCGCGGCAATTCAGGCGGCGATGGCGTCAGAAACTCCCGCTACAGGGAAGCCGCTGGTGGAAGCGCTGCTCGCTGAGACCCAGATCCCCGATGATCGCTATATTGCAGGGCAGTTGGCCATTCAGCTTGGCGGCGCGTTGAAAGATACCGCCTTGCAGGAAAAAGGTATCATTGCCTCGCTCGACAGCGGGAAGACCGGAGCCGAGCAATTGCCCGCGTTTAACTTCTTCGCCGGTAATTTCGCTTATGGCGCTGAACGCTGGGCAGACGCGGCTCAAAGGTTCCAGGCTGCCTATGATCTTGGCTATCGCGCGAATAACATCGAGCCTTTGCTGGCCGAGACTTTCTTCAAGCGGAACATGTATCCAGAAGGCTTGGCGAAATGGACTGAAATTCTCGACAATGCCAATGCTTCCGAGACCAAAGCGCCGGAATCCTGGTACCGGCTGGCCCGTGACCGCGCACTGGCGAGCAAGGATTTAGGCCTCTATTCAGCGTGGGCGGCAAAATGGGCTTCTGCATATCCGTCCGGAGATTCTTGGGGTGATGCTATCGCAGCAAGTCGCCGTACATCGCAAGCTGACAGCGTCCAGAATCTCGAGGTATTGCGGTTTATGAAAGCGACTGGCGCGCTCAAGACATCTCGTGATTATAAGGAATTTGCCGAAGAGGCGCAGCGCAAAAACCTGTTTGGTGAAGTCGTTTCCATTCTGGAAGAAGGACAGCAGAAGGGCATTGTCAGCTCTACCAGTCCGTTGATTGCCGAAGTGCTTGCACCGGCACGGCGGGAAGTGAGCGCTGACCAGAAATCGCTGCCCTCCGCACCATCCGGTGTGCGCGGATCCGGGAGCAGCTCGGTAATGATGAACTTTGCCGACGTATGGCTGGGTTACAAGGATTATGACAAGGCCGTGGCTTTTTATGAAGCTGGTCTTTCCAAGCCTGGAGCCGAAACGGATCGCGGGTACATGGGAATAGGTACAGCCGAAGCCTATGCGGGTGATTTTGCCGCTGCAGGTCAGGCTTTTGCGAAAGTTTCCGGAACCCGGGCTCCGTTGGCGCATATGTGGCAGACGTGGATTGATCAGCAAACCGCTCCGGCAGCACCGGCAGCGCCAGCTGCTCCGGTTGAACCAGCGACCTGATTCGGGGTTGATAGATAAATTGAAAGGGCGCCATTGGCGCCCTTTTTTTAGCGTTCGATCGGAACGCCAGGCTGATGTTTGGCAGACCGGATGGTGAGCGATGTCTTCACGCTGGCTACATTGGGAGCTGCGGTTAGCTGGCTGGTCAAAAAGCTTTGAAATTGCTGAAGATCTTTGGCGACGACTTTCAACATGAAATCGATTTCGCCGTTCAGCATGTAGCATTCGCGTACTTCGGGCAGTTTTTGCACATGATCTTCGAAGGCTTGCAAATCGATTTCTGCCTGACTTTTCAGGCTGACCATCGCAAAGACAGTGATCGTATAGCCCATTTTGGCAGGATCAATTGCTGCGTGATAGGATTTGATGACGCCTTCATCTTCCAGTGCGCGCATACGACGAAGACAGGGGGGAGCTGTTAAACCGACACTGTTAGCGAGTTCAACATTGGTAATCCGGCCATCGGTTTGCAACCGCTGCAAGATTTTCAGATCGATGTCATCAAGGTTTGTATCAGCCATGGTGATGTAATTTCCGTTCGAGAATCATTTGATCTGTATAATATAATAAGTCAGCCAAGCAATGCTTTCTCCGTTGTCCCACATTGTGACGTGAGTTTTTCATAGCTTCCCGTTGCCTCGGGAAAGGGTTATTGCCCGGTTAACAGTTGTGAATAACAAAGATTATCGGGATCAAAAAATTTGCGCTTCGATGACCGCCTGACCACCGTGCTCAAGGGGAGCCTGCCGGAAGGCCCAGCCGCTGCCACGCAATGGCGGCAGGTGATTGATCTGTTGGCGCAAAAACCCGGAAATCTGGCCAATCAGGATGTACAAGCAGGGTTAACCCGATTGCGCGATCTGCACGACCGGGTGGCCGAACCGGACCGCGTTGCAGCGGTGCAGGCGTTGAACGGTAGATTGCGTTCGGCTCCTTTGCTAGTCTATTTGAGCGCCGACAGTGATCCCGTTTGCGATGCCGCGATGGCGGCTGCGGATCTGACGCCGGAAATTTACGCGGATGCTTACCCGCGGCTTTCCGAACGCGCGCAGCAGCGATTGCAATCGCAAGATTTCAAGATTGCCGATAGAACGCCGGAGGAAGCGGCTTCGTCAAACGGCAGCGAGGCACTTCCTGCCAGCGACAGTCCGGTCGGCGGGCTGGAAGACGGCATATCAAATGATGCTTCTGGCGTGCCTGTCGAACAGGATGAAGGATCGCAGATCAGCGCGCTGGTAGAAAAAATTGCCGACTATCAGAAGAATCGTACGGCCGAATCACCGCGCCCGGCAACGGGCGAGGGTTCGGGAACACGCTTTTTCGGCGAACCGCTTGAAGCGATCCGCTTCGAAACCGATGAATCCGGCACCATAGTCTGGACCGAAGGGCCACCGATTGGGGCTATTGTCGGGGTCACGGTCGCGCATCCGGCCTTTGATGAAGGGCCTGGCCCCGATGCTTATGGCGCAGCGGCCTTTCGTCAGCGCATGCCGATGGAAAATGCCCGGATGCGGCTATGCGGTGCATCGATCATCGTCGGCGACTGGCGAATGAGTGCTATCCCCTTTTTCAGCGATGAAACCGGACGGTTCGAAGGTTATCGCGGTATCATGAGGCGACCGAATATTGCCGAGGATGCGGGGCATAGCAGCCTTGATCTCGAACGTCGCGAACAGCTCCAGCAACTGATCCACGAGCTGCGCACGCCGCTGAATGCTGTCATCGGGTTTAGCGAAATTATCGAGCAGCAACTGTTCGGACCGGCTTCGTTCGAATATCGCGCTTTGGCGCGCAACATCATGGATGAAGCGCGGCGACTGCTAGCGGGGTTCGAGGATCTGGATATCGCCGTGAAGGTTGATTCCGGGCAACTGCCGGAATCAAGCGGGACCACGAAAGCGGACTGGCTATTTGAACGGATGACGCAGCGGCTCCAGGGACTGACTCATAGCAAGGTGGTTGATCTCAACATCAGCAAGGCCGAACCGGTCCGGCCGTTCGCGCTGGACGGCGAATCCGTCGAGCGTATTTTTGCCCGATTATTGTCGGCGGCAATCATCTCCTGCGAGAATGGCGAAACGCTGAAGGGCGAGTTGCGGACACGCATCGGAGTGCAGCCAACCAACCAGTTCACTCTTTCCCGGCCCTCGCGGATCAAGGATATTGCCGAAAGCGTGCTGCTCGATCCATCGCAGGGAATCGACGGAGATGTCGGTGAATCATCTTTATTGGGGCTCGGCTTCTCCCTCCGTCTGGTGCGGAATCTCGCGCAAGCGGCGGGCGGCTCGCTCACCATAAACCAAGACAACATTGCCTTGACCCTTCCCGCAGCGGCGACTAGCAAAATTAACATTCGGGAAACGGAATCAGAATAGACGTCTGGCTCGCCAGGCAGTTTTCCCAGATAATGTGCATTAGGGAGCTGTCGGAAATTATTGTTCAGGGACCTCGCTCATGAAAATCCACAAACCGGATAGTCATGTGTTGTGGCCGGAAGAATTCGGCAGGCGTTTTCTGATTTCCATCGACACCGAAGAAGAATTTGACTGGGATGCCCCTTTCGAGCGCCGAGGTCACACGACGATCACGGTGCCGATGCTGGAAAAATATCAGGAATTTGTCGAGAAATACGGGATCAAGCCGGTCTATTTTGTCGATTATGCAATCATTCAAGACCCTAAGGCCACCGCGTTTCTGAGAACGGTGACAGAACAGCAAAGCGCCACGATCGGCGTGCATCTGCACCCTTGGGTCAATCCGCCTTTCGATGAGCGGGTGAATGATCACAACAGCTTTGCCGGCAATTTGCCGAAAGAGCTGGAAGAAGAGAAGCTGGTGAAGCTGCGCGATGCCATTCGGGACAGAATTGGTGTCACGCCGAATACATATCGCGCCGGACGATATGGCATCGGCCCGAATACGGTGGAGCTATTGCTGAAACACGGCTTCGCGCTGGACAGCAGTATCCGGCCGCGCTTTGATTATAGCGGCGAGGGCGGCCCGGACTTCTTGTCGGTTGATTCCCGGCCCTATTGGTGGGGGAAGGACGAGCGACTGCTCGAAGTGCCACTGACGACCGTCTATTCGGGTATTTTCCGCAAGCAACATCGTCTTGCGGCGACGATCATGGAAAAATCACCCTTGGCCAACGCATTATTGTCCCGCAGCAAAATGCTCGAACGCATTCCGCTGACACCGGAAGGGATCTCCGCACGCGAAACCAAAGAGGCGATCGATGTGGCGCTCGACGATGATTTGCGGTTGCTGGTTTTCTCTTTTCATTCGCCTTCACTGTCACCCGGCCACACGCCTTATGTGCGCGACCAGAATGAGCTCGACGGCTTTTACGACTGGTGGCGGGAGGTGCTGGATCATCTCGAGGCCCGAAATGTGAAGCCGGTCGATATCGATGAATTGTTGCGGGCTGCGTCAGGTTCATAGCCGCTCATTGACCGTCAGTCTGACGAATTGCGATGATCGGTCTTGCCAAATCATTATCGCTTCCGCTATCGCACCCTTCCATTGAGACTTGCCTGTAAAAAGCTGCTCATATGGGCCTGTAGCTCAGTTGGTTAGAGCTGGCCGCTCATAACGGCTAGGTCGGGGGTTCGAATCCCTCCGGGCCCACCATATTTTTTTCCAAAGCCGTAAATCGCTCACTTGATGAGCAACGGCAAAAAGAAGCGTAAAAACCCTTTGCTTTTCCCAAAAGCACCGCCTAGGGGAAGCGCGCGTCGGGGAGTGGCGCAGCCTGGTAGCGCACCTGTTTTGGGTACAGGGGGTCGCAGGTTCAAATCCTGTCTCCCCGACCATTTTTTCCCTCTGTATCCTGCGCTTCATATTCAGACTGGCTTCGGCCAGTCTATTTGCTAGCTGCCGCCAGACACCATTTGCCGCCACAGCCTGAAGCCTTTGTAGACCAGGAAGATGCACAGGATCAGCATCACCGATGCGATGATCAGTGCCGCGACCGGATTGGCGAAGGCGAGGAAGAGCAGTCCGCCGGTGGCGATATCTTCACCGGTAGAGACGACCGCGTTGCTGACCGGCTCGGGGCTGGTGTTGACGAGCGCGCGGGCGCCGGCCTTGGCGCCGTGGCTCATCAGGGCAGCGCCACCGCCGAGGAGAAAGACGATGACCTGCCAGGCGGGATCGCTGGCATCGACGACGGCCAGCGCAAGCAGCGCACCGCCCAGCGGCCGGATCGCGGTGTGGATGGTGTCCCAGATCGAATCGAGCCAGAGAATCTTGTCGGCGAAAAATTCGGCTACCGCACCGAGCGCGCTAATTGCCAATACCCAGGGGTTGGCAAAGGCATCGAGAACCTGCAGATTTTCCGGCAGGCTGATCCATTGGAGGCGCATGGCGAGGCCGGTTACAAACACCGTCAGATAAAGCCGCCAGCCCGATATCAGGCTGACGCTACCGGCCAATCCCAATAGCTCGATTATTCCCATGACATGATCCTGCCACGGCGATGGAATTTTGGCAAATCCGTTTGCGCCGGTCATCGCCAATCAAAAGGCTTGGCAAAGCCGTCGCTAGCTGTTCATATGAAATATGACCGAAAAACAGACCGACAACGCAGCGCCCGCCGTGGACGCGATTACGGGCAAAGCGATGCCCAAACCGATTCCTGCATCAACATTGGTGATATTCCGCGACCAGCCGGGCAGCGATGCTCCGGAGTTGTTGATGGTGGAGCGCTCCGCCAAAATGGTATTTGCTGCCGGTGCCGCGGTTTTTCCGGGCGGCCGGATCGATGACGCGGATTTTGAATATGCCAAGGCGCTCGGCCATGATGATTTTGACGAATATGGCGCGCGCATCGCAGCCGTCCGGGAATCGATCGAAGAAACCGGGATCGCTGTGGCGGTGGAAGGAAATCTCGATGCCAAGCGGGTTCTGGAGGCGAGAAATGCGTTGCACGAAGGGACGGTTCTGGCCGATATCTGCAACCAGTTCGACTGGCAGTTGGAACTGGAGAAATTGATACCCTTTTCGCGCTGGTGTCCGCCCTTCGCCGAAAAGCGCGTGTTCGACACAAGATTCTATATGATCTCGCATGATGACCACAAGGCGCAGGCGACGGTCGACGAAACCGAGAATTACAATCTGTTCTGGGGCAATGCGCAATCGGTGCTCGATCGCGCCGAAGCGGGCGAGGTGAAGATCATCTTCCCGACCAAGCGCAATCTCGAACGGCTGGCGCAATTCGGATCGTTTGACGAGGCTTTGGCCCATAGCAAGGCGCATCCCTCGGTGATGGTGTCCCCGAGTATCGAGAAACGCAACGGACAGGTCCATTTGTGCATACCGGAAGGCATTGGCTATCCGGTCACTTCGGAACCCATGGATGCGGTTCAGCGCGGTTTTCAGAAATAGGAAACTGGAGCCTGTGGCCGCCCCGGAGAAGTTCAAGCTGTTGTGTTATTCAAAGCTTACAAAACAGCATTAATAACTTCTTAAATTGGTCCCATTAGACGGTCCTGCAAAGGATTGAGTGTAATGCATCAGCACCAGGGCGAACATACTCCCGCGATCTCGGTCGTTATTCCATGCTTTAACGAGCAAGATAACGTAAAAAACCTCGTTGAGCGCGTCGAAGCGGCCTGCGCCGGTGTGGCTCCGGGCAGTTTTGAAATTGTTCTGGTCAATGACGGGTCGAAGGATCAGACCTGGTCGATGATTGCAGCTTTTGCAGATAATTCTCAGCATATAGTCGCGGTCAATCTGGCACGCAATTATGGTCATCAACTCGCGCTCAGCGCTGGCTTGCAGATATGCCGTGGCGATATTGTCATGGTCATGGATGCTGATTTGCAGGATCCGCCAGAATTATTGGGCGCGATGCTGGACAAGATGGAAGAAGGCTATGACGTTGTCTATGGTCAGCGGCTTAGCCGGGCCGGAGAGACAATGTTCAAGCGGGCGTCAGCAAGCATATTCTACCGCACGCTGCAGAAGCTGGTCGATGTTCAAATTCCTCGCGATACCGGTGATTTCCGGCTTATGAGCAGACGGGTCGTTGAAGAGCTCAACGCCATGCCGGAACGCTATCGTTTCATCAGGGGGATGGTGAGCTGGGTCGGCTTCGCGCAAGCCGCCTTTCCTTATGAACGAGAGGCGCGCCATGCGGGGGAAAGCAACTACCCGCTCAAGAAAATGATTTCTTTTGCCATTGATGCTGTCACGAGTTTTTCGACCATTCCTTTGCGGTTCACGGCCCATCTTGGCCTGCTAGCGGGGATGATCGGGCTGTTGACGCTGGGCTGGGTGTTCATTTCCTATCTTACCGGCGACACGGTAGGGGGCTGGGCCAGTATCGCTGCCCTCGTGCTAATCCTGGGAAGCCTGCAACTGCTGATGCTCGGTATTTTCGGCGAATATCTTGGTCGCATGTATATGGAATCAAAGCATCGGCCGCTGTTCATTGTGCAGGAAGTCCGCTCCCGCCGAAACGGGGCTGATATGGAAAATCCGGTTCATCGTATCCAGCGACAAATCAGGAAGACGGTTAATGGTTGAGGCAGAATTTGATGCAATAGCCTCGCAATATGAAGCGCAGCACGCCCGCTCCATCCGCTTGAGCGGTGAGGATGTCGGATATTTCGCGCGCTACAAGATTGAGGATATGCGTAAAATAGCAGACAGGCGGAAGCTGAATGTCAATCGCATCATGGATTTTGGCGCAGGCATCGGCAATTCGTTAAAGCCGCTCCGCACGCAGTTTCCAGACGCCCATATCAGCTGCCTCGACGTTTCGACGCGTTCGCTCGATCTATGCCGCAAGCAATTATCGCAGCGTGTGGACTTTCATAGCTATGATGGTGAGCATATTCCCGATGAACTCGGTAATTATGATCTTATATTCACCGCCTGCGTGTTTCATCATATCCCGGCAGAATTGCACATCTCGCTGCTTTCCCAAATTCGCAAACGCCTGGCCCCGGACGGACTTTTCATACTGTTTGAACATAATCCCTGGAATCCGCTGACGGTCCATGCGGTGAACAATTGCCCTTTTGATGAAAATGCAGTGCTGATCAGCGCGAGCGAAATGCGCAGGCGGATGCTTGCGGCAGGCTTTGCGCAGATAAAGACGAATTTCCGGATTTTTTTCCCTGGCCCGCTCAGAGCGCTGAGAGCCCTGGAGCCAGCGCTTGTTCGCGTGCCATTTGGTGCGCAATATTCGCTGACAGCAAATTCATAGTCGTTACGATGACCGTAGTGAAATTTGGTTTGGTCGGACTGTTAAACACAGCCATCGGGTTCGCCATCATTCTGGCCGCGCTATCCGCGGGCTTGAATGACTATGCTGCCAACGCGCTCGGCTACGGCCTTGGTCTGATAATATCCTATAGCTTGAATCGCTATTGGACATTCTCTGTCCACGGCACACGATCACTGAATGAATTGATGCTATTTGGCAGCGCATTTGCTGTCGCCTATTCGGCGAACTTACTCGTCCTGACATCATTCCGTGCCGCCGGCTATATAGATCAGCCTCTGGCCCATCTTTCAGGATTGATAGTCTATTCTGCGCTATTCTATCTGTTGTCGCGTTACGTCGTTTTTGGCGACGGACGTCGCTTTACGCTGGATCCGCAATCATTCTTTCATCGCCGCAGAGCCGACTTGATTCTGTTGCGGAGTAACGCGACCGTGCTGGTCGACAGACATCTGGTCTTTATATTGGCCGTAATCGCGACCTTTGCCATTCTGCTTCTATTTACCGGGAAAACGATTCCGGTTGTTATCTGGGATGAGGGCCGGATCATAGTCAACGCCATGGAGATGCGGCAAACCGGGCTCAGTCTCGTTACGACCTATAATTTTGCCCCCGATCTCTGGAATACCAAGCCGCCGCTGCTCATCTGGTTGATGACGGGCAGCATGGCGCTATTCGGCCCAACAGAATTCGCGCTTCGGTTACCGTCGCTGATTAGCGCGCTCGGAACAGTCCTGCTCGTCATGCTTTTCCTGCGCCGGATAACGCGCTCGGTTGGGATCGCGACATTTGGCGGGCTGGTGCTTGCGATCAGCGGCGGATTTTTCGGAGAACATGGCGCGCGGACGGGTGATTATGACGCATTGCTCTGCTTCTTAACCACCGGTTACCTGATGCTGTTGTTTTTTGCGCTGCACCGGCAAAGCCCGCCACTTCGCTGGATATTGCTCGCCGGCCTGTTTGCAGCTGCCGCCTTGATGACCAAGAGCGTAGCCGGCGGCGCGCCGGTTGCCGGCGTTTTTCTCTACATCTTGGTAACAGGACGCTGGCGTAGGCCATTTACGACGCCTAATTATTTCCTAGCCGGGCTGCTCGCGCTTGCGCCGCTAATTCTTTTCCTCGCTTTACGCGAATATGCGGCGCCGGGATATCTGAGCGCGACGCTCTATAATGATGTCGCCGGCCGCTTCAGCGAAGCGTTGGGCAATCATTCGGGACCTCCCTGGGCTTATCTCCAGGTTACGTTCGTCAACGGTTTGTTCAGCCTCGGCACCGCAGCCTTACTGGCGCCATTCGCACTGACGATCGCCCGCGGCAGAACACGATTTGCGCTAATCTATGCGCTCTGCATCGCGTTCGGCTTGCTTGTCATCGTATCGATCAGTGCCACGAAGCTGCAACATTATTATCTTCCGGCATATCCGTTTCTCGCCATCGCCGCAGCGCTAGCGGTCCATGCTTGCCTGACCCACATAAAGGCGCTTGCTGCAACCGGCGCGATGTCTTCTCGCCGCGCCTCAATCGTGCGCATCGCTCCCGTGATATTGCTAGCAATCGCGATGGCCCAGTCCGTGCAGATGCGCCTCAATTTGATCGACCCACGGCTGGATTATCCGGGCGCGCGCTATGGCGTCCTGCTCGATGGCCTGGCAGCCGAGCGCGCACCGATATTGCTGGTGGACAAGGGCACAGCCATTTCCATCGATCGCCATTATGCGCCCGAACTGCGTTTCCACGCCATGGTCGCCCGCGAAAACGGGCGGAGCGTCGAAGAGACCGGCGATGTCAGCCGCGTGGCGTCAGTATCTCCGAACACGATCGTGGCCACTTGCGATCCCTCGCTCACTTCCGCTCTGCAAGCAGAATTTCCCAGGCTCCTGCTGGAGTTAAACGGTTGCGTGGCTCGCCGGAAAGTGCCGCGTGGGAAAGACAAATTTGGCTAACAATTCGCTGTAGCGCGATATCAGCCCGGAATAAGCCGCATCAATATGGTGATGGCAGTTTTCCGATCGCTCGTTTGACACGCGAACAGGTGAAGCTGCCTTATTCGTCGCCATTGTAATCGCGTTGCCTGCGCAACAATAGCGGTTTCAAAATATGGGGAAATGGTGCGCCCGGCAGGACTCGAACCTGCTGCCTCAAGATTAGAAGTCTCGCGCTCTATCCAGATGAGCTACGGGCGCGTCATTTCGATGGGCTTTAGCCGTCTTTTGACCGGCTGCAAACCGTGTTGTGCATCGACCGCCATAAATGTTGAATTGTCGCGGATGTGGGGTAAGAACGGTTTATGACCAACAGCTCGATCCAGCGGACCTCCGCCTCCAGCCAGTCCGGCCGCCGTTTTCATTATTATGACTTTGTGATGGCGGCCTTTGTCACGGTGCTGCTGCTGTCCAATGTCATCGGTGCGGCCAAGCCGACCTTCATCATGATCAGCGGCGAGCAGTGGATATATGGCGCGGGGATATTATTCTTTCCGCTTGGCTATGTGATCGGCGACGTACTGACCGAGGTCTATGGCTATGCGCGGGCGAGGCGGGTGATCTGGGCCGGTTTTGCCGCGCTGCTGTTCATGGCCTTCATGAGCTGGGTGGTGGTGTCGCTGCCGCCGGCCGAGGGCTGGGAAGGGCAGGCTGCTTACGAGAGCGTCTTCGGACAGGTTCCGCGCATCGTTGCGGCATCTATCGTTGCTTTCTGGGCCGGTGAATTTGTGAACAGCTATGTGATGGCCCGGATGAAGGTCTGGACGCAAGGCAAGGCCTTGTGGAGCCGGACCATCGGTTCGACGGTGGTGGGGCAGGGTGTCGATAGTCTTATCTTCTATCCGCTGGCATTCTGGGGGCTGTGGGAGCCTTCGGTGGTGTTTGCCGTGATGGTGACAAACTGGGCGCTGAAAGTGCTGTGGGAGGCTGTGCTGACGCCGGTGACCTATCTGGTGGTCGGCTGGCTCAAGCGGCGCGAGGGTGTCGATATCTATGACGAAGATACCGATTTCACGCCGTTTAGCACCTCAACCTAGCGAGATCGGAACCTAGGCCAGGATGCCGTCTTTTTCCGTCTTGCGCGCGTAGAGGTAAAGTCCGGCTGCAAAAACCGGAATCAGGATCGGCATTATCCATTCGCCACCGGTCAGCACGTCTGCATATCCCTTTAGCAGAAACAGGCCGCCAAACTGGATGAAGACAGCGATCAGCGACAGCAGGAACATCCTTACCGCCAGACGTTTGCGCGCAAGCAGCAGGATGGAGCCGACAAATCCGGCGAACACCGCGACTGCAAATGCGGAGGTCAGCCAGACCGGTTGATCGAGCAGCAGGTTTTGCTGTTCCGGACGGAGCGTTGCGAAAGCCTCCGGGCTCATCATGAACTGCTGAAAATAGGCGGCGAGACCCATCATGTTCCAGAGGAGGGCGATCACGCCGATGACCCAGAACCAAAGCGGCGCTTTTGTTGTTTCCGTCATATTCTATCCCCATCCCCGAAAATTGATCGCCATGGTGATATTTTGACGGCGGACTTTCAAGTGAAACCGGCCGGTGATTGATTATGTAAATCAGTCAGGAAGATTAAATCAATTTAGCCGATATATATTTGGCTGCTAGCGAGCGGTCATTGAAACAAACGGAGTCCATAATGATCGGTAGAAATATCCCTGAAGTTACCCTGAAAACCCGCGTTCGTGACGAATCAGTCGACGGCGAAAATCCCTTTAGCTGGCTCGATGTGAACACCAAGGACCTGTTCGCTGGCAAACGTATCGCTGTCTTCTCCCTGCCGGGTGCATTTACCCCCACTTGCTCAAACGAGCAGTGCCCGGCTTTCGAACGTCTCTATGACGAGTTCAAGGCGCGCGGCGTTGACGAGGTCTATTGTATCTCGGTCAATGATGCATTCGTGATGTACCAGTGGGGCAAGTCCCTCGGACTCGAAAAAGTCAAATTGCTGCCAGACGGCTCGGGTGACTTCACTCGCCGCATGGGCATGTTGATCAAGAAAAACCATCTCGGTTTTGGTGATCGTAGCTGGCGCTATTCGATGATCGCCGATGATGGCGTCGTCAGCGCCTGGTTCGAAGAGCCCGGCATCAACGATGATGGCGTCGATGCCGATCCTTATGTCGAATCGACCCCTGAAAAGTTGCTGAACTGGCTGGATAGCAGCGAAGCAGCAAAGAAAGCGGCTTAAGCCCGATCCCATCCCCCAACGAAACCGCGAGCAAGAAATTGCTCGCGGTTTTTTTATGTGCGATAGATTGACCATATGGAGCGCCTCAACAAACCCATCATCATGACGGCGCTTATGGGCAAGCAGGATCTGGCCTGGGCGGACGGATTGCGCCGTCGCCATTATCCGCCGGACAGGAACAGGATCGGCGCCCATATCACCTTGTTCCACCATCTGCCGCCGCAAGCGCTGGATGAAATCAAATCCGCTGTCGTCACGCTGACCGCTATCATGCCGAAACCGGAAGCGATGCTGTCCGGTTTGATCCATCTTGGCAATGGCGTCGCCTATCGGCTGCACGCGCCCGAACTGCTTGATCTGCGGATGGAACTAGCCGACCGTTTCGCCGGACTGCTGGTGGCGCAGGACCAGCAAACACCCCGGTTGCATATCACCGTCCAGAACAAGGTGAACCCCGGAGAAGCGCAATTGCTTTTCGAACAGCTATCCGGGGAATTCGAACCGCGGCCGTTCACGATCCGCGGGATCGGTCTGCATTATTATGCCGATGGCCTGTGGCAGGACATCGGCGCATGGTCTTTCCGGGGGCGCTAGTAGACTCCGACTTCCTTGATCGGAATCTCGGTATTGGCGAGCTCGTCCTTGTCGAGATTCAATCCCTCGACGACGGCTTTGCGGCCCTGCACATAATCTTTGGTGGCATTGACGCAATCGAGCGCCACGACCTTGCCGTCGCGATAATAGATTATCGAAAAACTGCGCGAATCCGGATCGCCGCGAACGACATGGCTGTCATGGCCGGTTGACAGTCCGACGGTTTGCAACCGCAGATCATATTGGTTCGACCAGAACCAGGGCACACTGTCATATTCGGCTTCCTCGCCGAGTATATCGAGGGCAGCCACTTTCGCCTGGTCATTGGCGTTCTGCACCGATTCCAGTCTGATCATCGCGCCGTCGGCATAGGCATTGCTGTGCGCGGCGCAATCGCCGATCGCGTAAATATCGTCGAGACTGGTCCGGCAATGGGAATCAACGTCGACGCCATTTCCGGTCGCTGCGCCAGCCGCCACCAGCGGGCCGGTTTCGGGAATGATGCCGATGCCGACTACGAACATGTCGGCCTCCAGCACGCGTCCGTCGGCGAGCGTCACGGCTGTTGCAATTCCGTCTTCACCGGTTTCGAAGCCGGCGACAGTTGCTTCCAATTCTATGGTCACGCCCTGACGGCGATGCTCGGCCTCATAGAATCGCGACAGCGGTTCGCCGGCTACGCGCGATAGGACCCGATCAAGCGATTCGACGATCGTCACATGTTTGCCAAGTTTCGTGAGCACAGCGGCTGCTTCCAGCCCGATATAGCCGCCGCCGACGACAACGACTTTGTCGACGGTCGGCAATGCTGCCATGATCTTGTCGACGTCTGCGCGCGACCGGACGGCGTGAATATTGCGTGCCTGGCTTCCCGGACAATCGAGCATGCGCGGAGATCCGCCGGTTGCCCAGATCAGCTTGTTATAGCCGATTTCGTCATCGGAGGTGAGCATGACCTTTTTGGCGACCGGATCGAGTTTCGATACCCGGCGACCGGTCAACAGGTCGATTTCGCGTTCGCCCCAGAAGCTTTCGGGTCGCAACAAAATGCGCTCGAACGGCTTTTCTCCGGCGAGATATTCCTTGGACAGGGGAGGTCGTTCGTAGGGCGGATATTTCTCGTTTCCGACAAGGCCGATGGAGCCTTCAAATTTCTTCTGGCGCAAAGCAATGGCCGCTTGCGCACCTGCGTGGCCCGCGCCCACAATCAAAATGTCGTAAAATGCTTTCATACCTGCCCCTTGATGCCACTTACCGGCTTGGATGGCGCTGTTAGCGCGGATTGTATCGGCCGTGCAAGTTTTAGCGTATTTCTCGCTTCAGCTTGTTGACCGGACCGAACGCTGTGACTATAGCGCCGCCGTCCAGAGAGAGTTTCGTGGCGATTAAAACAATCGCCGGGACCCGATGGCGGAGTAGCTCAGGTGGTTAGAGCAGTGGAATCATAATCCATGTGTCGGGGGTTCGAGTCCCTCCTCCGCTACCAAATATTCCCGATTGCGGGTTGTCGCGAATATACCGGGCATACCGGTTTGAAACGCAGGCGGCATCGCGATCGTGGTAGATTGGTTTCAGGCGGCTCGGCTCTCCGGTTTTATCGCCAAGCAAAGCCATGACCGTGCAGGCACTGGCTACACGGCCATACTCATCCCCGAATAGAAAGGCGAGTTTGGGATGGGTGTTACCTCCTCGACTATAAGCTGCGGTTATACCTTTCGTGCTGCATATGATATTACCGCTGGAGCCCAATCGCCTACCAAGGGTCGAACTCTAACAACGGTCGGCGCTATGATACAAACTCCATATTTACTATATCTCGGATCCACATCAGATCCTTTGTCGATCAAAACTTCGCGTGGCATCGCGATGTTTCGCCCTGACGATTGCGTAGGCGAGTTCGTTCATGAGGGCAGTACTCTGACCCTTGGTTTACCGCAAATGGGCTTCGCACAAGCGGTACAAGCCGGGGCCAAGACGCTTATCCTGGGGGTCGCAAGTGCAGGCGGCCTGCTCACGGACGAACTTATAGCAGATACAGAAGCCGCGCTGAACGCTGGGCTGGACATTGCGTCTGGACTGCACAACCGATTGCGCGATATTCCCAAACTTGCTGAACTGGCCGTGCAGAAAGGACGCACGCTTATCGATGTGCGCGATCCCGCCGCGAATTTGAAGGTTGGAAACGGATTGCCGCGCCGAGGGCTGCGTCTGCTTACCGTCGGTACCGATTGTTCGGTTGGGAAGATGGTGGCGACGCTTTGTATCGAACAAGCGATGCAGGCGCGCGGCTACCTTGCAGACTTTCGTGCCACGGGGCAGACCGGCATAATGATCGCCGGATCCGGCGTGCCGGTCGACGCGGTTATTGCCGATTTTATTTCCGGCGCGATAGAGCAGCTCGCGCCAGCAAGAAGCGACGGGGGATGGGATTTGATTGAAGGGCAGGGGTCACTTTTCCACCCGTCTTTCGCCGGCGTATCCACGGGGCTTCTGCATGGCGCTCAGCCGAGTGCGATCGTTATCTGCCATGAACCAACGCGGCCGCATATGCGCGGACTTCCGCACTATCCGATGCCTTCCCTTGAGCGCACTATCGCTGCCAATCTGGAGCAGGCGCGTCTTACCAGCCCGGACGTGGTAGCGGTGGGTGTAGCGGTCAACACCTCGATGCTGGCGGAAAAGGAAGCTCGTGCTGTGTGTGCCGAAATTGCCGAAACAACCGGACTGCCTTGCGTTGATCCTTATGCACAAGGCACTGGCCCCATAATTGACAGGATTGAACAATGCTTCGTCACCTCTCGGCCTCCCACCTCCCATTCCGCCTGAAGCGGCCGTTTCGGATTTCGCGCGGGACCAAGACGGTCGCCGACACGATCTTCGTGGAGGTCCGCGACGGCGAGAATGTCGGGCGCGGGGAAAGCGTACCCTATGCCCGTTACAACGAAACGATCGAGAGCGGGCTGGCTCAGATCGAGGCGGTTCGCGCGGATATCGAAGCGGGTGCTGATCGGCAGCGGCTGACCGAGATTATGTCACCGGGTGCTGCGCGAAACGCCATCGATTGTGCGCTTTGGGATCTCGAAGCGAAGCAGACCGGCGTGTCGGTGGTGGAGCGGATCGGCTGGGAAAAACTCAAGCCGGTCGATACGGCGATCACGGTCAGCCTCGACACGCCTGAGAATATGGCAGCGGCTGCGCGACAGTTACGAGACGTGCCTTTGCTGAAAGTGAAGGTCGATGCCTCCGACCCTATCGCCGCCTTGCGCGCCGTGCGGAAAGTCGCGCCAAGCCCTCGGATGATTGTCGACCCAAACGAAAGCTGGTCCATAGAACAGCTTGGATCATGGCAGCAGCAACTCGTCGATCTTCGCGTTGATCTGCTCGAGCAGCCTTTGCCCGCCGAGAACGATGCGGACCTGGAGGGTTTCACCTCGCTTGTTCCACTAGCCGCTGACGAATCTGGCCATGTTACCGACAATCTTGCACAGTTGGCGCGTCGCTACGACTACGTGAATATAAAGCTCGACAAAACCGGCGGCCTAACGACTGCGCTTGTAATGCTTGAAGCGGCGGAGCGCGAGGGACTGGGGTTGATGATGGGATGCATGGTCTCCAGCTCGCTTTCCATAGCACCCGCCCTGATCATCGCGCAGCGTTGTGCCTTTGTTGATCTCGATGGGCCGACGTTGCTGAGCGAAGACCGGGACAACGGCGTAGTGGAAAGTTGCGGGACCATGGCTCCGCCAGAGCCTGGCTTCTGGGGCTAGGTATATCCGTGGGTTATACTGCGCTGCACAAAAATCATTGGCATAAACACAGGCATCGTTCAAACTCCATGTAATTAAACAACCATTCGGGGCTATTATGAAAAATAAGATTCCAGAAACTGCACGTCTCATCGCCAGTTCGTTCGCGATAGGGTTGTTTTTGAGTAGTCCGGCAGCGCAGGCGGCAGGGGCAGACTCCGGCGTGGATTTTCTTATATCCGGCGGCACGATTTACCCCGGCGGCGCGGAACCCTTTATCGGAGACATCGGCATTTCAGGCGACCGGATTGTCTATATCGGGCCAAAATATTCTGGCGCGGCGTTGCAAACGATCGAGGCAACAGGCAAGATTGTTACGCCAGGCTTTATCGACACTCACACCCATGTCGGCGATGCGTTAAGTTCCGAACTCCCAGCCGCCCGGTTGGTAATGCCCTTTCTAACGCAGGGTGTCACAACCGCATTCATTGGCGTTGACGGGGGAGGCGCAACCGACATCTCAGCGGTTTTCGCGGAAGGTTCCGGCCTTGACTACGGGATCAATTTTGCCAGCTATATCGGTTTGGGGGCATTGCGGAACGAAGTGATCGGCAGCGAAGATCGTGCGCCGACGGACGCTGAACTGAGCGAGATGGTGTCATTGGTCGACAGCGCCATGTGTCAGGGGGCGCTCGGACTTTCGACCGGCCTGTTCTACGCGCCGCAGAGCTATGCCAAGGAAGGTGAGGTTGTCACACTGGCCAAGGTCGCGGCAAAGCATGGGGGTATTTATGACAGTCATATCCGTGACGAATCCAGTTACACAATAGGTCTGGAAGGGGCGGTATCCGAGGCGCTGGACATCGGAAAGCAAGCCGGAATTCCCGTGCACATTGCACATATCAAGGCGCTGGGCGTCGATGTGCATGGCAAGGGGTCCACGATCATAGCAGCGGTTGAGAAGGCTCAGGCGGCAGGTCAGGTCGTGCACGCCGATCAATATCCATGGTCGGCTTCGGGCACCGGGCTTGACGCGTCGCTGCTGCCACGATGGGCCCAGGATGGCGGTCGTCAATCTACTCTCGAGCGATTTGACGACCCCGAGCAAATGGCCAGGATCAAAACGGAGATGGCTGATAACCTGCGGCGGCGTGGGGGCCCGGATTCGCTGCTGCTTACCAGCGGCACAGATGACGTTAAGGGCAAGACGCTGGCGGAGATCGCGACAGAGACGGGCGTTGACCCCGTGCAGGCGGCAATCGATGTGTTGCGCCGGCTTGACGTAAGAGTGGCTTCGTTCAATCAAGATGAGGCCGACATCGCTGCGTTCATGAATCGGCCATGGGTCATGACCAGTTCAGACGCATCTTTGGGACATCCTCGTTATTACGCCAGCTACGCCCGGAAGTACGACACCTATGTGAAAGATCTTAAGGTCATCAACCTCAGACGGTTCGTTGATCAGAGCACTTCGGTGCCGGCAAAATTATTCTCGCTCGAAGGGCGGGGGACATTGTCAAAAGGCGCTTTTGCCGACGTGGTCGTCTTTGATCCAGGAACATACGCACCGCGAGCAACGTTCATCGAACCGACGCTTTTCTCAACCGGTGTGCAAACCGTGCTCGTCAACGGAGTCCTGGCGATCGACAAAGGCGTCCCCACCGGCAAGGCCGCTGGTCGGCCATTGCCGCGGAAATCGAGCGTCGATGGTTGTTAAGTACGCCTCGCACCGACCACCAACGTAAATAGATATTACATGAAACAGAAGCGCTTAGCCCAAATAATGGGCGGGTGAAGCTAACGTCCAAGCAACAACAGGGAGCTTAATAATGTCGGGAAAAATAATCGCGTCGCATATAGCGCTGGCAGCAAGTCTACTATTTACATCCAACGCCATGGCACAGGTCCAGCAGGGCGATTTGCCAGAAGATATGCAGGAAGCACCAGAGACGGCGGTTACGCCAATCGTGGTGACCGGAACCCGGATCCAGCGTGATGGTTATAGCGCGCCCACACCGCTGACCGTGTTGAGTATCCAGGACATAAACGCAAGCGCGCCAGCGAACGTTGCGGACTTCGTCAACCAGATCCCTTCGGTCGTCGGCAGTTCCACCCCGGCCAACTCCAACCTCAACATGAGTTCGGGTACCTCCGGTCTCAACACCATCAACCTCCGCGGACTGGGAACAAGCCGGACGCTTGTGCTTCTGAACGGGCAACGGTCGGTCGGATCGGCACTGGGTGGGCAGGTCGACGTCAATACATTCCCGCAGGCGCTCATTTCCGGAGTTGAAGTGGTAACGGGCGGCGCATCTGCTGCTTATGGCTCGGATGCGGTCTCCGGGGTGGTCAACTTCATTCTCAATGAAGATTATACCGGTTTGAAGGCCAGTGCCGACATGGGCATCTCGACATATGGCGACGCCGCAAATCGCAAGTTTGATGTCACCTTTGGAACGCCGTTTGCCGACGGACGGGGGCACATTCTTCTGAACGGCGAACTGGCGGTCCGGGATGGCTTGGACGGTGTTCCGAGAGACTGGAACAATCAGGGTTGGTACCAGATCAACAATCCGGACTATGCGCCAGGAAATGGTGCGCCGGAACGACTGATCATCGACAAGGCTGGCCTCAGTCTGGCGACGCCCGGCGGTCTTATCACCACTGGCCCGTTGCGCGGCACCTACTTCGGTCAAGGCGGGGCGATCGGGCAACTGGATTTCGGGGTCGTGAATGATCCGTGGTTGGTCGGCGGTGACTGGCGCCTGACTCAAGTGAACGATACCCAATCCCTTGACCCGGCGGAAAACCGGAAAAACATCTTTGGTCGGATCAGCTTCGAGATAGCGCCCTGGCTGAATGTCTTTGCTCAGGCGAGCTACTCTCGATCCGTCAACAGAGGGCAGCTGGGTATCCATCGCAATCAGGGCAATGTCACGATCCAGGCGGACAACGCTTTTCTGCCCGACAGCATCCGTAACCAGCTTGTCGCCGCCAACCAGACCTCGTTCCGGTTCGGTACGACAAATGCAGATCTTGGCATTCGCACGAACGAGACAAAGCGTGGCGTTCAGCGGTACGTCGTCGGCGCAGATGGCGAGTTTGACCTGTTCGGCAGCGTTGCTCGCTGGGATGCCTACATCCAGAAGGGCATCGCGAAAACACGGGAGTCGGCACTGGGTATCGCAAACAATACGCGCTTGACCCAGGCAACCGATGCCGTGTTCGCGCCGGCTGGCAACAGTTTGGGTGTCACTGCAGGCACGATTGTTTGTCGTTCGTCGCTAACGGCTCCAAGCAACGGCTGTATTCCGCTTAACCGCTTCGGAACAAATGTCGCCGACCCGAACGCGGTCGACTGGATTCTGGGTGATCTCTATCGTCTGCAGCGGTTCGAGCAGAATGTCTATGCGGCCAATCTGTCCTTTGACACCGTTCAATTGCCTGCGGGCGCCGTCGCGGTCGCAATTGGTGGTGAGCATCGTACGGAAGAGGTCTCCGGCTATGTCGAAGACCAGTATCAGTCGGGCTGGTTTACCGGCAACTACTTGCCGAGCTTCGGCGACTATTCGGTAACCGAAGGATATCTGGAACTGTTGGTACCGGTTCTCGACAGTCTCGACCTGAACGGGGCCATTCGCGCGACTGATTATTCCACCTCGGGTTTCGTAACCACCTGGAAGGTCGGCGCGAGCTTCGAACCGTTTGACGGCGTTCGATTCCGCGCTACCCGCTCGCGCGATATCCGGGCACCCAATCTGGCTGAACTGTACACGGCTGGTTCCACCCGATCGAACACTGTCCTCGACCCGTTCAACAATAACCAGTCGGCGCCATTTGCCGGAACCGCCACGGGCAATCCCAATCTGGACCCCGAAAAGGCGGATCAATGGGGCGTAGGCGTTATTTTCCAGCCATCTTTTGTACCGGGCTTTTCTGCATCGGTCGATTATTACGACATCAAGATCAAGGATGCTATCGACTCGCTTGATGCTCAAACCATCATCGATCGATGCTTCGATGGTGTGACTCAATACTGCAGTGCCATTGTGCGCGGACCGAATGAATATGGTACCAACCTGCAGATTTTCGAAAGCCCCTTCAACTTTGCCTCGCAGCGGGCACGCGGGCTTGATTTTGAGACATCCTACCGCACGGAGATCGGTTCAGGTTCACTAACTCTGCGTGGCATCGCGACGTTCTATCTGGAGAATACCCTCGACAACGGGCTTGATCCGGCAGTGGATATCTCCGGTCAAAATAGCAGCGGTGGCAATCCGGAGTTTCTGTACAGGCTGACCGCATCCTATGCAAACGGACCACTGCGTTTGAACCTGATTGGCCGCGGAATCAGCTCCGGTACGTACGACAACAGTTTTATCGAGTGCACCACTGGCTGTCCGGCATCGACTTCAACCGCCCGGACCATAAACACCAACCATATTAATGGCGCGTTCTATCTTGATGCTTCGGCCTATCACGATTTCAGTTACGGATCGACTGACCTCACCTTGTTCGCATCGGTATCGAATCTTCTGGACAAGGATCCTCCAGTAGTGGGTTCGGGTCCTGCGGGAAGCGCCTATGCGACGCCGGCAACCAACCAGTCTCTCTATGACCTGCTGGGACGGACATTTCGGGTTGGCGCAAAAATCAATTTCTAGTGTTTAGGCTGGATGCGTTAAATTGCAGGGGTGGCTTTTGTCACTCCTGCAAATTCATGCCTCATCGATGCAGGTGCGGAATATGCTGAGGAACTCCTGCGCCACGTGAGAGAACGGTCTGCTCTCCAATGTTATGGCACATACGTCGAAAGCCAGCGTTGGTTGCAGCGGGCTGAATACCAGGTCGTCATCAACTGTCGCCTGAGCGGTGAAGTTGTCGAGAACCGCCACCCCGATGCCTTTTCGAACGAGTGCGGAGCCGATATAAAATGTGCGGGCAGACAGAATTTCGTTGAGCTCGATACCGCTTCTGCCCAATTCGCGCCGGAGCAAATCACCGATCGGGCCACTTTCCGCGAGGCTGATGAACCTTTCATTGCAGACGTCCTGCAGGGAAACTCTCTCCGGCAAATCGGGTAGATTTTGTCGCCGATACAACAGCCCAAGTTCGCCTTCGCCGAGCCAGCTGGAAATGACCGGTAATCCTGGCGGGGCCTGATAGGCGATGACTATATCAGCCTCCCGTTCGTATAGCGAACGGGTGATTTCCTCGTGATGCAATGTCTGGAGGTCGAAATAGACATCGGGATGTTTTTGCGAAAACAGGCTGACGGCCCGGGGCAGAATATCCAGTGCCAGCGAGGGCAGAACAGAAACGCGGAGTGATCCGCTGCCATTGCGAAGGTTGCGGGTTACTTGGCGGAGAGAGGAGACTCGCTGCTGTATATCAGCCACCTCGATAAAAAGCGTATGCGCGTCGTCGGTCGGAACCAGCCGGCCGGCTTGCCTGTCGAACAGCGGAAATCCTAACAGCTGCTCAGCATGCTTTAGAGTTTTCGTGACAGCTGGCTGGGAAACATTGAGCGCGCGAGCGGCGGCGCTGACAGTGCCGTGCAGATAAACGGCGTGAAATATCTCGATATGACGCAGACGCATGTTTTTACCTATGACAGTGAAGGGGCGATGATAAAATCCTGAAGCGAATGGGAAGGGATTGGCAACGGCTGGCGGCCATGATTGGTCTCATAATTCGGTTATCCTGACCTATTGCTAGGCGATGACCGTGTATGTGTATACGGCTATCTCCGCACCGGCTTTTCCGCCAAACCACGCCGATATCAATTTTTCTCGTTTCAATATAGCCTTTGGTTATAGCGAGCCATGGAAAAGGCTCTGGTCTCAAATTTGACTACTGCTACGCTGGACCAACTTTACGGAGACCAAAGTTCGATATGATAAAATATTGGTTCACCACCGCTCTGTGGAAGCGCGTCGTTTTGGCTTTGGTTCTGGGCGTTCTCGCAGGTGTTTTGCTGGGCGATAATGCCCAGTCGATCAAGTGGATCGGGGATCTTTTTATCCGGTCAATTAAGATGTTGGTGGTTCCTCTGATTTTCTTCTCGCTTGTATCGGGTATCACCGCGATCGGCGATATCGGCAAGCTGGGCTCGGTGGGCGGAAAAGCAATCGGACTATTCCTGTGCACCGCCGCCATCTCTGTCACGCTGGGCATGACCTTGGCGCAGCTGGTCCAGCCCGGTGCAGGCTTGATCATCAGCTTGCCTGAGGGCAGCGAAATTCCCGTTCCGCCTGATCAGTCGATCATCGATATGATCGTCAATCTCGTGCCCGACAATCCGGTCATGGCAATGGCGCAAGGCAGCATCCTTCCGGTCATTGTCTTTGCGGTGCTTTTTGGTATTTCCATCCTTGCGACCGGCAGTGAGGGCGCTCCTCTCGCTAGAGCGATGGATGCCGGTTCTGCGGTCATGCAGAAAATGACGATGATCGTGATGGAACTGACGCCGTTCGGCGTCTTTGCGCTGATCGCCTGGGTTGCTGGCACATTTGGCTTTGAAGCGCTACTGCCACTCGGCAAGCTGGTGATGCTAAATTATCTTGGCTGCGGCCTCATTCTCGTGATCGTTTATCCGCTCATCATCCGTTTCATTGCTCGGCTTTCCGTGGTTGATTTCTATCGCGGCATTATTGATGCACAGGCAATAGCCTTTTCCACCGCTTCATCCAATGCGGCTTTACCGGTGACGCTGCGCTGCGTGGAACGGAACCTTGGGGTATCAAACTCCATAGCCAGTTTTACCGTGGCGTTGGGGGCCACCATAAACATGAATGGCACCGCGATGTACCTGGGTGTGATCGCGCTGTTTGGCGCGCAAGCTTATGGTATCGAGCTTACCTGGATTTCCTATGTATTAATCGCTGTTACATCGACCCTTGGCGCGATCGGCGCGGCAGGCGTACCAGGATCAGGGCTTGTAATGATGAGTCTTGTGCTTTCGTCAATTGGCGTGCCGCTAGAAACAATAGCTTTCGTTGCAGGGATTAATCATCTGCTGGACATGATGCGGACCATGACCAACGTTACCGGCGACGCCACCGTGGCCGTAGCCGTCGGCCGTATGGCCGGTGAGATCGATGTGGAAGAATACCGGTCGGCTGATGATATTTAGGCCGTTCACATGGCGCCAGCAGTCTTCGACTTGTAAGTGAATTATCGTGCAGTCATAGCTGGAAATATCCAAGGCTATTGCTGTTCGGTTTTTAGGGGTAGTTTCGGGGATATTTGGATCCATCGGGTATAACCGCTCTCAAATAATTCTCGTAGAGGTCGCTGTTGCGCGATTTGCGTTTGAGCTGCACCTGTTTTTGAGCGATGGATTGCTTATCCACTGTTCAAAGCCGTTCAAGTGCGAGACCTCTGGAGGTGGCCGCCTAGAGATTAGATTTTTGGTCAAACTCAACACGCATCTGCTGGTAATAGAATAGCTTGCCTCGAATTGGTGTTCCAGTTCGAGGCAAGCTGATTCAGTGCAAGGGTGCTATGATACTGACCAGCCGCTTTCGGGATGAAAGTCTGCGATACCAACCGGTCCGAATTCCAGCAGGCAATCTAGGCTGTGGATGTGGTCAGGTGGAAGATCCGTGAGTCCGTCGAAGAACCTGAAAATTCTTTGCTCACCGTCTGACAAAACATTGCTGCCGAGATAAAGCGCTGCTGCAATGTCTTTGTTGGGAGCGATCATATAGGTCTGCAAACCCTTGCTGTCCTCAATCCCGAATAACTGAAGCTGTGGTACGGCTGCGACATGCCCAACCCAGCCTATAGTTTCGTTGAAGCTTGCAATGCCCACCGGGGAATTGTCGAGCATGTCGTCCAGACCTTTGCGCCGGTCACAGGATAATATTTCATCGACTCGTTCCAGTGTGAACTGCAAGTGATCCTGTCCAAGCAACGTGTCGTGATCGAAAATTAACTCTGCAGCGCGCTGTTCGCTCGGCGCGACGACTTGGGCCTTTGACCAGCCGTTGCTCCGCTCTATCTCTACTTCATATAGGTTAAATCTCATGTCGTGTATTTCCTTTTGCTGTTGTTGATGCAAACAACATAAGGTCGATACGTCTTGGAAGCGGGTGGCTTCGTGGTGGGTTAAGTATTGAACTAGGATGGCCGCTTTGGGCGCAAACATTGTCAATGCCGATGTCCAAGCTTGATTTTGAAAGCAGACACTCAGCGCATACTGACTGCCCGCAGTCGAATGGCAACAAGTGGGTGGGAAGCTATCGGTCAGTTTTTAGGTCGCGTTCGGCAATGCCTGACATTGTGCAGCAGTTATTGTCAGTCAGCTTTGCCGCCATTTCCAGGCTTACAGGCCGGTCCTGCGGACCTTGAAACCTAACAAGCAAATAGCACTCGACAGGAGCTATGTTAGTCTAGTAATACACCCAATGACAAAAATCTTAGAAGAACGGCGAGAAGCTTGGATTACAATTTCCATCTTTATTGCCTTATTGTGCGGCCTTAGCGGCCTTGCGCATTTCGCGATCGTCCAGCTTAATCCGGCAAGCATCTATGTCGGTGCGCTAATGTGGTGCCCGGCTCTGGCGGCCCTTATTACTTTGAGCATAAGGGGTCGGGCATGGTCTACGCTGCCCTGGAAATGGGGGCACTGGCGCTTCAATTGGCAGAGCTACCTGATACCAGTCTTATATGTCTCCGTTGCTTATGGACTGATCTGGGCGCTTGGATTAGGCGGGGGGCCGAACCGCGAAACCGTAGCGGAATGGACGACCGAGCTTGGTTTTAAGCCCGGAAGCGTATGGGCCCCGCTTCTGGTCATGACCGGCCTTTTGGCGACGGTGCAGCTGATCAAGTCGCTCGGGTCGATCATTGGCGAGGAAATCGGATGGCGCGGGTTTTTCATCTGGGAGCTTCGCAAAGTATTGCCATTTGGCGGTGTCTCCTTGGTCAGCGGCCTCATATGGGCCGCTTGGCACTTCCCGATAATCATTGCCTATGGTGGCGGTGATCCGGCGATTCAGTTGGGTTGCTTTACCCTGATGATCGTAAGCATGTCGATCATCATGACTTATTTTACGTTCCGATCGGAGAGCCTCTGGCCTGCCGTCTTCTTCCACGCCGCCCATAATATATTCATCCAAAAAATCTTCACGCCATTGACTGAGCAGAACGAGACAACTGGATTGTGGATCGACGAATATGGCCTGATGGTTCCGATCATCGTGACATTCGCGGCTCTTTTCTATTGGCGGAAAGCCAAAGTAGAAGGCATGTAGCTCAGCGCGGGATTCCATGACATAAAGTCGATATTTGTATTCTTGCGACATAGGCAAGCCCCTCGAAACAACCATTCAGCCACTTTATATGAACCACGCGATCGGAAGCCATCCCCTGCTTATCGGGCAGGTTGAGGTATGGCGCGCTGTCCCGATTGAAAGGTCAGCCCCCCATCGCTATCGATAGAGGCCGACACGTCGGGCCCGCCATGGAGAAAGCCATCGATCCAGAGGTTCCCCTCGGCGGTAACCCATGCGCGCAGGCGAGTAGCCGGCATTTCGACTTCTTGTCCCACGGGTTGTAGCCCGTTGATTTGACCCCCGTCGTCGTAAACGATCCCGATGTCCATTGACCCTCGATCAAAATCGATGCGAACCTCCGCAAAGTCGTCGGTGACGGAATAGACGTGGTGGCGACGATACGCCCCGAACTGCTCGATGAATTGGCTCCAAGTAGCATCCATTGCTCCGGCAGGCACATTGGCAGCCATTTTCTGGCTGAAGTGCTCCGCAAGCCCGGTGTGACCGTTCTTCGCCCAATCAGTAATGGCTTCGGCGGCATCTTCCGCGAGTGGCCCATCTGCGTGAACGAGTTTTGGCAATTGCAAGACCGACCAGCTTCCGTCGGTTTCAAGCCAGATCTGCCCCATAGCATCGGTTTGGAGCGTAAAGATGCGGTCTTCCGGTAGCCGGTAGGCCCCCTCCAGCGTCTGGCCCGTCAGCGACAGAGCAAGGGCCGGGACGGTCGCTGGCGCGTTGCCCGCGACAACGGATGAAACCAACTGTCGCAAATAGGCTTCGCTGTCCGTGATATGATCAAGGTCAAGAGTGCGATTAAGATCTCCGAACACCGCACGATGTTCTGCCGGAGTCAGGACCAGATAGCTGACGGTGCCCGGCATTGTGCCGTCATGGGCGACCTGGCGCACACCGTCGACGTCCCGGACAAGCCAGCCAAGCGCGAAAGATTCGCCGGGATTGCGGGTCGGGGTCACCGGCGTCCACATTCGCTCAAGAGACTCCGGCGCGAGGATGCGGCCCGCCATCAGGGCTTCGCTCCATTTCAGCAGCCCCTCCGGGGTCGCCCGGACACCTGCGGCGCTGAACGTCTGCGATGGATCAATGACAGGGGCAGGCAAGAAGCTGTCACCACGCCGTTCGAACGCTGTCGCATTGGGGTAACCAGATAGGTCGCGGCAAAGGCAAAATTCCTTGGACACCCCGGCCGGTGCCAGCACGAGCGCGTCCAGTGCAGAATAATAGGGCATGCCGGTTGCAACCTCGATGATGCGACCCAGCAGAATATAGCCGGAATTCGAATAGCTGTAGCGCGCGCCGGGTTCGAACAGCAGCGGTGCGGCTGAAAACTGGTCGATCAGGGCGCTTGTGCTGGTCGGCAATGCGAGAACATTGAAATCGAGCGGCTCGTCGCCAAGCCCCTGATCGTTCTTAAGAAGACTGGGCACGCCGCCTGTATGGCTAAGAAGTTGAGCAATCGTCACCCCGGCGAAGGGCCGGTCCGCATATTCCGGGAGATAGTTCGCTACGGTATCCGTCAGATCGATACGGCCGTCCTCGACCAGCCGCATGACCGTCGTAGCGGTCAGGACCTTTGTCACCGATGCCAGTGGGTAGGCAACCTGGGCACCATTGACGATATCGCTTCCGGCTGCCGCAGCGCCGCGCGCGTCGACAACATGCACGATGCCGCGTTCAGCAGTGGCGACAACGCCGGAAAAGCGGCCAACCCGGGCATCGTCCGCGAGATCCGCAGCCGATTCTGCGGCAGCCTGACCCGTTATGCCGGCAGCGAGCAGGATCGCTGAGATGAGAAGGGTAGCCGATCGGCGCAAACGACTCTTTCCCGATGGCAAGCAAGGGGCGCGCTCGGGCAATAAAGGAATGTATTTCATGGAAGATCTCGATGTTCAGATAGGGACAGGAAAGCGGGGGTCAGGTGGCCGGCTGAAGGCCGGTATAAATCAGTGTCAGGCCGACAGTGTTGGCCAAGCCGTGCGACAGGGTGAGTGGCCATAAATTTCGTTTGAAAAACACATAAAGAATGCCAGAAACCAATGCGACGCCGCCAGTCGCGAAAGCACCGCCAATCCCCTGATAATAATAATGCTGCTGCCCGAACAGGACAGCCGGCATGATGATCGCGATGACCAAACCGAATGGTATGCGCGAAAACAGCGTCTCAAACCGTGTAATCAGCAGACCGCGAAACAGCATTTCTTCGGTAAAACCGCCAATGATCCAGGCCACGGCCAGCCAATAGACGAAAGCGGCTGTGTTTCCGGGAAGGCCCGCAAATCTGCCGCTCTTGCTGGGCGCAGCCTGCGCTGCAACATCCCCCAGTGCGCTGCTAATGACGGATTCTAACAAGATGCCGGCGGCGGTGGTTAAGACCAGTGCCACGAATGTCCATACTAGCGTTTTTCGCCAGCTTGGAAGTCGTTTTAGGCCAAGGTCAACCCAGCTCTCACCACTTTTCCGCAGGCGCCAACTCGCAACGGCGAGCGCTGACAACAAGGATATCGGACCTGCATAGGTCCACAGCGTTTCAACGCTCAACAAAGCATATTTCAGGATCAACATTGTCCCAAGGACAAGACCTATATCGATTGCCGCTTTTTGCGCGGCCTTGTCTACCGTGTCCTTGGGAAGCTGCTTTGTTCTGGAAGAGGCGATTTTCATGATATTTCCAAATTGTCTGGATTATTCACAATGCGCGAGGATCGCCGGGAATTGATACGTTCAAGGATAGGCGATCGCTCGAGTGCCTCGATGGCCCGCATCGCCATGGCGGCGAGATCGCATTCGATCTCCTCAAACAAGGCAGCGAAAACGTCTGCGACCTGGACCATAAGCTCGGTCAATCGAGTGAACTGATCCGTTCCTTTGGCTGTCAGAACCAGTATTTTTCTGCGGCCATCGTGAGGATCGCTTCTGCGCTTGATCAGCCCTAACTCGATCAGCAGGTCTGAGCGCTGTGTGACCAGCTGATGAGGTTGTTCCAACCAGTTGGCGATGTCCGCTGCCGATATCTCACCATGCTCTCCAACCAGTAGCACAATCGAAACCGCTCGTGATGGAACATCTATATTCGCATCGCGGAGCATATCCTCCCCTTGGCTGGCTATAACATCAGTCAAGCGCGTAAACTTGTTGGAAATAAATGCACCGTGAAGCGGATGGGTATCAAGATAAGTCATTTTAGATTTGATCCCTATATATACAATCAATTGTGCAATAGTTTGCATATATAGGGATGTCAATGCACTTCTGCCGGCATTTTCGGCGCTTCCCATATGCCATGTGGCTTTTCCATACTGTCGGCAGCGTCGACTGCTCGCTTGGCAGAGCTAGCTTGTTGAGAAGGCATCATCCGCCAGCATATGAGTTTTGGCAAGACCGACCGATTGGCTGCTTCAGGTTTCACGAAACGGAGTTAACGTCGGGAATGACCACATATGGGGCGATTGCCGACCAGCCGCTTTTACTTTCCATAAACCAGTTCGAATGACCGAAATTGGGTGGGAAGCGGTCATTGAGAGTTGCGACTTCTAATAGCGGTTTCATCCCGAAAGCGGACACTAGCACTCATGCAGAAAGCCCTGCCAGATTGCTCTGACAGGGCTTCGGAGCAAATCCGTTTTGATTAGTTAAGCGTAGCTGACTTTCACGTTTGCCTTGCGCTGACGGCGCATTGCTCCGCCAATGGCACCAAAGCCAAAGATCATGAATGCCCAGGTTGCTGGTTCAGGGACTGCCGGCGTACCGGCATTAAACCGGGTAAACGCAATAAGGGGATTGCTATTATTTGGTGGCGATCCTTCAAAGCCTTCAACGACCGTAAGCGGACCATAATTAATAGCTGCGGAAACACCGTTTAGATCTTCCCAAACGTAGTGCGTACCCAAATCGCCCAAATGAGCACCGTCCGCACGTGCAAAGTTAACAAGATAGTGAGAGCCGGAGTTAAAAGTAAATCCAAAGGCTTGATCCCGATAGCCCTCTCCAGCTGTCAGATTAAAGGTTACGAAATCCAAGATGGAAACTGCGTCACTGCCATTTGTACTGCTGAAGATTTGATAAACATAGTTGGTGGCGTCGGTCGAGATAACGCTCAGGTCAAAGCCGATCGAAGAAATCGTAAAATTTTCATTCGCCAGAAAACTTACACCTCGACCGTTGCCCATACCTCCATTATCGTAATTTGCGCTAAAAACTTCACCTTGATCGATTGTGATCACTGCAGCCGATACCAATGATGCTGGTAAAACCATAGCAGTCACAACCGCTGCCGCCCCTATAAATTTTTGCATTGTTCACCCCTTGTTTAACCGCCTTGAAAAATCGCCCAGATGAGCATTATTTAACGCGTGATTTTATCAACCCTCACAAAATGTTAACATATTTAGTAAGCGCGGAGCAACAGATTTTCAGGATAGCGATAAAAATGTTCTGTTCTGGCACAGAGGTCGATGTCCGCTATTGCACCCATATCCGCCATTTGGGCTGGATAGCGCGAACGACCGCAATTGGGGCGTAAGCAGTCATTTCGATTGCATCGAGGGAAGAGTCCGCTTTTGCTTCTGTAGGGTCTTAAACCCACGATGGGCCAGCGAGCATCAACCTATGATGAGTTGTGGGGCGTCTTGTATTTGAACATCATGTTGTTTGTTCGTCTCACGCTGAGCTGCGCGTAGATACCGTTCAAACACCGGTTGAGATTTCCTGACCGCACGAGCTTGTCGTCACAATCTAGCCATTTCCAAAATTCGTCAAAGGGCCATCTCTCAGAGGTGTCCCGTGATGCGAGGTAAGCAAGGCACACCGCAATCGATCTCGTGCGGCTGACGCATTCCTCAGCGGAAAGGGCGAGGATCTGCTCTAGAGCATCGAGTGCCATGGCTACCAGCCGATCTTCTGAAACCAATGTCATGGCTTCCGACGCACCGCCCAGATGAGTGATGATACGCTGGCAATGATTGCTGCCAGCGCAAGGAGGGACGAGCTATCCATAACAATCATGACGGACCTACAAGTGGTATCAAGGAAATCACGTTGTTCACTAAATGTTCTATGTAGGACAGTGGTTTCTCGAATTAATATCACACGTTATGTTCAACTAAGATTAGGCACGTCCCAGCAGATCGCTGAAAGTCCAGTTGAACCGGTCATCCGAGGCCAAAATCGGACATAGAGCCGCAATGGCCCATTAATGGAAGAAACTGCAGTCGCCGGTGACGGGCAGAAAAAATGAGACGATATGAGTCAATATTTGACTAACTAATGTCAACCTTGCTTTACACCATAACAGGCACGCAGCGCCATGAGGCAGGAGCCAGTGACAGGCTAAGCAGCCATCGACATCAGCTGGGATGGGAATGGCACCGCAAACCTCCCCGCATCATCTCCAGCCAACCAGCCGTCATAATCCTCTGGAAGCAATATCACCGGCATGGCCTCGGGGTGAATGGGCTTGATAAGCGGATTAGGTTCGCATGTCAGAAACGCAAATACGTTACCTTCATCGGAGGGGCGCCAGATACCAGCGAACGCCGAGACAGAGGCTTCATTGACCTCGAACCAACATTCCTCTCTCCCCGACCTGGGCTTTGGCTCAGCAAATGCGGTGAAGGGCACGAGGCAGCGATTTTCAGCCTTTGTGAGCATCGATCGCCAGAAAAGGCTGGATAGGTTGCGAACGTTGGTTATTCGCTTTGTAATGGTCGTGCCAGGACGTTTACCCTTCATTGTTAGTGGGACGCCCCACTGCATGGTGTCGAGTATTTTTCGACCGCCGTCGAGACGCGCAACCATGCCCTGATATTTCGGCCAGACATCAATTTTGACCTCTGAGAAGGGGATGTCACCAGCCGCACCGATATATTCCAGCCATGTGGGGATTGCTTCGGGGTGGTTTTGATAGTGATTACACATATTTCCAGCCGTCCAAGAAAAAAGCAAATTTGCGATTGGGCTTCATAATACCATAATGCATCAAGCCAACCAAAGTTCATGAAGGTTGTGCATGAACAACCCCGGTGGATGGATGGCGTTTCAAAATCACCGGCAAGTAGGCGGGATGGGGGTCAGTATGTTGGGGGATTCCTAAGACTTCTCTGCTTTCAACCGAAACCGTGAAACTGAGAAGCCCACATTGTGTCTGACATGCCCATGGAGCTCTAAGGGCAAGACACAAAGAAATCGCACTGGATGCTATAGGACCACGCTCGAAACCTTATGATTTCATTGCTGAAGTCATTCCCTCGTGAGTCTCAGGAGTATATGGTGCTAAGCTCCGCAACGAATGCAACGAAAAATAGCAACGTTAAGCTCACCAACACATCTCCAAGGATGTCCGATAATGATGTTTGGTCGTTTTCGCTGAGATCCATGGGACTTAATGTCTGAGACGCTCGTATTGTTTCTTGGCTCTGGTTCATTTTGAATTCCTATAAAATTGAGTTGTAGGGGGAAGTGTTTTCCATGTTTTTCATGGGATTCATGATGGATTTGTCATCCCCTGCGGGGACGACAGGAGCATCGCGACTTTGTCGCTCAGCTCCTAGATATTTGAATAATGTTTTAATCAACCTTCCCGAGGAATGACTTTAACCCCCTTGCTGAAAGTAGGCCAATATGGCGCTCTCACAGCAAGAGGTTTAGTTTCCCATGGGAAAGTGGTGAAGAACCTGGCGGAAAGCTATCCCGCAGACCGGCGGAGCTCTTTACCGGTCAATCTAGTTCCGAAACCCGGCCTTTTTGGCCAACTCGGTCGTCCAGCAGAACCGAACACAACCGGTGATGTCTTACCTTCAAATATCACCGGTCAAAAGGGTGCAGTCATGCAGTGCCTTCATCTTTGATTGGTCTTTCCCTTGCAAAGGGTGGCTTTCACCGATCCGTGGTTAGCGTACCGATTTTCCAGTCGTGTTTGCTCACTCATAGCTCCGGTCTTGATCCCGGCTACCGATTTGGCCGCGGGTCACGGCTAAAATACCCTACAAAATATGACAAATTGCTATGGCTAGATAGTTCTTCGCAGGCGCTGCAGATCGTTGCCCTGATCAATCAACTTTACTTACGTCTATAATACCATAATGGCCAAGCGCTGTCGGCTCAAATATGCAAATGAATGTTAGTTTTTTTTGAGTGATATCGAAAGCTGTAGACACGTCGACGTCGACACGTCTACGAGGACGCTATGTCAGGAACCAATGAAGACTATATTCGTCGGCTGAAGAATGACGGGCATACTAAGCTGCTCAAGGAAATCGACGCGGGCGAAATCACGGTTTATCGCGCCGCGATCGCTGCTGGCTATAGAAAGCGCAAGAAGACCAATTCAATGGCTGAACATCTGACCTATCATTGGAGAAGGTCGAGTGAAAAAGAGAAGATACGCTTCATCGCTGGAAATCTTTTCACTCTCGCCCCTATGGTTGACCAAGTGGTGAAAGAACGCAGAGCATTGCAGGCACAAAAAAGCCAGAAATAGGCTGGAATTTAGCCCGACACGGTCGTTGAACTCCGGTAGAATGTGAACATCAAAACACACATTAGGAGTAGTCCATCAATGCCCCCCATTACCATTTCTGACGCATGCGAAATCTGGCTTGATCGATGCCATTTAGAGAAACTAGAGCGAGCAACGATTCATTCTTACCGATCACATATTAAGCATCATATTGTCCCTAAAATTGGGTCGATTATGCTGGTAGAGCTTACCTCTGCTGACGTGCGTCAATTTCTAGATGACATTCTTCGCGATAGCACCAGGTCGAATGCAAAGAAGTCGCTGACCAGTTTGCGTTCGTTAATCTCAGAAGCGCAGGAAAGAGGCTACGTACAGCAGAACGTCGCGAGAGAAGTAAAGCTCCGGCAATCACAGCGTCATGACCCTGAGCGTGTGTTTCCAAGCAAAGCGGAGATTAGGTTGTTGCTTGCGAATGTCCCAGCGCAACACCGGCCGTTGATTGTCACGGCTATTATGACTGGCATGAGAATGTCTGAACTGCGTGGCCTCCGGTGGTCCGACGTTGATTTTGAAAACAACCTTATCCGAGTACGACAGCGCGCCGATCGATATAATCAAATTGGGGTTCCCAAAAGCAGGGCAGGGCGTCGTGATATCCCCATGGGTGGTTTTCTAAGCAAAGCTCTGGATGCTTGGCGCGTGCTTTGCCCCAAAGGCGTGGACGACCTTGTGTTCCCCAACGGTATCGGCAAGGTTCAAAGCCATTCCAATTTCTATAACCGTGTGTTCAAACCGCTCATGGTTGAATGTGATATCGTTGATGAAAATGGCAAGCCGCGCTTCTCACCGCATTCGTTGCGGCACGCTGCAGCCTCACTGTTCATTGAGCAAGGATGGGCTCCAAAGAAGATCCAAACTCTTCTTGGTCATTCGACGATCATGATGACGTTTGACGTCTACGGTCACCTATTTAACGACCCATCGAAAGACGTTGAGCTCATGGATAAGATGGAACAAGATTTGCTGGCTGCTTGATGTGACGAATACCGGTGTGGTTCGTGATTATAGCGCTGAAAACAGTCATTTCCACTGGAATCATAATCCATGTGTCGGGGGTTCGAGTCCCTCCTCCGCTACCAGAAAACAGCCATTTATTAATCAACCTATAAAGCGGTTTACAGCGCGCCTGTAAGCTTTTGGTTTGAGCTTGTGAGTCGAATCAATACGAAACCCCCAATAGAAGAACGTTTCCCGAGCAGCTTGGCGGGTGCCCGATGGCTTCCGGTAGTGGCTGATGGGGTGTTCCTGCAAAATCGACAACCACAATTGACCGCGGCAACGGATGTCTGGGAAAATTATTCACTCGGCCAGTCCGCGGACGGATTTCAAACCTCACCGCTAGCTTCGCTGTAACTCCATCAATTCGCGCTCGATCATCTCGACGATCAAGTCGACGACCTGATCATCCAGATTGTTGACCATCCCCGACTTTTGCTGACCAACGCCGCCGCCAATGCACAAGATGGTTTTCGCGACCGTCTCGCGGCGCTCGGCTTTGGCCGGATCTGGTGCTAACAGGGTAAGTGCCTCGACCATCGCTTCGCGCAGTCGATCCGACACTTTTTCGGTAATGGCGGCAATCTTTTCGTTCCGCGATGATTCTGCCAGAATTTCGGCGAAAAGGACGAAATCATTGTCGTCGGGGCCGCGGACAAATTTAAAGATCCATGCCTTGACCGCATCATAATCACTGCGCCTGATCGACTCGCGCAGTTCCGAAGCGGCCAACAGAACGTTCATCTGCTCCTCGACTATGTCTGCGACAATGGCCTCTTTGCTGGCAAAATCACGATAGATTTGGCCAACCAGCACACCCGATTCCTTGGCCAGTCGCGCCATACCGGTATTGTGAAAACCGTTTTCGATAAACAACCGCTTTGCAGCAGCCGTGATCTTGCCCCGGCGTTCCAGTGTCCTTTGTGCCTGTAATCCGGGCTCGTTGTCACAATGTGAGTCCTGATCCATCAACCATTCCTTTTTTTTCTTGACCGTAGAAACTGTTCTCACTAATTGCAATGTGAATGAACGATCACTCACATAACATAGATGAGCAAAAATTTCCATGGTATCTTTTCGAAACGCGTTATCAGCCCTGATGCTGACCCTGTGCGCATGTAGCAATCAAAGCGACCAGGCTCCCCTATCAGCCCTCCCCGAAGTGGGTGTTGTCACTATTGCCGAGACTCCGGTGACTCTGACCATCGAATTGCCTGGCCGGATCACCCCGTATGAGCTGTCCGAAGTCAGGCCGCAGGTTAACGGCCTGATCAAGCGGCGCCTGTTTACGGAAGGCAGTAATGTTGAACGCGGGCAACCGCTGTATCAAGTCGACCCACAGCTTCCACGAGCCCAGGTTGCCAGCGCCAAAGCGGCTTTGGCTCGCGCACAGGCTTCGATCGCTTCAAGTCAGGCTCTGGCAACACGCTATGGTGAGCTGGTAAAGATCAACGCCGTTTCCCGGCAGGATTACGACAATGCGGTGGCATCGGCGCAGCAGGCGCGTGCAGACGTCGCAGCGCAGCGAGCGGCGTTGCAGTCGGCCGAGATTGATTTGGCGCGAACCACCATCAGCGCCCCTATTTCCGGAAGGATCGGCCGGTCGCTGGTCACCACCGGCGGGCTGGTTTCTGCGTCGCAGGCGACCGCCCTAGCGACCATCCAGAAAATTGATTCGGTGTATGTCGATATCTCGCAAACAAGCGCCGAAATTCTGAAATTGCGGCAACAGCTCTCCCAGGGCGACCTGTCGCGCGGCGATGGTGCTGCGTCGGTTCAACTCATATTGGAAGATGGCAGCATCTATCCGGCGGAGGGTCGTCTTCAGTTCACCGATGTCAGTGTCGATCCGGAAACCGGTTCGCAGACCATCCGTGCGCTTTTCCCGAACAAATCGAGCATATTGCAGCCCGGCATGTTTGTCCGTGCGCGGTTGGTGGAAGGATCGCTTCAAGACGGGATCGTTGTTCCCCAGCGAGCGGTCAGCCGGGATGAAAAAGGGCAGGCGGTCGTCATGATTGTCGGCCAGGACGGAAAGGTCATGCTCAAGCCCATCGAGGTCGGCCAGGTTATCGGCAACAACTGGCTCGTCAAATCGGGCCTCAAGCCAGGTGACAAGGTTGTAGTGGAGGGCGGCATGATGTTGCAGCCCGGTATGTCGGTGAAGACAGTTGCCTGGCGTGATCCCGCCAAGGCCGCGAAAGTCGCTGATATTTCCTCCGCTCCTGCAGCACAGCAAAAGAAGTAGAAAACCATGTCACGTTTTTTTATCGACCGCCCCATCTTTGCATGGGTGATTGCGGTTGCCCTGATCATCGCTGGCGGGCTGGCAATCGGCAATCTATCCGTAGCCCAGTTTCCCTCGATTGCGCCGCCTGCGGTGACGATTACTGCCACCTACCCCGGAGCGGACGCCAAGACGCTCGAGAATACCACAACGCAGATCATCGAGCAGCAGCTCAAGGGTATCGATAATCTACGTTATTTCTCGTCGAGTTCGTCTTCGGCGGGGACAGTTTCGATCACCCTGACGTTCGATCAGGGCACCGACCCCGATATTGCGCAGGTTCAGGTGCAAAACAAACTTCAGTCGGCAACTCCGTTGCTGCCGCAAGAAGTCCAGCAGCAAGGGGTGCGGGTTAGCAAATCTTCCGCCAACATCTTGCTGGTTATCGCACTGGCTTCCCAAAACGGCAGCCACAATGCGAACGATCTTTCCGACTTGGTGGCGACAAGGCTTCAGGACCCGCTTAGTCGGGTTTCGGGAGTAGGCGATACGCAGTCTTTCGGCTCGCAATATGCGATGCGAATCTGGATCGATCCGGTAAAATTGTCTTCTTTCAAGCTCACCATTTCGGATGTAACCGCTGCGGTGCGCGCGCAGAACGCGCAAGTATCGGCTGGTCAGCTGGGTGCTCGCCCGGCTTCCAAAGAACAGATGCTCAATGCCGCTGTTTCGGTCCAGTCACGGCTGCAGACGCCGGAGCAATTTTGCGATATCATCCTGAAATCAACCACGGTCGGATCAGCGGTCAAGCTGTGCGACGTCGCCCGGGTCGAACTCGGCGCAGAATCCTATGGTATCGACGCTACCTTCAATGGCAAGCCGGGCTCGGCAATCGCGATCAAACTCGCCTCGGGCGCGAACGCACTCGATACGGTCGATGCGGTGAAGGCCAAGGTCGCTGAAATATCGAAGAGTTTCCCGGACGATGTCTCGGTTCACTATCCGCTGGACACGACACCCTTTGTCCGGCTGTCCATCGAGCAGGTCGTAGAAACGCTGATCGAAGCTGTCGTTCTGGTATTTCTCGTCATGTTCCTGTTCCTCCAGAACTGGCGTGCAACGCTGATTCCGACGATTGCTGTTCCGGTCGTGCTGATGGGTACGTTCGCGATCATGTCCGTTGCCGGTCTTTCGATCAACACCTTGACCCTGTTCGGAATGGTGCTGGCAATCGGTCTGCTGGTCGATGATGCGATTGTGGTCGTCGAGAATGTCGAGCGCCTGATGGACGAGGAGGGGCTTTCGCCCAAGGAAGCGGCGCGGAAATCGATGGACGAGATCAGCAGCGCGCTGATCGGGATCGGACTCGTGCTTTCGGCTGTCTTCCTGCCGATGGCCTTTTTCGGCGGATCGACAGGCGTCATCTTCCGTCAGTTTTCGGTCACCATCATATCGGCAATGGTTCTTTCGGTTTTGGTCGCTCTTATTCTGACCCCGGCCTTATGTGCTACGATGCTGAAAACGCGAGATTCCAGCCTGGCGGACGGAGCCGGCCCGCTGGCTCGCTTCTTCCGTTGGTTCAACGCCAAGTTCGAATCCGGCAAGCTTGGATATGAACGTGGTGTGCGCAAGACCGCACGCAACTGGGTCCGCTCGATGCTGATTTATGCCGCTATCATCGTCGGGGTTGGCGTTATTTTCATGCGCCTGCCTTCATCCTTTCTGCCGGACGAAGACCAGGGCATCATGATGGTCCTTGTCCAGAGTCCAGCCGGCGCGACCAGCGCAAGGACCGATCAGGCTCTTACGCTGGTTCGGGAGCATTTCCTCGAGGAAGAAAAAGCCAATGTCGACGGTGTTTTCGCGATCAACGGCTTTAGCTTTGCCGGTCAGGGGCAGAACGCAGGTATGGCATTCGTTAATCTGAAAGACTGGGAGGATCGCCCCGATGATGTCCAGACTATTGCCGGTCGGGCGATGGGCAGGTTCCAGCAATATAAAGACGGCATGATTTTCCCGATTGTTCCTCCCGCTGTGCAGGAACTGGGTAATGCGACCGGGTTTGATCTCCAACTGGTTGATACCGGAAATCTGGGCCATGATGGTCTTGTAGCTGCCCGCAACCAGTTGCTTGGCATGGCTTCGCAGGACCCGCGCGTTGATCAGGTCCGGCCGGTTAGCCTGGATGATGCCCCGCAGTTCAATGTGGATATTGATCAGGAGAAAGCACGTGCGCTTGGGCTCGATATCAGCGAGATAAATGCCACGATCAGCGCCGCCTGGGGCAGTAGCTATGTCAATGATTTCATTGACAGGGGCCGGGTCAAACGGGTCTATTTACAGGCAGACGAGCAGTATCGCCAGCAACCGGAAGATATCGGCAAGCTGTTCGTGCGCAGCCAGAGCGGAGAGATGGCCCCCTTTACCGCCTTCTCAACCCAGAACTGGTCAAAGGAACCGGTCCAACTGACCCGTTATAATGGCCAGCCGGCCATGCAGATCCAGGGGATTCCCGGCCCAGGCTACAGCAGCGGTTCGGCCATCGAAGCGATGGAAGAAATGCAGGCAAAACTACCGCCGGGAACGTCGCTCGAATGGACCGGCCTGTCTTACGAAGAGCAATTGTCGGGTGGTCAGGCACCGCTGCTTTACGGTCTTTCACTGCTGATTGTGTTCCTGTGCCTCGCCGCCTTGTATGAAAGCTGGTGGATACCGCTTTCGGTCCTGCTGGTCGTCCCGCTGGGTGTTTTCGGTGCGCTGGCCGCGGCGATGTTGAGTGGGCTCGACAATGACATCTATCTGCAGGTCGCCCTCATCACTACCATGGGCGTGGCCGCGAAGAATGCGATTTTGATTGTCGAGTTCGCCAAGGAAAAGATCGCCGACGGGATGAACGTCTTTGAAGCCACTGTGTTCGCAGCAACCCAGAGACTCCGCCCGATCCTGATGACCAGTCTCGCATTTGTGTTCGGCGTATTGCCGCTGGCGCTGACAACCGGAGCCGGTGCGGGTGGACAAAATGCCATCGGTCGCGCTGTTGTGGGCGGGATGACTGCAGCGACGGTGCTGGCTATTTTCCTGGTGCCGACATTCTTCTTGCTGGCCGCCCGCTATATGGGGCGGCTCGATACCCGAGAACCGGACGCAAGCCCGGATGACGATCGTCCCCTAAACATTGTGACGGAGGAATGAATATGACCATATTTAGATCATCCCTGCTTATTCTCGCATGCTCGACCGCCTTGGCCGGATGCAGTCTGGCCACCGAATATGTCCGGCCGGAAATGCCGGTTCCGGTCGAACTGCCTCACGACGGGATTTATCCTGCGGCCGCCAGCGATGCGCTTGACGTTACCGGCATTGGCTGGCGTGATTTCTTCATCGATCCGCGCCTTGTCGAACTGATTGATAGCGGGCTGGAGAATAATCGCGACCTGCGCATTGCCGCAGCCAATGTCATGCAGGCAAGGGCGCAATATAAAGTGCAGCGGGCTGACCGGCTTCCCTCGATCGGGGTGTCGGGCAGCGCGACCAGAACCGAAACCATTTCTTCCGGACCGGATGTCGCCGTTGACAGCTATTCTCTGGCGGTCGGTGTTTCTGCGTTCGAGATCGATCTGTTCGATCGTGTGGCAAACTTGTCGCGCGCGGCGCAGGAGCAATTTTTTGCCAGCGAAGAGGCCAAGCGCGCCGCACGAATCAGTCTGATTGCCGAGATAGCGTCAGCCTGGTTGCAACTGGCCGCCGACCAGGATCAATTGCAAATCAGTCAGGCCGCTCTCTCCACCTCTGAAGAAAGCCTGAGTCTTTCCGAGGCTCGTTTCCGGATCGGCGTTTCTTCCGAACTGGAAGCCCGTCAAGCGGAGACCGTCCTTCAGAGCGCCCGGGCTGACATAGCGGTCCTGCAAAGCCAGATAGCGCAGGATCGCAACGCAATCGACCTGCTGGTTGGCACCGCGGCTCCCGCCCGGCTTCTGCCCGAAGCTCTGGGCGAACAAGACTACACGCTCCAGTCCTTGCCCATTGCTGTCAGTTCTGATGTCCTCCTGCAGCGCCCCGACGTGTTGCGGGCGGAACATCAGCTGATCGCCGAAAACGCCAATATCGGCGCTGCACGGGCTGCGTTCTTTCCCCGCATATCGCTGACCGGTTTGCTCGGTACGGCTTCCAATGCTCTGGGCGGACTGTTCGCCGGCGGTAGCTTTTCTTCCGCGACGGAAGGGGCATTAAGCTTGCCGATTTTTGATGGAGGCCGCAACAAGAGCAATCTGGACTATGCCAAAGCGTCGCAGCAACTGGCGGTAGCCAATTATGAAAAGACGATCCAGACGGCTTTTCGGGAAGTCGCCGATGCCCTGGCCCAGCGTGGGACGATTGATGACAGGCTCGCGGCGCGCACGAAGCAGACTGCATCTGCCAATACGACTTTGCGGCTGTCTCGGGCCAGATATCAGGCTGGGGTCGATTCCTATCTGGTAGCCCTCGACGCAGAGCGAACGGCTTATACTTCGCAGCAACAACTGGTCGACACGCGGTTGTCCCGTGCTCTCAATCTGATCAACCTCTATCGCGTATTGGGCGGCGGAATCGTCTAGCCGGTCTGCGAATTTAAGCGGACGGTCCAAAGGGTAGATGTATTTGACCTTCATTGAATTTCTATAGCGACATTTTAGGCGTAATGCTAAGCTGTTACCTCATGTAACTGCGTGAGGTTGGATCGAATATAACGTTGACTTAAACCGTGTGAATTCGCGGATCGAGCATGGTTGCTTGCAGAAAATGTTCGATGCTCATTTTGTGTTGGTAGGCGAGCCTGATGGTCGCTGGAATTGTTGAGACTGCATATATTTTTTTGCTGGGCGAGGTCCTTTTTGGACCCTAGAGGTAAACGAATGTTACGTTCTCAACGGAACTCCTGTGATTATTACTTTCTCTTGAGTATTCTTCACACCACAACTGTCAAGTTCGTCCACGAACGCGCGCGCGATAGGAATGGCATCAAGTGAAGGTCCAATCAATACGCGATCCAGCAACGTAGGAATTGTGGCCCCGACGAACCCTTCTTGGGGATGATCCTTGAATGGGATAGCGTAGACCCGCTGCGGCATTCCATTTAATGTCATGATTTCTGTGGGAACTCTGTTCATCTGCTCGAGCGTCATTTCAGCGGATTGCGCCAAAATCGCCGGAGTATAGATCACCCGCCATTCGCGCTCCTCGCGGAACGAGGTAGGCTGATGTCGCTAGGCGACATGCGGTTGAAATCGATGTTCCTGACATTGAGCAATGGGCTTTTAATGGAAATGATTCTGCTTCGGTTCATCTCTTGATTGGTTTTGCGCTCGAGCTTCTTTTAAAATCTGTATATCTGATAAGTGGCGGTGATAAAGCTTGTCTGGGCCAACGTGGCATCGGTAAAATTTTTTACGATCTACTTTGGCTCACTTCGGAAAATTGGAAGACCGGTAAATTTCGCTCCCGCGGCGATAGACTACCAGCTTTTCCAAAGTCACAGGGTGGAAGAACGCTTCAATGGATTGTCCGCTTTCGTTGCGGGCGTAGACTTCGTAACAGTCGCCTTCTACCTGCAATTTCAACAGTTCCCAGCCTTCCATCCAGACTTTTTTCTTCATCCTGGCAATCGGTTTCCAGTTCTTGGTCGGGCCGGATTTGCATTGAACATTTCCATCGGCATAAGCTGGTGCAGCGGTAAGAAACATTGCTCCGGCAATTGCCGTGAGAGCCAGACGGTTAATTTTTTTGTCCATTATAAACTCCGTGAGAGAGACGCTTTTCTCCGGGGCCTTAACCAACGGAGACTCCAGGCAATCATAAGAGGGGTGAGATGAATAAATGCTGGCCACCAATCCCAATCAAGCAGAAGCCAATGGGCCAGACTGACGATGAAGGCCGCATAAACGAGACGCTGGATCAACTTCCATTTTCGACCCAGTTTTCGCATGGCATTGTCGAAACTGATCGAGGCTGGCGGAATCATGAGTATCAATGCCAGCCACCCCGTCCAAATGCCCGCTATGCTCAATTCATCCCATATGGCCGCAACGTCGGGCATATCGAGAAAATAAAATGCGAGATGCAGTATCGCATAACCGAATGCTGCAACTCCCAGATTGCGGCGTATCGCGAGCCAGGCCCGGAAAAATCTGTTGAGCCCGAAAAATTCCGACAGCGGGCCAGCCAACATGGCGAGGATCATCAGCCGGATCGACATCTCGCCACTGGGGTGAAGCATGTCCATGGCCAGAACACCATGGTTTGAAAACTGCCAGATCATTACAAGGCCCGGAAGTGCCAGAATCGCCCAGAACAGTGCCTTAAATATAGTTCGGCTCATACCTTTGCCCAGCGTCGCAACAAATTATGATATACATGAACCAGCCGATCTATGTCGGGATCATCCTTCGGTCGATCCGGCGCCAATGCCTGTATCGACTGATCGAGATCGTAGAGCATCTCTCGCGCAGCGCCGTCCGCGACGGCACTTTGCATCCATGTGATCGCACATATCCTCTGACCGCGCGTGACAGGGGCAACCTGATGCAGACTGGATGACGGATATAGCAGCATGTCACCCGCGGCGAGCTTTGCCGCTTGCGCACCAAACTGCTCTTCGATGAGCAGCTCCCCCCCATCATATTCATCCGGTTCGGAAAGAAAGAGCGTTGCCGACAAATCGCTGCGAATCGTGAAGCCAGTGTCGGGCAAGCGCATGAGCGCGGCATCGCTATGCGTTCCGTAGTGGCCGCCATTCTGATAGAGATTGAATGCGGGCGGCCAGATTTTCTCTGCGAGCGAAGCAGAAACGAACTGGGCATTGTTACCAAGTTTTCTGAGGATGGCATCTCCCAACTGCTTGCCCAATATGTCCGCTCGATCAAGCTGCTGGTTTTGCTTGACCGCAACCGAGCGGGAACCCGCCGACTGCGCGCCATCGATCCAGTCGGCCTTTGCAAGCTTTTCCCGGAACTGCCCGACTTCATCCTTGGTCAAAAGCTGTTCGATGACGGTGATCATATTCTGTCTCGCAAATATTGAGATCGTTGCGGCGGAAAGCAAGATTGCTTTCCGCCGCCGTAGTTAGAAACGACCTGTCAAGGTCACAGTAGCTCTTCGTTCGTCACCTTTATAGAGGAAAGCACCGCTGCGATAAGCTGCGGTATAATAATCTACATCGCCCACGTTCTGAACATTGATACGTCCGGAGAAATGTTCGTTGAACTTATAGTGAGCGAAAGCATCGAAAACCGCATAGGACGGGACGCGATAGGAATAGCGGCCTGCTGTGGCATTGAAGCTGGCGGCGCTGTCAGGCTGGCCTGCATACATGGCACTCTTGTAAGTCGCGGTAGCGCCAAAAGCGAATTGCTCGGTTGCCTGGTATCGAAGTTGCGCGGTTGCCTGGGTGTCAGCAAAATTCGAAAGCGTGAGCCCGACATTGTCCGGATCAATACTTTCCAGTACCTCGGCGTCCATGATTGTAAGCCCAATCTGGCCAGACAGCTTGTCTGTTATATTGCCGACAACCCCCAATTCGATGCCCTTCACGCGTGTCTTGCCCGTGTTTATGGCGCCTTCAATCGAATAGTCGTCGGAGCCAAGCTCGAATATATCGGATTTGGTTGTCTGGAAGACCGCTGCAGTCAGCAAGAACCGGTCATCGAACAGATCCCATTTCAGGCCGGCTTCAAAGCTCGTCGAGGATTCCGGTCTGCCGCTGACAGCAGGATTGACTGGATCCACACAGAAGCCGCCATAGCCGCAGTTGGATCCGAGATCGGACTCACCGCCATTGATATTCTTGGCTGTGCCCCAGCTGGCGTAAAGCATAAGCTCGTCTATCGGCTTGACGCTTATTCCGGCATGACCATTCCAGAGCGTCTCGTTCTGCCGATAGTCTGCGGCACCGACTGCAAGGCTGAAATCCGTCGCATCGAGCCGTACGCCACCGTTGATCGAGAGCCAGGGCGTAATATCAACCGTGTCCATGGCGTAAAAGGAAAGCGCGCTAACCTGCCATACGCTGTCCGATCCATTTCTCGTGATTTCGCGGCCAAGCAACGAACTTATTGCATCCGGTTCAACTATCAGGCTGCCGTCCGCATCCGTAATACAATAGCCCGGCCGTGTCCCGCCGCGGCCACTGACCGTGCAGTTGGTCGCGCCGGTATTCGTGATCGAATAGACGCCGTTGGTGACCTTGTGATCGGAATATTCGCTACCGACAATCAATGTATGGGCCAGTGACCCGGTATCAAAACTACCGATCGCATTGAACTGGTTGACGAAATATCGGACTTCCTGCCAACCCTGATGGTCACTCAGGGCGATGGTGGCGCCGTCGACGCCACCCCGCGCGCCGGTTGTCACATAACCATTGCTCGATTCGCCATAGCGCGTCGAGTTGACGATTTTGAAACCGTCAAAAGGTTCGATGAAAATCCGGCCGGTGACGGTATCTACTTCGGACTTAAGAAAGTCTCCGTCCTGGGTAAATGCAGGAATATCATCAAAGGGTTCACCGTAGCCGTCCGCTGTGCTCGCGGTGACATAGCTGCCCAGGTCAGGCTTGTCGTTGGCGGTCAGGTGATAATAATCGAGCGCAACCCGCACGGCATCGCTTATTTGCAACGTGCCCGAGATTGCGGCACCCCAGCGTTCACGATTTGCGGGATCTCTGCCGGGAACATCCTGATTCGAATATAGGAGATTCGCGCGGATCGCCGCATTGTCGGACAACAGCCAATTTGTATCTATCGTCCCGCGATAGTAATTATCGGTTCCCAGGCCAAGATCGACGCGGCTGAAATTATAATCCGTGCTGGCCTGTTTGGTGATTGCGTTGACCGCTCCGCCCGTGGCTCCCCGTCCGGCGAAGGTCGCGCTCGGGCCCTTGGTTATTTCGATCTGATCTACAGCGAAGCTCTCGCGCGTGGTCATGCCGGGATCGCGCAGGCCATCCACGAAAACGTCGCTCCTGGCTTCCTCGCCGCGGATAATATAGCGGTCACCAAAAGCATTGCCATTCTCGCCGGTGCCGATCGTTACCCCTGGTTGCTGGGATAGAATTTCCTTCAGGTCGGTTGTCCCGGCCTCCTCGATCTGGCTTTCGGTGATGACCGTAATCGTCGCAGGTGTTTCGGCCAGTGGTTTCACTCTGCGAGGATCAGCAGAAACGCGCGCCTTATATGGCGCGCCTTTTTGGGTATATGGATTTACGTCGGCGGTATCGTCCTCAATGCGCAGCGTTTCCAGCTCGATTTCTTCCGGCTCGGCATTCTGGGCGAAAGCAGGTGTGGCGGCGAGGACGGTGGTCAGTCCCAGAGCCGCTGCTGCGCCGTACGTGTGAAGACTGGCGTTGCTCGCGCTCGGGGACCTGAGACTCATCGGGCGCAGGATATTCTTGTTCATAATGTCGATTTCCTTTTTCATCTTGTTCTGAGGGAATAATCAATTGGAAGCGTGATGGTGACGCTGCTCTGGGCCATCGTGTCAGGCATGCGGGGAAGCGGAGCCACACGCTGCATCAATGCGAGGGTGGCCTCGTCGAGTATCTGGTATCCGCTCGAACCGCTGATCGAAACGCCAGAAATATTTCCGCTCCGATCAACCGTAAAGCGCACCTTCACAACACCCTGCTGCCGGGCCTTGCGTGCTTCGGACGGATATTGCTTCCGGCGGTTCAAATGTGCGCTAACCATGGCGAAATAATCCGCCTTTTCCTTCCGCGCCTGCGGACTCTCGCCGGACGTTTTGCTGGCAGGTGCCTTTTCCGAAGCAGCACCTGGACCGGTGTCGGGAGCTATTCTGGGAGAGGGTAAAACTTTAGGGCTATTGTTACGGACAGCTATCGGTTGCGGCTGCGCTATCGGCGACTGCCTTGGCAGCGTTACCGGTACAGCCTGTGCAGCCGAGGGCGCGGCCGGAAGGTCCAGTGAAGCCGGCATTTGCTGCATTGGCGCAGGATCAGGGGGTAGTGTCTCGCTGGACACCTGATCCACAGCGGCAGAGGATGCCCCGCTTTCCGGCGGCAGTTCGACCAGAACAACGGGCTCTGGCATTGGCAGGACAGGTTCTTTGTCCCACGCCGTTAAGGACCACGCAAGGACACCATGCGCAGCCAGCGCCGTCATGCCGGCCAGGGCCCATTGCCGTTTCTCGACCGGATCAAGAAACACCGCACTCATTGCGGACCAGTTGTTTCGGCGCCGACAAGTGCAACGTGTATATATCCCGCTGAACGGAGCCTGTTCATCGCCCCCATGATCACATCATAGGTTATCGTCTTGTCCGCTCGCAGATAGATGCGCTGTTCTTTGTCGTTCTTTGTAGCGGTCTGGATGGCAGTGCCCAGTTCGGCCAGTGCTACCGTTGATTCATTTACAAGGATTTTGCCGTCAGCCTGGATCGAGAGAAAAACCGGCTTGTCGGGTTTGGGGGCCGCCGCTGCATTGGAGGCAGGCAGATCAACTTTCACGTCCACCGTTGCGAGCGGAGCCGCAACCATGAAAATGATAAGCAACACCAGCATCACGTCGATAAACGGCGTGACATTTATCTCGTGATTGAGCGGGAGGTCGTCGCTGGTATCGGAAAGCCGAATCGACATCGTTTCAATCCTTCTTGCCGGCTTTGAATTTGCCGGCAGCAATGCCGCGGCTGAGATCACGAGACACGAGGCGCAGGATCGCCGCCGCTGTATCGGAAACGAGTGCGCGATGGGCCGATATCTGGCGCGAAAAATGATTGTACATGATAACCGCCGGGATGGCGGCCACGAGGCCCAGTGCGGTTGCCAGCAGCGCCTCCGCAATGCCCGGAGCGACCACGGCAAGGTTTGTTGTTTGCTTTTCGGCTATTCCGATAAAGCTGTTCATGATGCCCCAAACCGTCCCGAACAGCCCGACAAAGGGCGCCGTGGCACCTATTGTGGCAAGAATGTTGACGCCGCGTGTCAGCCTGCGTGCGAGTGCGGCTTCGTATCTTTCAAAGCGTGAGACGATGCGCTCTTTAACACCTTCGCCGTCATTCAGGGCATCCGACGACAGTTCCAGCTCCGTTGAAGCCTCTTTCACCAGCGCGTTGCCGTTCAGGGCCGCAACGCTATTTGCGTCGTCAAGCGAATGCAGCACGATCGCGCTATCATGAACTTCGCGTGCCTTCGCAGTCGCTCCGCGCAATTCCATCGTCTTGGCGATAAAGATCGTCCAGCTAACCAGGGAGGCGAATGCGAGGCCGACAATGACAAGCTTCACAATCCAGTCCGCCTGAGCAAACATGCCTGCAACGCTAAGCTCGACCGGTATTGTCGCTACCGCCGGCGCGGCGATCGCCGAAGCAGGTGCAACAAGCGCAATAGAGGCAAAGGCTCCAATCACACATTTTTCAATTTCAAATCTCATTCTGACCCCCAAAGCCGGCTAAGTGCGAATCACTCGCAATAGCTGATGCAGATCGCAGAATTGCTGTGCTACTGCAAGTCATTCTCATTAGAAAAGGGTTGGCAGCACTTCGGTCGATTGCGTGCATGTCGAAATTGACATCGCAAATAGTGAGCCGACCACGTGGAATTCAGTGTCGATAATTATTATTCCATGCGGTTCCACATGCGTACGCATTGCTTCAGATCACGCGCTTGGTGCCGCAGGCCATCCAGCACGATCCTGACCTTGTCTTCATCTGAGAAGTGCCGACGCGTGGCACGGCAGATGTCCTCTACTAGCCGTTCAGCACTTGCTTCGGGTTTTGAGGATTTAGAGCTCATCTTCGCTTCTTCGTCAATTCGACGAGACCTAGATCCTCTTTAAACTATGCTCAAATCTGTGCCACAGGTGCTGACGGGGAACAGTCATCACTAGACGAACATGACCCTAGCGACGCTGACAAAACCAGAACGCTCTCAGGCATGATCTGTGTTTTTGAGCAAGCCGACAGCGTCGGCCAGAATTGTCATCGGAACAATATCGCCCTAGAATCGCAGTCCGATCTGGAAGGATATTTTTGGCGACCGGTCGCCGCTTTCAAATCGATCTCTGGTCAGTGGTGCGGCGGCTTCAATGCCCAGATCCAATTTGCCGATCTGCGCTCTTATCCCCCCGCCTGCCGAAGCAAGGGACCCGTCTCCAAATCCGGTTCCCTTATTGGATGCATGGCCGCCGTCGACAAAGGCGTAGAGCTGAAACCAGTCGAGCCATTCATTGACCTTTTTAAATTCTTTACGGACCTCGGCCAGGCCCATCGCCCCTTCATCGCCAAAGCGTTCGCTAAAATCATAGCCCTTGCCAAAATAGGGGCCGCCGACGGCGAGTTCGTTAGACGACAGCAGCGGCCGCGAAGCGATTTGTGCGTTACCCGCCAATCGGAGCCCGAATCCGTCTCCCAGATCGAATATCGAGTTGATCCAGAAATTCCCTTTGGTGAATATGCCGCTGCCGTCGTTGCGGGAATTCAGAGGGTCCCCCAGCCGATTTGCGCCTAGAATGCCCAAACCTTGCGTTATTCCGACACCGCCATAGATTCTACCGACACCAATATTATAATTGCCCGAGATGTTCACCGCTGCTGTCGCTATCTGCTCATTCTGGAAAATTGTTCCGTTTTGGGACTGGCGGGCATCGAGGAACGCGACTTCTCCATTTATCCACAAATTGACGTCTCTACCGCGTTTCACAGCATGACTTACAAAGCCTGATGCATAGCGGTTCTGTCCGGTAAATTCGAAATCGGCCAGATTACCGCCTGAATGCGTGCGTCCCGCGGCAGCCGATATACCGACTACCGTGGCTCCATCACCCAATGTCACTGCATATCGTGCATTTACATAGGTTAGTTCTTTTGGCTGTACGATCGAACTGATCACATTTGTTGTCAAAATATCGCCGTCCGTCAGCAGTCCGGCGATATCGAGGTCGAGGCGTGCGCGGAATGGTCCGAGTGTTTCGGGACCAAAATTGTCGAGAGCCAGATGCCCCTTGGCTTTGTCTTCGCGCACCGACACGACGAGGATGCCTTTGCCATTTTCACGGCGGTAGTTCGAGTTTAGCAACGTTATACCCGGCAAATCCGCTACAAAAAGCAGCTGTCTTTCTACCCGCGTCGCGAGAGTGGGTCTGTTCTTCAATCTATCAAGTATCTTGCGTAGACGTCTGTTTTCAGAGCCAATTATCCGGACTTCATCGATCGCGCCGGGGTCGAGCAGAACCTCGACAACGCCGATTTTTACGGACTGGGCAGGGATGTGGGCGCTAGCGAAGATATAGCCCTTCTCCCGGGCGATTTCGGAGATCGTGTTCGCCAGATCCCGCAGCTTGTCCTCACTCGCTTCTTCACCGATAAACGGTTCATAGGCGCGAGCCAGATCGCCTGCCGCTATTTCTATCCCGGATTTGACGGAGACAGCACCGATCGTAAACGCCTCGCGATCGCGGCTTTGTTGCACAGACTGATCCGGCGCCACGACCGGCGGAACCAGGTCATCACGGTCCGGATCGCCGATGATCTGTTCGTCCGGCGGGCTGACACCTTCGAACGGATTGCCGGCTTGCTGGGCAAAGCCGGACGCAGAGCAAAGCCCCAATCCAGCGCATATTGCCAATTTTACTACTAGATGCACGAACTACTCCTGAACTCGGAACAAATTCATTTATCTAGAAAGGCTTAGGAAATGCTTATCAAATCGATGTTTTAATAAAAAATTCAGACCGTTTTTAAACGTTCGACTCACTTCATCATTCTACTGGAGATTAAACGGGGGCATTGCCGAGCGCGATCATTGTCCCGAGGCCAACGAAAGTGATGAGTAGCACAATGAAAAAATTTCTAGCGATTGCAGCAATGATGGCAGCCGGCACCGCGCATGCCGGTACTCCACAATGGAAGCTTTCCGAAAGCGCCGGAACGGTCAATATATTGCGTGCCGGTGTATCCAAGATCGCGATCAGCGGAGGCAGTCTTGCTGCTGGTGATGTCATTTCCACCGGTCAGAAAAGCCGTGCGGTTCTGGTACGCGGTCAGGAATATGTGGTCGTATCGCCCAACAGCCGCTTGCGCATCAGCGAACCGAAGCAGAGCGGCGGCGTTGTCCAGTTTTTCGAAGAGATCGGCAATGTTCTCTTCCGCATCGACAAGAAGGCTACACCACATTTCGGGGTAAAAACTCCGTATCTTGCTGCTGTGGTGAAAGGCACGACGTTCAGCGTTACCGTTTCGGAAACCGGAACCGCGGTTCAGGTGACCGAAGGCGCGGTACAGGTGTCGACCCTGGATGGCGGCGCGAGCCAGCTCTTGTCGCCCGGTATGATCGGCATCGTTAATCAGGACCAGCAATTCCGGCTGACAATTGCAGGGGCCGAGACGAAAACCATTGATTCTCCCAACGCACCCGCCGGAAGCACAGAGACGCCCGAGCCGATGGATGACGCCACTTTGCTGAACATCGCCAGTAGCGCATTCGACGGCACGATTTCCGCGCCCGTGCTCGACACGCCGGTATCGCTGAGCGCATTGACCGGTGGATTGATCACCAATAGCGAATCAAGATCCGTCCCGGTTCAGATGGCATCGCTTACAACCCCCAATCCGAATTTCGCCATCGGCAATAGTGGAGCAATTAACAGTATCCCAGGCAAGGTCCGCAGCAGCAATGGTTCCGGTGGATCGAACGTCAGTAGCGCAGGCGGTCATTCCAGTTCAAATGCTCAGGGCAACTCCAACGCGGGCGGCAATGGCAACTCCAACGCGGGCGGCAATGGCAACTCCAACGCGGGCGGCAATGGCAACT